>JACKBC010000012.1 GCA_020634755.1 Caldilineaceae bacterium | reverse complement strand
CGCTCATAGGTGAGCAGCGCGCCGGCGCTGTCGCCCGATTCAGCCTGATAGCGCATGAGCGCCTGATAGGCATTTTCGCGCACCTCGTCACGCGCCAGAATGCGGCGGCAATGGGCAATGGCGGCGGCAAATTGGCCGTCCCCCGCCTGCAACGCCGCCAGCTGCAACAGGGCGGCAAAATAGCGTTCGCGCAAGCGTTCGCGCTCTGCCTGCGCCCAGTCCGCATAGGGATCACCGGCCAGATAATCATCCTGATATAGGGCAATAGCCTCTTCCAGATGATCTTGGGCATTCGAGGAGGTGGCAGATGGAGCGGCATCCAACGCGGCTTCAAACGCCTCTACATCCAGCCAGATGTCTTCATGGAGGGCGAAAGCGTAGCCCGGCGTCTGCGTAATGATGTAGCGGGAGGGGGCGCGATTGGGGCGGTCGGGCTCTAACACATTGCGCAGGGCATTGATGGCGCTGCGCAATGTGGTGGAAGCCGCACTCATGGCGCTCTCTGGCCAGAGAATTTCGATGAGGCGGTCGGTGGAGACCGGACGCGGTCGCTCGGTGATCAGGATCTTGAGGAGTTGACGCGCCTGCCGGGTATGCCAATCGCTCTCTTCCACCCTTTTTCCCGCCCGCACAACTTGGAGCGCGCCAAAGGTGCTAATCTGAATTTTGCGGTCTGTTAATCTGTTGGACATGGCGCGCTAAAATGGATATGATAATGGTCTCGCGTATGGATCTATAGGACATCGCGTGATGCAATTTTTGCTCCGCCAAACATGACTTTTGTCCTATTGATTTATTGAGGCTGTTTGTTAGAGTAATATGAAATAATTAGCATAAATCCAATCACTTTGGAGAGACTATGATAAGACAAATGCCGGTATTTTGGAAAAAAGTTGTTCTCTTTATTGCCTTTGGTATCTGCGGTTTCACAGCCATGGCGCTGGGCGGTCATCAATATGCTGTTCACGCACAGGCCACGGCGCTGCGCACCAATGCGCTTGAGGGAATATTACTTCAGCCGTCGGCTAAACACTATTTTGGCCTGGCGCCCACCATTCGCGACAGCGAAGTAGTAGTGACGCTGGCCTATGAACCACGCTCCGAGCGCGCGCTGAGCGGTTTGATTAACTTTGCGGTTTTAACGGAAGATGGCCTGCGTCGCTATCTTGCCGGGGCCAATATTGAGCAGGCCAGCATTGCCAGCGGCGGCAGCGTGCCTTATGACCGCGTGGGCAACAAGCTGCAAGCCTCTTTCCAAGATTCCGGGCGCGGCGAGTACACAGTAATTGTCTACAACAATGCGGCCCAAATTGTAAACTATACGCTGGTGGTGGAAGGCGGCACGCTGATTGACGAGATTGGGCAGGCCACCAACGCCGGCATGCCGGTTGCTGCACCGGAAAAGGCCTTTGTTTCCACGGCACCGACTACAGAGACGGCGGCATCCGCACCAGCCGCCGCGGCGCTTCCCTATCCCGCGGTGCGGGCGCTGCGCGTCACCAGCTCTCTGGATGCCGGGCTGGATCAACATTACCTAAGCATTGTGCCCGACGCTGCCAATAGCATTGTTGCGCTCGATATGCAATATGGACCGCTCAATGAACCCGCGCTCGATTACAACGTCAACTTTTACGTGCTGAACGAAGATGGCTTTCGGCGTCTGGTTCACGGCGACCGGCCCGAGAACGTCAATATTGCGGTTGGCTTTCCGTCCCCTTATCCCGATAAGCCCAACGAACTGTTGGCCGGTTTTCAAGCGGGCGGGCGCGGCCCTTACACGGTGGTGATTTCCAATCGAGCGGCCCTGCCCGTTAATTATCAGATGACGGCATCGCAAGCCGTGCTGGTAGACCAATATGGACAGACCAACGAAGCGCAGGCGGCACAGATTGAATATGCGGCCATCCAAAATGCCCAAGGCAATGGAACAACAACACCGGCAGAAACCGGCGAGGATGAACCATCAATGGTTGGACCATCCGTCGTCGAACCCTCAGCGCTCAACAGCGCGGCAACGGTGGCAGAGAACGCGTCGTCCACAACGGACGGCAGCGTGATCCGCACCAGCGCCGCGGCCAGTGGACCCACCAATCAGCGCACCATTGAGCTGGAAAATCAGTTCAGCTTGCCATATCAGCACCACTATTACGGGCTGGAGCCCACCATTGCCAATGGTCGCGTGCAAGTTACGCTGGCCTATGCGCTGACCGCAGCCGAACTATCGGTGAATCCGCCCAATTTTTGGGTGCTGGATGAGGATGGTCTGCGGCGGGTGATCAGCGGGGCGCGTCCTGTGGATGTAAATATTGCCACCGGCGCCCCCGTTCCGTACGACGCTGATCCAGGTAAGCTGCGCGCCACCTTTGATGCATCGGGCAAAGGGCCTTATACGCTGGTGATCGACAACAACGCCAACAGTAATGTAGCATATCACGTGCGCATTAGCGGCGGCTTTCTCACCCAGGCTCCGGCCAATTCCGAAGTGCTGCTGGCGTTGCCGTAAGGGATCATGCTGAGCATATTCTATCAATTGACGGCCGCGCAAAAGAGAGAGCGGGGGCTCGTAACCACACTACGGCAGAGGACCGACTATTAGGCCGAGCGAAGGATAACGACCATTTAACCCGATAAATAAAGTAGGTTCCTCCGAAATGTTAATACTTGTGTCCTACGGGACATTGTTAGAAAGGCTCATCAATGGTGATGGGTCTTTTTATTTACGATTTTGTTTGTTTCTGGTTCAAATTCGGACCATACACTTACGCAAAAAATCGTTTTTCGTTAGGTGGGCAGTCGCCGAGCAAGCTTGACGCCCTTCGGATAGAATCAGTTCAGGCTATGTTATGACCACATAGCATCATCAGTTGGAGATAAATATGAGTAAAAGTGCTGTATTGGCCCTTACTTTTATGATTCAAGTGATTGCGATTTTGAGTTGGTTGGCCTTGAGAATCTGGCCGCTAATGAACACAATAAAGTAAAATCGCCAAATGCAAAGAGCGGCATCCTGAGGATGCCGCTCTTTGCATTTGGCGTTGAATACTTAAAATCCTTGTAGCTTGCTCAGGTCTGCAATGTTGGCGGGCAGAGCAGCAATTCGCTGCACCAGCGCCAGGCGGGCCCGGCGCACACGCTCGTCTTCGGCGTTGACAAGTACGCTGTCAAAAAAGGCGTTGATTGGCCCTTGCAGCGCTTGCAATTGTACCCCCAGTTCGGCAGCGGGCTGAGTGCTGGCGTGCAACGCATCGGCTGCGGCTTCATAAGCCTGATGCAACTCTGTCTCCACCTGCTCTTCATAAGCGGCGGTATCCAGCGCAAATTCTGCCTCCACCGAGCGCGTAATGCGCGCACAGCGGGCGTAAGCCGTAAAAGCATCGCTCCACCAGGGCTGGCTGACCAATTCACTCAGAGCCGCACAGGCGCGTTGAGCCAAATAGGGATTGTCGCCGCGCACAGACAGCACGGCTTCCACCACATCGTGGGCAAAGCCCATTTCAGACAAGACGCCCTGCAAGCGCCGCTCCACAAACGTGAGTGTTTCGGCCAGGCTCTCATCCGACACCGCCACCGGTTGCAGCGCCGCCGCGCTGACCAACGCGGCGCGCACGCTAAAATCAGCTTCAGCCGCCAGCAGATTATAGACCACACCCAGCGCGGCCCGCCGCAACCCAAAGGGATCCGCACTGCCGGTGGGGATGGCGCCCACGGCAAAGAGGCCGATCAGGCTATCCAGCTTGTCGGCTAAGCTCAAAGCCAGGCCAGACAGCGAAGCGGGGTTGGCGTCGCCCGCCGAGCGCGGCAGATAGTGTTCACGGATGGCCTGTCCCACGGCCGCCGGTTCGCCGCTCTCCTTGGCGTAAATTTCTCCCATAATGCCCTGCAAGCTGGTCATCTCCACCACCATTGAGGTGACCAAATCGGACTTGCTCAAGGCGGCGGCGCGGCTAATGGTCGCCTGCTCTGCCGCAGAAGCGTTGAGCATTTGGCCCACCTGTGGCGCCAGCTTTTGCAGCCGCTGCACGCGGTCCAACATGGAACCCAGCTTTTCATGCACGGTCAGCGTGGCCAGGTCGGGCGTAAAGTCGGCCAGCTTTTTCTGCGTGTCCTGCCGGTAAAAGAATTCGGCGTCGGCATAGCGGGCGCGGATGACGCCTTCGTTACCGGCCTTGACCACTTCGGGATGGGCCAGGCCATTGCTGTTGGCAATGGTTACAAAGTAGGGCAACATGTCGCCCGACAGATGAATGACCGGAAAGTAGCGCTGGTGCTTTTTCATGACGGCCACCAGCACCGGTGACGGCAGCTTCAGGAAGCGCTGCTCAAATTGGCCCAGCACGGCCTGCGGCGCTTCGACCAGATCGGTCACTTCTTCCAATAGCGCCGGCTCTTCTGGATTGACGCCGTGGACGGTGGCCACCGTCTCCTGCACCATCTGAGCGATCATGGCGCGCCGTTCGTCTCTTTTGAGCACCACGCCTTGAGCAGCCACGGCGGCAAAATAGTCATCGCTATGCGTCACGGCAAAGGCGCCAAAGCTGTTGCCATCTAGCTCGGCGAACCGCGGTTTGCGACTATTGCGCCCGCTGGTGACGTCGGCCCAGGTGAAGGGGACAATCTGGTCGCCATAGAGCGCCAACAGCCAGCGCAGCGGCCGCGAAAAGGCAATGCCGGAACTGTTCCAGCGCATGGACTTGCCCCAACGCAGGCTGTCCAGCAGTTCAACGGCCAATTGGGGCAGCACTTCGGCGGTGGGCTTGCCCGTCACCTGCTGCACGGCATACACATAGTTGTCTTTGGTCACCAGTTCGGTCACATCCACACCTTGACCGCGGGCAAAACCCTGGGCAGCTTTGGTGGCGGCGCCATCAGCATCATAAGCCCGATCCAGGGCGGGGCCACGTTTCTCCACCACTTCATCTGGCTGTTTGGCAGCCAACCCACGCACATAAGCCACCAGGCGACGGCACGTTCCATTTACCTCCAGCGCCTCATAGGTTAACTTGTGGTCGGCCAGCAGCTGAGTCATCTTGTCGTGGAGCTGCTCCAGTCCATACACCACATCGGCGGCGGGCAGCTCTTCAGAGCCAATTTCCAACAAGAAGGATTGCGGCTCGGTGGTCAGGGGGCCGGGATTCGACGATGGGGCCGCCACGGCGGCGACGCCATTGCTTTTGCCGTTTTCTGCATGCAGCCAGGGAAACTCTTCGCGCTCGCGCTGGGCAATATACAGTTCCGAAATGGCGCGGGCCTGACGCCGCATTTGGCCAAACATTTTGGCGCGCTCGGTCACGCCCACGGCCCCGCGCGAATCCATCAGATTAAAAGTGTGGCTTTGGCGCAGCACAAAATCGTGGGCGGGTACGGTCAGCCCGCGGTCGATGCACGATTGAGCCTCGGCATGATAGATGTCAAAGAGCAGCTTGAGCCGCTCCACATCGGCCACTTCATAATTATAGACGCAATGCTCCACCTCTGGCCCCAGATAGAGTTCACCAAAGGTGTGCTGACCATCTACGTCAATGTCCCACACCTGCGTTTTCTCTTGCAGGTACATGACAATGCGGTCCAGCCCGTAGGTGATCTCTACACTGACCGGCTCCAGGGGCAGACTGCCCGCCTGCTGGAAATAGGTAAACTGGGTGATCTCCTGGCCATCCAGCCACACCTCCCAGCCCAACCCCCAAGCGCCCAGCGCCGGGGATTCCCAGTTGTCTTCCACAAAGCGGATATCGTGGCGGTTGCGGTCTAGCCCAATGGCTTCCAGGCTGCCCAAATAAAGCTCTTGCGGATTGCCTGGATCGGGCTTGAGGATGACCTGATACTGGTTGTGCATCTGCATGCGGTTGGGGTTTTCACCATAGCGCCCGTCATCGGTACGATACGATGGTTCGACGTAGGCCACGTTCCACGGTTCGGGTCCCAGCACACGCAACACGGTGGCCGGATTCATCGTGCCTGCCCCCACCTTTTCGCTATAGGGATGCCAAATGGTGCAGCCCTGATCGGCCCAGTATTTATGAAGACGCTGGATCACTTCTTGCATGGTTGGGGGTTGATTTGACACGTTCACAATTCCTCTTCGATGCTATTGGAGATTATTCGAAACAAGCAATTTATTCGGTTATTGGATAAGGTGGCGGGGTCGCCAGGTGACGGAGTGGCGGAGTGATTTCGACAAGCTCAGCCATCGAACACCATGTCACCCGGTCACCTTGTTATCCCGCCACGTTCATATGGGTCGAAACGGCGTTGGTACAAAGGTAATAATAAAGGCCAAAATGACAAAGTAGCCAATCAGACGGCGGCGGCTGTCTAGCTCGGTTACGTCATCTAGGGCCGGCGGGTGGAAGGGGCCGATCAAAAAGAGAATCAAGCCCAGCCAGACAAACCAGCCCGAAAAGCCGACCCCACCCAACATGGGAAAAAGACCGGCAATGGCCAAAGCGCCCATAATTATCATGGTGGCAATATTAATAACGCGCGCCTTTTCGCCAAAGAGCGCAAAGACGGTGTGGCCACCATCCAACTGGCCCACCGGCAGTAGGTTAAGCGCCGTCACCAGCAGCCCGATCCAGGCCGCAAAGTTGACCTGCCCCATGACCACATCTTCACCGGTCAGCGGATTGGGCAGCGCCTGGCCAAAGGTCCACACTTTGGCAAAATAGTAGAGCAGGCTGTTGCCCTCCACAAAGCCACCCGAACCGGGCGGAACAATGTCTATTGGACTTAGGCGCAGGCCTACAAAAAGCAGCGGCACGGCCAACACCAGCCCCGCCAGCGGACCCGCAACGCCAATATCAAAGAGCTTGCGCCGATCAGAAATGGGCTCTTTAAGGCGGATAAACGCGCCCAGCGTGCCAAAGCTCAGGGGCAGCGGGATAAAATAGGGCAGCGTGACGGCCACTTTATGATAGCGAGCGGCAAAATAGTGGCCAAATTCATGGGCCAGCAGAATACTCAACAGGGTGGTCGCAAAGGGCCAGCCAGCGAGAAAGCCGCCCGATGCAAACTGATGAAGATAAAGGCGCAGCAGATCGCTAAAGCTACCGACAATAAATTCGCGCCCATCGATCATGACCGGATCCGGCCCGTTGAGTGAGCCAATCAACAGCGTGCTGAATACAGTGAGAACAAAGAGCAGCAGGTTGATCAGCGGATTTTGCACGCTCGTGGGCGCCACGCCCTTCATAATGCGCAGCACGACGTGATCGGCCGTGGCGCCAGTCGGGTCGTTGCGCAAGACCGGCGTGTATCCGCGCTGGGTCAATTCGCGCAGCCAGCGCGGAAAGACCTCGGCGCTGGCGCGGCGCAACTGGCCCCGCAGCACCAAAATGCCGGCACTTTGCGTCTCGCGCGGCGACTCAATGGTGTCGATTGCCAAGTCGCTCTCCACAATGCGACAGATTTCACCGGTTATGCCCTGGGCAGTGACATACGAGGGATTATTTGACGACATATTGCTCATTTGCGAAAGGGGCGTCGCCCCAGAATGGTCAGCCATAACCGCCAATTTTACCGCAAAAGTTCTCTATGGTGTTAATTTGAAATGAGGTAAACTATATTGCGGTTGTCAAAGGTTTTTGCCCCATGCTACGGCCTCGGCAAGTTCCATGTCTGCTCCCTGTTGCGCGGCCAAAACCATTTGTTTATGCGGCAACTCTGTTTGCAGTTCACCCAACATCTCTTTTATTCGCCCCCGCGCAAACTCCCACGTATTGGGGTGACGCTCAATCAGGGTTAGTATGGCGATAGACCGCTCGATCTGCCCCTGGTGCAGACAGGTTTTGGCCAGCCCTTCAAGCGCCAACAGCGTGACGGCTACAGTCTGCCCGACTGAGGCGTGGTTGAGCACGGCGCCAAAATGGTGCTGCGCTTCCTGCAGGTGGCCCTCTGCCAGCGCCACCTCGCCTAACCACAGACGGCTTAAGGCCATATCGGCCTGTCCGTCGGTTTCATAGTAGATTGCATAGCTCTGCTCCAAGTGTTGGCGCGCGGCTGGCCACTGTTGGGCAAAGTAGGCAATCTGTCCCATTCCTAAAAGTGCATCCGCCCGCAAAAATGGATTTTGAAGCGCATCACCGGTAGCCAGTACCTCGTTCATATACTGTTGCGCCAACTTGATATTCGGCTTGTCAGAAAAGAGGGCGGTAAAAGCAAAATCCTGTAGGCACCGTGCGATCCCCTGCTGATCGCCCAAGAGCTTACATAGATGTAGCCGCTCCTCCGTGTAGCGATTCACAAGCGCCATCTCGTTGCGCGTGCGCAAGCGAAAGGTGAGATCGTTCAAAACGCGCGTACGCAACCAAAGCTCACCCGCGCTGCGCAGGCGTGCGGCCGCATCAACCAGCAGTGACACGGCTGCCGCATGTTCGCCCAGGGCAAAACGTGATTGGGCTTCCGCGATGATGGCCAAAATCGAGGCCTCATGAAGGTGGGCGGCCGGCAGCAGTGATCGCGCCACCCGCGCATTTTCCAATGCGGCGTTGTTCTCGCCCCGAATGGCTAGAATGTGGCCATGTAGCGCATGATAAAAACCAAGTTCCTGCCGCCAATCCAACTCGGCTTGGTCCCTTGGCGCCATTGACTCAAGCAGTTGCCGGCTTTCTGCACAAGAAAGGCTGGCTTCATTAAACAAACCCAGATCGGTCAGATAGCGCGCCAGGCGCACATGCAGACGCGCCAGCAGCAGCGTCTGTTTGCCCGTCACACCGGCCAGCGCATTTTCGGATGCGGGGGCTTGCGCGCTTTGGGGAAATCCAATCGCGTGCACGGTTTGGGTAAAGAGCGCCACCATCTCTTCATGCCAGTTGCGGATCATGCCCACAAAATAGAAGCTGTCCAGCAGATCATGGAGCAGATCCACATCCTTTGCCGCGGTCGCATGGGCCCATGCCGCGCGCATGTTGTCCAGTTCGGCCACCACGGCCTGCACAGCATCCACCTGCCGGTGATCCAGCAGTTCAGCCGTGCGTTGTTGCATAAAGGCGCCATAAAGATGGGCGTGGCGGGCCAGAACCTTGGGCGCATCAGCGGCGCCGCCGGCCAGCTTTTCAGCACAAAATTGGCGGATTAACTCATGCATCACCATGCGCCCAGTGGAAAGCCGATGCAGCCAAGACTTATCGGTCAGGGTGCGCAGCATAAGGGGGTCGGCATCGGCCACTGCTTGGGCCAGCGGCAGCACAAAACCACCATGAAAGACCGCCAACTGGGCCAGCACAAGCTGCTCGGCGGGAGTCGCCATCCGCCACGAATAGTCAAGTGCGGCTCTCATGCTGCGGTGACGGTCAGCGGTATTTCCCTGTGTAGTGGAGAGAATGTCCAATCCGCTGCGCAGGGCCGTGGCAATCTCCGTACACGACATAACGGGCAGCCAGGCCGCGGCCAGCTCGATGGCCAGCGGAAAACCTTCCACCAGTTGACAAATTTGGACAATGGCGTCGTCGTTGGATGGGCGCAGCGGTGTGCTGGGGCGGATGCGTTGGGCGCATTCCTTGAAAAATTGCACGGCATCATATGCATTGTCACCGTGAAGACGCATCTCTTCAGGACCATCACCTCCTTCAAATTGCGGGTGACCCGTGCGCAATGGGGGATAGGTCATACCGGCCAGAGGCAGTAGCCACTCTGACGCTACATCGAGGCGCTCGCGTGAGGTAACCAATATCTCCAGCCGGGCCGTGTTGTCCAGCAGGCGCTGGATAAGCGGCAGCCCAGCGCGCAAATGCTCAAAGTTGTCCAGTAGCAGGAGCAGATGACGTGGCTGTAAATAGGCGATGAGCGTCTCTGTGGCCGAACGCTCGGCTTCGCGCCGGAGACCCAGCGCTTCTAATATGGCGGCCGGCAGCAGATCAACGTGGCGCAACGCGGTCAGGCCGACAAAGCAGACGCCATCCGCATAATGGGGCTGCAATTGGCGAGCCGCCTCGGTGGCCAGCCGCGTCTTTCCGGCGCCGCCCGGTCCCAGCACGGTTAGCAAGCGACAGTCGGGTGAGGCCAGTCTTTCGGTAATCTGCGCCACTTCATGGGCGCGTCCACTAAATGGTGTGGGTGGTGATGGCAGCGCGGCGGGTTTAGGTAGGGATTGAAGGTGCAAACCGCCTGAGGATGGCGGCTGCTCTGCATCCTGTCCAGCGGTCTGGTGTGCGGTGGCCAAACCGGTAGTCACGTTTGTTTGCTGATGCAGTTTGGCTTCTATTGCGCGTTGGAGGCTCACAATCGCGGATGATGGCGTCCCGCCGACCTGCTCGGCCACGATTTGCGCGCAGCGTGCGTATTGTTGCAGCGCCGTGGCATAGCGTTCCTCCTCTGCATAAAGCGTCATCAATTGAAGGTGCGCAGGTTCGTGCAGCGGGTCCACTTCGAGCAAGCGTTGGGCATAGGCAATAGCCAGATCGCGACGGGCCTGTTGGCGATATGCATCCACCAGGGCAGTGAGAGCCACAGTGAGGTCATGGCGCAATGCTTCGGTTTGGGCTAATTGCCATTCATCGAAGGCGGCACAATCGCGCAGCGAAAAGCCGGCCAAAAAGTCGTTGCGGTAAAGCTGTACAACGGCCACCAAGCGCTCGAGATATGCCTGGCTCTTCTCTTGGTGTTCCTGGTTCTGGCTGCGGTGCGCAGCTAGTAAGCTCTGAAAAACCGCCACATCGGACCAGACTTTATCTTCACCAGCGAGTCCCACCGCCTCATGGGTCACCAGCAGGGCATCTTTGCCCACGCTATTGCGCAGCACCCACAAGTCCCGGCGCAGTGCAGTCTGCGCATGATGGGCGTCCAACTCGGGCCACAGCAGCGCGGTCAGCTCCTCGCGCCGCCGTGGTTCCGCGGCCAGCGCCAAATAGGCCAACAGCGCCAGATTTTTGCGCCGGCTGAGGTGGATTTCTGCGCCATCAACTTCCACATAAGGACGACCCAGCAGATAAAGCTTCAACATGGGGTAAGTGTACTACTGACAGGAGTAAATTACAAACAGGGTTTATTGGCCGCCCCGTAAAATTACGCGCTTGTAACCACGCGGCGCCATTTGGGATCGCTTTGGGTACGCGCGCGCTTTATAGTCAGGATAGGTCATAGTCAGGATATGTCACTATTCAGACGCAGCCGGCCTCGGCCTTCCACAAGCTCAGGCTGCGGTTAAATGGTTACTATGACAGGCAGAATCTTTTTCTAAGTGTCTATCCATAAATTCTCTGTGCCAAACGGACGCGCCAGAGACAGTTCACGATTCACAACCGAATTTGCGGATAGGTTCGAAGGCTTTTATGTGGAGGTGCACTATGTTAAAGAGCAGACGATATCTCATTTGGGCGTTGCTTGTCGCCTTGATGGCTAGTGGGTGTATGTCCCTTTCCCCGTTAGGCGGGTCTGTTTCATCTATCCCGGCCCTAAACATTCAGCAAGTCGCCCACATTGGCGGGGCAGCTGTATCGATTGCCGTACGCGGAAACTATGCCTACCTGGGCCTGAGTTATGAATTGCTAATACTTGACATTACGAACCGCGTGCAGCCCCGCCAAATTGCCACTTTGCCTATTCCGGCCACTGATATTGCGCTGATAAACGAGTATGCCTATGTGGTTGGGCGAGATGGCTTCCACATCATCGATATAGCCAATCCCGCAACGCCGCGCGTTGTGGGTAAATGGCAGGCAGAGAGAACCTTGGCGGATATTGTGGTTGTTGGCGAATTTGCCTATATAGCGAGCTATAACGATTTTTATGTGCTCGCGGTGCAGACTCCTCAGGCGCCGCGACTTCTTTCCCGCATACAGGTGCCAGCAAGGTTGGAGGGGCTCGCTGCTGCACACGGGTATATTTATGCCACCAGCACGGAGGGGCTGCACACCTTCGATATTTCGATGCCAGCCAAGCCGGTCGAAGTGGCCTTTGTCGAAGCCGAGGGGATCCCCAGCGGTTCCATCTTTGTGCAAGAGTACGCCTACTTTGGCGGGGAATATATGTTGCAGCGCATAGATCTGTCATCGCCATTAACTCCCACGCGCGCGCCCTCTTTGCCGATGCCGGGCTGGGTGAGCGATGTAGTGGTGGCAGACGATATTGCCTACCTGGCCGCTGGCGCTCGCGGTCTACAGATTTGGGACATTGGCGACGCCCGTTCTCCCACTCAGCTTGGCGCTTACGATACGACAGGAGTGGCCATGACGCTGGCCGTCTCCGAAGACTATGTCTACCTGGTGGATTGCGATGAAGGATTGCAGATTTTTGATGCCGTCGACCCGACAAATTTGCAGCGGGTCGGTTTATTTGCGACTTTAGGCGTGGCCTACGCGGCGGCCGCCAATGACTCGTTTGCCTATGTGGCTGGGGGATTCAACGGCGGTCTGCATATTGTTGACATTGGAGAGGCTGCCACACGCTCCACGGTACGTGCGCATTTGCAGAGTGTGGCGGTGAAGGATGTGGCATTGGCCGGTGAATATCTCTATGCCATCGATGGCGGTTCCCTCAAGATATATGACACGGTCCACCTCCTTGCGCCCCGTCAAATCGGCGCCTTTGCGCTCGATGCAGAGAATGCGCTCGCAGTCGATGCCCAGTTTGCCTATCTGAGCAACAATCAGGGCGATGTTCTCGTGCTGGATGTGTCCGAACCAGCCCAGGTCAAAGCGGTTGCGTCCTATAAAGGGCTTGGCTACGTCAATGCAATGGCCATTGACAACGGCTATATCTATATTGCCCATCGAGACCATGGGCTGCGTATATTTACATCGGCCCCAAATGGCGCGCTCAACCAGGTCGGTCAATACGCTGTAAAGGCAAATGTGAAAAAAGTGGTGGTGAAAGGGGACTATGCCTATCTAGCCTTGGGGTCGAGTGGTTTGCAGATTGTGGATATATCAAACCCGGCCCAGCCGCGCTGGCAAAGCAACTATCGCACGGCAGATAGCGCCCAAGGCATTGCAATTAATGGGCCATATGCGTATGTGGCGGCCGACGATGCGGGACTTCAGGTTCTCGATATATCGGAGCCGACCGCGCCCACGTCGATGGCTCTTTTGCCCACCCTTGGCTGCGCCAGTGATCTAGAGATGACCGATAGGTATCTTTACATTGTCGATGGCCTGGGCGGCCTTCTGATCTATGTTGTAGACGAAACCCTTCCAAACCAGGCGTCGATTACGTCTTTGTGAATGCGAAGGGTATGACTATGGAGCGCGCAGAAAACCTGCCGCATAAGACCCGTGCTGTTGCCGATGGAGGCATTGTCCAGATGGCGCCAGTCGGGAAGGAGGATTCATAATGGCAGAGAGTTCATTTTATCAATTCCAAGGCGATCCGGATGATGAGGCGGCGTGGCAGACATTTGTGGCGGCCAATAGCGAATCCACGGGCGACAAGCAGACGCAAGGCGCGTCGCATTCCGCCACGCTGAGCACATTTTACGAACTCTTCTTGATCTTAATCATTGGGGCGGCGCTTGTTGGCACAGTGCTGTGGCAGCAGAATACCCAGCAGATCGCCGCGCTGGAAAGCGAAGTGCAGACATTAGAGAAGCAGCTCGCCGATGCGGAAACCGCGCCGGAAAACCAAGCGTTCAGCGACGACGTTCTGTCTTCAACGGCACTCGCTCATCCGCCCGTATACCAGGTACTCGAAACCCAATTCCTGCGCTTGGTCGTCGAAACAGAAATGGCAAATGTGGCAAACGCCATTGCGCCAGAACTGGATTATGCCTACGGTCAACTACGCGCTGATCTGGACTTAATAGGCGCGCCAGTTGGCGAAAAAATCAATATTCTGTTGGTCACTGATGGCGCTGACTATGCAGCCGGCGCCTATACGAAACTCGACGTGATTATTGTGGATTGGACCAATTATGGAGTCCCCGGGCAAGAGGCTGGCCGCCAATTCGCGCAAGTGCTCTATCGCGATGTGCACAGCGAATTGGCGCGTCGTCTGCTGCATCGTGCGCTTACGGTCAGGCACATTAGCCCGTCGTGGGCGGTGGTCATTACCCATCTCTATGCGTATCTCGAGCAAGACCCGGTAAATACGGGAATTGAGGCATTGCCGGAGTATAAGGTACAGCAGCGCCAAGACGCTCAATGGTTGTCGCCAAATGCAGCGCATTTATCTCGAGAGCCTGACGACTGGATGTATCCTGACTATATGTTGGCGCATACGGTTGCCGACTCACTGATTGAGTACATTCTGGTGACCTATGGCCGTGAATCTGTCCCGCGCCTGCTGGATGCAATGAGCGGCGCCAATGATTGGAATGGCGTGGCCCCCGCCGCCTTTGGCATCCCGCCCGCGCAGTTTGAGGCTGAGTGGCGCGCCTATCTTGCCAAACATTATCCGATCGACGCCAACCATATTCAACCGTATTAGGGCTAATCTCGAAAGGCAACCTTATGTCCATTGGCTGCACGCAACTAGGCAGTCAACGGCATTCAGTGAGCGAAAAGTGCGTCGCACGGTGTCCGCCATTTTGGTCCAAGCATTGGCGTGGCCTACCGTGCGTCGCACTGGAAGCGGCCTTACCTAAATGACATTGACTATGCAGTCGTTCGCTAAGTTTGTAGCAAGAAAGGCCGCTTAATTTTTGCGACACCAGTGATGCTGAGATTAAATGAAGGCTTTGGGCGCCTATGTATGCGGCGTATTCAAAACTTGGCGCGCCTTCTTGGCCAAATCTAGCGGGTCAAATGGTTTTTGCACAAAAGCCATACCAGCTTGTGCCACACCGTGGCGCATCACGGCCTCATCGGTATAGCCAGACATAAAAAGGAAGCGCAGGTTTGGCCTAGAATGCACCAAATAGTCAGCCAGCTGTCGCCCGCTCATCCGCGGCATGACCAAGTCGGTTATCAAAAGATGAATGGGGTATTCGTATTGTTGAGCCATCACAACAGCTTCCTGGCCGTCACGCGCCTCCAACACGGTGTATCCACCCGCCTCTAAAACCTGTTTGACCAAGCCACGTACGGGATCTTCATCCTCAACTAATAAGATTGTCTCAGCACCTTGGGGAACCAGGGACAATTCCATTAAAGATTCATTAACTGGCTTTGCCTCGGGAACGTGTGGTAAGTAAATATGGAAGGTTGTGCCGAGCCCAACTTGGGTATCCACCTCAACGTGGCCGCCGGACTGTTTGACAAAACCATAAACCATGGCGAGCCCTAGGCCGGTCCCTTTGCCCGGCTCTTTGGTGGTAAAGAAAGGTTCAAAGATGCGCGCTTTTGTCTCCTCACTCATACCGTGTCCAGAATCGCTAACGCTTATCTGGATATAACTGCCTACCTCCATACCGGAGTTTCGTTTCACATCGTCTTTGGTCAAATGAACGCGCTGGGTGGCAATCGTCAGGCGACCGCCATCCGGCATGGCATCGCGCGCGTTTATAGCCAGATTGATGATGCCCTGTTCGAACTGACCAGGGTCGATCTTGACAAACCCCAAATCGTTGTCCAAAGCCAGACTTAATTCGATGTCTTCGCCGATAAGTGGCCGCAACAATTGGAACAAGTCGCTGAGTAGTTCGTTCAGATTAACAACGCGTGACTGTAGAATCTGTTAATGATGAAACCATCTGCGCGATAAGTGGCCCGTGCGGTCTTCTCTACCCATATGAAGCTACCATCTTTACACACTTTACGCAGCACCCGTGGATCATGTGGAGACACAACATAGCTGATAATTTTTTCTTCAGGATTGCGTAAGTTCTACTATTGTACAAATTTGTTTACGCGGGGCCAAGTTCAGATAATTGTAAACTTCGGTCATGAAGACATACGTACTTCTGGTAAGTAGCACATTCATAACCAGTACACCACACCGGTGTTGGCCATATTCATGGTGGAGGGGTGGATTACACGTCGTCCGGCACCAGCTTGTGACGCATGGCCAGGTGAACGGCTTCTGTACGCGTGGCGACCCCCAGCTTGGACAAAATGCTGCTGACGTGAAACTTGACAGTTGACAGGCTGACAATCAAATCTTCGGCCATTTGTGGGTTCGTAAGTCCGCGCACCATCAGCTCTAACACTTCATGTTCGCGTTCAGTCAAATCATAGCCGATTTCCGTGGGAGAGCTTGGCGTTTTGGTCTGTATGAGGGCTTGCATGGCTTCGGTCGCCAGCGTGGGGCGACCGGCATAGGCGTTGCGAATGGCCGCGCGCAGTTCGTCTGCCGTCACATCTTTAAGCAGATACCCCAAGGCGCCGGCTTGCAATACTTCTTGAATCATGTCCGGCTCTTTAAAGCTGGTTAATGCGATGATCTTGATGTGAGGATGCGCCGCCAGAATGGCCCGTGTGGCTTCCACGCCATTCATGCGCGGCATCTTCATATCCATTAAAATAACGTGGGGATGGAGGCGTGTTACCATCTGCACAGCCTGCTCACCGTTGTTGGCTTCCCCCACAAATTCCAAATCAGGCGAAATGTTGATAAAGGTGGCCAATCCGCTGCGCACAATAAATTGGTCATCCACGATCATCACCCGGATTTTATCAGCGCTTGACATGGTTTGTCACTCCGTCACATATATAGAACTTGTGTTACGCAAGCCTAGAGGAAAGTCGGCTCGCCGACATTGCTGTTTCTCGCTAGCAAACTGGTGTCGCTGCGTAACGTGAGTATAGGATTTGTATAATGGCGGTTGTGCTCTATACAGCGTCATTATTGAATTTAAGCACTTTCTCGCTGGTAACTCACGCGGACATTATTTAAGCCCAAGCCCGACGCTGCCAGAGCACGCGCACTTCGGTTCCTTCGCCGGGCGCGCTCTGAATATGCAGTTCCCCACCGATGGACTCCACGCGCTCTTTCATCATTTGCAACCCAAAATGATCGCCTTCTATTTTGTCGACTTCAAAGCCGCAACCGTCGTCCACAATCGTCAGCATAACCTGATTGCTGCGACAGCGCAAGTAGACCTGCGCCTGGTCGGCTTCGGCATATTTGGCCACATTATTAAGCGCTTCTTGCGTGACGCGGTACAGCGCCAGCTTAACATCAGCATATAGATTGCATTCGCCATCGACTCGCCAAGCCACGTCCACGCCCGAACGCAGCCGCGTAATATCGGCCAGCTGACGCAGCAGCTGGTTCCAATCGGCATCGACCACGGCTGCTGGGCGCAATTCCAGCAACAGCGTACGCATCTCGGCCAAGGCCCCGCGCACGCTGTGGCGCAAATCGTCCAGCTTGGCATGACCCAGCTCAGGGTCCGCATCCCACACGTCGGGCAATACATCGGCCAACATGCTGGCCGAAAAGAGCGTCTGCGTCACCGAGTCGTGCAGTTCGCGGGCAATACGGTTGCGCTCCGCGGCCGCGGCCGTGGTTAAATCTGTCACGAGCTGGTTAAGCGAATGGGAGAGGGAAGCCACTTCGGCGTTACCTTCAAAAATCGGGATCACCGCATTGGGCACACCTAGACGCACATCTTCGGCGGCTTGGGTAATGATGCGCAATTGCGCCGTGAGCCAACCGGCCAGATACCAAACCAGCACGCCAAATATAAGCGTTACCAACGCCCCAATGGTCAAGACCTGCCAGCGCAATCTGACGACGGCGGCAAAGGCCAAATCAGCCGGTTGACGCGCCAGAACATACCAGCTGGCGTTGGCGGGTTCACCCTGGAATTGCCCAGGCACCCATACGGTCATATAATTGCGACCGTCAGCCCATTTGATGATAGAAGCTGTAGAACCGGCAACGGGGAGCGCGTCGCCCTGTTCCAGCACCGGCAACTGGATATCATCCAATGCCTCCGGCGCCAGCAAGAGATGGCCATCTCGACTGATTATAAAGAGATCGATCTGGGTTTCAGGTTCCTGCAGCTGTAGGTTTTCAGACGTTCGAGCAAACTGCGCAATATCGGCGGCAGTCAGCTCTTGTTCCAAGCCTTGAATCATGCGCTGCGCCAGCGTGGCAAGCGATTCACTGGCCACGCGGTGCATTTGGCGGGCGGCCAGATTCTCCACCGTCACGCTCAGTAGCGCGGCCATGAGTAAGAGCATGCCCCCAAATACAATGGTCAGGATAAGGCGCAGACTCAGTTTGGCGCGATTCATCATTCCGCCATCATACATCGAGAGCGACTAACAAGTCCAACAGATGGTCTGGTGATTCTGTCTTACTAATATATCCATGCACACTATTGGAGAAAGCCAGAGGGAGAGTACGCAGATCGCTATACAGCACAACAATTTGCAACAGAGGAAAGTGACTGCGCAGGGATTTTACCAACACCCGTCGCTCATCATCGGTCGTCAGCCCTGGGAGGTCCCAATCTAATAACAGGACAGATGGCTCAGTGCTGCGGATGGTTTCTTCAAGCTCTTGGCTGGCGGTCACAATGCCCACTAAGTCAAACCCCGCCTTTTGGCTCAACCAAAGGCTGATTGTGCTCGCCAAGCTGGTATGATCATCTGCCAGCAATATATTCATACGTTTCCTCAAATCATTTTACTCTTACTACATGTGGGGCATGTTAATTCAATTCGCTGTGCTGCCCATTATAAATTGTAACAATGTGCAAATGCACCGGTCGGCTGACCAAAACGCACCTATCCGAAAGACCAGGAACGACGCTATTCTGTGGTTTAACTTGAACTGTTCCTTGGTCGGGTGCAGCCTCTTGGCAACCGGCGTATACTTTACTCATCAGCGGAACGCAGGGGCTCATGGGCAGAACGCCAGCATCGTAAGCCGCCCCATGTTTCGCAATTTGGTCTATCAGCTAATGCAGAGCGACGACGCACAGTTTTGGCTCAACCGGATTTCAGAGTGACGTCCCAAACACTTTATCTGGTCTCCCGAGTCATTTCGTTGAAAGTACCGGGAGCATGTACCGTCATCGCCTGAGATGCCGAAGAGCAACCGTTTGTTTTAACAACGAGGAGAATTTGCCATGGAAATCACGCTTAATACAGAAGTGGAATGCGCCGACGGGATAGTTGGCCGGTCTACCTATCTGATTATCAATCCGGTTTCAGAAGAAGTGACGCACCTGGTCATACGCAGTAACCAGCGGCCCCACACAGAACGATTGGTGCCATCCGTTTGGATTGCCCAGAGCAGTCACGATGGCATTGTTTTGAGCTGTACCCAGGATGAGTTTGAGGAAATGGAACCGTTTATCGAAACGGAGTTTATCAAAGTGGATATTCCGCGCTATACGGATGGCGGTTTTGGCTGGCCCTATGTGACGACAAGCTATAGCCAGAAACGGGAGCCGATGCAACACATGAATATCCCCGTACACACGCGTGAATTGCGCCGCAATACGCCCATCATGGCAACAGACGGACGCGTGGGTCGTGTAGACGAGCTATTGGTGGGTCCGGCAAACAAGCATATTACGCACATAGTCATGCGTAAAGGCCACCTCTTTGGCGAACGCGATGTCGTCATTCCGCTCAGCGCTATCAAGAAAATCGAGGATGACCTGATCACGCTGAATCTGGACAAGAAAGCCATTGGAGATTTGGAGACGGCGCCAATCCATCGTCATTTCACGTCAGTTAGAGTTTAGCTCTGTAGTATCTACTGAGACGCCCCCCAATGATACTCAGTAGCTCACAATAGATCACAAGCGCCAGAGATAGCGTCGGATTCAACAAACGAAACCGACGCCTATCTCGCCAACACCGTTGCGGTGTACGAATAATAGGAGAATCTATGGACATTCCATTGAATGCCGAAGTCTTTTGCGAAGATGGCCTGGTGGGCCATTCATCTTGTATTCTGGTAAACCCGGTGCGCCAGGTAATTACCCATTTTGTGCTCAAGCGTAACGATCTGCTGGGATATGAAGAGATGGTGCCCATCGATCATATCAAAGAGAGCAATCACGATATGATCTTGCTGCATGGCAAGCGCGCGGAACTGATCGACTTACAGCCGTTTGTCAAAAGCGAATACATTGACTACGACGAAAGCAGCAACGAATCCTACGATTTTCCGCTAGGGGGAGACTATGGCTTTGATGGAGTCTATGGCTGGCCGTATCGTGAGCTGCAAGATGTGCACAACACGCGCATCGGCCTGGAGCAAACGCCCCTAGGTGAATCGGGGTTGCATCGCGGAACCCACGTGGAGGCCACAGATGGCCGTGTTGGCCAGGTGGATGAATTTTTGGTAGAGCCGGAACATTGCCACATTACCCATTTGGTGCTGCGCGAAAGGCACTTTCTGGGCGACAAAGATGTGACGATTCCCATTGCGGAAATTCAGCAGATTGAGAACGATGTGGTGCGGCTCAAGCTCACTCGTGAGCAAGTCAAAAAACTGCCCCACGTGCCGGCCAAATAACAATTACGCAAGCGCCCTCTTTACAACCTACATAAACGAAGCCAAAGCGGATGTTCAGATGAAGAAGAGAGATCTGGGCATCCGCTTGGCCATCGCGAACTTGGTAATCGCAACGGATCAATCCGGCAGCTAACAATGAAAAGCCGCCGCTGCGGCTAAATGGCAAGCGGGTGAGACTGCTTTTCCGTGTCAGCTGCGAGTATTAGCCCGGCTTTTTTATGGTACGCGCTGGCCCTGGGCATCCGCTTGGCGCGCTTATTGACGAGACTGCAAAAAGGCCACCAAATCCTCCACCTCGGCGGGCTGGAGAACGCCAGCAAACGCCGGCATATTGGTGCCCCCGTTCAGAATGCGCGTGGTGAGTTGCGCGACATCCAGCCGGCGCCCCACCGCCGTTAAGTCTGGCCCGCGGCGACCACCATAGCTGGCAACGCGATGGCAATTCTGACAGCCTTTTTTGTGAAACAATTCGGCGCCCGTGGCCACGGGGCCGCTGGTGGCGCCCACAACGGCTGCGGGCAGCGGGTCCGGATGAAAATCAGGTGACCAGTGCGCCTGTTCACCGGCAACCCACAGCGCGCCAATCATCACGATGACGAACAAGACGGCGCCCACCGCCCACGGACGCCGCTCTGGCGCCCGTTCGCCGTGATTGGACAGGAAGGGAATGGCAAAAAGCAGCAGTGCCCCCAACAGCGGCGCCAACAGGATGATCCAATTCTCCCACGCCGGTGGAATCAGCGCCAGCACGGCAAAATACCACAGCAAATACCAATCCGGCCGCGGGTAGGCTTCAATAATGCTGGGGTCGGGCGGTTTATCCAGCGCCGGCGGCCCTATAACCAGCGCCAACACAAAAATGATCACCACCACGCTGGCGCCAAAAATCACGTCGCGCCAAGCCGCGTCGGGCCAAAAAGGCACACCTTCTTTGGCCAACAGCTCGTGATACCACTGGCGATAGGTGGCGGGATGCACGGGGCGCCCGGCACGCGGCATTTCGGAGATGCCATTGCGGATCACCAAAAAGAGATGAAAGCCCACAATGCCAAAGATCAGCCCCGGAATAAAAAAGACGTGGAAGGCAAAAAAGCGGCTCAGCGTGGCGCCGCCAATGGTCTCACCGGCCAGCACAAATTGAGCCGCCTTCTCCCCAATCAGCGGCGCCCGCGCCGCCTGTTCCGCCCCCACCACCACCGACCAGACCGCGTTTTGATCCCAGCGCAGCAGCTGCCCGGTAAAGCCCATGCCCAAGGTCAAAAAGAGCAGAAGCACGCCGCTGAGCCAGTTGGCCTCGCGCGGGAATTTGTATGAACCATGCAAAAAGGTCTGCGCCGCATGAATGCCCACCAGCACCACCATGGCCGAAGCGCCATAAAAGTGCATCCCGCGCATGAGGCTGCCAAAAGGCGCATTATTGGTAATAAAATTGAGGCTGTCGTAAGCATCACCAGCCGAGGATACATACGTGGTGGCCAGCGCAATGCCCGTCACCACCTGCACAATAAAAGCCGCCAAAGTAGCGCTGCCAAAGACATAGGCCCAGCGCGCGTCTGCCGGCACCGGGTGTTGCAAAATGGGGCCAACGGCTTCGGCAATGCCGGTGCGGTCATCGACGACACGCCAGATTTTTTGCAGCAGAGGCACGAACATATCAAGCTCCCTCCACGGGCAAAGCGGTTGTCTCGATTTCCACACGGCCGTTGCGCACGCGCACCGGATACTGCTTGAGCGGGCGCGGCGGTGGGCCCGCCGCCACTGAGCCATCCCGATTATAGACGCCGCCGTGACATGGACACATAAAGAGGCTGGCGTCCGGCAACCAAGTTACCGGGCAGCCCAAGTGCGAGCAGTTGATGGCAAAGGCGGTGAACTCCTCCTGGCTTTCGCGGCGCAGCCAGGCCGCGGTTTTGGCCGTCACACCCGCCCAAGGCAGCGGTGACGCATCTTCCAATACCACATCGGTGGTGACGCCAACCGCAAAATCGCTCTGTGCGCCTACATCGCGCCAGAGGCGCGGCTTGGTGCGCAACAGCGGCGCCAATAGAAAACCAACCATGGGCACAGCCACCAGCGCGGCGCTAGCGCCGCCAGCCCACAAGCTTATGCGCGCCAAAAAACGCCGCCGATCTAACCTGTCCGCTTTGTCTTGTTCATTGTTTTTGGGTGTCATCTGCTGTGTCATAGAAAGCTTTCCATACTCAGTAGACCGCAACGGTGTGGGCGATATAGGCATCGGTCTCGACAGTTGAACCCGACGCTACCTGCTGCCGTTGCGATCTACTGATAGGGCGGTTGAGATGAAAACAGGCGTTTTTATATGGAACGTAGCCTGACCAAAAACGCCGGTTTTCCTTTAGAGCTGCGTATAACGGGCGAGCCCAAACGCAAACAACAGCGCATATGCTAATACAACCTGGCCGGCTTGGGGCGTTAATGGCATCAATTCTGCATAGCTTTGGGCCGTAATCACACGGCGGGCCACCAGCAGCGCATAGGGCAATGAGAGCCAGGGCAAAAGAACCCAAATGCTCAGCCCATTCAAGAGCCAAAGCATTAGGGGGATGAAATAGGCGAGCCCCAACAAGAGGCAGTATTCTATATAGCTGCCCCGCCGCCCAAGAACCACGGCTAATGTGGTCTCCCCCTTGGCCTGGTCGAAATCCAGATCGCGAATATTATCAATCACCAAAATATTGGTAATTAACGCCGCCATGGGTATGCTGGCCCACAGCACAGTTCCCGAAATGGTTCCTGACGGTATGTTCCACAGCCACGGAGAGGCCAGCACAGCCGCCGCTTGCACATAATAGGGGGCCACTACCGAGACGACGCCAAAAAAGATAAAAAAGAGCGGATCGCCCAAGGCGTTGTCTCCCAATGGAAACGGACCGGCCGAGTAGATCAAGCTGGCCATTATGCTTGCCACCCCCACCCAAATCACGGGCAAACCGCCCACATAGACTAGGTACAGAGCAATTAGGATAGCCAGCAGATAGCAGCCATAGATCGCGCTCTTTAGTTCGTCGAGTTTGATGATGCCGGTATTTAGCGCCTGTACAAACAGGGCATGCTCACGATCGTGCGGATGGCGTTTCAAGTTAAAATAGTTGTCTGTGATCACGCCGCCGAGCTGAATCAACCAGCCACACAAAAAGGCGGCCAATAGCGGAAAAAAGGCAAAAACGCCATCATGCCAGGCCAGACCGGCCGCCACCATCATGGGCGCCGCCGCCGTGGGCAAGGTATGACGCGGATAAAGCAACATACGCAGCCACACATCACGTCTCGTAACCCCATGCCCAGTACCTTCATGCCTGTCTTCTGAGGATGCATTCATGTTGCCCTACCTCCACATGACTTTTCAGACCGTGACTTTTCGGACTATGGTTTTTTAGCCATCATTTTTGCCTAAACCAAAGCTGTAGCGCCAGCACGATCAAGCCCAGGCCAACTGCCGAGATGAGCCACGTTGTTGCCAGCCCCCACAACACAAAAATGATGCCAAGCGCCAGCGTGGCCGGTGCGTAGGTGGGCTGGGGAATTTCTTGACTGACCGCGGACCAGCCGGCCTGGTTTGTGCGTTCAGCGGGCGTCAGGTCGTACAGTGGCCGATGGCTGCGAATGGGCGGCACGCGCTCAAAATTGTGCACCGGCGGCGGCGAACTGGTGGCCCACTCCAGCGTCCACCCCTGCCACGGGTTGTCGCCGGCCGCGGCGCCACGACGCCAACTCACCACCAGGTTCCAAACAAAAATCAGCACCGACACCGCCAAAATGTAGGCGCCAATGGTTGAAATCAGATTCAGCAGCGCCCACCCCGGCATATCCGCTGGATAGGTATAGACGCGCCGCGGCATCCCCATGAGGCCCAAAAAGTGCTGCACCATAAAAGTCGTATTAAACCCCACAAAGGTCAGCCAGAAGTGCCACTTGCCCAGCCGTTCGGAAAGTAACCGCCCCGTCATCTTAGGAAACCAATAATAGGTGGCCGCAAAGATGGCAAAGAGCGTCCCACCAAAGAGCACGTAGTGCATGTGGGCCACCACGTAATAGGTGTCGGTGGTCTGCCAATCGATGGGCACCACGGCAAAGCTAACGCCGCTCAAGCCGCCAATGGTAAACAAAATCAGAAAAGAGCTGGCAAAGAGCATGGCCGTGGTAAAGCGAATGGCGCCGCCCCACATGGTGGCCATCCAGTTAAAAATTTTGACGCCAGTGGGCACGGCGATCAACATGCTGGCCAGGGCAAAAAAGATATTGAAGATCCTGGGCAGTCCCACGGCAAACATGTGGTGCGCCCACACCAAATAGCTGAGCACCATAATGGCCACCGTAGAGCCGGCCACAAAGGCATAGCCAAAGATGGGCTTGCGCGAAAAAACCGGAATAATTTCCGAAATCATGCCAAAAGCGGGCAGCACCATAATGTACACTTCGGGATGGCCAAAGGCCCAAAAGAGATGCTGCCAAAGCAGCGGATCGCCGCCGCTGGCTTCATCAAAAAAACGCATGTCGAACTGGCGCTCGACAAAGAGCATGATCAATGAGGCATTGAGCAGCGAAAGCGCCCCCAAAATCAGCACGCTATTCACGCTGTTCATCCACACAAAGAGCGGCAATCGGGTCAATTTCATACCGGGCGCGCGCAGAACAAGCACGGTGCCAATAAAGTTGACGCCGGCCAGAATTGTGCCGATGCCCGTGCCAAAGAGCGCCAATGACCAGTAATCCAGACCGGGGCTCGTGTTATAGGCACGCTGGCTCAGCGGCACATAGCTGAACCAGCCCGCGGTCGGTGCGCCGCCGGCAAAAAAGCTAAAATAGAGCAGCAGTCCGCCAAAGAGCAGCAGCCAAAAGCTCAGCGCATTGACTCGCGGAAAGAGCATATCGCGCGCGCCGATCATGAGCGGGACGAAATAGGTGGCAAAGCCAATCAGCATGGGCATCACCACCAAAAAGATCATGGTGGTGCCGTGCATGGTAAAGAGTTCGTTATAGGCGTCGGGCGAGAGGAACTGGCTTTCCGGGCGGGCAAGCTGCGTGCGCAAAAGCAGCGCCTCAATGCCGCCCAGGGCAAAAAAGAAGAGCGTGGCCAGCAGATACATAATGCCGATCTGTTTATGATCAATTGAGGCGATCCAGCTCAGCAGGCCATTGTCGTCACGCAAACGGGGCAGCGGGATTTCCGATTCAGGCACCAGCGGGATTTGGCTCATGGCAGCGTCTCCAAATAAGTGGCCAGTTGCTCCACTTCGGCGTCGGTCAAGTGCAGGTCGGGCATGAGCGTGCCCGGTTTTAAAGTGTGCGGCGCTTTAAGCCAGGCGCGCAGATTTTCCGGTGTATTGGTCAGCAGCCCCGCCGCTAAGGTGGCGCGCGTGGCCAGATGCGTCAAGTCGGGGCCGACGCGCGCTTGGCCGGCAGTACCGGCAATGGCATGGCAATTGACGCACGTGCGTTCTTGAAATAGCTGTGCACCGGCCGCGGCATCACCAGTGGTGGGTTGGGCAGGCGTCTGGGCCTGCTGGGTCAGCCACTGTTCATATTCATCTGGTGCGTGGGCCGTCAAGCGCAGCCGCATCCAAGCGTGCTGGGCGCCGCAGAATTCAGCGCAGGCCCCGCTGTAAACGCCCGGCTCGTCAACTTCCAGCCAGAGCCAGCGCGTTTGCCCGGGAATCATGTCCACTTTGCGCGCCAGTTGGGGCAGCCAAAAGCTATGCAGCACGTCGGCGGCCTCAATTTGCAGCAAGAGTCGCTGCCCCGTGGGAATGTGGATTTCATTGGCCGTCATCACGCCGGCCTGTGGATATTCAATTTCCCACCACCACTGGTGGCCCGTGATGATCAGGTCGGGGGTGGGATCGACGGGCGGCGCCGGGTCCACCAGATCCATGGCGGCCACCGTGCGCACCGCCACAAAGATCAAGATGAGCAAGGGGATGAGCGTCCAGCCAATTTCGAGCGGCAGATTGCCCTTTATTTGGCGCGGCTCTGGCTGGCCATCTTGGTGGCGATAGCGCCAGGCGCTCCAGAGTACGCCCAAGGTCACAATGATAAAGATGACAACGGCAATGACCGCAATCAAGTTAAATAGCTCGGCTATCACTGCCGATTGGGGTGAGGCTGTGTCGAATGGGAACATGGTTTGCTGTGATGAACTTGGTCTCGGTTAAGATGACAAGGTGAAGTTTTGGAAGGGTGGAAGGGTGATAAGGTGAAAGGGTGAAAGGGTGAAAATGTGAAAGGGTGATCGGTGACCACCTCTTCATCCCTTCACCTCTGCACCTCTGCACACTGTCACTCCGTCATCCTTCACGGTCCCCAGGAGCCGACTGGATAAACGGTGGGCTGGTCGTCCGAGTGCCCCCATGCGTCCAAAACGGGCATGACAACGCGCCAGGCGGTTTCCACTTGATCGCCGCGCATAAAGAGAGTGGCGTCGCGCTGCATCACGTCGAGCAGCAGCGTTTCATAGGCTTCTGGCATGGGCTTTTTGGCAAAATCTTCACTGTAGCGGAAGTTCATGTCTACCGGCTTGAGCAACAGCTCTGGCCCCGGCTCTTTGGCGAGCATGCAAATGTCTATGCCTTCATTGGGCTGAATGTGAATTTGCAGCTCGTTGCGCGGCCAGCGCGGCACAGCGGCCGCGGGGAAGGCGCGATGGGGAATGGAACGGAAGCGAATCTTGACCAACGATACTTTATCTTTGAGGGCTTTGCCGGTCCGCAACACAAAGGGCACGCCTTGCCAGCGCCAGTTATCCACGTGCAGCGTGAGTTGCGCAAAGGTTTCGGTGTTGGAAGAGGCGCTGACGTCGGGCTCCTGCCGGTAGCCTTCATACTGGCCGCGCTTGGCAAGTTGGTCCACCTTTTCCGGCGCAATCGGACGCACGGCGCGCAGCACCTCTACTTTTTTGTCGCGAATTTCGTCAGCGGCAAAGACAATGGGGGGCTCCATGCTGATTAGGCAGAAAATTTGCAGCAGATGATTTTGGATCATATCGCGCACGGCGCCAGCGTGGTCATAATAGCCGCCGCGATGTTCGACCCCCACAGACTCGGCCACGGTGATCTCCACACGCTCAATCGAGGTGCGGTTCCAAAGCGGCTCGAAGATGGCGTTGGCAAAGCGCATGGCCAGAATATTCTGCACAGTCTCTTTGCCCAAATAGTGGTCGATGCGGTAGATCTGCGTTTCGGCAAAGGTCTGAGTCAACATGGAATTGAGGGCGCGAGCCGAATCCAGGTCGCGACCAAAGGGCTTCTCCACCACAATGGAGGCGTGGTCACGGTCATCGGCCAGCCCCACTTTGCCTAGCCCCTCGACAACCATCTGAATCAATGCGGGCGATATGGCCAAATAATAGACCACATTGGGTGGCTGGCTCCACTCTTTGCCCAGCGCGGCAACACGTTCTGCCAAATCAGCAAAGGTGGCCGCCGCGCCAAAATCAGCCGAGACGTAGTCTAAGTGGGTGGCAAAATCGGCCCACTGTTTATCGTCGCTTTTGCCCTGTCGTGAAAATTGATCGATGCCGTCGCGAATGTGTTGCGCGAAATCATCTTTGCTCATCTGGCGGCGATCTATGCCGGTGATGACAAAGTCGTGCGGCAGCCAGCCATCCAGCCACAAATTGTACAGGGCGGGCATTAACTTGCGCCAGGTCAGGTCGCCGCCAGCGCCAAAGATCACAAAGAGAGTTGATGAAAGTGAAGAAGCGTTATTTGTTGGATGCATATAATCATTCTATCGAATTTTGTTGCGCACGCCAAGTGCTCATTATGCTTAGGAGGTCTTTGGCGTTGGCAGCACATATGAGATAGGCTAGGTTGCGTTGACATTTGCATATCCACCGCTTGATGAACATTGGCAACTAGTCCATCGGCCAGGTAATACGCTAATCGATCGACTTCCGTCCTTCTAGACCATTGCCTGATTTTTTATTGATCATCAGCTATATAATAATTATCAGTAGATTGCAACCGCAAGAGACAGCGTTGGATCCCCCAAACGAGACCTACGCCTGGATCGCCAACACCGTTGCGGTGTACTGATAACCAATAAGCGTCCGTTTAGCTCCGGTTGCTGTTCAAAGCAGATCGAAAAAGAGACGACGGATTATGATCACAAAAATCTATACTGTCGACGGCGAACTCCTGTCTGTTGAAGTGACCTTTGCGGTCCCCAGCCAGGTTTGGGCCGATACGATTCATCTGGTTGGCGATTTTAACAATTGGAATCGCACATCACATCCATTTCAACGCGCGCGCGATGGACAGTGGACGATCACCATCGGGCTGGCAGCAGATAGAGTGTATCAGTTTCGCTATTTATGCAACGGTCGCGATTGGATGAACGATTGCACCGCCGACGGCTACGTGCCCAATCCGCACGGCTGCGAAAACTGTTTACTGATTACACAAAGTGACTTTGAGCCCCATAGTGCATAGGCTTGGCCAGGGCGTATTCAAGGTACATAGAGGTATAATAAAGATAATAGCATCGGATTCATCGTTTGAGACCGATGCCTAGGTCGCCACAACACCGTTGCGGTCTACTAATTACTCACGTTACGCAGCGACAGCCAGTCTGCTAGAGAGAAACAGGAAAGTCGGCGAGCCGACTTTCCTCTAGGCTTGCGTAACATAAGCTAATTATAGAAGGGAAGAAATAGTCATGCATACCTTTAATTCAGAAGCAGCAGCGCTGCAAGCACTGAACGACATCCACCAAGAAAATTCGCTGCGTGAAGAAGCGACAAACTATTTGGGCAGCAATCCTTCACCGGCGAATTTGGAACGGCTCGTTGCTGCCTTGGAGGACAGCTACTTTGGCGTACGCTGGGCGGCCGCCGTAGCTTTGGCCAAGGCGGGGGAAGCCGCCCTTGTGCCCATGCTCTATGCCTTAAGTCATGGCTCTAGCGCCTGGCTGCGCGAGGGGGCGCATCACGTCTTTTGTTACTCTCGCAATGCCTCCGTTTCCAAGCAAACGTACGACCTGCTAAAAGCCATGCGCGGCCCGGCATCGGATGTGGCAACCATGAGCTTAGCCAGTCAATTATTAGCGTCAATCGAAGAGTAGCGGGCAATTTTAGAAGCAGCGCCGTGTACCTCTTTTTCGGGTGGAAAACATACTCGAAACAATTTATGCATGGCTGTAATTACTAACAACATCATTGCGACAAACAAGGAGGAAACAATGTTAGCAACGCTTGCTCGGTATTGGTGGCTGTTGGCCCTGCGTGGCGCAATCGCCATTCTGTTTGGCATCTTGGCCTTTGTCTGGCCCGGCCTGACGGTTGAAGTATTGGTGCTGCTCTTTGGTGCATATGCGCTCATCGACGGCATCGGTGCGATTGTCACCGGGATTGCGCACAGCCAAGGAGGGGAGCGCTGGTGGATGCTGTTGGAAGGGGTAGCCGGCATTGCGTTTGGCGTGCTGACGTTCCTGTGGCCAGGCATTACCGCCGTTATTTTGCTCGTCTTCATTGCCGTCTGGGCGATTATGACCGGCATCTTTGAAATTTTGGCCGCCATTCGTCTGCGACAGGAAATTGAAGGGGAATGGGCGCTGGCCATATCGGGCGTTCTCTCGGTCATATTGGGCATCTTCATGTTCCTGCGCCCAGGGGCAGGCGCCCTGGCTGTGGTTTGGGTCATTGGTTCATATGCCATTCTCTTTGGCGCAATGCTGATCTATCTGGGATTTTCGCTGCGAAATTCCACCAAGACTGCCTAAATGGAGCTTTTATCATGAACTCACAACAGTATGAAATTGGCATGGTGGGCCTGGGCGTCATGGGGCGCAACCTCTTGCTCAATATGGCGGATCACGGTTATGCCGTGGCGGGTTATGACCTTGATGGCGATAAAGTGGCAGAGTTGCAGACAGAGGCGGGCACGCGCGACATCCAGGGAGCCAAAACGGTGGCCGACTTTGTGGCGCTACTGCGCAGCCCGCGTGTGGTGATGATGCTGGTCCCGGCCGGCAATGCCGTAGATGCTGTGATTCATGACTTGCTGCCCTATTTAGCCGCCGGCGATCTCATTATCGATGCCGGTAATTCACATTTCTCCGACACAGATTTGCGCCAGAAGACATTGGCGAATCAAGGAATTCACTTTTTTGGCATGGGCGTGTCGGGCGGCGAGGACGGCGCCCGACACGGACCCAGCATGATGCCCGGCGGTGCACAGGATGTGTATGAGCGGGTGCGCCCCGTACTGGAAGCCGCCGCCGCGCAAGTGGATGGGGATCCTTGTGTGGCCTATATGGGACCAGGGTCGGCTGGCCACTATGTGAAAATGGTGCACAATGGCATTGAGTACGCGTTGATGCAGTTAATTGCCGAAAGCTACGACCTGCTGCACCGAGGCTATGGCCTGACCGACGCCGAGTTATCCTATGTATATGCCGAGTGGAATCAAGGGGAACTGAACAGCTTTCTGCTGGAAATTACGTCGGACATTTTCATAAAGCGTGATGCACAGACAAACCAACCGCTCATCGACGAAGTGTTGGATGCAGCCAAACAGAAAGGCACCGGCAAGTGGACGTCGCAAGACGCCATGAATCTGGGCACGCCGACACCGACAATTGATGCCGCCGTGGCTATGCGCAATCTCTCCGCCCTGAAAGAAGAGCGCACGGCAGCTAGCCAGCTCTTAACCGGGCCCGAGATAAAACCAGCCGTCGCCCGCGCGGAGTTCCTGACGCAGCTGCATAACGCCCTCCACGTCACCATGATCATCAGCTATGCCCAAGGCATGGCGCAGCTGCAGAGCGCATCGGCGGCGTATGGATACCATATTGATTTGAGCGTGGTGGCGCGCATTTGGCGGGGCGGCTGCATTATTCGAGCAGCGCTCTTGGAAGATATTCGGCGGGCCTATACAACCCAACCCGACCTGCCCAACTTGCTGCTGGATGAAAAATTCAGCCAGGTTGTTATAGAGCGCATGGCGGATTTGCGTTCCATTGTGGGTGCGGCGGCCCAAATGGGTATTCCCACGCCCGGTCTCATGGCGTCGCTGGCCTACTTTGATGGCTATCGCAGCGCCCGGCTGCCGGCCAATTTAATCCAGGCCCAACGCGATGATTTTGGCGCTCATACCTATGAACGCATTGATCAACAGGGCGTTTTTCATACAGAGTGGTCCTGAGAGCCGCCCAGCGGCCGCGGCCCGCTTGGCATAGCAAGCCGCACTTTTGAGGAAATTCAAGCAGGTGAGGAGCATGCAGCAGATGGCGATTACAACGCTTTTTGTCGATATTGGTGGTGTTCTGCTAACCAATGGGTGGGACCGCAACGCACGTCGCGCGGCCGCCGAGCGTTTTCAGCTGGACTATGGGGAGATGAATGAACGGCACCACCTAACCTTTGACACCTACGAAGAGGGCAAGCTGGGGCTAGACGAATATCTTGATCGCATTGTCTTTTATGAGGCGCGCTCCTTTTCACGTGCGGACTTCAAAGAGTTTATGTTTAGTCGGTCGCAGCCCTATTCGGATATGCTTGACTTTTTGCCCCGGTTAAAAGCGGCCAATGGGCTAAAAGTGACTGTGGTGAGCAACGAAGGACGCGAATTAACAACTCACCGCATCAAAACATTTCATCTGGATGATTTTGTTGACTGCTTTATTTCATCCTGTTTTGTGCACATCCGTAAGCCAGACCTCGACATCTATCGTCTGGCGCTCGATGTGATGCAGGCAATACCAGAGCAGGTGACCTATATTGATGATCGCGCCATGCTGGTCGAAGTGGCGGCCACGCTGGGCATTCACGCCATCCACCATACGGGGCTCTCCAGCACTCGCCAAGCGCTGGCCGCACTGGGTTTGCATTTGGATGGAAGATAAATAGCGGTTGTGCAGCGCACAGAGCCATCATGCAAGATACCTAGCGGTTGTGCAGCGCACAGAGCCATCATGCATCTAATTAAGCGTTCAGAAATAAGTTGGCTACCAAACCTGTCAGGTCTGCGAGACCTGACAGGTTTAAATCTACAAGTTATTTTTGAACGATGACCAAAGAACGTACGCCGCGCCGGTGATTCCAACAATTTTTACGCAAGGCGCGTTGGCTTTGTACTTCCCATTACCCACATCTTTCTCGCCCTGAGTGGAGGCCAGGTGCGTCGCACGGTCCGCGATCGCTGTGGCTGCGCAGACACCGTCTGGACCGTGCGTCGCACACGGGTAGACCGAGACGTTTCTCGAGGACAGTGTGCGACGTACCGGCCACAAACCGATCTGTTTCGCCTTATGCTCTGCGACCGGTGCGGCGCACAGATCCATTCGCCCCACTTGTGGGTAAAGCTTAGGGCTTTGTAATGAAGTACGTAAGTTCAATAAGGAGAATAATAATGACTACTTCACAATCCTATGGAAACCGACTGCTCGTTGCTTTGAGCAACAGCCCATCAGCCGTGAGCCTGGTGCGCACGGTGGCAAACAACCTCGCTGATCCCGAGCAGACACACATCACGCTCATGCACTATTTGCTGCCCGTTGGCTGGGAACATGGCGGTGATGACTCTCCAGAAGCGGAAGCCCAGCGCGTTCGTATTGAGAAGGTTGCGCGCCAAAATGAGGAGTATGCAGAAGAGAAAGAAGAACGATATTTTGACCGCGCGCGCCAAATTCTAGAAGAGGCCGGTGTACCCACCACACAGATCAAAACGAACACGCGCTGGGACTCGATGGATGCCGCCCATGCCGTGCTGGATGAGCTGCGCAATGGCTCCTACTCAGCCGTTGTCATTGGCCAACATCATCACAACTTGCTGGACAGCCTGCTGGGCACGTCCATGGCCGACTTTCTGCAAAAACATGTGCAGAACAGCATTGCCATCTGGGCCGTGCCACAGCCACAGCCATAGCCGCCGCCGACATTCTGGCCATTCACTGGCGCTGCTCAAGACAAACCGTCCTTAAGCAGCACCAGTGAATGGTCAAAAAAGAAGAGCGCGGCTGACCAGCCAATTTTTTTCCAGAGGCTTGCATACGTTCTGAAAAAGGGCCCTAGAATGCAGAGAGCGGCATGATTAATCAGATTGGTAAATTAATTAGCGGAACCGAGTGGAATCCCAATTCAATTGTAGGCGCAGTGGCCTATTTTGTCGTCTTCATGCTCATTGCGTTGATTGTAGCGCGCACGTTGCGCGCCGCTTTTACGGCGGCGCTGAAAAGAGATACGCACGGACTCATTGACCGCACGACTACCCTGTTTTTGGCGCAGGTAACCCAAATCGTCGTCTATATAATCGCCTTTACCCTGTATGCCCATGTAGTGCCCGTACTCAATTCACTGGGGACAGCATTGCTCACGGGCGTCAGTGTTTCGGCTGTAGTCATTGGTCTGGCGGCGCAAAGTACGCTGGCCAATTTTATTTCCGGTATCTCGCTTTTGCTGTATCGCCCCTTTAGCCTGGGCGACAGCGTGCAGATCAATGCGCCATCTGGCTTAGAAACTGGTGTTGTCAACAGCTTGACGTTGGGCTATACGGTCCTGGAAACCTTTGATAATCGACACATTGTGGTCCCCAATAGCGTTATGGCCACCCAGATCACCGTTAATTTGACCCGCGTGGATCCGCGCGCCATGGCCATTGTGCCCATCAACATTAGCTACGCTTCTGATGTGGAAAAGGCGCGTCAGATTCTGGTCAACTTGGCGGAGGCGCACCCGCTGGTAAAAGAGGTGGTGAACTGCCCGTTGATTGCGCTGGGCGATTCAGCGGTGACCCTGAGCCTGCGCGCCTGGTGCGCCAATGCTGGTGATGCCAGCCAGGTGGAATTTGCGCTGTATGAACAGATCATTGACCGCTATGGGCAAGCCGGCATTGAGCTGCCCTATCCATATAGCAACGTAATATTGCACCATGCGGCAGCATTGCAGGCGGCGCCTGCAACCGGCGCGTAAATCGGCGGGACAAACTGGTCAGTAGAACAGGGAAGACCCCATATATCGGCCAGCTGCTTTCTACCCAATCAACCGGCGCATTTTGCCCGGTTATATCTTATACTTTTTCTGTATCAGTAGACCGCAACGGTGTTGGCGATCTAGGCGCCGGTCTCGATGGTTGAATCCGACGCTATCTCTGGCCGTGGCGATCGACTGTGTATGTTTCAAACTTTCACGACTTACGCAGCGCCCGCGGATTGCCAAGCAGGCAGAGTACAACTATCCAAACGATTTTTCTTCAGGCTTGCGTAAGTCCTACCTTTGATGATTAAGGAACCGAATTTAGCGCATCTACTTTCTGTTCATTCTAAAGGAGTAAAAAATGAGTACCAAAATGTTTAATACCCACAATGATCTGGCGCACGAAGTACGCGCCACCATCATTACGCTGCTCAACCAGCAGCTGGCCGACACGTTTGATCTCTACAGCCAAACCAAACAGGCGCACTGGAACGTCAAAGGCATGAACTTTATGCAGCTTCATCTATTCTTTGACGAATTGGCTGAGGGTCTGCTGGAATATGTAGACATGATTGCCGAGCGCGTAACGGCTCTGGGCGGCTATCCCCTGGGCACGGCGCGCATGGCCGCCAAAGATTCAACTTTGCCCGAGTTTCCCACTAATATTTATCAGGGCAAAGAGATACTAGAAGTATTGGCCCAGCGCTTTGGCAACTATGCCTCTACGACCCGCGCGGCCATTGAGACGGCATCGGAGCACGGCGATCAAGATACGGCCGATCTCTTTACCGAAGTCTCGCGGGCAATCGATAAGCATCTCTGGTTTATCGATGCGCATTTACAAGAGGCGTAATGTTACAGGGATATCATTCTGCCGCTGGCTGATTCACGGGAAATGGGTCCGCAACGTAATTAACGGTTTTATGGGAGAAAAGTTACATGAACGCACCTGGTTGGCCAGGCATTGCGGGGCGTTGGACGTCCAGCGCCAAAAGCGGCGTGGGCACGGCCCGCAATCCGCTGAGCAAAGTCTGGTTTACAATTAGCCACGGCATTCTGGATGAAATTTACTACCCGCGCGTGGATTGGGCCTGCACGCGCGATTTGGGCCTCATTGTGACGGACGGACGCGACTACTTTTCCGAAGAAAAGCGGCAAACGCAGTCTCAAGTCACCTATTTGGCGACCGGCGCCCCGGCCTTCCGGCTGGAAAATAGCGCGTTGGACGGTCGCTATTGCATTGAAAAAGAGATTTTCACCGACCCACAGCGCAATGTTGTGCTCCAGTCCACCCGCTTTGTGCCTTTGCAGGGTACATTGGAAGATTACCGGCTCTACGTGCTGCTGTCACCGCATCTGGGGAATCGCGGCGCCGGCAACACGGGCTGGCTGGGGGATAGCAAAGGCACGCCGGTGCTTTATGCCGAGCGCGAAGGATTGGCGGCGTTGGCCTTGGTTTCCTCGGTGGGATGGCGTACGCAATCGGTGGGCTTTGTGGGTGTCTCAGACGGCTGGCAGGATCTGATGCGGCACAAACAGCTCACATGGTTTTACGACCGCGCCGAAAATGGCAATATTGCGCTGGTGGGTGAAATCGATCTGGCGGCTTGCAATGGTGAATTTGCGTTGGCGCTGGGCTTTGACCAGCATGCCTTTGCGGCGGCCCACCACGCGCGCACGAGTCTGATCCGAGGGCTGGATGCAGCGCGTCGCGAATACATTAGCGAATGGCAGGATTGGCAGACAAACTTGCTGGACCTAGACCGTGTTAGATCTACCAATGGCGCCGACGCATCGCTCTATCGCACGAGCACAGCGGTCCTGCACAGCCACGAAGATAAACAATTTCGCGGCGGGCTAATCGCCAGCCTCTCCATTCCGTGGGGCGACAGCAAAGGCGATGACGACCTGGGCGGTTACCATCTGGTGTGGACGCGCGACATGGTGGAAAGCGTGGGTGGGCTGCTGGCCGCCGGTGCGCAGGACGTGGTGCAACGCGCTTTGCGCTATCTCATTACAACCCAAGAGCCGGCGGGCCACTGGCCGCAAAATATGTGGTTGGACGGCACGGCTTATTGGCGTGGCGTACAGCTGGATGAGGCGGCGTTTCCCATTTTGCTGGTCGGCTATGCCCAGCGCGAAGGACTGCTGGACAACACGGCCATGCACGGCATTTGGCCCATGGTGCGGCGGGCCGCTGGTTTTGTGGCGCGCAGCGGCCCCGTCACCGAGCAAGACCGCTGGGAAGAAGATGGCGGCTATTCGCCCTTTACGCTGGCCGTGGCCATTAGCGGGCTGCTGGTGGCCGCCGACTTGGCCGCAGCGGAAGACGAGCCTGATCTGGCCCAATATTTACGCGAAGTAGCCGATAATTGGAACAGCAACATCGAACGCTGGACCTATGCCACCGACACGCCGCTGGCCCATTCCTGTGGCGTGGACGGATATTACGTACGCATTGGGGTTGATGATGATCGCGAAGACCTGCCGCCTACAGCCGGCTTGGTCACCATTAAGAATCGGCCCATGGAGCACAGCAGCGCCATTGCCGCGCAGATCGTCAGCCCCGATGCATTGGCGCTGGTGCGCTTTGGTCTGCGCGCCGCCGATGACCCGCGGATCCTCAATACCATTAAAGTGCTCGATGAAGAGCTGCAAGTTGACTTCCCGGCTGGGCCGGCCTGGTATCGCTACAATGAAGATGGCTATGGGGAGCACGAAGACGGCAGCGCCTATGATGGCACGGGCATTGGTCGCGCCTGGCCGCTGCTCACGGGCGAACGCGCCCACTATGAAATTGCCGCCGGCAACATGGAGGCCGCGTGTAAACTCTTAGGTACGCTGGAATGCTTTGCCAACATCGGTAATCTGCTGCCCGAACAGATATGGGATGTGGCCGATGTACCCGGGCGTGAGCTGGTGCGGGGAGCGGCGACCGGTTCGGCCATGCCGCTCGTTTGGGCCCATGCAGAATATGTAAAGCTGCGCCGCTCTTTGCGCGATGGCAGCGTGTTCGACATGCCCACCCAAACCGTACAGCGCTATCAAGTGCAGCAGGTCGTGTCGCCCTTTACCGTGTGGCGCTTTAACCAAAAGTGTCGCGCCATGTCCGCAGGCGCTACGCTGCGCATTGAATTGTCAGCGCCGGCTACGGTGCACTGGAGCGCAGATGGCTGGAAAACGGGACACGATATAGAAACGCGCGACACGGGGGTGGGCCTGCACGTGGCCGATTTACCGACCACCAATTTGCCATTAGACAGCCATGTTGTCTTCACCTTCTATTGGGCGGACTCTCAACATTGGGAAGGCGCCGACTTTACCATTCAGGTCGACAAAACAACATAAACCAGCGCAGTGGTTGTCGCAAATCAAGAAATTAAGCGGAGCAGCCCAAAGCCACACTTAAAGTGCAGATCAAAATAACAATATGAGCATCCATACGGGCCACAGGGAGAACAGCTTGGTTACTGACGTTTTTCTCGCCAGGCGGGGAGTTACGCAAGGCGGGCCGATAAGACCGATTCTAATTGGCTGGGGAGACAGATACCGTGAGACGCTTTATCAAAATTACATCCATTCTTGTAGGGCTCGTTTTGCTGGCGGCAGTGACCTTTGGCGCCGGCTTGGTTGTGGGGGGTACTAATTTATGGCAGCCGTGTATTGTGCGCACGGCGGATCAGCCGGCTCAATTTAGCCTTTTCTGGCAAGCCTGGAATATTGTGCAGCAAAATTTTGTCGATCGGCAGGCGCTGGATCCGGTGCAGCTTACCTATGGCGCCATCCGCGGCATGGTCGACGCGCTGGGCGATACGGGTCATTCCGCCTTTTTGACGCCCGAACAGCGCAAAGAGCAGCAGTCTGACCTCTCCGGTACATTCACCGGCATTGGCGCCCAAATGGGCGTCAAAGATGGGCTGCCCATTATTGTGGCTCCGCTCGATGGCTCCCCAGCCGAAAAGGCTGGGCTCAAAGCCGGCGACATCATCATGAAGGTCGATGGCGAAGACGTTAGCGCGCTATCGCTTAGTGAAATTGTGACCAAAGTGCGCGGTCCCAATAACACACAGGTGACGCTGACTATTTTGCGGCCCAAAGATGAAAAGAGCCTGGATATTACGATTACGCGCGGTGAAATTACGTCGCCCACGGCCACATGGAGCATGATCCCCGACAGCAAGGTCGCATTGATCCGGCTGAGCCAGTTTGGTGAAAACGCCACAGATCAGATGGTGCAGGCCCTCAACGCCGCCAAAGCCGCCGGCGCAACCAGCCTAATTGTGGACGTGCGCAGCAATCCCGGTGGCCTGCTGCAACAGGCGATTCGTGTGACCAGCCAATTTCTGCCCGACGGCAACGTGATGATGGAAGAGGACGCAGAGGGCAACCGCACGCCATTTCCGGTGGAGCTCGGTGGCGTCGCCACCGACCTGCCGCTGGTCGTGTTAATCAACGCGGGGTCGGCCAGCTCGTCTGAAATTTTTGCCGGCGCCATTCAAGATCATCAACGCGGGCAGCTGGTGGGCGAAACCACCTTTGGCACGGGCACCGTTCTCCAGCCCTTTAATTTGAATGATGGCTCCGAGATCATGTTGGGCACCAAGCAGTGGTTAACGTCCAATGGCCGTCTGATTCGCAAGCAGGGCATTCAGCCCGATGTCGAAGTCAAGCTGCCGCTGGGGACCGATCTGATTACGCCGGCTACTGCCAAAACCATGACGCTAGAGGAGATCAAAAGCAGTGAAGATACGCAGATGATCAAGGCGCTGGAACTGCTCAAGGTACTCCCCGAAACGGGGAACTAACCGTCAAGGCGGTCATCTGGTTCGTGTTTCATGCCCCATTTGTGTACAGACCGATGGCGGCCGATTTTTAGGCCATCGGTCTGAATTTTTACGGCTGGGGCGAATATGGGACAGGATAACATCCTCGGCTAACATCGAGAAGCCGCCACAGCGGCTGGGGCTAAATCGCCAAGGCGATTTCTCAATGCTAGGCGCCCATTTCTAATGATTGCTCGCAAGGCAAAACGCACCCTTTTACGGCTGGGGCGAATATGGGACAGGATAACATCCTTGGCTAACATCGAGAAGCCGCCACAGCGGCTGGGGCTAAATCGCCAAGGCGATTTCTCAATGCTAGGCGCCCATTTCTAATGATTGCTCGCAAGGCAAAACGCACCCTTTTACGGCTGGGGCGAATATGGGACAGGATAACATCCTTGGCTAACATCGAGAAGCCGCCACAGCGGCTGGGGCTAAATCGCCAAGGCGATTTCTCAATGCTAGGCGCCCATTTCTAATGATTGCCCTCAAGGCAAAACGCACCCTTTTACGGCTGGGGCGAATATGGGACAGGATAACATCCTCGGCTAACATCGAGAAGCCGCCACAGCGGCTGGGGCTAAATCGCCAAGACGATTTCTCAATGCTAGGCGCCCATTTCTAATGATTGCCCTCAAGGCAAAACGCACCCTTTTACAGCTGGGGCGAATATGGGACAGGATAACATCCTCGGCTAACATCGAAAAGCCGCTACAGCGGCTGGGGCTAAATCGCCAAGGCGATTTCTCAATGCTAGGCGCCCATTTCTAATGATTGCCCGCAAGGCAAAACGCACCCTTTTACGGCTTGCAAGATGGCAGAAATGTAAAACTGGGTGTATCATAACTGTGTTGACTTACGAAGTACTAACCCAAGCGCGTGAAAGTACCACGGTAAAATGCTGCGACGGATCTGGGCCATTACGCAAAAAGAATTGATTCAACTGCGGCGTGATCCCACCATTCTGATTCTCATGCTGTTCTTGCCGATTATACAGCTAGCGCTCTTTGCCGCCGCCATCCATACCGACATTCAACACATTCCCATGATGGTGGCCGACCAGAGCATGAGCGCCGCCAGCCGCGACTATATTGATGCGCTGGTGCGCTCTGACTACTTCACCATTATCGGCACGGCCACCAGCCAAGATGAATTGATGGCGGCCATCGACAGCGGCCGGGCCAGCGTGGGCTTGCTCATTCCACCCGATTTTACAACAAAGTTGCCGGACCGGCAGGCGCAGGTCTTGATTCTCATCGACGGGTCAGATTCATACACCACCAACACGGCCTATAGCACCGCCAACGCCATCTCCGAATCGTATGCGGTCAGCCTCATTCGGCAGTCGGTCACCCCTCTGAATTTAGACATACGCATTCTGTACAACCCGGATCTCAATCAGCTTTGGTTTTTGGTGCCGGGCCTATTGGCGGCGCTGGTGCAGGCCATTGCGCTCAGCCTGACGGCGTTGGCCGTTGTGCGTGAACGCGAGGTGGGCACCATTGAAGCGCTGTTGGTAACGCCCATCCGCCCCATTGAGCTGATGATTGGCAAGACGCTGCCCAATTTGGCCATTGCGCTGGTCAACACCACGTCGATTCTGCTGGTGGCCACCCAAATTTTTGGCGTGCCGTTTCAGGGCAACCTTCTCCTTTTCTTTGGGCTATCCCTTGTTTTTTCCTTCTCTGGGCTGGGGTTAGGGTTGGTGATTTCGGTGGCGGCGCAGAGCCAAATGCAGGCGCAACAGTTGGCCATGATGCTCAACTTTGTGGGCATGTTTTTGGCCGGCTTTCTCTTTCCGCCCTATGCCCTGCCGGCGCCATTGCGCGTCATCGGCGCCATCTTTCCCATGACCTATTTTCTGCCCATCCTGCGCGGCATCTACACCAAAGGCGTGGGGCTGTCTGCTCTAGCCGGGCAAGTTGTGGCCTCGCTGGGGCTACTCATCGTCATTCTCTTTGCCGCCGCGCGGCTCTTTCGCGAAAGTTTGGATTGAGCATGGCTATATCCTCATCTTCCAGTTCGCAAGCGCCTAGCTCCGGCTCTCCTCTGTCTCGATTGACCACGGCCCGCCCCGCGATGTCTCCACGCATGGAGCGGCTGCTGGCGCTGAGCCGCAAAGAGATCACCCAACTGCTGCGCGATCGGCGCGGGCTGATCTTCATCTTTGGGTTGCCGCTGCTCCAGCTCTTTTTATATGCCTATGCCGTTCACACAACGGTCTACCACACGCCGCTGGCCGTTGTGGACCAGAGCCGCGACCGCAAAAGCCGCGAGCTGGTGCAGGCGCTGGTGGTTTCGCAATATTTTGATTATCGCCTACAGGCCGAAAATGAAGAGGAACTGATCGACGCCATTGATCGGGGGCTGGTGCGGGCCGGCTTGCTGATTCCGCCCAACTTTGCCACCGATACCGATCGCGGCGCGGCCTCGGTGCTCCTGCTGCTGGATGGTTCCGACAGCGCCAGCGTCACGTCGAGCTTTAGCGCGGCTTCGCTCATTGCCCAAAATTATGGCAGCCAGTTGGCCGCGGAACAGCTACAGCGCAAAGGTGGGTCGGCCGCGCGCGGCGCACTTGGCGCCACCACGTTGCCCATTACGCCTTCCATCCGCGTCCTCTATAATCCAGACATGATCGACATTTGGTTTTTGCTGCCGGGGCTGGCCGGTCTAATTTTGCAGACGCTGGCCATTCAGCAGGCGGCGCTCATCATTGTGCGCGAGCGCGAATTGGGCACCATTGAGCCGATTTTGGCCACACCGACGCGCCCGCTGGAGCTGGTCTTGAGCAAAATGATCCCGCTGCTCATTCTCTGCTTTCTGGCATTGGGCTTTATTGTCGTGCTGGGCGTCTTCTGGTTTGACGTACCGTTTCAAGGCAACTTGGGGCTCTATTTGGGGCTGTCGCTGCTCTTTATCGCCTCCAGCTTGGGGCTGGGGTTGCTCATCTCCAACCGCGCCAATACGCAACGCGAAGCGCAGCAACAGGCGCTGATGACCATGATGTTCAGCTTGCTGCTGGGCGGCATGATCTTCCCGCGCGCGGCCATGCCGATTATCCCGCGCCTAATTGGCGATCTGCTGCCCATGACCTATTTTGTCCGCATTTCGCGCGGCATCTTTACCAAAGGCATCGGCGCCCAATTTGTGTGGCATGACGGTCTGGCGCTGGCGGCGTACACGTTGATCGTGATTTTGATTGCAGCGCGCAATTTTAAGAAGCGACTGGATTAGGAAATTAGTTTTCATGAGTGAATGGGCAATTGCAGCCGATGGTCTGGTCAAAGAATATAAAATGCGGCGCGGGGCTGCCGTGACGGCCGTGCGCAACGTTTCGCTCCATGTGGCGCCAGGGGAAACCTACGGGCTAATCGGCCCCGACGGCGCGGGCAAAAGCACCACCATGCGCGTCATTTTGGGGTTGCTGACGCGCACGGCGGGAACCAGCAGCATCCTGGGCTTTGACTCCATGGACGATACCTACGAGATTCGCGAGCGCATCGGCTATATTGCGCAGCAGAACGTGCTGCCCGCCGACCTGACCGTCATGGAGAATATGCAGTTCTTTGCCAGTATTCACAGCGTTTCCGCCGCCGATCAGAAGCAGCGCATTCCAGAGCTGTTGGGGTTTGCCGGATTGGGCAATTTTACCAACCGGCTCTCCGGTCGGCTTTCCGGCGGCATGAAGAAAAAGCTGGCCCTGGCGTGCAGCCTGATCCACGAGCCGCGGGTGGTGTTGCTGGATGAACCCACGCTGGGCGTCGACCCGGTGAGCCGCCGCGAATTCTGGAACTTGCTGGGCGATCTGCGGGCGGAAAAGGGGCTGACCATCTTTGTCTGCACGCCCTATATGGACGAGGCCGAGCGCTGCACCCAAATCGGCCTCATCTCCGGCGGGGAGCTGATTGCAACCGGCACGCCGGGCCAGCTCAAAGCATTGGTGCCCGGGCAACTGCTGGAATTTACGCCGACCGATTTGGCGGCGGCCCAGCAGCATGTGGCCGGGTTGAATGGCGTCTTAGAGGTGCAAACGTATGGCGAAAAGCTGCATGTTTTTGTGGATGATATGGCCCAGCGCACGGGGCAGCTCGAAGCGGCATTGTCCAGCGCTGGCATTGGTCACGATGAGCTGCATCCCATTGAAGTGCGCATGGAAGAAGCCTTTATCAATTTGGTGCAGCGCCAGAACGAATTCCTAACCGCTGCGGAAAAGTCAACAACACTGTCTGAGGGGGCAGCATGAATCGGGCAGACGGTGTGGAGCGCGCGGCGCAACAGCCGCCCATTTTGGTGCAAAACTTGACCAAAAAATTTGGTGATTTTGTGGCCGTAGACAACGTGAGCTTTGCCGTCAACGCGGGTGAAGTTTTTGGCTGGTTGGGCCCCAACGGCGCGGGCAAAACGACGACCATCCGCATGTTGCTCGGCTTGCTTCACCCCACATCCGGCAGCACATATGTATTGGGGTTAAACTCGGCCACGCAGACCAAAGCCATGCACGGCGTCGTCGGCTATATGTCGCAGCAATTCACGCTCTACAACGACCTGACCGCCGCCGAAAACATTCGCTTCTACGGCATGGTCTACGGCCTGGCCGGACGTGAATTGCGGCAGCGGCTGGCCGAGATTATTCACATGGCCGGTCTAGATGGCCGTGAAGATACGCTGACGCGCAATCTGTCCGGCGGCTGGAAGCAGCGGCTGGCCCTGGGCTGCGCCATTGTGCATCGGCCTAAGGTAGTCTTTTTAGATGAACCAACGGCGGGCGTCGATCCAATCAGCCGCCGCGACTTCTGGACCTTGATCTACGCCATGACCAAAGAGGGCGTAACGGTGCTGGTGACCACGCACTATATGGATGAAGCAGAGCTTTGCCAGCGCATTGGCTTTATCAGCGGTGGACGGCTGGTGGCCATTGATACCCCAGACAACCTGAAGCTGACGCAGATGCGCGGGGATGTGCTGGAGATCAACGCCGCCAACCCGGATTTGGCCATGCGTTTGCTCAAAGAGGCCCAGCGGCGCGGTCAATTTCCGCTGGATGAAGTGGCCCTGTATGGCGCGCAGATCCACGCCGTTGTGCCGAGCGCTGGAGCTTATCGCGAGGCCATTCACATTATGCTGCAAGAAGCGGGGGTGGAGGTCCGCTCCATCGAACGGATTGCGCCCACGCTGGAAGATGTCTTTATTTCGGCGGTCAATGCGCCGGTAGGCGGGTAGCAGGGGGCAAGGGGGCAGGGGGCAAGGTGGCAGGGGGGCAAGGTGGCAGGGGGGCAAGGTGACTTCGACAGGCTCAGTCACCTTATCACCTGGTCATAATAGTCAGGGCTGTAATTTTTAATTCTTCATTCTCTCATTATCAAGACTTTTGGGGAACAATCATGCGTAGAAGTATTCTCTTGCCCGTCCTCATTGTGATTGGGCTGATTGCCTTGGGTGGTTATGTATATGGGCGCGGTCTATTCGGCAACAGCGCGCTGACCCTTTCCGGCACCATAGAGGCCACCGAGATCAACGTACCCACCATTGACGGCGGCCAAGTAATCGAAGTGGATGCCAAGCAAGGGGACGTGGTGGCGCAAGATCAGGTGCTGGTGACGCTGCGCACCACGGGCAGCAACCGGACGGAGATTGTCCGTTCACCAATTAGCGGCACCGTTCTAGAGCGGCTGGTCGAGCCGAGCGAGTTTGCCGCACTGGGCAGCACGCTCATGGTGGTGGCCGACCTGGATCAACTGACGCTGACTATCTACGTGCCGGAAGATCGCTATGGGCAGGTGGCCATTGGCCAAACGTTTGCCGTAACGGTCGATTCTTTCCCGGGCGAAAGCTTTAGCGGCACGGTTTCTTACATTTCCGATCACGCCGAGTTTACGCCGCGCAACGTACAGACCACCGACAGCCGCAAAACCACCGTCTATGCCGTCAAGCTCAACCTGGCGCCTAGCGCCGGCAAGCTCAAACCCGGTATGCCCGCCGATGTGCATTTGGATGCTCAGATGTAATGTGCATTTGGATGCTCAGATGTAATATTACCCCTTCAACCCACCTGCGGCTAAACCCGACACAATATAGCGATAAAAAACCAGTGAGAGCACAATGGGCGGCAGGCTGGCGATGAAGCCACCGGTGACCAACATGCCCCAATTGACGCTGTGGCGGCCAATAAATTCAGCCAGCGCCACCGGCACGGTTTTAGATGTATAAGTAGCGGTAAAGATCAGCGCAAAGAAGAATTCGTCCCAGGCGTTGAGCAGCGTGAACATGCTGGTAGCGCCCAAGCCGGGTGCGGCCAGCGGCAGGGCAATGCGCAAGAAGGCTTGAAAACGACTGGCCCCGTCAATGCGCGCCGCCTCCTCCAGTTCGGCAGGTACGCTCTGAAAATAGCTGGCCATGATCCAGACCACAAAGGGAATGCTAAAGGTGGAATAGGCCAGAACAAGGGCGCTAATGGTGTCTAACAGACCGGCGGCTTTGAACATGCGAAAGAGCGGTATGATGACCGATATGGGCGGCAATAATTGGGCGCCCAACACGGTTAAAAGCAGCCCTCGCTTATGCGGAATATTAAAGCGGGCAAAGGCATAGGCGGCCAACGTGCCAAAAAGCATGGCCACCACCGTTGTGCCGACGCTCACATAGACGCTATTGCGCAGCGCCAGCAGAAAGGTAGAATCGCCGCTGTTCTCGCCAAAGGCCGCCGGTTTAAAGATGTCCACATAATTACGCAGGGAAATCGCTTCCGGCACAAGCTGGGGCGGCACGCGCAAAAGGCTGGCCTGCGTTTGAATGGTGCTCAGCAGCAGCCAAAGCATGGGCGACAGCGTAAAGACCAGATAGATCAGCAGCAGCAGCCGGCGCAGCCAGGGCGACATCAACGTGCCGTGAGGAGATGCGGTTTCCATAAATAACCTATTCTTCGTCTGTGCGCAACAGCCGCATGTAGATTATGATCAGCAGCAGCATAAAGGCCGTGATCAGCCACGACACCGCCGAACCGTAGCCAAAAAAGAGATAGCGAAAGGCCTGGTCGTAGGCGTAGAATGAGATCACTTTAGTGCTGTCGGCTGGGCCGCCGTTGCCGGTCAACACGTAAATAATATCGAAGACGCGGAACGCCCCGATGGTGCGCAACGCCACCGCCACCAAAATCACCGGACGCAGCAGCGGTAGGGTAATGCTCGTCAGCTTCTGCCAACGCGTGGCCCCATCCACGCCCGCGGCTTCATAGAGGTCAGCCGGTATGGGTTGCAGCCCCGCCAGCAGGAGCAGCGTCATGTTGGGCACAGTCTTCCACACATCGGCCAGAATGATCACATTCATAGTCCAAAAGGTGTCGCTGAGCCACGCTTTGGGCGCACTGAGCAGACCGGCCTTCACCAGCAACATATTGGCCACGCCATAGGTGGGGTTGAGAATCCAGGCCCAGAGCACGCCATTGCTGACGGTCAAAAGCGCCCACGGCGCAATCATGGCCAGCCGCGCCAACGTCCGCCCGCGAAATGCCTCGTTGAGCAGCACGGCAAAGAGCAACCCCAGCACCAGTTCAATGGCCACCGAAATAATGGTGAAATAGAAGGTGCGCTGGAGCGCATACCAAAAGCTGGGCTGGTGAAAGGCATATATATAATTTCCCAATCCCAGAAACGGTTCGCCCTGTTCGGGGTTAGCTAGGTTGACGCGGTAGAGGCTGAGGATCAACGAGCTAACCAGCGGATAGGCCACCACCAGCAGCAAAATTAGCGTCATGGGCGCCAGCAGCAGCAACCCCAGCGCGCGCTCGGATAGTTCGCCGCGGCGGCTGGCCTGGGTACTTGAACGAGGTGGAGTGGCAGTCTGAGTCATTTCGTTACAAAGATTGGCGCTTTAATTGCTCGCCTGGGCTAGTGCGGCATTTACGGCGCTGTTCAGCGTGTCATAGTCCAGGCTGTCCAACATTTGGCCATTTACCAGAATCGTCGGCGTGCCGGGAAATCCCTGTGCAATAGCCTGATTGACCGAATCCTGAACTTCTTGGCTGTGCGTCTGCTGCGTCACACAGGTGGTAAAAGTAGCATCATCCAGATGAAAACTATCGGCCAGAGCGCTCATATTTTCGATGGTGACAGCCGAAGCGCCCTGGGCAGAAATTTGCGCAAAGAGCTGATCGTGATAGGGCCAAAACGCGTTCTGATCGGCGGCGCATTCGGCGGCGTTGGCCGCCGTCGTGGCCGGCGCACCGTGCATTTGCAGCGGAAAGTGATGAAACTCTAGCTTGACTTTGCCATCTTTAATAAAATCGGCAATCACATGTGGTTCGACCTCACGGGTCCAGGCTTGGCAGCCCGGTCACATAAAGTCTTCCCACGCCTGGATGGTCACCGAAGCATCTGGATTGCCCAACGTTTTGCCGTTGATCCAGGCCGGCGGAATGTCGGCATAAGCGGCTTGCGCCTCCGGCACGTTGACCACCGTGGTAGATTGCCGCGTGCTGGCCCACACGGCCAGCACCACCAGGCTGATGGCCACGGCGCCAATCAGCCAGAGGGTCATATTGGATCTAGCGGCGGGGCGCCTCTTTTGCGCCTTTTTTCTTGTCACCGCGTGCGATTTTGTCGTCATCTTGCTTCACCTAAAGACTTTGGTCAATCAATACTCAGCAATTATCTGAAGAGTATGCATAATTTGCTGCTCAAGGAGACCTTTGTTGGTAGACTCACGTGCGACGCACTACCCATGAATGTGGCTGTTGGGCGACTGTCATGGTGGGCAGTGCGACGCACGCTCAACGTTTCTATTCGACTGACATACCTATGCCCACGCCTCAATGATCTTCTGCCCCTGTGGGCAAGTAAATGCCTGATCAATCAATCATCACGGGGTGTTGTTCGCCTTGTTGACTTCGTCCACCGCCGCATCCATAGCTTCCTTGGGCGTCATCTTTTGCAGCAACGCTTCGTGCAGATAGCGCTGAATAATGTCGGACTTTTGCGCATAGCCCGGCACCTGCGGACGCACGGCCAGATAGTTAAATTGCTCGCCGTACAGCGCGAAATCAGCTATATTTTTCTCAAGTTCGGGGTCGCTATAAAGCGAGCTCAGCACCGGATAATCGCCAATGGTGAGTGCGGCTTGCTTCTGCCACGCCGGGCTCACCATATATTCAAGCAGCTTCCAGGCATTGTCTTTGCGCTGCGCATTGGCCAAAATCGCCCAGCCCTCGGAACCATTGACGCTAGCGCTTTTCACATCCTTGCTGCCGGGCAACAGCCCGATTTTAACATTGGGCGCGGCTTGAGACTTGGCCGGGTCATTGGCTTCGGGCAGCGTACCTTCCCAGTTATAGGTCAGCGCGTATGTGCCTGTTTCCAGCGCACGCAACACTTCGGTTTCTGTATTTTCCAGCGAAGCGGGGTCGGCGGCTTTATGGGTGTAAAGGATGTCCACCATCCACTGCAAGGCATCGGTGCCGCCCATTTCGTTAAAGACCGCCTGGCCATTGGCATCGAGAATCTGGGCATCTTTGTTGGTAAACATAATGGCCACCCAGTCGCAGATCATGCCCTCGGCCTGCTTCCAGCACCAGGTGGAGCCCCACTGCCCTTCTTTGGTGGTGGCTTTGGCCTGCTCCACAAACTCATCCAGCGTGGCCGGGGGTGCATCAAAGCCGGCGTCTTTGAGCAGCTTCTCGTTATAGAAGAGATGCTTGGCGCTGTTAAACCAGGGCATGCCATAGAGCTTGCCGTTATAGGTCACCGCGCTCAACGCCGACTCCGGCACATCGCTTTTAATGGCGTCGGTAATCTTGTCGCTAATATCCTCAACCCAGCCGGCGCTGGCAAACTGGGCTGTCCAAATGGTGTCCATCTCCACCACATCCACATCCGCCCCACCCTCGACCGAAGTGGTAATCTTATTGAGCAGGTCGTTGTAGGAAACCTGGGTCTGGTTCACCTTGATGCCGGTGGCCGTCTCAAAGTCTTTGATCAGCGGCTGATGTGTATTTTGAGAATCGGTCCACAAGAAATTGACAACCTGTTCACCGCTGCTGGCGACGGGCGTTGTCGCGCTGCCGCTGCTGGCAGTGGGCGCCGCATTTGGTGTACAGGCGGCCAGCGCCGCCGCGCCACCGGCCAGCCCCACCGCCTGCAAAAATGAACGTCGACTGATTTGATGCCGTTCTTCTTGGTTCATGAGAGTTTCTCCTCGTTGTCTGGCCGCTTCATGTTCGCGGCACTGGGTTGTTTGCGTTCACCGTGAAATTTCTCTGGCGTCATCACACATAACGATCGGGTGCATCCTAGATTGGGGGGCAGGGCCTCTCCCGGCTCTGCACCCTTCGGGTGCGCCGCGTCCCTCTCCACGCGGTGGAGAGGGACAGATGGTGCGCTGAAGCGCACCATCTGGGAGAGGCCACATCCCGCGCATGCTTGCCGCCTATTTTGGGACTCACCGTGACAATGGCAATCGGGTGCGTCCTGGATTCTGGGGGCAGGGCCTCTCCCGGCTCTGCACCCTTCGGGTGCGCCGCCTCCCTCTCCACGCGGTGGAGAGGGACAGATGTTGCGCTGCAGCGCACCATCAGGGAGAGGCCACGCCCGCGCATGCTTGCCGCCTATTTTGGAACTCACCGTGCCAATGGCAACATTATTGAGACTGTGCGGCTTGCACAATCTTGCCATCTGTATCCACCAGCACGACCTTTTCGATCTTCGCCAACTGCGGCTGCACCACTTTGGCGTCGCCCACCACCACAATAATGGGGTGAGCCGCGTCAATATACTGTTTGGCGGCGGCCTGGGCTTGGGCCGCCGTAATGGATTGCAGCTTGCTGGCGTAGCTGCTCAGCTCGTTAATGGGCACACCGGTGAGATAGCGCGCCGCCAACTGATTGGCAAAGTCGCCTGGCTGTTCCAGCGATAGAGCAAAGCTGCCTTCCAACATGCCCTTGGCGTCGGCCAATTCCTGTTCGGTCAGCGGCTTGTCCTGCATACCCTTTAACTCATTGAGAATTTCCTGCACGGCATCGCCCACATGATCTTGATTCACATCGCCGATGACGCGGAAGGTACCCACGTCGTTGGGCTGCGCAAAACGGCTGTAGACGCCGTATGTGTAGCCCTTGTCCTCGCGTAGATTGGCATAGAGCCGCGACGACGAACCGCCCCCCAACACAGCATTGTCGATCAGCAGCGCATAGCGGTCCGGGTTGCGGGCATTGATGGCGCGGTTGCCCACCTGCACCGTGGCTTGCTGCGATTCGGGCCGGTCCACCAGATAGATGACATTGGTATCGCCCACGGTGGCCTGCGGATATTGTTTAAAATCCGGCACCGTGCCGGAGGGCCACGAACCCAGCGCGTCTTCGGTCATCTTTTGGGCATCGGCTGCATTCATGTTGCCCACAATGACCAGCAGCGCATTATTGGGCTTGTAATATGTTTCGTAAAACTTGAGCACATCATCGCGCGTCAGCCCGTTGACCGTCTCCGGCGTAGTGATGTAGCCATAGGGATGACCGCCGTAGGCAATGCGCCCAAACTGACGATTGGCCATGCTGGTGGGGTTGACGGCATCTTGCTGCAAAAAGGTGAGCGTCTGGCTCTTTTCCACATCAAATTCATCTTGGGGAAAGGTGGCGTGCTGAGCCAAATCGCCAAGCAGATCATAGGCCAGCGTGGCGTCGGGCGTGGGCGCATCCACCGAAAGCGATGTCCATTCCAGCCCGGCATTGCTGCCCACAGAACCACCCACGGCCTCAATGCGCTGGGCAATCTCATCGGCGCTGCGCGTCTCGGTGCCTTTGGGAATCAGGTCGGCCATAAAGTCGGCAATGCCCTGCTGGTCGGCGGGAGCCGCGGCGTTGGAACCGCCCACAAAAAGGTCCAGGTGAACCGTGGGCGTTTCGTGCTGTTCCACAAAAATGACGTTTAACCCATTGTCTAGCTTAAAGGTCTTGAAGGGCGGCAGATTGGTCTGCAATTCGCCCAGCGCCGCCGGGACGGCCGTGCGAGTTACCACATCGGTGGGCAGGGCGGCAATGACGCTTTCGGAAATCGTCTCTGTGGCGGGACCGATGCCGGTAGCGGCGGCCACATCCAACGGCTGCACCAGCGCGCCGGGATAGGTCGCCAGCGTCTGCTCGCCCTCAGGCTGCGTGATCTGTACATTCATGGGGCGGGCGCAGAGATAGGTTTGCGCCACGCGGCGGATGTCATTTAAGGTCACAGCCTGATAGAGCGCCAGTTCTTGGCCAATACTGTGGGGGTCGCCAAAGGTGAGCGTGGCATCTTGCAACCACTCGGCCGTGTCGCGCACGGAACCGCGAAAGCCGGTAATGGTGCTGATCAGCTGCTGCTGCTGGACGCGCGCCAGCTCAGCGGCAGTCACATCGCCATTGCGCACGCGGGCAAATTCATCATCCAGCAGCTTGCGCATATCTTCCACTTTATCGCCCTGGTTGGCGTAGGCGGCGGCATAGAGCACGCTGGCGCCCTTGTAGTCATTGAGCCCCACAAAGGCGGCAGCGGCCAACCCTTGGCGCACAATGTCTTGCTGGAAGCGGCTGCTGTCGCCGCTGCTCAGAATATCTGTGAGCAGCTTGAGCGCGTAAAAATCGGGCGTGCCGCGCACTGGCCCAGCCACGCTAATGGCATAGCGCGGGATCTTTACCTTGGCGTCCACCAAGGTTTCGGTTGTGCCGACTTGGCAGCCGGTGATCTCATCCACGGCGGTGGCGGGAAATGCCGTGGGATAGGGATAGCGGTCCAGCGTCTGCACCACGGGTGGCCCGGCCGGAATATCGCCATAGTAGGCCTGGATCAACGCCTGGGTTTGCGCCACATCAATATCGCCCACAATGACCAACGTGGCATTGTTGGGCCGATAATATTCGGTGTGGAAATCTTGTACTTCTTTTAAGGTGGCGGCGTTTAGGTCATCCACATTGCCGATGACGGGCAGTTCGTAGGGGGCATAGCCCTGCAGCGGCTGCGTAAAAAGACGCAGATTGGCCTCGCCAAAAGGAGAGTTGGCCACGCGCTGATTGTACTCTTGAATCACCACCTGGCGCTGCGGCTGGAAATTTTCATCGGTCACGGCCAGCGAAGCCATGCGGTCGCTCTCCATCCACAAGATGCGCGGCAGCTGGTTGGCCGGAACCACATCCCAGAACGCGGTCTTATCATTTTGGGTATAGGCGTTATTGCTGGCGCCGATAGCCTCCAGCAGCTTATCCCACTGGCCATTGGCCACATGGGCCGAGCCTTCAAACATCATGTGTTCAAACAGGTGAGCAAAGCCGGAACGCTGAGGCGGATCATCGGCGCCACCGACGCGAAACCAGGTGTCCACCGCCACCACCGGCGCCGAATGGTCTTCGGCCAAGATGACGCGTAGCCCATTGGCCAGCGTATAGTCGGTGAGCGGCAGTTCGTACTCTTTAAAGGCAATGGATTGGTCAGAAGCATTAGATACAGAAGATATAGATGTCGCGGCGCTTACGGCGGCGGTGGGGGCCGTTGTTTGAGCCAACACGGGCGTTGTGAACAGCCACTGCGACAACAAGGTAAATAAGAGCAGAATGCTAATATTTCTATGCATGGTCTACGCTCCTGTAACAGGATAGTGAGTTGAGCCGAGCGACATTTCGTGTCAGAATACCCTATCACAAGCCCAGAAGCAGCGACTTTAAGACGAACTCATGGAGAGTTTAAGCATCTCTACAAAAGCGCTTCTGGACTCCGGCGACTATCGATAGATCGCAACGGCTGGGAGAGGGCTGGATTCTCCAAACGCGACCGATGCCTCAGTACAAGCAAAGTAATTATGTTGCCAGCACCGTTGCGGCGTCTGGACTATTGCGGTAGCCGATGGTACTAGTCGATCGGCCAGCTAGAGCCTATCCGTTGGATGAGTGTCAGCCAGCAGAAAATATGCCATACTGAAAAATGGCTCCCAGCCGACCCGCTGATGCTGGCGCAGCGCTGATAGACATCAATCCATATGGTTCTTCATGCATTCCCGAAACCGCTCATCGAGAGACATCGCGCCAAATCGTCATTACCAAAACCATCATTACCAAAAGCGTCATTACCAAAAGCGTCATTACGACACACCTAAATCATTGCAAACTCAATGTCCTGCAACCCAGGGGAGAACACAATGCAGAAATATCTGAAAATTATGTTGACATCCTTGCTCACCGTGGGCATACTGGCTGCCTGCACGGTGGCGCCCGCGCCCGGAGCCGCTTCGGGAGGGCCAGTCGGCGCCACAAGCCAGAAATTGCTCTGGTCCGTAGAAGGCGTCAATGAACTGCCGGGCCTGGACCCGGCCAATCCACAAAATGCCCAATCCGTGTTGGCCATCAACCTGATTTTTGGCGGCCTGGTCAAGCTGGATGCGCAGCTCAATGTGGTGCCCGATGGCGCTGAAAAGTGGTCGGTTTCCGAAGATGGCAAAACCTATACCTTTACCATTCGGTCGGGGCTCAAGTTTGCCGACGGCGCCGCCGTGACCGCGCAAGATTTTGCCGATTCTATCAATCGCGCGTTGCAGCCGGAGACGGCTTCGTATGGAGCATCGTTCCAGTTGCAGCATGTAGTGGGGGCGGCGGATGTGGCTAGCGGCGCCGCCGCGGAAGCCAGCGGCATCCAAGTGGTGGATGACCAAACGCTGGCCATTACCACTGATGAAACCGTGCCCTATTTTCTGGCGCAACTCACCTACCCGGTGACCTTTGTGGTGCCGCTCAAGCTGATTGAAGAGCAGGGCGATAGCTGGACCGACCAGGCTTATGGCACCGGCCCTTTCCGCGTCAAAGAGTGGCAGCATAATCAGAAATTGATCTTAGAGCCCAATCCCAACTATTGGGCGGGCGCCGTGGGCGTTGGCGAAATCGAGCTGCCCTTTATCCAAGATTCGGAGACGGCCTATCAGCTTTATCGCACGGGTGACCTGGACATTATGGGCAGCCAACAAAATCCCGTGCCGTCGGCGCGCATCCCCGAAGTGAGTTCGTCGCCGGACTTCCACAACGTGGCTTCGTTTGCCGTACGCTATGTGGGCTTTAACAACAAAAAGGCGCCTTTTGACAACGAAAACGTGCGCCGCGCCCTGGCCATGTCCGTGGACAAAGTGACGCTCGCCCAGCGCGTGCTCAATGGCGCGGTGGGCGCTACCGACCGCATCTTGCCCGCCGGTTTTCCCGGTTCGCAATATCCAGTGCAGGGGTTGGCCTTTGATGCCGAAGCGGCCAAAGCCGAACTGGCCAAAGCCGGCTATGGGCCAGACAATCCGCTGCCGCAGGTCACGCTGTCCTACGGTGTGGAAGGCGATAACGAGCGAGTGGCCACCTTTTTACAGCAACAGTGGAAAGAGAACCTGGGCATCGATGTGGTTTTGCAGCCGCTGGAGCTGGCCACCTTTAGCAAGAACTTGGACACGACCTATTTAACGCCGGAAGATGGGCTCGAATTCTATTTGAGCATTTGGGGCGCCGACTATCCTGACCCGCAGAATTTTATCTCGCAGCAGTTGCGCAGCGATTCACCCAACAACAATGGACACTGGGAAAACGCCCAATTTGATGAGCTGGCCATGCAGGCGGACACCTTCACGGGCAGTGCGCAGGATCGCTTCCAGCTCTACAATCAGGCTGAACAGATTGCCATTGACAGCGTGGGTTGGCTGCCGCTCTTTACGCCCAGCTTCAGCGTTCTGATCAAGCCCTATGTCTCCGGCGTTGTGCCTACCGGCCAGGGCCTGATCATCCCCGACTGGTCTGCCGTGCGTGGACGACCGCAGTAGATCTGTTCTGCGTTTGCTATAAAAATCCCCATCATTGACAGGATGACAAGATGATTTGATAAAGCTAGGCAAATCATCTTGTCATCCTGTTATCTTAAGTGAGTAACGTTTGAGTGAGTAACGTTTGCGTGAGTAACGTTTCAGTGAGTAACGTTTCAGTGAGTAATGTCATGTTAAGCGAGCAACGTCGTGGGTAGACTGATTGGCCGCAGGCTGCTGAGCCTGATCTTTGTCATATTTAGCATTACCTTTCTCACCTTTATTGTCGGTTATCTGGCGCCGGGCGACCCGATCCTGGTGCTCATGGGGCCGCGCCGCGATCCACAGGTCTATAACAACTTACGCCACCTTTACGGGCTGGATCAGCCCTGGTATCAGCAATATTTTAACTACGTGGGGGGGCTGCTGCGTGGCCACTTGGGCATCTCTTATCGCTATCAGAACCGCACGGTCAACGACATTTTGGGCAACGGGGTTTGGGTATCGATCCAGCTGGGTGGAACGGCCCTGCTCGTAAGCCTGCTGCTGGGCATTCCGGCGGGCGTTTTCTCAGCGCTGCACCAAGACTCGTGGCTGGACCGGCTCAACATGGCGCTCATGCTGGCGCTCTTCTCCATTCCCAGCTTTGTGCTGATTCCCATTCTGCGAGCGGTGAACTTTTTTGCGCTCTATCAGCATGGGCTGCCTTCACTGCCGGCGGCGGGTTGGGGGCAGGCAGACAATTGGGTCATGCCCATCCTGGTGCTGGCCGCGGCCAATGTGGGCTATATTGCGCGCCTCATGCGTTCCAGCATGCTGGAAGTGTTGAGCCAAGACTACATGCAAACGGCGCGCGCCAAGGGACTGACGCAGCGGCGCACCATTTATGTACATGGATTGCGCAACGCGCTGCTGCCCGTGGCCACGGTGATTGGCCCAGCGCTGGCCTTTTTAGTGACCGGCGCCTTTGTGGTGGAAAGCCTGTTTGCCATCCCCGGCATCGGCTTTATTGGCGTACAGGCCATTGGCCAACGCGACTATCCGGTGATCCAGGGCGTCACCGTCCTATTGGCGGTGGCCGTGGTGGTTATGAATCTGGTCACCGATATGGCCTACATCTTTCTTGACCCGCGCATTGGTGCAGAAGAGGGCGCATGACCAGCACGGACGCACAGATGGAGTCGGCGACTCGGCGGTCGGCGGCAGATGCCCAATTCATGTTGGCGCAGCGCGGCGCGCCCAGCTTTTGGGAACGTTTTGCCCAAAATCGGCTGGCCCTGACCAGCTTTGTAATTATCCTCTTGTTGAGCTTGTTGGCCATTGGGGGGCCACGCTTTTATCAGACGGACCCCAACTATCAGGATTACAATGCCATCAACGCCTGGCCCAGTGCAACGCACCCGCTGGGGGCCGACAGCCTGGGGCGAGATACGCTGGCGCGCATTATCAAAGGGCTGCGCGTCTCGCTGCTGGTGGCCCTCTATGTAGAGCTGCTCAATATTGGCGTGGGCGCCACGCTGGGGCTGCTGGCCGGCTACTTTGGCGGCTGGCTGGATATGCTGATCGCGCGGCTGGCCGATATGCTCTTTGCCTTTCCAGGACTGCTCTTTGCCATTTTGGTGGCCGCCATCTTTGGCCAGCCGGTCACCGAACGCTTTGGCGGCATTGGGCGCTTGCTGCTGGTAGCCGGTTCGCTGGCGCTGGTCAGTTGGCCGCTGATGGCGCGCTATGTGCGCGGGCAAACGCTGTCGCTAAAGCGGCGCGATTTCATTACGGCCGCCCGCAGCGTCGGCGCCCGCGACCGACGGCTGATCTGGCGCCACATTCTGCCCAACGTGGCCGGCCTGATTGTGGTCAGCGCCACGCTGGATGTAGCGGCGGTGGTGGTCAACGAAGCAGTGCTCAGCCTGCTGGGCTTGGGCATTCAGCCCCCGGACCCCAGCATTGGGCAGATGATCCGTCAGGCGATTGATTACCTGGAGGCCAATTGGGGCCAGGTCTTCTTTCCCAGCTTGGCGCTCACCATCATTGTCCTCTCCTTTTCCTTCTTGGGTGATGGCCTGCGCGACGCCTTCGATCCGCAACGTCGCTAACTACGCGCAGCGGTCCGCGTGTTAGACAAGCCCCAGCAAAAAGGTCTTTACAGCCAAAAACAGAATCATAGGCCTCCAGATCACTTGCGGCAGAAGAGTCCCTAGCCGTTTGACCAGGAGCTGTTTTGTCCGAAGGACTAGTCCTTTCCCGTGCCATAGCCTGATTACAACGAACCCTGCCTGGGCCTAAAATGAACAGCATACAGAGAGATATCAATGCAATTCCGGGATGAGGCAATGGCCAGATGAATGTCCAAAGGATTGATCAAAATCTGCATATCAGCCTTCAGATGTGGCTAGCGCTGTTGGGCCTGGTCGTTGCCACATGGACAATCATCACCTACACAACCCTGATTTTAGAAATCGGCTGGATCGTGCTGGGCGCTTTTCTGTTGGCTTTGGGCATGCGTCCGGCCATAAGCGCATTGGCCCGTTGGCGCGTGCCGCGGCCCTTGGCCGTGCTGGCTATCTACACTCTTTTATTTGGCTTTCTGCTGTTGCTGGGCAACTTGCTGCTGCCAATCCTGCACGCCGAGTTGATTCCCCTACAGAAAAATGGCCCGGCGCTGATCCAAGAAGTTTTCAATCGGCTGGCCGGCACGCCCTTGACCCAGTGGATACCCTCTACGGAGACGCTGGCGCCCAATCTAACCCAACAGCTGGCCACCGTCTTGGAGACCACATTGGGCACAGTGGCCGGCGTCAGCAATCTGCTGTTGGATTTTATGGTTCTGCTCATTCTCACCCTTTTCTTTGCCATAGATGAAAGATGGCTGAGCCGGCTGCTTTTGAGCTGGACGCCAGGCCACTATCACATCCACGTGCAGAAATTGATCGACAATACCGAACAGCGGCTGACGCGCTGGGTCTGGTCACAACCGCTCATTGGCCTCTATTTTGCGGTTACCTTTAGCGCCGGGTTGATGATATTGGGCGTGCCCTTTGCGTTGACAATTGGCCTCATTGGTGGCGTGCTGGAAATTGTGCCCTACTTGGGCGGCATCATTGCCACCATGCTGGCCGTGCTGAGTGCGTTGGTTGTGCATCCTGGGCTGGTGATTTGGGTGATTGTGCTGCATCTGAGCATTTCGCTGGCGGAAGGACACCTAATTGCGCCTCTGCTGTATGGACACACCATTGGCTTGCGGTCGGCGGTTGTGCTGATTGCCCTTTTTGTTGGCGCCAAGGCTGCCGGAATTTTGGGGGTCTTTTTCGCCGTACCGGTTGCCATCATTTTATCGGTTGTTGTACAGGAAATGCAGATACTGTGGCTGCAAGAAAAAAGGACGCTTGCACCGGAGCCAGCCACGCTGCCGCACCCCATGTAGCGCGTCAATGTCATGCAGGTAGCGCAAAGTGCGTCGCACAGCGTCCGGCATTTTGGCCTTAACATTCGGGTGTTCACCGTGCGTCGCCCTTGACGCGGGCTTACCTTCCGACATTGTGTAGAGAGTATGAAGATTTTATGCATTGTGCGCAGAGGGCTCGCAGCGCCCGCCCATTGCAAGGAGATCATGATGACCGTTGTACCACCCAAAGAGCCCGAATCGTCAACCAATAATTCGCCGGCAACACCGCCGACAAACAGCGCCGTCACCATCATGCAGTGGGCGTTATTTGTGATTTTGCTGTTCTGGACGCTAAGCAGCTTTTGGCCGAGTGGCGACCAGTCGGTAGCATTGCCTTACAGTGCATTTTTAGAACAGGTCCAGGCCGGCAATGTCACCCAAGTTAATATCACGGGTTCGGATATTGATGGCGACCTGGCCAAGAGTATTGTATGGCCCCCGGCCACCGCAACTCCGCAGGCCGCCCAACAATCGGCCGCGCCAACGGCGACTGCCGCGGCCCAGCTGCCCGCCGTGACGAGCAGCCAACCCGTCAGTACGACCTACACATCTTTCACCACCCACTTCCCCACCGACGTGGGTGACTCCACGCTGCTGCCGCTGTTAGAACGCCAAAAAGTGACGGTAAATGTAACGCCCCCGTCAACGCCTTGGTTGGCTTTGCTCCTGACCGATGGCCTGCCCATCCTGCTTTTGCTGCTTTACTTTGGCTTTATGGGGCGCCAGATGATGCAGCAACAGTCCAATGTTTTTGGCTTTGGTCGCTCACGCGCCCGCCAGCAGACCGCCGGTAATTATCCCGAAGTGACCTTTAAAGATGTAGCCGGCGCCGACGAGGCCAAAGCCGACTTGCGCGAAATTGTCGATTTCCTCAAACAGCCAGAACTGTTTCGCCTGCTGGGCGCGCGCATGCCGCGCGGCGTGCTCTTGGTGGGGCCGCCCGGCACCGGCAAAACGCTGCTGGCGCGCGCCGTGGCCGGTGAGGCTGGTGTGCCCTTTTTCAACCTGAGCGGTTCTGAATTTGTGGAGATGTTTGTGGGCGTGGGCGCCAGCCGCGTGCGTGATCTCTTTGTGCAGGCCAAAGAGGCCGGCTCCGCCATTATCTTTATAGATGAACTGGATGCGGTAGGGCGCCGCCGCGGCGCCGGCCTGGGCGCCACCAATGATGAACGCGAGCAGACGCTCAACCAGCTGCTGGTGGAGATGGATGGCTTTGATGAACACCACGAAATCATTGTGCTGGCCGCCACCAATCGCCCCGACGTGCTGGATCCGGCGCTGCTGCGACCGGGCCGTTTTGACCGTCAAGTGGTGGTGGGGCTACCCGACCAGCGCGGGCGCGCCGAGATTCTGCGCATTCACACGCGTGCGCTGCATCTGGCCGATGATGTAAATTTAGACAAATTGGCGCAGGCCACCGTGGGCATGAGCGGCGCCGATCTGGCCAACCTGTGTAATGAGGCCGCGCTGGGGGCCGTACACCAGCGTCACACCCAAGTCACCATGAGCGACTTTGAAACGGCCATTGACAAAGTGCTGTTGGGCGGCGAACGGTCACTCATGCTGAGCCCACAAGCGCGCCAGATCGTGGCTTATCATGAAGCAGGCCACGCCCTGGCGGCTTGGCTGCTGCCCGACGCCGACCCCGTTAATAAAGTAACGATTATTCCGCATGGCCGCGCGCTGGGCGTCACCGAGCAGCTGCCCGAAGAAGAACAGTACAACTATAGCCGCACCTATCTGCTGGCGCGGCTGGCGGTTATGCTGGGCGGACGCACGGCCGAAGAGATCGCCCTGGGCGACATTACCACCGGCGCCGAAAATGACCTGGTGGAAGCCACGCGCCTGGCCCGGCGCATGGTCACGCGCTGGGGCATGAGCGAGCTGGGGTTGGCGGCGTTTGACGGCGATGAAGAGCAACCTTTTTTGGGCTACGAGCTGGCCCAGGGGCGCAGCTATAGCGAAGACACGGCGTCGCACATTGATCAAGCCGTGCAAAAGCTGCTCAGCGAGCGTCACCAATGCGTGACCAATCTACTCACGCAGCATCAACACCTGCTTGATGAACTGGCCAGAGCGCTGCTGGATCACGAAACAGTGGCGCAAGGAACATTGGTAACAATTTTGGGCGAACGCCCGTCCAAGGACCACAACGTCAATATGGCGCATGACGCTGTCTATGCGCAAAGCTAATCTCAAAGGAGCCTATATGCCTGCGACACCCCACGTTGAACGCCACTTTAATGCTTCGGAAACCGTACGCGATATTGTGATTGGTATGTCCGATGGCTTAACCGTGCCTTTTGCCTTGGCAGCCGGTCTCTCTGGTGCGGTGGCGCAGACCAATTTGGTTGTGGCCGCGGGGCTGGCCGAAATTGCCGCCGGCTCGATTGCTATGGGGCTGGGCGGCTATTTGGCCGCCCGCTCGGATGAGGAACATTATCACGCCGAGCGCCGCCGCGAAGAGCAGGAAATTGAGGAGGCGCCGCAGGCGGAGGTCGCCGAAGTGGCGACTGTTTTTCGCGACTATGGCCTGGCCGAGGAACATGTCAAAGCGGTGACGGATGCCGTTTGCAGCGACCGTCAGCGCTGGGTCAATTTTATGATGAACTTTGAGCTGGGGCTAGAAGAACCGGACCCACGCCGCGCCGCACGCAGCGCGCTGACCATTGCGCTCTCCTATATTGTGGGCGGCTTGATACCCCTTTCGCCCTACATGCTTGTGGCTCAGCTTGCCACGGCGCTCTACATTTCGGTTGCCGTTACATTGGCGGCGCTCTTTGCTTTTGGCTACATCAAGGGCCATTTTACGGGTGCGGGTCCGCTGCGCTCCGGCTTGCAGACGCTGCTGGTTGGCGGGCTGGCGGCAGCCGCGGCCTTTACGCTGGCCCGGCTTTTTGGATGAGCACACATTAACTATCTGAGGGGGATGCATACGTGTTTCAGTCGAGTAAAGGCGATTAGCGTGCGACGCACTGGCCCGCAAAATAGCCGGAAAACAGTCCTCGTGGCGGCCAGTGCGTCGCACGTGGGTTTACGAGATCTGTTGCACTCGAGCATCGAATTATGCACACCCCTCAATGATCTGTCCGTAAATTCTCTGTGCCAAATCATTCTGTCAGAGACAGCAGACAATTCACAACCAAGTTTACGGATAGGTTCTAAGTTCTATGCTGGCTCTATGTACCACACAACCGCCATCATACAAGCCCTGATAATGTTGCCTTAAAGTAAATGAACACAGTTCATAAAGTTGTGTGACATGCTACGAAGTAAAATGATGGTGTGGTTTTCCAACAGCGCAAAGTTTCCCAGCGCTTCTGGAGTCGGACAGCATTTTATGCAACGCGTGTGATAGCGGTAAAGGAATCTACAAATGAAAGCAATTGCAATTGTTCCCGGCACGCCCAGTGCGCAGCTTGTGGAACGCCCAGAGCCGGCTATCAGCGCGCCGGATGATGTGAAGATGGAGATGCTGGAGGTGGGCATATGCGGCACCGACCGCGAGGAGGTAAGCGGTGGACGCGCCGATGCCCCGACCGGCCAAAAAGAGTTGGTCATTGGACACGAGATGTTTGGCCGCGTGACCGCAGTGGGCGCCAAGGTCACCAAAGTACGGCCAGGCGATTATGCCGTGTTCAGCGTACGCCGAGGCTGTGGTCACTGCCCCGCTTGCCAGATGAACCGCAGCGATATGTGCTACAGCGGCGACTATACGGAGCGCGGCATCAAAGGCGCAGATGGCTTCCAGACACAGTTTGTGGTGGATAAAGAGCAGTATGTGGTCAAGGTGCCGGCCACCATTGCCCATTTGGGTGTACTGGCTGAACCGACCTCAGTGATTGAGAAGGCCATTGACGAAGCCGTGCGCATTCAGCTGGCGCGCCTACCCGATATAAAGACAGCCGACGACGCGCTACGGGGCAAGACGGCGCTGATTGCGGGATTGGGCCCCATTGGTCTGCTGGCCGCCTTTGTGCTGCGCCTGCGTGGCGCGCGGGTATTGGGGCTGGACATTGTTGACGCAACATCGGCGCGGCCCCTATTGCTCCAGAAAATTGGCGGCACATATATTGATGGGCGACAGGTGCAAACGGACGCGCTTGACGACCAGTTTGGCCAGATCGACCTGATTTTGGAGGCCACCGGCGTGGCCAGCCTGGAGTTTAGCTTGCTGGACGCACTGGGCATCAACGGCGTCTATGTGATCACCGGCATTCCCGGCGGCGACCGCCCCATCGATATTCCCGGTGCAGCGCTCATGCGCCAATTGGTGCTCTACAATCAGGTGCTGGTGGGCAGCGTCAACGCCAGCCCAGCGCACTTTCAGATGGCGGTGGATGATCTGGCGCGGGCCTTCAAACAGTGGCCGCAAGAAATTAACAGCCTGGTGACGCGTCGCACATCCTACCGGCATTTTGCCCAGGGGCTGGATCACCATGACGATAGCGACATCAAAGTGGTGATTGAATGGGCGCCGATGACCAACGGCCACCACCACACCGCGGCAGCCCATTGAGGCGACACTTTCGCCATGGGAACTTTCAAAACTTCTTGCGTGCACTTGACTGAGGGGTGTGCATAGTGTGCTAAATGGTTCGCGCACGCTCTTCCTTAGGTGGGCATTGGTTTGTAGACTCGCGTGCGACGCACTACCCATGAAAGTGGCTGTTGTACAGCTGTTCTATTGGGCAGTGCGACGCACGCTCATCGCCTCTACCCACTACAATACTTTTGCACATCCTTCACTGAGCTTTGCTGAAAAGAGGGTCTATGCAAGCACTGGCGCGATATGCTCTTTTTGTGTTGATTCTGGCACTACTCTCCTTGCTGCTCACGGGCAGTCTGCTTTCGCGCTCGCCCATTGTGATTGCGGCACAGCTCGCGTCTATTGGGTTGGTGGTCTGGGCGCGGCGCAGCTTTCGCGATGACCAATTCAGCATTTTTGCGGAACCAACCGGCCAGACGGTGCTATCTCAGGGTCCTTATCACTACATTCGCCACCCCATGTATGCCGCCGCTTTACTGCTGGTCTGGGCGAGCATTCTAGGCCACCTCTCTCTACTTAACATTGTGATTGGGTTGCTCGTAACTGGCATGATTGCCCTGCGCATAACAACGGAAGAAGCTTTGCTGCGCGCGCAATATCCCGATTACGCCGCCTATGCCCAAAAGACCAAACGGCTCATTCCGTATGTGTTATAAAGCATGAGCTATACAATACTCAGTACACCCCAACGGTGTTGGCGATCTAAGCGTCAGTCTCGATTGTTGAATCCACTCTATCGCTTGCCGTTGCGATCTACTGAATACTAGTCCATCGGCTAGTTCCCTTTCTATGCCATAGATAGATGTGTTGCGGCCATAAGTGCGCGATAATATACGCATTGAATGTTATAGTATATGGGAGATACATGATGAAAAAGCAAAATAAGCAAACAATCATCCCAGCCGTTTTTGAATCACAAACCGATGCCAATGATGCAATCTCTCTGTTGCACCAAATGGGGTTGACCGACCGCGACATTGCCGTCAGCGCGGTACACCCCACCGAGCTACAATCGGAAGGCATATTGGATGTAGCAGCCGAGCGCTCTGTCGAACGCAACGCATTGGTGGGCGGTATCTACGGCTTTTTTGCCGGCGCTGTGATTGCGGCTCTTTACATGTACAGCCAGCACTTCTTCGGCTTAAGCGGCATTTGGATCGGCGGTATCGTGGGCATTTTGGCCGGCGTAACGCAAGGCGCCTTTTGGGGATTGGCCCTGACGGAAATGCATTGGACGGCGCGCTCGGCGCGGCAAAGTCGCAATGCGCTACACGAAGGAGAGGTCCTGGTAACGGTGCAGCCCGGTGCACGATACGAAGCCGTTCGTGCAATGCTCAAGAACCGCGGCGTGCACGCTTTCCTAGACCCAGGCTTTTACCCCCGGCCCACGGGTTTTTGAAGCCACAGAACCTTGTTGAAGTTGATTAAGGGCTGGTTAAGCAAGCTGCGTTTCGTTGACATTTCACATGTGCAGGGTTAATGGAAGTTAGTCAAGCAAGTTAAACCCGCCGCAAGTGCGGCGCACGGTGAGCCACCCGAATGCTCGGGGCAAAATGCCAGCCATCGTGCGCCGCGCTTTTCGCTAACGTAACGACAGTGAATAGCCCCTAGCGAGAGGCTCTGGTCGGATTCAAAGCTGCGGTTTTAGACGCGACCAGAACCACGGCTTGAAATAAATATGAGTGTGTCTTGAACTCTTCTTAAAGTCGCCTGCCTTTGAACAAGCGTATACTCGAACAAGCAAGAGCCGTCACGACTTGCGCCGTATAGGCAAGTTGACGTGGGTATTTCTTACCAATTAGATGATTTTTACGCGAGGCTTGCCGAAGGTCCTAGCCATATTAAAAGTACTAGTGTAATATCAGCATATCGCAGCGGAACGAGGCAGGGTGGATTCTGTAACGAGACCGTTCCCCATCTTGCCCACACTGGTGCGGTGTACTGAATGCAGTGTACTATACTGCGGTTGTGATGAAAACCGTACGTTCCAAAACTATCATGACTTAAAGTATCATGACTTACGCAGCGCCCGTGGATTGTCAGGAGCGCATAACATAGCTGACTCGGCAAGTTTCCTCGAGCCTTGCGTATGTCCTAACTATACCGAACAGAGCAAAGTACGGTTTTCATACAGAGCAAAGTAGAAGTATAAAAATCTTAACTCACCACCACCTTTAATTAAAGGAGATTCCAATGAACTACCCATCTTATTATTCATGGACTCAATTTTCACTGCCCAAACGACGGCAGATACAGATGTCGCTGGGCGCGGTGCTGTTGACGGCAGGACTGTTGGCGGGCTGTGGCGGCGGCTCGGATGACGCTACGCCCACTACTGCCCCCACGGATACACCGGCCGCGGCGGCAGCCACCGATACACCGGCGGCCGCGGCCACCGATACGCCTGAAGCCGCCGCCACCGACACACCAGAGCCAGCGGCGGCATCAGAGACTGAGACCATGACTGAGACGGCAACCATGACCGAAACCGAAAGCATGACCGGTACGGAGACCATGACTGAGACAGAGGGCATGACCGAGACCGAGACCATGACTGAGACAGAGGGCATGACCGAAACATCGAGTTCCGGCATGGACCAGAATGTGGTTGATACGGTGACCTTGGGCGTGGCCGAAGTCGCCGACCTCGGCTCTATTTTGGTGGATCAAAATGGGATGACGCTCTATATCTTTGACAAGGATGAGGAAGGCAAAAGCAACTGTATTGGTGGCTGTCTAGAAAAATGGCCTCCGGTACTCGTTGCCAACATGGATGGCGTCTCCACAGACAGCGAAGAATTGACGGCGGAAGTGGGCGCCATTGACGCAGATAACGGCGCTTATCAGGTCACCTATGCGGGGCATCCTCTCTACTACTACGCCCAGGATACCAAAGCCGGTGACGCCAGTGGTCAGGGCGTTGGTGAAGCGTGGTGGGTAGTCGGCGCCGATGGCCAGGCAATTGGCAAGTAACGTTTGAAAACGATGTACCGAGGCGCAGCCTCAAAGCGATAAGAATCTATCTGCAAATACGGTTATGTGTCCAGTCACGCTCGATAGCGGCGTGAGGCGACGCAGCGAATTTATAGATAGACAGACGTGATTATGCATGTTTGTCGCTGGTCATTGGGAGCCTTTGCGGGCTTTCAATGACCAGCCCAATTTACGCCCAGTACACAGATCTTTAGTGCCGAATACCCGAGTACGATTTAGGCGGCGCTCATAGAGCACCCATAGCGGAAAATAGCTGACAGCGAAATATCTTTTACTCCAAGCTTGTGATAGTCCTGTATGGAATCGGCGCCAGCATATGACCTATTCCTTAGGACGGTACATGCTGCAATCATGAGCAAAGTCTCATAGTTGCGACTCCTTTGACACCTATCATGCCCACGGTGCTGCAGAAGCAGTGAATTTGCAGATCACCAACGGGAGAAACAATCGCATAGATTGCATTTACCCAACGAGACCAATGCCCGCATTGCCGTCATCGTTGTGGTGTGTTGTGTATTACCAGCAGATCGCAGCGGCATGAGATAAGGCTGGATTCCCAAATCGAGACCGATGCCTCTATCGCTAACACCGTTGCGGTGTATTGAGGTTTATGCATATCAGTTGTACTGTGTATCAGTAACGCCTGAGGAGGCGTCCCATGCCAAATAAGATTCAACGCTATTTGTTCTTCACCGTGGGGATGATGGCGCTAGCGGCCGTATTGTACGCCTGTGGACCGGCCAACAGCAGCCCCACTACAAATAGCAACAGCGCAGCTCCGGCTGCGACCAACACGAGCGCACCCGCGGCGGATGCCGCCACGGCTACGCCAGATTCATCGCAGGATACGGTTAAGCAGGTGGTTGAGCAGTCTGGTGCGGCCCAGGCCACACAGATGCAGGGCGTCTCCGTCAGCAGCGATGAAGACGTAGTCAGTCCGCGCACCCACTTGGGCGGTGAATATCACGACGTGGCCACGGCCGATGCCGTCAGCTTTCACCCCTATCTGACCACAGACACCACCTCTGGTTCCTATCAAGGCATGGTCTGGGCGGGTGGATTGCTGCGATTGGATGAGAACACGCTCGAATATAAGCCCAACATGGCCGAAAGCTATGAAATTTCCGATGATGGCCTGACTTTCACTTTTCATCTGCGCCACGACATGCTCTGGAGCGATGGCGAACCGATTACGGCTCAGGATTTCAAGTGGACCTACGACCAGGTGAAAAATCCAGATAACGGTTTCCCATATTTGTCGCAGCTCGATTTTATCACCGCGTATGAGGCGCCGGACGACTATACGCTGCAAATTACCATCGATCAGGTCTATGCGCCGGCGCTGGGGCAGATGTCTGGGCTGATTACGCCGCTGCCCAAACACATTTGGGAAAAGCTGGATTGGCAAGATCCAGAAAAGAACCCGGAGATTAATAGCCCCACGGTGGTATCGGGTCCATATAAGCTGATCGAGTGGAAGCGCGATCAATACGCCACCTTTGAGGCCAACGACAAATATTGGTATCACGGTGCGCCCAACATCAGCAAATACACCATTGAAATTGTGCCCGACCAGGATGTGGCGTATCAGAAAATGAAGAGCGGTGAGAGCGACACTGGTGATATTACACCCGAAAAGCTAGATGAAGCGCGCAAGCTGCCCAATATCAATGTCTACGAATGGTGGCCCGCCGCGGCCCGCTGGAGCTACATTGGCCTGAACATGCGCGAAGGCTTTGCCACCAGCGATATCAACGTGCGGCATGGGCTTTCCTACGCCATTGACAAGAACTTGCTCACCGATCAGGTAATGTTGGGTCAGGCCAAGCGCCTTTGCTCCATCTACCCGGAAACCTCATGGGTCTACAACCCAGACGTGCCTTGCTTTGACTATGATGTGCAGAAGGCGACCGATGCCTTTGCCCAGGCCGGCTACACGCTCAAGGATGGCCAAATGGTGGACAAAGATGGCAAGCAGCTTGAACTCAAGCTCATCTATGGCCCCAATACCTCCAAGGTGCGCGAACTCATGGCCGTCACGGTGCAGGACTACCTGAGCAAGATCGGTGTCAAGGTTGACATTCAAGCGCTGGAGTGGTCCAGCTTCCTGGATGCGCTTCACGCCGCACAGCCAGATTGGGACATGTATATTGGCGGCTGGTCGGCCACCATTGAGCCGCACATTATGTACACCATTTGGTCAGAAGAAAATATTCCCGACCTGAACTCGGTGGCCTACATCAACAAGGATGTGGAAAAGCTCTTTGAAGAAGGCGGCGCCACCTACGATACCGCCGTGCGCAAAGAGAAATATGGCGAAGTGCAGAAGATCATTGCAGAAGATCAGCCCTACATCTTCCTCTTCTACCAAAAGGCCTGGAGCGGCCAAAACAAGCGCATCCAGGGCATCGAGCCCACGGCCTTGGGCATCGGCTGGAACTCGGAAGACTGGTACATTGAAGCAACGCAGTAAGTTGTGACAAGTTGCAGTGAGGCAGGTTGCAGAGTAAAGACAATAACTTTGTAACTTTGCCACTCTGCAACTTTGCTCCTCTGCTACTCTGCGAGGAAACCATGACCCGTTACATTATTCGCCGTGGTCTACAATCGCTGCTGCTCATGTGGGTGGCCACGATTATCGGCTTTACCGTCTATCAATTGGCGCCGGGTGGACCGCTGCAATTTCTGGATAGCGACCCCAAAAAGACGCAGGCAGATGTAGAGCGTTTGCAGCGGCTTTATGGGCTGGACCGCTCGGTGCCTGTGCAATATATGGCCTGGGCCTTTGGAGAAGATTGGCTACCCGCCACACCAGTGTGGCGCAGTGGACGCTGTCTCAGCGATCCAGACGCGTGCGTACACGGGATCATCCGGCTCGACTTTGGCCGCTCGTTCCACTACCAGGGCCAATCGGTTATCGGTCTCATTGTGGAGCGCATGCCCGCCACCTTTTTGTTGGCCTTCAGCAGCCTATTCCTCAGCGTGGTCATCGGCATTCCGCTGGGCATTATCTCCGCCCTTTATCGTGGGCGCTGGCCAGACAATGCAATTCGCATTGTCACCGTGCTGTTAAACACCGTACCGGAATGGTGGATCGGGCTGCTGCTGCTGATTATCTTGGGTGGTTACTTTGGCCTGGTGCCGCTGGGCGGCATGCAGACCATTGGCGACGGCTCATTTTGGGATCGGCTGCATCATCTGGTGCTGCCGGCCACGGTCAGCGCCATTGGCGGCTGGATCGGGTTTTCGCGCATTTTGCGTTTTGAAATGTTAGACGTGCTGAGCCAAGACTACGTGCGTACGGCGCACGCCAAGGGGTTGGCGCCCAAAACGGTCATTATTCGCCACGTGCTGCGCAACGCGCTCATGCCCTTTGTCACCGGGCTGGGCGGCATCTTTCTGCTGGTGCTCTCTGGCTCGGTGCTTTTTGAGATTGTCTTTGCCTGGCCCGGCATGGGGCGCTTGACCATCGACGCCATCAACAGCCGTGACTATCCATTGATGATGGCGCTTTTCGTCATAAGCTCCTTTCTGGGCATTCTCGGCCTGCTTATGGTCGATATTCTGTACAGCGTGGTGGACCCGCGCGTCAGTTATGAGACAAAAGTAGGATAGGAAGGTTATCAACAACCAGGTACAAGCAAATGGCAGAACGTGTGTTGACGCTGTCACAACCACAAATCAAACGTAATGAACCAGTTCCGGTTGCCGTACAGTCCTATTGGGGTATGGTGCGGCGCCGGCTGGTCCGCGACAAAATCACCATGTTTGCGCTGGGGTTGCTCATCTTCATGGTGGTTATTTCGCTGGCCTCGCCTTGGATCGGAACGCACCTGCTGGGCTTTGACCCCACTTCCACCGATCTGCTGAGCCGCAACCAGCCCCCCACCTGGGCCACTGACGCCTGGCCGCTGTTTCAGAGCTTTACGCAAAGCTGCCAGAACAACGCCCATTGCGATTGGGCGCAGTGGGGCCATATTCTACAGCGCGCGGCCGCCGGCATCGGCCAATGCTTTACCAACGGCGCGCCATGCCACTGGATGGGGACTGACGACGCCGGACGCGACGTGCTGACGCGGGGCGTTTATGGCGGGCGCATCTCGCTGCGCATTGGCGTCTGGGTGGCCGGCGTCTCTATGACGCTGGGTGTGCTCATGGGGCTGCTCAGCGGGTACTATGCCACCACCTTTATCGACGACATTATCAACGCCATTATTATGACGCTGGGCAGCATTCCGCTGCTCTTTTTGCTGATTATTCTGTCGCGCATCTTCCAGCCCGGGCCGGAAGGATTGGCCATTCTGATTGGCGCCTTTGGCTGGATGGGCCTTTCACGCCTGATTCGCGGGCAAATTTTTTCGGTGCGCGAACGCGAATATGTAATTGCCGCCCGCGCCATTGGGACGCCCAGCTGGCGCATTATGGTGCGTCATGTGTTGCCCAATGTGGCTTCGATCATTATTGTTTCGGCTGTGTTTAACATTGCCGGCGCCATTATTGCCGAAGCCGGCCTGAGCTATTTGGGTGTGGGCATCGGCCCGCCGCTGGCTAGCTGGGGCAACATGATGCAGGGCTCACTGGGCAACTTTACCGATGCACCGTGGCTGGTGATTACCCCCGGCATCTTTATCTTTTTGGCCACGCTGTCCATCTATCTGCTGGGCGACGGGCTGCGCGATGCGCTGGACCCAACCTTATGACACGCTTTTAAAGTGAATTCGAAACGATTTTCTGCACAGGGGAAGATGATAAGATGAAAGAGGAAAACCAGATGACGAGATGATTCTTCGCATTGTCACCTGGTTACCTTGTCACCTTGTCACATTGTCCCCAACCGAGACAGGTTACTTGTTTCAATTAATCTCATCGATTTGAAAAACACGAGGTAATAAAATGGACGTTGGACCGTTGGAGCTGATCTTGATTTTGGTCATTGTCACAATGCTATTTGGCGTGGGGCGGTTGCCCGAAGTTTTTGGTTCGGTGGGCAAAGGAATCCGCGCCTTCCGCCGCGAGGTGGATGCAAAGGATGAAACCGAACCGGAAAAACCTGTCGATACGGCAACCGTGGAACATCCGCAACATAGTGAGAGTTGAATTGCGCATAAGGCAATCTGTGCATGAAGGCCAATATTCTGTTGGTAGACAACGATGAAGCGCTCCAACGCTGTTTGGAGGAAGCCGGCTTTTGTCTAACCACCGCCCACAATGCCGAAGATGCCTTACAACACGTTCGCTATAATGCCCCTGATCTAATCCTTCTGGACATCAACCTGCCGGGGCTTGATGGGTTTGCCGAGTTGCGCCATCTACAGCATGCGAGCAATGCGCCTGTATTGCTGCTTTCCACGCGCCATCGCGACGTCGACGAAGTTGTAGGGCTGGAATTGGGCGCTGATGATTTCATTGCCAAACCGTGTCCCAAAGATATTCTGCTGGCGCGCGTGCGCGCCGCTGTGCGCCGCAGCCACAGCGCTCATATGTCGCTCGACCAGACAGCAGTTCTGCGCGTGGGAACGCTGGCCATTGATGCGGCCGCTTTTTCTGTCACGGTACAGGGCCAACCCCTCGCAGTAACCGCACGCGAATTTCGGCTGCTCCACGTGTTGGCCCAGCATGTTGAACAAGTGCTGACGCTTGATGAAATTATCGAACAGGTGTGGGGTGATGCGTATGAGGGCGAACCGCAGGTGGTTTATGTGGCGGTTCGTATGCTGCGGCGCAAGCTTGAGCAGATGGCGGCAGATTGCGCCTGCACCATTGTCAATGTGCGTGGGGTTGGCTATAAGCTGACCGCGGCGTAAAGCCCCGCTAAGGCCAGTCAGCCCATGCCCACGCGGTACCCATTCACACAGCCTGTTGAGGCGGTATGAATGGGCTATATTTCTGGCCAATGCGACTCACTGATCACGCGTCGCGCGTGGGTGAAGATTTGCGGCGCTGTGACCTGCAAAAGCGCCAAAAACTCAGTCGCGCAGTTGCGGATCCAGCGCATCGCGCAAGCCGTCACCCAGCAGGTTAAAGCCGAGCACGGTGAGCATAATGGCCATGCCGGGGAAGAAAACCAGATGTGGTGACTGGCGCAGGAAGGGAATACCATCGCTAATCATGGCGCCCCATTCGGGCGCCGGCGGCTGTACGCCCAGCCCTAAAAAGCCCAGCGCCGCCGCAAAGAGAATGGCGCCGCCCACGCCCAGCGTCATCTGCACAATAATGGGCGACAGGCTGTTGGGCAGAATATGCATAAACATAATGCGCGTATTGCTCACGCCAATCATGCGGGCGGCATCCACATAGTCGCGTTCACGCAGCGAGAGCACCATAGAGCGCACCACGCGCGCATAGCCTGGAATGCCCACTACCGCCACGGCAATAATTGTATTGAGGATGCCGGCGCCGCGCACGGCCACAATGGCAATGGCCAGCAGAATGCCGGGGAAAGCCAGCAGAATATCCATCAGGCGCATAATAACAGTGTCGGTGGCTTTGCCAAAATAGCCGGCCATGAGCCCCAACACGGTGCCGATGGCGCCTGCCACAAAGACCACCACAAAGCCGATCAGCAGCGAAATCCGCGTGCCATGCACCACGCGCCGGAAGAGATCGCGCCCCAAGCGGTCGGTGCCAAAGGGATGTTGCAGCGAAGGCGGATAACGCGACTCGACCAAATTCGAGTCCGTTGTGGGGTCATATGGGTTAACAATGGGTGCGCCCAATCCCGTTACTAACGTGATAAAAATCAGCGCTAGCCCCACGCGGCCATTCCAGCTTGACAACAAGCGCCGCCAGGCATCGCGATACAAACTGCGCGATCTCTCAGCTGCGGCGTCACTTTTCACGCTCGATTCCATCATTGCCCCGGCACTCATATGCTTTCTAGTCTTCTCCAAAAGAGAATACAAATTCTCATAATAAAAATGTCACGCTAATCAACCACCGCTGAAACGAATGCGCGGATCCAGATAGGCGTAGGATATGTCAACCAGCAGGTTGACCACCACGTAAATCGTAGCGCTAACCAGCACGGCTCCCTGCACAATCGGGTAATCGCGGCTCAGGATCGCGCGGTAGGTCCACAACCCCATGCCGGGCCAGGAGAAGATGGTCTCGGTGAGCAACGCGCCTCCCAATAGGCCACCCAGTTGCAGCCCCACCACGGTCACAATGGGCAGCAGTGCATTCTTCAAAGCGTGGCGAATGACCACCGTGCGCGAACGCAACCCCTTGGCCTCCGCCGTGCGCACATAATCCTGACGCATTACTTCCAACATGCTGGCGCGGGTCAAGCGGGCCAAAATGGGCATAATCACCGTGCTCAGCACAAAGCTGGGCAAGATCAAGTGCCAGACCGCGTTGCCAAAGAGACGCAGATCGCCCATGAGCAATGTGTCAATGAGCATAAAGCCGGTATGCCGCGTCACGTTTAGGTTGGCATCAATGCGGGCGCTGGGCGGCAGAATCTGCCGGTTCACGGCCAGCGCATAAATGAGAATGAGCGCCAGCCAATAAATGGGCATGGAGACCCCAATCAGCGCGCCAAAGGTAGCTGTTAGATCGATCCACGAATTACGTCTTAGCGCCGAGATAATGCCAATACTCACACCAATAATGACACCAATAATCATGCCCGCCACGATCATTTCAATCGTAGCGCTCAGCCGATATTTCAGCTCGTCCATTACTTCGGTGCGATTAATAATTGACGTGCCCAAGTCGCCCCGTATAATGCGTCCCATCCACTCGGCGTATTGCACATAAATGGGGCGGTTAAAGCCCATCTCTTCGCGCACGCGCTCAATGTCTTCCGGCCGCGCGCGCTCGCCCAGCATGACAATCACCGGGTCGCCCGGGATGAGCCGGATGAGCATAAAGACCACCAGCGAAACACCCAGCATCACGGGGATCAGCGCAATTAGACGGCGGGCAATATATTGCGTCAAAGTAGTAACCTTTCGTTACAGACATGACAAGATGACCGGGTGACAAAGTGACTGGGTGATAAGGTGACTTGATCTTGTCACCCCATCACCCGGTCACCTTGTCATCTAGTCACCTATTGACCTTCAATCCACAAATACTCATACCAATCGCGGAAGACAACAGGCGTATAGCCTTTGACATCGTTGCGGAAGACGGTGGTGCTGGTGGCCCAAACCACCGGAATGCGCGGCACGTCTTCATGCACAATCTCTTCGGCCTGTTTGTAGATATTTTCGCGCTCTGTCAAGTCGGCCACAATGCGACCCTGGATCAGCAGTTCCGAGAGTTCATCGTTGTTGTAGCAATCTTCAGCCTTGGGTTCTCCAACTGGATGGGCAAAGTGATAACCGATAAAGTTATCGGGATCACCGTTGTCTGAACCCCAACCCAACATCCACATGGGGAACTTGCCCTGGTTGCGGTCATCCAGATAGGCGCCCCAGTCCTCAGTCTGCAAGGTCACCTTGATACCCACCTTGGCCAGATCGGCCGCAATGGCTTCACCAATGGCTTTAGAATCGGGGAAGTAACCGCGAATCACAGGAATATACCAGAAATCGGTCTCAAACCCATCGGGCAGACCAGCCGCCGCCAGCAGCTCTTTGGCCTTTTCCGGATCGTATTCGTAGGGCGTAATATCGGGGTTTGACCCCAGGATGGCGGGCGGCTGGAACGAGCCGGCGCGTTCGCCAAAGTCGCCATAGAAAGCGGGGATCAGCGCATCCCAGTTCACGGCGTGGGCAATGGCTTGGCGCACTTCCAATTTGTCGAACGGAGGCGTACACTGCTGGAAGGCCACATAGCCGGTGCTCAAAGCAGGCTTGATGTAAACCGTAATGTTTGGATCATCCTGAGCCGCCGGCAGGTCGGTCTGGGCCAGGTCCGCCTGATGAATGGAGCCGGCTTGCAGTTCGGCAAAGCGGGCCGAGTTGTCGGGAATCGAGCGGAAAATAATGCGATCCAGCTTGGGCCCTTCGCCCCACCAGTCGTCATTGCGCTCCACCGTAATGTGATCATCGGGCACCCATTCCACAAACTTAAAGCGGCCCGTGCCCACGGCGGTACCGGCGGGCGTGCCATAATTGTCACCCTGCTCCTGTACGGCTGTTGGGCTGTTCATGCCAAAGACAAAGCTTTCGGCCAGCTTGTTCAGCAGCACCGATGAGGGGGTGGTCAACTTTAGCTCAATGGTGTAATCGTCAATGACGTTGACTTCTTCAAGGGCCAGATCGGTGCCAAACTCAATGTCATAATATTCGAAGGTGCGACCAAAGCGCCATTCGTTGTCCGGGTCGCGCCAGCGATCCATGTTCCACTTAACGGCCTCGGCGTTAAAGTCAGTACCATCGTGGAACTTGACGCCCTGGCGCAAGTGGAAGATCCAGGTCTGGCTGTCTTCGGTTTCCCAAGACTCGGCCAGCCATGGAATGGGCTTGGTGGAAGTGCCTTCCAGCGCCACCAGGCCTTCGGTAATCGTGTTGATGACGCGGGCCGATTCACCATCGGTGACGGCGCCGTTGTCCAGCAACACAGAGTCGCCGCCACGCCCCACAATCAGCGTGCCGCCCGTACCCTCTTCAGCGGTGGCCTCTCCGCTGTCGGCTGGCGCCGCGGCTTCGCCGGCCTGGCCGCTTTGCGTGGGCGCCGCCGCTGTACAGGCGCTCACCAGCAAGACGGCTGCCAGCAGCAAATTTACCATTATCCAGTTTCTACGCATAACTTTCTCCTTATAACAGTTGGATTGAAAAGCAAAAACAATAGCTATTTGGCTGTTCAGCCTCCGGCGCAACGGCCAGATTGCAGAATAGCCACAAGTGAACAGAAGCAATTATCCAAGCAAGGCCGGCATTTCCATTTGCAGCGGCAGCGTGGTCACTTCGACGCTATCGTCATGCATAAAGCAGTTGATTTCGCTGCGGATGCCAAGCCCTTTGGCGGTGGGGCTGTCGTCGTAATTAAAGTCGGGCATATAAATACCGGGCTCAATGGTGAACATAATGCCAGGGATCAATGGGCGGGCGTCCTGCGTTTCATAATTGTCAATGTTGACGCCCAGGTAATGACCGGTTGGCCCCAAGCTGTGCCCGGTGCGATGGATAAAGTAGTCCCCATAACCGGCATCGGCAATCACCTGGCGACACGCATCGTCAACCGCTGTGCCGATAACGGTGGTGTTGGCATCTAGTTGTTCCTGAATAAATTGCACCGCCCGGTCGCGCCCGGCAATAACCACATCAAACACCTGCTGCACTTTGGGCGGAATGTGGCTGCCGCAAAAAGCAGTCCACGTACAGTCGGCAAAACAGTCATCCGGGCTGTTCTTTTCGCGGTTCCACAGGTCGATCAGCACCACATCACCCACCTGAATGGGGCTGTGGTGTTTCTCGCTGGGAAAGTAGTGGGGATCGGCGGCATTGGCATTGACGGAAACAATGGAAAGCGCCGGGTCGAGACCGGCGGCGGCAAAACGCTGCGCTACAAATTGCTGCGCTTCATACTCGGTAATTGGTTGATGGTTGCGCAACCGCTCGCCAATGTGGGCAAAGGTCGCATCTTTAACGTCCAGGCATATGCGAGCGGCGCGACGATGGCCGGCCAACTGCTGGGGCGTTAACACCGCCAGCACCATTTGGGCAAGATCGGCGCTGCTGACGATTTCCGCGTTGGCGCCCTGCTCCACCAGCTCTTTCATGCCAGCATCCACGCGGCTAATAAAGGGTAGCGCATTGCGGGGGCTATATTCCATGGCAATGCGCAGGCGTCGCCCCGGCGTCGCGCCCACCAGCTGCGGAATCATGCTTTCCCATTGTTGCCAGCTGGCATAGCGATGCAATTCGCCCTTTAACTCGGGCGCGGCGTTCATAAACATGTGGCTTTCAATGGCATGGACCAGCCAAGTGGGTGCGCCTTGGGCCGGAATGTAGAGACACCAACGGCGGCTGCCGCCACGCGCAAAACCGGCCACGCCCATTGCAATGGGATTCAAATCTCGGAAGTTATAGAGCAGCCAGCCGTCTATCTTGTGGGTTTGTAAATATGATTGGATGTCCGCCAGGTTCATGCAATGATCCTGTGTGGTGGGTTGCAACGAGTGAATAGGTACGTTGTGTTCTATTATCATCCACGGCGGCAATTTTGTCCAACCACAGACCCTAGTTTAAGGGCAAGTGTAAATTTAAGATAGATTTAACACTCTTTAGCCCGTCTTTAACCCACACCGTCTCAAACTATGCGACAATATGTTAAGACTTAGGCAAGCCTGGAGCAAGAATTGCCTCGCAAAAGATGTTCTCTTGTCCTGGCGATCCACAGGCGCGGCGTAAGTCGTGTATCTATAACATGGCGAATTTGAAGATTTGACGACCGACCCAAAGTTGCGTCAGTCGTATGAATTCCGGGAGGCGCTGTGCGCTCCGTAACCGCCATTAAATAAATGAGGGGTGTGCATAAATGCGCTGCTCGAGTGGAAATGGTTCGTGGCCCCACGGGCAACGCACGACCCGCCCAGGCGGCTGCATGACGGCTGTTCTTCTGAGCAGGGCGACGCACGCTAGCCCGCCCTTACCCGGCTGAAATATGCATGCACACCCCTCAAATATATTTGACTGATTGACCTTATCGGCGCCACTTGGCCCAGTGCAGGTAGGCGGCGCCGACTGCCAGTGAGAACGCCAATTTATAGGAGCTAGTAAATGAGCACGCACAAGATGAATGCAAACCGTTCGCAGAACCAAATCAAGCACATCCTATCCATCGGCACCATATGTGGGCTGATTCTCGCCACGCTGCTGGTTTTGGGCGTGCGCGACGCTACACGCGCGGCCGCCCAGAGTTCATTTGACACGCTGGCCACTGTGGATGCGGCGGCCAGCACCGCGCAGATAGGCAACTTGGCCAATGGCGCATCCGATCTCCAAAACCAAGTAGCCACCCTGCAAGCGCAAAATCAGCAACTGCGGGCTGAATTGCAATCTGCCGAGGCCCAAGCGAACCAGTATGAGCAGCAGCTTGCCCAGGCCGTCCAGATTATTCAGCAAATCCAGGGCCAGCCCCAAACATCGCGCCGATTTCGTTAATTCAGGACTTGTATGATGGCGGTTGTGTGCAATACAGAGCCATCATAGAACGAAAAGACTTATGCCGCCGCACGGGGGAAGAAGATGGCCTGAGCGGCCATCTTTGCCCAAGGCGCACATACATACATATTGACACTTATTTTGGAAACTATTCTTATGCAAACCACATCAAATCAATCTATACCAAATCAATCTACAGCAAATCAATCTACAGCAAATCAATCTACAGCTCAGAAAGCAGTACATCCTTCCGCCGAGTTTGCGCCATCCGCCAAAGCGCGCAGCAGCCGGCCGCGTCAGCAATTTTCAACGCTCAAATTGGCGCTGGCCGCGGGGGGCATTGCAGCCACGCTGTTGGGCACGCAACTCATTGCGGCTCGCGACAACACGTCCGCCAACGTGCAGGCGCCCGCCGTCACCGCTATCCAGGATACAACCAACTTGGATACGGCCAACGCGGCGCCATTAACCGACCAACCAATCGCGCCCAACCAGCTATTCACGGCGCCGACAGATAACGGCACAACGCTTGGCTCTAACAATCAGGCCAACAGCAGCCAGAGTAATCAATCGCCCTTTTTTAACAGTGCGCCGCGCCAGTCGTTCCGACCGCTCACGCGCAGCCGCTCCTCACGATAAATAGAAGCGATTCATGGCGGCGATTAATAGAAGCGAAAATATGGACACATCTTTTAGACATGAAAATATGCAACACGAAAGCAACATGCTCTTAAAGCGCCTTGGGCAGTCCGTCCTGTTTGTGGCCAGCCTCCTGGTGGGGCTGGTCATCGGCATTGTTGTACTGAGTGGCGGGTATTGGCTCGTTACGGCGACGCCGCTGGGCGCGCAACTACAGACGCTGCTTGGCATTACGGCCAAGGCGCCTTGGCATTTCAGCCGCGCCAGCGGCGTGGTGGCCTACCTGTTATTAAGCGCATCCACAATTTGGGGGCTGCTCTTGACAACCAGGTTCATCAAGTCCACCGTGCCGGCGCCGCTCACGCTAGCCATGCACAACATTCTGGGCTGGCTGGCCATCAGCTTGAGCATTGTACACGCCTTGGCGCTCTTGTTCGACGACTATTACATCTATACGGTATCCAATCTGCTGGTCCCATTTACCGGCCCCTATCGGCCAGAATGGGTGGGCGTGGGCATTATAGGTCTTTACATTATGGTCATAACCGCCGCCAGCTTTTCTTGGCGCGGCTGGATGGGCCAGCTTTGGTGGCGACGCCTGCACTATTTGACCTATTTGGCCTATGGCTTGGTTACTGCGCACGGCCTCATGGCAGGCACCGACAGCGGCAACTTGGGCATGCGCGCCATGTTTTGGGGCAGCGCATTGGTCATTACCGGCATGACGTTCTATCGCGTGTGGACGGCAACCACCGCCAAACGGAAACCAACTTCTCTTTTTGAACTTCAATCGTGAACCACAATCTGCCCTTCCCCATGCTTTTAGATTAGAAAATACCTGGCCGTTTGGCCAGGTATTTTCTAATCTAAGGGAGGATGCACCTTTACTGAATAATTCCCTATAATATATAATACGCGCGTTCCCATTACTTGCGCTTGGCCCATCCAAAAGTTGAGCGCAGGTGTCGCAATTTGGCTGCCTCCTCAGCTACACATGCCATTTGAAGACACTCGTGCTAGCTCCGCAGTGAATCTATAAACCTAACTCACGTTACGCAGCGATAGCCAGTCTGCTAGGGAGAAACAAGAACGTCGGCGAACCGACTTTCCTCCAGGCTTGCGTAACATAAAAACCTAAGAAGCAGTCTGAAAAGGTGGTTCAGGTGTGTCATATTCCGGGAAAGGGCCACAAAATCCTGGTCGCATCATACGCAATAGGCCCTTTCCCGGCATGTTTTTGGACCCAATTGTGACTTTTCAGACAGCTGCTAATAGAAATCGGGCTTGATATTGTTAGTCTGGCAGGATTTTTGTATGCCCGCATGGGGTGCACAGAACATTTATTATGTCCACGATTACCATTCTTATTGTCGACGACCACGCCTTAATGCGCCAAGGACTGCGCCAAATATGTGAGACAATGGGCGGCTTTACAGTTATGGGTGAGGCGCTCAACGGTCATGAGGCCATGCACCTTGCTCAGGAGCTGCGCCCCGACGTCATTCTGATGGATATGACCATGCCCGGGACCAGCGGCATTTATGCCACGCATCAGATTATGCAGGCAAATCCAGCCGCCCGCATTATTGCTCTTTCCATGCATCAACAAGAAGATATTGTGATTGATGCAGTCAAGGCGGGAATACGCGGATATCTATCTAAAAATGTCAATGCCCAAACGCTGATTACAACCATTGAAGCCGTGGCGCGCGGAGATTTTCTCATTGAACCCATGATTGCACTTAAGGTGCTGAATGAGATGCGCCAAGCGGCAGTGGGCAAGCGTGATCACAATGCCGTTGTGCCGCTTACCGCCAGTGAAATGGCCGTGCTGCGCTTAGTGGCGCAAGGCGTGGACAATGACCTGATTGCCCAAAAGATGACCATCTCCATGCATACTGTGGCCAACCGCCTGCGCAGCATTTATGAAAAACTCCACGTTAATAATCGCACCCAAGCCGCGCTTTATGCTCTGCGCCACGGATGGGTAGATTTGGAAGAACCACTCGATTAGCCCCTTCATTCTGTCCGAAATGTAATGTGCTTGTACATAAAAATGTACTTTTGGACCTAGAATTTCGGATTATTCTATGCCCTTCCGTTTTCAAGTTAATTCTGCTATTCTATTCGCAGTAGAACTCCCGTATGTATAGCATTGAAATTATACGATGTTTTATACTCAATGTCTTGTCATCCGTTGTGCACATGGCTATCGTACATTGGAATTTGTGTCAATATGAATTTTTCTATTTTGTTCTCCCCCTATTCGTATCTAATTCGCCCTAATTTTTACTTTCTCCAAAACCAGCAAGTCGTTATCAGTACATTGTAGCGGTGTTGGCAATACAGGCGCCGGTCTCGATTGATCAATCCGATTCTATTGCTTGCCATTTCAATCTGCTGATTATATTTTTCATAAATCTCTCCGTATCAAACCGACCTTTCAGAGCGCGCTAACATAAGCTCATTTGGGCTCTTTGTTCCCTTATATCCCTCAATAGCCCAAAAGGGATACGCGTTCATATCGCACGGAAATAATTTATGCATATTTTTACCTGAATTCATATTTTCTAGAGAACCTGTGTTCAAGTTGTCCTTTTTGCCCTGACCATTGCCTATAGGACTTATGCAAGCCTCGGGGAAAATTGCCGGGTCAGCTCTGTTATGCGCTCCTAGCAATCCACAGGCGCTGCGTACGTCATGGCCTGGCAACTGCCCAAAAGATGCCATAAACCTGAACAGCTCTCCCCATATTCGGCCGTTAGCCACCCAGAGGCACTCAACCGTAGGCGAACGCCGATGCTGGGCTTTTTTGCATTTTAAGTAGATCGCAACGGCGTGAGATAAGCCTGTATCGCCAACACCGTTGCGGTGTGCTGATTTTAAGTGCCGCCACGCGCCCACACACTTTATCACTTATGTTACGCAAGCCGAGAGGAAAGTTGGCTCGCCGACGTTCCTGTTCTCGCAAGCAGACTGGCTTTTGCTGCGTAACGTGCGTTCATCACACAAACTGAATATTCATCATACAACTCAATGTCATTAAGTGAGCGAAAAGTGCGTCGCACGGTGTCCGCCATTTTGGTCCAAGCATTCACGTGGCATACCGTGCGGCCCACTGGAAGCGGCCTTACCTCAATGACATTATCATACAACTATCGGTATTTGCCCTGTGGGCATAGTTTTGAAGATTTGATCAGAAAGGTATGTCTATGAAATCAATACGTTTTATCCGCAAATGGAATCTGCGGCATTGGGGTCAGCAGATAATGCGCTTGGGCCTAATTCTCGCCATGATGGCCTCGAGTTTAGGCGCGCCCATTCAAATCGCGCGCGCAGAGGATTCGACAACGGGGCGGAATATTTACCTGCCGGTGGCAAACTCTGGCCCCGGCGCGGCTACCGATGCTGCGGCCAATACGCAGAGTACCGCCACCCAGGGACAGAGTCTTTTCTTGCCGCTGGTTTCCGCCGGCGGCCCAGATAACGCCGGAGGCAATCCCGACATTCCGGACGCCACCGCAGATAAGGTGCAGGCAGCCGCCACAAGCACCTTGTTGCTGCGCGTGATCAGCGCCCGCACTGAGCCGCGCGCGTTTAGCGGCGCCGGCGTCAGCAAGGGCGATCCCATTACCAACTTCAAATATATTATCAATATTGATAATAGCGGCACCACCGAACAGCGTTCCCCGGCAGATGGCTGCTCACCCGCCGAAGGAGCGGACTATCCGGCCTCCTGCCACTGGACATCAATTGCCGGCGTCGCCAGCTCCAGCCCCATTTTTACCCAGGGCGACCAGAGCGACTTTGCCACTGGCGGCCTGGTCCTGCCCGATGGGCGCTATCTGATCTCCGTCCTGGCTGATGGGTATAAGCTAGACGGCGCCCACTTCTCTGTGCCGCTGCCCAACCCCACATCCGGGGCCAATGTGGTGGTGGAGTTGCAGCCGCAACCGCTGCCCGATGCCGCCATTCACGCCTTTGTCTTCGAAGATATTTCCCCCACCAATGGCGCGCCCGATGTGCCGGCCGAACATGGTTTGCCTGGGTTTGTGGGTCACATAGTGGACTACTTGGGTGACGTAACCACAGACGTGTACGGCAACCCGCTCTGTACGCTCTACCAGGGCGAAGACCCGGTCACCCACGTCATTCCGCTGGCCAGCCTCGACGCCGATATGCTGCCCATTCCGATCCCGGGCACAGGTGGAGAGTGCGTTAGCGATGCCAACGGCGATCTGGTTATCCCACACTTGGGCCCCAATCGCTATGCCTTTTCGGCCGTTGCGCCGGATGGCGCCAACTGGATCCAAACCACTACGCTAGAAGGCAATCACGACTGGGATGCCTGGATTATGGAAGGCAACACGGGGCTGGATACTGAGTTTGTGGTGGCGGGTGAACCGTTCCCGGCCATCATTTTTGGCTTTGTCAATAAATCCACGCCCAATTTGGGTGGCAGTGGTCACATCAAGGGGGTGGTGGCCGCGGCCAAAGCCTATGTGCCGGCCAAGAGCGGCGTAACGGGTGAACCGGGCATCACCGGCGCTAAAATCGATCATCCCATGGAAACTCCGTGGATTTCCTTGAACGATCTGACCAATGGCGATACAGCCGTCTGGGTCGGGCAGGGCAATGCCAACGGCGCTTTTGATATTGGCAACGTCCCCGATGGCAACTACATGCTGGCCGTCTGGGATGAGCCGCAAAATTACATTTTGGCCGTGCAAAATGTGACGGTAAGCAATGGTGAAACCGTTGATTTGGGCGTCATTGCCATGTTGGGTTGGTGGACCAAATTTGACGGATACATCTTCAACGACCTCAATCGCAACGGCGTTATGGATTGGACAGACCTTGATGGCGACAACTGTCCCGATCCCGGCGAGGGTGAGCTGGGCGTCCCCGGTTTGACGCTTACGATGCGCAAGCGTGAAAATTCGCTGATGGACCGCGGCGCCACCGCCGTGACCACCGATGCCTGTGGTTACTACATTATGGAAAATGCTTACCCCATGACCGAATGGCTGGTGATGGAAGCTTATAACGACCTGATGTATACCACCGGCGTGACCTATCAGGCGGACAATCAGCCTGAGCCCGCCACCGTTTTGGGCGCCGGCGTGGATGTGAGCGTTCTGCCCATTATCGGCCTGTCTGGCCGTCTGGATTGGGGCGTGCATTTCTACGACCCCACCGGCGCCAACGGCATTGACCCGCGCAACGGCGGCATTGTGGGCACCGTCAGCTATGACACCACGCGCAATGAACTCGACGCCCAGTTTGCCGCCGTGGAAGACTGGCAGCCCGGTGTCTCTAATCTGAATGTGGACCTATATGCAACGGTCTTCTGCGGTACAACCGCCGGTGCGGCTTGTGATCCCACGGGCCGCTACGAGCTAGCCGCCGATGGCTCCTACGCCAAAGGGAATCTGCTCAACACCTATGTCACCGAAACCTGGCAGCGCCCCGGCTTAAACGACGACGGCAATTGTGTGCCGCGCGACGTAAACGGCGACCGCCTGGCGTATCCAGCCGATCAGCGGGTCACCAATGCGGATGCCGACTGTCTGGAAGGTCCGCTCATGGGCATACAGTTCCAGGCTGGCTTCTCGGCGGTGGATGGTAACTACGGCTTTGGCGACGGCTGTTACATTGTGAATGGGGCGCAGCTCACGCCGGGCACATTCGACCCAACGACCGGCAGCTGCAGCAGCGGCGCGCTTCAGCCTTTGCCCGGTGGACGCGATTACCTGGTCCAGGTGGAGATTCCCACCGAGGCGGACGTATTTGGCGCCGATGCGGTTCATCCCACGCGGGCCATCTATAAGGTAACCCGCGAAGAAGATATCAACATTGGCAACGGAGATCAGTTTATTCCGCAGGTGCCGCCGCCCATCTGTGCCGGCGCGCTGCACATTGTCGACGTTGAGAATGTGGGCGCCGATAACTATGGCCCACTAACGCTCGAGGATCCGTCCGGCAACGGAGGCAACTCTATCACTGTGCCGGCCTCAACGCCGACGCTCAATCCTACCTTTGAAGATATCACATCACCCTTTGAGGGAACGGCCAAGCCGCTGTGCGATACCAAACTGGTGCCGCTCAACAACGGCCGCTCGATTGTACCGACCTTCAACTTGTATACCGATGTTCAGATTCCGGGCCGCTTCTGGGGTCTGCTGGTGGACGATCTAAACTTCTCGTCCAATCCGCAATCGCTGCTCTATGGCGAAAAGGCGGGCGTTCCCTTTGCGCCCGTGGGCATCTACGATTGGTCCAATCGGCTGGTCACCACCGTCGAGTCCGACTATAATGGCCTCTTCGATGTGCTGCTGCCCTCGACCAACCGCATCAATTGCCCCACGCCTTCCGGCGTCTGCGCCAATCTGTATCGCTTTGTAGGTAACGATCCGGGCGTACCCGGCCAATTGAATCCAAATTATCGGCCCGAGTTCCGCACCATTGCAGCCGAATTTGAAGCCATTCCCGGTCTGATTGTGCCCGCCGACTTGGCGCCCACACAGGTAGGCGTCTCCATTCAAATTCCGGGTGGACAGACCCAATTGGTCATGTGCCCGGTTGCTTCCACCACGCCACAGCTGTTTACCGTCTCGCAGCCCTATGTGAACGGCAGCGGCTCGTTCACCATCCGCGGCTTGGGCTTTGGCGCTACGGGCCAAGTGACCTTGGATGGCGCGCTTGTGCTGCCAACCACAAGCTGGAGCGACACCCAAATTGGCGTCACTATGCCGGCGGGTACGCCTGTAGGCCCCCACCAGCTGCGCATTACGGCCGCCAATGGCGAAAGCACCATCAACGGCCTAACCTTCCACGTGTTGGGCGGCGGTACGGCGCCCTTCCCGGCCACGGCGGTTCTGGATAATTTTAACCGCGGCAACAGCAACAACCTGGGTGGAAACTGGAACGGCCTCAGTGTCGGGTACCAGATTCGCGACAACGCGCTGCGGGTATACGCAGGCGCCGCGCTCAGTTTGCCGCTGTGGGCAACGTCATTTGGCGCCAATCAGGAAGCGTACTTTACCTTTACCGATGTCAGCACGACGCCGGGCCTTCTCGGCGCTGACACGCAAGGGCTGATCCTAAAGCGCACCTCTGCACCGGGCATTGGCAACACCAACCTGATTGCCGTCCTTTACGACTACACCAACTCTTCCGTGCTGATCTACACACAGGCGGGCAGCCTCCTCACCGTGACCTTGCAAGGTACGCTCAGCGGCGTCACGTTTGCCAATGGCGACCGGCTTGGCGCACGTGCGCTCTCTAATGGCGCCGTTGAGGTCTACAAGAACAGCACGCTGATTGGCAGCGTCAACGTGACCAGCGGGCCCAATCCGTGGGCCACAACGCTGGCGCAAGGCGGCGGCCAGATCGGCTTGCGCTTTACCGGTACGAGCGGTGGTAATAACTCCAGCCCATCGGCCGGCGACGCTCGCATCGACAACTTTGGGGGTGGCAATGTGGCAGCCTCTACGGGCGGTTCGTACACGCCACACGTGTACGAAGTCGGCCCTGGCAAAGCCTACGCGACCATCCAAAGCGCCATTGACGCGGCTCAGGCCAGCAATGGCAACGACCTGGTTGTGGTCTACCCAGGGCAACCCGACCTGTCCAACCCGCGTTATAACCCACGCGGTGCTTACTATGAAAACCTGATCATCAACTCGCCCATCAAGTTGCAGGGCGTGGGGCCAGGCGGCTTCCAGGGCGCGACCTATGTGCCGGGCTCGATCATTGACGGCGGCGCTTTTGGTGGCGATGGCGTAGTGGCGGACAACTGGTATACCACCATTGGCGGCATTACCTGGGACGGCAACCAGGAAATCTACGATGGCGCGGTTGTCTCCATCTTTGCCCATGCCGCCGGGTCTGCTGCCTTTACCGATAGCTACAAGGCCAGCATCGATGGTTTTGATCTGCGCGGTGGCAATCAGCAGGGCTTCCCCGGCAACATCAATGAGATTGGCGGCCTGCCCACGGGTCAACCGGCCAACTTGATTACCCAGGGCGGCGCCATCTTTGCCAACGGTTATGCGCGCTATCTACAGATTACCAACAACACCGTCCAGAACAACGGCGGTGCGTATGGCGCCGTGCGCATCGGCACGCCAGACCTGCCGGCGCCAGACACCAACAACCACAACGAGAATGTACGCATTGCCCACAACCGCATCATTCTCAATGCGGGCACAAATCTGGCCGGCGGCATTGGCCTCTTTGCCGGCGCCGATCATTACGAAGTGGCGCAAAATGATCTGTGCGGCAACTTCTCGGCCGAATATGGCGGCGGCATGACCGTTTATGGATATAGCCCCAATGGCGTCGTTCACGACAACCGCATCTACTTCAATCGTTCGTACGATGAAGGCGGCGGCGTCATGATCGCCGGCCAGCTGCCGGCGGATCCCGCCACACTGTCGCCCGGCTCTGGCCCCACCGACATTTACAACAACGTGATCCAGGCCAACCTGGCCAACGATGATGGCGGCGGTATCCGCTTCTTGCAGGCCGGCAACTTTGTAATGAATGTGTACAACAACATGATTGTGAACAATGTGTCCACCCACGAAGGTGGCGGCATTGGCCTCAACGATGCGCCCAGCGTGCGGATCTTTAACAACACAATCATGAAGAACCAGACCACGGCTACCGCGGTAACCAGCAATGGTCTGCCCGCTCCCGCCGGCCTGTCGACCTCGCAAAACAGCGCTTTGCTCCAGGCCGCTTTGCCCGGCGGTTCGCCCAGCTTTAGCAACCCGCTGCTCTTCAACAACATCTTCTGGGACAACCGGGCGGGTACGTTGAATTTGGGCCAAAGCACGGTGACGGGTCTAAGCAATGCCGATGCCGATCGCTGGGACCTGGGCGTGGCCGATGGCACAGGCGTCTTGGCGCCAACTAACTCGATTATCCAGCAGAACGCGGGCGCACACCCATACACAACCAGCGCCAGCAACAGCACGTCTGACCCAGCCGTGATCACGCCGTATGACATTGCGGTGGCCTTCAATGGCTGGCGCACCAATCCCAACTTTATTGGGGCCATTCTGGTTGCGGTGGATCTGCCGCCTTCGCTGCTGGGGAACTATCACATTCCCGGCACATCACCGGCCGTCAATCTAGGCGCCGCCAGCAAGAGTGGCGTCAATGCACCCACGTCCGACATTGACGGCGATGCTCGACCCTCCGCCCCCGGCTTTGAAGCCGGCGCAGATGAAATCGCCGGCGGCAGCGGTGGTGGCGGCGGTGGTGGCGGCGGTGGTGGTACAGTTCCCTTCCCGGCCACCGGCCTGCTGGATGACTTTAACCGCGGCACTGGCGCAACGACAGCGTTGGGCGCCAACTGGTCGGGGAATACGGCCACCAATCAGTTCCGCATTAACAGCAGCAACGTCCAGTCGCGCAACAGCGCCGGTGGCAACATCTGGTGGAACCAAACCATCTTTGGCGCCAACCAGGAAGCCTATATGACATTGGTCAGCATTGGCACAAGTAATAACCGGACCACGCGCTGGCAGGGTCTGCTGCTCAAATTCAATGGGGTCGATCCAAACAACGTGAGCGCCACCGGCATAGATGTGCGCTATCGCACCACCACCGGCGTCACGGTACGCACAAAAGCGGCCAACGGCGCGTGGATAGAGCAGGCCACCTTCCCAGCCACCTTTAACACCAACGACGTGTTGGGCGCCCGTGCGCAGGCAGATGGGACGGTCTCGGTCTATCTAAATGGTGTACTGGTGGGAAGCGTCAATGTGACCCAGGGGGCCACCCCCTGGTCGACGACACTGGCGCAGGGCGGCGGCTGGATCGGTGCAACCTACAGCTTTAACAACGGCCGCTTCGACAACTTTAGTGGCGGCAACATGCCCTAAACCACGTATCAGCCGGGTGAGGACGGACCCACCGATTGGGAGCCTTTCGCTTTAGGGGTGAAATGTGCTCCTTCCTGGAAGAGGCAGCCGTGTGCGCGTGAGCCAATGTTGTCTCAGCCTCTTCCAGGAAGGGGTGGTTCCCTAACCGAGATACACTCTATCCGTTCCGTCCTCATCCTCGCTATGCCTAGGAGATATTTAATGCGTAATCATTCATCGTCCATGCAATTAAACCGGCGCAACTTCCTCAAGATGGCCGGCAGCGCCGCGCTCCTCACCGCAGGAGCCACGGCCATGCCCGGCATGCTGCGGCGAACGCTGCTGCCCGAGGCCGTGGCCCAGGCGCAAAGTCCGTACGATCTGTACTACGCCGGCACCGATGGCTGGGTGTACTTGCCGCCTACCCCACAGATTTTTCTACCGGGGACGCAAACAGCCATCCATCCCGATCCGCTGGCGCCAGCGCCATTTAATACCTATATTTTTGGCTTTCGCAATGTATCCGCTTTGACCACGGAACAGAAAAATAATCAGAAAAACAAGGCGCAACACAATGCGCCGCTCTTCTGGCTCGACCAATTCAACCCGAGCAATCCGGTTGATTTCCGCATGCAGGTGACGAACATCGGCCTGGCGCTGCGGCCGGATCTCTTTGACGCCCATACGCTGCACTGGCACGGCTTTCGCAACGTCATTCCCTTCTTTGATGGTGAGCCGACCGGCTCCATTGCCGTGCCCACCGGCGCCAATTTCACCTATATCTACCGGCCCCGCGACCCGGGCACCTATATGTTCCACTGTCACGTGGAGGATGTGGAGCACGTCCACATGGGCATGACCGGGCTGGTCTTTGTACGCCCGCTGCAAAATGGCAATACATCGCTCTATGCCAGCGGCAAGTATGCCTATAACGATGGCGACGGCTCAACCGGCTACGATCGCGAATTTGCCATGTTCCTCAGCGAGGTTTGGGCCGAATCGCACTGGTCCGATGCCCACATCCAGCTGCCCGAATGGAGCGACTATCGGGCAGACTTTGCGCTGCTCAACGGGCGCGTCTATCCGGATACGCTGGCGCCCAATGCGCCCATCGATGCCGGAGCGTCTGTGCATGCGCTGGCCGTACAGACGGTCAACAACCCGGGCCAACCAGACAATGGTGATTTAGTGCCGCCGCCGGGCAGACCCGAGTTGCAATATCAGCCGCACTCTTCGCGGATCACCTGTCAACCGGGCGAACGGGTACTGCTGCGCTTTGCCAACCTGGGCTTTAAAGAATCGGCCATTACGCTGGCCGGCATCCAAATGCGCGTCATAGGTCGCGATGCCACCCTCATGCGTGGAAGAGATGGCACGGACACCAGCTACGAAACGGATACCATTGCCATTGGCGCCGGCGAAAGCTACGATGTCCTCTTTACGACGCCGCCTTTTTCGGGGGGTGCTGGCTCAACGGGCTTGGGATACGACTCCTACCTGCTCTACAACCGGGCCTATACGCGCGCCAATAATTTGGCGGCGGGCGGCTTTGGCGGGCAGGCCACTGAGGTGCACGTATATCCCAACGGCGCCTTGGCCGCCCAGCAATATCCCAATGATTGGGGCATATAGACCAATCCATTGACGCATGATTAATGGGTAAACCATTTAAACATGACACAAATGATCTCGAAGAAAAACAACCCGCTTTGTGCATGTTTAAAGGTGATCTCGATAAGGAGCTATAAAATGAGTAAATCTCGAATGAAGTGGATGCGATTGGGATTGGTTCTGGTGCTTGGGCTGCTGTTGTTATCAGATGCCCCAAAGACCTACGCCATTGAGGCCGCGGGTCCCACCGCACAGACCGATCCCGTTACCCAAACGGACACAAACACCACAACGGGGGATACCATCTATCTCCCCATGATTGCAGCCCCAGTGGGCCAGACAACCGCCGCGGAACCGAGCACCCCGGTGCAGAGCGCCGCCAATACAACCAACGCGGTTGGCATCATCTGCACCTATGGCGCCAGCCCCAACCCCACCTTTACCCTCACCGCCCGCGACGGCTACATTACGCTGCCGGATGGCAACACCGCCTATATGTGGGGGTACGCCGAAGGCAGCAACTCCTTCCAACATCCGGGTCCGGTGCTGTGCGTCAATGAAGGCGACACGGTGACGGTTGTGCTGCAAAATACGCTCAGCGAAGATGTGTCGATCATGTTCCCCGGTCACGAAACCGTCCTGGCCAATGGCGTGCAGGCCCAACCGCAATTTGATGGCGGCGGCAACTTGACCTCGTTGACCAACGTGGCGGTGGCCAATGGCGGCAGCGTCACCTATAGTTTTGTGGCCGGTGCGCCCGGCACCTATCTGTACGAAAGCGGCGCCAATCCGCGCAAGCAGGTGAGCATGGGGCTCTTTGGCGCTTTGATTGTACGGCCCAGCATGGGCGCCGACTTCGCCTATAATCGGGCCGACAGCCGCTTTATGCCTGCCGAAGAGTTCATGGTGCTTCTCTCGGAGATCGACCCCTATCAACACCAGGCCGCCGAGAATGGCGCCCCCTATAATCTCAACAACTATAAGCCGCGCTACTGGCTGATCAACGGCCGCGGCTTTCCGGACAGCATTGCCGACAACTTTGCCCCTTGGCTGCCCACACAGCCCTATGGCGCACTGGCGCGCGTCCACGAGTTTCACCCCAACGAGACGCTGCCGCCCAGCGATCCCAATTACCATCCGTACCCCGGCATGATCCGCTATCTCAACGTGGGCACCGAAGATTACCCCTTCCATCCCCACGGCAATAACGGTCTGGTCATTGGCCGCGACGGGCGTGCGCTAGAGGGCGCAACCGGTCAAGATCTCTCCTTTGAGAAGTTTGACATTAACATTGGCCCCGGCCAAACTTGGGACGTCATCTTCAAATGGTACGATGCCGAGCAATATAACGCGACGACCAATCCAGTTCCGGTTACGATTCCCAATCTGCCCAACATGGTATACGGCACGTTTTATGGCGGCAGTCCCTATCTGGGGACAACCGGCGCCATTCCAACGGGTGGCGAGGGGCTCAATCAGTGTGGCGAGTTCTACATTATCTCGCACAACCACGCCCTCTATCAGATCACCTCTTGGGGCGTGAATATGACCGGGCCCATTACCTATCTGCGGGTTGACCCACCGCTGCCTAACAACTGTCCATAAAGGGCTACGGAGATTATCATGCAAACGAAAATACGATCCTTCCGCTTGGCCGGAACGGGTGCGCGGTTCATAATGCTGGCCGCCATCCTGGTCCTGCTATTTATAAACAATGCGACATCCATCATGGCGGCCGGTGCATCGTCGTCTCGGTTGGCGACCATCAACATTGACCTCTATGCGGTCAGCGGCTCAACCACGCTGGGTACGCAAAGCGTCACCGTCTGGGGGTATAACAGCACCAGCGCCGCCGCCACGCAACCGGGCGGCCCCACCCTCATTGTGAATCAGGGCGATACGGTTTCGGTAATGCTGCACAACCAGCTCACCGAGAACACGGCGCTCCTTTTTCAAGGCCAGGACATGATTCCGGATACGACCGGTGTGGCGGCGGGCGGCACCAAGCTTTACAGCTTTATCGCCAACCGACCGGGCGCCTATCTATATGGCGCGGGGCTGCTGCCCAATGCCCAACATCAGGGCGCCATGGGGCTGTATGGGGCGCTCGTTGTGCGCCCCGCCGCGGCTGGCCAGGCCTATGACGATGCAACCACAGCCTATGATGACGAAGCGGTGCTTGTGCTAAGTGAGGTGGACCCGGCGCTGAACAACAGCGCCACGCCGGCCAGCTTTGATATGCGCAACTACAAACCGCGCTATTTCCTGATCAACGGCGTGGCGTATCCCAACACAACCAACATTCCAACGGCGGCGGGCAACCGCGTGCTGCTGCGCTATCTCAATGCCGGCATGGATTTCCACTCCATGGCGCTCATGGGCACCCATCAAACCGTCATTGCCAATGATGGCAGCCCGCTGGCGCATACGCACCGCATGGTGGCCGAAACCTTTGGCCCCGGCCAGACCGTAGATACCATTGCCACCATCCCCGCCGCCACCGCCGACGGCATCAAGTTTGCCATCTATGACGGCAACTTGATGCTGCGCAACAGCAATGCCGCCGGCTTTGGCGGTATGCTCACCTTTTTGGCGGTCTCAAACACACAGTCCACAGGCGACACCGTGGGACCAGTTACCAGCAACGTGGCTTATAGCGCCGGCACGCTATCCGCCACCATTGACGACACCGCCACCGGCAACTCCAACATTACCGCGGCCGAATACTTTATGGACAGCGTGGGTGCGGCCGGCGCCGGCGCCCCCATGAGCGGCGGCTTTGGCTCGCCCAGCACCAGCGTCTCGGCTGCCGTGGCGGTGCCGCCCGGTGCGCACACGCTCTATGTGCATGGTTTGGACTCTGCCGGCAACTGGGGAGCGGTCGCTTCGGTATTGACCAACGGCGGTGATGCCACCGGGCCGGCCACAAGCGGTCTCACGTTGACACCCAGCCCGACCAACGGGGCGGTCGATGTGGCCCTGCACGCCAATGGAGACGACAGCGCCACTGGCGGCTCTAATATTGATGCAGCCGAATATTTCATCGGCGCTGACCCTGGCCCAGGCGCGGCCACAGCCATGACGGTTAACATCGTGGCGCCAACGGCCAGTTTGGATACGGCCATTGCTGCGGCCACAGTGAATGGGCTTGCCGAAGGCGCCTATGTGGTCTCCGTGCGCAGCCATGATGCGGCGGGCAATTGGGGCGCCCCGGCAACCATCACCCTGATTGTCGACAAAACCGGACCGGCGACCAGCGGCGTCACGGCGGCGCCCAATCCCAATAACGGGCAGCTTCCCTTCGATTCCACCAACCCGGTGGTGCGCGTCACGGCCGCCTTTGCCGACACCACCGCCAATATCAGCGCGGCGGAAGGCTTTATCGATACGCAAGGCGCCAACAGCTCGGGCTTTATCTTTACCGCCAGCGACGGCGCATTTAATAGCCTGACCGAAAATGGCTACGTCGATATTCCGCTAACGACCATTGTCCAGCTCAGCGCAGGCAACCACACCATCTATGTGCACGCCAAGGACGCAGCGGGCAACTGGGGCGCTGCCGCCAGCTATACGTTGGTGATCGACAAGACGCCGCCCACGGTTGCCAGCATCACCAGGCTGAATGCCAACCCAACTGCGGCGGCCACGGTGCAATTCCTGGTCACCTTCTCGGAAAACGTCAGCGGGGTGGCGAGCGGCAACTTTACGCTTGTCCAGGGCGGCGGCTTGACCGGCGCCACCATTACCGCCGTAACGGGCAGCGGTGCATCGTGGACCATCACGGCCAGCACAGGTACTGGCGGCGGCACGCTGGGGCTCAATCTAACGTCGGCGTCAGGCATCAAGGACAGCGCGGGCAATGTGTTGGCGACAGCCGGGCTGCCTTTTGTGGGGCAAACGTACACCGTCGTTTCACCACCGCTCTACTTCTCGACGTCTGGCAACAGCAACCCACCGGGTGTGGGTGGATCAGCCGATGATGCCGACATCTACTTCTGGAGTGGAAGCGCGTTTAGCCGAGCCATTGATGCGTCTACCGCTCCTTACAGTTTGCCGAGTTCAGGAGGCGGCAACGCCAACGTGGATGGCTTTGAGCGAGTGGACGCGACCCATTTCTATATGTCATTTGCCGGTCAAGTTAACGTGCCGGGCATCGGTAATGTGCAGGATGAGGACGTAGTCTACTTTAACGCCGGCGCCTGGTCGCTCTTCTTCGACGGCAGTGCTTTTGGATTGGGTGCTGGCGGCGGCGGTGGATTTGACCTGGATGCCATCAGCATTGTGGGCGGCGTCCTCTACTTCTCGACGGACAATAACAACACGCCGCCTGGAGCAGGCGGTGGCGGCGATGACGCCGACATCTATCGCTGGAACGGCGGCAGCTCCTATACACGCATGATCGACGCCTCTGCCCTTGGTTGGTCTACCGCCAATGTGGACGGCCTGACGTGGATAGACGCCACCCATGTCTACCTCTCCTATAGCGTGGATACAGCTGTACCGACGCTGGGCGCGGTTCAGGATGAGGATGTGGTCTATTACAATGCCGGGGCTTGGTCCGTCTACTTTGATGGAACGTCCAAAGGCTTGACCAACAACAGCCAGGATGTGGATGCGTTCGATCTACCCTAAATTATACCAACTGCGGTTGTAAAAGCTATGAATAATTACTCCATTTTCAGAGTAGAATTGTCAATTATTTATAGCTTTTACAGAGCCAAATAGTATTACTCTGTAGGCCGAAAGGGGTCGCCCCATTCTGGGCCCCTCTCCCTGATTTTGCGCTGTTGTGTATTAACAAAATAGTACTGGTATCCCAGAAGTTCGACTTCTCGGAGAAGTCGAACTTCTATGCCGATGTTCATTTATAAATCTGCAACAGCGCAAAATCTGTCCCTCTCCACATGTGGAGAGAGACGCGGCGCACTCGCAGAGTGCAAAGCAGGGAGAGGCGGCGTGACGTGCGATATTGCCCACCCTTTCGGCCCAATCGCACATTCACCACGCTGCGGTGGAAGGCCTAGGCTCTTTCCGCCGCAGCGATGGCGTTATATACCAGATAGCAACGGATACATCAGAGCAAAAATTATGCGCGCAACTCTTAGCAACCCCAAGTTCATTCAAACCGGCGTGGCCCACGCCACGCGCTACATCATTCACGGGCTGATTTTGCTGCCGGTGGTCGCGGCAATTTTGGCCTATACCATCTGGTACAGCCTGCCCCAAGAGACACAATCTGCCGTGCAAGAAGCGGCGGTGGCGCCGGTCACGGTCATTTCGGCGCAAACCTTGGCAGAGCGCTTTGGCCTGCAAATGACGCTGGTTGCCGTTACGGCGGGCGGCGGCATTGTGGACGTGCGCTATAAGATACTCGATAAAGAAAAGGCGGCATATCTGCTGGATGATGCGGACAATCCGCCCACCCTTTTCATCGAGGAGAATGGCCTCACGCTAAAGCAAGCCGGCCGCGCCATGAAACATAACGCCGAACTGAAGGATAATGCCAACTATTTTATGCTATATCCCAATACGCAGAATGCCGTCCGTCACGGCACGCCCGTTTCGGTTGTATTTGGCACACTGCGCCTTGAGCCCATTGCGTCGCAATGACGACACAATGGGCTATTGATAATTCCAGCTCTTTTGGATCTCAGGTGGCTGACACGCTGGCCCCTTTCCCTTGAGCTATCATTCCTTCCCCGAGGTTACATGCAACCCATAGTCAATCGCATTAGCATCGCCCTGGTCATCTGCTTGTTCAGCATGTTTGGCATGGTCATGTCCACCCATGCCGACTCAGTCATCACGGTGACGACGCTCGATGATGCGCTGGCCAATGACGCTGCCTGTTCGCTACGCGAAGCAATCATTGCCGCCAATACAGATGCCGCTTTCAACGGCTGTACGGCGGGCAGCGGCGCCGATACCATTATCTTTGCCGATGCATTGCCCACGCCAAGCCTCTTTGTGCTTACCCACATGGGCAGCAACGAAAATGGCGCCCAAACGGGCGATCTGGATGTGACCGGCTCCTTAACCATTAGCGGCGCCTTGACCATCAGCAACACGACAAGCGGCGTTGCCCCCACACAGATGCCGGCGGTGATCATTGATGGCAATCACAGCGACCGCGTTTTTCACCTTTTGAGCGGTGCGCAGCTCACGCTTATCGGGCTCACCATTCAACACGGCCAGCCAGATGGCGCGGCCAATGGTGGCGGCATTCTCACCGAAATAGGCACGCGGCTCACCATCAGCAACAGCCACATTTTCAGCAACAGCGCCGTAAGCGGCGGCGGTCTTTATGGCAGCGGCCGCGTGACGCTTACCGACAGCCAGGTTGCGGAAAACAGCGGTGGCGGACTGGTCAACATGGGCGGCTTATTTACGCTCAAAAACGTCGAGATTCTCCGCAACAGCGGCGGCTATGGTCTTTCCAATCAGGGCCAAGGCGCACTGGCGTTTACCGGCGGTCTCATTGCGGATAATGTTGGCGGCGGGCTCTACAATGGGGGCGCCCAAGCCACCATTGCGGGGGCCACGCTGCGCGGCAACAGTGAACACGGCGGCGTGGTCAATACCGGCGCCGGGCCAACGCACTTGACCATCACCGACAGCCAGCTCATCGCCAACACCGCGCCAGCCGGCGGCGGTCTGCTCAATGAAGGGGTTGGCGCCAGCGTGGGCATCTATCGCACGCGTCTGAGCGGCAATCTCGCCACGGGCAGCGGCGGCGGGCTCTTTAACAACGGCGCCATGACTGTTCACGACAGCACGCTGGATCACAATCAGGCGCGCGCCGGCGGCGGGCTGCATCACTTTGGCGGCAATCTGTCCCTGCTCAACGACACCGTGAGCCAAAACGCGGCCAGCGACAATGGGGGCGGTCTTTATAACGGAAGCAGCGCCGTGCTCAACGCCGTAACTTTGGCGCAAAATCAAGCCGGCGGTCAGGGCGGCAACATCTTTGTGGATGAAGCTCAACTGAGCATCCAAAATAGCATTGTGGCGCAAGCGGCTGCCGGCAGCAACTGCGCCCAAAGCGGTGGTTTTGTGACCTCGCTGGGCCATAATCTGGAAAGCGCCAATAGCTGCCAATTTATGGCCACGGGCGATCTGCCCAACAGCAACCCGCGGCTGGGGCCGTTGCAAAACAATGGCGGCCCCACGCCAACCCAGGCGCTGCTCACCGGCAGTCCGGCAATTGACGCCGGCGCCAATTGTCCGGCTACGGATCAGCGCGGGCTACCGCGCCCCCAAGGTCCAGCCTGCGACATTGGCGCCTTTGAAGAGGGTGAGCTGGCCGACCTGGCTCTGACCGTCACCTCCTCGGTTGGGCTCACAGGCGCAGCAGACATCACGAGTTCTACAGGCACGGCACAGCCCAACGCGCCCCTGACATACCACCTGTTCGTCACCAATCTGGGTCCCAGCCGCGCGCTGACGGTGACGCTCACCGACTATCTGCCGGCCAACGTGGCGCTGATCTCAACGACGGTCACGGCATCCATCTCGGCTACGATCTCATCTACGCTGGACAGCCAAGGCGATTGTGTTCCCAATGGCTGCATCCGTTGGCGCTTGCCTGCGCTGGATGCTGGCGCCAGCATTTCGGCCACCATTGCGGTCACCACGCCGATGACGGCCGGCACATTAACCAATACGGCGCAGGTTAGCAGCCTTACGCCCGATCTCAACATGGCCAACAATAAGCAGGTGACGGTGGTGACGGTGTCACAAGCCGGCGGCGATCGGACCGCGCCCGGCGCCGTGGGTGCGCTGACAACCACCGATCTGACGGCCACCGGCGTAACGCTGCACTGGACGCCCGCCACCGATAATGTGGGCGTGACCGGTTATCATATTTGGGTGCGGTCCGACGAACCGGCGGCAACCCCAGAATTGATCGGCGACACCATGACGCTCAGTTTTACCCTCAACACATTGCAGGCGGCCACGGGCTACTGGCTGTGGGTGGCGGCGTATGATGCGGCCAATAATGAAGCCGACCTCAGCCTAATAACGCCTGTGCATATTACCACCTTGGCGATTTTGGGCGTCATCCGCATTGTGATTGAGCCGCCCGCGCCCACCATAAACGACAACATCTCGATTACCATCGGCAGCATCCACCGCGATAGTTGTGTCCCCCATTATGATTCACATCAGATTGTTGACCATGAAATTGCCATTTTGAGTGCACCTTCGGGGGAACTTTTTTGCACACCAGCCGAAATTCCGTGGGACTACAGCATTAGCGTGGGGCAACTTGCCGCCGGCGTCTACACGGTGACGCACACGCTGGAAAGCCAGCAAACTCGGGCATACTTTGTCGTGGGCGCCGCCGCCACGCCCACCCCGACGCCTACAGCCACCGTGAACCCCAAACCCACGCTCCCGGCTGAACCCACGCCAGCACCCACGGCAACGCCCATTCCGTCTGCACCGCAGATTGTGGACCCGCAGGGTCAATCCGCCAAGGAGGCCACCGTGGGACAACCTTTTCATTATACGCTTCAGGCCACCGGTTTCCCGCCGCCCACATTTGAGCTGATCCGCGGCCCAACCGGCATGACGGTCAGCAACGCCGGCGACGCAAAAGTCACTCACGTGGCGGCGCAAACAGGCAACACGGCCACCGGCCAAATCGATTGGACCCCAACGGAGGCGGAAGTGGGTGTGGTCTCCGTAACCGTGCGGGCCGCCAATAGCCTGGGCAGCAATGATTATGCCTTTGAGATCAACGTGGGCGCCTCTGGCACCGGCAACCAGAGCGGGCCAACCAGCTATTTGCCGATTGTCCAAAAATAGAGATCATGTTTAATCCAAAATCAGCCATACACTTTCATAAGCGCCAACTTTTGTACATCCTTGTCGGCCTCCTTCTGCTGTTGGGGTTTACCACCAAATTGGCCCAGGCCCATGCAGCCGTGATCCGCGCCGAGCCCATTGATGGAGAAGCGCTGACCACGCCCCCGCGTGAGCTGCGCCTTTGGTTCAGCGAACCGATTCTGCCCCAATTTAGCCAGGTGCAGCTAGTGGATGCAGACGATAACGTCGTTGCCAATGTGCAGATGCAAACGCAGCTGGCAGACAGCGGCGCGCTGGTGGCTACCTTGCCAGAACTTGAGCCGGGCGTCTACACGGTCATGTGGCGCGTCTTATCCGATATTGATGGCCACGTTAGCCAAGGCTTCACCGTGTTTAGCCTGGGTCACGAAATGATGCCCTCACAGGGCGCCGCGCATCATCGGGAGAGCACGCAGGCCACACTGCCATTGGCGATTGAAGCGGCGCTGCGCTGGAGCAACTACCTCTTGTTGGCCTGCCTGATAGGCGCGCTCGCCCTGGCAGTTTTCGTCCTAGCACCGACAGACAGTCAGCTCGCTGCACAAAGCGCCCAACTGCAACAGCGGCTTTATGGCCGCACGCTGGGCTGGAGTGCGGCTTGTGCAGCGGGTGCATTTGTGGTGGGCCTTGGGCTTTTGCGCTGGCAAGCGGCTAGCTTCCAACCGCTGAACGGCACAGGAACCGGCTGGTGGCAGCAGGTACAACCCATGCTGCTGCAAACCCAGTGGGGCCGCTTGTGGCTGGCGCGCCAAGCGCTGCTGCTCTTTTTGAGCGGCGGTCTGTGGCTATTATCACGCCCGTCATCCGCGGCGCGCCCAAGCTGGCAAAAGCTGCTCGTCTTTGGCCGCGCCATCGATCTGATGATTGTGCAGGCGTTGGCCGGTCACGCCACCAGCGACAGCCACTTCTGGCTGCTGGCTTTGACCAGCACCACCCTTCATTTGCTGGCGGCCGGCATCTGGATCGGCGGGCTGATTACGCTGGCCGTGGTGGTGCTGCCAGCTCACACTCGGGACAAAGCCACTGCGCCCCAGTGGCAGCCGTTTCGCTGGCGGGCATTTAGCCTGCTGGCCGCGTTGAGCGTGGGGCTGCTCTTTGCCACCGGTTTCTACAACATGGGGCGACAAGTGGCTTCGGCAGATGCGCTGCTCGACACGCCATATGGGCAGCTGCTGCTGGGCAAAATTGGGCTGGTTCTCCTGATTGGTCTTTGCGGCATTGGCAACGCGTTGTGGCTGCATCCCCGGTTGGTGGCGAGTTTGAGGCGCTGGCTGGGACGCCCGGCGCGCCGACAGCCAGCCCAGGGGCGATTGCAACCAACGCGGCTGTTCGCCGTGGAGGTGATATTGGGCGTGCTGCTCCTGGGCATCATCGGGCTGCTCACCGCCACGGCGCCCCCGCGCGATGTGGCCTATACCATTGATCCGGCGCAGATCCAGCCGGCGCTCACTCAGCGCGTGGACAATCTGCTAATTACGCTGGCGGTGAGCCCCAATCAGCTGGGGCAAAATATGATCAACGTGCGCGCCGTCAACCCGGCGCAACCGCTCTCATCCGAAATCACGCTGGTGTACGTGCAGCTTCATCCAGCCGCAGAGAACATCGAGCCCGTCAAGTTGCCGGCAGATAAGTTAAGCAACGCCGAATTTCAAGTCATTGGCTACCATTTGACGCAAGCCGGCCCTTGGCAGATTGCGGTCGTGGCGGAACGGTACGGCAAGCCGGACGCCATTGCCACTTTCCAATGGGTCGTGCCGCCCGCGGGTGAATTGCAGCCGGTGCGCATCTCCAAGGCGGCACTGGCGCCGCTGGCCAATCGGCTGGCGCTTGGTTTCCTCATGATGCTGACGGTGCTCATGGCGGTCATACGCTGGTCTTTGCCGAGGCAGTCCCGGCAGGCCACGCCCGCACACGATGCGGCGGGCGCTGGTCGCCCCGCGCCCGCCATGCCGACGGCCCAGAAGGCCGCACACAGCTGACCGCACGCATTCACTTCCATTTTCTCAAAGCAGGAATTCATAAATGACGTTACGCAGCGACAGCTAGTCTGCTAGAGAGAAACAGGAACGTCGGCTCGCCGACTTTCCTCCGGGCTTGCGTAACATAAGCTAATAAAGTAGGCATTCATGATATATTCTCCAAAGAAATCTCCATTGGCAACCTATTCCCGGCTTTTCCTATTGATGGCTGTCCCTCTTTTATTGTTGGCAAGCCTCTTCCCACCGAGCAACGCACTTGCCACAGCCGCACGTGTGGAGCCACGGGACAAAATTGATCCCAAGCTCATGCAGGTGCTGCAAAGCGCGGCCACCGGTGAGATGATCAGCGTCATCGTCGAACTGCGCGAAAAGGAAAGCCTGAGCGATCTCAAGGAAAAGCAGCGCAAAAACCAGATCAAGAAAATCATCGAGCGCCTTAAAAAGAAAGCGCAGCAGACGCAAAGCAAAGTCATTCAGCTGGTGGAAAGCCGGATCGCCGACGGCACAGCACAAAGCTACACATCCTTTTGGATGATCAATGGGCTGGAGGTGACGGCCACGCCGGCGGTCATTCAAGAGCTGGCCCAATTGAACGCCGTGGGTAAGATTGTCCGCAATGAATCTATAGCGGCGCCCGCCACCCCATTGAATAGCCGGACATCGTTGGTGCGGCAAGGCGGCGCACCGGAAGCAAACATTGCGCTGGTCAATGCACCGGCGCTGTGGAGCCAGGGCTATCAAGGTCAGGGCATTGTGGTGGCCAATATGGATTCCGGCGTAGATATCAGCCACCCCGAGCTGTCGGCCCGCTATCGCGGTGGCGCCAATAGCTGGTTCGACCCCTATGGCCAGCACGCCACGCCATATGATGCCAGCGGCCACGGTACCTGGACCATGGGCATTATGGTGGGCGGAAATGGCGGCGGTACAAGCATCGGCATGGCGCCCGGCGCGCAATGGATTGCGGCCAAGATTTTTAACGACCAGGGCTCGGGCACCGTGGCGGGCATCCACGCTGCCTTTCAATGGCTGCTGGACCCAGACGGCAACCCCGCCACCGCCGACACCCCCAACGTAGTCAACGGTTCTTGGACGTTCCAAAGCCCGGGCTGCAACCTCGAATTTGAAGACGATATTGCCGTGCTGCGGGCGGCGGGCGTATTGCCCATCTTTGCAGCGGGCAATGCCGGGCCCAGCGCCAATACAAGCTATAGTCCGGCCAACAATCCCAGCGCCTTTGCCGTGGGCGCCGTCAATAACAATAACCAAATTTACGCCTATAGCAGCCGCGGTCCCGCCACCTGTGGTGGGCCGACCATCACTTTCCCCCACATGAGTGCCCCAGGGGTGAACGTATTGACCACCGACCGCTATGGCCTCTACTTTCCGCAAACTGGCACCTCGCTGGCAGCGCCCCATGTGGCGGGCGCGCTGGCGTTGCTGCTCAACGCATATCCCTCGGCCAGCGCGGCGCGGCAGCAGGCGGCCCTGCTCAACAGCAGTGTGGACCTGGGCGCGGCGGGCGCTGATAATAACTTTGGCCAGGGACGGCTGGATGTGTTGGCCGCGTACAACTGGTTGGCCAACAACAGCAACAACCAAGACCCCACTGTCAATGCCGGCGTCGACGTGACGGTGACGCTGGCAGCGGGCGTCAATCTGCTCGGCACGGCCAGCGATGACGGGTTGCCCACGCCAGCCCATTTGATGACCACCTGGACGCTGCAAAGTGGACCGGGCGCGGTAACGTTTGCCAATGCCAACGCTCTGCAAACCAGCGCCACCTTTACGGTGGAAGGGCTCTACACGCTGCGCCTGACGGCCAATGACGGTCAGCTGACGGTGAGTGACACCATTTTGGTCACCGTGCTCGCCGGCGCACCGGTTAACCAGCCGCCCATCGTCAATGCCGGCGCTGACCAGAGCATTACGCTGCCCGCCGCGGCCAATCTCATGGGCAGCGCCAGCGATGATGGCTTGCCCACGCCAGCCAATCTGGTTGCCACATGGAGCGTGGTCAGCGGACCGGGGACGGTCACCTTTGGCAATGCCAACGCGCTCAACACCACGGCCAGCTTTACGGGTGCCGGCGTTTATACGCTGCGGCTCACCGCCAGCGATGGCGCGCTGGCCACCAGCGATGACCTGGTTATCACCGTCAACCCAGCGCCACCGGTTAACCAGCCGCCCACCGTCAATGCCGGCGCTGACCAGAGCATTACGCTGCCCGCCGCGGCCAATCTCACGGGCAGCGCCAGCGATGATGGCTTGCCCACGCCAGCCAACCTGGTTGCCACGTGGAGCGCAGTCAGCGGACCGGGGGCGGTCACCTTTGGCAGCGCCAACGCGCTCAACACCACGGCCAGCTTTACGGGCGCCGGCGTTTATACGCTGCGGCTCACCGCCAACGATGGTGCGCTGGCCACCAGCGATGACGTGGTTATCACCGTCAACCCGGCCGCAAGCACCGGCAACGTACTCTATCTCAGCTCCAGTGCCAATGGCACGGTGGGTGGGGTGGCGTTTCGCGACGAAGATATTCTGGCCTATGATCCCAACACGGACAGATGGTCTCTCGCCTTTGACGGTTCGGATGTGGGGCTGGGCGGTGTGGATGTGGATGCCTTGGCCGTGTTGAGCGACGGCAGCTTGCTTCTGAGTACAGACAACCCGGTCACGCTTAGCGGCGTGGGCAGCGTGGATGACTCTGACATCGTGCACTTTATGCCATCGTCGCTGGGCGATAACACCGCCGGCAGCTATGCGCTCTATTTCCGAGGCGCGGACGTGGGCTTGACGACCAGTGGCGAAGACATTGACGCCATTGACTTTGCACCCGATGGGCGATTGCTCATTAGCACGTTGAATAGCGCCAGCGTGCCTGGCGTTTCCGCCAACGATGAAGATATTCTGGCCTTTGCCCCCACTGCGCTGGGCGCGCCCACCAAAGGAAGCTGGTCGCTCTATTTTGATGGCTCAACTGCCGAACTCACAGCATCCACCGAAGAGATCTGGGGCTTATCCGTGGGCGCCAGCGGCAAGCTCTATTTGTCCATGGCCGGTGCGTTTGCTGTGACGGGCGTCAGCGGTACGGCAGCTGACATCTTTACCTGCACGCCCATCACGCTTGGCGCCAACAACACAAGCTGCGTCTACGCACCGTATTGGAATGGCGCCGCCCACGGCTTTGGCAAACAGATTATTGACGGCATGAACATTGGGGGCGTCTTATCGGCTGGAGGTGCGACCGCCGCGGCCCTTGCGGACGCGGCAGCGGAAGGGCCCGCACTGGAAGCGAACGACGACGACGATCCCACCAATGGCAATTTTGAGGTGGATACTGACGGTGATGCGGAAAATCGCGCCAGCCATCAACTGTTTCTGCCCGTGGTCCAACGGTAGCGCAACGGCCTGCGGGCTTCGCCCATGCTTATTGAAGGGTGAAATTTAATCGGGACCCACACAATGTTCAGAAATAACCAGAAATAAGTTGGCGGCCAAACCTGTCAGGTCTTCGAGACCTAACAGGTTTAAATCGACAACTTATTTCTGGACAGACCCTATGATCCACGTGCAAGGCACTGACCGCCAAGGTAATTGAAATTTGATGGCTATTTTGGCCACTGCCACGCACGTTAGCGGCTATTTCTCCACCGCAACGCTTATGCGCGCCCCTTATCTATCGCGCGCCAGTGAGCATTTACGAGCCATAAACAACACAAGCCGAATCATTTTGTGGGGACGCAAAATGATTCGGCTTATGTTTTGTTGAAAGCAATTTTCAGTAGATCGCAACCGCAAGAGATAGAGTCAGATTCAACAAACCAGCCTGACGCTTATATTGCCAGCACCGTTGCGGTGTACTGATTTTAGAATCGGTTTATGGGGAACAGATTCTTATTGGCCCAAATCCATGGCCGCAATCGTTTCCGCAATTTCGGCATCGTTGCCCGTGCCCAGTTCGATCCACTCTAAGTGGAAGGTGTCACCATCTTGGGTCACTTTGGCGGCGTAGAGCGTACCGGCGCTCAAATCTGCGGCTTCGCTGGCCACAAACTTCCAGAGAATACGATTGGTGCCATCATCACTCTGATAGACCGTTTTGGCGTCGGGCATAATCATAGAGTTCTCGTGGCTAAAGCGGCCCATTGCAAAGTGCTTTACAACTGTGCTGCCAATCGAGTCGGGCATTATCTCAATCGGATAACCATAATCATACGGGTTGGCCTGCGTTCCAATATAATCGGTCATGGCCGCATAGTTATCCTGCCACTCGGCGTCAATTGTATCGAAGGGATATTCTTCGCTGGACAGACCAGTGTTCCACGGGGTAACGGACGAGAAGCAGTTGTTCCAGGTACCGCCAACTGCTATTAGGTCTACGTTTTCGCCTTCGATTACGTCCCACAAACCATCTTCATTCTGGCTGATATATAGCTTGCTCATGCCGCCGGGCTGGCATTCATAGTTGGTGTAGAGATAGCCTTGGCTGCCTTCTTCATTGACGGGCAGATACATATTGCCGTCGGGGTTGTTGCAGATATCCATGCTGCCATCCGCCATATCCAGCTGGCCCAAGCGGGCAGCGTCAATGGCATTGGGAATGGGGCTGCCCATGCGGCCCAACACCTGATAGTCGCCAGCGGCCACAACCACCATGTGCGCCGCATTGCCGGACGGTACGTCGATTGACTCAAAAGCATCGGTCGCCGCAAAACCGGTGACAATCCCGATCGTGCCGCGGTTGTATGGATAAATATTAACCCCATCCGGATGCTGCACGTTCATAAAGACGGCGCCATTGGCAGAGATGTGGAGCCCGGTAACTTCGGAGCCAGCCGGCAAGGTGGCAAAGCGCTTCAACTCGACGCCATCCCATTTCCAGAGCATGTTGTTGGCGTGTTCGCCCGTATCTTCACCGATCCAGAGCGCGCCTGCACTGTCGACAAAGATATTGTCCGGGTTGGCAATGCTATCCACGGAGCAGGGGTTGGCGCTGTCGCTTTCGTCGTAGGGACCACCAATGACAACCGGCGCCAGCGCGCTAATGTTCATATCAGCATCCAGATCGGCCATGTAGACCGCGCCGCAGGGATTCTCCGCCAGCTGAATTTCCCCTTCGCCATCGCTCATGCCTTTGCCGACTTCGCTAATGGCAATGTAGAGCTTGTTATTGACGGCATCAACGGCGACGCCTTCCATCTTGCGCCACTCCGCCGTTGCGCCTTGAGCGACAGCAAAGTTATAGCTTTCCAAAAACGGCGCGTGCGCATGATCCAGCGGCACAACAAAGGCAGGCGCTTCATCCTGCGCCATTATCGAGCTGCTGAACACCAGGGTGAGCAGCAGACCCAACAGGGCAAACCTTGAAAATTTCATCATTTTGTTTTCCTTGTGTTTCGACTTGGCAACACTTACGCATGCCTTGAACATGAACACATTGATATCTATATAAATTGATATCCGTGTGCTTACGTTCAGCGCTCCAACGGCACTGCGTAAAGAGTGCGCTTTGGTTGATTCTTTTTTATCGGGGGCGGGTGAAGCGGAAAGATTGGCAAGCCATTGTTGGATGCATGCACCCAGCCGTTGAGAGTATTGACTGGCCGGATACAGCACATGCCACAAAGCGCCCCTGCTTGCACAGGGTTCAGTGTAGGTGCAAGCGATTAAGGCTGCATCGCCAAACGATTAACAACAATATAAGGGCTTGTTAATAGACGTTCGGTGGCAAATTGAAAGGGGTGAGTTTGGAGGGAATGCGCATGATGTTATGGGGTGGTTATTGAAAGGTCCACCCGAGCAGCGAATTATGCACAACTCTCATTTATGTAGATTCATGTGTGGGGCACTGACCGCCAAGGTGGTTGGCATTCGATGTTCTTCTGGCCAGTGCCACGCATGGGTGTTGTGGGCGCGGCTTGCTCACCAGAATGTTGGCCAAGCGGAAAAAGTAGAGGCACTGAGGAAGATGGCCAATCCGCCCAGCAAAAGCCAGATGGCGATAATCACTGCCGCCGCGGTGCGACTGACCGGCTTGCCCTGAGCCATGAGTTCCTGGGCTTTGGCGCGGCTCTCGGCCAGCACTGGCGGCGGAATCAGCCGAATGGCCAGCGCAATGCCCACAGGGAGCAGCACCAGGTCATCCAGATAGCCGAGCACCGGAATAAAGTCGGGGATCAAGTCTATGGGGCTGAATGCATATGCAACAACGCAGGCTGTAAAGAGGCGCGCATAGAGCGGCGTGCGCGGGTCTCGATAGGCCAAATAGAGCGCAAACAGTTCGGTCTTTAATTGCTTTATCTGTCGCAGCCATGCGGCTTGCCACTGCTTCATATAATCTGCTCCCTCTATCATTTGGCCACGCCATTCTGGCCACTAGGGCCATTGCGTACCCTAAAAAAGCAGGGTTAAAACCCGCGGCTGACGTGGAAAAGCGGTCTCAACCGCTTGCCATTTAGCCGCGGCGCCGGCTTTTCATTGTCCGCTGCCGGATTGATCCGTTGCGATTAGTAAGTTCGCAATGGCGCCATTCTGGCCACTAGGGCAATTGCATAAATTCTATTAAAGTCATCTTAAGCATTTTTGCTAAGTATTATAAAGTCTGGAGCCTAAGAACGGATTATAATAAGGGTGTCTGAAGCAATAGAGGTGGTCATCCAAATCCAATGCGTTCAGACAGTAATTTCCGAACTCACGCAAAAGGCATGGGTTGTTCTATGCCAGACAGCTCATAGTTTCTTTGCGGAGAGTATCATCATATCGTTGCTCGTGTACCAGGATGCCTTATTGCTGGCGCCAAGATTGTGTTCGGGCTCTGTGCCCTGCATAACCGCCTGTATACTCAAGCGCTGTGCGGCGCACAACTGCTGGATATTAAGCTCTGTGCTGCGCACAACCGCAGGATATCTAAGCTCTGTGCGGCGCACAACTACAGGATATGTAAGCGCTGTGCGGCGCACAACCGCCGGTATACCAGAGACGCGGAATAGACACCGCTGGCCATGAACAAGCCATATTCAGCAGATCGCAATGGCCCGAAAGGGGCTGGATGCTCGCTCTATTTTCCAACGAGACCAGCGTCAGAATCGGCATCACCGTTGCGGTGTACTGACTTCACAAAGGAGACACGAGAATGTTTAAAAAGCGATTTTCAAAATTTATGAGTGCCGGGCTTATTGCAGGATTGCTCGCGGTGGCCAGCGTGCCAACCGTGTTTGCAGCCAGCATGCCAGAACGCGCTGGATACAGCGCAGCCACAGCCGCCGCACCCGATAGTGCCGCCCATACGTTACAGCCTGGCCAGTGGGATTGGTATGTGTTTAAATCACAAGTGCCGCCGCTTCATGGCTTAACGCAGAGCCAGCGCCTAGCGCAAGACACCGCCAAGATTGATGTAACCATGAACGTGCAGCAGGGCCAAGGCAACTTTGAGATCTGGAATGCGCAGACACTGCGTGACTGGACCAGCAACGTCAAATATACGGCTTTTGGCCAGGGCACTGAGAATGATGCGCTCAGAAGCGACCCCATGCACTTTTGGCAGGGCAGCTTTACGGTAAATGGTACGTACTACCTGGTGGTCAAGAACAAAGGTAACACGCCGATGAATTACGCGCTTAATATTACCGATGAGAATGTCTCTTTTCCATCCAATTTAATGATTAAAAACATTCAGTAGCACCGGTGACCAGTGTCAATGGTCCAGAGTTAACGGGCCAGAGATAGGCCAGGCTCACTACGCATAACCAACGCCCAAAACGCTCATAACGTTGCGGCATATCAACAATTGAATAGAAATGCGTAGAAAGGCAGTGGCCTCCACCGCCTCTCTGCAGCAGCCATAGCCAACAAAAAGAGCGCTCCTCTACCTTGATATAACAGAAGGTAGAGGAGCGCTCTTTTATTTAAAAATCAGAGTATACCAGAAAGCCTTCCAGTTCATCTAGAAAACCCCGTAAAATTTGGGTATTTATTTTTCTGGATGAGCCTTAACACGGCTCATTGGGGGCCCAGCAACCAACACTATACCATCGGCTAGGCTAGAACCGGACGATAGACGGTGCATTTTTTTGGGCTTTACGCTATAGTAAGAGGGTAACATTAACCCGGGAATACACTTTTATTAACATATGTCTAATACGATCACTTTAGAGTCGGTAGAAGAAGCATGGCGTGGCAAATATTTGGCGCAAGCGGCAAACTACGCATATCATTTACATTCAACAGCCACAGACTTAAGCAGCCTGAATATACGTCTTCAGCAGCTTGGGTTAATGCTTCATGCGCATACCGGCAACCCGTTCTACGATATAAATAGTGGACACCACGGTTATATGGCCGTTTCGGCACAGGATATTGTCATTGCCATTCGCGGGTCTGGTGAAGCGGACGATTGGCGCAACAATATGCGTATAACGCAACAAGCACATTGGTGCGCCGGTCATGTACATGGCGGCTTTGCTTTGGCCGCCCGCGGAATCACAAAGGCGATCAAAAACGTATTGGAATACAGGCCAGAGCTCTATCACCAGAAATTGCTTTGGCTCACCGGGCATAGCTCGGGTGGTTCAGTAGCCATTTTGGCCGCCCAAGAATTGGCGGCAGAGGGCATCTCCGTAGCGGGCATCTATACATATGGAGCGCCCAAAGTGGGAGATAGCGCTTATGCATACAACTATACATTGCAAATGAAGCTCCATGCCTACGCCGCGCTGGGCGATTTTGTTCCGCTGTTGCCACCCATCTGGGTGGTGCGCAATGGACGTGGATTTCGTGTCCAGCGCTATGTGCACATTGTGCCACCCAGGCTGTTAGTAGGCAACACGGTGAGTATACGAGCGGCGCTGGACTATTTGGCAAATAGTCGATTATCATTCATGGAAAGAATCGTGGGCGCGCTCATCGAATTTAGTCCGCACAGCCTGAACGCCTATATTGCAAACCTGAAATAAGGCGCCGCTATCCAAAAGCGCTATAGGAAACAACTATGTCGAAACGCATCCTTTTTCTTATTTCCGATACAGGGGGCGGCCACCGCTCGTCTGCCCAAGCCATTACCGAAGCCATTCACTTTTTGCATCCCAATAAGTATGAAACCGTTATCGAAGATGTATGGAAGAACCATACGCCACACCCATTTCGCGAAATTCCCAGAGCCTATCGCTGGGTGGTTGGGCCGGGGTTACCAGTTTGGAAACTCATGTGGCACACCATGTCTCAACCGGCATTGCAGCGCCGCATTTTGGAAGATGTGAAATATCTGGTCAAAGACGACATGCAGGCGTATTTCCGCACCATGCGGCCGGATATGGTGGTGTCCGTGCATCCGTTGCTCAATCATATTGGCCTGAGCTGTCTACGCGACATAGGCTACACTGTGCCGTTTGCCACCGTGATTACCGATCTCTTTACGTTTCATCCCACGTGGGTGGATCCACGCGTGGACCACTGCATTGTGCCCACAGAAGCGGCCCGCGTCCAGGCCATCGAGCTGGGAATGGCGCCCGAAAAAATCGCTGTATACGGGCAACCGGTGAGCATTAAGTTTACGCAGCCCGTCAAAGACAAAATGACGCTACGCAACAGCTTGGGGCTGGATGCCCAGCGCCCCGCCATTCTGCTGGTGGGGGGCGGCGAGGGCAGCGGGCCCTTGGTGGCCATTGCCCGCCAAATTGCGCAACGGGCGCCGGGCACGCAGCTTTTGGTGGTGGCAGGGCGCAATCACTCTTTGCGCCAGGAGTTAGAAACGGCCAGCTGGGCGCAAACACCGCACGTGCATATTTACGGCTTTGTAGACAACATGCCAGATCTCATGCACGCCTGTGATTTAATTGTGACCAAGGCCGGCCCGGGCACCATTAGCGAAGCGCTGATTGCCCATCTGCCCATTATTCTTTTTGATTTTATTCCGGGTCAGGAGACGGGCAATGTAGATTATGTAGAGCGCAACGGCGTGGGTGTTTTGGCCCAAAGTCCGCAGGAAATTGCCCGCATTGTTGCTTCATGGACCCGGCCCGGCACAAACAAATTGGCCCAATTCCGCGCCAATGCGGAACGGCTGGCCCGACCGCGGGCATCGCTGCTGATTGCCGAAGATCTGTGTCACATAGTTGAACACGGCATTGGATTGTCCCGTGTGGCAACTGGCCAGTCTACCAGCCGCCACACGGGCGCCGCCAACCAGGCCAATAGCTATCCGAATATCGAATCGGTGAGGGAAGACGCGTAATGAGTTCGGTTTGGGAGTATCTATTAATTTTTCTCGGTGTGGCCATTGAAGGCCCAGTGGTGACATTAACGGCGGCCGCGCTAGCCAGCAATGGGTTGCTCAACCCCTTTCTGGTTTTTGCCGTGGCCGGAACGGGAAACGTCATTGGCGATATGTTTTGGTATGCGCTTGGCTACTATGGCGGCTTTGAACATCGGCTCCGCACCTGGCCACGTTTTGCGCGCTACACGCCCAAAATTGAACAAATCAAGGCTGATATTGCCCAGCGGGCGCTACAGTTGCTGCTGGGGGCCAAACTCTCTTTGGGCATCGGTTCGATTCCCACCCTGATTGCGGCGGGCATTGTACGCATAGCGTGGTGGCGGGTGGTGCTGGTGCAGACCCTGGGGGAAATCATCTGGACCGGTGGGCTGGTGATCATCGGCTTATTTCTGGGGCCATATGTGCCCCAAATTCTTAAAGATGTGCGGATAGCGACCATTGTGGGAGGCATCGTATTTACGCTGCTGGTTCTATGGCTGCTGCGGCGCTCATTCACTACAATACCAAAATCTAATCGTGAAACCGAAGGTTGTGCGCAATGAACATTTTACTGGCCGGGCAGGCATACTATCGCCGCGACAATGGGCAAGCAGTTTTTACAATCAATCTGGCTGAAGGGCTGGCCGGCGCCGGGCACCACGTACTGGTGCTAGCGCCATCGGCTACGCGCCGCAGCGAACGTTGGCAAGAACGGGGCGTACAGATTCAGACCGTGCCCACGCTGCCGCTGTTTAATAATACAAACGTCACGGCGTTTGCCGGCGGCGTGATCAATGCCACCTTAGAGCAATTTCAGCCGGATGTGGTGCATATTCAAGATCACTATTTCCTGAGCCGGGCCGTCTTAAAAGCGGCGCGCGCCCGCGGCATTTTGACGGTGGGGACAAATCACTTCTTACCCGAAAATTTGACCGACAACATTTTACGACATGGCATGCTAGCCACCCTGCTCCAAAAGCCGGTGGAACATCTGCTCTGGAAAACCATGCTGGATGTCTATAACCAGTTGGCCGCCGTTACCACCCCCACCGCCACCGCCGCCGCCATTCTGCGGTCACAAGGCATCCAACCGCCCGTAAGCGCCATCTCATGTGGTGTAGATGTGGACCGTTTTGAACCGCGGGCGGCTCTGGATCGCTCGCGCATACGGCAAAAATATGGGCTGGCGCCAGACAAGGCCATTCTGCTCTATGTGGGTCGCATCGACCGCGAAAAAGGCTTAGACCAGCTCATACAGGCGCTGGCCTTGCTGGAACGCAATGATCTTCAATTGGCCATTGGTGGGAAAGGCGCCTTCCGCCCCGAACTGGAAGAACTGTGCGCGGAGTTGAACCTTCAGCAAAAGGTGGTCTTTTTGGGCTTTGTGCCCGATGCCGATCTGCCGGGGCTGCTCAACAGTGTGGACATCTTTGCCATGCCCAGCCATGCCGAGCTGCAAAGCATTGCCACGTTAGAAGCCATGGCCAGCGGGCTGCCCATCTTGGCCGCCAACGCCCGCGCGCTGCCCGAACTGGTGACGCCCGACGTGAATGGGTTGCTCTTTTCCACCACAGATGTGGCAGATACGGCCCGGGCCATTGAAAAGCTTATGCGGTTGCGCAGCCAATGGGGCGATATGGGCGCCGCCAGCCGCAAGCGCGCCGAGCACCATTCTCACACCCAAATTATTGCGCGCTATGTGGCCTGGTATCGCACACATCGGAACAACAAAATGAGCGCCCAATCATCTGCGGCCACGCCGCAAATGACAATGTCGCTTGGCTCCAGGTAGATGCGGCAGGGGTAATTGTTTTTCGGCTTGTGGATTCCCCTATGACGTTCTGAGCGGGTCGATCCCTGCACCGTCTTCGCTGATGCCAAATTGAGATTGCAGCTGCACCAATTGGGCATGAATCTGCACCAGCGCCTGGTCTTGCGCCTCCAAGTGTTCCATGATGACGCGGATTTCTTCTTCTGCCTTCTGATTAATTAAAAAATCTTGATGCGCTTCAATGCGGTCCTTGGCGGCCTGACGATTTTGGCTCATCATAATAATGGGCGCGGCATAGGCAGCCTGCATAGAGAGGGTCAGATTCATCAGAATAAAGGGATAGGGATCCCAATGTTTTATCCAGGCCAAAACATTAAGCAGAATCCACACGGTCAGGATGATGGACTGGATAATAATAAATTTCCACGATCCCATTGTGTTGGCCACTCGATCTGCTGCCCGCTGGCCAGGGCCGAGTTGCTCGGCAAACACGGTGTTCACATCTTGTACGGGCGGATGTTCGTGGTTAAAGGGTTGGGGAAAATGCAATTTGCGTGGTGGAGATGAATTCATAGTTAAATTCCATTCATAGTAGAGCGCAATCGCCAGGGATAGCGTCGGATTCAACAAACGGGATCGACGCCTGGATCGCCAACACCGTTGCGGCGTCCTAATTCAAAATGTGTGGCCTATATCTACCCAGATACCAGCCCAAAGCCAAGGCGAAGATGTGCATGGCATCTGCGTAAGGATCGGGATAGACAATGGGTCTGATAATGTGATAGAGCACAACCAAGAGCGTGACAACACGTCGGTAGCGGTCCGGCACATAGTGCAACAAAGCGCCCAGGCATCCTGTCCCCCCAGCCGATGCGCCAATATCGCTGGATAGAGCCATGCTGCGCCCCATCTCGGTTCCGGCCAGATAGAGCGGCCACACAACCAGCAGGGAGGCCATCAGCTTAGACAGAAGATCGGTAGTCCAGAAAAGCAGCAGGGCGCGCCGCCAGCCCACGAGCCATTCATAGAGGCCCACAATCGATCCAACCACGGTAACCATGCCCAGCACCATAAAGGGACGACGCGTCAGAAAGACGCTGGTGACAATGGTGTATGGGCGTCCATCCCATAAATTGTGCAGGCCAAAGCCCCACTGCTGCTCAATCGCCGGAGCTAGGTAGCCCCGGACAGAGCCCAAAACAATCCCCAGGAGCAGTATGCTGGCAAAGATAACCAGCGTAAAGGGAATTTTGCGCCACAGCAGCATCTACGCCTCCATACCGTCTAGCCCGTCAACGCTTTGTAGATCCGATGGTTGATTTGGATCATCGGCATGATTGAATGCCCCTTGCAGTTCATGCAGAATCACGGCGGCAATGACGGCCACGGGCACAGCAAAGAGCACGCCGACAATGCCCGCCAATTCGGCGCCGATAAAGAGCGCCAGCAGCGCCAGGGCAGCGTGTAGCCCCATGGCGCGCCCATACAAGAGCGGCGCCAACAGATGCGTCTGCACAATCGTTACAAGCATAAACAACAGCAGCACCCATATGACCGATGAGACGCCCAGCGTAAGCGCGCTCAGCACCGCCAACGCCGCGCCGATGAGCCCACCGGCATAGGGCACAATGGTCAAAACGCCGCCCACCATGCCGATGGTAAAGGCAAATGGAATCCCCATGAACCATAACCCAGCACTAAATACAATGGCAAAGAAGAGGCTGAGCGCCACTTGCGCCCAAACCCAACGCGTCAGCCGCTGCGTAATGGCATTGGCAAGCACCTGCACGCGCGCGTGTTGATGCTGGGGCAGCCAGGACCAGAGCAGATTGCTGGCCCACGTTGGATCGGTAGTCAAAAAGTAAGTCAAAAAAAGCAGCACCAGCAGATTGAGCAGCAGGCCGCCAAGGCCAGCCACAGTGCCAACTGCCGTGGCCACCACCGTTTCCCATTGCGAAGATGCCGCGTTCACCATGCTCTGGGCCGTGGGCGCGGCCTGCCCCAATTGTGTTCCCACCGCTTGGTGCGCCACGGTTTGCCACAGCGTAGGACCCCGCTGTCGCAATTCTGCCGTTTCAGCCTGGATAACGGGCCGCAAAAGCGTCCCCAGCAGCACCAAAAATCCAACACTCACAATAAAGACAGATACGGTGGTGACGCCCCGGGGAATCTGTCGGCGCGCCAGCCGATCCGCAATGGGTCGTATGGCCAGACTGAGCAACCAGGCCCCCAAAACAATCGCAAGCAACTTGAAGAGCAGGACGCTATTATTGATGATAAACCAGAATATCAGCCCCAGACTCAACAGAGATAACCAGGCCTGCATTCCAATTCGATGCGTATAGTTCATGCTGAAATTTCATTCTGCAAAAGGCGCAGGCGCCGTATGAAGAAAAAACCGATAAGCAGCGGCAGCCAAAAGGTAACGCCGCGAAAAGACAAGTTGATAATCGTACCAGTTTCCAGCGAAAGCCCCACCGAAGCATAAATCACGGGCATGACGGTCTCCACCACGCCAATCCCGTTGGGCGTGGGCGAAACTATCCAGAACAAGATGGTCATGGCATAGAGCACGATTACAGTACTCAACGACACAGGCTGGTGAAAAGCCCAAAAGAGCAGATAGAGCGAACTCAGATCGGCCAGGTGCGCCGCCAGCGCAATCAGCACCGTGCGCAACAGTCGCCACGGCTGCTGACGCATCATCACCGCGGCCGACGTAAAATCGGCCGCGCTGCGTTCAGCCCAATCCGCGGCAAAGAGACTGGGACGCCGCAGCAGGTGGCCCACCCATACGCCGGCCTTTTGCACGGCCTCCAAGACGCGACGCAACATGCCCGGCGTCCACAGCCCAGCGCTTAACAGGGCAAAGACGCCCAAAATCAGCAAATACATGACCAGCGCGCTAAGGCCCTCCAGCTTTGTCAAATCGCGCCCACGAATGAGGACGATTAGGCCGGTGGTTAGCAAAATGGCAAATGCCGTATAGTCTGCGGCCATGACCAACACGGTGCCCGCCGTGGCGCGCGGCGCCGATTCCCCCCGCCGCCGCGCATCGTCCACAAACAAAACGGTGCCGGCAGCACCGCCAGAGGCCACAGTTGAATTGACAAAAATGGAGGCAAAAGTAAGTGGGATCAAATCGCGCAGGCGGCTTCGCACATTCACCGCATCAAAGGCCGACCAGTACACAGCGGCAAAGATCACCTGATAGATGATCTGCATAACAAATGCACAAAGAATCCACCCGGGCTGACCTTGGCGCAACGTCTGCAACAGCTTGTCGATTTCGGCAAAACGACTCCAGAGCATCCAGCCGGCAGCCAGAATGATCACCCAGAATAGAATCCGGCGGCGGGGAAAAACGTGCGGGGATATGGTCACGTTCACGCGTTGGGCCATAGCAAACTCGCATTTTCAGTCATTCACAGAAGTTGATGATATTAATTACTCACGTTACGCAGCGACAACCAGTCTGCTAGAGAAAAACGGGAACGTCGGCGAGCCGACTTTCCGCCAGGCTTGCGTAACATAAGTAAGCGTTCAGAAATAAGTTGGCTACCAAACCTGTCAGGTCTCGCAGACCTGACAGGTTTAAATCTACAACTTATTTTTGAACGCTGACTAACTAAGTTAACTAGAGGTGGAATTTGCGTGTCGGGCGCCCCGGGCCGTTTTCCATTCGGCGCGCAGATTACGGATTTCGTCGATGATGGCGGTGGTCACCTGACGCGCCTGTTGCCGATGCTGCTTGCTCAGCAGCGGCTGCTTATTTGCGTCCATTTCGGTCAAGTCGGTGAATGCATTGAGCACACGGGGCCAATCGGTGATGCGCCGGTGGATAATATAACGCGGCTCCCAAATGGTGGCAAACTTGGCTTTATAGTTGCGCAAGCCTTCCATACTAAAAAACGAGTCCAGCACATGGGTCAACTCGTAAAAGATCTTCTCTTCTTGGGTGGCCTGGTCGTGGGGATCGAGATGTGTGATCGGCGCTGGTCCCATGCTGAAGTAGTGGAACCCTTGGCTTTTGTTATAGGCAAAGAGCTTGAGAAAAAGATAGTCCATTAAGCTATTTGGTGCATCAATGTGATGCCGCATCATATCAATGGTGGCCGTATGGGGTGCATAGGACGGAATGATATTGACAAAGCCCAGCATGGCGCCCTCTGCATCCAGGGCGGCCATCATGGGCGTATTGCGCACATAGTCGGTCTCAAAGCGCCCCAACACAAATTTGCGCTCACGCCGCCCCGACGCCAACCATGAATCGGAAACCACGCGCGCCTGCTGAATAATGCCGTCGGGCACCGGCGGCTCAAACAGCTCTATGCGAACGCCATCGCGCTCCATGCGGCTCAACGTATTTCGAAACCCTTTACCGGCGTGGCCGTCCGTGCTAAAGGTATCCAAATCCACAAGGGCCTCTTCGCTGGCCTTGAAGGGATGAAAGCCCATACGGGTATAAATGGGTAAGAAATCGGGCAGCACCTGGTGAAAAATGGGCATCCACTTTTGAGCATGGCAATAGTCCACAAACCCGCGGATGGTGGATTCCATTTCATCCTCTGGGGCCACGGGGTCGCTATAGGCATAGGCAACATTGTGGCTCACCCCAAATGACACAAAACCGCGCCCAGACGGCGTAAAAAAGAATTCCTTCTCTGGCCAGAGCTTAAAGTAGTCATTACTAGCACGACCGTAATGTTGCACTAATTCAGCAGCCAGATCATGCTCAGCAGATTTGCTCATGACCATGCATTGCTCCTTGTGATAGATTGGTGGCGGATATAATGAGTATTGTGGACACACGCAACGGTATCTAAATATACCAAAATTCAAATACCCCACCAAATTTATCCCTGGGCCTTCACTGGCAGAGTTCGGCATGCGCTCATTATGCTGATGTGCCGCTATTTATGTTGGTAAACCCGTATGCGGCGCACCGACCGCCACGGTGGCCGTTATTCGGCTATTGTGCGGGCCGACACGATGCACATTGGCCATACCCCGCAGCTATCTCGCTATAAACGGGAGCCACACAATGGGCGTTACAAAAGGCGCCACGGCGTCGACGCCAAGGGTGGCTTGTGCTTGCCCGCTCAGCGCTTCCACCGTACCATAGTCATCAGTGGCGCGGGCTTCAAAAGCATACACGCCATCCCCTTGTGATGCTGTAAAAACTTCTGTGGTATTCTGCGTTTGCAAGAGCCACGGCTCCCATGCGCCGTCGTTAAAACGGTAGTAAACATCATAATAGAGAATCGTCTTGCCGGGCTCGGCCTGGCCGTTCCAACTGACCGCAAAGCTGTCTGTGTGTATTAGATCTTCGGCAAAGGGCAACACGTCGGACACGGGTCCATTTAACTCAACAGTGGTCTCCGCTTGATGATCACCCAAGGATTGGGCGTTGCCCACATAGTCTACGCCGCGCGCGCGAAAACGATAGGTCAAGCCGTCGTGGGCGCCGGTAAACTGTGCGCTGGTGGCCGTGGTCTTCTTTAGCCAATCCTGCCACGAGCCGCCCACAATCTTATATTGCACATCATAGTAGGCAATGCCGCTGCCGCCATTGTCGGTCCCACTCCAAGAGATGGTAAACGCCGGCGAGAAGCTGTATTGCGGCAAGGAGTTTACCGTGACGCTGGGCGCTTGCGAATCAACCGTGGTCTGGGCCTGCACATCGCCATACTCCTGCACGTTGCCGGCATTGTCGACCGCGCGGGCGCGGAACTGATAGGTCACCCCATTTTGACCGCCTGCAAAATTGGCCGATGTAGCGGTGGTGTGCAGTTGCCAATCCTGCCAGCCATCCCCCGGAATCTGATACTGTACATCGTAATAGGCAATGCCGCTGCCGCCGCTGTCGCTGCCGCTCCAGGTCACATTGAAGTCATCATCTACATACGTTGACAATTGATCTACCGTGGCGTAGGGCGGGGTCGTATCGGTGGAAACACCGTAATCAACCACAATACGCGGATAGAGGTCATTGGCGGCATTGAGCGCATAGAAGATGCGCTCCCGCTCTTGCACAGTTTCATCGCCAATCAGAATGGCGCCATAATTGGGCTGGGTACCGTTGAGCCATTCCTGCACCAGGCCAGTTACCGGCATCTGACGCCAGCCATCGGCCGCCGCAATCGAGCCCTGCTCATCAACGCCGCCCCAATTGGGTTCGTGACTGTTCCAGGTCACAGCCGCCGATTGCCAATCTGAATTGAGATGGCGGGCAATATTGCCCATGGAGGCATCGCCAGAGGGCGTGGCGCTGGTTTCATACAGTTCAATGTACGCATTGTTGATGACGGCGCCGGCAGGCACTTGCCCGCTCACATCGAATTTCAGCAGGATGCGCTCAGCGCCGTTGCCGTTCTGTTGCGCATCGTAGCCAAGACGGAGCGATGGATCCGCGCCCCAATTGGCGTCCGGTTGATTGGAGGTAACAAACGTATCGTCATTGGCAGGAATCTCTACCACCGTGTTGAGCATGGCCGCATCCTGCTGCTGACGTAAGATTTTGGGTTGGTACTGCTGCGCAATTTGGCTATCGCTGCGCTGGGCAACAGGGCTGTTGGCGGCCGCTGGCGTTGCCGCGCCAGCATAGACAGGATGCACCCACAATAGGGCCAATGTTACAACGACAAAACCATGAATCCACACCATTTTTTGTATGCCTTTTCGTCTGTGTTGAGCCATTGCTCAACAGCGCCATAACAATGGGCCAGCGTTTGATACGCTGGCCCATTGTAGTCATTGCAATACTTTCTCCGACAGAGATTACCCATTTGCGCCCTTACCTGAGATTCGGGGCGGCGACGCAAATGCGCGCCCTGCTTTATCAAACGCGTGCTCGGTCAAATAACGTGTGCTTCGCGGCGGATAAAGCGCGAAATCCACACAAGCACGACCGCGCCGATGGCGGCCACGACAATTTCGGCAATCCATCCATTGGCGCTCAAACCAACCAGGCTCATGAGAAATCCACCCACAACACCACCTAGCAGACCCAGCACCAGATCCCACACGAGACCAAAGCCCCCGCCCTGCACTACTTGACCAGCAAGCCAACCGGCAATAATCCCGGTGACCAACCACAGAATTAACCCTGTCATGGTGATTCTCCTTTCGCTGCAATTAGGGCTTACGCAAGCCCGGCGTCAGCATGACCTGGGCGGCCATACGTTCCTCGCCCAGCCATCCACTGCCGCTGCGTAAGACATATAGTTTTCTGATAACTCTGTGCTTCGCACAACCGCTTCATCAATCTTGCGCTCTGTGCTTCGCACAACCGCATGATGTAGTTGATGACCTTTGTGCTTCGCACAACCGTCATCATACAAGTCACGTGATGCAGCCTGTGTCAACTAGCGAGAAAGCCTGACCCCCAGTTGCTTTCTCTTTTTGCCGCACAGGATATATTTACTATAAGCCCAAATTGGCCACACGTCCTTATATCAAACCCAATGGAACATTAAGGCAAACTTATGGGTTATGGTGCGGCGCAACCAAAACCACAATTTCTGAAGGCCATTGGGGGTAAATGGTCGCTCGGGGTGCGCAAAGCGGCTGCGATGCGTGCGTAAATCCGCATGGGTGTGTACGGCATTGCGCAGCTTTGTGACCCCCGCCGCACCAATGTGGCTGCGCCCGCTGCGCATGGCCTGTTCGCCCGCCAGCAGACTCATTTGCAGATCATTAATGGGGTGGGCATCCAGCATATCATCTGTATCGACCAATGAATTGGCGTTTACCTCCGGCCAATCGCGACGCCGCGATGCCTCGTCCAGCGTCAGCACGGGCCACACGGTGGGCGCGGCGGCAATACGCGGGCTGGGCAAAAATGGGTGCTCAGGGTCGGCATCCAGCTGCTTCCATTCGCGCAGCGTGGCCAAAATTGAGGTATGATCATAGGGCGGTTGCCCGGCCTCCGCGCGAAAAACCGTGCCCGGCTTTACGTAAGAGGAGACCACAATGGCCGGGACGCGCACGCCAAAACGGTCAAAGTGAAAACGTTTATCGCGCGAGATCGGGCTGGGTTGCGGCGCGACGGCGCCCGTTGGCGGCGGTACGTGGTCATAACAGCCGCCATGTTCATCAAAGGTGATGATCAGCAGAATCTTGTCGCGGTAAAGGCTGGAGCGAACGGTCTGATAGACTTGGGCCAAAAAGTATTCGCCAAAGGCAATATTGTTGGTACAGTGAAAGTCATTGCCATAATAGGTCTTTTGTGGCGTCCACTCGGTGGCAAAGCGCGGTTCAATAAACGAATAGGCCGGCAGCTTGGCTTCTGGTTTGGCATTGGCCGGCGCGCGGCATAACGCTTGAAACTGCTCGAATGATTTAAAGTTGCCTTCGAAGCGCCACAAATGGTCAAATTGAATACGCGTGAGCGCTGGCGTGTAGATGGTATCGGAAAAGACGCCCCAGGAAATCCCCTGTTCCTGCAGCACGTTAAAAATGGTGTCAATGCCATACGGTTCATAGATATCATTGTTGATGTAGCCATCCGACGAGCCGCAATGCACAAAGCTGCGATTGGGCCACGTCTGGCACGGCGCCGAGGCAAACCAATGATCGCAAACAGCAAAGTTGCGCGCCAGATGGCTGATTACGGGCACTTGCTCGGGGCTGTAACATTGCATAATCTGCGCAGCAACGGCAGGATCCGCCAAGGTGGCGTAGTCGGCCAGGAATCCGCTCATGTTGGCCACTTGGCCGGGAGCCGGTTCAGCGGCGCCAAAGATTTGGCGCGTAATATTCTCAAATTGTTCGCCTGGTTCAGGCGTGGGCACCATAAAGGGGTTATTGACGGGCGGCCAACCGGTGGTCGCACGCCCCACTTCCACGGGCGCACCGGAACCATCGCAACGCGCGTTGAAATACTTCCCACTTTCCAGCCCTTCATACACGGGCGTTGGCCGCGGCGGAATATTGTGGGCTGGCTGGTTGTTTTGATCGGCATAAAGCCAGCCCAGCAGATTATCAAAGGATCGATTCTCTAAAAATAGAACGACAACATGTTCAATCTGGCGCATATGTCATTCAATCCATTCTCCGTGCAACTCATTCAAAACGCAAAAAGGGATGGCGCAAATGGAGGGCGCGAGCGGCGGCGCCACTCATGCCCGTACTCCTTTCGAAACAAAGGTCATGCAGTGGTGCGAACTTTGCATGACCTATCTATTAGGCGGGAGTCTATTAGGAGGGAGTAGCAAGCACATCGGTAATTTGCGCCACATCAGCGCCGCTAATCAGCCACTGCCCGTCAACCTGCACCAGGGCAATATCCTGCTCCACAATGAAAGCCGCATTGACCACATCGCCATCGGCAATTTTGCTCATATCGACATAGACGTGAGCCGTGGCATCATTGCCCTGCGTCTCAATGTTGGAGACGCGCAACTCGTTCAATTTATATTCCGAGGTATCCGCTGGTGCATCGCCTTTTTGGCGCACTTCCTGAATCCAAGCAAAGATTTGGTTCAACCCTTCCTTATCCGCTCCTTGCGCCGTCGTGGCCGTATACTGCTCAAAACCGCTAAAATCCTGATTGGCCATTTCGTCCGGCAAGGCGCCAAATGCGTTCTGCAACTGATCTTCAATAGGGCGCGCCGCATCATCCGCTGGGGCCGGGGCGGTACTCCCGGCGCTTGCGTCACAGGCAGCCAGGGCAAGCGTCAGCCCGGCCAAAAGAAGCACCGGTAGAAACCAGCCACGCCACCCTTTTCGACTTCGATTGTTCCACATAATTATCTCTCACTTGTTCCGTTTCGCATATAAGTTTCGCTGGCTCAAACGCTTTCTTGCCCACAATGGGCGCCATCAGTATACAGGATTTGAGCACCCGTTGCGCCCTGCGATGGTCTATAAACTGGTTGCAATGGTACAGCTTTTGCCCTAGCCGAAAGACTAGGTAAACGCTACGCAGATTACCTATCAGCATGGCAACGAAAAGCGGCTATCCCTGAACGGCCAGCGGTTGGGACAACGTGCGCAGAGCAGAGGCTGAGCTATCGGTGTAGGTTGAAATGAAAAAAACACAAACCGGGTCTTTGGTCCAAACCTGGTTTGTGTTCTTCTTCAGTAGCTATTCAGCCGTTCCCTGAGCTCACGCCGAAGTCTCAGCCCTCGAGAGCCTGAATAGTTACCTTCTTCCAATAGTGTCGACGGGACAGTAGACCAAAGTTCTTATGCTGGCTGGCCTTGCAACTGTGCTTCTGGAGATGGTCTGGCTACAGGTGAAGCGTTCGTATGCATGACCGCAGGGCGAATCGTCTTTAGATAGCCCCAAAACATAATCGCCACGCCCACGCTCATGGCGATGTAAAGATATTCATCGTGCCCCAGGCGAGTCAAGCTGCCCCCAGTGGCCACGATCAGCGCGCCGGCGGCCAGGAGCAGGCAACCAAGCATGCGCTGCCGCATGATGCCTTTGCGCCAGAACAGCCACGCCGACCAGAGGGCGCCACCCACCAATACAAGCGTGCCAATGCTGTTGAGCAAAATGGTGAGGATGGTGAGAGCCATCGGTTTTTCCAAGGCGCGCCAGCCACTCTGGAGTAACTGGGCGGAATCGACCGGCGCCATGCCGGCTAGACCGATGGCATAGCCGCTCACCAGAATCATTAACCAGAGCCCCAGATTTTGCAGCCACAGACGCCGCACCAGCAGCAGCCACGTGCCCAGCCCCAGCCAGCCCACGACCAGCGTCGCCCCGCTCACATAATACAGCCGCGCCAGATTGGGCGTCCAGCCCCCGCGGTCGCCAACCACTTGCACGGCGGCGGCCACGGCAAAGAGCGCAAAGGCGACGGTCCAAACGGCCTCGTGTGGACGCACCTTTTGCCGCAGACGCCGCGCCATGACCAACGCCGCCAACCCGCTAATCAGCGCCGAGCTAAGCGGCAAGAGCGTGAGCCAGGGGCTGCCGGCGGTGGATGAGTTGCTTGATGCCGCGACAGTAGGCATTTCGGGGTCGGTTGCCTCTGGCACAACTGGAGGAAATGTCGTCACCAGATTGGAAAGGCCAAAGTAGTAATATTGGCGTCCGGCAAACATGCCGCCGGTGGGTATGGTCAGCAGATAGTTGCCAAGGGGCAGCGGGGCGGCGGGCTGCAACAGTAGCTCACGCTGGAAGGCAACGACCTCCGTCTGCAACGGCACTGGCTCTTCGGTGTCGAGCCGAAAAAGCTGATACCGCTCGGCCGCATCCAGCCCCTTTTGGCGAATATGAATGGCGCGCAGATAACTTGGGTTGAGCACGGGCGCGCTGTCGGGAAATTCATCGAGCGCAAAGCTCCAGGGCATGAGTTTCATTAGCCCAGCGTCGGCGCCATTCTCCAATGCCAAGTAAGCGCCGTCGGCGCGGTCCGGCAGTTCATGCATGAGGCTCTGCGCCGTCACCGTATCGGGAATACCCATCAGCAGCGGCGTCAGCGGAATACTGACCAGCACGCCCAGCAGCAACAGGACGCCCAGCAGCATTGAACGAGGAATGCGAGCGCGCGCGACTGCGGCGGCTTGTGTCGCCATTGCCGGCTGGAGGGCGGGATTCACCTGCACCGGACTATTAGGGCCGCCAGCCGCGGCGCCGGCGCGGCGACTGCGGCGGATAAAGAGCGCCAGCAGCGCCGCGCTCACCAGGCTGGAAGCAGGCAGCCAAACCAGCAGCACCACCCAGCCCCATTGGGACAAAGCCGTCTCGGTAAAGGGCGAAAAGAGCATGGGCAAAAGCGCCCAGGCAATGGCCGGCCCCAGCAGCAGTAGAGCCACGCCCGGCAGCGCCTGCCCAGCGTAAAGCCAACCCAGCCCCGGCCACCCCATACAGCCACCGATAAACTCCATCCCCAGCACTTGGTAGAGCGGAATGCGCCGGAGCCGCGCCGGCATGGGGCCGCTAAAGCGCGCCGGCGCCAGACGCCACTCTGCGACCATGGCTTGGCGATAGGCGCGCGTGGCGCGGAATACGGCCAGCGCAAATGCACCGTAGCCGAGCAACATGGGCACGCTGGTGATGGTCAGCAGCACGGGCGCCACCCAGCCCAAATGCGCCGCCGACTGCACCGTGTCCAGCCCCTGGCGCATATAGCCATAGCGCGCCAGCCCCGCCGCTACGGTCACCACGTAATAACCGGCAATACCGCTGCCGATGCCAAGCAGCGACAGGCGCGCCAGCCGCTGCTCAATGGCTTGGCCCACCAGTTGGGGCAGCAGCAAATAGACCAGCCCAATCAGCGCCAGCAGCACACCGCCCACCATGTTGAGCTGGGCGTGAATGTTGGGCAGCTCTTCCGGTGTGGTTAAGTAAAGGGAAGTGGCCGGAATGACCTGGAGCAGGCCGTGCGTCGTGCCCACAACCAGCGCCACGGTCGCAGCCAGCCAAAAGGCCGCCGGTTCCCCCCGCCGCGCTCGATAGAGCAGCGTGCGCAGATCCAGCGCCCGCCAGAGCGTAACAAAGTAGAGCCAAAAACCGGCCAGCATAGCTGTGCCGCTCACGGCCAGCAGCAACGCCCGTCTTTGACTGAAAAAGGGCACTACTTCGGGGATATACAGCCCGCCGTACCCGTTAACCGCATTCCCCAGCACCAGCCCCAACCCCAAAAAGGTGAGATAAAAGAGCAGCGAGCCAGGCACAAGCACCCAAAATAGGCGATTGGCCTGGGAGCGGTCTATCCATTTGCCGCCGAGTTGATTGCTAAAATAGATGAAAAAGCCGGCCAGTGAGACCATCATGCCGGTGACCAAATTGATGTGGGCGTGGCTAATGGGATCCACGTATTGGCCAAATTTACCGGCATAATGGATCCAGTCGGCACTGGCGGGCAACACCTGCAACACGCCCTGCACCGTGCCCACAAAAAGGGCCAACGCCGAAACCAGCGCAAACTTGGTCAAGTGGCCCAATGGCTGCTTAGCAACGTGACGACCGGCCCACACCGTGAGCAGCACGTTGAGCACATAGGTCCAGTAGCCCACCCCCATAATGCTCGAGGTGAGCCGTGTGGGCACACGGTGCCACGCGCCAACGGCCTCTTTGGCCGCCATATAGTCCCAACCATTGGCCACCATATGGCCTTCGACCAGCCCCAAGATGAGCCAGGAAAGGTAGAAACCAAAGACGCCAATCACCGTAAACCAGAGCGAGGCTCCGGCCAATGCCTCACTATAGAGCGGGCGATTGACAAAGCGTGGCAGCACATACCAGGTAATGCCGGTGAGCAAAACGGTGCCGCCGCCCACAATGATAATGTGCGAATTGGAGAGGTCGCGGAAAAGATGGCCCCCATAGCCGGCCGTCCACAGCCAGAGCCAAAAGCCGGGCAGATTCTTAATGACGGTGTGTGTGCCGCCAATGAGCAGCGCCAGCGCCGCGGCTAGAAAATAGCGCGGAATCTGCACATCATACGCGGTGATCTCGGCGGGCGTATAGTATCGCTTGCGCGGCACGCGGGCGCTGGGCACCAACCAGAGCACGGTGCCGATCATGACCGATGCCGCCAAGGCCATCATCAGCAGATCGCTGGCAGTCCATTCGAGCAGAAACATGGGTGGGCTCCTTATTAACGTATGCCGGGCTCAAACCAATAGACAACACCGGTCCACAGCAGGTAAATGCCGATCATGGTGAGTAATATCAGCCAATCGCTAATGCGAAAGCGCACATACCAGCGGTCATCTTCGCGTTCAAAATGCGTATTGGGATGCTCAGCATGAGAGGGCTCACCCGCCGCGGGGATTTGTTTATCTATGGTAGAATCGCTCATTTCTGGCTTCTGATTCATGGTCGCTTTCCTTCATTTTTGGGAACAACGCTTTGCGTTTAAACAACTCCTTCAAACAGGTCTACCGTTACATTTTCCGGTGTCGGCTGCATGGCGCGCAGAATGGCGTCTGGCGTGACCCCGCGTTCCAGCCAATAGCGCAGCTGATCGGGGTAGTCCCAGTTGGTGATAATCAGGACTTTAACAGTGCCATCAGCTTGGTCGTGCGCCCAGAGGTCAAAGCGCTGCCAGCCGGGCAAGGATTGAATATGGCTTTTCAGTGACAGCAGTGAAAAGTAGGTTTCGTCCCACGCGTCAGCCGGCACAACGGCCTGCACGACTTGTGAATAGGCAACAATGGAACTCATGGTGTGGCTCCTTTAGTATATTTGTCCATTGACCAGATCCAGCACCGTAGTAATCAACAGCCAGACCACCATGCCGATAAAGAAGACCGTCAAAAAGGTGCCGACCGGGCCATTACTTTCCTGAATGTACCCATTATAGGATTCTACCGGATAGGGTTCACTGGGTTGCCGGGTATTGCGCTGCCAGCGGGTAAAGGCATAGAAAGAACCTGCCAACACAACCAGCCACAGCAGCACCCATCCCAGTGTGTCCCAGTGGATGTAGTAAGTTTGGGTCAACGTATCTAGATAGTGATGATAGAGATGGTTGTAATATTGCTGCACGGTATCGCTTGAATTGCCGGTGGGTACGTCGTTCATTGGGCGTCTCCCTCCTTGGCCCATTCGGGTGTATAGTAATCCGCCTCATCGATCTCCAAAATATAGTACTTGGCCTCTTCCAAATTGCTGAGCATGCCGCTCTTGAGCGCCATCAAAAACGCCACAAATGCGGCACCGGCAAACATGACAAAGCTCAGAAACATCCAATCGGCCATAATCCATTCACTGCCCTTGGGAGCATCATGCAGCACGGGCGCGGCCAGCGCGGTCTGCGCGCATAAAATAGACCAGCCAGCCAGACCAGCAGCGGCGCCCACAGCGGTGATAATCTTTTTCATCTTCATCTCCTTATTTATTACCAGCCGCGGGCTTGATGCCGGGGTTGTCTTGCCCCCACACTTTATCAATAAACTGCGGCGTTAGTTGCGTTTGGTCTATCAGTGCTGTGGGAATAAAGGGAACTTGATCAACTCCCTGGCGAGCAAACCCATCAGTGCGTTCTGAAACTTCGGCCAGAATATCCAGCAGGGTAACGTTTTCAAAGCCCTTGCTGCCGCACGGGCGTGCGTTGTTTGTCGTCATCCACTCTGTAACAGCATACGAAGGATTCATTTCACCATCGGGGACCATTGCAGGCATATCCCCCATATCGGACGAAAGCGCCGTGTTTGTAATCATGATGCTAGGCGTAATGGCCTGGTTGACGTTTACATTGGCCGTGTTGGTAAGCACGCTGCCTGCATCTACGCTTGCATTCGTCGGCGAGCTGGGCTGGAAGTAGTAATCTTCTTGGGGGGCAAAGCAATTCACCCATTTGTAAAATTCGGGATAAGCCTTCCACTGGATATACATATCGGGCGTGGGTACTTCCGCGGTCAGGCCGCCATTGGGAATGGTTTTGAGGAACAGCACCACTTTCCAGATATCGTCAACCGAAAGCCGCGTGCCAAAGTTTTCCATGGCGGACCCGGGAATGCCGCGCAAAATACGCCAATAATAGGCGCCCGGAGACGTATCAGAGCCATGTTCCTGGTCGTCAGCCACATTAAAAGCGGCCGGCGGTGGATTAAAATAGAAGGCGGCTGGACCATTGCCGTCGCCCTGGCTGCCGTGGCAGCCGATGCAGCGCTCTTCAAAAATTTGGCGCCCGCGCACCAGATTCTGCGTGGTTACCGGCAGCGGGTTACTTGTTGTCCAATAGCCACGCTCCATGAGCATCAAGTTGTCAATGGCGCCGGCCGATGGAAAGCCGTCGGTGCGGTCACCTTTTTCGCCCGGTGCGGCAATGTTGGCCACGGCTTGCTCAAACGCCTTGAGGTTTTGCTGATGCAGCATGCGCATATCGGCCAGCTTGCCCCCGCGGGACTGGGTAAAGGCGATCAGCGCCTTTATCTCGTCCAGCGACAAAAATTCAAAAGAGGGCATAATTGAGATCGGCGTGGTATAGCGCGCATTGGTGTAGTGGGCGTAATGCCAATCATCGGGGTGGAAACCACCCGCTTGCGACAGGTCCGGCCCGGTGCGAATGGTGCCAAAGAGATTGGGTGTTTCGCCGGCCCCCATATAGTCACCGGGCTCCGAGACGCGGGAATAGACGTAATATTGGTCGGCATAAATATCCTGGGGCCGCGTAAAGCCGCTGTGGCAATAGATGCAGCCATTGGCCAGAAAGACGTTGCGTCCCTGCATCTCCAAATCGGTCAACGGTCGCCAGTTATCCGATGGCGGCGGCTCAAAGGTCGTCGTGGGCAAATAGACAACCATAAAGACCACGGTGGCAAAGGCCAACAGCGCGCCCACGGTGGCCATCAATGGCGTCATGACCATCTTTTTGCGCGGATGCGGCGGCCAATTGTCGGGATAGATCGGTTCGCTGGGAATTTCAGGAATGGCGCTCATGCCGTAACCTCCAGTTCGGGCAGTGCATCGCTGATCTCCATGTGGAGCAGGTGACGGGTATCGGTGTGCACGGTGCGATATATGTTGTAGGCCTGGACAATGCCAGAGAGTACGATCATGGCGCCAAAGATGGCGCGCGCCATAAAGTAGGGCCGCAAGAAGGGAATCACGTTGACTTCCGGTATGCCGCGCAGCCAGGCCTGCCCCTGGATAAAGCCGGCAATCGTCAGCGCCCAAAAGAAACCGAGAAAGCCGATGACAATCAGCCAATATTGCCACTCAGCCAGGCGGGCGCTATAGAGCGGCTTCTTCAAAATCTGCGGAATGATGTAGTCGATGAGCCCCATCCCCAGGAAGGTAAACGCACCGAGCAGCGCCAGATGGGCGTGCGCCACCACAAAGTTTGTAAAATGGGTCAGCCGGTTAAAGCTCTGGATGGCTTCGAAACTGCCCTGGACATTTACGAGGAAATAAAATACAAAAGCGGTCAATCCAAAGCGCAGCGGCAGATTGGTAAAGAATTTCTCCCAGTTGCCGCGCATGGTCATCAATATGTTGACCGTAAACGCAAAGACGGGGATGAGCAGACTGATGCTGGACAGAATGGCAATTGTTTTGAGCCATCCGGGCGTGGGCGTCTGCAACAGGTGATGATGCCCAACGCCCGTGTAAAAGAAGGCCATGCCCCAGAAAGAGATAAGGCTGAGCGTGTGGCTGTAGAGCGGTGTTTTGGTAATGCGGGGCACCAGATAATAGAGGCCGGCCAGCAACATAGGGGTGAGCCAGAGGCCAAAAAGATTGTGTGCATACCACCAGTTTAACATGCCGTCGGCCATGCTGGTGTCCAGCGCACCGCTAACGCCATTGCCCCAGATGGCCCCCGGTCGCCAAATTACGTTGCCAATAATATAATCGGCGCCCAGCCACAGCGGCGCCGCCAGCGCCCACCAGGTCGTCACATAAAGTGGTTTCACGCGGCGGGTGGCCACAGTCATCAACATGTTGAAAACATTGCTAAACCAGAGCACGATCAGCACAATATCCAGCGGCCAGATAAACTCGGCATATTCGCGCCCTTGCGTCATCCCCGCCATAATGGTGATGATACCCAGCACAAACCAGACGTTAAAGGCCCAGGCGGTCCAAATGGCCAGCCGTTCGCTCCACATGCCGCGTCGTCCGGTCAAGCGCGGGATCATATAGAAGAGCGCCCCCCAATACATCATGGAAAGCCAGGGGAAGATTACGCCATTGACGTGCAGTGGACGCACCCGTCCAAAGAGCAGCCACGGCACGCCGGCAAAGAGGTTGGGGCTGATCAGCTCCAGAGCCAGAATCAAGCCAAAAAGGTCAACGATGGTGAGCCAGACAATCGAGCTGTAGAGCCACAGGCGGGCGGCGCTGTCATCAAATTCCTGTATGGCCTGACCCACGGTGCTGGTTCGCTCTCGCGGCGAACCAAAGCGCTGGATCAGACGGTTCCAGGGCTGACTGGTGGTCGTCATTAGTATCTCCTCCCGTATTTAGATAGCGGTTGTGCGAAGCACAGAGCTCAAGATTGATGATGCGGTTGTGCGAAGCACAGAGCTCAAGATTGATGATGCGGTTGTGCGAAGCACAGAGCTCAAGATTGATGATGCGGTTGTGCAAAGCACAGAGCTCAAGATTGATGATGCAGTTGTGCGAAGCACAGAGCTCAAGATTGATGATGCAGTTGTGCAACGCACAGAGCTCAAGATTGATGATGCGGTTGTGCAAAGCACAGAGCTCAAGATTGATGATGTGGTTGTGCGAAGCACAGAGCTCAAGATTGATGATGCGGTTGTGCGAAGCACAGAGCTCAAGATTGATGATGCGGTTGTGCGAAGCACAGAGCTCAAGATTGATGATGCAGTTGTGCAACGCACAGAGCTCAAGATTGATGATGCGGTTGTGCGAAGCACAGAGCTATCATTGTGCTGAGTAACTTATGCGAGCTTAGCGCAAAACCATCTCGAGAGCGAGGCTTTCCACTCTGAAAGATCGACTGGCGCTATGTAAGTCGTGTTGTTATGATTGAGCAGTTGTAATTAAGCGTTCTGGAGTGATAATTTGGGTTTAGACGGATATGATTGGGTGATTTTTCTTACTATCACGACTTACGCAGCGCCAGTGCATCGCCAGGAGAGCATAAGATAGCTGACCTGGCCATTTTCCGTCTAGGCTTGCGTAAGTCCTAACTATACAGGAGCGCGTTGGCCACGGTCATTATGTGGACCTTGTTTCAACATTAAATCAACATTAAAAATCGCGGGGATACCTAAAAAATGTGCAAACTTCGTTAGAACCAGATAACCAGTCCAATAAAAACCAGCAGCACAACAATGGCCAGGAGCAGTAAGCCCATTAAGAGGAGGGAATTGGGTTCAAGCGCGTACCACAAAGAAGGAGAGCGACTCAAGCGTTGTTCATGGCGCCACGTAATCAGCAACAGGAGCGCGCTTATGATCAATACAACCATGACAAATAGCGGGATGAAATTCATACGGGCCTCTAATACGCGCGGGTTGTATTTGGGGGCGGCCACGCTCACAATTGAGGTTTTGCCATAACGAGCGCTGTGATATGGATTATTATCAGTAGATGGCAATCGCAAGAAATAGAATTGGATTCAATAAACGAGAACGACGCCTATCTCGCCAACACCGGTGCGGTGTACTAATTATAGATGAGAGGAAGGGAGGGGACATTATGATGAGTTTGCGTCTACCTTAAATCAACATTAAATCTTATGTTACGCAAGCCTGGCAGAAAATCGGCTCGCCGTCGTTCCTGTTTCTCTCTAGCAGACTGGCTGCCGCTGCGTAATGTGAGATTAGATAGTGCGATTAGGCGCTTGGTTATGCTGCACCACGGGCACTAAATGACCCTAAGCCAAAGGCGCGTAGAGCACAAAGGTGGCGCCGTTACCGGGGCGGCTGCGCACAATCAATTGGCCACCTTGCGCTTCCGCCAGTTGACGAGCCAGCGCCAGGCCAATGCCCATGCCCTGTTGAACGTCGGCGGAAGAGTTTGAACTTCGATAGAAAAATTGAAAGATCTTTTCCTGCTCTGCCGGTGGAATGCCGGGCCCCGTATCGCTAATTTCTATGGCCAACATTTGCCGATGCACCGCTTTTGCCGTCGCTTCTGCCACCACGTCTGCCACCGAGGCCGTGAGCGTAACCCGGCCTTCGGCAGGTGTGTATTTGCCAGCGTTATCCAATAAATTGCTAATAATTTGGGCAAACCGGGTAGGGTCCACCGCTGCGCGCGGCAAATTAGGCACAATTTGGCAAACAAGCGCAATCTTCTTGGCGGCCACCTTGAGCGCCAGCAGATCCACTTGCGTCTTCAAAATCGGCGCCACATCCACCTGCTGTATATCTAAACCAAACTGGCTTTCACTACTATTGGCCAATAGCACCAGATCGTCCAACATGGTTTGTAAATGGTCGGTCTGTTCATCAATATCGACAATCATCTCTTTAGTCGTCGCAGGGTCATCGGTGTAATATTCCACCAGGTATTGCGCCGCCAGCTTGATGGCCCCAATGGGGCGCCCCAGTTCATGGATAATAGACGCGAGCAATCGTCGTCGCCCGCCTTCCAATTCGTGGAGCTGGCTGGCCATCAAATTAAACTGGGCGATCAGCGCGCGAATCTGCTCGGGGCCATGTTCGGTAATCGGCTCGGGCGGCTGTTGGATGTTCCAATGCGCCATGGCGTAACGCAGGCGCAACAAAGGCTGCGCCAACGAGTTGGCCAAAAACAGCGCCAGTCCAATGGCAACCACAATCCCAACCAGAAAAGGCGCCACCAACACCCACCGTAATGTCGAAAGTTCAGCGCGCGCCTCACTCATGCGGTGGGAAAGCCGGACAATCCCAATGACTTGTGCCTGCCGGTTAAACGCCGGCAAAGCAACATCCACAATCTGTTCATGCAAGCCAGTGCTGTAAATCGATTGCCAAGCCGGCGCACCATTACGCGCATCTGCCACAACGGGCGATGTAATCACCTGGCCCACCCGCGACTCGTCACTGACCAAGCTGGAAGAGAGCAGATGCCCGCTCCGATCGAGCAGCATCAACCGGGCTTGCAGATTCGGTTGCAATCGGGCCACAAGCTGAGCCGCGGCCTGAGGATCATTCCAAAGCTGCGCATCGCCTTGGATCAGTTCAGCAATCAGCGACCCTTGCACTACCAATTCCGATGCCAATCTATCCAAAAAATAGCGCGTCTCCACCAGATAAAGCGCGGCCAACCCAATGAGGGGAATTACCAGCAGAACCGGCAACAAATGGCTGAGCGCAAAGCGTGACTGTAATGTACGTAACATGTGCCTTCTGTCTTATGGATGTAGACGCCAGATTATTTACTTCTTATGCAGCTTCATGCGGAACAAATTTATAGCCCAGCCCCCGCACGGTGAGCAGCCGCCTGGGCCGAGTTGCATCAACTTCAACCTTTTTGCGCAGCCAGCGCATGTGGACATAGACCGTTTGCGTCTCACCGACCCAATCTTCGCCCCACACGTTTGTCACAATATCCTCTACGGAAACCACCTCTTTGGCACGCGTGGCCAAATAAAAAAGGAGCTCAAACTCTTTGGGGGTCAAATCCAGTGTGTGTGCACCCAGCTCAGCCTGGAAGGTGCGTGGATCCATACAAAGGTCGCCAACCGAAAGCGGCGTCTTTACCGACTCCATTGCCAACGCGCCGCTCCGCCGCAACGCCACCTTGACCCGCGCCAATAGCACATCAAGATGAAATGGCTTGGTAATATAGTCGTCCGCCCCCATTTCTAGTCCGATAACTTCATCGAGTTCGCGCCGGCGGCTGGTGACAAAGATGACTGGCGTTTTCGTTGTGTAGCGCAGTTGGCGCAGCGCTTCCAGACCATCCATACCGGGCAATCCAATATCCAATAAAACCAGATGGGGCTGCCAATGCCTCAGGAGAGCAAATGCATTTTCGGCATTTTCCTCGGGGCGCACATCATAGCCGTTTTTGACTAAGCTCATGGTCAGCGCGCGCCGCATGGCGCGGTCGTCATCCACCACAAGTATCCTTTTGGGGTGCATAAAAAGTTTCTCCCTGGCTGAATCTAAACTCAGTATATCACAACGGCAAAAATGGGCTGGATTCCCCCAACAAAACCGCCTGGATCACCAGCACCGTTGCGGTGTCATGAAACTCAGAACAGATCGAACATCAATGATCGGTTTTCCAAAAGCTGGATAAAAGTAGGCAGAGCCGCAAATGGGCCGCGCACACCTACAGCCTTCTCCAACAGAAGCTAGTTTCAGTAGCTCACGTGACGCAGTGACAGCCAGCCTGCTAGCGAGAAACAAGAACGTCGGCGAACCGACTTTTCTCCGGGGTTGCGTAACATAAGTCAGTAGATCGCAACAGCAGGAGATAGGGCCGGATTCACCAATCGAGACCGACGCCTGTATCGCCAACACCATTGTGGTGTACTGAGTTTGCCGTTGTGGTGTACTGAGTTTGATAGTATAGCTTGCTCAACAGCTTCCTGCATCAGGCAATGGTTGAGGCTCTATGCTACGCGATAGCATAGGAGGGCTCCTATGCTATCGGCCAGGGAGTCGGGGAGCTGAAATGGCTTTTGGGGTAGGAAAATGGGGAAATTCTATATATTTATGGTTCGTACCTATTCAGCCGTCCCCTTCGACAAGCTCAGGGGACGGCTGAATAGGTACTATGGTTCTTGAGGAAACCTAATAACAGTACGAAGATACCTGCGTCCTCGCTTTGTCCAAAAGGACTCCACAATCTCCCTTGTTGTTCCAGATTGCGCTTCCACTACCAAAGCTGAAGCCACCACTTTCTGGATGATATTCATTCGTGTAAACGCGCACGCGCTGACCCGGAGCCAACTCAAGGCTCGGAAAGACAAAATCTTGGCCGCGGTCACCTGCATTGAGTAGCCAGCCGCCAATGTTAGCGGGCATGCTGCCCAGGTTGGCAATCACTGCATACTCGTCGCTTTCGACGCGATACACCTGGCCGTCATAGTAGACGTTTTCGATGACAATGCGGGCGGTTCCATCACTTTCAGCCGGCTCGGCAGGTGGTGGCGCAGGCGATGGGGCCATAGGCAGCGGTGGATTCGTAGGCGCAGCAGTGGGCGCCGTTGTGGGGGTTGGCAGAGATGGAATGGCCTGGGCCACATCCACGCTGGGCGCATAGTCAACGAGAAAGGCAGCGATCCAGGCCCCACTGTCAAGTTGATACCAATCGCCAGCACCAGTGCGCGCGGTAACGGCCAGCGGCTGGCCAGCTTGTACATTGCCCACTATGTCATACCCTGTGCCGGGACCGCCGCGCAAATTTGCACAAAAGTATTGATAAGAGAGACCGTTTGGTGTACTATTTTCTCAGTTCATCAATGAAAGGAGGTGAGTAATGTATATGGCAAGCGTGAAGAAATCGCAGATCGGCCGCACATCGGCCAGCGAGCGCGCCACGATCTTTGTGGGGCAGGAGCATGGCCGGCTATTCCGCGCGATAGCCAGCCTGGAGCGCCGGGATATTACCGAGCTGGCGCGCCTAATGCTAGATGAGCGCGCGCAGTCCGCCGGGCTTTCTCCGGTGGCACCCAGTCTACCGGCGCCGCAGTTGGAGCCGGAGGCACGCGAGCGGATCAAAGAGATCTTGAGATCAGACGAAGGGAATGATCGGCTTAGTCTCAGCCTGGGGTCTGACTACATCGAGCTGTTGGCCCAAATGGCCAAGCTGGAGCGCCGCAGCAAGTCGGCTCTGGTGCGCCTCATGATCGACGAGCGCGCCCAGGCAATGGGGCTGGAGCCGGCGGAGGTGGTCTTGTAACGCTTTGTCAATTGTCAGCAAATTGTAACAACCAATTACATTTATGAAATCATGATGGTGTGTTACAATTTTCTAACGGACAAAGCCCGCCAAAAAGAAAACGCCCAGCGGAGGCAACCGCCGAGCGTTTAGGGTTTGGTCCGTAGACCGAAGATTTATTATACAAGCGCGCCCTGTATCTATTTATTCGGCGATCCTTCATTCGCCTTACAGCACAGCACTTTTACAACAATTTTCATACTTAGAAGCCTGTCTTTCCGGCTCAAGGGGCGCCCAGTGGGGCTCGAACCCACAACCTCTTGATCCACAATCAAGTGCTCTGCCATTGAGCTATGGGCGCCATATATTGAAATGATATGAAAGATAAAAAGCCGGGGCAAGCCTGCCCCGGCTCTGGCTGGGGGACAGGGATTCGAACCCCAATTGACGGATCCAAAGTCCGTAGTCCTGCCGTTAGACGATCCCCCAACGCTAATTCAATAATTGTGAACAGCCAATTGTCAATGAGTGGGATCACTTCCCATTTACAATCACTTCATAATCAGTACAATACAATCCGTACAATGAAGAATCTTTATTCACAATTATTCAGGTGCCGAGACCCAGACTTGAACTGGGGACACCAGCATTTTCAGTGCTGTGCTCTACCGACTGAGCTATCTCGGCCTGCAGAATCTTGCCCCTATCGAAAGTTCTACACAGGACTATTTCTGCAAAAGAGCCGACCCGAAAGTCGGCCCTTCAGAGCGGGCGATGAGATTCGAACTCACGACCTTCTCCTTGGCAAGGAGACGTTCTACCACTGAACTACGCCCGCAAAGCATGTACCTTCAATCAATATTGATTGACAAGAGGCAATTATACCTCTTCGCGTTTAAATGTGCAAATTGAAAGTTTTCTATTCGCCAAATTAAAGTGGACCCGGTCGGATTCGAACCGACGATCTTCTCCTTGCAAAGGAGACGCCTTCCCGCTAGGCCACGGGCCCAAATAAACCATTCCAGTGCCGACGAGAGGACTCGAACCTCCACACCCTTACGGGCAATAGATCCTAAGTCTATCGCGTCTGCCAATTCCGCCACGTCGGCTTACAGCATTCAATCATTGCACAGAATTTAACGCCGTGCCGATTGTAGCCGAAATTAGTCGTTCTGGCAAATTGGCAACAAATGTACCCCCGATTCTGTCAAACCCCAAACAGCCCTGCGGACTATTATGGGATCTGCGCTGTCATCTGTCTCAGCCCGGCGCCAAAATAGCCGGGCTGGCGGTCTGTGATTTGCTGGGTGTTACCCAACTTCATCCATTCCGCTGCGACGAGATTTAACCAAATGCTTATGCAGCATTGAGCCAAACCCACTCGCCTTGCTCTCAGTTGCACGCTCGCCTGGCCAGATACATTGCTGCATCTGCCGGTGGGCTCTTACCCCACCCTTTCACCCCTGACCAAAAAGATTTGCATCTCGTTGGCGGATCTACTCTCTGTTGCGGTTGTAGTCCAACATTCGTTACCAAATGCCGGCCCCCACTTACGGTTTCGTGGGGCAACCTTTTTACAGCAAACCATTGTTTACTGCAAATGAGAGTCGGGAAGTTCCTCTACCAAAAACAGCATCTTTACGACCTGTTTGGCAGCGACAGCTTCATTTGTTGCACAATTTATACCATTAGGCTCTGTAAAAACCATGAATAACTGCCAATTCCACACTGACAAAGAGGCAATTATTCATAACTTCTACTACCGCAAACATAGTGCATTGCTCTGGACTAAATGTATCATAAATGGGGCAAAAATGTCAACTTTTTGCCCCATTTAGACCTGGCCTCTTACCTTATACCATTTGGCTCAGTAAACGCAGTTGGTATTATTTAATCAGCCGCAAATTCGCTAAACATCACCTTGCGTCCACACCTGATCAATTAGCCGCCACATGCTGCCCGTGGGATTCTTGTCTTGCAACTCAGCGGGCAGACGATGCGGGCGCACATTGTCATAACAGTGCAGGGCAGCGAAACGCAGCATGGACGCTGGAATGCCCACTGCCGTAAAGCCGGGATGTCCCGTGGCTGGATATGGCCCACCGTGATTCATCGAGGGGACAACCGCCACACCGGTGGGCATTTTGTCGTTGAGCAAACGCCCCACGCGCTGCCGCAACACCGGCTCGATTAGATCGTACATTTCATCATCCAGCCCCTGGCTGTTTGTGTACAGACAGCCCGTCAATTGCCCCTCTATGCTGCCGGCAATCTGACGCATCTGCTCGGCGCTTTCGGCAAAGATCAGCAGCGTTGCCACGCCAAACGCTTCCTCTTGCAGCGCTTCGGGATTGGCGAGAAAATCAGCGCCAGAGACACGCATGAGCGTGTTGCTAAAACTGTAGCCGGGACCGTCGACCGGCTTGCCCCCCACGACCAGCTCGGCGCCATGCTCCTGCCAAACCTTGAGCGCATGGGCAATGCCATCTGGACCGCCCGCGCCCAGCAATGTGCCATTGGGCTTAGCAGCCATAATCTCCGCCAACTTCTGCGTAAACTCCTGGCTGGCGGCATCATCCATTAACACGACGACCCCTGGATTGGTGCAGAACTGGCCTGTGCCCAATGTGCAGGACGCCACCAATTCTTCCGCCAATGCTTGGCTGCGCTCCGCCAGCACACCCGGCAACACAAAAATCGGGTTCACGCTAGACATCTCCAAATAGATGGGCTTGCCACCTGCATCGGCAGCGGCCTTTAACTTGAGGCCGGCGTTCTTGCTGCCCGTAAAACCGGTCGCACCAATCTGCGGATGCGACACCAACTTGAGCCCTACATCGGGCTTGGTGCGATAGAGAAGCTGCACCATGGCCTTGGGCATGCCCGTCGCTTGTACAGCGTCGAACGCGGCTTCGGCCAACAGCTTTGTGGTTTGCGGATGCGATGTGTTGGCCTTGGCAATCACCGGGTTACCGGCGGCAATGGCCGCGGCAAAGTCGCCGCCAGCCGCCGAGTTAAATGCATAGGGAAAGTTGTTGGGACCAAAGACCACCACCGGTCCCCCCAAAGGGCCGAATTTAGCGCGAATGTTGGAGGCCGTGTCAATGGTGGCCATGCACCACGAGCGATCCCGCGCCGCCGTCGCTGCCTGGCGCAGCTGATTGCTGGTGCGCGGCAGCTCCACTGAACCCAGGCGCGGCTCTTTGCCCAACGCCGTCTCTTGCTGCGCCATCTCTACCAGTTCATCTTTACGCGCCTCAATATTATCGGCAAAGGTTTCCAGAAATTGCGCAATCTGTTCGGGCGAAATTGCCCGCAGCTCTGTAACGGCTTGCTGAGCCGCACCAATCATGCGCTCCACATCGGCCAAACCCAAAACGGGATATTCAAAAGGCAGGGCTGCCTTGGTGGCGGGGTTCATAGCATAAAAGGAACCGTCTACGGCGCGGGCCTGTTCCCACGCGCCGTCGATTAGAATGGGTTGAAGAGTCATTGTTTCTCCTTTTCTACGATTAGTTTTCTATTCTTGGTTGCTCGTTGTTGGCGGCTGAGCCTTGGCAATTCGTCATTGATGACAAAATAATTGCAGGGAACTTACCAGCCACTTACCAGCCACCAATCACCAATCACCAACTACCAACTACCAACTACCAACTACCAACTACCAACTACCAACCACTATTTTACCAGCCGCGCACCCCACTGAGCGTCTCCGTCGGGCTGAGCGCCTCCGGATCGACGCGCAGTTCAATGAGAGCGGGTCTGTTGGCGGCCAGCGCTCGCGCAAACGCCGCCGGGAAATCCGCCGTGCGCGCAACCACTTCCCCATGCGCCCCAAATGCCCGTGCATAGTCGGCAAAATCCGGGTTGACCAATGTCGTACCAGAGACACGGCCCGGATAGTGACGCTCTTGATGCATGCGGATGGTGCCCAGCATGCCGTTGTTGACCACAATAGTAATAAAGTTGAGGCCATACATCATGGCCGTGGCCAATTCTTGCCCGTTCATCATAAAGCAGCCGTCGCCCGCCACCGAGATGACCACGCGTTCCGGATGCACCACTTTGGCGGCTACCGCGGCCGGCGTACCGTATCCCATAGAGCCCACAATCGGCGCCAACTGAGTGCGCGGCTGCGAAAATTCATAGAAGCGGTGACACCACGCCGTATAGACGCCGGCGCCGTTGGACATAATCGCATCAGCAGGGGCATTTTCTTTGAGCCAGACCAGAATCTGTCCCAAATTTACGTCGCCCGGCACCTCAGTCGGTTCAATGTATTCCAAATAGTCCGTGCGGGCTGCGGATAACCATTCTTGCCAGGCGCGGCTGTCCACCGGCGGCATAGAACGCGCCGCCGCCGCAAAACCAGCCATGGTGGCCGCAATGGGCAAATCTGCCTGATAAATGCGCCCCAATTCGTTGGGATCGGGATACACATGAATCAAGCGCTGTTTGGGGTGCGGAATCTCCATCAGCGTGTAGCGGTTGACGGTCAGCGCATCGGGCCGAGCGCCCACCATAAGCAGCAAATCGGCCGCCTGAATGCGTCGGTTCAGCTTGGGGTTGCCCCCCACGCCCGTGGCCCCCACATATTCATCGCTGTGATTATCAAAAAGATCCTGACAGCGAAAGGCCGATACTGCGGGCAAATTATTCTGGCGGGCAAAGGCGCGCAGATCCATAATGGCTTCTGGCGTCCAGCCGCAGTGGCCGGCGATTAGCAGCGGACGCTGGGCCTGCGCCAGCAGCGCCTGCATTTGCGACAGATCGGCCGCCGTGGGCGCAGCCTGGGGAACGCGATAGGGTGCGGCGTCGGCCACATCCACTTCGTCGCGCTGCATGTCTTCGGGCAGCGCCAGCACCACTGGCCCCGGCCGCCCCGACGTGGCCACATGAAAGGCCCGGCTGATATACTCCGGGATGCGGGCGGCATCTTCGATCTGGCTGGCCCACTTGGCCACCGAGCCATACATCTGCCGATAGTCGATCTCCTGAAAAGCCTCGCGTTCCAGCTGATCGCGCGGCACTTGGCCCACAAAGAGAATCATGGGCGTGGCGTCCTGCCGGGCCGCGTGGACGCCAATGCTGGCATTGGTGGCGCCCGGGCCGCGCGTCACAAAACAGATGCCGGGCTTGCCGGTCAGTTTACCATACGCCTCGGCGGCATATGCCGCGCCACCCTCCTGCCGACACGTAATGAGCTGAATTTCGGCAGACACATCATACAGCGCATCCAGCACGGCCAGATAGCTTTCACCCGGCACGCAGAACGCCGCATCCACGCCATGAATGCGCAATTGGTCAACCAGAACTTGCGCTCCTGTCCGCATACTCTCTCCTTCTCGTCATCTTCGCTTGGTATGTGAATTATATGAGCTGAGCCATTATTATAGGCGATGGTTGCCATGTCTCGAAATACGCATATTCCCGTTGGATTTACATGTTGTTTTATGGCACAATACATTTTATGGCACAATAAGAAGCTGAAGCACCCAATGCACCCAGATTCTCCAAGACGTATGCAGCGCCGTGGATTGCTCATTATATACTCAGCTCTAACTGAGAACCGCCGTATAGCAAAACATTGCTGACCCGGCGATTTTTACCACTGGCCTTGCAACGGTCCTATTCTCAAAAGCTGTCTGAAAAGGTGGTTCAGGTGTGTCATATGCCGGGAAAGGGCCACAAATTTCCTGGTCACATCATGCGCATTAGCCCTTTCCCGGCATGTTTTTGGACCCAATTGTGACTTTTCAGACTGCTTCTCAAAAGAAGAACTTGAAGTAAGGCAAAAAATTATGCCTGTTTCACCCTATGAAATGTGGCCGGTGCCGGATGCACTCGAACTGGTGCTGGCTCAAACTCAATCACTTCCCGCCCATCAGGTGGCCCTAGAGCAGGCTGTGGGGTTGACCCTGGCCGCCAGCGTGACCGCGCCCGAACCGCTGCCCCCCTTTCCAGCCTCGGTTAAAGATGGCTATGCCGTGGTGGCGGCAGATGGTCCCGGTGAATATACCGTCCTGGGCGAAGTGACGGCGGGCCGCGTGCCCAATTTTACGGTCACACCAGGCAACGTGGCCTATATTACCACCGGGGCGCCCTTACCACCTGGCGCAGACGCGGTGGTGATGGTGGAAGAGACCACGCCGCTACCCGCTACCAATGGGCAGCCGCGCGTCTATATTGGCAAAGCGGTGCGCAGTGGCGATGATATTCGCGCCGTTGGCATCGATGTGACCCAAGGTCAGCAGGTACTGGCGGCGGGAACACGGCTCGAAGCCGCCGAAATTGGGCTACTGGCCACTGTCGGCGCTGCTCAAGTCAGCGTTTACCCACGCCCCACAGTAGCCATTCTCTCCACGGGCGATGAGCTGGTGGAGCCGAGCCATCGCCCGGGCCCAGGGCAGATCCGCGACAGCAACCGCGCCATGATCCGCGCGGCGGTGCAGGCCGCGGGCGGGATCCCTCTTGACCTGGGGATTGGCCGCGATAACAAAGATGAGCTGATGACGTTGATTCGCCGCGGGCTCACTGAGGCCGATATGCTCATCACGTCCGGCGGCGTTTCCATGGGCGATCTCGATCTGCTAAAGCCGATTCTGGAGAACGAAGGTCAGGTTCATTTTGGGCGCATTTTAATGAAGCCCGGCAAGCCGCTTACTTTTGCCACGGCGCATGTGGCTGGACGCAAGCGGCTGGTTTTTGCGCTGCCGGGCAATCCGGTCAGCTCACTGGTTACGTTTTATCTTTTTGCCGTGCCGGCCTTGCGCAAGCTGGCGGGCTGGCCCAACCCATATTTGCAGCGCGTGCAGGCCCACTTGAGCCAGCCGCTGCCGCTGGATGCCGAGCGCCCCGAATATCACCGGGCCACATTGCGCTGGGATCCCGGCGTCAACAATGGTTGTGGTGGCTTTTGGGCCCGCAGCACGGGCAGCCAATCCAGCAGCCGCCTGCTCAGCATGCGCTCGGCCAATGCGCTGTTGGAGCTACCACAGCGCGCCGGTGTGCTGGAACAGGGAAGCATGGTTACGGCACTGATCATTGGAGATATGATAGGAATATAATGAGCGTAGATGCACAGCAATTGACCCACTTGGATGAGCAAGGCCATGCCGCCATGGTCGATGTGGGTGACAAGCAGGTGACCAGCCGCGAAGCCGTGGCGCAGGGCACAGTTCACATGCTGCCCACCACGTTGGCCGCCATCCGCGATGGCCATGCGCCCAAAGGGGATGTGTTGGCGGCGGCGCGCATTGCCGGCATTATGGCGGCCAAACGCACGCCAGAGCTGATTCCGCTCTGCCACACGCTGTTGCTGAGCAAAGTGGCCGTCGATTTTGAGCTGGATGAAGCAGAAAGCTGCGTGCTGATCACGGCCACGGTGCGCTGTAAAGGTCAAACGGGCGTGGAAATGGAAGCGTTGACCGCAGTCAGCGTGGCGGCTTTGACTATATATGACATGGCCAAAGCGCTGGAAAAGACAATGGTCATTGGGTCGATTCAGTTGCTGGAAAAACGCGGTGGCAAATCCGGCGATTGGCGCCGCGCGACACGCCATGATTGACGCGCGCATATCAAAACAGGAAATTAGCATGATACAGGTAACGGTACGGTTGTTTGCCACGCTGCGCCAGATTGCAGGCTGGAAAGAAAAGGCGATTGCCACCACGGCCGATGCAACGGTAAACAGCCTGTTAGAACAGCTTTCCAATGAATATCCGGGGCTAAATTTGACCACGCGTTCGTTATACGCGGCGGTGAATCAAGAATATGCGGAGCGCACGCGCGCGCTGGCCGATGGGGATGAAGTGGCGCTCTTTCCGCCCGTCTCTGGCGGCAGCGCCCAAAAGCTCTTTGAGATCACCACGGCGCCGCTTTCGCTGGATGATGTGGCGCAGCGGGTAACGCGCCCAGACTGTGGCGCCATTACCACATTTGCGGGCATTGTGCGCGGCGAGACGGTGACCAAAGAGGGCGAACGAAACACCGATTTCTTGGACTATGAAGCCTACACCGGCATGGCCGAGCAGATGCTGGCGCGCATTGCCGATGAGATCCGCGCGCAGTGGCCGGCGGTCAAAGAGGTGAGCATTTTGCACCGCGTGGGGCGCTGCGAAATTGGTGAAGCCAGCGTGGTGATTGCGGTGGCTACACCCCACCGCGGCGATGGCTGCTTTGAGGCCTGCCGCTACGCCATCGAGCGGCTCAAAGCCATTGTGCCGATCTGGAAGCAGGAAAATTGGGCCGACGGTCAAGTCTGGATCGAAGGCCCGCGCCAACCCGAACTGGATTTGGCCGCGCCACCTCCAATGAATGCACGCAGAGAATAGACTCGTTGCCCAGCTTGTCTTCACCAGATAGACGAGTTGGGCAACTTGCCCTACACGTCATGGTGCAAACCATCGAACAGCCACACAGATTCACCCATTTGGACGCCGCTAGCTGGCGCGAATTTCAAGATGTGCTAGGCGCGTTTGCCGCCCAGGCCTCGCCGCTTTATATTGTGGGCGGCGCCGTGCGCGATTTGTGGTTGGCGCAATTGAATGGCCGCGCCTTTCCGCTGGCCGATCTGGATCTATTGACTCCTGAAAATGCGCTGCAAACGGCTCGTCGCGTGGCGGATGCGCTGGGCTGGGCCTATTATGCGCTGGATGCCGAGCGCGACGTGGCGCGGCTGGTTAAACACAGCGGTGGCCGGCAGCTGATCTGCGACGTCACTACGCCGCGCGGCGGCACGCTGGCCACCGATTTACAGCTGCGCGATTTTACCATCAATGCGCTGGCGCTACAGGTGGATGATTTGGCAGCGTCAAATGGTGAATTTGCCGAACTGCACGGACGTGTGATCGATCCATGGGGTGGGCAACAGGACCTGACTGCCGGTGTGATGCGCACTGTGACTGCGCGCAGCCTGGCCGATGATCCAGTGCGGCTGGTGCGCGGGGTGCGGCTGGCGACACAATTTGGCTTTGGCATTGCAGATGCAACGGAGCGGCAGATCGTTGAGCTGGCCTCACAGATCACTCAGTGCAGCGCCGAGCGCGTGCGCGATGAACTTTGGAAGGCGTTGGCCACGGCGGCGCCTGCGCATGCCATTCGGCTGCTGAACCAGGTGGAGCTGCTGCCGCACCTGCTGCCGGAACTCTCTGCAACCCAAGGCGTCCAGCAGTCAGCGCCCCACTTTTTAGATGTGTATGAACATACGCTGCTTGCGGTGCAACACGCGGCCCGTTTGCGCAATTGGGTGGATGCACCTCTTGCAACTGATGAACGCAGCAACGTCGACGCCCATGCAGATGCGGGCGTGGACAGCACCTGGCAGGCGGCGCTATCTCCCTGGCGGTCCCAGCTGGCGGCCCATTTCAGCCAGACCACGGCATCGGGCCATACGCGCGCCCAATGGCTGGTGTGGTACGCGCTGCTGCACGACGTGGGAAAACCAGCCACGCGCAGCGAAGAGCCAGATCCCGCTGGGCAGATGCGCGTACGCTTTTTTGAGCATGAGACTATAGGCGCGCAGCTGGCGGAGCACCGCCTAAGCCAGTTGCGTTTTAGCCGCAGCGAGGTGACGCTGTGCCAAACCGTTGTGCAGTCACACATGCACCCACACTGGCTGCACGCCAGCTTTGGCGAGCGGCCACTCAGCCGGCGCGCCATGTTCCGCTTTTTTCGCAAGACGGGTGGCTTAAAAAGCGATTTTATGCCGGGCATTGATGTGTTACTCCTGGCGCTGGCGGACTATATGGCGATTCACCAGGGTCTAAACCCGCCGCTGGAAAATTCAGCCCTGCGCCAATGGCGACAATATCTGGATCACATAGTACAATATTTGGCATTTGCATTTGACGAACAGGGGCCACAGCACATTCAGCAGCAGCCATTAGCCAATGGCCATGTACTTATGCAGGAACTGGGGCTATCGCCTGGGCCACAACTGGGGCACATACTAGAGCAATTAGCTGAAGCCCAGGCCGCCGGTGAAATTACAACCACAGCCGAAGCCATTGAACGGGCGACGCAACTGGCGCATTTGGCGGATTAGCTGATTGCCCATAGATCGCAACAACAAGAAACAAGGCCGGATTCGCTAATCGAGACCGGCGCCGGCATCGCCAACACCGTTGCGGTGGACTAATCATAAACAAAGCGCAACCATAACAAACTGCGGTATACAAATATCCACAGAATGGATGAAAAGCGTTGTCCCTATTTGGGGACGCTAGACGAACAGAATAGCCAGAACCCAAGCATTGATTATCCGAGTTTTGAGAATCATTGCTTTGCCCACGCCGCATCTGCACAGAACGTGCTGATATTGGCCGATCAGGCAACCTACTGTCTAGGTGGCGGACATCCTCTCTGCCCGCGCTATCAATCCGTCTCGTCTTCGCAGCTGCTGGGCCCCGCGCGCTCGCTGCCGCACATGCCAAGCGCATCCTCCTTTGCGGCTGCCTCGGATTACGCTTCCGGCCCTTACATTCCGCCACCGTTCCTAGACGCCCAGCAACCATTTGATTTTACCACCTCTATTCCTCTGCAATCTGAACTTTTGAATCCAGAGCTGCTGGAGGAGGATAGCGCCGACTTGGCGGCTTTTTCATTGCGGCGGCTGTGGCGCCGCTGGCGCGGAATCGACGAAGATGCAGAATGGAACGGCGGACGGCAAACGGTCTGGCTGGCGGCGGCAGCTTCGTTTGTGACCGTTTTTCTGTGCGGCATTGGGCTTTCGGCCTACATGGGTTGGCAGCTCATGAGCGGGCGTTTGCTGGCGGCACTGCCGGAACCGGGCAATGTAGATACATTGCAGCAAGGCGGTACTCTGCCGCGCGCCACCGACCTCTATATTGTGATTACGGCTACGCCCGTGGCGGACCAAGCTGCGGAACAGTCCGCCGATTTGTCTGACTCTGCCGCGCCCAATGAGGCAAACCAAACGAATGGCGAACTGGCCGTGATGGCGCCCACCGCGACCTTTAATTTTCCACAGGCGGTAACGGCCACCCCCATTGCGGTGGACCCCAATGCAGCCAATCCGCCCGTGCAGAATCCGCCCGACGATGGTGCGGGCAACAATAGCAATAATACGGCCAACAACAACGTAATTCTGCCACCGCCCACCGCCACCCCCGTGCCGGAAATTGATGTGCAGGTGATTGTGCCCACGCCGCCCGAACGTCGTCCCACACCCGATTTTGTGATCCCCAGCAGCACGCCGGGCGATCTCGGACCCACGCCAACCCCAACCGCCACTTGGCCACCGCCAGTGGTGATCTTTGGCCCCGATCAAGAGCAACTCTTGCACGGTGAATGCACCATGGTGCGCTGGAATGTGGAAAACGTGCGGGCGGTTTATTATGAAAATTTAGAGGCCAAGGGCAAGGGTGAAAAAGAAGAGTGTCTGAACGACGATGAAAATATTGACATCTTTACATTGACCATTGTCATGCCAGACGGCGCAACGGATGTGATCACGTCATCGATCTCGCTGATTCCGCCCACGGTTACGCCTACCCCAAGCTGGACTTTTACGCCGCTGCCCAATCCAACCGCCACCTGGACGCCGATCCCGCCCACGCCGACGCCCACATCAGACGCGGTTTATAGCACGAATCTGGCCTTGAGCAATGGCGCGTCGCCAGTAAGCTGTACGGCTGGCCAAAGCTGTGAAGTTGGCCTTATTACCACCAATAGCGGCAACAAGGTAGACACAATCTCCGTACTGTTTGAGCAGCGGGTCAATTGGGACGCTGCGCTCTGTCGTCAGGATGGCGTCTGCTCTAACGACCGGCTGGTTCTCTCTAACGTGGGGCCGGGCAACACAGCATATGTCGTGCTGCGGGTGACGATTCCGGCTGATGCGACGGGGCAAAATGGCGTCTATGCGTTCCGCGCCACCA
>JACKBC010000011.1 GCA_020634755.1 Caldilineaceae bacterium | reverse complement strand
AAAATGAATTGGCCTCGCTGGTGGTGCCAAAGGGACACAGGCCGTGGCAGCCATCCGCCAGCAGCCATTTGCTATGCGCCACAAAGCGCTCGGCATCGGGGCTTAAATCAGCATGAACGGGAGTCAATGTCGGTGCAAATACGCCGCGCAGAGTTTGTGATGTAGTCATTGGTTCTCTTTTCTTTTAGGCTGCCGCAGGTAATTGAACAGCCACAAAATGGTTCTAAAATCTGGTTCAACAGGATCTCATGTGGTTGACGTCCCCGGCACTTCGTTTCGCTACCGAGTTATCGCGTCGAAAGTGCCGGGGACATCTGCTGTCCACCACCTGAAATTCCCATGAGCCGCAAATCTTTGTGATTTTTGGGTTTCGTGGCAATGTGAATGCTCTTTGCAGCAGACCCATTTTAATCTGCCAAATTGTTTTAATCTGTTGAGCCAATAAAATTAGCCGCCCGCCTTTTTGGCCTGATAGCCCAATTCCTTAAGCAATTCTACAATCTTGTCCCGATGATCGCCCTGAATTTCCACGTTGTCATCTTTGAGTGCACCGCCCGTGCCCAGCTTGTTCTTGAGCAGCTTGAGCAATGCCTGCCTACCGTGCGCTGGACTCAGCACGCCGGTGATCACCGAAACCGACTTGCCGCCGCGGCCTTTGCGTTCAAGCTGTACGCGTACGGGCTTGCCTTGTTGGCGGGTGGGATAGGGCGCCGCCGGATTGCGCGGGGTTGCTTCAGCGGACGCAGCTTGAGTTTCTGGTTCCGGATCGGTAGAATAGACAAGACGACGAGATTTTTCGGCCATGATGGTTAGATCTGTTTCTGACGAGTTTGGTGGTAAAATTGGGAAGCACTAAAAACCTATCCGTAAATTTGGTTGTGAACCCTATGCTGTGTCTGCTGAATCGGTTCGGCACAGAGAATTTACGGACAGACACAAAGTGTCGCGTGTTAAATAGTGGGGCAAGTGGGCTCATGCTCCTCAACAAACGCAATCCCGGTGCGATGCACGCTATAGTACCGTATTCTCTCCATAAACACAAACAAACTTAGCGTATAGGGCAATCGTGAACTTCGTAATCGCAACGGATAAATCCGGCCGCTGACAATGAAAAGCCGCCGCCGCGGCTAAATGGTACGCGATGGCCCTCACTTAGCGTATAGGGAGCATCTTGCTTTGGACGCGAAATTTACGTCACCAACTCCCCTACACACGGCGGCACTTGAACAAGCGCTCGACGACCTCAACGCAAATGCCAACGTGCTTGGCGTTATGTTGATTGGCTCTCTTGCGCGTGGAACCGCCAGACAAGACTCCGATATCGATCTAATCGTCGTGCAAGCAAACGGCGACCGGATCACCGAGCGCCGACCATGTGGGCCAATCGTTTTAGAATGCACCTTCCGAACCGCCGCGGCATGGACGGAACAGTTCACCCCCAGGCAAGTGGATGATGAATCGTGGGGATATGCATTCCTCGATGGCGTGATTCTCCTGGATGCGGATGGAATCGTCGCCAAACTCGTTGACCAGGCCGCCAAGGCGCATGCAGCGTATCAAGCACCCAAGCATATGGTGGATCATTTTGTCTGGTTATGGAACCATGTTCGACCCAAGATGGAGGCCGTACGCAAGCGTGGCGACAATACCGAAATTGGCTGGTCTGCGGCCATTATGGCTCATCCGGTCCTTCAGACAATGTGGGTAATAAACGATCTACCGCTGCCCTCATTAGATCTGGGATGCGTACAGCGGCATCTGGCCGATCTGACCCGGCCACCCGAAGCCCCCGCCCTGATTCGAGAGATGTTGCAGGCGCCACCAGTATTGGCCCTCCAGATCCAGCTGCAAATCCTCGACACAGCCATAGTGCACTTGGAGCAACAAGCCCAGCTTCGCCGCCCTGAATGCTAACGCGTATCAGTATCATCAAACCTAAATCATGCAAGGAAGAGAGCAATGAACTACGTGAATTTTGGAAGCGCCGGTCTAAAAGTCAGCCGTCTGGCATTGGGGCTGGGGCTGCGCGGCCAAGCCGATGAAGCCGCCGCCCAGCGCATGATCGAACGCGCCATCGACCTGGGCGTTAACCTGCTCGACTGCGCCAATATTTATGGTCCCAACGACGACCGCGACAACCGCGGTCGCTCGGAAGTGGTGCTGGGCAAAGCCATTAAAGGCAAGCGCGACGATCTGGTTATCACCTCCAAAGTGGCCAGTCCGGTCAACCGCGGCCCCAACGATTGGGGGCTTTCGCGGCTGCACATTATGCGCGAAGTGGAGCGTTCGCTGCAGCGGCTGGAAACCGATCACATCGACGTCTACCTCGTCCACGTTTTTGACCAAACCACGCCCCTGGACGAAACCGTCCGTGCGCTGGATGACCTGGTGCGCAGCGGCAAGGTGCGCTATGTGGGCTGCTGCAACTATGCCGCGTGGCAGGTCTGCCGTGCGCTGTGGATTGCCGATGCGCTTCACGCCACGCCCTACATGTGCGTGCAGAATCGTTACAGCCTACTCAACCGCAATCTGGAAAGCGAGATGTTCGGGCTGATTCGCGAGCGCGGGCTGGGCGCCATGGCCTATAGCCCGCTGGCCGTGGGGCTGCTCAGCGGCGCCTATACACCCGGCCACCCTATGCCGCAGGGCACGCTCTGGTCGCGCTTCCCCGACCAATATCACGATGCCACCAATGGCCAAAAAGGCCGCATCATCAACGCGGTGATCCAGGCTGCGCAGGCGCTCGGCAAAACACCGGCCCAAGTGGCGCTGGCCTGGGTTCTCTCGCACCCCGAAATCACCGTGGCCATTACCGGCGGCGATACCATTGAGCATCTAGAAGACAACCTGGGCGCAGCTGAACTGACGCTAGACGCCGAGATTTTGGACGCGCTCAATGCGGTTTCCGATACGACGCAAAACACGATCTATTAACAATAAGCACTACAAACCAAAGGAGAAACCCATGTACGATTACAGCGGGAAAGTTGTCATTGTCACCGGCGGGGCCAAGGGCATTGGGCGCGGCATTAGCCTGGCCTTTGCCGAGGCGGGCGCCAATGTGCTGGCGGCAGATGTGGATGTAGCGGCGGGTCAACAGTTGGAGAAGGATGGCGCGGCGCTCAAGGGCGAATTGCGTTTTCGCGAGGCCGATATTTCCAAAGCCATCCCCTGCCGCGAACTGGTGGAAACAGCCGTCTCCTATTGGGGTGGCGTGGATGTAGTCTGCAACAACGCGGGTATCCAGCCGCCGGCCAGCTACTTGCCCGCCGACGAATTGCCCGAAGAGATGTGGGATCGCATTATGGACGTCAACGTCAAAAGCCGCTTCCTCATGACCAAATATTGCGTGCCGGAAATGCGCAAGCGCGGCGGCGGGGTCATCATCAACACGGCCAGCGTGCAGGGATTGCAGTCGGCTTATGATGTGCCGGCCTATGCCGCCAGCAAAGGGGCGGATCTGTCGCTAACGCGTCAGCTGGCGCTCGACTTTGCCAAAGACAACATCCGCGTGCTGGCCGTCAACCCCGGCACCATTGACACGCCGCTGGTGGCCGAGGCTGCCGCCGCCAAGGGACTCAGCGTCGACGATTTGCGCGGTGAGTGGGCGGCGGCCCACCCCATTGGCCGCATTGGCACGCCGGCCGATATTGCCAAAGCCATGCTCTTTCTGGCCAGCGATGACGCTTCCTTTATGACCGGTTCCTATGTCAATGTGGATGGCGGATTGATGGCCAAGGGCGCGTGGGCGTAATCCTTTTGTGATTTCTGTACTTTTGTGCCTATTTTGTATTGTACAGTCTACATTTTATATTCTAGGAGAAACCAATGGATATTAGCTCCCTGCAACACAGCCTCACCGAGGCAGAACGCGCGGCGTTCGACCGCGACGGTTATTTTGTTGTGCGCAACGCCATCTCCCCAGAAACGGTGGCGCGACTCAACACGGCGCTCGATCGCGTAGAGACAGAATATCGCGCCGCCAATGGCGTCGAACCACACACGGCCATTAACATCCTCGATTTTATTGGCAAGGATGACGCATTTTTGGAACTGCTGGACTGCCCTACCACGCTACCCAAAGTGTGGGGCATCCTGGGTTGGAACATTCAGCTTTACCATTCGCACACCATTATTACGCCCCCGCGCCCTGAAGGCGCCGCCACCAAAATGGGTACGCTCAACTGGCATCAGGACAGTGGCCGACTCAACCGCGAATTGGAAACCACACCCCAACCGCGCATTTCGCTCAAGGTGGCCTTCTTTCTCACCGACACCACGGAACCAGGCCGGGCCAATCTCTACGTGCTGCCGGGCAGCCACACCACCAATACGCAACCGGTTACCAATGGCCACGACCCCGAGGGTACGGAGATCGTGCGCGCCGGGCCGGGCGATGCCGTCTTCTTTGACCGGCGCATCTGGCATCGCTCCAGCGCCAATACGTGGACAGGACCGCGCAAAGTGCTTTTCTACGGCTATAGCTATCGCTGGCTGCGCCCGCGTGATGACATGACGGTGGCGCACTATTTTGAGCGCTGCGATCCAATCCAGCGCCAGCTGCTGGGGTACAGCCCCTCCGGCGGCCACGGCTATTCCTCGCCGCGCGATGAAGATGTGCCCCTGCGCGGCTGGATCCGCGAGCATTTGGGTGAAGAGGCGGTGATGGCGTAATGGCCCATATTATTGACACCCACTGTCACGTGGGCCTGCACAAATATGAACCGCTGGAAACGCTCATTTACCACATGAACCGCGCCGGGGTGGACGGCGCGGTCTTCATCCAATATATGGGCAACAGCGACAACAGCTATCTGGTCGATTGCCTGCGCCGCCACCCTGGCCGCTTTGCCGCCGCCATGATCGTCCCGCCGAACGATGATGGCGCGGCCATCCGCACGTGGGCCGCACAGGGGATCGGCGGCCTACGGCTGGCTGTCGATGACCTAGCCACGGGCGCCGACCCGCTAATCCAGTGGCGCACGGCCAGCGAATTGGGGCTGGTGGTGAGCGCACGGTGCAGCATAGAGTCGCTCCTGAGCGCTGAATTTGCCCGAGTCGTGGCAACATTCCCCACGTTGTCCATTGTCATTGAACATCTGGCCGGGGCCAAGCTTGATTTACAGCCGCCCTATGCCAATTTTAAAAAGGCGCTGGCGCTGGCGCGCTTCCCCAATTTGACCATTAAGCTGCCCGGCTTTGGTGAATTTTACAACCTGACCACGCTCTTCCACGGCGCGCTGGGCGAAAATCAAGCTGAACTGGACGCCGCCCTGGCCAGCCGCGCCCCAGCCCTTTTTGACCAGATCCCACCGCTGGCCGACCTGGTGCTAGAGGCATTTGGCCCCGAGCGCATTATGTGGGGCAGCGACTGGCCGCCCGTCAGCAGCCGCGAAGGGTACGACAACGCGTTGGCCGTGCCGCGCGCCTGGGCCTCTACGCTGAGCCAGGCCGAACAGGATGCTATCTTCGGCGGCACGGCCAGCCGCGTCTGGAAGCTAGCATGAAGATATACACGCTAGGCACCGGGGCGCCGCTGGCCTATACGCGCGCCACCATGGGCATTTTGGTCGAAGCGGAGGGCGCCCAACCGCTGCTCATCGACACGTGCAGCGGCAACGAGCTGATTCGGCGGCTGCATGCGCTGGGCAAGCCGCTGCACCAGCATCACGCCATTCTCACTCACCGCCACGGCGACCACATTGGCGGCGTGCTGCCGCTAGCTATTGCCGTGCAGCCGCTGCATCTCTACGGCCCAACGGACACGCTGGACGCCGCCCGCCAGCTCATTGAGTTGACCTATGGCGAAATCGCCTACCGCGTGCTGGATCAGACCAGCTTTCACCCGGTGGCGCCAGGGGCGAGCTATGACATTGGGGGCTATCAGGTAGAGTTTTTCGAAGTGCAGCACCGGGTGACCACCTACGCGGTGCGCCTGACTCACGGCGGCAAAATCTTCGCCTATAGCGCCGACAGCGTGCCGTGCGAAAACCTGATCGCTTGCGCCCGCGACGCCGATCTCTTTCTGTGCGACGCCATCTGCGCCGCGCAAGAGGAGGATCCGGCCATCGTGGCCGACCTACGCAAACTGGCCCACCCCACGGCCGATGAAGCGGCCGTCATGGCGCAGCAGGCTGGCGCCAAACAATTGGGCCTCGTCCACCTGGCCCGCTACGCCACGCCCGCAAAGATGCTGGCCGAAGCGCAAGCGCTTTTTCATGGGCCCGTGGACGTACCGGACGACAATGCGTGTTACGTGGTCTGAATAGCCTGCGTCGCACGGCCCGCAAACACATTCAAACTCACGGCCCCCCGTCGGGCCGTACGACGCAGGCGGGTCAACGAGACAATCTCCTCATCGGCATGGGCGGCGCACCGGACAACGAAGCGGCTGTTTCGCCGCGCACTCTGCAACCGGTGCGCCGCACGGCGGTCTCGTCTATCAGACAGACTTGGCTCTAAAATCAACCATTGCCATTTGCCCGCAAATTCCTGTATAATCTGGTCACAGTTATTGGCCCTCCACAGCGTCTAATATAATAGTAGGGGCGCCGCTCGCTGCGCCCGCAAACCTGCGCAAACAAAATCAGGCGGGCGCAGCAAGCAGCGCCCCTACAAAATACGTGAATCTCGCATCATGAAACTTTCCGGCGCACAATACAAACAACTGCAAGAAGCGCTGCTTTCGGCATTTCCCACCCAAGCTGATCTGGAGCAGATGGTTAGCTTTGAACTGGAAGAAAACCTCAATGCCATTGCCGGCGGTCGCAATCTGAGCGCAGTGGTCTTTAACCTAATCAGCTGGGCCGAGGCGCGCGGCCGCACGCAGGAATTGGTCAGCGGCGCGTTGCGCGCCAACTCCGGCAATCCGGCGCTCAAGGCCATTGCGGAGCACAGCGGCATTGCACCATCCACCACAAGCGCTAACCACTCCGTGCCTGGACAGTCGAGCGGCGATCAGGTAGGCGGGGACAAGACAAGCGTGGGCAATATCTCTGACACATCCGGCGTGGCCATTGGCCAAGGCGCACAGGTCAACGTGACCCACAATCACTATTATGACCGCAGTTCGTCCAACGAGCAGCCATCACCAAGCGACGACGAGCCACCAGTTGCCGGCGCATAACTTCACCGCGCCATGAACCCGATTACTCAATCTTCCCGTTCATGTGCGGCATACACCACATCATCGCCAAAGCGCTGGCGACCTTGGGCGGCCGGTCCCACCACATCGAGTTGACCGCGACCCATGACGGCCTCGCGCGCGCCGTCGCGCTGGGGGTCGGCGTAGCGCACAAACCAGCTTTCCAGCTCGGCTTGCAGCTCCTGGCGTCTTGACGAATGTGCAGATTCCGCAATGATATTGCGCCGCTCGTTGGGGTCGTTGACCAGGTCGTACAGCTCGTGGGGGCCGTATGGATAGCGATGAACATATTTCCAGGCTGCCGTGCGGATCATGCGCGTGGGGCCATATTCATCAAAGACCACAATGGGCGCTTCTTCTCCCGCTGGCTCACCCCGCAAGATGGGCGCAAAGCTATGCCCGGGCAACATATCGGCCTCGGGATTCTCAATGCCCAAATAGTCGAGCAGCGTGGGCATTAAATCATAATGGCTGTGCAGCGAACGGATCACCTGGCCCTGTGGAATGTGGCCTCGCCGCGATATAATGGTGGGCACTTTCACCGACGTGTCGAACATGTTGGGCGGAAAGGTGCCGTTGCCCTTGCCGTAGATGCCGTGGTGGCCCATGTTCATGCCGTTGTCGCTGGTAAAGATCACCAGCGTCTCCTCCAATAAGCTATGCTCCTCCAGCCAATCCAGCAGCCGCCCCACGTTGGCATCCATGGCGGTGACGGCGGCAAAATAGCCGCTCAGCGTGGCCCGCCGCGACTCGGGCGTAAAGCCCAGCGAGCCGGCCGCGCCCTCTTTGGCCAAATGCTGCCGATGCATGGGTTCATCGGGCACAGAGGCAAAGGCGCAGTTGTGGAAGTAGTCATCATACAGGGCCGGCGGATGATGTTCGCGGCCCCACGGCGCATGGGGCGCGGTGTAGTGAACGTTGAGGCAGAAAGGCCGCTGGTTTTCTTTGTGGGCCGCCAGAAACCCCAAGGCATTATGGGTAATCAGGTCCGTGACGTAGGCCTGGGGCTCGTAAAGCCGGCCATGTTCGATCATGGGGGCGTGGTAATAGGGACCGCTGCCGGTGGCGTGGACGTTCCAATAGGCAAAGCTCTTTTGCGGCTTTTCGGCATAGCCCAGGTGCCACTTGCCGCTCAGCCCGCAGGAATAACCGGCCTGGGCCAGCAGATCGGTGTAAGCCGTTTGGCCGTGCAGATATTCAATGGCGGCATCGCCGTCGCCCAGCAGATTGGAGTTGCCGCCACGCAGAAAATCCTGCACGCCGTGCTGGGACGGAATGCGCCCGGTGAGGATGGAAGCGCGCGCCGGCGAGCAGACAGGAGAGGCGCAAAAGAAGTTTTCAAAGCGCAGTCCGTTGGCCGCCAGCCGGTCCAAATTGGGTGTACGGATCTCTGAGTTGCCCGCACAGCCCATTGCCCAGTAGCCTTGATCGTCGGTGAGAATGAAGAGGAGGTTGGGTTTTTGCATGATTGTCAGGTACTTTGAGATTTGTTGAGGAACAAGCCGCTTTGGTTTCGATACGCCCCAAACTGCCGGGGCTACTCAACCGCCGCTATCTCGCAACTTTCTGGAGGCCCTATTATATTCGATACACCTTTGCCGCCGTGCCATAAAACAACGCATGCTTTTCCGCCTCGGAAAAGTCCGCCGCCATCTTCTTAAAGGCATTCCACACAATTGGATAGCCAATGGACAATTTATCCACCGGGAAGTTGCTCTCGAACATGCAGCGGTCGGGACCAAAGCACTCAATGGTGTGCAAATAATAGCGTTTCTGCGCCGCCACCAGTTCGTCAGATGTGGCGGGGCGAGCGGCTTCGTGCCAGCCAAAGCCGTTGTCCGGCATGGCCAGGCCGCCCAGCTTGGCGTAGACATTGGGGCATTCGGCCAGCGCGGCCATATCCTTTTGCCACTGCTTGAAAATCTCCTCACGCTGATCCGCATACTCGCCGTGGCCCAGCGGCGTGCCAAAGTGATCCAGGATTATGGTGGTGTCGGGTGCGGATTGGGCCAGCGCACGGAAGTCGGCGAGCTGAAAGTGATAGTGCCAGCTTTCATACGTGTAGCCGCGACGGCCCAGGTGGCGCACGCCGGCCTGAAACGCTGGATCGGTAAAGAGCCCCGGTGGATTGTTCCCCGGTCCGTAGGCAGTCTCTGGCTGGGGGTGCCGTGAACCGGCGTGACGAATACCGCGGAAGAGCCCCTGCCCGGCTGCTTCATGCGCATCCAGCACCTCATCCAGCATGGCTTTGTCTAGCCGCAGATCGGCGTGGCTCACAATACCGGCAATGACGGCTTTATCGCCATCGGCTTGCGCGCTCTGCATGGCCTGCGCCGCCACAAATTCGGTTTCGCCAATGGGCTTCAGGTGTTCAGGGCCATCGGTGCGATAGCTGGCGCTGCACTGCACAAAGACGGTTTTGCGGATGTTGTGGCCGCTTTCGGTGTCGGCCCACAGGTCGGCCAGCAGATAGGGCGCGCCGTTGGTCCAGCGGTTGCCGGTCCATAAGTGATGATGTGGGTCAATAATAGGACGATTGGGGTCAATGATCTCTTCAACGACCTGGGCATGCCAGGCCGGCGTCTGGGGAGCGGGGTTCATAGGGTGGTTCCTTCCATGTGCACGTTGGGCTGAGTAGATGCCCCAGTATAACACATTCAATTGGCCACACCCAGCACGCGCGCGCTTTCGTTTTATAAACTCACGTTACGCCGCGACAGTCAGTCTGCTAGAGAGAAAGAGGAAAGTCGGCGAGCCAACTTTCCTCTAGGCTTGCGTAACATAGGGTATGAATTTGACCCTATCGCACGTCAGCTCCATTGACTTCGCCACCAGATGCCCGGCAATTGGCGCAGTTTGCCCGCGGTAGATACGTGCGCCCGCCCGGAAAACACATCGTACGCGCGCGCTTCAATGTCGTCCAAAATGGCGCGGTATAGCTCAGCTGCCGCGCGGATGGCGAAGCGGCCGTCGCGATCTAGCAAGGCAATGCCGGGCAATGCTTCGCCATAGAGTTGTCGATTGCGTTCGATCTGAAAACGCATAAAGCGTTGCCAGCGCGGCGTCACAATGCCGGCGGCCAGATAGTCTTCATCCAGGTCAAATGCAGCCAGTTCATCCTGCGGCAAATAGACGCGGCCCATGCGTAAATCCTCAGGTATATCGCGCAAAATGTTGGTCATTTGCAAGGCGACGCCCAACTTAATGGCATGTGGAATTGCCTCATCCCCCGCGTAGCCAATAATGTGCATGCTCATGAGCCCCACTGTGGAGGCCACGCCATAGCAATAGGCCGCCAACTCGTCAAACGTGGCGTAGCGGCGCTGCACCAAATCGCGCCCCACGCCATCGATCAACTGCTCTACATAGCGATGCGGCACATGATATTGACAGCGGACGGCAGACCAGGCCACGGCCACCGCATCATCGGCCGGTGGATGGCGCTGTAAAATGCGCTGTCGCCATTGCTGAAGCTGCTTGGCGACCACAGCGCACTCATCCGTGGTGCGGGTCGGCTTTGTGCGCTGCGCTTCCGCAGCCGAATCTACAATATCGTCCGTAACGCGACAAAAGGCGTAGAGCGCGCGCACGGCTTGGCGTTTTGCGCGCGGCAGCAGGGCAGAAGCCAGATAGAACGACCGACTGTGCGTGGCCGTTATGGCTGCACAGTGGCGGTATGCATGCGCCAACGTGGCGGCATCATAAGCATGCGCGTCATGCGCATGACGGGTCGTATGGTGCGGCATGGCTTCATAGGCCAGCGTTAAGAGATCGTGTTCCCAGGTCTGTGTATGCAGGGCCATCATTAAGCTCCTATGTCCATTGGGTCGCGATTTATTGCACAAAACTCCTCCGCGAAATAGCTTCTGAGGAAACATATAGCCGAACTAAAGAAATCGGCTCATCGGTGAGAAGTGTGACCCTCGATGAGTTTGCGGCTGAAAAATCATGGTATTTTCACGCTTCGGCAAATGAGCGAAAAAATTTGCTCAAAGGCGAAGTTATCATAAAATTGCTTGGTTGTCAAAGAATATATCAGCATTTTGTCCACATATTGAAATGGATTTGAACAGCAAAAACATTGACAAAGCATTGACAAAGCATTAGAAGATATGATACGATAGCATAGAAATGTATGCAGTTTGAGCAGAGAAGACAAATTTGTATAGAAAACGACATCGGTTGCACCATGACATCTCCAGACACAACGCCGACCAATCACCCAGTTTCCGACGGCCTGCCCATTTACAATTTAAAAGCTGTCGTCAAAGAAACCGGGCTCAAGCCAGACACGCTGCGCGCTTGGGAGCGTCGCTATGGTTTGCCGGAACCAGAACGGACGGCCAGCGGCCATCGACTCTATTCCCAATATGACATTGATACGCTCAAATGGCTCACTGCCCGGCTGGATGAGGGGCTGAATATTAGTCGCGCCGTTGCGCTGTGGCAAGAGCTTATTAGCAGCGGCCAAAACCCCTTACAGCTAATGGCCGAATCGTCATCACAAGTGCGCCCGCCCTTGCCCGCACATTCAGACACCGTTCAGCAAAGCCAGCCGCCAGCCATTGCGCAGCGTATTGATGCCGTGCCACTTTCGGGAGATCAGATCGGCAGGCTGCGGCAAATATGGATTGAGGCATGCAAAGCATTTGATGAAGAAAGCGCCGAGCAGGCGCTTAACCAGGCCTTTGCCACGTTGCCGCTTGAAACCGTCTGTATTCAGATCATGCAGAGTGGGCTGGCCACCATTGGCGCAGAGTGGCAAGCCGGGCAGATGACCGTACAGCAGGAGCATTTTGCTTCTGCGCTGGCCATGCGTCGGTTACATGCGCTTCTAAATGCGGCCCCTTCTCCCACGCGCAGCGGCGCCATTCTCATTACCTGTCCACCGGAAGAGGAACATACGTTTACGCCGCTATTGCTGGCTCTTATGTTGCGGCGCCGCGGCTGGCGCGTGCTCTATTTGGGGGCCAATGTACCCATTCGGGATTTAGAAGAGACAATTGCACGCGCCCAACCCACGCTGGTCATTCTCGTTGCGCAGCAGCTGCATACGGCGGCCACATTGTTGCAAATGAGCCAAAAACTGGTGGCGCAAAATATGCCGCTGGCGTTTGGGGGCCGTATTTTCGTCCAGGAGCCCGCGATTAAAGCCCAAATCCCAGGCTATTTCCTAGGTTCTTCAATTGAAAAAGTAGAAGAGCTAGTCGAAGACATTATGCGTTCCCCACAGCCGCGTCACGCGGCGCAGCATACGCTGCCCCAGCACGCACAGGCTTTGCATACATTTCAGACATCTTCTGCCCAAATCCAAGCATCCACTTGGGACAAAATTCACGCCGCCCATTTGGAGCCAAGCGCCCTAAAGGCGGCGTTTGAACATTTGTACAAAACGATTGTGGCGTCGCTGGTGCTGGGCAATGTTTCCTATTTGGTCCAGGGCGTCCAATGGATGCGTCAATATCTGTCAACGCATCACGCGATGTCGGCAGAACAGATTGACCTCTTTGTAGATGCCTATTTGGCCGCGGCAGAGACGCATCTGCCGGCGCAAGACAAATTCATTTTGCAATGGGTGCAAACCATCGGCCAGGCTGATGCAGCCCCAGCTTAAGTGGAACAAGAAGTACGAAATGTTTGTGCGTAAACTCTCTGTGCCAAACCGCTCTGTCAGAGACGGGACATGATCCACAACCGCATTTACGCATTTACGGATAGGTTCTAAATAAAGAATGGAGCATAACTATGCGAATAATTATCACGGGTGGAACAGGGCTCATTGGCAAGGCGCTCTCTTCACACCTCATCAAACAGCAGCATGAAGTCACAGTCCTCAGCCGCAACCCGCGCACGGCGCGTGGCGTGCCCTTTGGTGTTCAGGTAGAAGAGTGGGATGCCAAAACCGCCCAAGGCTGGGGCAAACTGGCGGAAGGCGCCGACGCCATTGTGAATCTGGCCGGCGCCGGTATTGCCGATCAACGTTGGAGTGAACGACGCAAGCGGCTGATTTTAGAAAGCCGTATTCACGCTGGCCAGGCCGTGGTAGAGGCGGTCAAAGCAGCCCAAAATCCGCCCAAGGTCGTGATCCAGGCGTCGGCGGTTGGCTACTACGGGGGCAATCGTGGTGATGTACCGCTGACCGAAGAGAGCGGCCCCGGCGGCGATTTTCTGGCTCAGGTCTGCTTTGATTGGGAGCAGTCCAGCGCCGAAATCGACGACATGGGCATTCGGCGGCCGGTCATTCGCACCGGCATTGTCCTGAGCAACAAGGGCGGAGCTTGGCCCAAAATCAAGCTGCCGTTCCACTTTTTTGCCGGCGGCCCCTTGGGCAGCGGCACCCAATGGTACCCGTGGATTCACATAGATGATGAAGTGCGCGCCATTCAATTCTTGATTGAGCACGCTACGGCTACTGGTCCATACAATTTGTGTGCGCCCGAGCCGCTGCCCAACAAGGAATTGGCTAGAGTCATTGGCCGCGTCATGGAGCGCCCGGCCTTTTTGCCGGCCCCGGGCTTCGCCATGAAAGCCGTGCTGGGCGAGATGTCGACGATTCTGCTGGACGGCCAACACACCATACCCCAGCGCCTCACCGCGGCCGGTTTTACCTTTACCTACCCAACGGCAGCCGAAGCCATTGAGGCATTGGTGCATCCACCCGTAGCAGCCACCGCCGCGCCCGTCCAACACGCGGCGTAGGGCTGGGCCAAGTTCAACCAATTGCACCATGAACTATTCGCACAAATTTAAGGTAAAAGCGCCAATAGACAAGGTGGCAGAGTTTCACCGGCGCGCCGACAGTATGGCCGCTATTACGCCGCCCCCCATCATCACGCAAATGCATCAAGCGCCCACCCAGCTAAAGGACGGCTCGGAAATGGCGTTTACGCTTTGGCTGGGTCCCGTACCCATTCACTGGCGGGCGCGCATTGAGCAGCTCACTCAATATAGTTTTGTGGATCGGCAGCTCAGCGGCCCCTTTGCCAAATGGGTGCATCAACATACGTTTCAAGCCGTCGATGCTGCAAACACCATTGTCATCGACAAAATTGAAGCCGAGTTAAAATCGCACTGGTTTTGGAAAATCATCGGCATGAGCATGTGGTTTACGCTGCCCCTACTCTTTGCCTATCGCGGCTGGAAAACAGCCCGCTTGCTGGCGGCAGAACGGGTAATTGAGTAATCATCCCCAACCACTATGGCTATCTCTACACCATGCTATCTCTAAGAAGCTGTCTGAAAAGGTGGTTCAGGTGTCTCATATGCCGGGAAAGGGCCACAAAATTCCTGGTCACATCATGCGCAATAGGCCCTTTCCCGGCATGTTTTTGGACCCAATGGTGACTTTTCAGACTGCTTCTAACAACGTGGCTATCTCTCACACCGTAGTCGTGATCGGTGCAGGAATCGGCGGGCTGACCACCGCAGCCACTTTGGCGCGCGCCGGTTTCAAAGTGACGGTGCTGGAAGCACACGTCTATCCCGGCGGCTGCGCCGGCACCTTTTACCATCAGCAATATCGTTTTGATGCCGGCGCCACGCTGGCCGGCGGCTTCTATCCTGGCGGTCCCATGGATCTAGTCGCCCGTCGTGCGGGCATAGACGCGTGGCCGCTTCATCAAGCTGACCCGGTCCCGTCACAAGCAGCCCCCGTTATGATGGTTCACTTGCCCAATGGAGCGTGCGTTGCGCGCTGGGCCGGTCCAGAACGGTGGGCAGAGCGCGATCGCGTCTTTGGGGCAGCGACGCGGCCGTTTTGGCACTGGCAGGAAAGCACGGCCGATCTGCTGTGGGCGCTGGCGCTACGGCAGCCGCCCTGGCCGCCGCAATCGGCTCGGGACGTGGCGCAGCTTGTGCAAAAGGGTGCGGGCTGGCTGGCCACCAGCTGGCGGCAGCTGCGCCCCCATCTCCTCGCCGATCTCTTTCAGCCGCTTTCCGCCCATTTACGCAGCGCGCCGGAGGCTTTACGTCTCTTTGCAGATGCCCAGCTTCTCATTGCGTCCCAGGCGGTGAGCACGCAGACCAATGCGCTCTACGGCGCATCGGCGTTGGATCTGCCGCGCCGCGGCGTGGTCCATTTGGCCGGCGGCATGGGCGCCATTGCGCAGTGCCTGGCCCAGGCCGTCACCCAAAATGGAGGCGAGGTGCAATATCGCCAAGAGGCGACGCGCATTATCCTTGAAAATGGGCGGCCTCAAGCCGTGGAGACGCGCCGTGGCCAAACCCACCAAGCGGATATTGTGGTGGCCAACTTGCCGCCGTGGAATATTGCCCGCCTCCTGGGTGAACAAGCCCCGCGCCGATTGCGCCATCTTCCCGCCCGGCCAGAAACAGGCGGCGGCGCCTTTACGCTCTATGTCGGGGTGGATGCCCAACTGATCCCTCCCAACTGGCCGCTGCATCATCAGGTCATCATACGCGAACCGCTGGGTGAAGGCAACACGCTTTTCCTCTCAGTGAGTCCGGCATGGGATGTAAACCGGGCGCCCCCTGGCCGGCGCGCCATAACCATGAGCACACACACGGCATTGGCGCCTTGGTGGAATCTGTTTCACAATGACCGCACGCGCTATGCCGCGCGCAAACAGCGTTACGCCGAACAGTTGCTCACGGCAGCCGAACGCATTTTGCCTGGGCTACGGGCGGCTGCTCATCTCATCAAGCCCGGAACACCGGTTACATTTCAGCGCTTTACGCGGCGCGACTGGGGCTGGGTGGGCGGCTTTCCACAAAGCAGCTTGTTTCAAAACTGGGGTCCCCATTTGGCGCCTGGCCTCTGGATGGTGGGCGACACAATATTTCCGGGCCAATCTACGGCTGCTGCCGCGTTGGGTGGCCTACGCGTGGCAGATGCCATCTTGGCAAAATCTTAGCAAGCTGTCTGTACATGCTCTATCCTAAAGTCCTTCGCATACATTCAGGAGAGCCGAACCGTATGTCTACAGATCAATCTGCTCATCATGTTGCCATTTGGTGGATTCGGCGCGATCTTCGTTTAACCGACAACCCGGCGCTACAAGCGGCCATGGAGCATGCCCCACAGGTGGTCCCGCTCTTTATTTTAGATCCGCGTCTACTCAACTCGACCTACAGTGGCCCCAAACGAACGGCGTTCCTTTTGGCTGGGTTGCAAGCGCTGGATAACGCGCTGCAACAGCGCCACAGCCGCTTGATCGTGCGCCAAGGCGAGCCTGTGGCAGAGCTATTGCGGCTTTGCCAGGAGCTAGAAGGCGCCCATATTTTCGCCCAGCGCGACTATTCAAGCTATGCGCGTGCGCGTGATGATGTCGTGGCGGCAAACGCGCCCATTACCTTTACCGAAGGCGCGGCCATACAGCCCATCGATGCGGTGCGCAAAGATGATGGCAGCCCGTACACTGTGTATACGCCGTATAGCCGCAAGTGGAAAGCCATGGTGCAGCTGCGGCGGGCCGACATTCTACCGGCGCCCGCAACCATATCAACCCCGGCAACTGTCTCCACGTTGGATATTCCCACCCCCAAAGAGCAGTTGGCGCATTTTACGGCCGGCGAAGCGGAAGGCAAAAGCCGCTTGGCGCGCTTTATTACCGGAGACGCGCCGCCCATTTTCACATACGCCAGCCAGCGCGATCGGCCCGATCTGAATGCCACATCCCAGCTCTCACCCTATCTGCGCTTTGGCATGATATCGGCCAGGCTGGCGGCATTGGGCGCCACAGAGGCGACGCGCCGGGCCCCGTCGGACGCCGCACGTAAATCTGCACAGACCTGGCTTGACGAGCTGATTTGGCGCGACTTTTATCTGGCCATTTTGGCCCATTTTCCAGAGGTGCAGGGCAAGAGCTTTCGTCAGGGGTATGACAAAATCGCCTGGCTCAACCATGAAGATGACTTTGCGGCATGGCAAAAGGGCCGCACGGGATACCCCTTTGTAGATGCGGCCATGCGCCAGCTTGCCGCCACGGGCTGGATGCACAATCGCGCGCGCATGGTGGTGGCTTCGTTTTTGGTCAAGCATTTGCTGATCGATTGGCGTTGGGGAGAGCGCTGGTTTATGCAGAATTTGGTGGATGGCGACCCGGCGGCCAACAACGGCGGTTGGCAATGGTCAGCGGGCACGGGTACAGACGCCGCGCCCTACTTCCGCATTTTTAATCCAATTACGCAAGGCCAGAAGTTTGACCCCGATGGCGCTTATATTCGCCAGTGGGTTCCCGAGTTGACCAGCGTGGCGCCAGCAGATATTCACGAACCGTGGAAAATGGGAAAAGCGAAGCAAGAACAGGCCCAATGTCGGATCGGAGCCGATTATCCAGCGCCGATTGTGGAGCACAAAATGGCGCGCCAACGGGCGCTCGAGGCATATAAAAAGGCGCTTGGTTAAGCGGCTATCCATCCCATGAAACCGGTGGTTGCTTTGGAAAAAAGATCGTCTCTTCTCCCGGCGATCCACAGGCGCTGCGTACGGGGAATGTATTCATCTTCATCAACGCTAGTCGCAGCGTCAATGCAGCTACACGGATTGATTACTAACGTGTTCAGGTTGCTCACTATTGGCTGAAGAAGCTGGTGGAGATTCCAGCGCTGGCGTAGCTTGGCGCTCATGGTCAGCGCTGCTGTGCGTACGCAATTCTTCGGCAATATTGCGGTGTAAAGCCAACTTTGCCGATGCTAATTGGGCAGCGTCTGATGCGGAAATAGATTGGGCATTTGCCGTTCGTTCATCGTTCACACCCCGCGCTGGCGTATTAGAAATGCGCTGCAGCCTCTCCAGTGAATCCACGGCTTTGGCATTGGCTCGAGATGCCACAACCATTGCGGCCACCAAAATCAGCGAACACAGAAAGCTAATGACCAGTAAAGATACTACCACTAATGTGAACACAATGTCTCACTTTCGTGAATGTCTGCGATGGTCAAGTATGTAGTATAATTCTAAAAATTTTTAAGAATTCAAACGCAGGAGCACTTTACCCCAGCTTAAACGAATCGACAAATTTATGCAATCTTCCTTAACACACTTTATCATTGTGGCTGACGACTTAACTGGCGCTGCCGATACGGCAGCCCGCTGCTTTGGCGCCGGTTTGCCAGCGGTCGTTTACCCCAAGCCGCTCCAGCATGACCTGGCCGCGGGTGCGGCCGCCTTTACGTCCGATTCGCGCCACATGCAGGCCGCGCAGGCTGCCCAAGCCGTGGCTGAGCTAATTGCCGGCATCAACGCTCCGCCGCAGGCCATTTGGTATAAAAAGATTGACTCAACGCTACGCGGCAATCTGGGCAGCGAATTGGACGCCATGCTGCGCGCTCTAGCGGATTCGCAAAGCCGCAACGTCGCCCCCGCCTGTGCCGTGATCTGCCCGGCCTTTCCCGACCAGGGCCGGGGTCTGCGCCAGGGAGAACTTGTGTTGCACGCGGGCGGCGCCCAAAACATTCTCTTGCCAGCGCGGCTGGCTGAACAAACAGCGCGCCCACAGGTGACCATCGCGTTGGCCGATGTACGTGCGGGCGCCGCACATTTGGGCCAGCACATGCAAAAATCCGTTCAGGAGGGAGCGCAATTTCTGATTATAGACGCGCTGACCAATGCCGATTTGGCCACAATTGTCACGGCGGCGCGGCAAGCAGTGCCGCAAGCGCTTTTTTGTGGTAGCGCCGGGTTAGCAGGTGCGCTGGCGCGGCAACTCTGGCCGCAGCATCCATCAACGTCTCCCCGCGCGGCAGATCGCACATGGTCCGCGGCAGAGACGGCTACGCTGGTGGTAGCGGGCAGTGGCAACCCCATTGCGCAGCAGCAAATTCAGCAGCTGCGCAGCAAACGCCACGTGCGCGCCATTGAGTATCAAACCCAGCCCCCATCAGCGCTGAATCCCGAGCTAATGGCCAGCCATTCCGCTCTTTTGCTTCATCTGCCGCCGCCCCATGCGTCTGCTCAGCTCGATGGGCCAGAAGCACGCATACAGGCCGACAGATTGGGCGAGCAGGCTGCCTCCGCTTGGCAGATAGTGCAGCCGCGCCGCGTTATCCTTACGGGCGGCGACACGGCCATGGCGGTATTAAGCAAAGTAGGGATAGCGCAATTACAGATTATAGAGGAGGTAATGCCCGGCATTCCGCTGGCGCTGGGGCAAGACAAATGGGGGCGCGTGGTCCAGGTGATTCTCAAGCCAGGTGGGTTTGGGGATGAACAAACGCTGGCGACGTTGATAGATATTGAGTGTTGATAGATATTGAGTATTGGTAGAGTCGATAATCAGTACACCGCAACGGTGTTGGCGATCTAGGCATCGGCCTGGTTTATCGAATCCGACCCTATATTTTGCTATTGCGATTTACTGATAATTGCCATAGACATTATCGGTCAAGGTCATTTAATAACTCACGTTACGCAGCGACAGTCAGTCTGCTAGAGAAAACAGGAACGTCGTCGAGTCAACTTTCCTCCAGGCTTGCGTAACATAAGTTTATAATGGTGCGCGGATACATGCGGATGAACAGAGATTTTTTAGGGCGAATCCATATACATCCGCATGTATCTGCATCCCGATTCCTATGGCCGATACCCTACTATGCGCGTTGTTTACTTTAGCGCCCACGGGCTGGTCATTGTGCCGCACTCATCAAACGCCAAAGGGATTTCATCCACGACGGTTAAGCGCGGATGCACATCGGCCACACTGTACAAACTGGGGCTGATCCAGAGCCGATTGAGCGTCAACGTATCCTGTATAAAGACAAACTTGGCGGTTTCCTGGGGTTGACCGCAGCCGCGCAGCGCCACGCTCAGCGTTTGAAAATCGTCATTCATGGTAATGGGGAGATGGTTGCGGCGCATCCCAAAAGAGCCGGACGTAATGCCGTTCATATAGGTCACCTCCCAATCAATTGCATTGGCCACGCGTTTGGTCGTCACATCGGCAAAGCCAATGCCGGTGCCGTTGCCGTGGGTCGCCGGCGTCAAATCCATCACCGCAATAACGGCCAGATCCGGCCCTTTGAAATTCTCCGGTTCGCGCGGGATCATCAGCCGCCCAGTCACATTGGGATCCATGCCGGCGCCGCTAATGTCCTTGCCGATCTGGCGAATCGCCAGCACGTCTACCACGGGAAACGGAATGCTGGCCATGAGCGACTTGGCCTTTTCCTGCAGCTTCGCCTCGGGCTCCAGCCCCACTTCGTCCGCCGTGAGTCCTTGAATAATGGCCGTTTCGTCATAGGCATTCTCTACAATACCCACGGCGCCCACAAAGTTGGTATTGGTTTCGTAAATGCGGGCGGCGGGCGCCAGGTATTGCTGAAACGCCGGCACGCCACCGGTATGCATAATGGCCGCGCCGAACTGCTTGCCCAACCCAATAACGCACATTTTGGAGGGGCCGCTTTCCAGATGGCTGCGGAAATCGGTGTGCGGCTTGATGCGGCTAACCAGAATCACATGGTCGGCGGCAGCGGCATTCACATCCTCATACAGCTTGGTGCCGTTGGACAACTGGCCGATCTCAGTGACCTCCATGGTGGCTTTAAATTCGACGCCCATGGTGGCGGGCGTTACGCCTAAGTTGGAGAGCACATCAAGCTGCCCTTCCACGGTGGCGCCGCCGTGGCTGCCCATGGTGGGGATGATGTATGGCTGCATGCCCAGGGCTTGCAGATGATCGACTGTGGCTTTGACGATGATGGGCAAGTTGGCAATGCCGCGGCTGCCCACGCCCACGGCCACCGTGGCCCCCGGCTTCATTCTAGCCGCCAGCTTATCCACCGCCTGCCGCGTGGCGCTCGGAATATCGTCAATCTTGGGCGCGTCAAAACGCTGGTCCACCACAAAAAGCGACTTGGGCAGCGGAGCCGGGAAATTCAAATTGGGGATCTGTTCCATTAAGCGCATGATATCCTACCTTTGTTTTTGGTCAGTTAGTCTATTGGTCGAGTTGTCAGGTGGTCGAGTTGTCAGGTGGTCGAGTTGTCAGGTGGTCGAGTTGTCAGGTGGTCGAGTTGTCGAGCAAGGGACCATCCGACTATTTGGTCACCCGGCTACCAAAGTGCATAGCCGCCATCGATTACCAGATCGTGGCCGGTCATGAAATCGGAGGCGGCTGAGGCGAGATAGACCACGCCGCCCTGTAGCTCGCTTACTTCGGCCATGCGCCCCATGGGCGTCATGCGCATCCAAATTGGCACGATTTCCTGGCCTTCGGGCGTGCTGACCAGATCGTCCACTAAGTCTGTGCGCGTGTACCCGGGGCTAATGCAGTTGACGCGGATACCGCGCGGCGCCCATTCGGCGGCCAAGCTGCGCGTCAAGTGGATCACGCCGGCTTTGGACGTGTTGTACGCGGCCTGATCCTGCGGTGTGTTCACAATGCTGCCAGACATAGAGGCCGTGTTAATGATCTTGCCATAGCCCGCGGGCAGCATGACGCGCGCTTGGGCCTGGGCACAATAAAAGACAGCGTTGAGGTTGATGTCCATCATGCGCCGCCACTCGGCCGGCGTCATCTCCGTAGCAGCCACCCAATGACCAATGCCGGCGTTGTTCACGCCAATGGTCAACTTGCCCCACTTGTCCATCACGGCAGCGACCATAGCCTCGACTGCCTCTGGCTGCGTCACGTCCGTCGTCAATGCAATGGCATCAATGCCTTTTTGGCTCAATTCGTGGGCCACGGTTTCGGCGCGTTCGGGCTTAATATCGACCACGGCCACGGCGGCGCCCGCTTCACCCAGCGCATGGGCATATCCACGGCCAATGCCTTGGCCGGCGCCGGTCACCAGCGCCGTGCGTCCATCCAACCGAAAACGTTCCAGAATCGGCGTCGTCTCCACAATTGGATCAGTCATTATTCTTCCTCGATTCAGCTTAGAACCTATCCGTAGATTCGGTTGTGAATCCAATGCTGTCGCTGACAGATCGGTTGGGCACAGAGAATTTGCGGACAGACACTTATATGCGTTCCAAAATCTGGGTCATTACACAGAGCAATCTATGGGGAATCTAACAAAGATTATAGACGAACTTGCGTGGACTGTCATGTTTGGGGTTGGGGGATTGGAGGGTTTTGTACTTGGGGGGTTGTGGTGAAGGTTGTGGTGAACTACGGGCCTTGAAACTGGGCCATCCGCTAGGATGACAAGGCATACTTCATCTTTTCGCCTTGTCATCCTAGCGTATTATTCAACTATCGGATCATGCTAAGATGTTTACCCATGCGACCCTATGGCCTCTCCGCCAGCGGCAAGAAGAGCATGACACCGCCGTCCAACATCTGCAATTCTTGCACCAGGCGGGCATCAAGCAAAGCCTCGGAGCGGTCGATGGATGGTGTGCGATGCGCGGACTGTTCGTCTTGCGTGGCCGTGGCCTGTTGAGCCGCAGCGCCATAAGTCACCACCAATTCAGGAGCATGGACGCCCTCTTTGGAACTATAGAGAACGCTATTAGTCGAAGCCGTGTTCAGGCCAAAAGAGAGAAGCCCATTACCGGTCACGGCCGCGGTTACATCAAATTCTACCCACACTTCGCTCTCCACGGCGCCCAGCGTGCTGAGCGGGCTACCGCCAATAACGGGCGCATTTTCCCAGGTGATGCCGCTCTCAGTCCACGGGGCGCCATTGCTGCCATTGTTGGAAACAAGATAGATCGCGCCGCCGTCGTTGCTGGCATCGGTTACATAGAGCCGCAGCTTAGCGCTCTGCACCGGTCCGCTCACACCCGTTACATTAAACTGAAGATAGCTTGTGTAGAACGGATCAGTATCGCGCAGACGGATCGTGCTCACGCTGCCATAGTTGCGCGTGGCGCTGGACGATTTGACCATGGCGTCGGCCACGGCGGTCAAGGTCTGCACACCACTACCGCTGCCACTCCCACCGCCACTTGCGGCATTAACCGTAATGATCACATCGGCAAAGCCGCTCAACTGGCTGTCGTTTGCCGTCAGCCGCAATGTGTATGTGCCGGCCTGGGCAAAGCTAGCCGTTGTACTTGGGTTGCTGACGTCACCAAAGGTCACGCCGCCCGGTCCGGCCTGTTTGCTCCAGGCATAGGTCAGCGCGTTTGGCGGATTAGGCAAGCCGTCATCAGTGGCCGATCCGCTAAGCACGGCGCTACTGGGCAGCGTTATGGTCTGATTGACACCGGCATTTGCCGTGGGGGGCTGATTGGTAGGTCCACTGCCGCTACCGCCGCCGCCACCGGTTCCATCGCCATAGATGACGATTAATTCGGGCGCGTGGACGCCTTCTTTGGAGCTAAAGAGCAGGCTGTTGCTGGAAGTGGTATCCAGGGCAAATGAAACGAGCCCATTGCCCGTAATGGCGGCAGTCACATTGTACTCGACCCATTGGTCGCTGTTGACTGCGCCCAACGTATCCAGCGAGCTGCCACCAATGATGGGCGCATTGGCCCACGTAATGCCGCTTTCGCTCCACGGCGCGCCGTTGCTGCCATTGTTGGAAACAGCATATACTGAGCCGCCCACATCGCTGCCATCGGTTACATACAAACGCAGTTTGGCGCTCTGCACGGCGCCGCTCACACCGGCGACGTTGAATTGCACATAGCTGTTATATAAAGGTTGGTTGCCCCCGCGCAGCCGGAGATAGTTATATGCCCCGTAGTTGCGCGTGGCGCTAGAGGACTTGACCAATGCATCGGCCGCGGCCGTAAAGGTAAGTTCACCGCTGCTGCCGCCACCGGGCGCTGCGTTGACCGTAATGGTGACATCATCGCTGATTGTGTACTCACCATCATTGGCCGTCAGCCGCAGCACGTATGCGCCCGCCGCCGGCAAGGTGACCGCCGTGTCGAGCTGATTGGCGTTGGCAAAGCTGGCCGCGCCCGAACCGCTGACCTGGCTCCAGCTCTGAGTCAACGGGCCCGATACGCCATCATCGTTGACCACGCCGGCCAATGTCGCGCCGCTGGGCAGCGTAATCGTTTGGTCCGCACCGGCATTTACCGTGGGCGGCTGATTGGCAGCCGACGCCTCGTTGACCGTAATGGTGACATCATCGCTGATTGTGTATTCGCCATCATTGGCCGTCAGCCGCAGCACGTATGCGCCCGCCGCCGGGAAGGTGACCGCCGTGTCGAGCTGATTGGCGTTGGCAAAGCTGGCCGCGCCCGGACCGCTGACCTGGCTCCAGCTCTGAGTCAACGGGCCCGATACGCCATCATCGTTGACCACGCCGGCCAATGTCGCGCCGCTGGGCAGCGTAATCGTTTGGTCCGCACCGGCATTTACCGTGGGCGGCTGGTTGGTGGGCCCACCGCCGCTGCCGCTGTCCACCGTTATCACCAGTTGGGGCGGGTTGGCTCCCTCTCTGGAACTAAAGTAGGCGCTGTTGCTAGACGACGTATTCAAGCCAAACGAGAAGAGGCCGTTGCCGCTAATGGCGGCGGTCACGTCATATTCAGCCCACTGATCGGCATTGATGGCGCCCAGTGTCGTGAGCGGGCCGCCGCTGATTACCGGTGCATTGGCCCACGTGACGCCGCCTTCGGTCCACAGCGCGTTGTCGCTGCCGTTGTTGGAAACAGCATAGACGGCGCCGCCGACATCGCTGCCATCGGTCACGTACAGGCGCAATTTGGCGCTCTGCACGGCGCCGCTGAGACCACTGACGTTGAACTGTAGATAGCTGTTGTAGAGCGGCTCGCTGCCGCCGCGCAGACGCAGCACGCTATCGGCTCCATAGTTGCTGGTGGCGCTGGAAGATTTGACCAGGGCGTCAGCTACAGCCGCAAAGGTCAGCGCGCTCGCACCACCGCCACCACTGGCGTCGTTGACGGTGATTGTGGCTTCGTCAAAGCTGGTAAGGCTGCCGTCATTGGCCGTGAGCCGCAAAACATATGTGCCCGCCTGCGTAAAGCTGGCCGTGGTGTTGGCGCTATTGGCGTTGGCAAACGTGACGCTGCCGGGTCCGCTCTGCTGGCTCCAGGTGGTGATCAAAGAGGCCGGCGGGTTGGGCAGGCCGTCGTCGCTGGCTACGCCGGACAGGGTGGCTGCGGCGGGCAGCGTAACCGCCTGGTCGGGACCGGCGCTGACCACGGGCGGCTGATTGGTGGGTCCACCACCGCCGCCGCTACCACCGCCCAGGTCGATATAGTTGTGATAGTAGTAATCGGTTGTTTGGCTGCTGGCCAACACCACAATGCCAGATGCAGCGTTGACGTTCTGCTTGGTGGACGTCGGATTGTTGATCTTATTGTCGCCGCTTTGCCCAATGAAGAGGTCGCCTTCGCCGGCTGGAAAGGAGATGCTATCCAGGCTGCTCGTCTTGTGGCGGATCTCACCACCGCTGCCCGTGTTCGTGGTAAAAACGTGCAGTTCGCGATGATCGGTGTCGATGAGCAGAATGGGGCGCGTATCGCCATTGCCCTCGGTGTAGACCAAATGCGCGCTCCACTGGTTGGGCGACGTACAGGGCGGTCCGCTACACACAAGCAGCAAAATCAGCGGATCGGTCGCCGATGAGAACGAGGTTTTGGTGACGGCAAAAATGCGGCCGGCGCTATCCGATTGCAGCGTCTTTAGGTTGATGTGGTCATCGGCCCCGCTGCCGCCCGGGTTATAGGCGCTGACGCTCTGCCAGCTTTGGTCATCGGCATTGTTGCTATCATGGCGCGCAAAGTACATAATCTTGGCAGACTGGTTGCTCCACATAATGCCAATGTAATTTTCATAAGCAATAATGGCGGAAATATCGTCGCTGGAAACATTGGAGCCGTTGACCGGCAATTGGTACGGCGTCCCCCAGTCGGCATCGTTGCCGTTGCGGCTGTGGTTGACCATCACCTTGCTGCCCTCAACATAGGTCACCCACAGTTGGCCCGTGGCGTCTTTGGCAATGGTCAGCGTCTCTGATTTGCCGCGCGTAACGTTGACGGGGAAACCTGAATCCAGCACGTACGTTTTATTGCCGGCATTGTAGCTGTAGCGATATAACCGACCCCAATCCGATGATGAGGAGGTGGATGCACCGCTGGTGGTAAAGACATGGGAGACCACATAGAGCTTTTGGCTGGCGGCATCCCACAGCACATCGGCCTTGGAACTGGGCCGATCGTCAAGCACGGTTTGGGTATCGATCCAATCCTGCGTGGAGAGATCAAGCCGACAGATGTGATACTCATTGGCGCCGCCGTTGCACAAGCTGCCCCACCAATAGCCATCGTGAATCCAGAGCTTGCTTTCCGGCTTTTCACCGGTGGGCGTCGAATTGCAGGTAGAGCCAAACGAAAAGGTGCGATAACCTGCATCCACGGCGTCGGCAGCTTGCAAAGCGGAGCTACCCACCAGGCTAAAAATCGAGAATAGCAATAGGACACAGACCAAAACGCGCCAGCCGTGTCGGCCTACAAATAGATTCGGGGTCTTCATGTTTCTCCCATACTTATACCATTTGGCTCTGTTTCAAAACCGAAGTTTGCGCTCTCTTTGATTGTCTGCAGCAAACTTCGGTTTTGAAAACAACCACAGCGTGACTGAAAGGCGTGTCTCATTTTTTGGAAAAACTTTACCGCTCAATCAGCGGCAAATACAATCGTTGGGTACTCGTTACAATAATCGGCAGGCTATTGTCTGAAGCCAATGCCGCATTAATGGCGCCGGTCAGCGTTACTTCCAGCGGTGTATTGGCATTGACAAACGCACTCAGGTCCAGTTCCAGCTCGACCTGCGAGCTGGTGGCGCCGGGCGCAATGTCAATGGTACCGGTCAGCGGTAACTCAGTGCGCAGCGCGCTATTCAGAGAGACGCCTTCTTCAGCCGCTATGCGCGCTTCATCAATGCGATAGTCCACGCTCACCGCCATGGCAGACCCGTGGCTCAATTTAAGGCCAAAGGTCAACAACCCACCAGAAGCATCGGACGCGGGCCGATAGGATGGCTGCGTGAGCTGCACAACCGGGAACTCATCATCATCCCCAATGATTAGCACGGTGGAGGTGGTAAGGCCCAGGTTGGCATTGGATGGATTTTGCAAAGAAAGAACTATCGTCTCGTCGGACTCGTCGAGCGTATCGTCCTGAATTTCAACCGTCACCGTTTTGTGCGTTTCGCCCGGCGCAAAGGTGAGCACACCTGCCGCGGGCAAATAATCGGCGTCAGACTTGGCTGTGCCGCCGGTTACGGCATACTCAACAGTAACCGCCAGCGCAGAAGGCGCAGAAAGCACAACATCCAGGTCCACCGAGCCGGCGCCCTCGGTTGTGGCATAACTTGGTTCGCCAAACTGCACCGAAACGCGCTCGTCATCCAAAATAAGCAACTCGGCCGCGGCTTGGGTACCCAATGCGCCATTTTGGGCATTGCTCAGCGTCAGCGTCACCGACTCATTGTCTTCTTCCAAGGCGTCATCCAAGATTGGCACACTGAACGATTGCAGCGTTTCGCCCGGCGCAAAAGTGAGCGTACCGCTGGTGGGCGTATAGTCACTGCCGCCCGCGGCCGACTCGTCACTCGTCGCAAAATCGACAGTAACGGAATTGACCGATGGCGTGGTCAGCGATACCTCAATGGTAGCTGGCCCCATATCCTCATCCACATCATACGTGGCGCGCGTAAACTCAATGCGCACCACATCGTTATCCACAATGGTCATGTTGGCGCCAGCAGGCGCTCCCAACAGGCCATTTTGCGGATTACTTAACATGAGCGTAAAGCTTTCAACTGGCTCGTCAAACGCGTCGTCGATGAGCGCAAGAGGAATTGTTTTGCTGGTTTCGCCCGGCGCAAAGGTGAGCGCGCCGCTGCTGGCCGCGTAATCTTCACCGGCCACGGCAGTATCGTCCGCCGTGGCATAATCAACCACAATCGTCTGCAATGATGGGGCGCTCAGGGTAACCGATACGGCAATCTCACCATCTTCATCCACCACATAACTGGCGGCGCCAAGCCGCACTAGCACTTCATCATCATCGACAATGGTCAACGTGGCGCTGCTTGACGTACCCAGCTCCGCATTGGTCGGGCTGCTCAATAGCAACGACACGCTTTCATCGCTTTCGTCCAGCTGATCGTCCAAAATCGACACGCTAAATGACTGACTGGTTTGGCCCGGCGCAAAGGTCAACAGGCCGCTGCTGGCGGTATAATCATCACCGGCGCCGGCCGTCGCATCTACCGTGGCATAGCTCACCGTTACTGCTTCCGACGCTGGCGAACTAAGCTGTACGCTAATTTGAGCCTGACCATCCCCCTCATTTACGCTGTAATCGGTCTGTGCAAAACTGAGGGCCACCACATCATCATCCACCAGCGTGAGCTGGGCGGTGGCGGGCGTCCCCAATGCGGCATTCTGCGGATTAGCCAGAGAAAGGGCTATCTGTTCGCTCTCCTCCACCAGCCGATCATCAATGGGGATCACCGTGAACGTCTTGCTGGTTTGGCCCGGGGCAAAGGTGAGCGTATCGCTGCCGGCGGTGTAATCGTCACCAGCAGTGGCTGTATCATCGGCCGTGGCATAGTCGACCATCACCGTGCGGTCCGATGGTGTGGTTAATTCCACGGCGATGACGGCGCCTGCGCTGGCGGCTTCCGCCACGCTATAGCTGCCGCCGCTAAATTGGAGCAGCGCCGCGTCGTTATCCACAATGGTCAGCGTGGCGTTGGCGTTGGCGCCCAACGTCGCATTGCTGGCGTTGCTGAGCGTCAGCAGCACCGTTTCGTCCAATTCGTCAACGGCATCATCAGCAATGGTCACCGCAAACGATTTGCTGGTTTCGCCCGGCGCAAAGGTGAGCGTACCGTTGCTGGCGCTATAGTCGCTGCCGGATTGGGCCGTCCCATTGGCGATGGCGTAATCAACTTCTACTTGGACTGTCGCCGCGCTATTCAGTTGAACCGCAACGGTGGCGCTGGCAGCGTCTTCATCCACGCTTAACACCGTATTGCTGAACTGCACCAGCGTGCTGTCGTCATCGATGATGGTTACCGTGGCGCTGGCGGGTGAACCCAACGTGGCGTTGCCCGGATTGGAAAGCGCCAGATTGAACGTTTCGGTAGATTCAGCCGTGCCGTTGTCCACAATGGGAATGACGATCGACTTGCTGGTTTCACCGGGATTAAAGGTCAATGTACCACTTTGTGACGTGTAATCGCCGGTATTAGCGGCCGTACCGTTGCTGGTGGCATACTGGACGGAGCTTGCCACCGCCACTGCTTTGTCCAGCAGCACATCTACGGACAGCGAACCGTCATTTTCATTGATGGCATAGGTTGACGCAGAGAGCTTGACCACCGGTTCAACTTCATCCTCGGTAATCGTCAACGTGGCGGACGCGGCGCCCACGCCGGCGTTGGTCGGGTTGCTCAAGGTCAGATTGATAACTTCGTCACCTTCGTAGATGCTGTCGTCGAGAATGCTGACGGTAAATGTTTTACTGGTTTCACCGGCGCCAAAGTTGAGCGTACCGCTGGTTGCAGTGTAGTCACTGCCCGATGCAGCCGTGCCGTTACTCGTGGCATACTGGACCGTGACCGGACTGTTGTCCACGCGGTTGAGGTTGACGGTAATGGTAGCCGAACCGCCATTTTCAGCTTTCTCATAATTGGAGGCGCTAAAGTTGAGCGCGTTGACATTTGCCGTCTCAAACGTATTGTGGCTGCTGAAAACCTGGTCCACATCCAGATCGTTTGGCGTGTCGGAAACACCCACATACCATTCGTACTCATGATTGGTTTGCAGCCCGCTCCAATTTACGCCGGTACATGAACCAGAGGCAGTGCTTTTTTGACCGATAATCTCAAACGGTCGGCGGAATGAGTCGGCGGCGGGCGTATCCCAAGAAACGTCGAAGAGGCTATTAGAGTCGTTTTCTGACTGATTGAGATAAGGCGAATAGGTATGGGTGGTCATGGTGCTGCTGGAGCCGCTGAATTCCATGTAGCGCATCCAGCCGGCACCGCCATCGTTGCGCCCTTGATAATCCGAAAGTAATACATTAACCTTATTCCCGCCATAGCCGGTCTCGGTAATGTCGTTTTCCCCGCTGTGATGGCCAGAGAGCATCAAAAAGACGTTGGGATGCGCTTTGACGGCATTCCAAATGGCCTGGCCCTGCGGACGCAATCCCTGCGAAGGATGCAGAATCTCGTGCGCCGACACAATGGCCCAGCGATCCGGATGCGCATCCAGCAGCGAGTTGACCCATGTGAATGTGGCGCTCGGTCGCCCCGTGTCAAACTCCAGCGCAATGGCAATAAAGTCCAAATCGCCCACAGAGAAGAGCTGATAGCTGTTGTCGTTATCCGAGCCATAATGGCCGCCATAATAGCTGCGACCGGAGAAGCGGCTAATGCCAAAATATTGGTTGTAGAGCTGCGTCTTGCTGGGGTCACTGCCAGACGCCACCTGGTCGTGATTGCCCACGGCAATGCCATAGGGCATGCCATCCGGCAGACCGGTCGTGGTGGGGTTTTCAACGGCGGCCATGACCTGGTCGGCATAAGCCCACTGGTCCTCCGCTTTACCATCCAAACTGGAATCACCAGTGGTTCCGAGCACGCTGCCATCCTGCACCACATCGCCCAGATGTGACACAAAGACAATATTGCGGCTGGCTTTATTGGAAACAATCCAGTCCACCTGATCCTGAAACATGACCTTTTCACCATTGTAGCCGTAGTAAAACTGCGTATCCGGTAGCGCCGCAATCACAAAATCGGGCACGCTGATGGGCGAAATGTCGCGCCCATAAAAGGTCACGGTTAGATTACCACCATCTGGGTCGGAGACGCAGGCTTCCAGCGCAGCGGTGGGATTGGAGATGCCGGTGGCGCCATTGGCCGGACTTTGCAGAGATGGGGTATTGGGCGCGGCCGCGGCTTGCGCCAGCGGTTCCACTGCCGGCAGCTGCACAAGCGGAATGTAGATCTGCTTCTCGCCCCAGGGCAGATCCTCAGGCGCAATGTCATGCACCAGCGGCGCATTGGCAATGATCAGGTTTTTGCGCTGCGTGGCATCGGCGCCGCCGCTATTGCTCACGCGCAGGGTGACGCTGTAAGCGCCCGGCGTCGTGTAAACGTGGCTGGGATGCTGCACCGTCGAGACTGAACCATCGCCAAAGTCCCATTGCCAACTGGTGGGCGCACCGGTCGAGGCATCGTGAAATTGCACGAGTAGCAGGGCCAGCCCGGCTTCCACATCGGCGCCAAAGTCGGCCGCGGGCGCGGTCTGGACAGCATACAGCGGTACAGGCGTACCCATGGCCGGCAGCAAAAACTGGCTAATCAGCAGCAGCCGCAGGCCAAAGAAGAGCGCCCGCCGATTGAAAAGTTGACGGGACGGACGGTATTCCAGAGCTGTCAGCTTTGGCAAACCTGACAGCTCTATCCCGGCCATAATCGTGCGCAAAATGCCTTTCGTGTTCCGTTGGATATGGCGTACTACATTTCTTTTCATTGTTCAATCAGCGGTAGGTAAATGCGCGGCGCGTTGGCAAAAATTAAGGTAGTGCTGCTCTGGCTGCCCAGCGTAGCGTTAATGGCGTTGAGCAGCTGCACGGTAATGCCCGTTTGCAGATCGGACGCCAGCTCAGTGGTATTGATGGTAACAGTCTGGCTGGTTTGGCCCGGCGCAAAGGTGAGCACGCCGCTAACGGCTCCATTCAGGTCCTGGCCAGACAACCCTGTGCTGCCATATTCGACGGTAATTGTCATATCAGACGCACTGCTCAATGTCACTTCAAAAGTGAAAAGTGCACCGTCTTCCGGCACGCCCAGGAATGAGCTTTCAAACTGAACGAGCGGCGCCGCCTCATCATCTACAATGGTCAACGTGGCCTGGGCAGGCGCCCCCAGCTGAGCGCCCGTTGGATTGCTCAGAGAGAGGAAGACCGTTTCGTCTGCTTCATCCACGGCATCATCTGTAATCGCCACGGTAAACGATTTTGTGGTCTCGCCCGGCGCAAAATTCAAGACGCCGGTGCTGCCGGCAAAATCTTGACCGGCACTGGCGCTGCCACCGCTAACCGTATATGCAACCGTTACCGCCGCCGAAGAAGCCTGACTCAACGTGACCGAAATGGGTGCCGCGCCGCTGGCTTCCACCGCCGTATAGTCGGCCTGGCTAAATTGGGCAGTCAGCGCTGCGTCGTTGTCGATAATGGTAATGGTAGCCTGGGCCGGCGCAGTTACCTTGGCGCCAAGCGCGTCGGATAGCGCAATGGTAAAGCGCTCATCCGCCTCATCCGCAGCATCATCTGTAATCTGAATAAGCAGTTGCTTGCTGGTCTCACCAACGGCAAACGTTACATCGTCGTTGATGGCCACATAATCGCTGCCCGCAGTGGCCGTATCATCACCGGTGGCCACATGGACCGTCACCGGGTGATCCAGCGCCGCGTTGAGCTGCACCTCTACGGCCAGCGTGCCCGCATCTTCCGCAGCGCTATATGTCGCATTGCCCAAACGGACCAGCGCGTCGTTATCCGTAATAGTCAGCACGGCATTGGTCACCGCACCCAGCGTAGCATTGGTCGGATTACTCAACGTGAGCGCGAGCGTTTCGTCACCCTCATCCAGTAGATCGTCAAGAATGGGCACGCTGATGGCTTTGCTGGTTTCACCGGGCGCAAAATTCACGCTGCCGCTGACGGCTGTGTAATCGGCATCGGCCTTGGCCGTACCGTCACTGGTGGCATACGCCACGCTAACGGGTTTGCCCGAAGCCGTGCTCAGGGTTACCGTAACATTGGCCGTACCGCTGGCCTCGCCGGCCTCAAAGGTGGTCTGCGCAAATTGAACCGTGGGCGGCAGATCATCATCCACAATGGTGAGCTGTCCGCTGGTCAACGCACCCAGCTCTGCGCCGTTGGCATTGCTGAGGGCCAGCTGCACGGTCTCGTCCACCTCATCCATGCTGTCGTCAATCAGCGTCAACGTCACAAACTGGATGGTTTCGCCCGGGGCAAATTGCGCCGTTATAGCGCCGCCAACATAGTCACTTTCCGCTGTGGCCGAACCACCGCCAGGCGTCACATCGACGGTGACGGTCTGGCCAGCCGATGCGCTGAGCACCACACTAATTGTGGCGCTGGCGCTGGCTTCGTTAGCCACAAAGTCGCTGCTGCCCAACTGCACCGCGGGCGCCGCGTCATTGTCCATAATCGTCAACGTGGCGGGATTAACGCTGCCCAGCGTGGCGTTGACTGGATTGCTCAATACCAGCATCACCGTTTCGTCGGCTTCATGCAGCGCGTCTTCGCCAATGTTGATCTGAACCGCGCGGCTGGTTTCGCCCGGCGCAAAAATCAGCGTGCCGCTGGCGGCCGTGTAATCGCTGCCCGCAGTGGCCGTGCCGTCCGCCGTGGCATAGGAGACCGTAATGGGACGGCTGGAAGCAACGCTCAAAAGCACGTTGGCCGTCATCAAACCGGCATCCTCAGCCGCCGTGTAGCTGGCGTTTTCAAATTGGACGGTGGGCGACGGGTCGTCATCCACAATCGTCATGATGGCGCTGCTTATTGTGCCCAACTGGGCGTTGGTCGGATTGTTCAAGGTTAAGGTGAATGTCTCATCATCCTCATCCAGTGCGTCATTCTGAATGGTGATTTGTACATTCTTTTGGGTTTCACCCGGCGCAAAAGTCAGCGTGCCGGTCGCATCCACATAATCGTCGCCCACGGTAGCAGTGCCGCCGCTCAGCGCACAGTCAACGGTAACCTGCTGGCTGGGCGCCGTGCTCATGATCACATCGGCCGTTATGACGCCGGCGCCTTCCGCAGCGCTGTAGACGGCGGAAGCAATTTGCACATTGGGATCGTCGTCAATAATGGTCACTGTAGCCGTGGCGGGCGTACCGAGCAGCGCGCCCGTTGCATTTTGCAAAGTGAGGCTAATCGTTTCGTCCGCTTCATCGGGTGCGTCATCCAAAATCGGCACCAGGAAGGTCTTGCCGGTTTCACCGGAGGCAAAGGTCAGCGTGCCGCTGGCGGCTGTATAGTCACTGCCCGCCGTGGCCGCACCGTCGCCGGTGGCATACTCAATGGTAGCAGAGGTGGCAACGGGGCTGCTCAGCCGCACTTCGACGCTGACGCCGCCGCCGTTTTCAGCAACGCTGTAGGTAGCGCTGCCAAAGGAGAATGCCGGCTGCCCCCCCTGCGTACAGTCAGCTGCGCCCGACAGGCTAATACAGTTGTGGAGATAATAGCGTTTGCCGCGGTCGCTGGCCAACACCACCAGCTCGGTCGAGCTGTTGACCGTCTGTTTGGTCGAGGTGGGGTCGTTGGTTTTGGTCATATCGGCAAATTTGATAAACGGCGTCCCCAAACCGCTCTCAAAGCTAATATTATCCAGGCTGCTCTTTTTATAATAAATCGCGCCGCTGCTGCCATCATACTGAACGCGTACGAACATATAGACTTCGCGGTTGCTCGTATCTAGTAGCAGAATGGGGCGGGTGGGATTGCCCTCATCGGTCATATAGGCCGTATGCGCGCTCCAGTTATTGGCGGTGGAACAATCACCTGCGGTACAGGCCAGCACCACCATAAATGGCTTGGGCGGGTTGGAGCTAGAAGAAAATGAGGTTTTGACGGCAGCAAAAACCTTACCCGCCGAATCGCTCTGTAAAGAGCGCAAGCTAATATGGTCATCGCCCGAAGGGGTATAGGCGCTAACCGAGGCCCAATCGTTACTGGTGTTGCCATCGCCATCTTTATGCACCGCAAAGTACATTTTAGCGCCACTTTTTTGGCTGCTCCACATGACGCCAATATGCCCATCATAAGAGACAATCGACGAGAGGTCATCACTATCAACATCGGAATCGCCGCCCACCGGCAGTTGGATGGGCGTGCCCCAGTTTGTGTCATCACCACCGCCGGTGTAGTTGATCATCACCTTGCTATTTTCGACATAGGTGACCCACAGCGTGCCGGTGCTATCTTTAGCGATCACCAGGGCTTCGGTGGTGGCTTGGTTCACCTCTACTGGAAAACCGGAATCGAGCGAATAGACGCCACCGCTATAGCCGCAGCGAAACAGTTCGCCACGGTCGCCCGCCGAGGCGGAGTTACCAGTCTGCGTCCAGATGTGCGAAACCACGTAAAGTTTGCCACTACCGGCATCCCATAGCGCATCGGCTTTGGTGTCCGAGCGATTATCCAGTTCGACGCCTGTATCTTCCCAGCTCTGGTCGCTCCATTTTAGGCGGAAAATGTGATAAGCGTTGCCATCATTACTCCACATGCTGGCCCACCAGTACCCATCGTTCCACCAGAGTTTGCTCTCTGGCTTTTCGGCAGTAACTTCGCCGTTGCTGCCAATCCCGCTTGGATACTTAAAACTACTCTGATAACCGATATCGGTCTGGGCGAACGCGGGGGTAGAGATGCCGATTGCCAACGCCATGAAAAGCGTAATCAAGCCGCCCGAAATGGGCCAAATATTTAATTTTAGTCGCGCAAAATGGAACATAGCTTGAAACCTACTTTGAAAGGCCCTGGAGGTGCAATGCGAGGAGTGATGGGGGGCAGTGAAACTTAACAGTGCATGAATTGAATCGGCTCACGCAAAGGCGCAAAGCGATTATAGAGAACTTTGCGCCTTTGCGTGAACGTTCTTGCCATGAGGCAAGAACAGAACTAATTATCAGGCTGTCGTGTGTGAATCAGCGTAGACATAGGCATGAGTCATCATGCCTATGTCTACTCACTATCTCTACGAACTATCTCTACGAACTATCTCTACCGACTACAGCTACAGAACGTACGCAACCCGTGTACAAGTTATGTGCGAACAAAGTGTGCACGCGTTGCGTAAACCACAAATCAACTATTTCCGAATGAGCGGCAGGAAGGTCTTCGCGCCCGTCGGTTCACCACCAGAGGTATCATCATCATTGATGGTGAGCGTGGCGCTGGCCCGTGTACCCAGTACAGCATTGTTGGGGCTGGACAAGGCAAGCAATACCGTTTCTGCGCTTTCCACTTCGCCATCGTTAATAATGGGAACGCTGATGGTCTTGCTGGTTTCACCAGCGGCAAAGCTAAGTGTGCCGGTAGAGGCCACAAAGTCGCTGCCGGCGCCCGCCGTACCCGCGCTGATTGCGTATTGCACCGACACGGCAAAGCTGCTGGCCTCAGAGAGTTTCACCGTCACGGTGGCCGTCCCATCGGCTTCGTTCACCGTAAAGTTGGCGCTGCTAAAGCCAACCTCGGGCAACGCCCCATCATTGTCCTGAATTTCCAGCGTGGCAATCGACTGAGTGCCCAGCGTGGCGCCGGAAGGCGCACTCAAAGACAGATTGACCGTCTCTGTAGCTTCAACCAGGGTATCCTCCAAGACCGGAACTTCAAAGGTCTGGCTGGTTTCACCCGGCGAGAAGAGCAGCGTACCGCTGGCGCTGGCATAATCGCTGCCCGCAGCCGCCGTACCATCGCTGGTGGCGTAATCAACCGAAACGAGTTGGCCAGAGGGACCACTCAGCGTCACTTCGATGGTGGCCTCGCTGCCGCCTTCACCACGCGTGAAGGTGGGCGCCGAAAACTGTACAGTGGGTGCAGCATCGTCATCTACAATGGTCAGCTGCGCCGTATTGGGCGTGGACAATGTAGCATTCTGAGGGCTGCTCAGCTTCAGGTTCAACGGCTCATCCGTTTCACCGACCGAGTCGTCGGTAATAGCGACCGTAAAGGTCTCGCTGGTTTCCCCGGCAGCAAAGGTCAACGTGCCAGACGCCGCCGTATAATCGCTGCCGGCCAGGGCCACGCCATTGGAAGTGGCATATTGCACGGTGACAGGCAGGGCTGAGCTGCTGCTCAACAGAACGGTGATCTCCGCCGAACCGCCATTTTCTCGAACGCTGTATTCACTTGCACTGAACTTGACGGTCGGTGTCGTATCGTTATCCTCAACGGTCACCAGAGCCGTGCCACCCAGCGAGCTAATGGTGACGCTGGCGGGCGTGGCGTTGCTCAGCGCCAAATTAATCGTTTCCGCAACTTCATTTGCCGTGTCATCAATAATGGGCACGGTAAACGAACGGCTGGTGACGCCAGGCGTAAAGGTCAGCGTATTGTTGACAGCGGTATAATCGCTGCCCGCTACGGCTGTACCATCGCTGGACGCATAGTCCACCGTAACGGTGAACGGAGCTGCCTTGCTCAGCGAGACGTTGAGCGTGGCCTGGCCGGCATCTTCATTGACGGTGACGCTGCTCGGATTAAACTGCACCGAGGTTACATCGTCATCAATAATAATGACGGAAGCGGCAGATGGCTCACCCAGCATGACGTTGGTGGGCGAACTCAGCGTTACGGTAAAGGTTTCGTTGCCTTCCAGCGCGGCATCATTATTAATCGGAATGGCGACGCCCTTGACCATTTCACCCGGGTTAAAGGTCAAAGTGGTGCTGGTGGCTGTGTAGTCACCGCTGCCCGCAGTGGCTGTGTTGTCGCTCGTATCTACCTGCACGGTGGTTGAAACGGCCAAAGCCGAATTCAAGCTGGCCGTCACCAGCACAGAGCCATCTAGCTCATTGGCGCTGTAGCTTGCTTCGGTAAAGCGCACCGACGGCGGTTCCGTTCTAAAGCTCCACTCTTCAACCTGCGGCCCAGCCTCAAAGCCCTGGTTGAGCCCTTGGTTGCTGTCGTCTTTAATACCGTTGGTTAATTTGACCGTGTAGGTCATCAGCGCCCGCAGCGGCGCATCCGGCGTAAAGTAGATCGTGCGGCTGCCGGCATCATAGTCATAGGCGCCGGGCACCAGCGTGTTGCTCTCATCTTCCACGGCAAACGTGGTTTGGTTAAACGTAGCGGCCACCATGTGCTTGCTAAAAGTCGCGGTGACCACGGCGGTCAGCGCAATGTCAGAAGCCGTCGGCGTCGGATAGCGCGAGGTCACCACGGGGGATGGATCGCCCATTACGTCGTGGGCATAGACCAATTTGGGGCCGCGTACCGGTCCCGTTATGCTCCCGGTGGACGTCACCTCATCGGTGGCCATTACGACCAGACCGGTAACCTCGCTGGCGGGCGTTTTCATGGAGGTGGCGTTGTTGAAGCTGTCATAAGCCAGATCCTCAATAAAGCTTACACCACAATTTTTCTTAGTGAATGTTCCCATATCCGTAATCGGCGTTTTAATATCCAGCACCTTATAGCAAATCTTGCTGCCGGATTCTTTACCGGATACAAAAACATAGACTTTATCGTCACCGGCATTCGCTTGGTCACCCACATCGATCATCAACATGGGACGCGCATCTTTATCGCGGTTGGCGCTATACCGCCGCATAATTTTGGCGCCACTATTAATGTCGATGCCAAACATGGTGATTAGCGGCTGTTCGGGTAAAAATGGATCTGAAGTCACAGCATCGGTCTTGATCGCGGCGAAGACTTTGCCATCGACTGTAGATTGCAACGACTTGACCGAAATATGGTCGTCGGCGCCTTCCGGTACGGCAACCTGTTGGTGCGTCCAGTTGCCCGTTGCCACGCCAGCGGAATGAAGGGCAAAGTGCAGCGTCTGATTCGTGTGGCTAATTGAGTTGTTCCACATCAATGCCACCTGATCCTTAACGGCCACAATGGCTGAACTGTCGCCACGGTTCACGTGAATGGCGGTGTCCGTTACGTTCAGCGTGGGGACAATCGGTGTACCCCAGGTAGCGCCATCATCAGCAGACGAGTTGACAAAGACGCGGTAATCCGCGCTGGCTTTGGGCGTGTCGCCGCGCGATACATAGGTAACCCACAAACGACCGGTAGAGCCTTTGGCCATCACCAATGATTCGGTCTTATCCTCGTTGATGGTGACCGGAAAGCCAGCATCTAGGGTATACGTTTGCAGCGTGGCGTCGTAGCTATAGCGATAGAAACGGGCCCAGTTGGCCTCTGTTTTCACGCCTTCGCCGTCGGATAGAACAGCCACGTGCGAGGCCACATAAAGCTTTTTGGCCGTATCATCCCACAGCACATCGGCCTTGGAATCAATGCGGTCGTCCAGCTCCACACCCCAATCTTCCCAAGTTTGGGTTCCCCAGTTGAGCCGGTAGATGTGAAAAGTATCGGTGGATGAATTAAATAACGAGCCCCACCAGAAACCATCGTTCCACCAGAGCTTGCTCTCCTGTTTTTCGCCGGTGGGAGAGCCAGGGCCATCCCACCCCTGATACGAAAAGTCGAGATAACCGGCTACGCTCAGCGGCGTACTTTCGGCGCTGACCATGAGCCACAATGTGAACATAAGCATCAAGCCAGTACATGTGCTCAAGATAAATCGACGGGCAACCGACGTACGACTGGTTGCACTAACTGCTTGCTTTGTTTGATGCATCTAAGATCTCCTCTAAACTATTCAACCTGTTCGCCCTGTAAAACCAAACTTTATACGTGTAGCCATATAACACGAAATTCACAGCTATGCTGTTGATGCTCCCCTCTTTTACAAGAATGTTTGGCTTTTGCACATTGGCGAATTTTTTGGGAATGCACGACCCTCTACACCGCCTTTTTTTTGCGCGGCGGTAAGAGGTTAAATCAGGAACTAAACTTCTTACAACTTATGCACCCTTCGACGGACTCAGGGCGAAACGGTTGGCTTAGACAAACTCAGCCAGCGTCTACTGCATAAGTCACGGAGTTTACAAATAGGACATTATACGCGTTTACGTCGCAACTGAAAAACTAGAAACAAAAACAGACCCACAGCCAGCGTTAACTCAAGCACTTCATTGTATTCAGATACGAAGAAGTAAAAATCTTTGGGCGCCGGCAGCAGATTACGATACAGCCGCCACATAAACAGAGCGGCAAATGCAGGTATCAAGGTGGGATGTGGGATAAACGCCGGTAGCTCTTTTTTGAGCCATGCCGGCAACTGCCATTTGAAGATCACAAGCGGCAGCAAAAACCCATACGCCCCCACCAAAAGCTGTACCCACTTGAACACCTGCTCCACACTTTCAATATTATGTAAGTTCGTCTCATGTTGTTTATTAATGGCGGCAAACGTGGCTGTGGTGCTCCATTTGAAAATACGTTGACCCCAGGTCAATTCTTCACCAATCAGGAATATAAAGCCACAGCAGAGCAGCGCATACATAAGAGCCACCCAGCGCGTGCCCTTAAACCATTCTCGATACGTTACCGCCATCGCCATGAGGAACGTGCAAAACAGAAGTACCACCTGCACGTTCTCAGCAAAACCATCCTCCTGTATATACCATTTATATGCTTGTTTACCCAACAAGGCAAAGCCGAAACCACTAGCCGCCACCAAGATCGGTATGATTATAATGGCTATTACAGCTGCCTTGGGCAACTGCCAAGCCTCTACGCCATCTGCAACAGTTTGCTTGCCAAACTCAATGAGCCGAGCCCAAATACCTGGACGCCGCTCATTTTCCACCAAAAGACTCTTTGTACTCACTTTGAACCTTCTTATGCTTCTTCACGCGTACAACAAACCGCAAACTACGCCGCAGAACTATGAAGCACGGTTACTGTACATATCCACGCAGTTTATGGGCTCGCAGCTACCTTGCATATACACTTCAGTTCTAATATATATGCACGACAGCATGACGTATCTATCCGTTACCTCTTTACGCCAAACCGCTCTCGCGGAGATAACACAGCATTCACACCTGAATTTACGGATAGGTTCTAACCACAAAACAACGCGGGCCAAAAACGAACTACCTGGGCGATGTTGATATGTACAGTATAACTTTACTGTTCTCTCCTACATGTCAACATGGCCTAATATGTGCAGCAACGAAGGCAGCCTTGTCGCTAAAAATTCGGGCAACAGGGTCGAGACTTTTGAAAACACACAACTTACGCTGGGGAAAAGGTTTTTAACTTGTAGTCGGCAGCAAGGCGCCGCTGGCCGGTGAAAACGAACCATAGCCTGCTGCCCGTATACACATTTCTTCCAGCTGTGTAGCGCTACGCGTCCAGCTAAAGTGGGCCTCTGCATATTGGCGACCCTCTGTGGCCAGCCGCGTCTGTTCATCCGGCCGATTCAGCAACTCCACCACGCGCTGCGCAAAGGATTCCGGCGCATCCGCCACATAGAGCGGCAGCTTTTGACCATCTTTCACACGTAGACCATTGGCCGCTACCGACGTAGTTACCACGGGCACCTGCATGGCCAACGCCTCTTGCAACTTGTTCTGCATGCCAGATGCGTAACGCAACGGAGCCACAAAGACAGCCGCCTGCTCCAGATAGTCGCGCATATCTTCCACAAAGCCAGTGACCACCACCTCTTTGTGCAGGCGCGCTCGCTCCTGCAAAGCGGGTGTGGGACTGCGCCCAGCAATCAACACGCGCACATCAGGCACTTCTTTACGCAGGTGGGGCAAAATGTTGTCAATTAAATGGAGAGCCGCATCCTCGTTGGGCGAATAGTCCATCACGCCGGTAAAAATCAGCGTCTTTGGCTCTGGGCTATGCGTTCGCCGTGTCCAGTAGTCCAGGTCAATGCCATTGGGTATCACAGCTGCGTGGCTATTATCGCCCAGCACGGCCGTACGATCGCGCTGTGAAATAAAGGCCAGATGAGGCGTGGCCTGGATCATCTTCTTTTCCACGCTGCGAACCTGCCGGTAACGCAGCCCCAATAACGCTTTTTGCGGCAGCGACACATGGAGCATTTTGGTGCGCACACGTAATGATGTGGCGTCACAAAAATCGATGACAATGGGCAGATCGCGCCAGCCATCTATCACCGGATAACAATCTTTGCCGTGGAACAAAACCAGGTCAAAATTACCTTCACGGGCCAACTGGCGGAAAGTGCGCCGCATTTGCTCTACACTGTCGCGCACGGCCTTTTGTTCCGCCACGGTTTTGCCGACCACCGGTACTTTTGTCAACAGTTGAGTCACGCCCGTCGCCGCGCTCCGCTCAACTTTGAACGTGATCAACTCATCCACCCAGGCGCTAATCTCTTGTACCGCTTCTGGCGCAATCTGGTCCACCCGTTGGAGCGACAGCAGCGTAATGCGGTGACGCTGCGCCAACTCGCGCACAAAGTGATAGTGGCGGTCCGAGCCGCGCACCTTGGGATGCTGAAAGGTCGGAATAATATACAGGATCTTCATTTCAAACTCTTTTCAGGCCTCGCCCTTTTCCTCTGACCATGCCGCCTGCTCCGCAGGATTTGACATAGAAAGGAAGTCTTTCATTCGCCAACGTGCGTTCAGCACTGGCGAATCCAAAGCCCTCTCTACCACATGGGAAAGGATTTAAGAGGGGAGGCAGACGTTTTACAAGAACCTACGCAAATCTTATAAAATTTGGAAAATATCCAGAATAAGCGCTGCGTCAGTTGATTTACAAAATTGTGGCAGATTGCAACAATCGAGCCTGCAACATGGTCAGGTTAGACTTGGGACTAATGTTATTGCGGCGCAACCGCAGCCAATCTGTATGCGGCAGCTGATTTGCGCCTGGTCCAGTGGTAAAGGCCATTTCAAAGCCTTCTGCCCGCAGCCCGTCTACCACTTCCTGGCTAAAAGAGCCATTGGGATAGGCAAAGATGGGGAGCACCGAACCAATCTCTCGCGCCAAGTCTTGCTGCGAAGAGACCGCTTCGGCAACGGCTTCGCCCACTGGAATGCGATTCATCAGCGGATGGGTTTGCGTATGTGCACCAAATGTCACACCCTCACGGGCCAATCGTCGCAACTCATCCCACCCCAACACATCGTTGACCACCGACGGGTTGCCTAGCTCCTCACAAAACTGGTTGACATAAGCCATCGCCACTTCGTGTGGCAACATTTTGACATAATCTCGCAGCTTTTTATACGCATTCAAACGCTGTGAGGGTACGGCCAATGGCAAATCCCCCACCGGCGTCGATAATTCGTCGCGACGTTCAGTCTGTGTCGCCGCCGCTTCTAGCCGATCCCACCAGAAGACGCGCCCTGGCTGATCTGGAAAGCCCGTAGCGACAAAGACAGCGGCCGGCATGCTATAGCGCTGCATAATCGGCCACGCCACCTCCGCAAAATCTTGATAAGCATCATCAAACGTCACCATAACGGCCCGGGGCGGCAATGTGTGTCCACCCGCATGCACCTGCAGGAGTTCATGCATAGAAGCCACATAATAATTCTGGGCCAGATAGCGCATCTGTGCCTCGAATACCGCCGGCTCTCCCAAGCGATGATAGGTGAATATGCGCAGTTGATTTGCCCCGGTCCGGTCCAGACGCGTTAGCTGCGTCATCAAGCCAGATACCAGCGGATTGCGAGCTAGCAGGCTGGTCACTTCCTTCTTCATCATGCTGCATCCTTGAACTTGGCCACCAGCTTGCGCGTGATCTTGGGAATTTCCGCCAGACCAGGCATCAAATCGCTACGCGAAAGGATATCGAATTTATAGGCTGGATGGAACAACTCAAAGAATGCCGTCACGGCTTCATATCGCTTGGGCATCTTCAAGAACGGATAACGCTGCTTGCCCTGTAAGACGGAAGCAATCCACACAATGTCCAGTTCCAGGTTGCGAGCGCGCACGCCCACTTTATAATCTGTGTTGACCGGTGTTGTGGCCGGGGGCGGTCCTTGCAGATATAGATCCACCAGTCCCGCCGGAAAGTCCATGCCGCTACGCACGGCCAGCGGCAGCGAACCCCAGACACGGCCGTTGATCTCCATGAGCTTCGGGCCCTGTGCACCCACCTTAAATTCCACCATGGCCAACCCGGTCCACTTGAGCGCTTCTAACAGCCGCACCGAGTGGGCATAAAGCGCGGGGTCCAACGCCACACTTTCCCGAAATGCGCTAGCGCCGCCGTTAATGGGCACCTCGCGCAGCCGCTTGTGCTGAAATGCCGCCAGTGGTCGCCCCTCATGCATTAATAATTCAACCCCTTGGCCGCTTCCCGTGTAATACTCCTGCAACAGCACGGGGCAACGACCCTCAAAACGGGCCATTTGGCGAGCGAGCTGCTCTTCATTTTCGGCATAACAGACCGTAAACGATTCAATGGCCGCCTGGTCGCGATAGAGCCGTGAGTTCTGCGGCTTGAGCACAATGGGCCACCCCAATTCCGCACCATATGCCAGCGCTTCCTTGACGGTATGAACCAACTTGGTCTTGGGCGCCGGCACATCGAGCTCTTGGGCCAGTTCCAGCGTCTTCAGCTTATTGGTCACCACGTCCAGTGCTTCCGGCGTGGGCAGCGCCAGCTTGCATATGCCCTCAAAACGCGCGCGCTCAGCCGAAAGGGGCAAAATCACCGCATCGGTTACGGGGAGCACCAGATCCACGCCGAACCTTTGCACTGCATCCAACAGACAGTTGACCAAACCACGCGGCTCACTTTCGGCATCTGGATAGAGCAGCGTTTCGCCCACATAGCGGGAGCGAAACCCCAAGCTGTCCGGCGTGGAATCGGCGGCGATCACGCGCCAGCCGCGTCGGCCCAACGAGCGGATAATCGAAATCGCGCTGCCCCGGTTTGTGTCGGTGACCAGAATGGTGGGTCGGTTGCTTTGCGTACTCATTGCGCGCGCTCTCCCTGCTCCTGACCCGCCAAGATGGGCGCGCCCGCGGTTTTTGGCGGCTTAGATTTTACGCCGGCACTCTTTTTGCCATTTGTTTTGCGCTCCTGATAAAAGTCCCAGATCAGCTTGGTCACCTCATCGACCACCTTTTCCAGCGGCTGCGTGGCGTCCACGGCGGCAAAATAATTTACATACTCGCCTATTTGAAAATAGTCTAGCCGCCGTCGCTCCAATGCTTCGATACTGCCTTCACCCTTGCGCGCATAGAGCACCGCGCCCGGCGCGTCCAGATAGATGATCATGTCGGGCTTGGGATAAATGTGATTGAGCATAAAGCCGTGAATGCGCTGTGTAAAGGTGCGCGGCTGCCCATTATCGACAATATCATAGGCAAAATAGTCGGTAAAAAAGTGACGATCAAACAATACAATATTGCCCTGACGCTGGTAGCGCCAAGTGAGCCACTGCCGATACCATTCCTCGGTTACCCGATTGGCCAACCGGAAGACAGCCCGCACTTCACTAATCGAACGCTTGACCAACCCTTTGGGCTTTACCTTGACGCGATTCGGATCGGGCGGACCGGCCACATCCGGCTTGCCGCCGGCCATGCGCTTGAGTTTGTGGACCAGCCGCGTTGTGGGCAACATGACATTGCTGGAATCAGTGCTCACGCCCATGTATAAATAACGTACTGGCGCCGGCAGACGATCGTGTAACAATTGGCCCACGGTGGTTTTGCCAGCGCCGTCAGGGCCAATCAGGGCAACGGTAAACATGCTATTTCTCATTTCTTTTCCATCCAAGGCTGATGCAAGCTCAGCACAAAAGTCTATTCGATTGCGGTGTATTAATAAGCGGTGTATTAATAATCAGTAGTTCGCAATGGCAAGAGATAGCGTCGAGTTCAATACACCAGACCAATGCTTATTGCGCCAACACCGTTGCGGTGTACTGATAATGTACCTATGCGGCCCAAGTCAGTTCGTTGGCGTGCTCGACCGCGTGTTGCCATAGCGCAAAGTAACGGTTTTGACGCAGCCAGTTGGCCGTTTCATCATCAAACCGCCCGGCAAGACCATTGGCGTCAGCCAGCCGCGAGAGTAATCCCACCAAATAACGCAGCCAGGTCAAAACAAAGAGTGGCGTCAAGGACTCTCGCGGCAGCCCCATAGCGGCGGCATAACGCGGCACGAACGCTTTCGTCCACGGAGTTGAACCCCAAAATGCCTCTGTAAACGCCTCTAAATGACCGCCTTGCTCGCCTGCACCGGCATGTGCAAATGCCGCATACGTGAGAAAGAAGAAGAGATCACAGGCCGGCAATCCCACCGGTAACGCCAATTCCCAATCCACCACGCCCGCCGAACCATTTGGCAACAAGAAGAGGTTGGGATGACTCACATCCCCGTGCTCAAAGGGCAGCGGCAACGACATTGTTTGCAGCGGCTCTGCCAAGGCGGCGGTGGTTTGCAGCAGTTGCTCCTCGCTTGCCGACAGCGGAAAATGTTCTGCCAAATAGCGGAGCGGTTGTGCAATCAGCCCGGCGTACCAATCAGCGATGGGCGCCGCATGGGCCACCTGGTCGCAGGCCGGTGTTTGCAGCTCCAACAGCCAATCTACCACGGCGGTGCAGCACTGGCTGCGCTGCTGACGAACGAGCGCCGGATCCATGGGTTTACCCACCAACGCGGTCTCCACCAGCAGCGGACGGCCGCAATGCTCTTCATAGGCCACCACTTGCGGAATCGAGGCAAAGCCCTGGGGCCGCAATGCTTGCACACGCTGCAAATTGGCTGCTTCACGGCTAATGGCGGCAGTGGCGCTGACCAAACGCGGCGTCTTGGCCACCAGCACCGGCGTAGCCTTGTGCTGGCTGATCAACAAAAAGACGACGTGGCTGGATGCCTGAAAACGCGGCGTGAGTATCACACTGGTTAATGGCGCATCCGCCCCAAAACGCGCGAGATTGAGCCGAGTCCGATTCTGTTGTAAAAAGGTTAAAACCGTATCCATTGTTTTATACTGCGGTTGTGATGAAAATATTTACACACCGCAACAGTCTTGTTACGGCGCCATATCTCTTCTCGTCGCAATCGGTTGATCCTAATTTGGCTTCTAATCTCGGGGCCGTGTGGCCAATTCCGGCTGACTATTTTGTCGCCACAATGGCAACGCTGGGCAGCAACGCATTGAGCCAACGACGGGTGACCACAGCTTTTTGAGCAGTGTGGATTGCTCGGCGCTTGAGCCGCTTGGGCGTGGCCATTGGTGCAAAGAGGAAGCGATGGGCGGCAGGATCATCAAGCGGGGTCATGCGCGTGCAGGCGGCAAAGGTAGGCCAGCACCAATAGGCGGTTACACCATGCATGCCCAACGCGGTCAAAGTACGAACGTGAGCCTGCGGCGACCAAAGACGCCAACGCTTAGCTGTATTCTGCCAATTGCGCAAACTGGTAAAGTTCTTGGGCCAGAACAGGCCACTGGTTTCCACATACAGAAAGCCACCTGAGCGCACGTTGCGGACTGCCTGCACCAATTCGGCATGTGTGGGCAATCCAGCCACAACGACATCATATTGGGCGGCATACTGGGCAGTAGCGCTCTCAGCTGCAACCACAGGCGCAACGCGCTCGGCAAATTGGGTCAGCGCCTGCACAAGCTGGGGCTCTACCTTGCCCACATAGCCCACATGCCCCAAGGTGGAATCGGGCAGCAGAAAACGCCAATCGACCCGACGCGACAGGTGTAGCAGTGAAAGCTCCGCCGCCGCATTGGTAGCGGCATCTGCCACCTTTAGCCGGGTTGCGCCACTTTCCACATCACTTTGCCAAGTGGCCGCGGGGCTCTTATGGGCCAACGTATGTACTTCTCCCACCATTTTTATATCACCGCGCTAACGGCATCATAGAGCGCCGGAATTTCAAATGGATACGGATGATACACCTCATACGCTTCTTTGTCCGCCAACATGCGGCTCAGGAGCGTGCGCTGGATATTCTCGGTCTGCTCCAGCAGGCGGTTGGGCCGGTCGGGAAAGGCAAAGCGAAATTTATGATAATAAGACAGAAAGTCCATGCGCTCTTCTTCCAGCGAAAAGACCATGCGCTGCGCAATCACCTGTGGATCTACTGGCTGTACGGTGATGTCCGGCGCCTCGTGGCTGGCCACAAATAGAACTTTATCCAATGTGCAGGAAAGCTGCTCCGGCATCTGGTTAAACAGTGTTTGTGGCGGCAAATTAACGTGCTGTTGCGATTTAAGCAACGGCTGCACGCGCTGCATAAAGCGCGCCGGTGCGCCGCTCTTAGCATTGGCCATCTTGTCCACACCGCTCAACATAAGCCGCAACGTGCGTAAACGCACGCGCTCACTTGTTGAAAGCTGCGGCCAATATTCAGGCAGCGATTTAAGATGCCAGTCCCACAGACGCACCGGTTCGGGGATGCCGTGCATGCGCTTACCATCGGGCGTAATGTAAATCCATTCGTCCCCCACATATTGTGCGCCACGCGAAGCAAAGGCCAAAAGCGTTTCGGTCTTTCCCCCTTTAGACCAGCCGGTGACCAATACACCGGTCTCGTTATAGCGAAAGGCGGCGGCATGCAGCGGCAATATGCCCTTGGCCAGCGCGGTCAAGTTTATGATGGGAATCAGCAGCGGCACGGCGGGCGCGCCCCGTTCGCAGAGAATTTCACATGGGCCGCCTACTTGGTCAAAGGGAATCTGCACTTTGACGTATGCTTTATGCTTGCCTTTCAATATCAAGAAAGCGTCATCCGTAAAAGCCGCCTCATTAACGCCCAAGTAGCGCAAGCGCGATGTCGTGGGCAGAATGTCCACAAAGCGAATCGTAATATCGGGGTCGCGATCCAGTTGGCCACGGATGGGACCTAGCTGACGATTGACGGCCGCGGCATCCTTGGCATCGGCATTCAACAGCCGAATCCCCACAATGCCATGTAGGTCAAAGCCAACCGGCAACTGGTTCTGTTTTTCCGCTGCGCGCGGGGCGCTGGTAAAAGCGGTGGTGGTCATGGATTTCGTCGTATTCCTTTAAGTGTCTGTCCGTAAATGCTCTGTGCCAAGCCGCTCTGTCAGAGGCGGTACATAGTTCACAACCGATTTACGGAGAGGTTCTAAAGTTATATATGGGCAAAAGCTATCGAACACTTTAAGCCATGAATCTGTCTCTAATGAAATTTTACCTTACTTTCACCACAAAATGTTGTGACAAATGCTTACAATTTGCCAATCATACAATAACTTTTCATTAACCATCTGTTGATGTCCACAGCGTCTGTACGGCGTGGCGATTTTCAATAGCCGTCGCCAACAGATTGACGTAATGTCCTTGCCCCAGACGCTTTACAGGCAAGCGCGTGGATTCTTTCAGCGCGCGGTGCATCCAGCACGTATAAAAGAAGGATTCAGCCAGAGATAAGTCTAGTCCTATCTGCCGACAGTAATGGGTGGTGGTTGCGCTAAAAAGCGCGCGCAGCGGCGTATCGTGAAAAATCTGCTGCTGAAAACCGGCAACTGAATCGTGGGCGCGGGCCGCTCCCACGGTATATGAACGCAGGAAATAGAAGAGGTCCCACAGCGGCATGCCATTTGTCTCGGCGGCTTCCCAATCCAAAATAGCAACGCGGCCACTCGGGGTGGCCATCATATTCCACGTTCCAGGGTCACCATGCTGGAAAACCAGCGGCAGCGGCGCCTGGCTCTGCTCAATGCGCGCAAGTTGGTTGGCCAGAAAAGTTCGATGCTCGGATTTGAGCTGATAAATTTCATCAAACTGTTCAAAAAGCTGGCGCAGCACGCCGCCCACTTCCTGCGGGTGGCCCGTGGGATTTACGGTTTTGACCGCCATATCGGTTAGCCAATCAATGGCGGCGTGCACATAGGGGCATTCGGCCGTATAGTGAGCAGCGCTGCGCAAAGGAATACCTGCTACAGCCGTTTCACCGACTAAAGCCAGCCCATCGTGATGGCCGGCAAAGACGACCTGCGGTAAGGTCTCTGCATCCCCCACACCGGCGGCATGCAGGAGCCGCAGGCTGCGACATTCATTTTCCAAACGTTCATTAAAGACTGAATCACGCACCATCTTGACAATATAGCGCGGTTCAGTGGCCTGAGGTTCAGTAGGTCGAGGTTCGGTAGGCCGCGAGTCACCATGCTGAGCATCTTTATGCAGAGATGGCTCATGCACAATCGCCTCTGTCTCCGCCGGGCGGTTAAACAGAAAGAAGAGCAGCTTGCGGGAGCTATATTCACCGCTGGCGCTGAGTCCCCATCGCAGCCCGTCCAGATCGACACCATCGGCATGGGCAATTTGGCGCAGATAGCGAGGCGGATGTTGGGCCAATTCAGTTGCACTAGATCCCTGCAACACGCCACGCCGCCGCAACATAGGACCGGTAACGGGCTGACGGCTCAGATGCTCTTCCGCCGTTTCCACCGTGTCTAAAAACGCGTTGATCATTTGGCGGGCCATCTTGCGCAAGTGGCGCTTGGGTCCGCTGGCCGCACGCTTGGCCGTGGGCGCTGGCTTATTATGGATGGGGGCTAGATGGGCCGCGGGGGGTGCGCTTTGGCGCTTGGTTACCTTGCCCAAAGCCGCCCCCATACGCTTGATGAGCTGTTTATTAACCGACGGGCTATAAAGCTGTTTTTGCCGAAAATAGGCTGTAGTGGCTCGGTCGCCCTGGGGCACAGCTGTATGCATTTCGCCGGACAGGGGCGTCAACCAGAACTGACACATTTCACGATTGGTTAAGGACGCGCTGTCAAAGGGATTCGCGTTGCCCACATATTCGTGATACACCAGACCATCGGCTGTCAACAAGCGCAACAAGTCAGCGCGCAACCCGGTGTGTTGATTGAGCCAGCTTGCCGAGTTGCGTCCATTGATCAATAGCAGATCGGCCGGTTGGTCGGGCAGCATGGTGGACGCCGCGGGTCGCGCCAGCAGGACTTCTACATTGCGCAAATCGGCCTCATCAACGGCCAAGTCCATCTGCTCTTCCTGCGTTTCATCTGTGCAGACGACGGTAACGTGGCGGCAAAAATTGGCCAGCGACAGGAGAGTGCTGTGCAGCGGCATCCCCACACAAATTACGTGTCGCATACGCAACTTGGGCAAAAGAAAAAGCCAATTGGCCCCAGTCACGTTACCTTTTAAATTGCTGCCCGGTATAAAAATCGTTGAGGTGGTGGTTTCTAACACGATCAAAACTCCAAAAGAGAGAATGTGGCAGGCGGCGAGATACGCTGCACGCCGGCCACGCGGCAATGACGCCCTTATCCCAAAATCAGCTTGACAAAGGGCAGCCGCATCAGTTCGGGGAACATGCCTTCAAGATCCAACAGATGACGATTCAGACGCACGATCACCAACGAGACCAGTACGGCCAGCCCCACACTTACATAAACTGAAGGCTCCAAAAGCCATTGATTTAGCAGCAGCAGAGCCGCGCCCAGGGTGATGATGACATAGACGCGCAGATAGCGCCACTCGAACAGATTAATGCCAGTGCCCATGCGCAACCCAGCCTGCTTGAGCAGGTTGTGCAGCACCAGCGTACTTGCGGTGCCAATTGTGGCGCCCAGTGCGCCATAACGCGGAATCAGCAGCAGGTTGGCAACAAGATTGACCAGCACGGCGATCACGTTGATCACAACCACATAGCGCACTTTACCAAAAACTTTCAGCGTAAGGCCATTCTGCCCCAGAGCGGCATTAAAGTAGTAGCTGAACGAAAGGAGCGCCAAAATAATGGCCGACTGCGCATAGCGTTCGCCATACAGCAGAATGGTGATGGGCTGGGCCAATGAAAAGGTAAGCACAAAAATGGGGAAGGAGGCCACGGCAATCCAAATTGCATTTTCCCAATATAAATTGTTAATGCCTTCGCGGTCATTCCGGGCAAACATGCGCGCCGCCGCCGGCGTAAAGAGCAAACCAAAACTGGTCAGCACAATTTGATTGAGTTTGGCCGTAGGCTGTACGGCCCGCAGCGCCGCCACATCCACCGCGCTGTGGAAATATTGAATCATAATGGCATCCATGCTGTTCATCACCACATAAACCAGGTCCGACGTGAGCAGCGGGATGGTAAAGGCCAGAATTTCACGCCACGGTATGTTGACCTCCGCCCAGTTAAAATGCGTAAAGAGGTCTTGCTGACGCAGCGCGCGCACGAGCATGATGCTATAGACAACAATGGCCAAGATAGCGCCCACAAGCTGCGCCCCGGCCAAGAAGACCACATTGCCGTGTGCCAACATAAGCGCCAGCACGGCGCCCAGCTTAATGCCTGGGCCCAGCAAGTATTTACGGAAGAATACGGCTCGCGAGCCAGTAAAGACGGCAAACATGCCCACAAACAGCTCGTCTATGGATTGCAGCGGCGCCAAAAATATAAGAATCAACAGCAATTCAACCGCCAGTTGGTCTTTGATCCAGGTGTCGCCAATAGGCCCTTGGAAGGCGTAAAAGAGCAGCGCCATGCCCAGCCCCAGCGAAACGACCGTAGTCAGCACCATGATCAGCGTGCCAAAGAGCTTATTATATTCCTGCCGTTCATGATAGATCGGCACAAAACGCGTAATGGCCCGATCCAATCCAAAGGTGGCAAAACTCTGGCCCAACGCCACAATCGAAAGCGCATAGCCCAAGGCGCCATAATCAGCCGTGGTTAAATAGCGCACAATGAGAATTTGGGTCACAAAGTTGAGACCTTTGGAAAGAAATTGTCCCGATAGCAGCAAGCTAGAACCACGAATCTGCCGTCGTGATCTTGATGACTTTGATTTTTTTGGTTCGAGTGTGCCCGCGTCCATGGGGGCGGAAACAGTTGAATTCATATAGTTTGCTTCGTCTTATAATATTCAGTACACCGCAACGGTGTTGGCGATACAGGCTTCGGTCTCGATTCAGGAATCCAGCCTTATCTCATCCCGTTGCGCTCTACTGAGAGTCCGTATGTTGATAAATAAAGGTCTCACGACTTACGTAGCGCCCGTGGATCGACTGGCGTTTATCATATAGCTTACCTGGCAATTTTTCCGCCAGGCTAGCGTAAGTCCTAGTTCAAAACGTGTTAAATGCGCAACTGACAAAGAGCAATGACTGTACGTATTATGTCGCTAGCGCTCCTGAGCCAACATCTGGCTCTTCATCGCTGCTGTAGAGTCGCACGGCAGCGGCGGCCAGCCCCATCAGCAGCCAAAAGTAGCGCATGTACGAAAGATGCAAAAAGATCGCCGTGAGCATGTAGACCGTAATGGCCAAGATAAAGCCCGATGCCGTATAGCCAATCACCGGTTGTGAATCTTGCCAGCGCCGACGCAGCTTGATCAAGTCGAAAAAGGTCAGACCAACAATGCTCATGAGCAGGGTAAAACCAGCCAACCCCGTATCCGCCAGCTCTTCCAAATACATATTATGAGCGCGGCGATTGCCTTCCAGCTTGCGATAGCCGATCTCGTTGCCATATTCACGCGTATGTTTGCTGGTTTGGCCTGGGCCAATGCCAAAAGCTGGATAATCCAGAAAAATATAGAACGCCGCCAGCCCCGACGTGGCGCGTCCACGTACAGCACCGCCGGCATCCTGCGCATTCCCCGTGGCCAGATCCGCCACGTCGGCTGCCGTGGAAAGGCGGTACAGATAGTCCGGCGCCACGGTCGTGATCACCGCATAGCCAATAACGACCACCAGCAGCACTTGCCACCACTTGATCATGCGCATGGCCACCATAGCCACAAATGTTACAGCCACGGCCACACCCCCCCCGCGCGAAAAAGAGAGCAACACGCCCGCTACAATGGGGATGCAGGCGCCCGCGGCAATTAGCCGCACCCACCAGCGGCGCTCTGCCCAAATGCGCATGAGGGCCAGCGGCAGCAGCACCACCATGACCTGAGCATAGCGGTTCTTTTCACCTATGGGACCAGAGAGGCGGTTGCGCTTGATCTCGGTGCCAAAGCTGTTTACCTCCCCGGTATTGATCACGCCATTATCTACTACGGCCATACCGGCAAAATCATTGTCGTAATCTTTGGTCACCTCTTGAATCAAGGAGAGGCTGCCCATGAGAATACCGGCCACCACAATGGCCCAAATGGACATATGCAACAGTTCGCGGGTGCGAATCGTGTTCAGAATTAGCCAGTAGAGCAGATAGCCTTCCAACACATAGGTGACAATTCGATCCAAGGACAAATTGGTCTTGCCCGACAAAACAGCAGAGGTGAGCAATACGCCCAAATGCGCCAGCATCAGATATATATTGCGGTCTACAAGAATGCGCTCACGGCGCACCACAATATAGTGCAGCAGCGGAATGCCCAGCAGCAAAATAAAGGAGGCAGCCAATAGGTCCGGCACGGCAAATGAACGCTTCGCCGCAACGGGAATATTGGCATACATAATAAACAGCACCAGCAGCGTTGTAGTCTGCGGCTTGGACAGAATGGTAGCGCCAATGCCCATCAGCACCACACCGGCAATCAGAAAGACCAAATTGATCTGCTGCTGCACCAGAAGCCCCACCACTAGCGGCGGCAATAGTAAAATAATTGGAATCGCTGCCTGGCGGACATCTAAATTAAATGGCTTTATAAAAGAGTGCCTGCGTAAACTCGTCAAAGTTGTCATATTGGATTAATTCACGACCTACGCAGCGCCGCTGGATTGCCAGGAAAAGCACACATCGCTTATCCAACAATCTTTACTCGAGGCTTGCGTAGGCCCTATAAATATTATTCTTCACTCATCATAGATGCGACAGAATTGTCGCACAACCTTTGTCCATCAAGAGACACCATGCGGTGTGAATGCCACCCTGCCCCACCCTCTTAAGGCGGCGGCGCCAGCGGCGGTGGAACCGGCGCCTCGTCCGGCGCCAGCCCATGCGTCAACGCGCCAAAACAGATATCCTGATCGCAATCCTCTAAGCGCTCCACATGGGATCGCCACTGGCCAAAGCCGGGCAGCGTGTGGTGCTCGTAGTAATACCGGATGGCCACGGCCAGCGCCGAATCATGTTTCCACTCGGTATCGGCATCCACAATAATCGCCTTGATGGCGCGCTCAATCGAGCCGCGGCCTGGGTACAGATGTGTCGTGTGCTCTCCACCGCCGGTGCCGCTAAAGACATAATTGGGCAGGTCATCGGTGGCTACATTGTCATAACAAGACGAATCGCCGCGGCGCCACATCAATTCACATTGCTGAATGTTATTCCCCAGATGCACCTGCGGATAATTTTGGTATGAGCCATCGTACTCAGGAATATTGCACTTTTCCTCACGACGCGCGTCCTCAGGGATAACGCCGTTTTCTGTAATCTGCGACTTGACTGGCGCCCAGCGGTCATCCTGTTGCGAACCGTCTAAATAATCACATGAACTGCTGCTGTGCAGATCGACGCCGTACCCATTCATGCGGTCAAACATAATCTGGTTGGCATGAACATATGCATCGTGGGGATGCAAGCTGAGCTCAAAATAGCTGTCGCTGCCGGAACCGTACGGCATGCGATGGGTAATCTCCAGCTCGGGGCGATCCCACAGATAATCGGCAATATAGGCCAACGTATTGGTGGCCGCCGCGCCCCAGTTGCCCATGGCGTCTTCCGCCGTAAACGAAACCACATAATAGGGATTCTTGACCAACCAATTTTGGAACAGCGCTTTGCAGTTGCCCGAGCCAATAGATACATCGCTATAAAGCGTGCCGGTGGGGCCGGTGCAAGTATCTTCTGCCCAGTAGGCCTCAATCAGATCCGCCGCAGCCACCAGTTCGGGCGTACCCCAGCCAAAGTTGAGCCGGCATTGCTGCTCATCCAAATCGACCTGTACAACTTCGGTCATAATGCGTTGCAGAATTGACTTGACTTCCTGGGCATAACGCGTGTCGCCAGTCAAATGATAGGCCAATGCCCGCGCATAGAGCCGCGGAATTCCCTTGCCCTCATCCAGCCAGGCCGGCCTGTCCGCCCCCTTACAGGTTTGCTGTTCATCTAGCTCATATTCCCACTTGCGGTCGGCAGCTTTTAGCACAAACTGCATGGCGGAGGCATATGGCTCGACGCCATCGTCCGCCTTCTGGCGAATTTCGGCCAACTCTTGCGGCGTGGTCAAATAGCCGCGCGACGCCAGGGGCGCCAGCGCTGGAATGCTGGCTCTACTGCCATTGGCCGCTGCCGCATTCGCCAATTCGTCTTTTAGCTTCTGTTCTGCGTCACTTTTAGCCGAAGAAAATGGCGCTAAGAATTGGCTGACGATCTGCGGCGAACGGGTATGGGTGCGGCTAGAGCAGCCCACCAGCAGAAACGCCAACAGCACAACCAGCTTCCACCACTTTGCATTTCCCTTTGCATTTCCCTTTGTGTTCAACTTTATATTCAACGTGGAATTCGATGCGCTACGCACAACCCCTATACTCCTTTAGCATCCGGCATAATCCCGCCGGCATCCGCTGTCTCGCTTGTCTCGGTCTCGACTCGTTTTGGCTCCCAGCGCTCAATACGGTGGCCGCGCAACACGTTAATGGTTGCCATAAGGGCCGCGCCATTTACCATGCAGAAAAAGGCCGGAATTGTTATCAATTTATTCTGCTTGATGCGTTCGCTTTGGGCATAGAATCCCACTACCGCCATGCCATAAAAGACGAGCTGCGCCAGCATAGTGGCCTGGTAGAACACGCTGCGCAACACCAACAGCGGGTTGATCACCAGCAGCAGCAGCAGCGGAAAGACCACCAATCGCCGCAGCACTTTGTGAGAGAAAAGCTGAAACGAATAGAAGCCATAGCGGAACGGATTGAGCAGCTTGCGCCGTACAATCACCGCCCGCAGACCGCGCGTAATAATGCGCACTTTGCGGCCAAATTCGTCGCTGTTAGATGATGAAGCCGGCTCAAACGCCTGCGCGGCCGAGGCAAAGACCAGCCGGTAGCCCTTTTCAATAACGCCGGTCGAAATGGTGAAGTCGTCGGTCACGCCGCCCGGCACCGGGTCAAACAACGAGCGCCGAATGGCATATATGGCGCCGGTGGCCGAAATGGCGTTGCCCGACCGGCTCTGAAATTCCTTCATCAGCCGGTCAAAATTCCAATAGCTGTGTTCACCGGCGTTGAGCCCGTCTTCCATATCGTCCGAATAGCATTGGTTGCCGGCCACGCCGCCCACAGCCAAATCGGCAAAGGGGCGCACCAATTCCTGAATCGCATCGGGATCATACATGCTGTTGGCGTCGGAAAAGACCAGAATGTCGCCCTTGGCCACCGCCACCGCATCGTTGAGTGCGCCAGCCTTGCCCTGCCGCGGCAGCGCCAGCAGCCGGATGCCGCGGTCTTCATATTCGCGCACAATTTCATTGGTGCCGTCGGTGGACCCATCGGACGCCACCAGCACTTCGAAACTGTCGCGCGGGTAGACCAGCGCCAGCACATTCTCCAGCTTGGCGCGAATGCTGTCCGCCTCGTTATATGCCGCAATAATCAAGCTGACTGACGGCGCAATGGCAATGCTGTGATGTTCACGCGGCCAGAATGCACCGCGGATCATGGTCAAAATTGGAAATAAAACGTACGTATAAACGATCAGGGAAACCGCTCCCCAAAATATAGCTAATGCCATAGTAGGCTCCTTTTTTACTACCGAGGGCTGAGCTTGTCGAGGCCCGCCTTCACCTTGTTGCTTTGCAGATCGTAAAACCGTTGCAGAGCAACCCGCCGCGTGTTTGGCTACAGATGCGCAGGATTCACTGCCATGCTTAGGCTGCCGCGTCATAGGTATCCTCTGTAAAACAACTGGCCAAAATTTCAGCATTCTTATACAGATCAAACTCCTGCATTACCTTTTGGCGGCCAGCCTGGCCAAATTGATGACGCAACTCTGGTTGCTGAATCAAACGATAGAGCGCATGCGCAATGGCCTGCACATTGCAGGGAGGCGCCAGCAACCCGCTTACGCCGTCCTCGATCAGCTCTGGAATGCCCGACAAATCGCTGCCGATGACCGGCACGCCGGCGCCCATGGCCTCCATGAGCGCCACCGGAATGCCTTCACGGCGGCCATCGCTGGAAGGAACGCTGGGCGCCACCACCACATCGGCCTGATGCAAAAGGTCCACCACCTGTTCGCGCGTCAATCGCCCGTGAAAGTGCATCTGCGCGGCCAGGCCGGCCGCAGCCGCACGCTGCGTCAACGCCTCTTCATCAGGTCCATCGCCAGCAAAGTGACATGCCACCGTAACGCCCTGTTCAGCCAATGCGCGGCAAGCATCGATCAAATACTGCTGCCCTTTTACTTCGTGCAGCGTGCCAATACACAAAATGCTGAACGGCGCTTGCCCCCGCTCGTGCGGCGTGGGCTCGGTGCGCGGTTGAAACACGCTCACATCTACGCCACAGTGAATTACCGTTACTTTGTCGCCAAAGCGGCCATGGCACTCTTGGAGAATAATTTCACGGTTGTAATTGGAAATGGGCACCACCAGCGCCGCGTGCGCCACTTTTTCTGCCAGCATGTGGCGGTCGCGATGCAGATCCGAGCCGTGAGCCGTAAAGCTATATGGAATACCGGTCAGCCGGTGAATGACATAGGCCGCGGCCGCGGGATGGCTGGCAAAATGCGCATGAATATGCGAAACGCCATCTTCACTCATGCGTTGCGCAAAATAGACTGCCTTGGGAAAGAGCCCCAATGCACCAATTAGATAGCGCCGACTGCCCAAGTTCTCGCGCAGCAAGGCGCCCAGCGCGCCAAAGTAGGCGCGCGGCCGGCGCAGCGCATAATGCAGATGCGCCTGCAAAATATCTTTGGAAATGTACGGAATAAAGTGGGCGCGTTCTACAAACGGCACGGCTTCAGGATGAACCACATTGGTCTTTTCACGGCGCAGCGGGTAGACCTCCACCGGCACGCCTTGCTGCTGCACGGCCAACATCTCGTAGAGAATAAAGGTCTCGGTAATTTTGGGAAAACGAGACATCATATAAGCCACTTTTTGTTTGGCTTCGGTGGCGCGGGAGGCAGATATGGTTTCTGCGGCTTCCGGCATGCGCTCGGCCACATTATCTTCTGCGTACAGATTGACTCCCGTATCCAAATACGTCATTATTGTAATTCCTGATTTCTAATTTGCTAACACAGATTCACTGTTTACCGCGGGCGCATTTATGACGGTCACATCGCGCCCGTGCTGTCGCCGCAGATACGTCCGCCAAATGAGGGCCGTTACGCTGCGCCGCACCTGATCGCTATCTTGGGTGGCGTCCACAACCGTCATATTGGGGATGCGATTGCGTAGACCAAGATATTGTTGCCGCTGTGTCTCCAGCAGTTCAGCCGTATGTTCACCTTTACGCGCAAAGAGCAGTTCGCCCGGGGCATCAAGCAGAATCACCAGATCGGGCGCCGGACAGCAGTTGGCCAGCAGCCAGCGCCGCCCCTGTTTGCGCCAACCGGCATCACCGTCAGCGGTCAGCAAGGCATCATATGTGTAGCGATCAAAAATCACCAGCCGCCGCTGGGCCAAATGCCGCAGCGCACTACCATAGCGCAGCCACTGGCGCAAAATGCGGCCGGCCAACCCCATGCGGCCCAGCAACGAACGTTTGCCGGCACTTTGCTTCTGATATAACCCCATGTAGATGGTGCGGGCTGGAAAATAGAAAGTGTGGCCCAACCCTTCGGTCACCGTGGATTTACCAGCGCCATCAGGGGCCAAAACGGCTACGCTGACCGCGCGCGGGCGGCGGAAGTTGATGGCCACATTGAGCTTGCGCAATATCCGCCCTTTGAATTGGCGCATGCGCACGCCCATTGCATCGCTGCCGGTCAAATGAGTGATGATCTGCGTTTGCCGCGCCAGTAGGCTGTTCCATGCGCCCCGCCTGACGACGTCGCCCAGTTCTGCTTTGCTACGCAATCCAATGCCGGTTTGGGCAAACAATTGAACCAGCAGTTCGTCATCGCTGACCTGAGCGAGTAACCTTTGCAGGCGGGCCTGATGTTCTGGTTTGAAATAGCCTTTGTCCAACAGACAGTGCAGCAGCAGCATGGCCAACTCATATTCCGGCGCCGGTGCATACCCGGCCCCCAGGCGTTGCCGCGTTTGCAGACAGCCCGCCGCCAGATTCGTGCGCAAAGCGCGGGTGGGGCGACCATAGCTGGCTTCGGTCACCAGATCAAGCTTGAGCCAGCCGTCCTGTTCCTGATCGTAGGCCACATAAAAATGGTGGGGCGCATGTCCCCACCCCGGCAACGCCACAAAGCCCAGTTGAGCCAGCAGCGACTGTACATCAGTCAGACGGTTTTCCGCCACCAGCAGATCGATCTCTGTGGTGGTTGAGTTGTCGGTTTGAGGAGAGGAATCGGGTGCATCTGATTGCCCATCACCACGCAAAAGGCAATAGGCAATCTCTTTCTGGTCAAACAAATGCAAAAGTGACGTTAATACGGTGTTCATGAATCGGCTTTCAAACGTCCTTCGCAACTTGCAAGCGCCATTTGATAGCCGGGAGTATGGAAGGACCCAAAGTTATTTTAGACAATACTCAGTATTTTGCACGGTATTGACGAGATAGCCGTTGGTCTAGTTTGTTAAATCCGACGCTATCTCTTGCGATTGCAACCTGCTGATACTCGTTTGTGATTTTTATGACTTGTTTGATGGCGGTTGTGCAGCGCACAGAGCCCTCAGAAACTTAAGGCTTACGCAGCGCTGGCTTGGCCAGCGCTGCGTAAGTTTTGGTTTATGACTGTGAGCGGAGCGCAGGCACTGCGTTCTGAGCGTCGACGCTGCCGCCAGATTTGACCGGTAAACCGCCGGTCAGCTTGGATACAGCCGATGATGAATCGGCGCTGGCGCGATTGTGGTCCAGAATGGAGCCAATCATATGCACGTTGAGCGAACGTAGGCTATCGACGACTTCTTTGACCATAGAACGCTGCGTTTTGCCGCTGCGAGCCACCAACACCACGCCATCAACATGGGAGGCCAGAATCAGGCTCTCGGCAAAAGAGATGAGCGGCGAGGCGGTGATCAGCACAATATCGGCCTGCTGCTTCAGCTCATCGATCAATTCGGTCATATGGTTGGAGACGAGCAGCTCAAACGGATTTGCCGGTACAATGCCGCCCGGCACAATCGACAGTTTCGGCGCCCATTTGACTGGCACCAGAGTGGGCATGGTGGCCCGCGCAATAGGTGTGCCAATGAGTACTTTGGTGCGCTCGATTAGTGCGTCGGCCAGCCCGCGCTGTTCTGGAATCCCAAACTCGTGATGCAGCGTGGGGTTGTGCAGGTGGGCATCCACAAGAATCACGCTATAGCCAGTTTGCGCCAATACCACGGCCAAATTGGCGGCAATTTCGCTGGTGTTATCGCTTGCATAGGCGCCGCTGATAAGCATGGTGCGCACAGACTGTTCATCTTTGGCCGCAATCAACCCTTCACGCTGCAACTTATAGCGTGAAAGCAACAGCTTGCTGCCCACCATGCGATAGCTCTCAGCCGCCTTGGACTCGGGGTTGCCGATGACAACGGGTCCGGTTCTATCCGGCGCGCCAGTGGCTTTGAAGCGATCCAAAGATCCCAAAAATGGGATGCGTGTGGCGAGCGCCAGCTCTTCACCAGTATCAATTGTATCTTTAAAGAACTCGATGCCCAGCACAATGGCCAACGCAACCACGAGACCAGCCATCCCACCCATAATGACGGTGAGATAGAGCCCGGAATCGAGCGCCTCGCCGCTAGAGGCCACTTCCACAATCTTGACCTGGTTGGTGTAGCTGCCTTTGAATGAATCAAAGAGCGTGGAAAGCATGCGACGCGCCTCGGCCAAATTGTTGCGTTCCTGCGTCAGCCGATCGGTGATCACGCTGCGCTCTACGGCCTGCACGGCGCGATCCAGCTGGTCTGTCAGCTGCTGGATGGTGACCTCCAGGCGGGCAACTTCAGTCTCCAGGCTGTCAATCTGAGCCGCCAGCTTGTTTTTGAGCTGGCTTTCCTCACTGCCCGTCGCCGAAGGGCTCATGTCGACCAGCACTTCAGCCACCATATTGGCAACCATGGCGGCTTCGGCGGCGTCATTCCACTGCACGTTGATGGTCAAAATCTGTGTAGTTTCATCGGCGCGCGTGTCAATGGCTTTGGACAATTTTTCCGGGCTCACATCCATATTGAGCGCATTGACCACATTCTGTAAAACTGGTTTGGTGCGGGCCAGTTCAGCATAAGACTGCATGAGCTGGGCGGCGGCGCGCAGGTCATTGAGATCCGGGCTTAAACCGTCGATGCCCGGGCCCACAATCAACAGCGCAGATGCCTCATACACTATTGGTTTTTCTCTGGCGATCATATAGGTCACAAGGCTGCAGCTCAGAACAGCGAGCACTAACAGCCAGACCCAACGTCGTAACATGCTTAATTGTTGTTGTACCACGAGTTCTATCCTACTTTCTTGGAGCTTCGGTCGCCAATGGTCTAGGCTGCCGGATTAAACGGCAGGTTTAAGGATTCTCGATAATCGCCATTGCGATATTCATTTACGGGCAGCGGACTGGTTGGCTGCGCTTCGTTTGATACTGTAGAAGCCTGTGCTATATTGTCCGGCCCAGCGTTTTGGGCGCTGCTTCCCCGATGGTCGGCGTTGGTATCACTCTGACGGTGCAATCCAGCAAATGGCGTTTTCTTTGGCGATAAATGGTCGGATGCGGGATTGGTCATATCGGATTCGGCGTGTTCTAACATGCTTTCAAAGGTCACTGCTTCATCGGGAAAGGTGGAGATGCCGATACGCAGCTTTAGCCCCAAATTGTCCGCGGCGGCCTTTTGCAGCTTTTGCATAATCTCGTCAAGCTGCTCACGGCTGGCTTCCGGCAGGAGTGTGACAAAGTGTCCATCCCGCTTTGTAACCACAGCCGTATCACCCAATACAGAGACCAGCAGATTGGCCAGTCGGGTGGTAATATGTCGTTTAAGCGTCTCGCTCTGGATCTCTTCCAGGAAACGTCGCAGATAGCTATCTTGCAGCAAGGGATTCTGCTCGGGGTCTGCCTGTGCATCGACCACAGAGATAGCCAGCAGAGAGGCGGGTCGCTGGTACTGACGGGCGCGGCGGATTTCGCGATAAATTTGGCTTTGCCCCGTGCGGAACGAGTGAACTTCCTCGTCAATGGGATCCGTAGTCAGGTTGACCAGCAGCGTTTGCAGCTTATCAAAGCGTCGCACAATCATTTGGGCCAGGCCAATGGTCAGCGCAATGGCGCTCATTTCTACAATAGTAATGGGCCAGTTGGCGCCCCAAATTTGATAGCCAAGCAGCCATTTTAGCGCAAAGAAAGGGACCATTGCGGTCAAGAAGAGCCATTGAAATCCCACCCAGCAAAGTCGTGGCACAAAAAAGAGCGCAACGGCTGCCACAACGGTCATGATATATACAAAAGATGCTATATTGGCGGGTGCAGCCAGGCGTTCTACGTTATAGAGCAGAAAGAGCCAACTGCACATTCCAATTAGCAGGTAGCGGACTTGTGTCATTTTATGAACCTATAATAGTGTATGTTTGAATTGGCTCGGCAAGAAGTGTAGACGAGGCGCATAACAAAAGCCGTCTGGAAAGAGTCTCCAACGTGTCGTGGCTGTAAATTCTGGCACAATGTGAAAGATCAACCAACAGGCAGGTAGAGCCATCTTTCAGACAGCTTCTCATGTGTACAAGCAGAACGGCGGCTAGTGCAATTGTAAACTCTAGGACGTAGCACATCAGTCCGGAGTATGAGTCACTTTGTAAGAGAAATTCCCCTCGCTTGGCAACCCATTCGCATTAGCACTGCATAAGTCGTGGCTGCATTAAATTTCGGTCCGTTTGAAACAGGAAGTCGTTCTCTGAAATATGCACAATCTTAGACTGTCATCCCCAAACGACCGCTATATTGCATTCTCATAAAACTTACGCACGCCTCGATTAAATTTGCCTTTAATCAGGACACCGCAACGGTGTTGGCGATCCAGGCGTCGGTCTCGGTTGTTGAATCCGACGCAATTGCTTGCCATTGCGCTCTACTGTTAATGCAAACAGGTTCACTCTTGGCAACCCGCAGGCGCTGCGTAAGTCGTGTCTCAATAGGCGCCTTTTTGCGTCAGAATGCTGGTAAATGTGCGAATGATGATCTTTACATCCAGCCAGAAACTCTGATTTTCAATATACTCAATATCCAATCGCAACCGATCATCAAAATCCAGGTCGCTGCGCCCGCTAACCTGCCACAGGCCCGTGAGACCCGGCTGCACTTCCAGGCGCTCCGTGTGCCAAAGCGAGTAGGTGCTCATATCAAAAGAGGTTGGGCGTGGACCAACAATGCTCATATCACCTTTGATAATGTTAAAAATCTGTGGCAGTTCATCCAGGCTGGTCTTGCGCAAAATCCGACCGACGCGCGTGACGCGTGGATCGTTGGTAATCTTGAAATCAGGCCAGGTTAACTCGTTGAGATGGGCATACTTCAGCTTCAACTCTTCGGCATTGGTAGCCATGGTGCGCAATTTGAACATCTTGAATCTGCGTCCCCCTTTGCCGGTACGCAACTGCTTAAAGAAGATAGGCCCAGGGTTGTCGATGTAAATAAGCACGCTGCAGAGCAAAATTATGGGTAGAATACATGGCAAGGCCAAAAGACAAAGGGTAATATCTAACACGCGCTTTGCAAACTTATAACCGGTACGGAACAACAGCACGCGTGAAGGATTAATCAAAACCATTTCCATCTCACAACTCCTAAATTACTTCATTCACTAATTGATTGTCTTGACGAACTCTCTCCCCGTTGGAAGACAATCGGGACGCGATCGTATAAGTCATCCAGTCGATGGACGAATCCTAGCAGGCAACAGGCTAGATTTTGTGGGTGTTATCACACTTGAGAAAGGAATGTGGGCAGGATTAACGCTTCAATGTAGGGTGATGAGGTCTATGGAATTTATACTCATAATCCGCAGCGAGGCTACGTTGAAAGTGTGATTTTTGTTAGCTCAAATATATCATAAGACATTGTTAAAATCATCAGTTCTATGTTACAGATACCTGACAATCCTTAACATTACTGCGAAAACATTAACAGAATGCCGAATGACAAGCAACATCTTTTAATATTTACTACAATCATTAACGTTGCTATATAAAGGGTTAAAAGAGAGGAAATCAGGAGGAGCAAAGACAGATATCGCCATACTGACGATATCTGGATAATTCTTTCAAAAAAGCGCTTGTTAACGGCAGTTAACATAAGCGCGTCTATGGTGTCAACGTCACCTTGACCGATTGCGTTCCAGCGCCGACCAGATCAATGCCCTGCTGGAAACTGGCCAAAGGCATGGTGTGCGTAATAATCCGGTCCATGGGCAGCAGCCCTTTGGCCAGCATCTCCATGGCAATGGGATAGCAATATGGCCCCAGGTGTGACCCGTGAATATTCAGCTCTTTGGTGTCGCCAATAATCGTCCAATCCACCGTCACTGGTTCACGCATAACGCTAAACTCCACAAAGGTGCCCAGCTTGCGAATCATGTGCAGCCCTTGCTCTACCGCCGCCGGGTGGCCCGTAGCCTCTATGTAAACGTCACAGCCGTAGCCATCGGTCAGCTTGCGCACCTCGTCCACCACGTCAACCTTGTTGGGGTTTAATCCCAGATCAGCCCCGGTGGCTTTGGCCAGCTCCAGCCGTTCGTCGTTCATGTCTAACGCAATGAGCAGGCGCGGGCTCTTCATGCGCGCGGCCGCAATCATCCCCAGCCCCAACGGACCGGCGCCAGCGATGACCACCACATCATCCAGCTCGATTTCGCCCCGCTGCACGGCGTGAATGGAACAGGCCAGCGGCTCGATGAAGACGGCATGCTCTTTGGGTATGCTATTTGGCACTTTGTAATTAATGGCGTTGGCGGGGAACAGCATATATTCGGCCATGGCGCCAAACGCCTTTTGGCGAAAGCCATATATCTCGTGCTCCTGGCACATCCAATACTGGCCGCGGCGACAGTAGCGACAGCGCCAGCACGGCACAATCTGCTCGGAAATGGCCGTATCCCCCAGCGCCAGACCATATTTTGCCGCCGCGCCTGCGCCCAACGCCACCACCGTGCCGACAAATTCATGGCCGGCAATTACCGGGGCCTGTGCATAGCCCACCCGGTTGGCGTCGCCCCAAAAGAGCGCCGCGCCAGAGTAACACTTGAGATCGCTGGCGCATATGCCCACTGAGTCGACGCGAATCACCACTTCTTCTGTGCCCGGCGTGGGTACGTTCCATTCCTGCAATCGATAGTCACGCGGGCCATGGCAGACGACGGCCTGCATACTCTTGGGCAACGGTTCATGGGCGGTGTAGTTCATGGATTGTTCTCCTGGGAGGGAATAACGAAGCAGGAAGTAGGATTAGGCAAAACGCTTACGCCCTACTTTCCCCAACGTGGGTTATCGACAATCTGCGGGCCGTCTGGACCGGCCACCACCAGCTTGCGGAAGCCTTTTTGCTCGATAGTGCCATAATCGTGGCCGGCATTGCCTGGATAGATATAGAAGGTGACCAGGTCTTGGCCATCGCCAATATTAACTGAGCGGTGTGCCCAGCGCGGCGGAATATAGAGCACGCGGCCGGGCGTCAGCTCTTCTACGGCCCAATCGCCCTCGGGCGTCTCCATGACGATCATGCCGTGGCCTTGAAGGCAATGATAAACTTCGCCGGTTTCCAGCACGCGGTGAAAGTGGCCTTTGGTCATAAAATACTCATCACCCACCCGGCCGGGGTGCAGGATCGAAAGACCGTGGGGCAGTTCGCCCGCGGCCGCTGGCCGCGTATTTTCATACACTTGATACAGCTCAATATCTCCCGTCGCCAGCAGCGCCTCATACGCCGCTACATCGTGATATTGGCCGCGCATGGCCGAGAGGGGACGCTGGATATGTTTATCATAGCGCGTCATGGTGGCGTCTATGTCAGACAGTTCAAAGGTATACGGTTTATTTAACATATTCAATTGGATTTGCCGTGTTATTTTCTAATGATAGGCAGAAAATTGTTCTGCGGCTCAAAAAGTTTCATCCGGTATAGTTCGCGTCCATGCTCTGCATCGCTGGCCGAAAAATATAGAGCGCCAAACGCCGCGGTTAATGTACGTGGGTCGGAGCTTGCAGCACCTGGGACGAGATCATCTACCAGCTGCGTACCATCTACTGTGCCATCGCTCTGCCACAATTCAAGGCCGTGTTGGCCATCATCAGCGGCAAAATATAGTTGTTCATGAAGACTGGCGGCATTAAACCCCTTACTTAGGAAATCCACAAATCCCTTCAAAAGGTGAGTGCCAGACGAAGAGCCATCGCTTACCCAAAGGTATTGGCTAAATTCCTGGTTTTGAACAAATACAGTAAAAATGACCTGCTTGCCCACAGCCATCAGATGTTCAGGTTCACCAGCGATTTCTTTAATCAAAACAGTGCCTTGGGTAGAACCATCACTCTTCCAAAGACTCCAACAATCTAAATCCCCTGTCGAGCAAGCCGCCTGGCGCAGGAAATAGAGAGAGTCTGCATGGGAAATCATTTCGTGAATATAACCACTGTGCGGTTGATTTTCCACAGATTCGCTCACCAACACCGTACCAGATTCCGATCCATCACTTTGCCACAAGCTGCCATCCGCGCTATTCACAAAATAGAGCATATCTCCCAGCTGGGTTAAATGAGCAGGCCATGAAGAATCTGACCCAACGGTGAGATCCTTGACAAGATAAGTTCCATCAGCTGTGCCATCGGTGCGCCACAGTTCGTACCCATGCACTCCATCATCGGCAGAAAAGTATATCGTGCCATTTACTTCGGTCAAATCCGGTATAAACGTGCCGAAATTGGCGTCCGAATCCCCATTATCAGAGTATACACCTTTTAGCAACGTTGTGCTTGCGGACGTCCCTTTGCTTGTCCACAATTCAAAGCCGGCCCGTGGCTGTTCATCTGTGGTGCTGAGCGAAAAGAAAAGATAGATTGCCCCGTCCACCACCAGTGGTTGGTGTAACCGCTTGCGCCACTCGGTTGGTGCAAATTCGTGGATAGATAAAACCCCATTGGGGGAGCCATCACTCTTCCAAAGCGTGGGGCTATAGTAGGCATCGGCAAAAACGAGCGCGCCGTTGAATGCTGTAAGAAATACAGGAAAAGTATCACCGATGCCGGGGTTCATATCCTGGACCATATGTGTGCCAGCAGCCGACCCATCCGTTATCCACAGCTCAGAGCCATGCACTTGATCATCCGCCGCAAAATAAAGCTGTTGTCCAATGCTCACCATATTAGAAACATTTGGAACAAGCGAGTCCCCAGATCCTTCTGTAATATCCTTCACCAAACGAATGTCCTGGTTTTGACCAGCAGTCACAGACACAGATGCACAAAAAATAGAGAAAACCAGATACAAGCTGGTAAAAACCTTCAACCCGTATCGCTGAATTCGTAAAACAATCATACTTACTCCTACATGTAAGGATGCAGGATCATCAAAAATGCAACATTGTCTGCATAAACGTTTAATATTGCGCAGTCTTGGCAAATATGTCATCAACTTGCCACGTTGCGGCCATTATACCAGCACTGTGGTAAAAGTAAATACAGCATTACGATTTACGCAGCACCGGTATATTGCGAGACTGCATGCCCGCAAGGAGCGCAAGGATCGTAAAGATATGACACGGAGCGTTCCTTGTGCTTTTTACGGTAGAAATCGACTTTCGCAACAAAAACCAGTCGATGAGTTTTGTAGATCTGCCTGAATAGATTACGATAAATCATCAACCTTTACCCACCGAGACCCCAGGAGAGTACGCATGCTGACGTTAGCCATTCCGGCTTGGGCTTTGGTTCTACGCGTCGTTGTCATCTACGTGGCAATTCTGATTGGGTTACGCCTGGCCGGCAAGCGTGAACTGGGGCAGATGACCGTTTTTGACTTTGTTGTTTTGCTGCTCATTGCCAATGCTGTGCAAAATGCAATGGTTGGGCCGGATAACTCGCTTGTCGGCGGTGTGTTGGCCGCGCTGGTGCTCTTAGCCCTCAACTGGCTGCTGACCCGCATTCGCTTGCGCTGGCCGCGCCTGCGCGGCTTTTTTGAAGGAACCCCCACCTTGTTGGTGCTGCATGGCGAAATCATCCCGGGACATTTACGACGCGAAGGACTAGATGAAGAGATGCTACACACGGCCTTGCGCGAACACGGAGTAGGTGAGATTGCCGATGCCGAAATGGTTGTGTTAGAGATTGACGGCTCGATCAGCGTCGTGCCCAAGAACATAGATGTAAAACGCATGAAACATCCGCGTAAATATCCGCAATAGCCCTCAACATCCCCGCTAGAATCCTCACAAGCCCAAAGCAGAAACGCCTTGGACGCGAGACTGTTCCCACAGCAGCCCATTGCACTGCGTAATTTTCACTTCCCATGGCGGCTGCAGATGGATTGGGCGTTTACATTTCCACATCATTATATTTCCATATCCCTACATTTCCACACTCCATCGTAAGCAACGTCTGCTTTGTCGTAAACATAATGACATAATCCAGTAGCCCGCATGTAGGATGTTATTAATTTGTAACATCTTCATGTCTAATTATTGGTGTATAATTTACTCCTCTCAAGTTGTTGCTTCGCTGTCCCACACATCAATCGTAAGTCAAGCGTTACCGGCACGCCCCGTACCATACTTTCAGCGACCTTATACATTCAATGACTGTATATTTCAATGACTGTATATAGCATATAGCGATTCTACATACTCTACACGATGTCAACATTGATGTCACCGTGACGTCAAAATAATGCCGAAACTTATGCAACACGCGAGGACTTATGCAATCTCAGAGTAAAACCACAGTAAGGGCATTCCGATTTACATATCGATCGTATTTTACGATCACCGCCGTTTAGAAGTAGATTTATGAATATTATAATGACAAATGAAGAATTACTCACCAGGCTGCCGGCCTATGTTGCGGGAACACTATCACCAGAAAAAAAGCGCGAATTAGAAGAATATCTAACGCATCGGCCCAGCTTGCGTCAATACCTGGCCAGCCTCAACATTCACGTGGCCCCCTTAGATCAGCAGCTTGCCGAAGAAACTACGGCGGGCGCAGGCCATGGGCGGCAGAGCGACAGCACCACCAACGCTACCTACGGTAGCCGCGATCCGGCTGCCGCCGAAGCCGTAGGCGCCATTGTCAAGCTGCTCAGCATTCCAGAAGAACAGAGCCCGCCGCCTGCGCCCAGTATCCTCAGCCCCACGGGCTGGAAATATGCCACGGTGGCCAGCACCATCGCGTTTATTGTGGTCTGTTTTGCCGCGGTTCAATTTCTGCTGGCCATGCGCCAACTGGCCGGCGAACTAAATCTCATGGAGCATCAGGTTTCCGCCCTCCAGGCGCAAAGTGGCCAATCGGTCTCAGTGATGCCAAATGGCTCAAATCCCATCCCGATTTCGCCGGTTAACCTGGCCCAAAGCCCCGCGCAGACGATTGCCCCACCGGAACCGTCGCCCGGCCAACACAAGCTCGACCTCCTGCCCGTGCTGCTTCCGACCAATGGCCAGGCCTACTTTTTGGTGGACGATGAGCGCAACATGCTCATTTTGACCGGGCTCGAACCCCTGGCGGATGACCGCGTGTATCAGCTCTGGTTCCAAAATCAAGTGGGGGATACCACCTTTGTGGCGCCATTACCGCTGGCGACCAACGGTCCCACGCTCATCGACATCTATCTGCCCATCCGCATTTACGATTACACCACCATCGGCATTAGCAGCGCGCCCCTGGCCGAAATCACAACAATCGGCTCTATTATCTTTCAGGCTTCGCCAATCGCGCCTCAATAGAATTCCACCAACCGCGGTTGTGAAAGCGGTGAATAATTGACAATTCTACGCTGAGAAAGGGGCAATTATTCATCGCTTTCACAGAGCCAAATGGGATTAGAAAAGCTGCATGATGGCTCTGTACGATGCGCAACTGCCACCATCGATCTTAAAGCCTTACGCAGACCTCGAGGGAAAACCGCTCGCCACACGCGATTCACTTCGCCGGCTATCCAGCGGCGCGGCGCAATTCGTATCAAATAGGGCTCATACAAACATGTGAAAATCCCATGTGGGCTTTTCGCATGTTTGCGCGCGCCAAAGCACTATAGTATAAAACTATAGCATCTTTCACTTGTAGCAAAATGCAAGCGCTGCGTCAACCGTATCAGATGCAAATTGACGTGATCCATCTGGCCTCTTTGTACGTCAGTCTAAATAGGATGCATATCTGGTATGCCAATGTCTGAATTGACAGATGTAGTATCTACCGACATCAGCGATGAAGAGCTGCTCAGACGCATAAGCCTTCACGATCTGCCGGCATATGAATTGCTATACGATCGTCATGCCGGGCCCGTATACGGGCTCATTATGCGCATGATCAAGGATCGTCACCTGGCCGAAGACCTGTTGCAGGAAATCTTTTGGCAGGTTTGGCAGAGCGCGCATCAATATCAGGGCAGCGGTGTGGCCGCGGCTTGGCTCTTTCGCATTGCGCGCAATCGGTGCCTGGATGAGTTGCGCCGACAACGCGCTCGCCCCTCCAGCGCCGCACCCGATATTACCGATATGCTGGAGCAGCAAAACCTGGATACGGCGGACGCATCCAGCGAATCACAACCGGAAATCATGTTCAATCGCAGTCGCATTCAAGAAGCGCTCAACGATATTCCACCCGACCAGCGCGTCTGTCTGGAATGGGCCTACTTCGACGGCTACACGCAGCGAGAAATTGCCGAAATTATTAACGTTCCGATTGGCACCGTCAAAAGCCGCATGCGCATTGGCTTGGAAAAGCTAGAGCGTTTGCTGCGCAGCGCCGGGTTTCCATAATTATACCAGTTGGCTCTGTAAAAGCCATGAATAATTGACAATTTTACGCTGAGAAAGGGTAATTATTCATCGCTTTTACAACCGCAGTTTGTATTACCATAATCAGTACACCGCAACGGTGTTGGCGATTCAGGCATCGGTCTCAATTGGGGATCCGGCCCTATGTCTTGCCGTTGCAATCTACTGAGAATTACACGCTTCGTCAAAACAACGTCTATTGCGCAGACGTGGGGCGAATTTATGATGAACGAAAACGAAGTACTACAAGCACTCCCAGCTTATGCGCTCAACGCGCTTGAGCCAGATGAAATGGTGGCCGTGCGCGCCTTTTTACAGACCCGGCCCGACTTACAACAGCGCGTCGAAATGCTGACCGATGCTGCGGCACAAATGACCTACGCCGCGCCGCCTACGACTTTGCCGGCGCACCTGAAAAACCGCGTCATGGAGTTGGCGCATGCTGACGTTGTACTGGCTCAACAATCGGCAGCGGAAAGCGGCGCCACCCAAGCAGAGGCGCCGCAAGAGGCAAGCGCAGAAAGTGCGGACGAAACCGTGGCCGCCGATGAGCATGTTGAGCACACAACGCCCCCGGCCAATGATGCCCCGTTCCAACGACCGGCCAGCCAGCCAGGCGCCGCAGGTGCAACCCGGCCGCGCTTCATTGGCGCGCCTACGCCCACGGCATCGCCGCGCCCCCGTGTCCCCGCTACATCCAGCCGCGCCACATCCAGCCGCGCCACCGAGCCACGACGCAACTGGTTTGCCAATGCTTTGGGATGGAAAGTAGCCACGCTGGCCGCATTGGCAGCCGCCGTGACCTTAGCCATTATCAATGCGCAGATGCTGCGCGAAGCCGGCAATTTTACAAACCAGGTGGCCACGCTGCAGCAGCATGCAGACGACCTGCAAACGCAAGTGACTACACTAGAATCTGACAAAAGCGATTTGGAAGTTGCGCTGGCCGCTGCTTCGACGGCGGCTGAAGGGTCAACTGATGAGGTAGCCAATCAACTGGCGGCTTTGCAAGAGGAGGTCGCCAAGCTGCAAGCAGAGAATCAGCAAATCCGCGCCGATTATAATGAAATATTATTGCAGCAGGCTTCTACCGAGCAGCAGTTGGTGGAATTTGCGCAGGCACAAACGCTGGTGCCGATTTTTGGCACGGAAGACACGCCCGATGCTCTGGGCGGACTTTTCTCTGGGCCAGAGGGAAATCTGATTGCCCTGCGCGGGCTCGATACGCTGCCGGCAGAGCAAACATATGAACTGTGGCTAATCGATGCTGATGGCACGCCCGTGCCTGCCGGCCTGCTGGGGGCGGATGCGCCGGCGCAAACCGCCATTCGTGTGGAACTGCCCGGCTTGGTTGAAGAGTACACCGCCGTGGCCGTGAGTATTGAACCGGCTGCGGGCAGCGAGCAACCCACCGGACCCATTGTCATGGTGGGGACGCGAACTTAGCCGCCTTCACAAATTCTGCAACTAAGTCGTGATCTTTCTGCCCCGGCGCGCGCTCTACGCCGCTGGCCACATCCACGCCCCACGGCTGCACGGTGCGAATGGCCTGCGCCACGTTTTGCGGCGTCAGCCCACCGGCCAAAAGCAAGCCAGCATACTCCTGCGCCAGACCGGCTGCTACCGTCCAGTCGGCTTTTTTGCCCGTACCGCCATACTCATTGGGATCATACGCATCCAACATCCAGCCCGGCTGCGTGATTGCGCGTGCTGCGCCCGCTTGTCCAGCGTATTGGGTGGCTTGCACCTGGGCCGCGGCATTGTCCGCCGGACGCAGCGCTTTATAGGCGCGCCCGCCCAGCACCTCTAGCATGTGCGGCGGCTCATCGCCGTGCAGTTGCGCCAGATCCAGCCCAGCCTGCGCCAACGTGGTCTGCACCCGCGCCACCGGCTCATTGACAAAGACGCCCACCAAATGCACGGTGCGCGCATCCTGTTGGGCCAAGGCATGCACCTGCTGTGCAATGGGCGCAACCATCTCGGGCGCTACATAGCGCGGTGACTTGGCAAAGAAGATAAAGCCCAACAGATCGGCGCCGGCATGATACGCGACCAGAGCGTCATCCACATTGGTCAGGCCACAGATTTTGACTTTGCACGGGGTGAGTTGTGTATTCATCATGATCTGTTCTCGACAACTTCAATTCGGCAACTGAAAGGGTGGAAGGGTGACTTCGATCGGCTCAGTCACTCTTTCACTCTTTTACCCTTTCACCTTGCCACCTTGTCATAATTCCTCACGGTAAACGCGGCCAGCGCGCCCACATACGCGGCCAGCCCGATCCACATGGTGGTGGCGAACCCATAATTGATGGAAAGCACGGCGGCAAAGACCGAGCCCAGCACCGAAAAGGCGCCATTGATGCCCCACACCCACGGGATCATCTCGTGGCCCAGCGCGTCTAGCCGCTGGATGCCCAGCGGGAACGGCATACCCATGAGCAGCCCCAGCGGGCAGATCAGCGCCGCTGACAGCAGAATGCGCCAGGGTGCGCTCAGAAAAATCGTGGTGCGGATAAAGCCAGGCAGCAACACGTTGTAAATCGCCAGCAGCACGATCAACCCAATCAGCGGCGCGCCAAAGCGGATGGCAGCACTTTCGAGCTGGAATCGCTGCGTCAAAAAGCTGCCCAAGCCCCCAAAGAGCAGCAGCGAAAAGAGAATCACCGACGTGGCGTAAATCGGGTGGCCCAAAAAGAGAATAAAGCGCTGAATCAGCACAATTTCTACCATAATGAAGCCCAACCCAATGCAGGCAAAGTAAAAGAGCCATTTGCCAAAGAAGGGCGGTCGTTCCTGCTGGCGGCCCAATAAAAAGAGCGGCCCAATCAGAAACGCCAGGGCAAAGAGTGCCAAAACCACAACCAAAAAGGCCAGCAGCGCCGACGGTTCATCATCACCGCTCAACATGGCGCCCAGCGCCGCCAGCGGATTGCCGGTGCTGCTCTTGTTAAAAAAGAAGAAGAAAGGTTGATTATCCGTGGGGGGACGAATGTTGCTGGCGTATGTGTTGTAAAATGTGGAGCGTTCCGGCGCCGTAATCAACTGTGCAAAGAGCGGATCCGGCTGCTGATAGGGCGTGTAGACCAGCGGGAAATAATATTGAGCATTGGCTTCATCAATCAGGCGCAGCTCGTCCGCCGTAAAGGGCGTCTTTTTCCAGAGAATGGTGGCCAGGAATTCGCGCCGCACCACCACCAGATGTTGGCTGGGGTCAGCTACCCCAGCTTGATCCATAACGGCCAGCGGCAGCGCAATCAGCCGCAACATCTCCTTGGGGTCGTCAAAGTAGAAGCGCGTCATGGTAAAGATGCCGTCATCGGTCAGATGATCCCAATAGTTGCGGAACGCCTCCTGCGTGTATAAATAGTTTTCGGTCAGCGCAAAGGCGCCGGCCGCGCTAGCCGCCCACGTATCCACCAGCGTGGCTTGGATAATGTCGAACTGCTGGTCGGTGTGCTGAATATAGCTGCGCGCCTCGTCCACCACGGTAGTGACCTGGGGCTGTTGCAGAATATGACCGTTAAAATCGCCAAACGCTTCACCGATGCGCAACATGAGCGGATTCATCTCCACCGCCGTTACCGCCTGGCTGCCAAAGAGCAGCGCGGTCAACACATCGTTGCCGCCGCCCGCGCCAATGATCAGCACGTTGCGCTTGGGCGTCAGCCGGTAGGCCACCGACGCCACTTCGCTTTTGAGCGCATCCACCTTGGCAAAGTCACCGTCGAATTCGGTCATAAAGGTGGAGGCGCCGGCGTCAATATCAATCAGCATGCGGTTGAGTCCGCCCGCCGATTCGGCCAGCGTCGCCTCGCCGCCGCGCGCGCTGCGATTTAGCGGAAACACGGCCACGCGCGACAGCGAATTCCACTTTTCAAAGAGCGGTTGCGTCTCGGCCAGCCCCTTGGTATAGCGAATGCGCAGCAGATGGCTCTGCTGGTTGAAAAAGGCAAAACCAATCAGCACCAGCGCGCCCACGGCCAACAGCGTCAACTGCCGCCGATGCCCGCCGGCCCACGCAAAAAGCAGACCGCTCATCATCGTCAGCACGCCGATCCAGATCACCGCCGCAATGCCATCCAGCCAGTTGAGCAGCGGAATCAGCAGCAAGCAGCCCGCGGCCGCGCCCACCAGATCGAAAAAGTAGATGCGCCCCACGTCGGCGCTGCCGTGCTTGAGAATAATGGTGATGCAAAAGCCCAGAAAGACAAAGGGCAGCGCCATGGCGACAATGGCCGCGATCAGCGTCAGCCCCTGTGTGGTAAACGCATTGGCAATCGAAATATTGGGCGGCAGCGGAAAAGAGAGCAGCACCACCAGCACCAGAATCGACGATAGCGCCATGCCCAGTGCAAACTGGCTGGCCTGCGCCATTACCCGCTGCGGCGGAAAACGCTCCGCCATAACGTATACGCCAATGCCGCCCAGCGCCGTCCCCAACAGCGCCAGCGAAATGGCCAAAAAGGCAAAGTGATAATAGAGCAGCACCGACCCAAAGCGGGTTAACATCAGCTCTAACATCAGCCCACACATGCTGATCAAAAACACGCCGATCAACAACGCCCCACGATTTTGCATAGCGATTACAACTCTCTGCTGTTCATTTATGCGGCTGCTCCGGCAAATGCGCCAATAAGTCAACCAGCTCGGCCAAGTGAATAAAGTCGGTCCGCCCCGCGGCGGTTTCGGCGTGAATACCGGCCCGGTCAATCAAAAACGCCGTGCGCAGACCGGCCGCCAGCGCGCCTTCGCAATCATCATCAATGCGGTCGCCAATAAAGACGGCGTGCGGGCCGGCGCTCTGTAAATGATGCAGCGCCGCATGAAACGGCCCCGCATTGGGCTTGCGCCCGTGCCCGTCATCCCCCGCCACAATGGTCTGAAATAGCTCGGTCAGACCGTGGGCGCGCAGGAACTTCTCTGCCCCCGCGCGGCTGCGCTGTGTAATAATGCCCAGCCGCCAATCGTGGGTGCGCATTGCTTCCAGCAGCGGTGGCGCGTCGTCAAAAACAGGCGGCACCGGCTGGTCGGCAAAATAGTCGACCAGCTCGCGGGCGCGCAAACCTTGCGCATCATACACATCGAGCGCCGTCAAAATGCGCTCGTAAAATTCCAGATTGATGGCGGGCGTCCACAATCCCCCATTGGCATTCACCCGGGCATAAATCCAGTGGATGTTCTCATGCACCACCGCATCTATGGCGGCCAACGGGCGCGGATAACCCCATTCTTTCAAAATGGGCGGCAATAATGTGTGTCCGTGCTGCACCAGCGTGCCGTCCAGATCGAACAGAACTGTATGAATCATGCATTCCCCAACTGTAAAAGGTGGCAAGGTCGCAAGGTCGCAAGGTGGCAAGGTCGCAAGGTCGCGAAATCGCAAGGTGACTTCGACAGGCTCAGTCATCCGGTCACCCTTTCACACTTTCACCTTGTCACCCAGTCACCCTTTCACCTTATCATGCACGCGTCCGGCGCGCACAAACTCTTTCACCGCCGCGGCTCGTTCTGCTTGTGGCAATTTGCAAAACGTTTCGCCGACCAAAATGGCGTCGCAGCCCATGTTGGTCATCTTCTGGACGTCGTCGCCGTTGCGGATGCCGCTCTCACCCACCACCACTTTGCCGGCCGGGATCTGCGCCCGCAGCCGCGCCGTGTTCTCAATATCCACCTGAAACGTACGCAAATCGCGGTTGTTAACGCCAATCACGTGAGCGTCCATGGCCAAGGCGCGCGCCAGCTCGTCCTGATTATGCACTTCCACCAGCGCCTGCATGCCCAGATCATAGGTGAGCTTGTAAAGCGCACGCAGCTCGGCATCGCTCAGCACCCCCACGATCAGCAGCACCACATCGGCGCCCGCCATGCGCGCCTCGTATACCTGATATTCGTGATACAAAAAGTCCTTGCGCAGCACCGGTATCTGCAAATCAATGTCGCGCAGGTGTTCCTTAATGCCGGTGAGATAAGCAAGCTCTCCTTGAAAAAAGCGGCTGTCTGTCAGGCAAGAAATGGCTGCCGCGCCACTGCGCGCATAGGTCTCGCCGATCAGCTCCGGATCCCACTCTTTAGCGATTAGTCCCTTGGAGGGGCTAGCCCGCTTCACTTCGGCAATCAGGCTGGCGCCCGGCGTTACGGTCAGCGCCCCGGCAAAATCGAGCGCATCCGGCGCTAGATGGGCAAAGGCCTTGACCTGGCTCAGCGGCACCTCTGCCATCTGCTTGGGCACTTCCTGCCGCTTCCAGGCCATAATCTCATCCAGCACGTGCCCCTTGTGCTTGGCCATGTCGAGTTTTGAATGTTTCATGGTTGGTCTCGTGGTTGTGAATATTATTCCGCAAACCCCTTTGTCATCTTTACAAACCCCTCCATCACGCCCAATGCCGCGCCACTATCAATGCTTTGGCCGGCAATGCGCAGGCCGTTGGCAAAGTCGCGCGTTTCGGTGCTGAGGGCGGCGGCGGCGTTGAGCAGCACGGCGTCGCGCTTGGGCCCGCTGATCTGGCCGGACAAAATGCCGCGCGTGATCTCGGCATTTTCCGCTGGCTCTCCCCCTTGCAGATCGGCCAACGTGGCGCGTGGCAGCCCCAGCTCTATCGGGTCCAGCTCAAATGTTTCCACCTGGCCGTTCAATAAATGACTCACCCGATTGACGCCGGTAATGCTCAGTTCATCAATCCCATCCGCCCCATGCACCACAAAGGCCGCGATCACGCCCATCTGCCCCAGCACATTGGCCATGGGCTCGGTCAGGCTGGGGTCAAAAACGCCGATGAGCATATGCGTGGCGCTGGCCGGGTTGGTGAGCGGACCCAGAATGTTGAACACGGTGCGCGCCGCCAGCTGTCGCCGCGGCATAATGGCGTGGCGCATGGCCGGGTGAAAGGCCGGCGCAAAGAGAAACGCCATGCCCACCTCTTCAATGCAGTCGGCGGCTTGCTCGGCCGTCAGCCGTGTATGCACGCCCAGCGCGGCCAGCACGTCGGCCGCGCCGCTTTTGCTGCTGACGCCCACGTTGCCATGCTTGGCCACTTTGTACCCGGCGCCGGCCACCACAAAGGCCGCCGTGGTGCTAATATTAAACGAATGGCTGCCGTCGCCGCCAGTTCCCACTACGTCGATCAACGGGCTATTGCCAATATTGGGCTGCACCTGCACGGCATTGCGCTTCATGGCCAGCGCACAGCCGGTAATCTCGTCAATGGTCTCACCTTTCATACGCAGCGCGGCCAGAAAGGCGCCGATCTGCGCTTCGGTGGCTTCACCGGTCATAATCTCCATCATGGCCGCATCGGCCTGCTCGGTCGATAGATTTTGATGCTCAAACAGTTGATGAATGGCCTGTTGGACCGCGGTTTGAGACATGGCAATTCCCCCTTTGGATGTACGATTTATGAATTACGATTTACGAATTGTGGGACGCGCCTAGTTTCATATGGCCGAGATGTGCGCCAGGCATGTTGCATGGGTGCGTCCCACAATGGGGCCTCTCCCTGATTTTGCGCTGAAGCGCAAAATCCATCCCTCTCCACCTGTGGCGAGGGACGCGACGCACTCGCAGAGTGCAGAGCCGGGAGAGGCGGCGCGGCGTGCGATATTGCCCCCAAATTTTGGACATACCTCTGTTGCGCCTATGATTTGACCGCCAGCCCTGCGCAAAGTTCAGCCACCAGCATTGCTGAGTCTACTGTTTTCACATGCAGTTGGTTAGCCGCTTCGGCCAGGCTGGCTTGCAATGTTTCCTGCAGAAATTCAAGAGCAGCACTCAATTGGTCAGATGCACCGGCCCTTTCTCCTTTTGCGTCGGCAGCCATATTGTGCACGCCATCCAGCAGATAGCAGAGCGTCTGCAGGGGCAAAATCTGTTCATAAATGGCAACGCGTTCGCCCAACTGCGTTTGCGGACTCAGCGCCAAATAGGTATCTAGCCACATATCGCGCGCCGACTTCGCGAGCGCCAACCGATTCCAATACAAAAGGTGGGCGACATCCAATGCCGGGTCGCCCAGCCCAAACAGTTCCCAATCCAGCAGCACGGCTGTCCCTAGGCCCAATAGGCAATTTTCCAATTTCAAATCACCATGCACAGGGGTCGGCGCGGCGGTGTGCCAGAGCGGCAGCGCAGATTCCACCAGCAGCTGCGCATTGTTCACCAGCTCTGAAAACAATTTGGCCAACTCATGGCTATGCGAATCCAACCAGGTCACAAGGCGGGGCGCACCGCCCGCCAGGACGCGCCAAAGCGTTTCCAAGTTAAACGGATTGGGCGAGAGTCGCCGCACAGCCGCCGCATCGCCTCGGTGAATTTGGGCAACCGTGCGCGCCAGGGCGCGTATGTGGTCGGCAGCCGCGGCGTCAATCGGTTGCCCCGGCACCCATTCATAGACCAAAATTTGACGCGCCAATCCCTGCGGATAACGATCATACCAGAGCGGGCGTGGCGCAATGCCCAACGGCGCAAAGGTCTGCTGGCCGTCAAACTGGCGGCGGCTGCGCGCCTGCCCTGCATCTAGATAGAGCTTGAGCACGGCATCTTGCCCGCTGGCCCGCGCCGCAACGCGCCAAAGCAGATTATCGGCGCCTTCCCACTCCTCGGCAATGGCCACATCTAAGCCGTTGAACTCGCTGGTGGGCGCATGATTCAAATAGGCCAGCACGGCGGTCGTAATGGCGGCATCGCTCATTTGTGCCGCCCGCCACCGGATACCGCGGCGGTCACACCCAGCAGAATGTAGGCGCTGCCCGCCACATATTGTTGCACGCGCAAAAAGTACGGATTACGACGCAGCCATTCGCCCATTGTGCCCGCTGCCAGCGCATACAAGCCATCGCTCACCAGCGCCATGACGACGAAAATGGCGCCCAGTGCCAGGATTTGCCGCGTAGCCGATGCGCGCGCCGGGTTGATGAATTGCGGCAAGAAGGCCAGAAAAAAGAGCGCCGTCTTGGGGTTCAGCGCATTGACCACCACGCCCTGCCAAAAGATGCGCCGAAACTGGGCCCAACCAAGCTGCCCACGGTGGCTGGATTGCAGCGCCATATGAATGGGACTCTGCGCCGGTCGCAGCAGCGTGCGCACCCCCAGATAGATCAGATAAGCCGCGCCCAAATATTTGATGGCCGCAAAGGCCAACACGGATGAGGCCAAGATGGCCGAAACGCCCAGCGCCGCCGCCCCAATGTGCACAAATGAGCCCACGCCCACGCCGAGCACAGACGCAAAGCCGGCCATGCGTCCTTGATCAATGCTGCGCGCGATGACATATAAAACCGCCGGGCCGGGAATCACCAGCAGCACGGCAGCGGCGGTCATGAAGATGAGCAATGTAGAATAGTCGAACATGATTGTTGGTTATTGGTTGGTGGTTATTGGTTATTGGTGATTGGTTGTTGGTGATTGGTTGTTGGTTATTGGTTGTTGGTGATTGGTTGTTGGTGATTGGTTGTTGGTGATTGGTTGTTAGTGATTGGCGATTGATTGTTGGTGATTGGTTGTTGATGACGACGCATCGAAAAGCGGCTAGCGACCAACAACTAGCCACCAGCGACCAACCATCAGCTACTATACTCAGCTCTGAATGCGAACCGCAGTATAGCTACCAACAACTAATCACAGATTCAAAAAGTTGCGCAGCAGCTCATGTCCATGCTCGGTCAAAATGCTCTCCGGGTGAAACTGCACGCCGTAAATGGGCCGCGTTTTGTGACGCACCCCCATCAGTTCGCCTTCGGGCGTATAGGCCGTGGCCACCAGTTCAGCGGGCAGCGGCTCCTCCACAATCAGGCTGTGATAGCGCGTGGCCGTAAAGGGCGACGGCAGGCCGGCGAAGACGCCTTCGCCGTTGTGCTCCACCGGGCTCACCTTGCCGTGCATCAACCGTCCGGCCCGAATAACGTTGCCGCCAAAGACGTAACCAATACATTGCTGCCCCAGACAAACGCCCAAGATCGGCGTCTCTTCGCCCAGCAACCGGATTACGTCGTTGCTAATGCCGCTGTCCTGCTCTGGCGAGCCGGGGCCGGGGCTGATCACAATGTGGCTGGGGCGCAGCTCAGCCAGCTCTTCCACATCAATCTCGTCATTGCGCCAGACGCGAATCTCCTCATTGGCGCCGCTTTCCAACACAAGCTCGCCAATGAACTGCACCAAATTGTAGGTGAAACTGTCATAATTGTCTATAACGGCAATCATCTTGATTTCCTTGATTTTTTGGGTGATCAACAGATAACCTGCTTGACTGACACATTTGCTCTTTAGGACTTACGCAAGCCTTGACTAACATTGTATTGAAGGCGAACGGATTCACGCTTGGCAATCCTCAGGGGCCGCGTAAGTCGTGTCTTTCTACCGCAAAGGGCGCGAAGCTGCGCAAAGGGTACCCGAACCGATTCCTTGCGTTTCTTTGCGATCTTAGCGGTAAAATAAGATTTGTTGGTCAACCAGAACAGATTTCACAGATTTTAAACATCTAATCGTAACTATCCAGCCGTAGCCTGAGGACCTGGATAGTTACATTTAATCTATATAATCTGATGATCAAAAAAAGTATTTATGTTCTGCTGATCCGCATCATCTGGTTGCCGCCGCGTTGAAATTCGTACGGAACCGGCTGAATTTCAACGGTAAGGCCGGCGGCTTGCAGCGCAGCGGATACGGGCGCAATATGCACAGACGGTTGGCAATTCAGATCCAGCAGCGGGAAGACGCGCACCTCGGCGGCCATACGAGCCATCTCCAACAGCGCAGCCACGTGAAAATCGCCGCTGAGCTGTGCGCTGTACAAAAAGAGAAAATGGGAACAGAGCGCAATGTCAAACAGGTCATCGCCAAAATCAAGCCGCGGCAGCTCACCCACCACATAGCGCCCCTGCGCCAGCCCCAACGGCAGATCGGCGCCGAACGTTTGCATGGCGTGCAGCCGATGTTGCCCCAATTGATTGGGCGTGGCAAAGCGCGTCCATACGTAATCATCCAGATCGTTCCAAAGCTGATCCACCATATTGCGCCAGGTGTCATGCACGCGCTCGGCTATCTGCTCCGCCGTAAACGCATACAGCGGATCGACCGAAATCACGCGCCGCCCCAGCGCATGCATTTCAGCATTGAAGCTGGCTGGACCATCGGCCACACCGACAATGCGTTTCTCCAAATCGTCCGCGGTCAAATCAAACAGATGGCGGTATTCGTCCAGCGTGCGCCCCCAAGGCGCCACTTGATTGAGCGTGACGGCCATTTACCAAGACCTTTCATAAACTGTAGGCTGGGCATAGGTAGGTTGAGCATAGCATGCAGGCTGAGCTTGTCGAAGCCGGACCGCTTTGGCTTCGACAAGCTCAGCCTCCGTTTACGCCGCCACCAATTGCTGCGCCTCTTTCTTGCGCCGCTTTTCTGCCGCCCGACTAATCCGGTTCCACGCGCCGGTGAACCCCATGGCCTTTTTGGCCTCAAACAGGGTGACCTTGGCCTCCTCACGCGCTCGCAGCGTGCCCTCGTAGATCAGCTCATCCACAAAGCCGGTCTGGCGCGCATAGTAGTCACGCCGTTCGCGCTGCGGCTCCAGCCAGTTATTCAGCGCCGTGATCAGCTTTTCTTTGACCTCCACATCGCCCACGCAGCCGGCCCGATAGCGGCCTTTCAGATCATCCACTTCGGCTTTATTGGGATTGAAAAAATCGTGATAGATAAAGACTGGGTTGCCCTCTACCTGACCGGGCACGTCGGCGCTAATGCGGTTGGGATCAGTATACATGCGCATGACCTGTTTGCGCACGGTCTGGGCGTCATCGCTGAGCAGAATGACGTTGCCCAGGCTTTTGCTCATCTTGGCCTGGCCATCGATGCCCACCAGCGCGCCGCCCATCACATATGGTTCAGGGACGGGGAACACGTCTCCATAGGCATTGTTGAAGCGCCGCGCGATCTGCCGCGCAATCTCTACGTGGCTCTCGTTGTCTTTGCCCACCGGCACCAAATGGGCGCGCGGCAGCAGAATATCCGCCGCCATCAGCACCGGATACCCCAGTAGCGCATAGGGCATCTGCTCTAGCCCGGCCGAGCTGGCCATATCCTTGAGCGTGGGCAACTGCTGCAAGCGCTCTACCGTCACCAGGCTGCTCACGAGCAATTGCAATTCGTACGTCTCTTGAATGGCCGACTGCAAGCAGAAGGTTACCTTATGCGGGTCAATGCCAATGGCCAGATGATCCATGACAATGGTGCGCGCATTCTCGCTCGTTTTTTCAATATCCGCCTTGGTATTCTTGGTCGTCAACATGTGCAGATCGGCCAGCAGGAAAAAGCACTCATACTCCTCCTGCATCGCCAGCCTGTGCCGATGACTGCCCACATAGTGACCCACATGTAGCTTGCCAGTTGTGCGGTCACCGGTGAGTATTCTCTTCTTTGTAGACATGATTTCGCTCCTGGCTGACAGAATGAGGGGGTGAATGGGCGCCATGATGAAAGGGTGACTGGGGCTGTCAAAGTCACCTTCTCACCCTTTCACCTTCTCACCTTTTCACCTTCTCACCTTTTCACCTTCTCATTCCCGCCCCTCAAACCGCAATCTTATAATCCAACTTTACCTCGTCGCCATGCATGCCGCGGAAGCCCCAATTCGCCGCTGGGCTCTCCAGAATGCAGATTTCGATGTCCTGATGCGCAATGCCCACCTCATCCTGAATGCGGTCAAAGAGCAGGCGGATCAGCTTCTTTTTGGTCTCCACCGTGCGCCCCGTAATCATCATGATTTCCAGAATGATGTAAGCATCGGTGCGGCCTTCCGGCATAAAAAAGTCCTCATGCGCCAGCCCAATAAAGCGGTGCGCCCGCTTATTCACCGGAAAGTGCAGCGCCTCCACCACGCAGCCGTGAATCACATCGGAAAGCTGCTGCCGCATCGGCGCTAACTTCTCCCGCACTCCGTAAATCTTTACCTGTGCCATAATCTCCTCCTCTACTCCACCACCCCGCCACTCCGCCACCCCGCTACCAACTCTTCTCACAACCCCTGCTCCGCATACTCCACCGCCAGCGACAGCGCCTTGGCTTTGTTAAAACACTCGTTGTACTCATAGGTTGGCTCGCTATCGGCCACAATGCCGCCGCCGGCCTGTAAATAGCAGGTTTTGCCCTGCATCACAATGGTGCGGATGGTAATGCACGTATCCATAGAGCCGTCATAACCGATGTAGCCCACGGCGCCGCCGTACAGCCCGCGCCGCGTGCCTTCCAATTCTTCGATGATCTCCATGGCCCGCACTTTGGGCGCGCCGCTGAGCGTGCCGGCGGGAAGCGTGGCCTTGAGCAGGCTGAACGCATCGTGCTCGGCGTGGATCTTGCCGCGCACGTCGCTCACAATGTGCATGACGTGGCTGTAACGCTCCACCGCCATCATGGTCGGTACCGTCACCGTGCCATATTGACAGACGCGCCCCAGGTCATTGCGCCCCAGGTCAACCAGCATGACGTGCTCGGCTCGCTCTTTGGGGTCGGCCAGCAGATCCTCGGCAAGCTGCTCGTCTTCTTCGGGCGTGGCGCCACGCCAGCGGGTCCCCGCAATGGGATGCAGATAGGCAATGCCTTCCTCCAGCCGCACGTGCATTTCCGGGCTGGAGCCGATCACGCGTATGGGCTCTTTGCCATTGCCCGCTACGCCTTCAAAATCGAGAAAGTACATATAGGGGGACGGGTTCAACATGCGCAACGCCCGATAAATGGTAAAGGGTTCGGCTTCAGTTTCGCGGCTCAGGCGCTGGCTCAGCACCACCTGGAAGATGTCACCGGCGGCAATATACTCTTTAGCCACGCGCACATTTTCCTCGTGTCCAGCCTGGCTAAAGTTGCTTCGCCATGGCGCATCGCTGCTGCATTCGCGCGTCTCTGGCGGCGTCAGCGGCTGGCGCAGATCGCCCACAATCTTCTCAATGCGCGCCACCGCGTCGGCATAGGACGCGCGCAGATCGTCTTCCATGCGCATGTTGGCCACCACCAGCAGCCGGTGGCGCACGTGGTCAAAGACCACCAGATTGTCGCTAAAGAGCAGCATCATATCCGCCACGTCTAGATCGCGGGAAGCGGTCTCCGGCAGCCGCTCAATAAAGCGCACCATGTCATAGGCAAAATAGCCCACCACGCCGCCCGCCAGCGTGGGCAGCCCCGGCACTTTGACCGCCTGCCGCCCGGCCAGCAGTTCTTTGACCAGATCAAACGGGTTGCCCTGCTGTCGTTCCAGCACGGCGCCACCCGCCCCGCCAATGGTCACTTGGTCGCCCCACGCCGTCACCGTCATGGGCGCGTGGACGCCGATAAAGCTGTAGCGCCCCACCTGCTCCCCCTTCTCCACCGATTCGAGCAAAAAGCTGGGGCCGCCGGTGCTGGCGCGCAGCTTCAAATAGACCGATACCGGCGTCTCTAAATCGGCAGGCAGCTCCCGATAGATAGGAATCAAATTGCCGCGATCGGCCAGTTGACGAACTTCCTCCAAGGTTGGCTTGTACTGTGTACTCATTGTTTCCCCTTTTTCGAAGAGTGAAGGAGTGAGATTATGAAAGTATGAAGGGGAGCATGGCGCCCCTTCATACTTTCATAACCTCACCCTTTCACCGTTTCATGGCATAAAAAAATCCCCGCCTCTAACCTTACACAGTTAGGGACGAGGATTGCAGACATTCCCCGCGGTGCCACCCCGCTTAGACCGGCGGCATTGCGGTTTGCAGGCCAAATCGCCCACAAACCGAACCAATAAAAAAATCCCTGCGTGAAACGCAAGGACGCGCCAGTCTCACTCTACGAGAACGGAGCTGGCTTTTTTACAGCAACTCGATTCTCAGCGCCCAGGTAACGGTGGCGTTTCCGGAGCGGTCTACGCAGCGTGAAATAGTCTACTTCACACGTTTGACCGTCAACTCCCTGGCCCATTCGTCCTCTGCGCTGCTATCTCCTTCTCAGCCCCCGGAGACTCTCTGAAGCTCGCTTTGACGACTACTCTTCCAGTTCAACGTCTTTTAAAGCAAATTAATTTTGCATATCATACATGGGTTGCGGCTGGTTGTCAAGAGGCAATTTCCGCCAACCGACGCGCCAAATAATCCCGCTCCACCCGATTATCGACCAGTTCCAGCGCCACCCGATACGCCTCCGCCGCCTCATCCAGCCAGCCGGCCCGCCGCAGCAGATCGGCGCGGGCCGCGTACAGCAGATGATAATTGGCCAGCTCGCCCTCTTTTTCCAGTCGATCCAGAATGGCCAGTCCGTAGATGTGCCCCTTGCTCATGGCCAGCGCCACCGCATAATTCAGCTCCACCACCGGCGAAGGTGTATGCTTGAGCAATTCGATGTAGAGCCCGGCGATCTGCGCCCAATCGGTGGCGTCCGCCGTGGGCGCTTGCGCGTGCAGCGCGGCAATGGCCGCTTGAATTTGGTACGGCCCGGCCTGGCGCAGACGGAGCGCCATCTCCAAAATAGCCGCGCCCTCGGCAATTTCAGCGCGCCGCCAGCGCGTACGATCCTGCTCTTCCAAGGTGATGAGTTCACCCTGCGGTCCGGCGCGCGTATCGCGGCGCGCGTGGTGCAGCAGCATGAGCGCCAGCAGCCCCAAGGCTTCAGCCTCATGCAGCGGTTGCAGCTTTTCAGCATAGGAGGCGCGGGCAGAGGCATCCAGCATCTCCTGCAGCAGCATGATCAGCAGACGGGCCAGCCGAATTGCCTCGTCACACAGCTCGCGCCGGATCAGCGCCTCGCCCGAGGAGGCGGCATATCCTTCGTTAAAAATGAGATAGATCGTTTGCAGCACCGCCGCCAGCCGTTCGCCCAGCAGCTCACGCGGCGGCACGCGATAGGGGATGCCGGCCTGGCTGATCTTGCGTTTGGCGCGCACCAAGCGCTGGGCCATGGTCGTTGGGTTCGTCAGATAGGCGTGGGCAATTTCCTCAGTAGAAAGCCCGCCCAGCGTGCGCAGCGTCAGCGCCACCTGCGCGTCCTGATTGAGCGCCGGATGGCAGCAGGTAAACAAAAGCTTGAGCCGCTCATCGGGGAAAGATTGCTCGTTGGCATCTACAATTTCCGCCATTATATCCCCCTCTGTACGCGCATCATCCATCGGCCGAAGCTGCGCAACCTTGTGCACCAACGTGCGGTTACGACGCAGCTGGTCAATGGCCTTGCGCTGCGCCGTTGTCGTGATCCAAGCGGCCGGATTTTGCGGCGCGCCCTCCTGCGGCCAATGGGTCAACGCCTCTACAAAGGCCTCCTGCATGGCCTCTTCAGCCAGATCAAAATCGCCAAACTTGCCAATCAGCGCCGCCAGCACGCGGCCGGATTCGACGCGGAAGGTGTTGTCGATGATGGCGCGCGCCGTTTTCATAGTTGACATTGCGTTATAGTTGGCATGGCATTCTCCTGGCGACTGTTATTGAGCGGGTGAAGGGGTGAAAGGGGATGATCGCATGCACCCTTTCACCTCTTCACCGTGTCACGCTTTCAGCGTTTACGCAAACTCCATAATCGGCCGCACCTCTACACAACCATCCTTCGCTCCCGGAATCTTGGCGGCGTAGGCAATGGCTTCATCTAAGTCTTTGCAGTCAAGCAGATAGTAGCCACCCAGTTGCTCTTTGGTTTCGGCAAAGGGGCCATCAGTGGTGCTGGTTTTGCCGCTGCGCACGCGCACGGTGGTGGCTGTAGCGGTGTGTTGCAATGCTTCGCCGCCCTGCAACACGCCCGCTTCGCGCACCTCATCTGTGAACGCATTATATTCATTCATCATCGCTTCCATCTGTTGCGGACTCAGATTCCCACCGCTCTGTTCATCGCCGTAGATCATCAGTAAATAGCGCATCTTGTATCTCCTTGTTTAATAGTTTTACCTACAAAAACGGGGTTTCGAAATTTTGAAAAACCAATCGGCCCTTCACCAATACGACGAATGAGAACGCGCCAGATCGACACATTTGTTCGGAAATTTTGTAAATTGGCACACGGATTGTACAGATTCAGCTGATTTTCGCATTTTTGGCGCGTCGAACCGGCGAATCTGTGCAATCCGACCGTTCGCTGTTCCGTTCTTTGGGCCAAGAAGCGTTGGCAGCAAGCGTCAAAGCTAGACGCTCTCACCTGGCAATGTTATACTACGCAAACACAAATTCACAACTGCCCTCCTTCAAAAACAGGTCGGGCAGTCAGGCCATTTTACCGAAATAACCATGCCATAAGAGAAAATTCTCTCAACGGGTACACGCAATGCGCAACATGCAACTCTTTTTCCACAATGGCCTTCCATCCTACCACTAGACGGAGCACACCATGAAGCAACGCACCAAATTAATGATCCCCGGTCCGGTTGATGTTTGGGATGAGACGCTGGAGGCGCTGGGGCGTCCCGTGGTCTCCAATTTCACCGAAGATTGGGCCCCCATTCAGACCGAAACCATTGCCCTTTTGAAAAAAATCTTCCAAACCCAGAATGACCTTTTTATCCTCACCTCTGCCGGCTCGGGCGCCGTGGAGATGGGCGTGGCCAGTATTTTCAGCCGTGGCGAAAAAGTAGCGGCGGTAAGCAATGGCCCCTTTGCCCTGCGTTCCATTGAGATTCTGCGCGCCTATGATTGTGATGTGGTTGAGATTGAAAATGGCTGGGGCTGCGGCGCCGATCTGGATCAGGTGGAAGCCGCGCTCAAACAGCACCCCGATGTGGCCGGTCTGGTGGTGGTGGCCAATGAGACCGGCACCGGCGTGCGCAACCCGGTCAAAGAGCTGGCCCAGTTGGCCCATGCCCAAGACATCCCTATCTTGGTGGACGCCATTTCGGGCATGGGCGGGTACGATCTGCCGGTGGACAAATGGGAGCTGGACGTGCTCTGCACCTCCTCCAACAAAGCACTGGAGACGCCGCCCGGGCTGGGCTTCATTTCGGTCAGCGAGCGCGCTTGGGACACCGTGGATGCCAAACAGGCAGACGGCGGGCGCGGCTGGTATTACAACCTGGCCAACTGGAAAAAGTATCGCGAGCAGGGCCGCTACGCCCCCACCACCATGGCCACCAGCATGATCGTCGGTCTGCGCGCCAGCCTCAAGCGCATTGTGGAAGTGGAGACGCTACAGGGCCACTGGGACCGCTATGCTTGGGCGCAAAAGGCCGTGCGCACGGGGTTGCGCAACATTGGCTTCGACATGTTGGCGCCGGACGACGTGGCTTCGTTCACCGTTTCCGCCGTCTGCAAACACCCCAGCATGGAGCACGAACAGGAAGTGCGTGACTTCCTGAACAAAGAGTACGGCTTTGTAGTCTCCGGCACCTGGGGCAAAACCATTGGCCAGGCCTTCCGCGTCAGCCACATGGGCCGCGCCAGTTCCAGCGAATATCTAATTCCGTTCCTGCTGGGCATTGAAGAATTTCTGCGTACGGAAAAGGGCATCGACGTGCCGCTGGGCGCCAGCCTGGTGGGCGTGGAACAGCCGGGGTATTAAAGACAGATTCTGGGGGCTAGGGATTGGAACGTGCAATGAGGGCCGTCTCTATCCCCTATTCTCATTGTTCAAGCGGCTGAGAAAGGAGCCGTCTCCCCAACCGCATACGCCACCGTTTCCTTCAACGTCATGGCCGCACCTTCAGCCCAGGCGGCTTCAGCCTCGGCCTCACTCAGTTGTGAACGCGCCGCCGCCACCGATTCGCCAATGCGCTGCGCGCTGAGCGGTGGCGCAATGAGCTGGCGCTCCCAGTGTAGCGTCTCAATGGCCGCGGCCAGGCGCAGGGTTTTGTGCGGCTGGTTGGTGCCTATGGCCAGAAGCACACAGGCATCCAACCGTTCGAGCGTGTACTGTTCAATGGTAGTTTTGAGTCCGGCAAGCAGAACCCCATCCAGCAAAGTCTTTGCCCGCTCGAATCCATTCTGCTGAATGGCTTGAATAGCGAGATTGTAATCGTGCTGAAGAAGGTTGCCAGAAGCACTGATGCTGCTAGCCAACGCTTTCCCTTCGGCATGTATAGACGCAGCTTCTTCATATTTTTCCTGAAGGACGCAAAGACCGCCATAGTTTATCAAGGCCAATGCGGTCCCCCACGGATCGCCGACTTTTCGATGCAGCGCAATGGCGTCAACGAACCGATTCTGTGCGAGCGCAAACTGCAAGAGCCGCATGGCCATAGTGGCTCGATTGGCCAGCGTCATGGCCAAAGCCCATTCATCCCCCGAAGCCAGGTCATTTTGCTGTGCAGCCTCAAATAGTGCCTCCGCCCCTGTGTAGTCTGCCTCATGATAAAAGAGCGTCCAAGCCAATAATCCTCGAGTCATACCCATACGTTTAGGATTGGCGCAATTCCCTGTCTGCTCATTCATAGCAAGCGCGCGTTCAAAATAGGGCCGACCAGCCAGTCGGCCATGATTCACCGTCGTAAAATAGCCCATACTGGCTAGAATCTCTACATACGCGCCAGAAGGAGGCTCCGTTTCCAACAGATCCAGCGTTGCCTTGAGGCAGTTTAATGAATCCCGTTCATGGGCGATATTCCAAAAGGGATGATAAAGCTCACATAAAGCCATACATTTCGCCGCATCGTTACGTCCATGAAACCAGCGGAATGCAGCACGTAAATTCGGATATTCCATCCGCATAACTGTCACAACCCGCACGCCGTCTTTGCCATATACCTCTGAATTGAGCCGAGATGCGTAATCAGCGTAATACAACGCGTGACGCTCTTGCACATCAGATAATTCTTCCATCTGCGCCAAAACTTCCAAACCATATTGATGCATCATTTCCAACATGCCGAAACGCACCTTTGAATCGGTCTGTCCCAACACGTGCAGCAAACTTTTATCGACCAGCGAATACAGCATCTCCTCAATCCGACCGCTGGGTGCGTTGCACACCGCCTCCGCCGCCGCCACCGTAAAGCCGCCCACAAAAACAGCCAATTGACGAAAGAGCGCCTGCTCGGAAGGTGTCAGCAGCGAATAGCTCCACGCCACCGTATTCCAAACCGAGCGGTGCCGCCCTGGGATATTGCGCATATCTGTGTTGAGAAGTCGCGGGGCACCGCCATTGTGGGTGAGTCGTTCCAACAGCGCGTCTGGCGCCAAAAATTTGACGCGCGCTGCCGCCAATTCAATGGCCAATGGCAGTCCATCCACATGGATACAAATCGAAGCCACAGCGGCAACGTTGGCGGGCGACAGCGCGAAATCATGTTTTGCAGCAAGGGCGCGGTCATAAAATAGCGCAATGGCCGGATTGTGCGTCAATTCAACCACCGCATCTCCTGGCTGTTGACGCGCGGGAACAGGCAACGGCCCCACCACAAACTCCTGCTCACCACGCAAGTTAAGCCGCTCGCGGCTGGTGACAATGATAGAGAGATTGGGACAGACCAACAATACCTCAGCGACCAGCGGCGCGGCCTCCAGCAGATGTTCAAAGTTATCCAAGCCCAACAGCATTTGCTTATGACGCAGTTTATCTTTCAGTTGGTCAATGGGTGCGTGCTCACCGCGAATAGAAATACCAATGGTTCGGGCAATGGCGCCCACCACCAGTTCAGGGGATTCGAGGGCTGCCAGCTCCACCCAAAACACGCCATCGACGAAACGGGGCGCCAGTTCCCACGCCGCGGCAATGGCCAAGCGCGTTTTGCCGACGCCACCGGGGCCAGTCAACGTTATCAAGCGGGCGCCACTCTCGCGCAAAATGCGCACAATGGCCGCGACTTCCTGCCGTCGCCCCACCAGAGGTGTTAATGGCATGGGTAGGTTGCCAATATGTTGGGTCGGCGCAGGGTCGTCATCTGCATGCGGGCGTAACGACTCATGTGTTGGTGCAACTACATCTTTACGCCGTGCAGAGACTTTTCCATTCACAATCTGGTTATAAAGCAAAACTATTTCATCACCTGGTTCCACCCCCAATTCTCGGCGCAATAGGTCGGCGCAGCGCTCAAATTGGGCCAGAGCGGCGCTGCGCTGGCCGCTATACGCCAACAGCCACATCAGATGTCTATGGGCCTCTTCACGCCACGGCTCCAGTTCCACTACCTGTTGCATCAAGGTAATAGCCTGCTGTAAATCTTGAACGCCTTCATAATGGGTGGCCAACCCGCGCAGCCCTGCTATGACTTGACGCTGTAACCGCTCACGCGTCAGCAAAAGCCACGCTTCAAATTCAGCACAGCCATCCAAAAAGAAGCCAGCCATCAGCGGCGCGGCATAACGCAGGAGTCCGTTCATCAACTCTGTTGCACTGCCTTCCTCGAGAGATTTCGAGTGGGAGCGCCCCAAACCCGCAATCGACAATGCATCACATGAATGGGGCGCAGCCAGATTAAATTGCAGCGTTTGGCGGGTAACCAGCAAAAACGGCCTAGTCGCCTGGTCATCCTGCAAGAGTTGACGCAAATTGGCCAATGCGTGGCGCAGATAGGTGCGCGCCCGCGGCTCCGGCAAGTCCGGCCAGAAAAGACCAGCCAGTTGGGAGCGGCTATGCGCGCGTTCGGCCTCCAGCACCAGGTAAATCAATAGGGCGCGTACTTTGTTGGAGGCAAAACCGGTAACAGGTTGTTCGTCCAAATGGGCTTGAAAACCACCCAAGAAATTAAGGGTGAGATGCGGCATGGCATTCGCTTATGGAAAGGCACAGCATCACGGCTTACGCAGCGCTTATGAACCACATAAAAGAGAGTCATGAGCATATCAAAGGGCTGATGTAGTATACCGTTTCTTGGATATCTTTTCAAACCCAAAACGCAAGCGGGGCGCAAGCGCCTCAACGTTTTCTCAACGTTATGGGGCGCTCCTCCCTCCGTTCTCGCAACGTTCGCCCACTATAGTATTTATTAGACATTATCGGAAATAAGGACTTTCATAAATTTGTACGCTGATGCATGCTGATTTACGCAGATTTTTCAGAAAGCATCAGCGTTTATGCGTGTTCATCCGCGTACCAAAACTTATTTCCGATAACTCTATTAGCAATCAGGGCATTCATCCGCAAGTCACCACGATCATGAATCATCCAACCGAATCGTATCATGCCTATCTGCTGCGCATCTGGCGCGAGCAACACAATGAAAAAATCATCTGGCGCGCCTCATTGGAAGAAGCGCAGAGTGGGCAAATGCATGGGTTTGGTAGCCTGCGCGAACTGTTTGCATTTCTGGAAACGCAGACAACGACAGACCAACCGTTATCGACCAATCCACAAAAACCATTTCACCAACGCTAGCTACCTCGACCAAAAGGAGGAAATTTTATGGAGCCAATTTTACGAAAACTTTGTACACATTTACACCCTAGAAAGGCACATGCAATGAAAACATTTTTCCAGAAGGCTATCCTTGCACTGATGTTAGTTTGGGGCATGATTGTAATTCCGCACTCAGTTGCCCTGGCCCAAGATTCTAATCCGGAAACGATTTATCGGGCCGCCTATGACGCGTTTAACAACCGGGATATGGAGAGTGGCATGGCGCTGATTGCCGATGATATTGTGGGCGTTTTGCTGCCGCCGCCGCCCGGTGTGGAGCCAGTACAGATGGGCAAGGAATCCTTTCAACAGTTACTGGAAGATGTAATTGCCACCAACATGACGTGGGAACTGAGCGACTTTCAGATCAACGGCAACTCGGCCAGCTATAATGTGAGCTTGAAAGCTGATGATATTTTGGCCGATTATGATGTGTATCCGCTCGAGTTCGAGGGATATGTAGTTGTGCAGGATGGTTTGATCGTGAACGAAGTGTGGAATATGACCGCGCAATCCCGGGCTGACATTGCACGGGCGCAGCGCCAATTGCAAAACAAAGCCATTGTCATGCGCGCGTATGAGGAAGTCTTGAACCAAGGCAACTTTGATGTGCTGGAGCAAGACATTGCGCCCAATGCCGTTGACCACAGCTTTCCCGATCTGCAAGGCATAGATGCTTTTAAGGGGCCAATGATGGGTCTACGCGAAGCGTTCCCAGATTTGCAGGCATCCGTGGACATGATTATCACCGAAGGAGATTTGGTGACGGCGCTTGTCACTTTTACGGGCACGCATCAAGGCGAGTTTTTGGGCGTTCCGCCCAGCGGCCAACAGATCACCTGGAGCCACGTGGACATCAACCGCATTGAAAATGGCCAAGTTGTAGAGGCATGGCACATCGGCACACCAGCGGCAATTTTGGAAGCCATGGGCTATCAACTCACGCCTCCCGCCGAGTAACCCCACCTCATCACCCCGTGGACATTTCTATCCCTCGAAGAGAGCAGCCTTACTCGCACACAGGTAAGGCTGCTCTGCTTTTTACTTCGCAACAAAGCAGCTGCTCCCGTCGACAAGCTCAGGCTGCGGCGGATTCTTGACTTTGTTGCCACCAATTTGGGTTCTCTTTGCCTATATGTACAGAAACTCAGCGCTTGATCAAAGGCAGGTACGTTTGACGCTGGTCTAGCTGCCCGCACTGCGTTGCGCTGGACGGGGATACGGTGTCGGTGCTGTACGCTTGTACCTGATAACAGTAGCTTGTGCCCCGTTCCACCACAATGTCGGTGAAATTGGGCACAGTGGTTTCGCCGATCAGCGTAAACGCACCGTCTTGGCCGCTGCTGCGCAGAACGCGATAGCCGGTGGGCTCTTCGCCAGTGACGCTGTGCCAGTCGATTTCCAGGGCGTCAGTGGTCAAAGAGCTGGGCTGCACGGCGTCAATGATGGGCGCAGTGGGGCTCCCCAATAGAGCAGCGACGCGATCATTCTGCCCGGCGCCATTGTCGCCGCTAGTGCTGAGTTCAACATAGAAAGGCTGTTGCGCACCGCTGGCGGTCAGCGTAAAGGTGACTGCCACCGACTCATTCATGGCCAAATCGCGATTGATGGAGCGCGTTTGCTGCACTTGCCCACTGCCCGGCTGCCCGGTATAGAGCGCCACCTGGACGCCCGTGGCCACATCCCGCCCCACGTTGCGCACCGTAGTGGTGACGGTCACCACCTGGCCCGCCGGCGCTACCGATTGGGATACCCACAGCGGATCTAGCGCGGGGTCGGCGCTGGCGCTCAAGGCAATGGCCTCGACGGGTTCAACGTCGCCGCTCAGCGTATCAACGGTGCTGGCCAAGATGGCCTGCGTCGACGCAACGGTGGTCAAAGCGGCAGCGGATGCGGCTTGCCTGCCGCCCAAAGTACGCGCCACGTTGAGAATGAGCGATTCACGCGTGATGGGGTTGATGGCCAGAGCCGCTTGCCAATTGGTATGCTGCGCATCGGTCAGATAGAGCGGCGCCGAAAACCCACCGTCGCCCCCCAAACGGCTGAGGCTGAGCTGGCCCAATTCCGCCGTCGTATTGGCCAGCCCAAATCGGCGCGCCAGCAGCAGCGTTTCGCCCGCTGCGGTGGCTAAACGCGGCTGTTCGGCAAAAATCGTTTCGCCGCGTGCGCCCAGCACGGGATTGACGGACCACGCGTTGTCGGCCAGTTGCGCCGTCCACAGCGCGCCATTGGGCCCAACCAGCGGTACAGTGCCGTCAGTTGCGGCCTGGCGCACCAGAAAGGCCAACTGCACGCGCCCATCGGCAACGCTGATGGTGGGTGAATCCACCCGCGGCGGCAGCGGTTGCGGGTTGAGCAGCACCCAATCTTGCTGCCCCCCATACGCTACGTTGACGCGGCGATCGTCCGCCGTCATGGGGTTGGCATCATTGTCATAGATCCACGCCACATAGGGTCGCGCCGGGCTCACGCTGGTATCGTACGCCACGGCTGCATCGGCATTGAGGCCATCGCCGCTGTGCAGCAGCTGAATCGGCCCAAATTGGGCGCTGCTGGGGTCAAACTGGGTCACGGCAATCTGCTGGTCCGCTTGGGTTTGAACATTAGAATCCAGATCGCGCGTCCAGGCCAGAATGGCCCCATCCACACTGCCCGCCAGCACCGGCAAACCATCGGCCAGCAGATCATCGGTCAGCCGCACCGGCGCGCGCCAGGCGTTGCCGTCCCAGGTGCTATAGAAAATTTCCTGGCGCACGAGCCGACCGTTGACGTCATTGCTATCCGTCATCGCTGACGCATCATATGGATACTCGACCCAGACCACCATGGGCATCTGGCTGGGTCCCACAAAGGCCACGGCCGGATCAAAGGCGGCGTGCGTCGGATCATTGAGCCGGATGGCAGCGTCCCACGTTTGGCTGCCGTCCGGGCGCAAGCGGGCGATGACCGATGTGCGGGTGATGGTGGTTGAATTCCCCACCTGTCCCACGGTAATGGCGGGGGATTCGATTACCTGCTCCACATACGCCGAGAGCGCCCGCCCATCTTGGGCAAAGGCCACCACCGGACTGGGCAGCTCCGGCGGCGGGGCATCGTCCGCATTGTCCACATTGGCCATAGACGCCAATACCAGCGGACAGTCGGTATGATTAACCAAGGGGAAAGTATGGGAAGGATCCGCCAAGGGCGCGCGCGCCCAGGCATGGGCCCGAAAGATAATTTTGAAACAGGCATCTACATGCACCGATGGCTTATTTTGCGTCAATTCCAACGTCAACGGCGCGGAAACTTTGATGTAGGTGTACAAGTCGGCGCCTGCCTTAAAGACAGAAAGGGCGCCAACATAGAGGCCCTGCGTGCGCTCATAATCGCGCCACGGCGTCAGCGTAGCGGCCAGGCTCGGCTGGAAGGGTAAAATGGCGCCATCTAGCGATACACCAATGCCCTCACTGCCAGAGCCGTAGACGCCCAGCTCAAAAATACCCGGAATGCCAATAATCGGAATCTCGATCATGGGGATCGAGAAGGTCAGATCGGTGTCTGTAAAGTGAATGCTGACGCTCTGATTCTGCTTTTTCAAAATGTTGAACTTGACAATAATTCCATTTTTATCCTGCTGCGTGTTGCGCGCAATAGGCGAGTTGGGTGAAATCAGCTGATTGTTGAGAATGTAGACATCGGCAATGGCATCCGCATTGGTGATCACCGTCTCGCCGTTGAGTCGAATATAGCCAGCGGCGCGCATCGCCGTATTCAAGCGATTGTTGAGCGTCCCCACAATGGGCAGCTTGGGTAAGGCATGTTGCCAGGGCAGCAGCCCATCAATTTTGGGCAGGGCAATCTGGAAACGATAGACTTCACTGTTCTTGTCCCAATAGATGCTGCTGTATGGATCGCCCTGCACGCCCGGCTTTTCCAGCGGGTTGGGAATCACGACAAAGTCGTAGCGCGGGGCGCAACGCTGCTCTTCACCATTGACCACCGGCGTCACCGTCATATAGGGGTTTTGTGTATCGCTAAAGCTGGGCGGCAACTGCCCCACATCATATGTGAGCTGAAACGGTGGTCCCACAGATTTGGTGGCCAGCAGATTTCCCGTGGGACCATAGAAGCGATAGATAATCTTCTCGGCGGCCCCCTTGGTCTGCGCCGATGCTTGAAAGATTACATCGGTGCGCACATGATTGATGTAGAGGCCAAACTGGCTCTGTTGCACTTTGAAGACCAGTTCATTGGCCAGCTGCTCCAGCGCCACGTTTTTAAAGATGGTCACCCGTACATCTGAAGATACCAACTGATATTGCTCATACATGGAGGCCGGAGCCGGTTGCGGCTCGCTATACCGCGCGGTGACCCAGGCTGAAGGCGCATCGGAGCACAAGATCACCCCGGCGCTTTTCAGCTGTTCGGAAAGATCAACCGCTACGCCCGGGATGATGGTGACGATGCCGCTATTTACCGGGCTATCGACTTGACCCGCTATACCATAGCGGTAAACGCCTGGATTGATGTCGCCCATATTAAATGCGCCGTTGGCGTCTATGGGTGCAGTGTAGGCCAGATGCTGATTCGCGTCATAGAGCTGTAGCTGAGCGTTGACGCCCTGTTGGGCCAAAGCGCCATGCAGGTTGGCCACCGGCGGCGTATCAACCATAAATGATGTGCAGGTGATTTCAGCGTTTGCCAAACCAACGGGCAATGCACAAAGCTGATTATCACCCGGGGCCATGCCGGGTGGAATGGTCAGTTGCGTTTCATATTGGCCGTCGGCCGCGGGCGTCACGTCAATGCCGCCAATGGTGCGCCCATTCAGCACGTTGCTAATGCGAATGCGGCCTGCCCCCGTTGGCGCCTGTCCACGAATGCGGATGGCCTGGCCGGCATAACCGTGCGTCGGCTCGACCGCAATGGTAGCCGCCAACCCGCCGGCCATTGCCAGTGGCTGTAAGAGAGGTACCGGTTGATTCGGCCCCAGGACAGTCGGGGTGGGGGTGGGGGTGACCGTCTTGGTGGCCGTCGGCGTCGGCGTAACTGTATGGGTTGGGGTTGCCGTTGGCGTCACTGTATGGGTTGGGGTCGCCGTGGGCGTCACTGTATAGGTCGGCGTGGGCGTTATGATTGGATCGCAATGCAGAATGGCAAAGACGTCGGTATTGGAATAACCCTGGGCGGCGCCAAACTTGCCAAAGCGCAACTCGTCCGGGGAAATCGTGGCGTAGTTCATGCCGCTGCTGCTGATTGCCGCTGAGCCGCCAGCCGCAAGGTTCCACTGCCAGGCGCCATCCGAGCGCGGAGTCACCACAAAGACATCGGTCGCGCCATCGCCGTTAAAGTCGCCCAGTTGCAGGCGCGCAAATTCAGCCACCTGCGCCGCGCTGACGTTCTGCAAGGTGACAAAATTGCCCGCCCCGCCCGGCGAGTAGACCCACTGCTGACTACCATCCGCCTGGGGCAGCGCGGCAAAGACATCGGTGAATCCATCGCTGTTGAAATCGCCAAATTGCAAAGAGGCCGGTTCGGCAAAGGCATAGGTAAGCGCCACAAATGGTTTGTAGCCGTCCGGCGCATATTTCCACTGCCAAGCGCCATCGGACCGCGGCTCGGCCACAAAGATATCCGCCACGCCATCGCCGTTGAAATCGCCCACGCGCGGCGCGCTGTAGCGGCTCACCTCGCCGGGACTAATTTCTTTTAGCGTCTGGAAATTGGCCGTGCCGCTGGCCGAATAGTTCCAGCTTTGGCTGCCGTCGGCGTTGGTATAGATGGCCAACACATCGCTTTTGCCATCGCCATTGAAGTCGCCAAAGCGGAAAGCGGTGGGAGCGGCGGCATAGGTCAAATCCACCCATTCATTGCGGCTGTCCGGCGCGTATTGCCATTGCAGCAACCCATCTGTGCGCAGGGCCGTGCGAAAGACATCTTGCGTGCCGTCGCCATCAAAATCCAGATAACCAATGCGCGCCATACCGCTGCCGGCGCCAAAGCCATCTCCAAAGTAGAGGTCACTCAATGGCGTTCCATTGTGGTCCTTTAACAGATTGGCAAAGGCGGACTGGCCGCCTGTGGAATAGACCCACTGGCAACCAGGGGTCGGCGCATCGCCCGTCTGGTACTGCGGCGCCGCCCAGGCCGCCGATGCACCGCTACATAACAAAATAACCAACAAAGATACACGCCATACAGAGGAAAAACAAAACATGAGAAAGAATCCTTTATCCATTTGCGGCTGGTTGACTGACAAATCGTATTTTGCCACCAAGAACGCCAAGAATTTACTCGAGTACCCTTTGCGCATCTTCGCGCTCTGGTATGATGGATACGCAGCGCCGAACTCTGCGTATCTGGTATGTTGGCGGTTGTGCGTAGCACAGAGTCAACACACAATCTTCGCGGTAGAAAAATTAAATGCAACAGTCAATCAGACATTTGCCTCCGACGGATTGCCTCTATCGGAGGAAGGGTACGCTGGTGAACGCGGATTGCAGCCGAAAAGATCAGCGTTCATCCGCGTTCACCAGCGCACAATCAATTTTCCAGCTCAACGCTTGATCAGCGGCAGGTAGACTTGCTGGCTCCCTGCACTTTCACCGGCAATCGATGCGCCGGCGCTAATGCGATAGTGGCCGCCCTGGACACTGGGCCGCGCATCGGTCACGCGCACGGTAAAGCGTTCGCCAGCCGTGGCGGCAAAGCGGGCAAAGAGATAGATGCTCTGCGTGGGATTCCACGCGCCCTGGAACACTTGTGAACCGTCGCTGCGCTGCACGCTGATCTGTGGCTGCATGTCCAGCGCCAGATCGGTAATGCGCACCACAAAGTCACCGGTGCGGTCGGCAGTAAAGGTGAACACGTCCACATCGCCCGCGCGGTCAATGCGCCCCGCGGTCGAGGCGTTGGTGGTGGTCAACACGGTGGCGCCGGCAATGTCGCTGGCGTGGTCATCTGCGGCAAAGTCGGTAATGGTGAAAATGGTGCTGGCCGTCACGGTAAAGTCCTGGTTGACTGGCGCCATGACCAGCGGCGCGCTTTCGCCATTGGGATCCGCCGTGTAGGCCACGCCCGCATTGGTCTCCACCGCCGCGTTGTTGGGATTGGTAAAGACAAAGCTCACTTGATATTCACCGCCGCTGTTGTAGGGCAGCGCCGCTTGATAGTTGCCTGCGCCGTCTACGTCGGTCAGCGGCACATTGGTGGTCGCGCCCGCGGGCGACGTGAGCCGTGCCACGACGTTCATATTGGCAATGGGCCACTGCCGCACCAGTTGCACATTGAAGATGGCCGGGTCGGGATAGACAAACTGGTTGAGCCAGTCCAGCCGCGCCGGGCAGCTCAAACAGACCTGACGCGGGTCCAGGTGCGGCTTGTATTGCGGCGTGTCAATATTGAGGCCGCCATTCTGCCACGTGATCTTGAGCTGGGAACGAGCCACGCCATTGGCCAAATCGGCGTCGTTGCTGGGCAGATCAATGCGCGGCAGCGCCGTGCCCTGCGGCTTGACCAAACCAAGCTCGGGATAATAGTTGCGGCGATTGAAGCCGCCCGTGGTGTAAATGGCTTGCGGGTCGTTGTCCGCCGTGCGCGTCAACGTGGTCCAGTTGTCGGCCTGATAGACGCGCCAGTTGTGATTCTTCTTGGTTTCATTGGCCGCAATGGAGAAGTTGAGCCAATTGTAATCGCCGCTTGTAGCATTCCATTGGCGGTTCATGACCGACGAGTTCACCGGCAGATCGCTAAAACACGCTCCTTGATAAGGAATCGCCGTATTGCAAGGGACCAGCGGATTTCCCTTGTCATCCACCGATTTGTTGGCATACTGGTCACCGGGGCCGTAGAAAAAGTGTCCCCACTCGTGCGCCAATGTGTAGCCCGTGCCGCGCTCATTGCCCGCGGCCAGCGCATTGTAGGGTTCCTTAAAGGTGAATATATCGGCCATAATGACGTGAGCATTTACATCGTTGCCATAGCCGTTGATCGTGGCGTTGGGCCAGGCTTTATCCACCCACAGCACCTCAGTCTTCATGGCATCACAATTGTAATATACGGTCACTTCACCGATCATGTGCATGCCGTTGGTCATCTCGTAAATGGCGTCGGCCATGTACTGGAGCGCCTTCTCATACGGCTGGCGCAGCGGCGAACCGTTGGCGCCCACGTCGCCACGATAGAGGCAGATTTTGAAGTTGATGGTGCGCTTGAACACCGACAGGTTGAGCTTGGGGTCAAAGACCTGCACGACCTTGAGCGGATATTGCACCGGCTGCAGATTGGCCACCGGCGGCACAAAAATATGCTCCACAATTGGCATCGGCGTCCCGGTCGGCGTCGGCGTTTCCGTGGGGACTGGTGTATCCGTGGGGACCGGTGTATTCGTGGGCGTGGGCGTCACGTTGCCCGCACCGGGGTTGACTACCAGCACGGTAATCGAATCGGCCGGATAGTCTGCGGTAAAGCCGTTGCCGCTCAGACTCTGGTCGGGCAGATGGGCAATGGCGGCCAGATTGGCGGCGCTGTAGCGATAGACCTGCGCGGTCTGCGCGCCGGCCAGATTAGCAATGCTCAGGCTGGCGGTTTGGCCGGCGCCGCTCTTGTTGATGACAACCAGCGTCAGCGCGCCATCGCCGCTGCGCTGGGCCGCGTAGATGGACAGTTGGCTCTGGTCGCTGCTGGCGGCCTGCACGCTGACGTCGCCAAAGCGACTGCCGGCGCCGTCGTAGTTGCGATAGACGCGGAAGGCATACGCGCCCGGGCTGCTGGGCGTAAAGGCGCCGTCGCTGTACGGCGAATCAAAGAGCGTGGCCAAATCCACGCCCTCGCGACCAAAGATGCCCAACACGTCGGCCTGGGCCAGCGCACCGTTAATATGCTCCAACCCGCCAAAGTTGTACTCGGTAATGGCCAGCTTGGTGCCCGGGTAGTTCTGGTCCACCCATTCGTGCATGCGCGGGATCAGCCGCACAATGCCGCCATCGGGACCGGCATCCTTGATCCAGCTCTCGTCTACATAAGTCGGGTCCCACAGCGAGCGCGTGGCGCGCAGCCGCAGCGCCTGCACGTTGGCATCGCCGGCGTCGCGCAGATCCACGCCATTCTGCGGATAGTAATGCAGATCCAGATAGTCGAGCAGACGCACGCCGTTGGCCTGCTCGTAGGCCGCCATCTGCTGCAAATACCACTGCACAAAGGGCGTACCGCCGTGGGCGTTGCGGTCATCCGGCGTCTCCCAATCTTGGCGCTGGCCGTCGTACGCACCGTGCCAGTAGTAGGTCCAGCCGCTGACCACCGGCCCCAGAATCTGCGCATTGGGGTCGGTTGCTTTGACCGCGGCGGCGTAACGCTGGCTGCGGTCGCGGAACTCATCATATTTCCAGCCCACGGGCACAATGTCGTGATGCGTTTCAAACCAGATGTCCGGCTCATTGTCCAGCGCATAAAAGTCGACCGGGCCGTTGGCGGCCGCGTTCTGCTGTAGATGCTGCACCCACGCCGCCACAAAATTCTCATCGGCCACAACGCTGGTGTCCTGGGCATTGCCCTGGATGGGCGCGCCGTTGCGCAGCCCGTTGCCGCAATCGGGGAAGCCGTCCTCGTCGTCCACGTCATCCTGGGCGCCATATTTGGCCACAGAGTAGCCGCAGGTGTTTTGGTTGCGATCCTTGGCCACGTAGCCCGTCATGGGCAGCGTGATCAGTGAAGCCGCGCCGGTGGCGTGGTTGCGCGCCGCCCATTCATCCGCCGTGATCTCATTGCCCGTAATAGCGTCGAAGTTTAGGTTGTTGTGATAGTACCAGTCGGACGCGTGGTTGGTGGCGTTGATCTGCCAGTTGTAGCGCGTCTTGTCGTTGCCGCCCCAGCGGCGCAGCGGCAGCGCGATTTCGCGGGCAAATGCGTCATCCACGGCATAGTGCAGGCCGTAAATGTTGTCGCTAATGGGCTTGCGTTGGGCCGCCACGTCCACCGTGAGCTGCAAGGCGCCAGGCACGGGCGTGGCCGTGGGCGTCGCCACCTCCACCTCCACGGCGCCGCTGTCGCAGCCCGCGCCCTGGGGCCGCGCCACGCCCCGCTGATCGGTGGCCGCGCAGCCGTCAGGAATCGTGTCGAGCACCGGGCTGTTGGCGGCGGGCAGATGGGTCAAGGTGGGGCCACCGTTGTTGGCCAGCGGGCCCAGCTGCGGGTCCACATTCTGCTGATCGCCGATGGCGGTCAGCCCGCAGCTGTCATCATCAGCCACGTTGTAACCGCCCGACGTGAGCCCAGCGCTGCTGGTACAATTGGCGTTCACCTGGGCGTTGGCCAGAATGGAGTTGCTGATGGCCACCGGCTGCAATCCATTGTCTGTGTAAAGGGTGGCGCCGGTGGTGGCGGCGCTGTTGTTAAAGAGCGTCACGTGCAGCAGCGTGGCCGCGCCCGAGCCCATAGCGATGTCGCTGCGGATGCCGCCACCAATGTCGGCGCTGTTGCCGGTGATGGTGCTGTTGTCGATGACGTTTTCGCCGGCGGAGAGCAAAAGCCCACCGCCGCCGCCGCTCACCACGTTATCCACCACCGTTGAGCGAGAAAGGGTGAGGCTGCTGTCCTGGCCGCCGCTAAAGATGCCGCCGCCATCGATGGCGCGGTTGTTGCGGATGGTGCTATCGTCAACAAGCAGCGTCCCGTGGTTGAGAATGGCGCCGCCCTGATAGCGGTTGGAGCCGTCGGCGGGCAGCGTCTGGTTGTCGGAAAGGGTGCTGGTGTGGATGGCGGCGGTCACGCCCTGGGCCAGATAGATGGCGCCGCCACCGCCATAGCCCATATTGTTGGCCACCGTTGAACCTTCCAGCGACAGTTGGCCGCTCAAAATTGAGATGGCGCCGCCCACCGAACCATTGGGGTTGGACTGGTTGCCTTGCAGCGTACTGTCTTTGATGATGACCAGCCCGTCTGGGTTGATCTCCTGCAAGATGACGCCGCCGCCATAAAAGCCGCCATTGTCGCGGGTGTAATTGTTCAAAAGCTGGCTGTTGAGGATGGTTAGCGCCTGACCGCGCGTATAGATGGCGGCGCCATCGGCCGCGCTGTTGGCCTCCAGCGTGCTGCTCTCAATGGTCATGACGCCGTTGGTGTCGTTGGCCAGCGCACCACCGGCCAGCACCGTATCGGTGCCGTTTTGGCGCAGCGTGCTGTTTTGGATCAGCAGCGTGCCAAAGTTCCAGACCGCGCCGCCCGGTCCGCTGCTGCCAAAGCCGTTCTGCAGAATGATATTGCGTAGGGTCAGGCTGCCGCCCTCCTGCACCAAGAAGAGCTGACGCAGACCTTCACCGTCCAGCGTAATCAGGTTGCCGCCGTCAATGTCGATATTGTCATTGATCACATAGGTGTCGGCGATAATCGTGTGCGGACTGGCGCCACAGTTAAAGGTGACCACGCCGCCGTTGGCAATGGCCGCCGCCAGCGCATTGGAATCGCAGCTGGCCGACGTGCCGTCGCCCACCACGGCATCGGCCGGCGCGGCCCACAGAACGTGATAGAGCCCGCCGCCCGCCAGCAGCAGACCCGCCAGCAGCACGGCTAGCGTGAACAAAGCGTGAAAAGAAAGGGGGATTTTGCGCATAAAGTTGCTCCAGAATGTTGGGTTGAATGGACAAGGATGGACCCGAATTGTTCATCCATAGCCAACATTAGCAGAGCGCACCCGCGCACACCAGCGCTTTTTTGACAAAAATTCGACAGGGTTGGCAAATCAGTATATCCACAGATTTCACAGATTTTTCCGATTCAACTGGATTTCGGGTGGTGAAGTCAAAATAATCCCGGAATCTTTGAGATTCCGGGATTATTTTGACGGCAGTGCGTTGACCCTTGATTCCTGAAGAGCCATTTTTCCTTTGGGAAAGACAAAATCTGTGTAAATCTGTGAAATCTGTGGTTCAAAACCAGCTGTTCTCACCGTGCAGCCGCTTAAAATTGCCTGTTGCGGTTGCGTACACCCCATGCTAAAATCTGTAGGCAAGTTTCCCAACTTGCCCAAACCGCCACAATCGCCACACTTGTGCTGAGTGAAGTCGAAGTAAAAGACACAAGGACACAAAATTTTGGATCTCTTCTCCCCTGCCACCGGAACTGCAAACGTTTCTGATTGGCGCAGCCAGCAACGCTGGGCGACCTGAGCGCCCAGTTGACCTCAGGGCTGATCAGCGGCCGGGCGCAGCGTGCGCAACGCGTTTTCCGATGAGCGCACGGAGGCGCTGCAAAACCACCACGCAGGCCATTCTGGCCGCGGTCAAAGATTGGCCGGTGCTGCTCCCGGAAAATGAGGTGTATGCCGATCTGTGGAAAAACTACGGCGCCCGCTGCTGGAGCCTGTGGTGCTGGGCGAGTTTCGCAAGCTGCTGGCGCCCACGGCCGATATGACGCTGGACTACGCCCTGCTGCAAGAGGAATTTGAAGCGGCGGGGCTGGCTGTGGCGATGGGGCAAGCCCGATTTTGAAGCGCTGGTGCAGGACATGGTGGGCGCCTTTACCTGGCGGCGGCCGAAGAGCCGCTCTGCAAGAGCCGCTGAAGATTGGCGTGTTGCGCCGGTGGCCGGACCATGGGCGCTGACCCGCTTGCAGCAGCAGGAGGTGCGGCTAGCGCGGCGCTCGTTGGGCCAGCTCGAGCGGCTCAACGCCGTAGCTGATTCGGTAGTGGATGGGCAGGTCACAGCCGTGGATCTGCACGCGCCATTCTAACCATACTTCAGGATCTTCCTCAAGAATTAGGCAAACAGCAACTCGCGTATTTCGACGTAGCTGCTGTGATTACTCGGCCCGATTTAAGTAAATTTATCGGTACAAATGTTGATGCAGATATTGGTGACAACGCCCGCAATGTTCTTATAGGCAACGGCATTACATTTCATGAAGGTGTAGCACCCGAATTTTCGATTTGGCGCATCAGATAAACACTCATGGAGGAATTGATGCGTGGCTAACCAACCGTCAGAATATGCTAAGCCACGCCGAACTGGCCGAACTGGAGCGCAACTACCGACAAACGCTGATCGACCAGTTTGAAATGCTCACCTTCCGCGGGATTACGCCTTTGGGAAAGGCGCTGGCGCTTAAGCTGGCCGACGTCTACGTGGAGCTAAAGACCATTGCCGACGTACCTGAGGCGGCCGATACCTACAGCGCCGAAGAACGTCGCATTATGTTGGAAATGCAGGGCGAAGGAAAAAGCGAAGAGATTGGGTCCTATCTGGACACGCTGCGTCTGGAGCGCTGGCGGGCACGGCGGCGCAGCGGCGAGATGAGCTCAAACACAAAGAGCGCCATTTCCGAGACCATGAACGACCCGCTCAGCGCGGGCTGGTGATTCTGGGCGACCCCGGCGCCGGTAAGAGCACGCTGCTGCACTATCTGGCGCTGACCCACGCCGATAAAGAGGTGGGCGACGTGCTGCCCATCTTTGTGCCGCTGGCCGCCTATGACGACTATCGGCAGCGCAATCAAAGCGGGCTGGCGCTGGCCGACTTTCTCAGCATCTATTACGAACAGTGGCGCAGCCTGCCCGGATTGGCGCCCCTCTTGCCCAGGCGCTGCAGAGCGGGCGGGCGCTGCTGCTGCTGGACGGGCTGGACGAGGTGCTGGAGACTCCTCGCGGCAGCAGGTCGCAGCAGGCCGAAAGTTTGATAAAGCAGGTGCTGCGCCAGGCAACCGCATTGTGCTGACCAGCTGCGTGGTGGGCTACCGCGAGGCATCGCTGGACGGCAGCCTGCCCCACATGACGGTGCTCGACTTTGGCCCGCCGGAGATTGAACAGTTTGCCAGACAGTGGTGCCGCGCTTTGAGGTGTGGGCGGCGGGCGCGCGACGCCCACGGCGCTGCGCGGCTAAAGTGGAAGAAGCCAACCTGCTGGGCGACGTGCGCACTAACCCGTCGGTGGAGCAGTTGGCCGCCAACCCGCTGCTGCTGACCATGCTGGCCATTTTGCGCCGCCGGTGGGCAAGCTGCCCGACCGCCGCGTCGAACTTTATGCCAGCTACGTGCGCACGCTGATCAACAACCGGGCGCAGCAGCGCAGCCACGGCGCCCGCCAGTTGGCCGTACCACGCTTTGACCCCACCGCGCTCTCAACCACCTTATGGAGCTGGCGCTCTGGCTGCAAATAAACCGATCGGCGGGCACGGCCACCCGACATGACTTGGAAGAAGCGCTGATCAGTATCTGCCTGCAATATGATAGCCACAAGACACTAGCGGAGGCCTCGGCCAAAGAACGCGACGAGGCGCGGCACAACGCTGACGCCTTTTGCACGACATGCGCGCCATTGCCGGGCTGCTGGCCGAACGCAGGCGCAACGCCTTTGGCTTTCTGCACCTAACCTTTCAGGAATATTTTGCCGGCCGCGCCTGGCCCGCCACTCGCTTGACGAACGTTGGGAGATTTTACAGCCGCACCTGCCAGCGCGCTGGCGCAGCCTATTCGGCTCTGCACTGGGCACCTGAGCGTGGGCGAGCAGCGACGCAACCAAGTGAGCAAGTTTGTTAAGCGAATTTTAGACGCCGAAAGCAAGTATGAAGAGATATTGCACCGCGATGCCCTTTGGCTGCGGCGGCCATGGCCGATGACGTGGGGCTTGCCCCACTGTGTTGGATGAACTCTATGCGAGGATTGCGCGGCTGTACAATAGCCCCATTCCACGCTGCAAAATGCAGCCCTCACCGCCCTCGTCCATTTGGCGCATTGGGCAGGAAACCGCGCTCCGGTTGCTGATTGAAGGTTAGAGGATTCCGCACTTTACCAACCAATTCTCAATAACGTCAAATCGTTACTGAATGAGGAGAGCCTAAAGAGCTGCGCAGCGCCATCGCCCAAAAACTCAACGACCCCAATGACCAATTGGCTATGTGCGCAGTGCCGCCATCAATGCCCTGGCCAGCCTGGTCAACGACGACAACGCCACCAAGCACGCCATCACCCTTAAACTCGACGACTCTGACGAAGATGTGCGCAGTGCCGCCATCAATGCCCTGGCCAGCCTGGTCAACGACGACAACGCCACCAAACGCGCCATCACCCTTAAACTCGACGACCCCAATGACCAATATGGCTATGTGCGCCGTGCCGCCATCAATGCCCTGGCCAGCCTGGTCAACGACGACCCCGACACCAAACGCCATCACCCTTAAACTCGATGACCCCAATGACCAATATGGCTATGTGCGCCGTGCCGCCATCAATGCCCTGGCCAGCCTGGTCAACGACGACCCCGACACCAAACGCGCCATCACCCTTAAACTCGACGACTCTGACGAAGATGTGCGCCGTGCCGCCATCAATGCCCTGGCCAGCCTGGTCAACGACGACCCCGACACCAAACGCGCCATCACCCTTAAACTCGACGACTCGGACGAAGATGTGCGCCGTGCCGCCATCAATGCCCTGGCCAGCCTGGTCAACGACGACCCCGACACCAAACGCGCCATCACCCTTAAACTCGACGACTCCCACTACAATGTGCGCAGTGCCGCCATCAATGCCCTGGCCAGCCTGGTCAACGCCGACAACGCCACCAAAGAGGCCATCACCAATAAACTCGACGACGACTCCATCTCTGTGCGCAGTGCCGCCGTCAACGCCCTGGCCAGCCTGGTCAACGCCGACAACGCCACCAAAGAGGCCATCACCAATAAACTCGACGACTCTGACAATGATGTGCGCAGTGCCGCCGTCAACGCCCTGGCCAGCCTGGTCAACGCCGACAACGCCACCAAAGAGGCCATCACCAATAAACTCGACGACGAAAACTGGAGTGTGCGCAGTGCCGCCGTCAACGCCCTGGCCAGCCTGGTCAACGCCGACAACGCCACCAAAGAGGCCATCACCAATAAACTCGACGACTCATTCTTTGATGTGCGCAGTGCCGCCGTCAACGCCCTGGCCAGCCTGGTCAACGCCGACAACGCCACCAAAGAGGCCATCACCAATAAACTCGACGACGACTCCATCTCTGTGCGCAGTGCCGCCGTCAACGCCCTGGCCAGCCTGGTCAACGCCGACAACGCCACCAAAGAGGCCATCACCAATAAACTCGACGACGAAAACTGGAGTGTGCGCAGTGACGCCATCGGAGCGCTTTTAGGTTATGCCACTCCTGATGAAGAAATAATGTTTGCAGAATGGCTGGGGGGCCAGACCGAATTTGATCCGCGAACAGGCGACAGGTGGGATAATGAAGTGGCGCGGCGTGAATATAGCCAGGTATTGGCGCCACGTTTATGCAACAATCGGAAGCTTTATGAAAAGGTGGTCGCCATGCTGGATTCACCCGCTTGGCCAGCCCGCTTTGGAGCCGTCATGGCGCTAACCGCCATGCCCGGCGGTCCGCCAGCCGAAGCGCTGCCCAAGCTGCGCGGGCTGCTGGACGATATGCGCGGCGAAGAGAGCTGGCCCAATCGGCTGACCGTAGCCGCGCTTTTTGTCAATGACCGCGATCGAGGCCTCAGCGACCATGCGGTATCCGTTTGTATAGAAGCGCTGGACTACGCCACCCAGCCCTGGTATCACCTGCCGCGAACCGGTGCCGCCGTACGCAAACAAGCGGCCACCATACTGGGTGAATACGAGCCATTGTTCGACGATTCGGTGGTTTTCAACCGGCTGGCGCGCCTCATGCAGGAGGATGCGGACGCCCAGGTGCGCGATGCGGCGTACGGGGCGCTGCTGCGTCTGGCCGCGGCGCCGGAGGAACGACAGAGATAGGGGAAGTTTATCCACAGATTTAAAAGATTTTTGGGATAGTGAATATTCCGGGAATGGCCCACAGAACATAAGCTCCTTGTTGAACGTTTTGGGCCATTCCCGGAATATGGCTAACGGGGTCAACTCTGCCTACACCCAGCCTATCTATTACGTCTTTTGTGCTTCTTGTGACCATCCAATTCTTGTTATCCCAAGTCCAAAGTCTGTGTAATCAGTGCAATCTGTGGATCCTCCCCCTCTTTTCATCCAGCCATCACTTCGCTGAATTCCCCGCGCAGGCAATGGCGGCTGGCCATGCTACTGGTGTAGGCGCCGGCGGGCAGCAGCGCCAGCAGATCGCCTTCGCGGATGGCGGGCAGGGGCTGGTGGCGGGCCCAGATGTCGCTGCCTTCGTTGATGTGGCCAGCCACGTGGTAACTGGCCACGGGCGCGGCCAGCGGCTGGGCTAGCGCGGCCACCGTCAGTGGCAGGTCGTAAAGCGCCGGGCAGGGCGCAATGGGGAAACCGCCGTCCACGCCCAGCCAGTGGATGCCGCGCCGCGTCTCCACCGTGTTCACTTCCAAAAGCAGCACGCCAGCCGGGGCGGCCACAAAGGTGCCCGGCTCGCAGGCCACGGTCAGCCCCAAGCGGCCAAAGTGGCGGCGGATCAGCTCGGCCCACATCTCCAGCGCCAGCGGTTCATCCTCCGGCTGGAAGCGCCCGCCCAGCCCACCCCCCACGTTGATCTGGCGCAGATCCGGCATCTGCGCGGCCAGCTGCGCCAGTTGGCCAAAAGCCGCATCCATTAGCGGGCCGGCGGTGGCCGGAATGCCCCAGCCAATATGCATGTGAATGGTATCCACGCGCAGACCGGCGGCATGAGCTGCATCCAATGCGGCCCCGCCGTTGGCCACGTCAAAGCCAAATTTGGCGCCATAGCCGGCCATGGGGTTTTGGCGATAGGCGGCCACTACGCCCGGGTCAAAGCGCAGGCCCACGGTCGCACCCGGCGCGGCCACCTGGCCATAGCGCCGCAGCGCCGAGAACGAATCCAGCGTGCAGTGGACGTCCTGTTGGGCCAGCCGCGCCAGGTCGCGATCGGAGAGCATGCCGGCGTTGAACGAGATTTCAGTTTGGGCAAAGCCGCTGGCCAGCGCCAACGCCACTTCGGCAGGCGAACAGGCGTCGATGCCCACGCCCGGCGTCTCGCGCACGGCGCGCAGCACGCCGGGGTGGCGGTTGGCCTTCATGGCATAGTAGATCTGGCTGCGGTCCACGGCGGCGGCCAAAACGTCTTGCACGCGACGCAGCTGGCGCTGCACCGTGGCGCGACTATAGACAAAGAGCGGTGTATTGTATTCAGCAGCCAACGCGCGCAAAGAGACGCCATCCATGTGCAAATCGGAGGCAGATGCGGTCAAGCTTTCATGTTCCCACCAGTGTGGCATATATGGTTTTCCTGTAGAATCAGTCGATCGCAATGGGCAGGAACAGGGCTGGATGCAAAACGCGAGACCGGCGCCCGTATCGCCAACGTTGTTGCGATGTACTGAAAATGGATTGTAGCGTGTGTGGTTCTTTGGTATTAGGCCCAAATCAACTTCGTGATCCAAGGTTGCAGAATATATAATGGGCCGGTTGTATCTTCAGTAGATCGCAATGGCAAGCAATTGAGGCGGATTCCTGAATTGAAACCGCTGGCTGAATCGCCAACACCGTTGCGGTATGCTGATATGCGTAAATCGTTCAGTTGGCGAGGGCTACGCGTGTCAAAGCCCCATGGCCTTGGAGACGCGCCGGCGACGACTGAACAAGTATCTATATTTTATCAAGGTTCGTTAGCAAAAAGGAAAGCATGTGTCCACAAAAGATTCTTTAGCGGCGGTGTTTGAATACACCGCCCACCAACTCCACGCTGCTACCCCCTCCCGTTCCACCGATTATGCCGACTTGCGCAAGCGCATCAAGGCCGCAGGTCTGCTCGAACATCAACCGCTCTACTACACACTCAAATTTATTCTCAACATTATTCTGTTTGGCTCCGCCATTGCGCTGTTGGTCTTTGTGGCCAATTGGCACTATACGCTGCTCTTATTAATTGCGCTCTTTTGGGCCTTTGTGTATGTGCAGATCGGTACGCTGGGCCACGATGCCGGCCACACGCAGATTTCGCGCAAGGCCTGGAAGAATAATCTAATGGGCTATTTGCTGGGCAACATGACCATCGGCATGAGCCGCGATTGGTGGGTCAACAAGCACAATGAACATCACGCCAACCCCAATCTGCTGGATCTGGACCCCGATATCGACTTCCCCATTGTGATCTTCGACCCGGCGCAGCTGGACGGCAAGGCGCGCTGGCAGAAGATGCTGATTCGCTATCAGGCCTATCTCTTCTTTCCGATTTTGACGCTGGTATCGGTGAGCATGCGGGCGCACAGCCTGATCACCATCATCACCAAGCCGACCAAACACCGCACGCTGGAATTGCTGACGCTGGGCATCTATTATCTGTCGTACGGCGCGCTGGTCTTTTATTCGCTGCCCATCTGGGAGGCCCTGCTCTTTGTGGTGGTGCATCAGGCGCTCTTTGGCCTTTACATGGGCAGCATCTTTGCACCCAACCACAAGGGAATGCCCGTGCTGCCGGCCGACCACAAGCTTGATTTTCTGCGCCTCCAGGTGCTCACCTCGCGCAATGTGAGCGGCCACCCGATTACGGACTTTCTGTATGGCGGGCTCAACTATCAGGTGGAGCATCACCTCTTTCCCTCTGCGCCGCGCAACAAGCTGCGCCAAATTCACCATATGACCAAGGAGTTTTGCCACGAGCGCGGCATTCCCTTTTATGAAACCAGCCTTTTCCGCTCCTATGTGGAACTGACGCAGCATCTGCACGAAGTGGGCGCCGTGTTGCGCCAACAGGCCGAAGTGGCCGTTGTGACGCCGCTCTCCGACCCCAGCCAGGGCTAGAAAACGAAAAGGTGAAAGGATGACAGAGCATGTCGAAGTCACCCTTTCACCTTTTCACTCTTTCCCCCAATCATCTCTGCACACCCTATGCCCACCCCATCCTGGCTGACGCTTCTGCTCATTGTGCTGATTTTGATTGGCGTGGCGGTGGGGCGCGTGCCGGGGCTGCATATGAACCGGGCGTCGATTGCGCTGGTGGGCGCTACGCTGCTGCTGCTCAGAGGCGCGCTGACGTTGACGCAAGCTTTTGCCGCGCTGGACCTAAATACGCTGACGCTGCTCTTTGCCATGATGATCGTCAACGTGAATCTGCGGCGGTCCGGCTTCTTTGGGTTGGTGAGCCAGCGCGTGTTGCGCTGGGCACACACGCCGCGGCAGCTCTTGGCGCTGCTGATTGGAGCCACGGGGCTGCTGGCGGCGCTCTTTCTCAACGACACCATTGTGCTTATGTTGACGCCGCTGGTGGTAGAAATGACGCTGGCGCTGCGCCGCAACCCGCTGCCCTATTTGGCGGCGCTGGCCACGGCGGCCAACATCGGTTCGGTTGCCACCATTACGGGCAATCCACAGAACATGATCATTGGCATTGCATCCGGCATTAGCTATGTGGCGTTTGGTCGCGTGCTGACGCCGGTGGCGATCTTGGGGCTGGCCGCCACATGGGTCGTGATCGTTTTGGTTTACAGAGATGAATTTAGCCGCACGGCGCTGCCCACCCAGGACGCCTCGGGGCAAAACGCGCCGCCGGTGCAGCCCGCCCTATTGCGCCAAAGTCTGTTGGCCACGGCCGGTATGTTAATTGGCTTTGGGCTGGGCGCGCCCATTCCACTCTGTGCGTTGGCGGCGGCGGCGCTGCTGCTGGTGTTGCAGCGCGGAGATCCAGAGCAGCTCTTTGCCGAGGTAGATTGGGCGCTGCTGGTCTTCTTTGGCGGGCTCTTTATGGTGACGGGCGCCGTGGAGCACAGCGGCTGGAGCGCGCAGCTGTTCGGCATTTTGGAGCCCATTGCGCAACGGGGCGTGTTGTCCCTCAGCGCGGTGTCGGTGCTGCTGAGCAATCTGATTTCAAATGTGCCGGCGGTGCTGCTCTTCCGCCCGCTGATCCCCGACTTTGCCCAGCCCCAGCAGGCATGGCTGACGCTGGCCATGGCCACGACGTTGGCCGGCAACTTAACGCTGCTGGGCTCTGTGGCCAATTTGATTGTGGCCGAGCTGGCGCGCGGCCATCGCGTGGAGCTGTCGTTTGGCGAATATCTCAAAACCGGCCCGCTGATTACGCTGCTGAGTTTGAGCTGGGGTATTGTGTGGCTCTGGTGGGTGAGTTAAGAGGGCAGGCAGGTGAAGAGGTAAAACGGGTGACTGTATCTACCGAAGTCGCTGGGCCACCTGGTCATCCTGGATTCGTCCACCTGACGTAGCCTGTTAATATACTGGACACACAAAACGCAAAAGGCATGAGCAGCTTTTTTACGCTATACTCGCCCCATGCAGCGCCAAGACTTCACAACTGGTTCCGCAATTGTGATCCATTCTAGCTTAAAAGCCTTCTCTATTTTATTGGCCCCGCTGCGCGATCTGGCAGTGTTGCGCCAATTTCATACCTATCTCAATGCCGAAGAGCGGCGGCTATTGTTGCGCGCGGTGACGGTGGGCGCAGCCACGTGGTGTCTTGGCTATGGTTTGACCACGCTGGCGCCCTTTGTCTTCCACCAAACGCTGAACTGGCTGGCCAGCAGCCCCAAGCTGTGGGGGCAGCCGGTGCTGGTCTTTGTGCCGCTGCTCCTGGGCGCCTTGGGCGTAGCCACGCTGGCCAGCGTGCGCGCCAGCACCGTTCGCTATCGCGATCAGGCCGGGCGTATTCGGCAAATCATTGATGTGGAGGGGGATGGCTTGGAGCAGGCCATGGCCCTTTTTTACACAGCAGAGCCGGGGCTCGAACAGGCGCTCTTGGGTCGGCAAGGGGTGGAAGCGCGCTGGCAATTGCCCACCTTTACAATGGCTATGCGCAAGATTTTGGCGGTTACGCTTACGCTTGGCACGGGCGGCAGCGGTGGGATGGCCGCGGGCCTGACGCTCATTGGCGAAAATATGGCCGCGGCGCTCTTTAAGCCGCGCCGTCCCATCCCCGAAAGCGCCACCGATTGGCGCGCGCGCTTGCGGCGCTGGTGGCGCTCCACCGACCCAGATGATTTGCAGACGGTGCAGCTTTGCGGCGTGGCCGCGGGCATTTCCACCTTGCTGGGGGCGCCGCTGGCCGCGGCCTTTTTTGCCACGGAAGTTATGTATCGCCGCCGCCCGATTATTGAAAAGCTGGTTTACGCCCTCATTGCCTCGCTGACGGCCTATTTCCTCACCATTTTGGTCGCGCATGACCGGACCCGTATTTTCCATTTGGATATTTTCCACGTGCCGTCCTTTACGCCGGCTTACTACATCAGCGTCATCGTGATGGCTATCGGCGTGGCGTCCGTGGCGCGCTACTTTGGCCAGCTGCGTGAACATGCCGAACAGGCATTTCGATACTACACGCCCAATCTCTGGCAGCGTCACCTGTTGGGGGCGGCCATTACGGGCAGCATTGCGCTGATCACCGCGGCCTTCACCGGATATGGGCTAGAGCTGGTGTTGGGGCCGGGCGATTCGGTGATCAACGCGGCGCTCAATGACGCGCTGCCGGTGCAGATTGCGCTGGCGGCGCTCATTGCCAAGCTGCTGGCCACCACATCGACCATTGGTTCGGGCGGCTCGGCGGGGCTGTTGGTGCCCGCTATCTTTTTTGGCATGACGGTTGCCATTGCCGTGGCCTGGCTCTTTGGCTTTACAGCCGCCACGCTGGTGGTGCCGTCAATTACGGCCAGCCTAGTGGCCGTGGTCAATGTGCCGCTGGCCGCCACGCTGCTTACGGTGGAGCTGTTTGGCTCGCTCTATCTGCTGCCATCGCTGCTGGCGCTGGTGGTCAGCCTGCTGTTGAGCCACGACAACACGATTTACCGCACGCAGCGCGAGGTGGATGAAAGCCGTGAAATTATGCCGGGCTACAGCGTGCGGCGCATTGCCGTGCCCGACTTCTGGATCGGGCGCACAATTAGCCAGCTCAACGTGCGGGTGCGCTACGATGTGAACATTATTGGGCTGGCCAAGAGCACCAATTATGGCAGCCACATTGTGCCCTCTACGCCGGTCAATCATCCGCTGCGCCAGGGCGATATTCTCATTGTCATGGGTGCGGACGAGAAGATCGAAGCGCTGCGCACGCGCATCCAAGAAGAGCAAATCAAAGAAGAATTGTAACTATCCAGCCATAGCCTGAGCTTATCAGCTCACGAAGTGGCTGCAAAGCGCCAAGGCGCAGGTGGGCTTCGACAAGCTCAGCCGCCAAGCACCTGGATGGTTATGAAGAATTGTAAACGGTGATTCCCAGTCATTCCTCTAATAGAAACGTGGGCAACGCCTCCTTTGGAGCGTAGGCGCGCTTATAGACCATAATAGTGCGGGTGAATTCAATGACAATGGCGCCGTCCTGATTGTAGCCAGTGGTTTTGAATTTGACAATGCCCTGGTGCGGGCGCGATTGGGAGGCGCGCATTTGCAACACCTGGCTGCGCGCATAGATGGTATCCCCCTCAAAGACTGGATGAGGCAGACGCACTTCATCCCACCCCAAATTGACGGCGTTTTGCGAAATATCGGCCACAGAGAGGCCGGTGACCAGCGCCAGCGTAAAGGTTGAATCGACCAGCGGTTTGCCAAACTCGGTTTTGGCGGCATAGTGGGCGTCAAAGTGGATGGGGTTGGGGTTGACCGTGAGCAGCGTAAACCAGATGTTATCGGTCTGCGTCACCGTGCGCCCCAGCCGGTGTGGATAGATGTCGCCCACGCTGAAATCTTCGTAAAAACGCCCTTGCCAGCCCTCTCGGATGGTCATATTGTTCTCCTGTTTTGTCGTTCTATTGTACAATGACAACATGCACAATCGCCGTCGGTCTACATATCCGAATCCATATCGGCTCTTTGGCGCGCTGGGCGTGCTAACCACCGGGCTAATTTTGCTGCTGCTGTTTGTCGTAACCGCGGCCCCGCCCAATCTGTTGACGCGCAGCGGCTATCTCTACTGGCTCATTGCCACCGGAGCTGCCACCTTTGTATTATACGGACTGGACAAGATGCAGGCCAAGCGGGAGGGCGTGCGCGCGCCCAAAGTGCTTCTGCATGCATGCGCACTGGTCGGTGGCTTTGGCGGTGGCTGGCTGGGCATGATCGTATTCCGCCACAAACGCCGCCAGAGCGACTTTGTCCTTCTTCTGCTGTTGGCGACGATCTTACATTTGGCCATTTTGTTTTGGCTTTGAAGGTCTTTGAATACCTACGTGCATGACATGTGGAAACGCCGTCTTCTATGTCATTCACAAGCAAATGAAGCGTTTTTGACAGTTCCGACAAAGGGCTAATTCGGTGCAACTTGCTCAACCGCAAATCCAACTGCGAACGGCCAGGCCTACCGATCTGCCACAAATCATCGCGGCGGATGCAGCCGTCTTTGGCTGGTATGGCGCGCAGGAAGATCCACAGGTGATTGCGGCGCGGCTGCAAGTCTTTCCGCAAGGCTGCATTGTGCTGGAGGCCAATGGCGAATTTGCCGGGTACGCCACATCGGAAAAGTGGTCTTCACTACGCGAACCGGTCCTCGATGAAAATCCGCACCAGACGCACGACCCCACCGGCGCTATTTTCAACATTACCACGCTGGCCGTGCTGCCCACACAGCAGCGCGGCGGCTTGGGCCAGGCGCTGCTGAAGCGCCTGATTGAGATTGCGCGCCGCGAGCGCTGCACCCAAATCGTGTTGGAAACGGCCCATGCCGCGGCCTGGTACGCGCGCCACGGATTTCTTAAAACAGGTGAACGCACCCAGCGCGGCATCCGGCTGCCGATTATGGCCATGCGGTTGGTGTATCCGCGCATGGGGGCGCTGGTGATTGGCCAAAGCCCGCGGCCGGATCTGGTCGATCCGCTGCGGCTGGCGCTGCCGCACGCCCCATTGGTTGAAGTGGGGGCGCTGGATGGGTTAACGGCGGCGGAGCTGCCGGCTGTTGCGGGGGGACGGTATCCGCTCGTCACGCGCTTGCGCAACGGACAGCGCGTGCTGGTGGAGGAGGAATATCTGGCGCCGCGGTTGCAAATGGCGCTGGATCATTTGGCCGATGCCGAAGTGCAGGCATCCATTTTGCTCTGCGCCGGTTCGTTTGCCAATTTGCATAGCCCCCAGCCCCTTTTCAAGCCGTTTGATACGGCGCGCGCCATGTTGCACAGCATGGGCATGCGGCGCATTGGCGTGCTCTGCCCCATTCGCGAGCAAGAAGCGCCCATTGGCGCACGGTGGCGCGCCGCAGGGTTTACAGTGCATCTGCATACCGCGCCGCCCGATGCCCAGGATAAGTCACTTCAGCAATGGGTCGCCCAAAACCGCGGCCAGTTCGATTGTATGCTGCTCGACTATGTGGGGCATGCGCCGGAGACGGCCCATATGCTGCAACAAGCCTTTGCGCTGCCCGTCCTGGATTTGGGCCACTTGACGATCCAAGCGCTGGCGGCGGTGTGGGCGTGAGCCGACCGCAAAACGACTCAACCGTAGCCTGAGATTGTCAGCTCACGAAGTGGTCGCAAGGCGACAAGGCGGAGGCAGGCTTCGACAAGCTCAGCTCCCAAAGACCTGCATAATTACCTATACGCAATAGCATGAACGAGCGTGTTATACAATAGCGGTTGTAAAAGGTATTACTTGGTGCGCTGCTCAATATTGACCAGTTCCCAAGCATCGCCGTCAGCCGCGTAGCGAAAGCTGTAATCGCGATAGATGACGGGGCGCTCCACCGAAAGCGTATAGGGAAAATCCAGCCCCTTGACTACCATCTGCCCCTCCGGGTTAAAAGTAATGCGCGCCCCCTTATCGTTGCGACCGCCAGCCTGGGCGGCCAGATAGAACTCAAGCCGCGGGCTTCCTTTGAAATGGCCACTGTTATCCAGCGCAATGGAATAGATGCCCGTGGTGCGGCCAGAGCCATAATAGAGGCGCTTGCCCCCGGCGCCATTGTAGACCCCTACGCCCAGCGCATCCAGATCGGTAACGGTGGAGACAACCTCATTGGTTTGCAAATCGACCTGAAAAAGACGCCCCCGCTCATCGTGTCCCGTGGAGCCGGCCACCGAGCTTACATAGAGACTATTGGTATCGCAGTCATAAAAGAGCCCGATTAGCCCATAGGGATTGGTTGGGCTGGGGGGCGCCGCGGCAGTCAGCTCCAGCAACATGGTCATTTGGGCGCTATCGGTGTCAATGCGGTAGAGCTTTGTTTGATTATCCAGCCGATCAACGGACAGATTCATAAAGGGCGCCGGCGCCAGATACACATTGCCGTTGCCGTCGTAGACAAAGGCGCCCATATTGCCGGCATCATCCCAGCTGGGGTCTTGATAGTTGCGGCCACTGCCCGAGGCATCGGCTAAAAATAACCCCACATATTGGCCGGGGCTCACGCCAATGTAGGCTTGACCAGCGGCAAAGCCTAGCGTTTGCGGAAAGCGCGGCCCGGCAAAGCAGCGGTTGGCCGGACCGGCGGGCCACTGACGCGGCGTCTCTTCGGCAAGGCTTTCGGTCTCTGTTTGCGGGCTTGCGCTAGACGAAGCCGTCTGTGCATTGTCCGCTGTTGCGGGCGACGCGGGCCGCATTAGATACCAGAGCAAACCGCCGACAACTGCAAGCAAAACAGCCGCCGCGCCGCCCAGAAACAGCCAATTATATGCGGGGGCGGCGGCAGGTGCTTCGGCGCTTCTCTTTTTCTTATTGGCTCGGGATTTCTTCGCCATACCAACTCCTCACGTCGTCTGCTTCATTCTGCGCGTACGGGCACAAAGCGCGGCCCGCCTGCACATGGCCAAACCACCGGCTGCAATACACCATCCACCACCGTTTGGTCGGCCCAACAATATTGCTGACCAGGTGTATCATCATTGTGAAATTGGGGCACATACCAGAGCACCAGATCGCCATCGGCAGTCGATTCGGGCTGCTCATTAATAAACACTTCCGGCCCTTGCTGATAATCGGTATTGCAACAGGCGCCCAACGTAATCAGGTCCGCGTCCCCTTCGGCGCTGTTGTGGTGCGTGACATAGACAAAGGGCGTATCGCCGCGCCCGCCCTCCTCCAGCTGACCTCGGTCCGGCTCAACATAATAGCCGGCGCCCGCCTTATTCAGCAGCTGATACCGATAGCCATCTTCCGTAAAAGAGGCATTTTCATCCAAGAGTTCCCACCCTTCGGCGGTCCACGGCTGCCACGCGCCGTCATCCCACGCCGCAAGCTTTTGGTCATCGGCCAGGTCGACGCGCAAAATGGGCCGATAGGTGCCCTGATTGCCGCAGCCGCGGCCCAAATTGAGCATAACTGGCCGGAAGGAGCCGTCCAGATAAAATTCGTAGCGCTGCATATAGCGATAGTTGCAGGGCAGCGGCCACTGAGTGTGGCGATAATCTTGCACCAGCGCAAAGCCGACCACGGCTCCATCCTGCACAATGTCTTCCACGGCGGGCAGCGCGGCCGCCTCTACGGCCGACGTGCTATAAAGGGGGCAGCCAATGCCATCGCTATAGCCAAAGCCCTCCTGCCACGAATAGCTCACGTGCCAATCCACCAGTTTCATACTGTCCACCACCGGCGCGTCGTTAAAGCGCACGTCACTCACGCGCAAGCCGTCGGAGCTGGTCAGAATGTAATCAAAGGTCCAGCCATCCTTGGCCAACTGCGTATCCTGCTGGCAAAAGCGATTGTAGATATCCTCGCGCTGAATCATCACCTCATCCGGGCGGCCCGCGCTGAAATCGCCCAAATAGGTCCAGCGCACGCCCACCAGTCGCCCTTCGGTCAGATCCACAATGGCCCACAGCGCCCGGTCGTCAACCAGAAAGGTGGGCGCCACGCAATAGTGGCGTGAGCTTTCACAGGTGGTGTGGTTGAGCGCCGTTTTGGCGTTGGACATGGTAGCTTCCGTGGGCGCAAAGCCCAGCGCTTCTGCCACTTCTGGCGCCTGCATGGCGATCTGTTGCGCCAGTTCGGCCAGGTGCGCAGGCGCTTCTGGCTGTGCATCGGATAGATGCGTCACCTCCAAAACCGCGCTGGCATCGTCGCCCACATTCAGGTCCACCATGGCCGTGCTGGTTAGATTGAAGGCGTAATTATAGAGTTCCACGCGGTAGCATGTGTGCTGGGAACAGGCCGTGGTGGCGGGGGTTATGTCACTCTCGCGGGCAGGATAGACGGCGAATATCTCGGTGCGCAAAGGGGTGTGGTCATCTTGCGTATACACATAGCGCAGAAAATCGGTACTTTGCAGCGCTAACATCTGCGCCCGCTGTTGTTCTGGGTCCAGCCCCGCATCATCGAGCCGCAACACAGGGGGGTCGGCCTGCAATGCCGCATCCACCTGGGCCTTGCGCGTGGCCAACAGGGGAATTGCGTCCACATCGGGTTCTGACGTACTGGCCAGACGGCTTTCTGGGTCAATCGTGGGGGTCCCAGTTGGTCCTGGGGTATCAGATGCAACAGCCGCGGCAGAAGTGTCTGTGGGGGTCAACGAAGCGGGAGCCGTGTCTGGCGATCTATTGGCGTTACAGCCGCCGACAATCAAGGAAGTGAAGGCGAATAGACAGATCAGCCAGAGCGTCGTATGGGATGTTTGATGCACACTAATTCTCCACATTGCGCACACCGCAACCGCGGCGGCAGTCTGGATAGTACTTTAGAAACACGACGCGCATATCGTGAAAGTAAAGTTCCAGAAATATTTAGAGAAGTTACGCAGTTGCCCCAGAAGTTCGGCTTCTCTCAGAAGCTGTCTGAAAAGGTGGTTCAGGTGTGTCATATTCCGGGAAAGGGCCACAAAATTCCTGGTCACATCATGCGCAATAGGCCCTTTCCCGGAATGTTTTGGACCCAATTGTGACTTTTCAGACTTCTCTCAGAAGTCGAACTTCTCCTGAACAAATCTCCCGAACATCACTGAAGTGCGTAACTCCTAATTTAACAACTAGATTTTCTAGTTTTCCAATAGCATAAGCATATAGTCAAAAATGTCAAAGCGATATACGTTAAATTACTTAAAAGCGCTGTAAGCAAGTGTTGCAGACGGCTGGCGTGGAAAATAGTGGGGCAACCAGATTACAGGGGGTAGCGGCGGCGCGCGCACTCATCCGCCTAGTACACAACGGTGTAAATAAACCGATTGTTGGCCGTGGCGTCAGAAGTTCGACTTCTCGGAGAAGTCGAACTTCTTAACCGTAGGCGCACTTAGGCCGTCGTGTACTAGTCATTTCGCTAAAGGTGCTGCGGACACGTGCTGTCTACCACATTTGGACCAAGTACAATCGAAGTATGAGTTCCCGAAGAACCAAAATGGTTGGCGGCATAGAGGATAACAAAAAGGGCCGCCTGGTAGAAGATTCCAGGCGGCCCTTTTTCGTTTATGGCCAAGGCATATCGGCGGTAGAAAACGCCGACACCGTCAAATTGTGAACGTGCGTCACCATGTATTTTCTAGAACCAGCCTGCTCGCCGTTGTATCATTTGCGTGCGCTGTATGGCAGATAGATAGGGTTCTGGATATCCCCGCTATCAATCTGCTCTCCACTTTCTGCGCTTCCTTCCAACGATTGGGCGGTGACTTGCGCTTGGCGCTGGATGATCGGCAGGTAGAGCTTACCGCCGCCCGTAGTTCCAAAGCGTACCGGCCCGTGCACAATCTTGTTGCCGTCCAGCTCCCACTCTTGCAGCCAGATACGCAGTTGATTCAGCGGCGGGTCTCTATCCGATTCGTACGGCAGCGTGACTTCGTAGACAGCGCCGCCAACGCCCTGGCTGGCAATCAGTGCCTCAGTCACCCGCACGGCATCGTTGAAGTCGCCCGTTGCGCCCATGAAGAGGTGGAAGCCCAACGTATTCAGCTCCAGCGAAGTTTCCCAACGCACGGTGATCTGGTTGCCGGCTTCGTTGATCGTACCGGTCAAGCTGACCAGATCAATGGCTGTTGGTGGCTTTTGGATAAGGCCGCCATCCCATGTTTCATCATTCTCACCAGGTTCCAGCGTGGTAACTGGCGTAGCACCCGTTTGCTGATCGGCGTCACTGTCGCTATTGTCATCACCCATATTCTGACGGGTAAAACCTTCATAATTCTCCGGCAGAATAAACTGAATTGAATAGTCGCCAGGCGTCAGATCCGTAAACTCATAGAAGCCATTGGCATCTGTCGTTGTCCGCGTTACCTCGTTTCCATCGGCATCGTACAGGATAACAACCACATCGGGAACCCCGCGCTCGCCTTCATCACGCACGCCATTGGCTGTCTCCTTGGGACCATCATTCCAAACATAGTTGCCAATGGAAGCAGGCTCGGTAAAGCCGGCGTCCCACGTAGGATCGTACTCGTTGCTGTCCAGCGTTGTCACCGACGTGCGGTTGGTCGTTATTGACACATCGCTGTCCCGTGCATCGTCGCTGCCCCGATTGCCCGGCGTCACCACCAGGCCGTTGGGATTTTGGAATTCAACAAAGTACGCACCTGGCGTCAGACCGGTGAAACCGTAGAAGCCGTTCTCGTCGGTCGTAGTCGTAGCCACTTGCGTCTCGTTGCCGTCGGCATCCACGGCGTAGAGCGTCACCTTCACGCCGGCAATGGGTTCCTCACCCGCTTCCTGGATGCCATCTGCATCGACATCCAGCCACACGTAGTTGCCGATAGCAGCATCCTGGAAGAGACCAGCGTCCCAGGTCGGGTCATTCTCACCGCTCACCAGCGTGGTCACTGCGGTGCGTCCACTGACCGGATCAGCGTCGCTGTCCAGTTCATCGTTGCCAATGGCGTCCTGCGGGCTGAACTGATAGTTTGTCGGCGGCGTGAAGACCACGTAATAGTCGCCCGGCGCCAAGTCGGTGAACTCGTAGAAGCCATCGGCATCGGTCGTGGTGGTTAGCCCCGTTGACGCGCCGTCGCCGCTGAACAGTTCGACGCGCACGCCTTCAATGCCCGACTCACCGCTCTCCTGCACACCATCACCATCCCTATCTAGCCAGACATAGTCACCCAGACTGGCCGGTTGATAGACGCCCATATCCAGCGACAGGTCCTGCTCGCCGTTCAGCAGCGTCCCCGTCGGCGGCGTCTGGCCGGTGGCCGGGTCGGCGTCCGAGTCGTACTCATCGCTCAACAGCGGTTTGTTGGGCTCGGTCACCACGTAGCCAGCGGGCAGCGTATCCAGGTGGAAGACCACATAGTACTTGCCGGCGGGCAATTCGCTAAAGAGATAGGCGCCGCTTTCATCGGTGGTGGTGGTCTGGCCCGTGCTGACGCCATTGCCGTTCTGGTCCAGCACAAACAGTTCCACGGTCACCCCTTGGATGCCGGGTTCGCCCGCATCCTGCTGACCGTCAGCATCCATGTCTTCCCAGACATAGTCGCCCACACGCACGCCCAGCGGCTGGTGGATGCCCATGTCCAGCGTCAGATCCGCGCTGCCCGCGGGCAGGAAGCCGGTGGCTGGCGTCCGGCCCGTGCTCAAGCTGGCGTCGCTATCCTTAGCATCGTTGCTCCCCGCATTGGCTTGGCTCACCACCAGGCCGTCAGGGATCGTCGTCAGGTCAAACTCGACCACATAGCTGCCGGGCGGCAATCCCGCAAAGAGATATTCGCCATTGGCGTCGGTCGTCGTCGGCCCTACCGGATTGCCATAGAGATCGGTCACCGGCTCACCAGCGCTGGTGTAGATACGCACCGTAATGTCCGATACGCCCGCTTCGGCCGCGTCCTGAATGCCGTTGCGATCTGTATCCAGCCAGACGCGGTCGCCCACCGTCACCGGTCCCACAATGCCCATGTCCAACGTGCGATCTTCTTCCATGCTGCGCAGGAAGTCTCTGGGCGGGGTTTGGCCGCTGTTGGGGTCGGCGTCCGAGTCGAACGCGTCATCCACAGCGAACTGGTTGGGCGTGGTCACCACATAGCCGTCCGGCAGCGTCGTTAAGTCGAAGACCACGTAATAATCACCCGGAATCAGATCTTCAAAGAGATAGTTGCCGCTCAGATCTGTCTGTGTCGTCAGACCGGTTGGCGTCCCATCGCCTTCATAGAGCGTGACGGTGATGTTGGGAACGCCGCCTTCGCCCACATCCTGGATGCCGTTGGCGTTGTTGTCGTACCAGACGCGGTCACCCACCGTCACCGGCGCCCAGATGCCCAGATCGAGCGTCAGGTCCACTTCGCCATTATCCAGCAGACCGGTGGGTCCGGTCTGGCCGCTGTTGGGGTCGGCGTCGCTGTCGCTCACGTCGCTGGCTGCGTTCTGCAGCGTGGGCTGGTAGCCGTCCGGCAGCGTCGTTAAGTCGAAGAGCACATAGTAGCCGCCCACCGGCAGGTTATCGAACAGATAACGGCCATCGGCATCGGTCACCTGCACCCACGGCTGTGCCGAATTGTTGGGATCGAGCACCGGCGCGTTGGTGGCCGTGCTGTAGAGCGTCACGCTGACGCCCGGCACGCCGCTTTCGTGCGGGTCTTGATGGCCATCGCGGTCATCATCGAACCAGACATAGTCGCCCACCGCCACCAGGCTATAGATCCCCATGTCCAGCGACAGGTCCACGGCGCCACCTTCAAGAACAGGGGTTGACGTGCTGCGGCCCGTGCTTGGGTCCACATCGCTATCCAGCTCATCGTCGCCCACATTGGGCAGCGTCACCTGATAGCCGACCGGCAGCGTGGTTAGATCGAAGACCACATAGTACGCCCCTGGCTTGAGATCCGTAAAGAGATAGTGACCATCCTCATCAGTCACCTGCATCAGCGGCGCACCGTCTACAATCACCGGCTGCTGCGTATCCGAGTAGTATAGCGTCACCTTGACGCCCGGCACGCCATCTTCGCCCTTGCCCGGTTCGTAGATGCCGTTGATGTTGTAGTCGTACCAGACGGTGTCGCCCACGGTCAGTGGCTCGTAGATGCCCATGTCCAGCGTCAGGTTGGCGCTGCCGCTGGGCAGGAAGCCGGTGGCGCCGGTCTGGCCCGTCGTCGGATTGGCGTCGCTGTCTTCTGCCGACGTGGCGCCGCTGGCGGTCTGCTTTGTCACCACGTAGTCGGTGGGCAGCGTAGTCAGATCGAAGACCACATAGTATTCACCAGGCGGCAGGTTCTCAAACAGATAGAGCCCCTGATCGTCCGTGCTGGTCGCACCCACCAAGTTGCCGAAGAGGTCAGTCACCGGTTGGTTGGTGGCGGCGTCGAACAGATTCACGGTGACGCCCGGCACCGGGTCCTCACCGGCGGCTGGCTCCTGCTTGCCATCGGCGTCGTTGTCGGACCAGACGTAGTCGCCCACGCTGACCGGCTGGAAGAAGCCAAAGTCCAGCGTCAGGTTGCTGCTGCTGGGGGCGGCTAAACCGTCTCCGACCTCAACTTCCAAATCAGTTTCGGTGATCGGTTCGTCACCCGCGCTCAGCGTAATCACCCCGCTCCAGATGCCATTGGCGGCCGGGTCCAGATCGTCGATGCCGTTGTCGTCCTTGTCGATACCCAGATCGGCTTCGCCATTGGGGCCGATGTTGGGATCGTCCGCGGTAATCTGGCTGCTGAAGAAGCCGTCGAGCGGCTGGCTAGCGCCAAAGTTGGCGCTCACAACCTCAGCCATATAGTCGCCGGGCAGCAGGTCGTCGAAGAGATAGTAGCCACCGGCGCCGGTCGTTTGCGTATCGATAGGCGTACTTTCGGGTATGCCATCGACCACGCGATACAGGTTGACCACCACATTATCGATGCCCACTTCACCAGCATCCATGCGTCCATTATTGTTGGCGTCCAGCCAGACGCGGTTACCCAGGGACAGCGGCTCGTAGAAGCCAAAGTCCACGGTCAGATTGCTCGATTCGTCCAGCGCAATACCAGAGCCATGTGCTCCCAGCTCGGTCTCGCCCGCGTATTCCTGGCCGGCGCTCAGCGCAATCGGGCCGCTGAGAATGCCGTTGACGGCGCGATTCGGATCGTTGAGACCGTTATCATCGCTGTCGACCCCGTTGCCCGCCGGCCCATCCACGTTCGGATCGGTCGCGGTGGGCGTGCTGCTGGCCAAGTTCTCCAACGCACGACCGGGCTGGAAGTTAACGGCGTCGATCTCGACAATGTACTCGCCCTGCGGCAGGTCATCGAAGAGGTAGTAGCCGCCGCCCGCCGTGGTCTGCGTATCGATGGGTACGCCAGCGGGCAGGCCGCCCACAGAGTTGTACAGATTGACCACTACGCCGTCGATGCCCGCTTCGCCCGCGGCGGAACCATCATTGTTCACATCCAGCCAGACCCGGTTGCCCAAAGAGAGCGGCTCGTAGAAGCCAAAGTCCACGGTCAGGTTGGCGTTGTCATCCTCAGCCACAATGGCGTGCGGATAAGCGGCATGGTCATCGTCGATTGGCTCATCGCCGGTACTCAGCGCCACAATGCCGCTGTGGACGCCGTTGAGCGCTAGATTGCTGTTGTCGATGCCGTTGTCATCGTTGTTGACGCCGCCAGATGCACCGGCGTTCGGGTCCGTCGCCGTTGGCGTGCTGCTCAGATATTTCTGCAGCGGGCCGCCAGTCGCCCAGTTGCTGGGTGCAACGACCACGCGGTAATCACCGGCGGGCAGCAGGTCGAAGAGGTAGTACCCCAACGTGTCGGTCTTAACGGCGTCGACAAAGTTGCCATCACCGTCGTACAGCTCGACAACCACATCGGCAATACCCGCTTCGCCGGCCAGCGGTTCATACAAGCCATCATTATCCGGGTCCAGCCAGATAATATCGCCCACGGCCAGCGGTCGATAGAGACCCGCATCCCACGTCAGATCGTTCTCACCGCTGACCAGCGTGGTCACTTCGGTGTGTCCATAATCAACGCTGGCGCGATCGGCGTTGGCGTCGCTATCTACGGTATCGTCCCCGCTGGCCGGGCCGTCAGCCTGATCCTGCGGGCTGATGATATAGCCAGCCGGCGGCGTGAAGACCACGTAGTAGTCACCGGGAACCAGATTGGTGAAGGCATAGGAGCCATCCAACTGGGTCGGTGTAGTCAGGCCGGTTGGTGAGCCATCGCCATTGAACAGCTCGACAGTAACGCCCGGCACACCTTCTTCACCGGCATCTTGAATACCATTGGCATCTTTATCGTACCAGACAAAGTCGCCTAGGCTGGCCGGTTTGTAGATGCCCATGTCGAGCGTCAAGTCTTCATCGCCAGTGGTCAGCGGTCCGGTGGAGGCCGTGGCGCCGCTGTTCGGATCGGCATCCGAGTCAACGTCATCCTGCGTGTCGCCATTGGCGTCCGGCACGGTGACCACATAGCCCGCGGGCAACGTGGTCAGATCGAAGACCACGTAGTAATCCCCAGGCGGCAGCTTCTCAAAGAGATAGACACCGTTGATGTCGGTCAGCGTGTCGCTGATCGGCGCGGAACCGCCCACTTGGAACAGCTGCACCAGCACATTCTCCACGCCCGCTTCGCCCGCATCCTGAATGCCATCGGCGTTCATGTCTTCCCAGACGGTGTCGCCGATGCGCACATCCGCGGGCAGTAGAATGCCCATGTCCAGCGTCAGGTCTTCATCACCGCTGCTCAGGAAGCCGGTCGGCGCGGTCACACCGGTGCTGGGGCTGGCGTCCGAGTCCACCGTGTCGCTAATCGGCTCGTTGACGTTGGGCGTCGTCGGCACGTAGACGGGCGGCAGCGTACCCAGGTCAAACTGTACGTAGTAGTCGCCAGGCGGCAAACCATCGAACAGATAGAAGCCCGTGTTGTCGGTTGTATCTGTCAACAACGCCGTCGGGTTGCCCACCTGATAGAGCCGCACATCCACACCTTGCACACCCGGCTCGGCCAGCACATCGCCCTGCAAGCCGTCGCGATCGTTGTCGTACCAGACGTAGTCACCCACGCGCACAGGGATGTAGACGCCCATGTCCAGCGACAGATCCTCATCCGTGCTGTAGAGGAAACCCGTGCTCTGGGTAATGCCCGTGTTGCGATCGGCGTCGCTGTCCTTGGCGTCGTCGATGTTGGTTGCGTTCTGCACCGTCACCGTGTAGCCAAGCGCTTCCACTACGGCCACGTCAAACTGCACGTAGTAGTCGCCAGGCGGCAGGTTGGTAAAGGTGTAGAAGCCGCTGGCATCGGTCTGCATCGGCAGCACCGGCGAACCGTCGGCATAGACCGCCGGATTGCCCAGGCTGTCGAAGATACTGACTGGTACGCCGGGCAGACCGATGATCTCGCCGCCGTCCTGAGCGCCGTCGCCATCGGTATCCACCCAGACGCGGTCACCCACGGTCACCGGCGCCCAGATGCCCATATCGAGCGTCACGTTTTCGGCGCCATTACTGAGGAAGCCGGTGGTCGCCGTGCGGCCGTCGGGGCCAACATCGCTATCAGTGGCGTCATCACCGCTGGCATCCTGCAAGGTCACCTGGTAATCGGCGGGCAACGTCGTCAAATCGAACTCGACAAAGTAGTCGCCCGGCGGCAGTGCCGTGAACAGATAGTTGCCATCCTGGTTCGTTGTAGTGGTCAACTGATTCGCTTCGCCAGCCGGAATGTAGGGCGAACCATCGGCGTTGAATAGGCGCGCCGTCACTCCCTCGACACCCAGTTCATCATCCGCATTGCCCACAATGCCGTCTGGACCAGCGGGCTCATAGACGCCGTCGCGGTTGTTGTCGTACCATACGGTGTCGCCCACGCTCACTGCACCCCAGATGCCCATATCGAGCGTCAAGTCCTGATTGTTCTCAGCGGCCGGATCGCCCACCAAAAACGGCGTGGCGTCCGAGCGACCGGTGACCGAGTCGGCATCGCTGTCCACGGCGTCGCCCGCGGCGGTTGTGTCATTAACATCTTTCAATGTGACTTCATATCCCAGCGGCAACGTCGTCAGATCAAACTCGACAACGTAGCGACCAGGTTGCAGATTCTCGAACAGATAGTAGCCGTTTCCATCAGTAACATCGGTCAGCGGCTGGCCATTGCCATCCAGCACCGGCAGGCCCGTGGCCGCATTGTACAGGCTGACCACCACATCCGAGACGCCCAACGTCTCTTCCACACCCATATCCTGAATGCCGTTGTGGTTCAGGTCGAACCAGACGCGGTCACCCACGCTCACCAGGGCGTGGATGCCCATATCCAGATCGATATCTTGGCTACCGCCGGGCAGGAAGCCGGTAGTGCGGGTCTCGCCGGTGACCGGATCGGCGTCGCTGTCCTCGTCGTCGGTGCTGGTGTTCAGCTCGGTCACCACGTAGCCCGGGGGCAGCGTAGCCAGATTGAACTGCACATAGTACTCGCCAGGCAGCAGGTTCGTAAAGGTGTAGAGGCCGCTGGCATCGGTCAACGTGGGCAGCACCGGTGCGCCGAAGATATCGGTCACCGCGCTGCCGTCGGCGTTGAAGATTTGCACTTCGATATCGGCTGCGCCTTGCTCGGTCAGCGGGTTGTCCTGAATGCCGTCGGCATCATAGTCGTACCAGACACGGTCGCCAATGGCCACGATTGGCGCAAAGAAGCCGAAGTCAACCTGCAAGTTGCTGCTGGCGTCCACCGCCGCGCCCGCGCCATCCGGTCCCAGATCGGTCTCGCTTTCCGGTTCGGTCTGTGGCTCCAGCGTGATAATGGCGCTGCGGATGCCGTTGACGGCTTCATTGCCCGCATCATCCACGCCGTTGTCATCGCTGTCAGCTGGGTTATCATCCTCATCCAAACCCACGGCTGCGCCATCGGTGCTGCTGTAGAAGCCAGCCAGCACGCCGCCCGCCTGGAAGTTTGCCGGCGCAATTTCGATGATGTAGTCGCCAGCAATCAGGTTGTCGAACAGATAGTAGCCGCCATCATCGGTGGGGGCGGTTATGGGCTGGCCATTGAACAGAATGGGCACGCCCATGCTGTCCAGCAGGTTGACGATCACGCCATCCAGCCCATCCTCGTTGGCGCCAATCTGGCCATCGTTGTTGAGGTCGATCCAGACCCGGTTGCCCAGGCTCAGCGGTTCATAGAAGCCAAAGTCGATGGTCAGATTACTGTTGGCGTCTCCACCCGCCGGATCGTCCACTTCATTATCCGGCTCGCCGTTATACGCCAGCGTGACCAGCCCAGAGGTGACCGCGGTCGAACCGTTGCCCACACCGTTGTCATCGCCGTCCACATCATTGTCTGGCGTGGCGCCCGTAGCAGGGTCGCTGCTGCTCAGATAGTTGTTGAGCGAGCCGCCGTTGGCAAAGTTGCCCGTGACCACCTGCACGCGGTACGTTCCCGCAAGCAACTCCGTAAAGGTGTAGTGGCCGCTGACGTCGGTGGTCGTGGTCAGCGCCACGCCATTACGCAGCACCGGCGTGCCGTCACCGTTCAGCAGCTTCAGCGTCACGTCGGCAATGCCCGCTTCCGTGGCCTCATCGAACAGGCCATCGTTGTTGGCATCGTACCAGATCAGGTTGCCCAGGCTGAGCAGTTCGACAAAGCCAAAATCGACCGTGCCGTTGCCGTTGGCGTCCACACCGCCAGCGCTCACATCATCGCCAGCCGGCTCCTCGCCCACAGCCAACGTAATGGGCAGGCTCTGCACGTACGGCTGACCCACCACCGGCAATCCGTTGGAATCTGTGTTGTCGTTGTTGTCTGGGTCACCACCGGAGAGCGTCGGGGCATAACCGGCAGGCGGCGTCACGCGCACGGCGTATTCGCCCGGCGCCAGGTTGTCAAACTGATAGAGGCCATCCGCACCGGTGATATCCGCCGGCACGGGGTTGCCATTGATGTCGGCAGCCGGCACAAAGGTGGCGCCATTGTCATAGGTCACCAGCAGTTCCACCAGCGCGCCGTTCATAGGCAGCTCGCCCACATCCTGCACGCCATCGGCATTGCGATCTAGCCAGACAAAGTTGCCCAGGCTGACCACCGGACTCACCGCCACTTCGGCGTAGTCGTGATCGTCCTCATCGACCGTGCCGTCGTCGAAGGTCTCGTCGTCCACAGTTGGGTCGCTGGCGCCCGGCGTGTCATCATCCACTTCGGGCTGCGAATCCTGGTCGATAGGCGGGCCATCGTCAAAGATTTCAGCGTCGTTGCGGATGGTGGTTCCCGCCGTGCCGTCATTGACAGTCAGCGCAATCTGCACCTGCACCGAGCGGCCGGGCAGAATATCACTGGTGGTCGCAATGACCGGGTTGGCCGGGTCCGTACCGTCCCATTCCGAGTTATTAGCCGGGTCGAAGGTGAAGCTGGCCGTATCCACATAGTCCACAATGGTGATGGGCGCAGTAGCCGTGATGTCACCCTGGTTGTAGATTTCGATGGTAAAGGTCACCACGTCACCTGGCAGCACCGGCGCCGTGACTGAATCTGCCAGTCGCTTGACCAGCGCCAGGTCGTAGACGCCGGCCTGGATCATGGCCACGTCGTGGTCATCTTCATCGGCGGTGGGATCGCTCTTGTGTTCTTCACCGGTGAAGTTGTCTTTGACCGGGCCGTCATTTGTATTATCAGTGTCAGCCGTCGAGTCGATATCCACCTGCGGGCGGCCATTGACATCGGTGGCGCTGACGATTTCGGCAAAGTTTTCCAGTTGCTGACCCGCCGCACCTGCATCCACGCGCAGCGTGATCGTGCGCGTTATGGAGGCGCCGGCCGGGATCGGTCCCGGAATGGTCATGGTGGGCACGGTCGTGCCGGTCCAACCCGTCGAACCGTCAAAGACAAAGTCGCCGGCTTGGATGTAGTCCGCAATCACAATGTTACTGGCCGGTATCTCGCCCTGGTTGTAAATTGTGATGTCGAATTCGACGGTGCTCAGCCCCGGGATCAGCGGTATATGGCTGACCGAAGCGATGGTCTTGATCAACGCTAGGTCAAAGACCGGAATCTCGACCAGCGCCACATCGTGGTCATCCTCATCATCCACGCTGGGATTGGTCTGACCGTCTTCAGCGGTCTCGTTATCCTTGACCACGCCGTCATTATCGGGGGTAGTGTCTGGCGTCGAGTCGGGATCGGCGTCGCCAGGCTGGCCGTCATTGGCAATTTCGGCATAGTTGGCCAGCGTCAGACCAGCCGTGTTTACATCGACGGTCAGCACAATAGTGCGCGTGACCGAGCCGCCTGGCGCAATGACATCGTCGATGACAATGGTCGGGTTGCTGGGGTCGGTGGCATCCCAGGCTGGGTTGTTGGCGGCTTCGAAGATGAAGCCGCTCTGCACATAGTCGACCACCGTGATTGGCGCGGTCACTGCTACGTCACCCTGGTTAAAGACCTCAATGGTAAAGGTCACCAGGCTGCCCGGCACCAGTGAGGCGTCGGAGAAGCTCTCGACGCGCTTGACCAGCGCCAGGTCAAAGCGGTCCACGGAAATCGTGGCAATGTCGTGATCGTCTTCATCCACATCGCCATCGTCGGCGATTTCGTTATCCGCCAGCAGATCGTTGGGGCCGTTGCCCTGCTCGGCTTCCGGCGTCGAGTCGTGATCGATGGCCGGGTTGCCGTCAGCGTCGGTGGCCGAATCGATCTCAGCATCGTTCTGCAGCGTCTGGCCCAGCGTGTTGGCAGCGACTTGCAGCGTAATCTCCAGCACCAGCGACTGCTGCGGCGGCAGATTGACGCCAGTCAGCGTGGCCGTGGCGCCAGTGGCGTCCGCCGTCCAGCTGTAGCCCACGGCCACGGCGCCGCCGGTTGTGCCAATCGGGTTATCGGCGGCGTTGAAGGTGAACATGGCCGGGTCAATATAGTCGCGCACCACGATATCCTGCGCGGTGACATAGCCCTGATTGAAGACTTCGATCTGGAAAGTCACGGTGCTGGCGCCCGGTACCAGCGGCACATTACTCGTGCTAAGCAACGTCTTACGCAATGCCAGATCGAAGGCCACAAAGCCAAAGTCCACGCTCAGATTGGTCGTGTCGTCGGCGTCACCGTCATCCACCGGCTCGGTACCGGCCATCAGCGTGATCGGCAGGCTTTCCACGTATTCCTGGCCCGCCACAATGACGCCATTGGAATCGCGGTTGCGGGGGTCGTCATCCACATCGGCGCCGCCCACGGTCAAATCGTAGCCAGCAGGCGGCGTGACGCGCACGACATACTCACCCGCCGCCAAGCTGTCGAAGAGATAGAGGCCGGTGGCGTCGGTGGTCTGCGAGATCACCGCATTGCCATTGATGTCCGTGGCCGGCGAGCCGTCGCTGTTGAACAGCTCGACGGTCGCGCCCGCCAGCCCCAGTTCACCCGGCGTCTGCTGGCCGTCGCCATTGGCGTCGAACCAGACGTAGTCGCCCAGCGCCATGGGCTGCATAATCTGGAGCAGATAATCTTCCACTTCCCCGTCAGAGGCTGGACCATCGGGTCCGAGACCGGCATCGGTGCTGAGACGGAAGCGAGCGCCCAGCATTTGCGTTTTGTCGCCATCGACAGGCACGTTAAAGACCAGATTCACGTCCTGGCTGGACGCACCACTGAGTACAGTAGCACTGACCACCTCACCTGGTGTGGTGAAAGCGCCGTCGCCGTCAAAGTCGATAAAGCCATAGACGTAAGCATCCAAGCCGGTGGTGTTGACCACGCTGGCCGTAACGACGGCGGCTTCGCCAGTGATAAACGCGGGTAGCGTGATCCCGTCTTCGTCATCGGGCGCGCCGGCTGTATCATCGCCATCGGCAGCAATAGAGGGTTGACCATCGATTTCGCCATCAACCAGAGAGCCTAAGTAGAGGCCCGGCGTAATCACATGGCTGGCGCCAACCGCGCCGATAATATCTGTATTATATCCAGGGGAGTTGGTGGGCAGGCCGGCGGGTGAGCTTGCCGAACCGTCGGGTAGGTCGCCATAATCCACTTCCACAATCAGCAGGGGAACGCCAGATGCAATGGGTCCAACCGGCGCCCCATTGCTAGAAATACCGCTCAGCTCGGCAGTATTGACGGTATAGCGGCTGGCGGCATTGGTAAAAGTGACCGTGATCGCCTCATCAGCATCCAAGTCGACTACCACCTGACGATCCACAATCCGCCAGGTAGAACCGCCGTCAATGTCGCCAACCACCTCAATATTGGCTAACGTCCAACCGGCTGCAATATCTTCGGTAATCGTATAGACGCCTGCGGGCTTGATAAAGGTGGCGCTGCTGCCCGTGTTGTTGGTGGTAGCAATAGATAAGCCGCCAAAATCCACATCGTTACTGGCAAAGGCAAATGTTCCATCTCCCCCCACCGTACTCTTGACAATGGTAATATTGCCGGTAGCCTGTGCATAGGCAACGTTTGCATCAGACGGCAAAACCGCAACCAAAGCCTGTAGCCCGATTAACATGATCACTAGCCACAGTGCGGGAACGATCCTACGCGCTCTGCTGGCCATCAATGTGTAGACTTGTTGTGAGAACTCACATTTCATACCGAAAGACTCCTTCATGCTCTGACGTAAAACTTTGGCGAAATATTTCTGATGCCGGTAGAGGCACGTATAGTAGATAATCCCAATGGCGCTGCAAGTCGCTCTCATCACGGATTACGTGGTCTCAGGCCCCTTTTGCCAGAATTTCATGCTTCTCTTATGGCTTCACCGCCACAAACTCCACCGTAATCACAATTGACTGCCCCGGTCCCAGCGGCAGTTGAGCAAGCAGGCTGCCCGTGCCAGCCACTGCATCGCCCACCCAGCTGAGCGAACCCGCGCCGGCCGTATCTGGCGTAATGGACGCCGTGCTGAATTGTAGGTAGGTTGGGTCGAAAGTGTCGGTGAGGTCTAGCTCGGTGACTGTGACAGTCCCGGTATTGCTGATAGTCAGGCTATAAATTACTAGACCACCTTCTGCGGCCACGCCGCTGGCGGGGCTAACTAACGTCTTCTGCAACGCAAGTTGTGGGGGCACAGGACTGTTTGTAAAGGTAACCGTTATCGCATCACCTGCATCCAGGTTTACGACGGCGCGGGCGTTGGCTGTATCTGTCAGCGACGCGGTTGCTCCATCATTCCCACTCACTGCAATATCATCCAGCATCCAACCCGTCAGGGCATCTTCGGTAATGGTGTAAACGCCTGCTGACTTGGTAATGACTGCGCTGGTGGCCGAGTTGCCTACCGTGGTCAGGCGGATGGCGGCCAGGTCCGCGTCATTGCTAGAAAAGTCAAATGCGCCATTGGCACTCAGCGTGTTCTTGACGATGGTGATAGTACCAGGTGGCATAAAGCCAATGTCCAGCGTGTGGTTGTTCTGGCCGGGGCTACCGGTGGTAAAGGCAATAACGGCATTGCCACCAGTCTCGGCAGCATCGCTGTCGGCCAGGTCGGTCTTGTTATCGTTGGTTGTAACTGCGTTGGCATCTTGCGTAGTCAAATCTAGACCGGTCAATTGGGCGTCACTAAGGCTGACCCGCACCTCATAATTCGTATTGTACAAGAGGGAGCCGCTGGTCATATTGGTGTTGGTGAGACCACCAAAGTAGTAGGCGCCATTTGCACCAGTAACGGCCGTTCCCACCAACACACCACCATTGTCCATGTCGTAGAGGTTAACGGTCACGCCCTGAATACCCGGTTCGTCCGGGTCCTGAATGCCATCGCCGTCGCTGTCCGTCCAAATTCGATTCCCGATTTCGATGGGCGCCGGTTCGAGCAATATTTCAATGTCGCCGACACCTGCGCCTTTGCCGTAGAGAGCACCGGTATTCACGTATGATCTGTAGGCCTGATAGGAGCGTGTTTTGTCTCCGGTAGTGGTGTCGAAAAAACGTACACCGTGGGTTTCATAGGCAACGGGGTCAAGCGTGGTCGCGGCGAGTTGGCCAGAGCCGGGGAGGTAGGCCAAAGCGCCTTCTGACGTCTCCCAGTGGGTAGCGTCGCCACCGTTAAAGTAGTCTCCCCAAAAGAACTCGCCGCTGTTGCCAGGGCTATCGTTGGTGAGACCAGAATGTGTGCCCACGAGGGCATCATTTTCGCCCAATTCGAGTACATAGGAGCCGCCACTCAGGCCGGCTTTAAGCGTATCGCCAGTGTTCAATACATTTCTAAGCGCGGTACTCGGATGGTTTGGCGTGTACGTCTTCCAACCAGACTGGTAGGCAAAACGATCCATGACACCGATGCCCATGGAACCGTCGTCGAGGAACTCAATGTCGCTGACAATGGGCTGCGGTGCAGTCGCAAAGTCAAAACCACTATATTGGACCTGATTGACATTGGTGCCTTCGACCCAGGTCGAGAGCCACTTGCGCCACTTGCCGTCGTTGCCACCGCTAGTATTCCGGTACGAGTCTTCTCGATTGTAGTCAAAGCCCCAGCTTACCTCGGTGGTAAAGGCGGTCGGGTTGGCTGGGTCGAAGGAGAGCACGTAGCCTTTCAGCTCCGAGGGCCGGATGATCGTGGCGGAATTGGCAGCGTCCGCGACGATGCCCAGATAGCCGCGGCCATTGTGGAACGTGAGGCCCCACGGGCGAATCTCGCCGTCGGTGGCTGTGGGTAATCCTGAAAAACCGGCCAGCGGATAGTGTCGCACGGCGGCCGCAGCGGGCGCGCCGCTGAGCGGCGTGCTGACGTCGATGGCGATCAGGGAGCGCTGATTGAGATTCACCAACCAAAGGGTGCTGTCGTCCTCCTGCATGTCGATGTCGCCGTAACTAATCTTCCCGACCTTGGCGTAGGCATCCTGGTCATAACTGGGCTGGGTTGGATCATCACAAATCCCATTTGCGCCCGTCGTACCACCAGCGGAGCAGGCTTCGCTGATCCGAGTTACGCTGCCCAAATCGATGGCCGGGCCAACAGAGGGCGTGAGGCCCTGCAGGGTGAAGCCAGTAATCAGCGCAGGGCTGGCCGGGTTGCTGTAGTCCATAACGTAGACACCGCCAGGACCTTGGGGACCGAACCCAGCATGACGCCTGAGGAGGGCACTGGCGTAGAGACGCTTTTCACTCCGTTGCCAGGCAATTCCCCATACGGAGCCAACCTGCTGGACCTGAAGCCCCGTAGAGGGAGCTGGCGTCGTGTTGTTAGATGAGTTATAGGGGAAGCTAAAAAAGACAGAGGCCGTGCTGGTGGTGCCCGTACCGCTCGCGCTTCGTGGGACGACCAGCTGTGGATCACCCGTCACGTAATCCGCGGGGTTGAAGACGCCGATATCAATCCCCGTGGCTGACGAGGCGACGAACTGCACGGTTGTGTCTGAATTTGCGCCGACTACGCTCGGTTGTAGCCAACTGGGGATTCCCGTAAATTCAATTCGGAACGGTCCAGCCCCAGTTGCGTTGAGCAAATATTGACCCGTCGCTGTGTCGACCGTTGTTGTCCCTGCGGATGCACCACTGGCATCGTAGGCGGTGACAACAAGACCCGAAACACCTGTCAGCAGCGCTTCGCTGCCGTCTTTTACACCATTGCTATTTGCATCGAGAAAGACCGAGCCCGTAATCGTACTGGTCTGTAATGCAGGCGCGGCTTGCACAGGAAGGGCGCCCATCGACCATAGTAGTGGGGTCAGCTCCAATAAGAGCGAGGCTACCAACAAAGCGTTGATAATAGTTATCAAGCAGCGCGTAATAATTTTGCTACGCTGTCGAGTGGTTCCATGAATCATACGAGATAACTCCTTCAATTGTTAACTTGGTCTGACCGATCATCGGCTAATGGATGAGTTAGGCAGCTATTAGATTGACAGCCGCTTTGTAAGGGACAGGCATCTCGCCGCGCGGCAAAGTTGACGCATATAAAAATGCGGCGGCGAATGATCGACTGGTTGGGCGAAAGCAGGAGGGTATGAATACCAGACTACGTGTATACTAATGCGCTGCATGAAGTAACATTTCCACCTCTGGTAGCAATGTTACTTCATTGCAACGGCTAGTTGTCTGGCCGCTTAATTTTTAGAAACCCCCTATAACTTTTACGCGGGTTATGATTTCTAAAAATTAAATATTCGCGGCCCTAGTGTAATGTCTGCCATGTAAATAGTTTGCCAGAACCAATACGCCAAACTGTAAGGAAATTGTAATATGCCAACAGGGATCAACATGAAGTTCTGAAGTAAAATAGAGGCTGGAATAAGTTGGAATCCCCAGGATATATTCCACAGTGGCAGCTTGTTGTAGCAAGCTGCCACCTTTTTATACTCTACCTTATTTGCTAAGCTATTGGTGCGCCGGACCTTCTCCCTAGCCCACCTTAGTGGGTAGGGAGCCATCAATTCATCGACAGAGAGTCGATTTCTCTCCCATTAGGGAAAGATCGGCAGGGAGTCAAAAGGCCACCTATACCTTGAGCTTATTAGGTAGAGTACTTTAATTCTTCTCGCGGTCGTTTCTCGGGCAATCTAATTGTTACTACAATATCGTACTACGATTTAACTATAAATTGTCTAAGCGGTATGGCGTATTTATACCTATCCACACAGGCCCTGATTTGAATGTAACAAAATAAAAAAAGAACCGATGAACAAATGTCCAGGGTTCTTTGTTGACTGTGGTGTAAGGGCATAGACACAATATTTGGTTTAGACACAACTCATTATATTACAGTTCGCTGACAATTTTATGCGCCTTTTGTCGTATCTTTACGCCTATTTTTGGGGGTGATCCACAAATATGTTTGCTATTTTTCAAGCCTAAAGCAGAAAAGGCGTCCGCATATTGCGGACGCCTTTTTGCTTAGACCTTACTACAGTTCATCTGCGAAACTACCGGTTGGTAATGATGGGCAAGAACTGCTTGTTCAACATGGCTGGCTCACCAGCATCATCATCCAGCGCTGTGGGTGACTGAATGAGGCCGGCCCACCAAGTCAGGTCAGAGACGCCTGGCCCCAGCTTGAAGAGCGGCGTACGTCCGGTGGTGGGGTCTGCATCACTATTGCGCTGGGTATTTGTGGATACGGTGAAGCTGTATCCGTCTGGCGCACTGAATTCCAGATAGTAGTCGCCCGGCAGCAGATTGGCGAAGAGGAACGCGCCGTTCTCATCTGTCTGCTGTTCGGCCACTTTATTCCCCACGGCATCGTACAAGATGACAGTGACACCCGCTACACCTGGCTCATCGTCGTCCTGCACACCGTCTTTATTCTTGTCCAGCCAGACAAGGCTGCCTACCTGCGCCAGTTCATGGAAGCCAAAGTCCACGGTCAAGTCGCTTTCGGCGTCATTATCACCGTCGTTGGTCGGTTCAGTTCCCGGCGCCAGCGTGATAACGGGACTGCGCACCGGCGCACCCACGCCAGTCTGTACGCCATTATCATCGTTGTCAATGCCATTATCTTCATCCACCGTCAGTCCACTGCTCAGCGGATAGTCCGCCGGCGGTGTTGGAATGTAGACAAAGTAATCCCCCGGCGCCAATCCGTCGAAGAGATAGTAGCCGCCAGCGGCCGTCACATCGGTGGCCACTGGTGTTGCGGTGGTGGGGTCGTCGCCGGCGCGGAAGAGCAGCACCTTCACCCCATCCAACCCTACCTCATCGGCGTCTACTAAGCCATTGTTGTTAACGTCATGCCACACGCGGTTGCCCAAGCTTAGCAACGGAATAAAGCCGAAGTCGACCGTCATATTGCCATTGGCGTCCGGCAGTCCGCTCGGATCTGTTTCGCCTTCAGCCGTTGGTTCGGCGCCGTTCTGCAGCGTCACAACCGGGCTACGCACCACATTGGTGCTGCCCACCGGTCTGCCATTTGAATCATTATTGGCCGGATTCGTATCCGGATCGGGATCGCTTGGCAGCAGCGTCGGCTTATAGGACGCATTCGGCGGCGTCACCTGTACAATGTAATCCCCGGGCAGCAGATTGCCGAAGTTGTACAAACCATCGCCACCCGTGGTCACCGGCGCCACCGGGTTGCCATCGGCGTCTATAGCCTGGCTACCATCCGGGTTCAACAGTTCAACCAGCGCCCCGCTGATCCCCGGCTCACCAGCATCCTGCAAGCCATTGGCATTCAGGTCGCTCCATACATAGTTGCCCAGGCTCACCAGCGGCACAAAGCCAAAGTCTACCGTCAGGTTGCTGCTCTGGTCGGGAATGTCGCTGGGTTCGCTCTGGTCACTCTCATCGGTCTCGGTTGGCTCCGTGCCCGGCATTAATGTAAAGATCGGGCTCTGCACCACGCTGCCTTGACCCACCGGCACGCCGTTGGAGTCGCTATTGGCCTTATTGGTATCTGGGTCCGCATCGGCGGGTGTCTGCGTTGGGCGATAGCCCTCGGGCGGAATCACGCGCACCATGTAGTCGCCAGGCGCCAAGTTGCCGAAGTTGTAGAAGCCGTCGGCCCCCGTGGTCTGTAATGGAACCAGCGCCCCTGTTACATCGGTAGCTGGCGTTCCATCCCCATTCAAGAGTTCCACTACGGCGCCGGCAATGGGCGATTCGGTTGGATCTTGAATGCCATTGGCGTTGACGTCTTCCCAGACATAGTTGCCTACAGCCACCAGCGGAATGAAGCCAAAGTCGATAGTCAGGTTGCTGTGATTATCCGGCAGACCGAATGGATCGGTTTGGTCGGTTTCATCTGTTACGGTCGGCTCAGCGCCGGTTGAAAGCGTAAAGACAGGGCTTTCCACAACGTCATCCACGCCGGTTGGCACACCATTCGAATCGTCGTTGGCCTCATTGCTGTCCGGATCTGCATCAGCAGCCGGCCGTGTGGGCGCATGGCCGGCTGGCGGCGTCACGCGTACTTTATAGTCGCCCGGTAACAGGTTGCCAAAGTTGTATAGTCCCTCCGGCCCGGTCACCATAGACGGAAGCGGCGCGCCCGTGTAGTCTGTAGCCGGCGTACCGTCGGCGTTGAGTAGCTCCACCGTGGCGTCGCTCAATGGTTCTTCGTTGGCGTCTTGCAAGCCATTTGCATTCAGGTCGGCCCAGACGTAGTTGCCCACGCTGACCAGCGGGATGAAGCCAAAGTCTACTGTCAGATTGCTGTTGGCATTGACCGTGCCGGTTGGATCGGTCTGGTCGCCATTATCGTCTGTGGGCTCGGTCTGTACATCCAGCGTCACCGCCGGGCTTTCGACCACAGAGCCGGTGCCGGTTGGCACGCCGTTAGAATCGTCGTTGGCCGGGTTATCGTCCGGATCTGCCGTGGCGGCTGGCGTGGTGGGCACGAAGCCGTTGGGCGGCGTCACGCGCACGAAGTAGTCACCGGGCAGCAGATTACCAAAGTTGTAGAAACCGTCACTACTGGTCTCTTGCGGCGTCACTGGATTGCCCTGATAGTCGCGGGCGACGGTGCCGTCAGGATTGAAGAGTTCCACAGTGGCGCCAGGCAGCGCTGGCTCGTCCACTCCCTGCAAACCATCGGCATTTTCATCCATCCAGACGTAGTTGCCCACGCTCACCAGCGGAATGAAGCCAAAGTCTACTGTCAGATTGCTGTTGGCATTGGGTGCTCCCGTTGGGTCCGTTTGGTCACCTTCATCATCAATGGGCTCTGTCGTGGGCAGCAGCAGTACTTCACGGCTGCGCACCGTAGCGCCATTCCCGGTGGGCAGGCCATTGCTGTCGTCGTTAGCCGGGTTCGTATCCGGGTCCGCATCTGGCGGCGTAATGGTCGGCACATACCCGCCAGGTGGCGTCACTTGCACCATATAGCTGCCTGGCAGCAAGTTGCCAAAGTTATAGAAACCATCAGCCGTCGTTGTAATCGGCGCAATCGGATCGCCACCAGCGGTCGTTGCCGGGCTACCGTCCGGGTTGAGCAGCGTAACGACAGCGCCCTCCACCGGCGGTTCACCCACATCTTGCAGGCCATCGGCATTGCGATCTTCCCAGACGTAGTTGCCCAGGCTGACCATTTGAATAAAGCCAAAGTCCACGGTCAGGTTGCTGTGATCATCGGGATAGCCAAATGGCTCCAGGCCGCCCGGCTCGTCCACCTGATCGGTGGCGGTTGGCTCGGTCTGATGCATCAGCGTAAAGACCGGACTTTCCACCACGTTGCCCACACCGGTAGGCACACCGTTGCTGTCATCGTTGGCGGCATTGGTGTCCGGATCGGGATCGGCGCCGGTCTTGGTGGCCGTGTACTCAGCCGGCGGCGTGACCCGCACCTTATAATCGCCGGGCAGCAGGCTGCCAAAGGCGTAGAGACCATCGGCCAGCGTGGTCTGCGACGGCACGAGGTTGCCCGCAAAGTCGGTGGCTTGCGTGCCGTCGGCATTGAGCAGTTCAACCACCGCACCGGCAATCGGCGGTTCAGCATCGCCCTGAATACCATCGGCATTGATGTCAAACCAGACAATGTTACCCACGCTCACCAGCGGAATCAGGCCAAAGTCCACTTCCAGATTGCTGAAGGAATCGCCATCTTCGGAAATTGGCTCACTACCCAATGCCAATGTTACCGGCAAAGATTGAATCCCTTCCAGCGTTGGATCGGTTGGATCGACACCATTGTCGTCCCGATCGCTGGGGTTGAGATCTTGGTCCAGGCCCACGTTATTGAGTTCGTCATCGCTGGACGTGTACCCGTGCAGCGGCGCATCAGCCGCAAAGTTCTCTGTCGGCAGATAGACTACGTAGTCGCCTGGGTTCAATCCCGTAAAGGCGTAATGGCCCAGCGCATCCGTGGTAGTCGTCACCACGGGCGTCGCGGTCAGCGGGTCATCGCCCGCATTGAAGAGTTCCACAACCACGCCGGGAATGCCTAATTCTACGCCCTCGTCATAGCCGTTGTTCTGGAGCGCCAGATCACCGGCGCCATCGTCAGCCCAGACCGTATCGCCCAGACTCAGCAGCACGTAATCTTCCACTTCGCCATTGGGCCAGGCGCCCGTGGGCGTCATGGTCTGCGCCGGATCATCGCTGCTAAAGCGGAAGCGACTATAGAGCGCGTCGGTGGTTACTTCTTCCGGCGCCAGCAAGGTCAGCACGTTGTCGCCAGCAACCAGCGGCTCATCCAGCGCAATCTGCTCACCCGCATCCAGCACGCCATCACCATTGAAGTCGATCCAGGCATTGAGGAAGCCCGGCACGCTGGCATTCACCGTAATCTGGTATTCCTGCCCCGGCATAATAGGCGTATTGAAGGTCACGCCATCTTCGTCATCGGGCGCAACTTCCGTATCGTCACCATCGGCAGACAAGCTCGGCTGTCCATCTGGCTCAGCATCTACGCCGGCGCCCAGGAAGGTTACGCCGTCCAGCACATGGCGAGCGCCATCATCGGCCAGCGTAACGGGATAGGTATTGGCGGGATTGCTGCTGCCATCGGGCAGGTCGCCAAAGTCATATGCCACAAAGCCAAAGTCGACGGTCAAGTTCGAGTTGAGCCCGTTGCCATCGGTGGCTTCCGCCGGCTCTTGGCCCGTGCTCAGCGTGATGGGCAGGCTGGAGATGCCGTTGACGGCGCGGTTCACATCATCTACACCGTTATCATCTCCATCCTGGCTCACAGCATCGGGATCTTGACCGACGCCATTGGGCTCATCATCGCTAGAGACATGATTTTCCAGCACGGCGCCAGCGGCAAAGTTCTGCGCCGGGATATGCACAATGTACTCACCATCTGAGAGGCCGGTAAAGAGATAGGCGCCGGTCCCATCGGTTGTGGTTGTGGCAATTGGCTCATCCACACCGGGCGTCTGGTCAGACGTATACAGCTCGACCACAACGCCGGCAATGCCTGGTTCCCCCACTTCCTGCTGACCGTTGTCGGCAATGCCCACGGGCGCACCCGCAGCATCGACGCCATTGTCGCGCCAGATAATGTTGCCCAGGCTCATGAGCACGTAGTCTTCCACCTCACCATTGGGCGCTTCGCCCGTGGGCAGCGGCGCTTCGCCTACGTTCTGCGTAAAGCGGAAGCGGCTGTAGAGCGCATCGGCCACAGTCGCCGGCGCCGTACCGCTGAGCACCACCGGACCGGCGGTCACAGCTTGCTCGGTGGCAATCTGTTCGCCGGCGTCCATGAGGCCATCGCCGTTGAAATCAATCCAGGCGTTGAGCACGCCATCTGTACCCGCCACCACCGTCATGGAGAAGGGCTGCCCCGGCATAATCGGCGTGTCGAAGGTCACACCGTCTTCGTCATCGGCCAAGCCAGTTGTATCGGCATTGTCATCGACGTCGGCGCGCACGTTGGGTTGACCGTCCGGCTCAAAGTCCACACCGGCGCCCAGGTACGGGTTGCCCACATTGAGAATAATGTGGCGGGCGCCGTCATTGGCCAGCGTAGTTGCGTAATCCGGCGCGGTCTCGGCCGTAGAGGCGTCGGGCAGGTCACCATAGTCGTGGCGGATCGTGGTGACCAGATGGTCTTCCACCTCGCCGCTGGCCGCTTCGCCCGTGGGTGTCGTGGCCTGTCCCGCCTCTGCGGTAAAGCGAAAGCGCGTAAAGACCGTGTCGACCACGGCTACGGGAACCGTTACTTCAAAGATATAGTCACCGGCGGCGGGCAGATTCAGCTCGGCAATGGTCCCGGCGCCACTCAAGCCGCCACCGCTTACATTTGTATAGGCAATTGGGTCCAGCCCATTGGCCTCGAAGTCGATCCAGGCATTGAGATAGCCCGGTGCGCTGGCCGTCACCGTCATGAAGAGCGTGGTCTGCGGCTCTAGCTCGCTAAAGGTTACGCCATCTTCATCGTCTGTTGGTAGACCACCATCATCGCCAGAAGCGGCGTTGTTGGGCTGGCCATCCAGCTCAGCGTCGACGCTGGCGCCCAGGAAGGTCACGCCATCAATAATGTGGCGCGGTCCATCTTCACCCGTCAGGGCCGTGGCATAGATGCCGCCCACAGCCGCATTGGGCAGGTCGCCATAGTCACGGCGCACAAAGCCCAGGTCCACGGCCGCATCATAATTTTCATCAGCCGCCACCGTGGTCTGATCCAGGTCGCCATCGCCGCCCGGCTCGTTTACGGCTTCCAAGCCCAGATCAAGCGTAATGGGCGCCGTGCGAATGCCATTGGCGGCGGGATTTGTTTCATCAATACCGTCGTCGTTCTGGTCCTGTCCATCGGGCGTGGTGGTGGTGCTAAACCAGTTGTAGAGCGGATCGCCCGGCTCGTCGAACTCGGTGGCTGGAATCTCCACCACATACTGGCCAGGCGCCAACGCATCGAAGCGATAGTAGCCGTCCGCCGATGTGGTTGTGGTGATCACGTTGCCGTCGGCATCCAGCGCCGGGCCGGTCGAACCGTCGTTCGGGTCCACCAGCAGCAGATTCACTTGTACAGGACCGCTGGGTGCGTTGGCCGCATCATCATCCAGCCCGTTGCCGTTTAGGTCGAGCCAGACGCGATTGCCCAGGCTCATGGGTGGCACAAAGCCAAAGTCGATGGTGGCGTTATAGTTGACGTCCGACGCCACGCCAGTCTGATCCAACGTTTCGGTTGGCGCGTTGGATGCTTCGCCTGTGGGCTCGGCGCCGCGCTGGAGCACCACGGGCGCGCTCTGAATACCACCGCGCGGGTCCGTACCAATGCCGTTATCATTCTGCTCCACATCCACAATACCATTGACATCATCGATCGTACTCGTGTATAGGTAGAGCGGATCGGCGGCATCGTCAAACTGGTCAGCCGGGATCTCCACTATGTAGGCGCCCGGCTCCAAACCATCAAAGCGATAGTAGCCATCGGCATCCGTTGTAGTCGCAATGGCGTTACCGGCCGCATTCAGCACCGGGTTGCCGCTTGTGTTGAGCAAGTTCAGCGTCACGGGGCCAGCAGGCGCATTGGCGGCGTCGTTGTCCAGCCCATCGCCATTCAGGTCGATCCAGACGCGGTTGCCCAACGACATCTGGACAAAGCCAAAGTCGACGGTGGCGTCATAGTTGGCATCGCCCGTGGCCGGCGGCGTTTCGCCAGCCAAGCTGGGTTCGCCCTGCGGTTCACCGCCAATGACTAGCTGTACTGTGCCGCTGTTCACGCCGCTTAGCCGTGGATTCGTAAGATTTCCACCATCGTCATTTTGGTCTACATTCTCGGCGCCATTGGTGGTGGTGCTCCACCAATTTTCCAGCGGCGCACCGGTCTGGAATTCGCTGGCCGGGATCTCCACAATGTACTCACCAGGCGGCAGATTATCGAAGCGATAATAGCCATTGGGGTCTGTGGTGGTGGTCGCAACGGTCTGCGTGGGCTCTGTGGAGGCATAGAGATTCACCACCACACCCCCGAAACCAGGCTCCACGCCATCATCCAGGCCGTCGCCATTAACATCTTCCCAGACGCGGTTGCCCAGGCTCAAGCGTACAAAGCCAAAATCCACGGTAGCGTCATACTGGTTGTCATCGGCCACGCCGGTCTGATCCCGCGTTTCAGTCGGCGCGTTGGACGGATCGGCCGTGTTCTCGGCATTGCGCGTCAGGCTGACCACGGCGCTGCGTATGCCGTTGGTGATCACATTGGTGGGCGCCACTGGATCGAGACCATTGTCATCCTGATCCACATTCTCGCTGATACCGCCCGTGATGGTGCTCCACCAGTCGTCGAGCACGGCGCCATCGGCAAAGTTGCTCGGCGCAATTTCGACCACATAATCACCCGCGGCCAGACCATCAAAACGATAGTAGCCATCGGCATTGGTCGGCATGGTTTGCAGCACCGTATTCAGATCATCTGTGCTGTAAAGATTGACCGTCACGTTCTCGAAACCCGGTTCGGCGCCAGCGTTGTCCGTGCCGTCGCCATCCACATCTTCCCAGACGCGGTTGCCGATGCTCATGGGCGTTAGGAAGCCAAAGTCGACGGTGGCGTCGTAGTTGGCATCGCCGGCCACGCCGGTCTGGTCCAGACCACCATCGCCATTGGAGGCTTCGGTGGTTGGCTCCTGATTGGGTGTCAGCGTCACCGGATTGCTCACAATGCCATTGGTCGCCGGCGCCGGATTATCCTGGCCATTGTCATTCTGGTCCAGCGTGTCGGTATTATCGGTCGTGGTGCTGGTATACAGATAGAGCGTATCGGACGGGTCGTCGAACTGATCCGCCGGAATCTGCACAATGTACTTCCCTGGCGCCAGGTTATCGAAGCGATAGTAACCGTTGGGGTCCGTCACGAATGAGATGGGCGCGCCCGTCGAATCGAGCACTGGGACGCCTGAGCCATCAAGCAAGTTGACGGTGACGCCAGGCGCGCCCGGCTCTGTGCCGGTATTATCTGTGCCGTCACCATCGGCATCCAGCCAAACACGGTTGCCCAAGCTCATGCGCACAAAGCCAAAGTCTACCGTTGAATCGTAGTTGGCGTCGGCGGCCACGTTGGTCTGATCCAGCGTTTCACCATTGGGCTGGCCGCTGTTGGACGGGTCATTCACGTCTTCCCCGGCCAGCGTTAAGGTGACGGTTGCGCTGCGAATGCCATTGGCCTGAATGCCGGCCACGGTCGGCTCGTCAATCCCGTTGTCGTCTTGATCGCTATTTTCCGGCGTGCCGGTGGTGGTTGTGCTCCACCAGTCGGCCAGTACGGCGCCCGCGGCAAAGTTCGCGGGCGCAATTTCGACTATGTACTCACCCGGCGCCAAGTTGTCGA
>JACKBC010000010.1 GCA_020634755.1 Caldilineaceae bacterium | reverse complement strand
ATACGCTGACGCAAAATTCTTTCCAGACGGGCCACAGCATAACTCAACCGCGGTGGGGAGAAATCAGAAGGCTCTGGCATGGCAAATGGCTCCAGACTTGGGGTGAGTCTCAATTCATACTGCGGCTTTGGTGCAGAGCAGATACAAACAAGATTTAGGCAACGTTAACGGTTGGACAGAAAGGCAGACATAGATCGCGACTCGGCAATTTTTATCCGAGGCTACAGTAGGTCTTAAGAATTTTTATAGGCGCTTACTCGTCAACATCGACAACTTTTTGTCGATAACGCAATAATCTTTCGTCGATGTTGCCAAAAGCTTTATTGGCTCCGCCGTCCTGAGCCCCCAGCGAAGGCGCAACTATGTAGGCCCTCAATGTCATAAAGTGAGCGAAAAGTGCGTCGCACGGTGTTAGCCATTTTGGTCTTAGTATTCGAATGGCATACCGTGCGTCGCACTTGAAGCGGCCTTAACTAAATGACATTGTGTAGGCCCTAATAAATCGGCATGCGGTACTGACAGGCATATTGACAACAGCAGTATTGGGATGGTGTCAGTTTACTTGAGAATAATTTGACAGTCAAATCTATTTTACGCATTACGAAAACACACTTGACAAATCATCAAAGTTGGTGTAATCTTCAAATATAAATTATTTAGCCATAGCTAAAAAATATTTTTACAGGAACTCACAAATGAACGAACCTGCCATTCTGCTCATTATCTCTCTCGTCTGCATTGGCGTCGCCCTTTGGCTTTTTTGGCCAGATCGCGGTCTTTTTTGGCGCTGGCAGCGGGCGCGGCAGATGACCGAACGCGTGCTAATAGAAGATGCGTTGAAGCATATGTATGCCTATGAAGAACAAGGGCGACACCCCACGCTAGAGAGCCTGGCCGGGGCGCTGCGCACATCCGACGACACCATTGCTAATCTGCTGACGGCCATGCAAGAGCGCGAACTCATTACGCTGACCGCAGGCAATGCCAGCCTGACGACGCGCGGACGTGACTATGCTCTGCATATTATTCGCGCGCATCGCCTGTGGGAAAGCTATCTGGCCAGCAAAACCGGCTATGACGCAGCCGATTGGCACAGTCAGTCTGAGTGGCGCGAACATGAGCTGTCGCCCACCGACACCAATGCGCTAGCGGCCGAGCTGGGTCATCCCCGCTTTGATCCACACGGGGACCCGATCCCCACGGCAGAAGGCGAGATCGTTGATCGCCAAGATCAGCAGCAGCTGGCCCAATTGCGCTTGAACCAGCCGGCCCGCATTGTCCACTTGGAAGATGAGCCGCAAACGGTTTATGCCCAACTGCTGGCCGAAGGCCTCCATTTAGGCATGCAGATCATTGTCATTGAGCGCACCGAGCAGCGCATCCGCTTTTGGGGCGATGGCGAGGAGCATGTGCTGGCCCCGCTGTTGGCCAACAATGTATCGGTGACGCCCATTCAGCGGGACGAAGTGGAGAGCGGTCCTTTCCATTCGCTCGATAGTTTGGTGCGTGGTGAAAGCGCCCAGGTAACGCGTATATCGCCGCGCCTGCAAGGGGCTGAACGGCGCCGGTTGCTGGACCTGGGTATTTTGCCCGGCACCGAGATCAAAGCGGAAATGGTGAGCCCCAGCGGCGACCCCACGGCTTATCGCGTGCGCGGGGCCTTGATTGGTCTGCGCAAAGAGCAGGCCGCCATGATTCAAATTCGGTCCCAAGACGCGCCATACGAAGACGCGCCACACCAAGGCGCGTCCCCAAAAGATGATTATGACGAAGCAGCATTTGTGCACGCCCAAAATGGCGAAGTTTCTGCTGCCAAGAAAGGTGAACTAGCATGACAAACAAAATTGAAGAACCGACCGTAATTCCTTTGCAAACGCCCAGCGGCCACGCCTGTGAAACATGTCCGGCCCATCGCGCCGGCAATTTGGTGCGCTTGGGCATCGACATGACCGATTGGGACTATGTGATTGCATTGGCCGGCAACCCCAACACGGGCAAAAGCACCATCTTTAACGCGCTGACCGGGTTGCGGCAGCATACCGGCAACTGGCCGGGCAAAACCGTGTCCCGCGCTGAAGGCGGCTATTCCTACGGTGACCATCGCTACAAGCTGGTCGATCTGCCCGGCACCTATTCGCTGCTTTCCACCAGTTTGGATGAAGAGGTGGCGCGCAACTTTATTCTCTTTGGTCAGCCGGATGTGACCATTATTGTGGCCGACGCCACGCGCTTGGAGCGCAATCTAAATTTGGTGCTGCAAGTGTTAGAAATTACCGATCGCGCCGTGCTGGCCCTCAACTTGGTCGATGAAGCCAAACGCCACGGCCTCAAAGTGGATGACCGCTCGCTGGCCCGCGATCTGGGTATTCCGGTTGTGCCCATGGCGGCCCGTCGCCGCGAGGGCATGCCCGAACTGCTCGAAGCAGTCCACGAGGTGGCAACCGGCAAAGTTGTCTGCAAACCGCATCGCATTAAGAGCGAGCCCCCCACTTTGAAGAAAGCCGTGTCAGAATTGGTGGCCCAATTGACGGCCAGCTTTCCCACTCTGCCCAATCCGCGCTGGGTGGCCATGCGCTTGCTCGATGGGGATCAGCAGATCATGGAAGCATTACAGCGGGGCGAACTGGGTGACCTGACCCGCGACGATCCGGGCCAAACCACGGGCCATCTTGAATTGCAACTGGAGGCAAGCCATGCTTAATGCCAATAGCGCCGCGCCCGCCGCGCCCACGCCGCAGAATATTTTGGACACCGCCACGCGTCTGCGCTGGGAGGTGAGCGGGGGCGTTCACGAATCGCTGGTCGAGGCCATCTATACCGACGCCGCCCGCATTGCCGATCGCGCCGTCATCTATCCCGACAAGCCGCCGCGCTTTAACCTGGATCGCGCCATCGACCAGATTGTAACCAGCCGCCTCTTTGGTTTTCCGCTGATGCTGCTGCTCTTTACGCTGGTCTTTTGGCTCACCATTTCGGGCGCCAACGTGCCGTCCGATCTGCTGGGGCGCTTCTTCCTAGATACCATTCATCCGCTGCTCAAAAGTGCCTCTGCGGCGATTGGGCTGCCGTGGTGGCTCGATGGCTTGTTGATCGACGGCATCTATCTGGCCACCGCCTGGGTAGTCAGCGTCATGTTGCCGCCCATGGCCATCTTCTTTCCGCTCTTTACGCTGCTGGAAGACTTTGGCTACTTACCACGCGTAGCCTTTAATTTGGACAACATTTTTAAGAAATCCGGCGCGCACGGCAAACAGGCGCTGAGCATGATGATGGGCTTTGGCTGCAATGCCGCCGGCGTGGTGGCCACGCGCGTCATCGATAGCCCGCGGGAACGGCTGATTGCCATTATCACCAATAACTTCGCCTTGTGCAATGGCCGCTGGCCCACCCAAATTTTGATTGCCAGCCTCTTTATCGGCGCGCTGGTGCCGGCCTACATCGGCGGCCTGATCTCGGCGCTGGCCGTGGTGGGCGTGGCCACGCTGGGTGTTTTGCTCAGCTTTGCGGTCTCGTGGAGCCTCTCGCGCACGGTGCTGCGCGGAGAAGCCTCCACCTTTAGCCTGGAGTTGCCGCCCTATCGTCCGCCACGCTTTTGGCAAACGATTTACACATCGCTCATTGACCGTACGCTCTATGTGCTCTGGCGAGCCATTGTCTTTGCCGCTCCCGCTGGCGCCATTATTTGGCTAACGGCCAACATTCAAGTCGGCGGCATAAGCATTGCCGAGCATATTATCAACGCGCTGAATCCAGTTGGCTGGCTGCTGGGTCTCAATGGCGTCATTTTGTTGGCCTATATTGTGGCGATTCCTGCCAACGAAATCGTGATTCCAACCATGCTGATGATGACGGTGCTCATCACAGGCGTTAATGGCGGCGCCGGCGCCGGCGTGATGTTTCAGGGCAACGACGCCCAAACCATGTCCATGCTGCAAGCGGGCGGTTGGACGCTGCTGACGGCAGTCAACCTCATGCTCTTCAGCCTGATTCACAATCCGTGCAGCACCACCATTTACACGATTTACAAAGAAACAGGCAGCGCCAAATGGACGGCGGTTTCGGCGCTGCTGCCGCTGATCATGGGGTTTGTTGTCACGTTTCTGGTGGCGCAGGTGTGGCGGCTGGTGGCCGGCATGTAGACGGAATGTGGCCGGCAAAAGCAAACTAACACGACTTACGCAGCGTCCATACATTGCCAGGAGAGGAAGCTTTTTACGGCGTCACTCTTACTCTAGGCTTGCGTAAGTCCTGACTAATTGTCCCTAGAACACAGAAACCACAAGCAGCTTCTCTGCGCTGCTTGTGGTTTCTGTGTTTTTGTAACTATAGCTGGGTCGTGATTCAAAGCTCTTTTCTAAAGTAGATGTCACGCGCCACTTCTTCATATCCCAATTGAGCATGAGCCGCAGGGCTCAGCGGGTAATCTTCCATTGTGTCCGAGGCCATTTCGGTGCAGCCTTGGGCCCGCGCCCACTCTTCGGCAGCTTCGACTAAGGCGCGGCCCACGCCCTTTTGCCGCCATTCTGGGTCCACATACCAGGCTTCCAGATAGCCGATTTGGTTAGTCATGCAGCCACGCGCCTCATTGTGGATGGCTACCTCCACAAAGCCACATAGCCCACCCTCTGGCCGCTGAGCCACAATGGCCGGCATCTGCGCAAAGTTGGCCAGAATTTCGGCCATTTCGTCAGCGTTTTGCGCGTCGGATTGCGACGGCCACAGCGCCTCGCGCAGGCGCAACCACTCGGCGTGATCGCTAGGTTGAAGCAGGCGGACATTAAGGTCAGCGTTGGTGTTCATAATATAATTTCCACGGTCGCAACCGCCATTGGCGGAAGGCTGACATTGACGACATTTTCGTCATGCGTCATATCCGTCAGCGCCACGGCCTGGATTGCATCGGGGCGGGCAAAGGTGTTGTGCGTTTGCATGGTGGGCGCCGTCACTAGCCGGCCAGATACGCTAGTGATGGCGCTGCCGGCGGACAAACGTAGCGTAACGTCGGCTGAATTGTTTGGGTCCAAATTGCAGATCGTCGCGTGTACTACACCCGCGGCATTACGCGAAGCCGAAACGCTCAGCTGCGGGATCGACGCATCGCCATGCATATAATTGGCGCCATGCTCGATCATGGTCTCCAGCAGCGTGGCATCCTGATGCACCTGATAGAGATCAAAAACGTGATAGGTGGGCGTGAGCAGGAAGTCAGCGCCATCGGTGAGCATCAGCGCTTGCAGCACATTGACCGTCTGCGCCAGGTTGGCCATGTGGACGCGATCGCAATGCTGGTTGAAAATGTTGAGCGTGAGGCCGGCCACCAATGCATCGCGCATGGTGTTCTGCTGATACAGAAAGCCCGGATTGGCGCCCGGCTCCACATCAAACCAGGTTCCCCACTCATCAACAATCAGCCCCACCTTCTTTTCGGGATCATATTTGTCCATAATAGCGCCGTGATTGCGCACAATTTCATCCATGCGCAGCGCCTTTTGCAGCGTGGTGAACCACTCATCTTCGGCAAATTCGGTGGCGGAACCCTTTTGCGCCCATACCCCAGGAACGGTGTAATAGTGCAGGCTCAACCCGTGCATGTGACGACCGGCTTCGGCCATTAGGGTTTCGGTCCACTCGTAACGGAAATCATGGGAACCGCAGGCTACTTTGTAGATTTTGTTGTCGCCATAGCTGCGCACGTACGTCTGGTAGCGACGATAGATTGTGGCATATTCACTGGACGTCATGTTGCCGCCGCAGCCCCAATTTTCGTTGCCCACCCCAAAGTATTTGAGCGGCCACGGTTCCTGGCGTCCATTGGCCTGTCGCTCTTGCGAAAGTGACGAATCGCCGCCAAAGGTCATATATTCGACCCAGTCCTGCATTTCTTGCACCGTACCGCTGCCCACATTGCCCGCAATATAAGGCTCACACGCCAACAGTTCACAAAGCTGCAAGAATTCGTGGGTGCCAAAGCTATTGTCTTCTACCACGCCGCCCCAATGGGTGTTCACGGTGCGCCGGCGCTGCGCCCTTGGCCCAATGCCATCGCGCCAGTGATATTCATCGGCAAAGCAGCCGCCCGGCCAGCGCAAGTTGGGTATGTTAATGCGGCGCAGTGCCGCCAGGGCGTCGGTGCGGATACCCTGGGTGTTGGGAATGGGTGAATCTTCGCCCACCCACAGCCCGCCATAAATGCAGCGCCCCAAATGTTCAGCAAAGTGACCATAAATGTGGCGGCTGATTGTGCCTTTGGCGGTGGTCGTGTTGATATAAATCGTGGTCATGGTTTTCCTTGTCTGATTGTACCTTTGGGATTGGGTGGCAGGGTTGCAAGGGTGCAAGGGTGCAGAGTTGCAGAGTTGCAAGGGTGCAGAGTTGCAAAGTCGCAGGGGTGCAAAGTTGCAAAGTCGCAGGGGTGCAGAGTTGCAGGGTTGCAGAGAATATCTACTCCTCCACTCCTCTACTCCTCTACTCCCCACTCCTCTACTCCCCACTCCTCTACTCCCCCACTCCTCTACTCCTTTCCTCACTTCAGATCGCTCAAAAACGCCTGCACTACCTCCATATAGCGCGCAAACTGTTCGCGGCGAATGCTGTGACCGGCGTCGCCAATATGCTCTACCTGGGCTTGCGGCAAAATGCCCTGAAAGTCTGCGGCAGCCTCTGGCGTAACAATCCCCCCCAGTTCAGGATCGGCGGTGATGAGCAGCGCCGGACAGGTGATTTTGGCCACCACGTTGGGCCAATCCACCGGTGTGGACTGCTCGGTCGTAATGACGTTAAAACTGAGCCGCACTTTGGACATGGCCCACGGCCCCAGTTCGGCCTCGGACCATTTGGGCGACAGGATGCGTTGCGCATCGATGAGCTCTTGGGCGGTTTTGCGCTTGAGTTCGACAATCCGGCCGCCAAAGCGGCGACGGCGTTCGGCGGAGGTCAGGACGGGCGCCTGGGCAGACCACCAGGGCGGCGGATCTTCCAGCAGAATGGCGCCGGGCAAATCGGGATAAGTTCCAGCCAGAGCCAGCGCCGTGGCCGCGCCCATGGAGTGGCCAAGCACCAGCGGCTTGTGCAGCCCCAAACCCTCAATGACACCGGCAACATCGGCCGCATAGTCCAGCGAGCCATAGCCCTCTTCCGGCCCGTCCGAAAGGCCATGCCCGCGCGCGTCCAACATGATCACATCATAGTCGGCGGCCAGGACTTCAGCCACGGGCGTCCAGCATAGGCCATCATCGGAAAAGCCGTGGGTGAGAATGAAAGGGGGTTTATTCCCGCCGGTACGCGTGTAGTGCAGCTTGAGTCCATTGGTTTCGATGTAGTCAGATTGCCAGTTTGGCATAATGCGGTTCTCCTTTGGTTTCACCCTTGAATTTGAAATTGGCTCTTGACAAAAAGCCTGCTTAGATATAATATACACATAAATCTAAATTTTATACACACACGGAAGTAAGATAAAACGAAGTAGGATCATATCATGCGCACCAACATTGTAATTGATGATGAATTGATAGCGGAAGCCATGCGCTTAACCGGCATCAAAACCAAGCGTGAAGTTGTTGAAGAAGCCTTGCGCATTTTGGTGCGTACCTCCCAGCAGAAAAATGTATTGGCGTTGCGCGGCCAAATCCAGTGGGATGGCGATCTGGACGCCATGCGCCAGGGCCGATACTTACACGAATCCAGAACGACATATAACACCGGCAGCGCGGATACCACAGGGGCAGATGTAACCAGCGAATCCAGCGGCGAGCGTCAATAAGATGGCGATTATGGTAGACACTTCGGTTTGGATCGACTTCTTCCGCGGCCATGATACACCCGAAGTGGGCAGATTGACAGAATACATTGAACTCAATGACCGCATCTTCACCGGCGACCTGATTTTGGCAGAGCTCTTTCAGGGGGTGCGGACAGGCCGCGAACTGCGCTTGGTTGAGAGTGCATTTCGAGCATTTCTGGTGGTCGACATGGTGGGAGAAGCCAACGCCCGCCAGAGTGCAGCCTATTACCGCCAGTTGCGCGGCCAGGGGGTTACCGTGCGCAAAACCATCGACGGCTTGATTGCCACATGGTGCATTCAAAACCAGATGCCCTTGCTCCACGCCGATCGCGATTTTGCCCCATTTGTCTCATTTGGCTTGCTCGAAGCGTGAACCCAAACATGTTGCAGCCCAGATGAATTCTAACGCCCCGTCAGTGAAAAACCGTCGACTTCGACAAGCTCCGCCTGCGCGCGATTAGCGTTATTCCAACAATTGGGACACTTCCTCTGCAACAAAAAGGGGGCGCCACAAAATGTCAAAGTGGCGCCCCCCTTTAGTTGTTATAGTGCGGTTGAGATGAGAACCAGCGCTTCTGTTGGCGCAATGCTTTGTAACGTAAATATCATGAAGCTTTTGCACGGAAACCACTTTAGATTATTTACGTTACAAAGCACTCAATAGAAGGTCAAAAATATTTGACGGCGTTGGCTTATTTGGTAAAGCTCACCGGCAGATAAATGGCGCCATCTCGCCCACTGTTTTGCGTGTCAATACCGGTGGCGGCTTCAAAACGCATTTGCGCCGCATTCACCAGGGCATAGCCCTCGCTCGAAATGCGTATGCCGTTTACCTGGCGACAGGGCGCCAGCGGCATGCCAACTTCCTCGCAGCGGAAAGACTCAAGCACCGTGATCAACCGCGCCAACTCTTCGGCGCTGTACTCAAACGTAGCATACGGCTCACCCATATAGCCCAACGCCTCAGGGAAACCACTATCCGGGTTATGGTAAAGAATCGTTGGCACAAATCCCGTATCCGTCATCAAAGCTGCCGACTGCACTTGAGGTACACAGCCGGAAAAGATTGCGACTGGCCCGAGAAAAACGACAATTTTTCCTTCCTCCGGCGCTTTGACTTCTGGGGGGCAAGCGGGGACGGGCAGAGTGCCCGAGGGAGTAGCCGTAGGTGGAACCGTGCCATCTCCCGGCACCGTTTGGTTAAGAGCTTGACCACTTGCCACATCTCCGTGCCAAAATAGTGAAGCGCCCCCCAATAGCATAATGGCGCAAGCGACCATATAGTAGATACCATACCTATAGACCTGTTTCATTGCAATGTCTCCTTTATATCAGGACCGGTGTGATGGCGATTGCATCCGGCACAGAGCCATCATTGAGCTGTTGTTTCATACACACGACTTATGCAGCACCTGTGGTTCGCCACGACAAAAGAGTATCTCTGATGAGGCGATTCTGCCCCGGGCTTACGCAAGCCTTAAAGCAAAATCCCCCGTTCGTGTGAAGAAACGCCAATAGCCAGGTAATAGGTTCCAGACATCCAACAACGGCAAAGGCCAACAGGACGGTATCAGTACACCACAATGGTGTTGGCGATAGGGGCGTCGATCTCGATTGGTGAATCCGGCCTTATCTGTTGTCGCTGCGGTCTCCTGAGCATGGATGATGGCTCAGGCGGGCAACATGGCCTGTACGGTTGCGGCCGTTTGCGGCTGTACGGCAGCAGAAGACGTGGCGCGAAACTGACTGGTGTACAGATTGTAGTAAAACCCCTGCTGCGCCAACAGCGATTCATGGGTCCCGCGCTCAATAATTTCACCGTGATTGATCACCAGAATTTGATCGGCGTTGCGGATGGTGCTGAGACGGTGAGCAATGACAAAGCTGGTGCGGCCAGCCATGAGCCGCAGCATGGCTTCTTGAATGTGCTGCTCGGTGCGCGTATCCACACTGCTGGTGGCTTCATCCAGAATCAGAATGCGCGGGTTAGCCAGAATGGCGCGCGCAATGGCCAACAGCTGGCGCTGCCCCTGGCTCAAGTTGCTGCCGCGCTCGGACAGCGGCGTTTCGTATCCTTGCGGCAGACGGTGAATAAACTGGTCCGCATTGGCCAGCGTGGCGGCGGCAATCACCTCGTCATCAGTGGCTTCCAGGCGGCCATAGCGAATGTTCTCCATAACGCTGTCGGCAAACAAGAATGTATCTTGCAGCACAATGCCCAGCTGACGACGCAGATCGTGCCGATGCAGCTGGCGCAGGTCGTGGCCGTCGATAATAATCTGGCCGCTATCAATGTCATAAAAGCGGGTGAGCAGATTGACAATGGTGGTTTTCCCGGCGCCCGTTGGCCCCACCAGCGCCACAATTTCGCCCGGCTTGGCATGCAAATTAACGCCTTTGAGCACCGGCGTCTGCACATCATACCCGAAACAGACATCTTTAAAGACCACATCCCCTTGCAGCTCGGTTAGTGAAAGCGCATTTTCGGCATTGGCCAATTCGGCGCGCTCATCCAAGGTGGCAAAGACGCGCTCGGCGCCGGCCACCGCGCTCTGCAATTGATTGTACAGATTGGCAATTTCGTTGAGCGGACGGCCAAACTGGCGGGCGTAATTGATAAACGCGGCAATGGTCCCCACGGTGGCCAACCCGCTGACGGCCAACCAGCCACCCGTTCCGGCCAGAACGGCCAGCCCCAAGTTGCTAATAAAGTTCATGGTCGGCCCCATAAAGCCGGCGTAGATCTGCGCTTTGGTGGCGGCGCGGCGCAGCGTCTGATTATCGGCGGCAAAATCGGCCAGCACCAGCGGCTCTCGGCTATAAGCTTTGACCACGCGTTGGCCGGTCACCGTCTCCTCGATCAGCCCATTGAGCTTGCCCAACGCAGCCTGCTGATCGCGAAAGCCGACGCGCGTATTTTTGGCCACCCAGCGCGTCACCGTTAGCATGAGCAGCGGCTGCATAAAGAGCACCACCAGCGCCAACCGCCAGTTGATCCAGAGCATGATCCCCGCCACACCGACCAGGCTGAGCAGCCCTGAAACAAGCTGGGTCACATTTTCCGACAGCACATTGTTTACGTTCTCAATATCGTTGGTCAGGCGGCTCATCAAATCGCCGTGGTTATGGGTGTCGAAAAAGCGCAGTGAAAAGGTTTGGATGCGGGCAAAGAGATCATTGCGCAGAGCGCGCACGGTGTGTTGGGCCGCGCCGGCCATAATATAGGCCTGGAGCCAGGTGGTCAGCGAGTTGGCGCCATACACAACCAGCATGAGCCCACCAATGCGCCACAACCCGGGCAGGTCACCGGGGATAATATATTGGTCAATGGCCAGTGCCAGCAGATAGGGACCAACCAGCGTCAGCAGCGTATTAATCACCACAATGATGCCGGCCAGCATCAGCGTGGCGCGCTGTTGCCGCAGATATCCCCACAGCCGGCCCACGGTCTCGCTTAGATTTTGGGCGTGCTCTATATTGCCCGTCATGTGCATGCCGGGCCCGCGCCGCCCCATCATAGAGGTGGCCAGGTCCACCTGCGGGCGGTTCTGCTCTTCGCGGTGGCTTGTCGTCGTTTTCTCAGCCATCGATGACAACTCCATTATCTAACTGTGATGCATAAATTTCTTGATAAATTGGACTGCTTTCCATGAGTTCGGCATGGTTGCCCACGGCAGTCACGCGGCCATCATCCAGCACCAGAATTTTGTCGGCGGCCAGCACGGTGCTAATGCGCTGGGCCACAATAAAGCTGGTGCGACCGCGCCGCAGTTTGGCCAGCGCCGCCTGAATTTTGGCCTCGGTCTCCACGTCTACAGCGCTGGTGCTGTCATCTAAAATAAGCACAGCTGGGTCGGTGATCAAAGCGCGGGCAATGGCAATGCGCTGCTTTTGCCCACCCGAGAGGTTGACGCCACGCTGGCCCACAATCGAATCATAGCCATTGGGAAAGCTCATTATAAAGTCGTGGGCCTGGGCCGCCTGGGCCGCGGCTGCCACCTCTTCATCGCTGGCGTCTGGACGCCCGTACCGAATGTTGTCGCGGATGGTGCCGGTAAAGAGCACCGACTCTTGCAGGGCAAAGCCAATCTTTTGGCGCAGCGTGGCTTCATCGACATCGCGCACGTCCACGTTGTCAATCGTCACCCGTCCATTGGCCACATCATAGAAGCGTGGAATCAGGCTAATCAGGCTGGACTTGCCGGCGCCGGTCGCCCCCAGCAGCGCCACAGTTTCTCCGGGAGAGGCGCTAAAGCGGATATCCTTGAGCACCGGATCGCCGTGATTGCCGTTGTAGTGAAACGTAACGCCATCGAACGCCACCGCGCCTTTGGGGGCAAATTCGGCCTGCGCCTGCGGTCGGTTCTGAATTTCGGGCCGGCTGGCCAGCACTTCCCCGATGCGCACGGACGATGCTTCGGCCCGCGAAAAGCGCATGGTCAACATGCTGATCATCATCAGCGCCATGAGCGCCTGCATCAAATAGTTGATAAACGCCACCACCTGCCCCACCTGCATGCCGCCATTATCGATGCTGACGCCGCCGATCCAGAGCGCGGCCACAATGCCCGTATTGAGCGCCAACATCATCAGCGGCATGGTCACCGCCACCGTGCGCACGGCCTGAATGTTGTGGTCGGTCAAGTCGGCGTTGGCGCGTTGAAAGCGGCCCAGCTCATGTTTGGTGCGCACAAAGGCTTTGACGACGCGCACGCCGGCCAGATTTTCCTGCATGACCGTGTTGAGCCGATCCAGCCGCTGCTGCACACCGCCGAAGAGCGGATAGGCGCGATTGATAACGCGCAACAACACCACCGAGACCACCGGAATCAGCACCAGAAAGAGCACTGCCAGCCGCGGACTGGTGAGGTAGCCCATGATCAGGCTGCCCACCATGAGCAGCGGCACGCGCACCATGACGCGCAACAACATGCTCACCATCTCGGTCACTTGGGTCACGTCGTTGGTCAGCCGCGTGATCAGCCCGCCGGTTTCTAGCGTATCCAGATTGCCAAACGAGAGCGCCTGCACTTTGGCAAAGAGCGTTTGCCGCAGATCGGCGCCAAAGTTTTGCGAGGCCAGCACGGTAAAGATGCCGCAACCCACGCCGCCAATGAGCCCGATGACGGCCACGCCAACCATCCACAGGCCGGTGCTAAAGACCACCTGCATATTGGATTTGGCAATGCCTTCATCAATAATGTGCTCGATAAAGCGGGGCTGCAACAGATCCATGGAAACTTCCAGCACCATGAGCAGCGGCGCCAGCGTGGCCCAGTGCCAGTATGGTTTGAGAAATATAGCCAGTTTGCGTGTTGCCGGCATAAATCAAATTACTCCTGTTACTCCTGATGCAAATCGATAAAGATAGAGATATAAGTGATGCCACAGACTGAAGCCTGCGTCTGCTAGTGGAAGCCTGCTCAGGCAGGCTATTGCTAGAGTGCGCTTTAGCGTACTTTGGCTGACAGGCGCAGGTTTCAACCAGTGCCGTATTACCGATTTAAATTATTAACTTCCATCAACCAGTGCTGTCGTTGCTAGTCATTACGGAATGTCAACAGATCTTGGTGTAATTTTGACTCCCTATATCACAATGCCGCGCCTGGAGCGACACTTTGAATATGACGATGCTGTTACACAGCCACCGCCGGTTCGTACAGAAATTGAGCCGAAATAGCAGCCGCAGTGGCCTTGATGGCTTGGACTTGGGCCGAATCGGCTGTGCTGTTGAGGCGCGAGGCCGGCATAATCATCACCACGGCGGCAAAGGCTTCACCTTCCTGGTTAAAGATGGGCGCGCCCAAGGCGCTGATGCCGGTGCGCAGTTCCTGATCGTCCACGGCATATCCCTGCTGACGGATCTGGCGCAGATGCTGCTGAAACTCATCTGCACTGATAATGGTGGCCGGCGTAAAGGCCGTCATCTCTTGCTGGAGCAGTGCCGCAACTTCATAATTGGGCGCATGCGCCAAAATGGCTTTGGCGCCGGCGGCGGCATAAAAGGGCAGAGCGCGCCCCCAGCGGCTGCCAATGCGTACCGGTTGGCGCGTCTCGGCCGAATAGAGCCAAGTGGTGCCGCTGCCCGTCCACATCTCCAACCCCACATCTTCGCCCATTTGGGCATAAAGGGCATCTACAAGCGGCTTGGCAATGGCCACAAAATTATTGCGCACGGAGCTTACCAAGGCGCTGCTCAAGCGCTGAATGGACGGCCCCAAACTAAACTTCTTGTTGGCGGGGTTTTGGCGCAAAAAGCCATGATCGGTCAGCGTCAACAAAATGCGCGATGTTGTGGCCTTGTGATAGCCCAACTTTTCGCTTAGCTCGGTGGTGCCCAATTCAGCATTTTGGGGCGCGAAGGTCAGCAGCAGTTCTAGCGCTTTTTCAATTGCAGTTGCTTTCTCATGTTCAGCCATCAGAAATTTGTCTCATATTACAAGACCATCATTTATATTGTGAGACAATTCTGCCCAACAAGGGCCAGTTTGTCAAATCGGCCCAGCTCCAAAGCCGCTATTCTTTGCATCTTTGCCCGCATACATCTATGGCCAGTTACAATTGCGTGGTACCATACGGTCAACGTCCTAAAGAGGCTGTCTGAAAAGGTGGCTGAGGGGTGTCACATTGCGGGAAAGGGCCACGAAATCCTGGTTACATCATTTGCAATAGGCCCTTTGCCGGCATGTTTTTGGCCCCAATTGTGACTTTTCAGACTGCTTCTAAGAGGCATGGCCCTCAAACAAAATTTCTTTGAAAATGAGAGAAGTTACGCAGTTGCCCCAGAAGTTCGACTTCTGCGAGAAGTCGAACTTCTCCTGAACAGCACTAAAGTGCGGAACTTCTACATGATTTGTACAACACTTGGCCACCGGGCGTTGCCAAGCGTTGTATAGACAAAAGGAAAGGCGTCCCCTTGCAAAATCAACCTCACGCCTTGCGCGAGGTGGCCAAGCTGGCCGCTCGCCTGGGTTTTACGGCCTTTGGCGGCCCGGCCGCGCACATTGCCATGCTGCACGACGAAGTCGTGGTGCGCCGCCAGTGGATCGACGAGCAGCACTTTCTGGATATGATTGGCGCCACCAATCTGGTGCCGGGCCCCAATTCGACCGAAATGATTATCCATGTGGGCTACGAGAAAGCGGGCTGGCGGGGGTTAATTGTAGGCGGGCTCTGTTTCATTTTGCCGGCGGCCTTGATTGTAGGTGTATTGGCTTGGGCTTATGTGAACTATGGGGCGTCGCCGCAGGGGGAGGCGCTGCTTTACGGCATAAAGCCGGTGATCATTGCCATTGTGTTGCAGGCGCTCTATCGACTGGGGCAAAAGGCGGTCAAGAATACGCTATTGCTGCTGGTGGGCGTGGCGGTTTTTGGCCTCTATTTGTGGGGATTCAACGAACTGGTGCTGCTCTTTGGCGGCGGCCTGCTGGTGGCCATCATCCAAGTGTGGCGCACGCGGGCCATGTCGGCTATGCTGCCGCTGCTCAGCGTGGGTGGCCTCTCCACATTGATGGTGCAGACGCTGCAAAGTTCGACGGTAAAATTGGATCAGCTTTTTCTGGTCTTTCTCAAAATAGGGTCACTGCTCTATGGCGGCGGCTACGTGCTGCTGGCTTTTTTGCGCAATGATCTGGTGCTGCGCCTGGGCTGGCTAACCGATCAACAGCTGCTGGATGCGGTGGCCATTGGTCAATTTACGCCAGGGCCGCTTTTTACCACGGCCACCTTTGTGGGCTACATATTGGCGGGCGTACCGGGCGCCATTGTGGCCACCGTGGGCATCTTTCTGCCCGCGTTCTGCTTTGTCGCCGCGCTCAAACATCTTATCCCCTTTCTGCGGCGCTCCATCTGGACGGCGGCGCTGCTGGACGGCGTCAACGTGGGTGCGCTGGGGCTCATGATGGGCGTGACCTGGCAGCTGGGCCGCGCCGCCATTACCGACTGGCTGACTGCGCTGCTGGCCGTGGTTTCGGCGGTGATTCTGTTTCGCTGGCAGATCAACTCGGCGTGGCTGGTGCTGGCGGGCGCGGTAATCGGGCTGCTGCTCTATGGCTAACGATGATCAGCAGCGTGGGCGCCATGGTCCGATACCTGGGCGTCGAACCAAGCGTGAATGGCGTCGACCAGCTCTGCGTCGTCAGTTGTATACAGAATTTGGCCGCCCTCGGCAATTTCGCTATATTCAATATGCATCTTGGATGCGCCCATAACCAGTTCATGCAGCCCCGGCATGGCCTCACCGTGAATCATGCTGGGATCATGGAAGTTGCCTTGGGCAAAGCGCTCGGCCTCTTCGGCCAGATGCTGACGGATCAGCGCAATCTGCTCTGCATCATCGGCATCATCCGCAATCACCTGCTGCAACCCGCCGTTGTCCAGCTTTTCAAAGATGTGCGTTGTCTTTTCCAGATCAAACGGCATGACTTCGGCGCCCTGGGTGGCCACTTCAACCTGCCGCATTGAATGTACGCAGCCGCCCAGCACAACCGCTACCACGACCAAGCTAATGCTCAAGAATTTCATCAGTTTCTCCGGCTTGAATGGCTTTTACCAATAAATCCAGCGATTTCAGCACATCATCGCGCTGCCCAACGGGAATCTGCGCCAGAATCCCATCCATTTTTGATTGACGCGCCTGGGCCAATTGCTGGGCAATTTCGCTTCCCTTTGGAGTGAGAAAAAGCCGGTAGGCCCGCCGGTCCTGTTCATGCGGTTGACGCACCACCCAGCCGCGATGCTCTATCTTGGAAATGAGTCGACTCACCGTGCTTTTGGCCAAATTGAGGCTCACGGTCAGCTCATTTTGCGAAATGCCGTCGGCGCGCGCAATTTCCAACAGCGCGTGGGCCTCGGCAATTGTCACGGGCTGACCACAGGGCGTTTCAGCCGGGCGATGCCAGCCAAACGCACGCACCAGCGCAATCATCTTTTCTTGGAAATCATGGTTTGCCATAAGAAATAGTTCGATCATACAACCAATTTGGTTCGATGATATAACTAAATGGCTCCTCTGTCAACCATAAATCTTTTGCAGGGCGCGCTTCGCTTTGGGGGCAAGATGTATTGGCATCGATACCCTTCCGATTAATCCTTGGCAGTCCACGCATGCTGCGCAAGTCGTGACGCAGTAACAATGCAGTGGCAAAATAAACCCGGAATCTTGCTGAGATTCCGGGTTTATTTTGCCGCATCGGGTAACGGTTTTACCGTTGACCGCGCCGCGCATTGGCAGCACGATTGCCATCGGAGCCGCTCTGGCCATTTGCAGAGCCATTCTCAGCCGCGCGGCTGTTTGACCCATTTGCGTCATTGCTCGGCGGCGTGCCCCGGTTTTGGTCACCACTGCCACTGCTAGCCGAGTTTGCAGTGGCGTCAGTGCTCGTGTCAGCCGATTCATCAGCGGGGCTGGCATCGCTGGGCGGCGCAGGTCGGTTGTCGCGCGGACCGCGGTTTGGTCGTTCCGTATCTTCTTCAGGCGCGCTGTTGGGATCGCCTTGGGGGCCGCGCGTGGGCGGATTAAGAATGGCCGCGGCCTCTTCCTCGGTCAGCAGGCCGTCTTCAACCGCTTGCTGCACGGCGTCAGCCTTGGCCGCATCCAGCTCTTGCCGCACGGTCTGCGGATCTAGCCCCAGCTGGTCAATGAGTTCATCCAGGCGAGCGCCATCCTCACGGGCAGCCTGCAATTCCTCTTCGGTAATGCCCAATACATCGGCCAACATGGCATCCCGGTCAATGATGCCATCCAGCAGATCGTGCGGGTTTTCCCCAGGCCCGGCCCCATGATGCCCCGGCCCTTCACCGCCCGGCAAAGGACTGTTGAAGGTGGATTCGGCTACGCTTTGGGCATTGACCAACTGCGGCGCCATGCCCACAACCAAAACGATGCCCAGGGCAATGAGCGCCAGCCCCCAACTACCTTTTGACAGCTGTCTTATTTTATTCAATTGATTCTGCATACGTATCTCCTGGAACGAATAGGACTTACGCACTCGTTGGCGGAGCCAGAGCGCCAGATTTAAAGTGGCTACCCAATGCCATTAAGTTAAAGCCGCTTCAAGTGCGACACACAGTGTGCCACTCGAATGCTCGCGTCCAACTGCCGGACACCGTGCGACGCACTTTTCGCTAACTAAATGACATTGAGTGGCTACATGCAAAGTGGCGCTGTTTTCTGGCATTCCACTCGTGCGACGTAAGTCATACATTACGTGTCTATCCGTAAATTCTCTGTGCCAAACCAATCTGTCAGAAACAGTTCATAATCCATACACCACAACGGTGTGGGCGATCTAGGCGTCGGTCTCGATAGTTGAATCCGACGCTCTCTTCCCGTTGCGATCTACGGATAATTCACAACCGCATTCACGGATAGGTTCTAAAAACATCTACGCGTGCACAGTAACCTGCGCACACAAGGTATAACGATGCACTCACACGTTCATTACACTTTTCCCCACATTTGGTGCAGTTAATCTGATGCTGCCGAAATCATATACGCAGAACAGTCGAGTGGAGGCGTATAGCGTGCGTCGCACGGAAGCCTACGAACAAAGGCCCTTTTAGAAGCTGTCTGAAAAGGTGGTAGAGGTGTGTCACATGCCGGGAAAGGGCCACGAAATCCTGGTCACATCATGCGCAATGGGCCCTTTCCCGGCATATTTTTGGACCTAATTGTGACTTTTCAGACAGCTTCTTAAACAAGGAATTATGCACACCTCTTCACTATCTTGTGGGCGGTTCACTGTGTTCGCGTTGCGGAGATGGGGAAGGGTCAGTGGAGTCAACGGCAGCAGAGCGCGCGGGCTCGGTCTGCTCCATATGGTTGACCGTTGGCATATCGGATTGTCCAGGCAGCTCTACATGTTGGTCGTCCAATGCAGGGGCGGCAGGGTCAGTTTGGCGGCTCTGCACATCGGAAGCAAGCTGTTCCGCATGGGCGCGCTGTGCGGGCGGCTGTTCACTCAAAGCGGGAACGTTGGCCGGTGCTGCGACGCTATCAGGAGCACTGGCTCGCGCGGCGCCATTTGTGGCACTGTCTGGCTCTGCCGGCGCAGCAGCCTCTACGCGATCGTTCGGCGGTGGCTCCGCGGCTATTTCCAGGCTATGGCCACCCGTAATTACCACACTCTGGCTCACGGAAACTGCAACCGTTGGCGTGGGCAGCCCGGTCGCCGCGGGCTGTTCCGGCTGCGCAATCTCATGGTCAGCCGCCGAGCGATTGGGTTCCTGGGTTGGGGCCACGCGTTCTGTAGCTGGCGCCGGTTTTGCTTTGAGTCGAGACACTGCTTCCTCTGGTAGCGCGGGGATAGAACTCTGTTCCGGCGCGCAGTCGCACTCCAGGGTATTTAGCTGTTGTTCCGCCTTGTCAATCACATCTACCGCTTCCTGAACCACAGTCTGCGCCGTGGGGGCGGATGCATCCAATAAGGCGCGCATGGTCGCAGATTGTTGCGTCAAAGATTGCTTGAATTGTGCGACCACCGCTTGATTCTCTTCGGCACGGGAAGCCAGCAGCGCTTTGGCCGTTGCTTCACGGATCTGATTGGTCAGCAGCGCCGCGGCCGTCACCATATCGCCCTGGCGCCCGCGGCTGGAAAGCGTCTTGAATTCAACAATGCGCCGATTGGCAAATTCGGTGTGCAGACGAATATCAGCCACATCATCGGCCCAATAAAGACGCGCCGCCTCCCACGTCACGCGCAAGGGGTAAGCCGTATCCCCGGGCAGGGCATTCTCGGCCGCCTGTACAATGGGACCCGTCAGCGCCAAGATCAGCATGGTTGCCACCAACCCAATCCACAGCGCCTGTTCTTGCACCAACAGCTTGCGCAATGCTTCCAAAGCGCGATGCTGAATAACGCGCACGCCGTTCACTTGGCGATCCAGCTCGGCCGCGGTTTCAGCATAATCCATTTCGTGCAAGAACCGGCGCACAATCACATCCTGATAGGATGGCCGAAGGCGCGTAATGGCATTCTGCACAACCGCCCTGCGTTCGGCGTCCAAAGCCGACATTTCCAATGAACTGTCGGGATCTGCATCCGCAATTGCGTCGCCCAGGGTCAATACATTGCGCTGCGTACGGTAGTGGTCGATAACGGCATTGCGGGCAATTCGATAGAGCCAAGCGCGAAAAGGCGAGGCGCCGGGCTTGTAGCCCGTCAACGCCTGCCATGCTTTTATAAAGACAATTTGCGTCAAATCTTCAGCATCTGTGGGCTCATTTACTCGGCGCTGTATATATTGGCGGATGGCGCTTAAATGCTTCTGATACAGCGCTGCATATGCATCCTGACAGCCTTGTTGTGCCTGCTGAATAAGCGCTGTTTCGGCCAATGCTTGCTCTTTAATCATATAGATCATAACGTATATATGGGTCTATGCATTACACTTGCGGCTAATACACAGAAATTCTGCACATAGACATTCTTCCGCCAACAGGGGCGGCTCGGCTCAGTGCCGCGAACTTTAGCGGCCAGACAATGAAAGTGAAGTCCGGTTGAAAACGATAGGTCTGAATCTTCCTGGAAGATGGCGCTGGGCAAACTACTGTTCTCTATCGGATTTCACTTTGGGTAAACCATGAGGCAAACTATAGCGTTGTGATCTCAAGAAGTTTTGCTGAAAATATTAAGAAGTTATGCAGAAGGTGCGTGGGGATAGACGGCCTGGAGAGACGGATTGAAGGCCACCAAAAATGGAGCTGCCCGATGGATACATGCCGATGAACGCGGGGAATTATCTGCATCGCTTGGCATGCAGCTGCGGTTTATATTGTTGTTTACAGGAGGCAAGGGTATTGACGCAAATAGCTAACGCCCAAAGCGCAGCGCGGCCACGGCCACCAGCGACAGACCAATTAGCACCAGCAGCGCCGGTTGATAGCTGTTGCCCGCAGCCGTGTAGATGAGCGCCACAATATAAGGTGCGGATGTCGTGGCCAGCGTCTGAAACACAAACTGCACGCTACTAATGCGCCCATAGTGGGCTGAGCCAAACTGATCGGCCAACAGCGCCGGGCGAGCCAGCGTGGTGGCGCCATACACCGCGCCAAAGAGGATCACAAAGATCCAAACGCCGGCGGCAGAATGGGTGAAATAGAGGATAGCCATAGCCACGGCTTGTAGGGCAAAGATCATGCCCACCATAAAGGAAGAAGAAAAGCGACCGCCGGTGGGCGCGTATAAAACGCGGCCAAAGACCTGCATGGCGCCAATAAAGCCGCCAATCCAAGCCGCGTATTCGGCGCCATAGCCGCGATCTTCCAGAAAGGGGATAATGTGGACGCGGATGCCGATAGCCGCCATGGAGCCAATGGCTAGCGCCACGGCCAGCCACCAAAAGGCCGGCTGGCGCAGCACTTCGCCCACCGTCAGGCTGGGTCTGCGGGCAGCCGGCGCGCCATGTAGATGCTCCACCGGGGCCAACCCATCTACGTGCTGTCCTACATCTGCCGGCGAGCGGCGCAGCACCAGCGCGTGCAGCGGGACGGTGGTCACGGCGAGCAGCAGCGCCAGCCAGGCCATGGCGTCGCGCCAGCCATAGAGCGCCAGCAAGCGCGCCGTTAGGGGTAAAAAGATGGTGCTGGCAAAACCAGCCGCCAGCGTAATCACCATCAGCGCGGTGCTGCGCCGCCGCTCGAACCATTTGGCCACCACCACAAAGGCCGGCTCGTATAAAATAGTGGCGGCTGTGATGCCCAGCCCAATCCAAACCAGATAGAGTTGCGTCAACGTTTGCACGCGCGAAAAGGCAAACATGAGCAGCGACGCCGCAATGGAACCGGCAGTCATCAGCCAGCGTGCGCCGTGGTGATCCAGCCAGTAGCCCACCGGCACGGCCATGCCGCCCGCAATGAGCAGCGCCAGCGAAAAAGCGCCGGTCACCTGCGCGCGCGACCAGCCAAATTCACCTTCCAGCGAGGTAATAATGACCGAATACGCATAATAGACCACGCCCCAGGAGATGGTTTCGGTAATGGCCAACGCAATGGCGATCCACCAGCCGTAGTAGAGATTGCGTAGCGATGACAAAAGCAGTTCCTATTCTTTGTGCATAATTTGATTTGGGGCGGCAACGCTGCGCCTGGCAGCTCACTGGTTGTGCTAAGCACAGAGCTAATGCAAGACATGATGCTGGTTTGCGAAGCACAGAGCCATCATACAAGCCCCAACCAATATGTCGAGTAGGCGCCTAAACATTTGGCCGTAACACTATTTTCAGGGGAATCCCGCTCAGATGTATAATGGCCGCTATGATGCAACTTGTTACTGAGATCTGTATGGCTCGTGTCCGCCTCCGCAATATATGTGCAAATGGTGCTGCCCGTCAAAATCAGCTATTCCGGTTTGGCACATATTCATCCCCGCGCGGTGGCGCCATCGGGCTGCTCTTCTTGCTGTGCGGCATGCTGCTGCTGACCGGTTGTGGGTCTAGCGGCGCTCAAGGGAATCATCAAAACGGAGCGGACGCACCGGCTCAGCTCGGGGCCGTTGCGGGTAGTGAAGCTGTTGCCCAGGCCACTACGTTGGCCCAACGCCACGAGGAATCGGCGCCCGCCCCCGCCCCCATCGGCACGGTGAGCTATTATGAAAGCAGCGTGACGTTGCCGGTCTATCCATTTGAGCAATATCAAAGCGATGCCGTTGACCCCGATACAAATTGGCCTTATAAAGCGTTTGATTACGAACGCTTTGAATTGGAAGCCCCAAAGCCCCAAAACCGTCGCTTTCGCACCATTGTGTTAGAAAATACATTTCTGGAGCTGACCATTCTGCCCGAATTGGGGGGTCGGCTCTGGCAGGTGGTGCATAAGCCCACCGGCAACCGCATGTTCTATCAAAACACGGTGGTCAAGCCCACACGTTGGGGACCCGGCAATCAGCGCGGCTGGTTTGGGCTGGGTGGGCTGGAGTGGAACATTCCGGTTATTGAACATGGCTACGAGTGGGGCACAGAATGGGGCGTGCTGCCGCTGCAGCACAGTCCAGAGCTGGCCTCGGTGACGCTCTTTACGCCGCAAGATGGCCGTCCGCTCAATGCCAGCATTACCATTTCGCTGTTGGCCGGCGCCGCTAGTTTTGAAGTCGAGCCCAGCATCTCCAATTTGAGCGATAAAACGGTCACCTTTGATTATTGGCAGACGGCCATGTTGGCGCCCGGCAAGAAAAATTCTCCCAGCGCCCAACTGCATTTTGTGGTGCCCAGCGCACAAATGATGGTCCACAGTACGAATGACCCCGCGCTGCCGCAGCCGGGTGAAACATTTACCTGGCCCCAATATGATGGCCGCGATCTGAGCCATTTGGGCAACTGGAATCAATACTTGGGTTTCTTTGAATACCCGGAAGCGCATGGGCCCTTTGTGGGCGTTTATGATGGCGCCGCCGATGCCGGCGCCGTGCGTTTTTATCCGGCCGATGTGGCGCGCGGCAGCAAAGTATTCAGCCCCGGCTGGAGCGATGCGATTCCGCCCAGCAACTATACCGATGATGATTCGAGCTATGTGGAGCTGCACGGCGGTTTGGCGCCCAGCTTTTTTGAACACTACACGCTTCCACAGGGGGCGCTGGTGAGCTGGCGCGAAGTCTGGTATCCCGTGGCGGGCATTGGCGATCTCAGCTATGCCAATGAGGCCGCTGCCTTGTCCGTAAACGCCAGCCCGCGCGCATCGTCTACAGCCGCATCCACGACAAATAAAGCCAATAAAGCAACTGATACGCTCGACATTGGCTTCTATCCAACCCGCCCCATGGACGGCACACTGGTGGTCGAGCTGGCCAATGAAGATGTAAGCAGCGCGCCGGTCCAGGCATCGCCAGACACCCCCTTTGTAGATAAATTTGTGCTTCCCCATGCCATCGATTTAAAGTCGAAGGATGTCGCGCTGACAATCCGCTTTGAAGACGCGGATGGGCGAATTTTGCTGCTTTATCAACCCTGAGCGGGTTGATTGAAGAGATATATGTGAATTCAAGAAATAGATAATGACAAGAGAAACGACTGAACGCTTTGTTTTTCCCGAATGGCTGCGCTGGGTCTTAGGCTCTGTAACATTTTTAGCCGCGGCCATCTTAATTTTATCCATTGTGCTGGGGATTCGCGCCGGCCAGAGGCAACTGGAGTTGCAGAGTCGACAGCAGATTGGCATCTCCTTGCAGCGTGCGCTTGACTACCGGTCAGAGGGCAATCTGGAAGCGGCCCTAGAAGAATATCGCCGCGTGCTGATTCTGGATCCAAACAATACGGCGGCGGCAGACGGTATTGAAATTTTGCTGGCGCTGGCTTCGGGCCAGGTAAGCGCCGATGTCGTTGCCGTGCAGAATACACCAACCGGCGCTACCCCTGCGCCCACCGTGGTTCATGATGCAACCAGTGCAACCGATCCTCAATTTGATAAAGCACAGATCGCCTTTGAATCCGGCCGCTGGGACGACGCCATTGCGCTTTTAGAAGAGCTGCGACAAACGGGCGATGCCAGCGAGAATGTAACGGCCCTGCTCTACAATGCTTATCTCAGCCTGGGTATTGAACAGGAACGGCAGGACAAATTTGAACAAGCTTTGAGCACGCTGGACAAAGCGCTAGCTGTGCGCCCCGGCGCGCCGGAAGCACAGACCGCGCGCGCCACCATTGCGGCCTATTTGGATGTGCTGACGTTGAGCGGAGCCGATTGGGAAAAAGCGGTTGCCACGCTGGAAAAGCTCTACGCGCTGGATGCCGGCTATCGAGACGTGCGCGAGCGATTGCAGCGCGCCCACATGCAGTATGGCGATACATTGGTGGCCGAACAGGACTGGTGCCGCGCGGTTTCCCAATACAATGCCGCCATTGCCATCCAGGTAACGCCCGGCTCGATCAGCAAGCGCGACAAATATCAGGCGCTGTGCGATGGCTCGGATACGGTGGCGCCCGAGCTGGGTGATGCCGCAGCAACCAACGCTGCGCCTGGTGCAACGATCAGCGCCACCAGCAACAGTACGGACACTAATGCCCAAACGGATGTTAGCCCGGCCGCCAGCACGCCAACGCCGGAAAGCGCCGAAGCCGAAGAGCCAGTCGTTACCGCCCCGGTTGTAAGCGGAAGCCCCAGCGGTGGGCGCATTCTCTATTCCGTGCGCGAAGCGGGCAGCGGACGCAGCCTGATCTTCGCGCAGCCCGTGGGCAGCGGCGCCGCCCCCAGCGTGCTGGTGGATGATGCGTCGCAGCCGGCCATGCGCAACGATGGCGCCCGGCTGGCCTTTCACGATCTGCGCGCCGACAGCATCGGTCTGGGCTCGATTGATCCGGGCAGCGGGCTGCGCCTGCGCTTTACCCAATTTGCCGAAGACAGCCAGCCCAGCTGGAGCCACGACGGCAGCCGCCTGGCCTTTGCCAGCAACCGCGAAGGCGACCGCCTCTGGCGCATCTACACAGTCTGGGCTGAAGAAAATGGCGCCACCCAAAATCTGAGCTTTGGCGAAGCGCCAGACTGGCACCCCACCGCCGATCTCATTGCGTTTCGCGGCTGCGACGAGCGCGGCAACGGCTGTGGCATTTGGACGATGACGGGCAATGGCGGCAACCGGCAGCCCCTGACCAGCGTCCCCGCCGACACGCGGCCAGATTGGGCTCCCAACGGCAGCTTTGTCGTCTTTACCAGCGATGCCCGCCACGGCAACCCGGAGATTTACCGAGTCAATGTAAGCGACGGCAGCGTCGTGCGCATAACCGACAGCGGCGCCAGCGATGTTGACCCCACAGTCAGCCCGGACAGTGCGTGGGTGGCTTTCTTGAGCAATCGCGACGGCGCTTGGAAAATTTGGGCCGCACCGGCTACCGGCGGCGAAGCCCAATTAATAGCGCCCATGGCCGGTGACGTTGGCAATTGGCTCGAACAAAATATACAGTGGATTCCGTAAAAGGGACAGAGTTGCAAAGTGGCAGGCTGCAAAGTTGTACAGGGTCCTGCCACTTTGCGGCTTTGCACCCTTGCGACTCTCTCTAGGAGGTAACCATGATCTTTCGTAGCCCGTATCCCGATGTGCAAATCCCCTCACTTTCTGTCACCGATTATGTATTGCAAAATGCGGCCCAATTTGGCGCCAAAGCGGCGCTCATCGATGGGCCAACTGGACGCACGCTCACGTATGCCCAGCTGGCCGGCGCCATTCGGCTCGTAGCGGCCAACCTGGCCCGGCGCGGCTTTGGCAAGGGCGATGTGCTGGCCATTTACAGCCCCAATTTGCCCGAGTATGCCGTGGCCTTTCACGCCGTGGCCATGGTGGGTGGCGTCAACACTACGGTCAATCCGCTCTACACAGCCGCAGAGTTGGCGCAGCAGCTTCAGGATTCCGGCGCCAAATATCTACTCACGATTCCGCTCTTTTTGGAAAAGGCCCAGGAGGCCGCCGCCCAAACCGGCATCGAGGAAATCTTTGTCTTTGGTGAGGCCGCAGGCGCCACCCCCTTTGCCAGCCTGTTGCAGCGCGATGGTGCGCCAGCCGCCGCAGAAATGCCCCAAGTGGAGATTAACCCCGCCGAGGATGTCGTGGTGCTGCCCTATTCCAGCGGCACCACCGGCTTTCCCAAAGGCGTCATGCTGACGCACCGCAATCTGGTGGCCAACATGGTACAAATGGAGGGGGTGACCGACGCCAATCTCATTGAGACCGACGATACAGTCATTGGCATCCTGCCCTTTTATCACATCTACGGCATGGTGGTCATTATGAACTATACGCTGGCCAAGGGCGCCACCGTAGTGACCATGCCGCGTTTTGATATGGAACAGTTCTTGCAGCTTATACAGGATTACAAAATCACGCGCATGAACCTGGTGCCGCCCATAGTTTTGGGGCTGGCTAAGCATCCTCTGGTAGATAAGTACGATCTGTCATCGCTCAAATACATTACATCCGGCGCGGCGCCGCTCAGTGCAGAATTGGCCGGGGCGGCGGCCAAGCGCCTCAATTGCATTGTGATGCAGGGCTATGGCTTAACCGAAACCAGCCCGGTGACCCATGTTTGCCCCGATTACAAAGCGGTGGACAACCCCGGCACCATTGGGCCGAGCCTGCCCAGCACGGAAGTGATCGTGGCCGATGTGGCCACACAACAGCCGCTGGGTATAAACGAGCCGGGCGAAATCTGGATTCGCGGACCGCAAGTCATGAAAGGGTATCTGAACAATCCGCAAGCCACGGCGGCCTGCATTGACGCCGATGGCTGGTTTCATACCGGCGACATTGGCTACGCCGATGCCGACCACTATTTTTATATTGTGGACCGAGTCAAAGAGCTGATTAAGTACAAAGGCTTCCAAGTGGCGCCGGCTGAACTCGAGGCGCTGCTGTTGACGCACCCCGCCATTGTGGACGCCGCCGTCATTCCCAGCACCGATGAAGAGGCGGGCGAAGTGCCCAAGGCATTTGTGGTGCGCAAAGGGGCGCTTGAGGGTGAGGAGCTGATGGCGTGGGTGGCGGCGCGCGTCTCTCCGCACAAAAAGATTCGCCGCCTGGAGTTTGTAGATGAAATCCCCAAGTCGGCTTCCGGCAAGATTCTGCGCCGCGTGCTGGTGGAGCGAGAGCGCACTACGTAACCGGCGCAATGGGCCAAACCAGCACATCAATGCTGGCGGCAAAGTGCAAAAGCGGCGGCGTGTCGGGCAGGGCGAGCCCGGCCGCTGCCGCCATTGTGTTGACCGCAAAGTGAGCCTGGGCCGGCTGCAGCGGCCACGGCTTGTGGTGAATTTCCCCGCGCAGCACCTTTTCCCGACGACCAATTGTATATAGACAATAGCGCTCGGTGAGCCACTGTTCCAGCGTACCCGCGGCAGCCGCATAGACGGGGCCAACGGGGCCGTACTGGCCCGTCAACTCGGCGGTCGGCGCGCCGCCATGCGTGCGCTGGCTGCGATATTGGATGAGATCCGTCTGCTGCCGCACCGTCATTGTGGCCCGGAAATAGGGCAGCCGATAGAGCGCGCGCGCCACCATTACCGCCACCGGATTGGCCGCATCCAAGCTAAAAAAGTAGACGCCGGGCTTGGGTGTGCGCCCATTCGCCGCGCGCACATAGGTGCGGACGTTGAGTTCGGGAAACGCCGACAGCCAAGGCAAGGCCGGAATGCCGCGCGGGCGTACATTGGTCATGCGAAAGGGCACAACGCCCAGCCACGCTTGGCCTTCAAACAGTTCTAATTCTAGCTGTGGCGGCACGAGCGCACGCATGACGTCCGGTGCAACGGGCCAATGGGCAAAGAGCAGCTGCTGCCAGCGCTGCGTCATGATCCAAGGGCCGGCGGGCAATGGCCACGGACGATGGGCAGTGTGGGCAAGCAGCTCAGCGGGGCTGGTAAAGGTGGTCATGTTGCTATTTTAGCACGAAATTGGCGTCAGCGTTGAAACCTTTTTGCCAAGCGTGCGTATTGTTGATCAACCACATGGTTGTGACAGATAGCGGAATTTCAAAGGAGAACCGATGAGCACACAAATATATGATGAAGGAATAACGGGTGGTGAGATGGAAACAAATAATCGCGAAACAGTCAATGTCGATGAGCCGCAGGTCAACACGGTCCGCGTAGAAAATGTGGCGGCCGAGCAGTCCAAAGAGGGGTGGACGGTTGTGCAAGAAGATGAATTGGCCGCCGAGGCCGCACACACACAAAAGCGGCAATCGATCAAAGATATTCCGGGACAAAAAATTATGAATGTTGAAAATATTGAAAACAATGGCAAGCGCAACGCAAATATGCTTTATCGCCATCCGCACAACAAAGCCGTGGGCGGCGTTTGTGGCGGTCTGGCCGACTTCCTGGGCTGGGATCCAGTATTGGTGCGCATCTTGTGGGTCGTGGCTACAGTGGCCAGCGGAGGCGGCGGTTTTCTAGCCTATGCAGCGCTGTGGCTGCTGCTGCCGGTGGGCACGGCCAAAGACGGCCAGGAGCGCCCGGCAGCCATTGAGCTGAATGAGCGCAATCTGGGCATGGCGGCGGTGCTGCTGATCAGCTTTGGCATTTTGTGGCTGCTCTCCAATTTGGGCATTCTGCCTTGGCTGTGGAGTGGTGCATGGGCCGTTGTGGGCGTGCTTTTCTGGCCGGCTCTGCTCATTGGCGCCGGCATGTTGCTGCTCAACCGCCACGATGACCGCGATTGGCGCGGCGCATTCAACAACGCTGGCAGCCGGGTGCGCGCCTCTTTTAGCAGCCGCCAACCGGCCAGCAGCAACGTGCGCTCTGGTTTCCAGGCGCTGCGTGCACGCTTCCCGCTGCGCCGCAGCCATAGCAACCGCATGTTGATGGGCGTATGTGGCGGCATCGGCGCCAAGCTGGGCATTGATGCCAATCTGGTGCGTCTGATTTGGGCCGCCTTTAGCATCGGCAGCCTGGGCACCGGCGTGCTGCTCTATGTAGCTTCGGGTCTGTTTATGTTGGATGAAACGGCGGACACAGAGCATCACATGCAAGACGAAGTAGACGTGCGCGTGGTCGATAGCACGGTTCACACGGCCGTCTAAAGCTGCACTGCACAGTAGATTCTTCAGTCCCATGTCAATAACGCCGCCGCTTGCGGCGCGGGTATACAAAGAGCGGAACAGCCAGGTGATTTTTATCATCCAGCTGTTCCGCTCTTTATTTTATTGTGGGCAGGAAGTTATACGGTCAGAAGCTGTCTGAAAAGGTGGTTCAGGTGTGTCATATGCCGGGAAAGGGCCACAAAATCCTGGTCACATCATGCGCAATCGGCCCTTTCCCGGCATGTTTTTGGACCCACTTGTGACTTTTCAGACTGCTTCTCAGGAATTTATACGGTCAGGAATTTATACGGTCAGGAATTTATACGGTCAGGAATTTATTATGTGCAGGAAGTTCGCCAACTCATTTACTCTGCGGTATAATGATCTGCTGTTATATGGAAATTCGGGTAATTTTTAGAGGTATTCGCTATGTCCACATTTAACCGGCTGACGGCTACACTGATCTGGCTCTTTTTGCTGCTGATTGTGTGCTATTTTGCCATAACGCCGCTTCAGGCTTTGGGTCAGGTGCGCACCGCCACATCAGCGCTGAGTGAAACTTTGCAGAGCTGGCAGGCCAGCGACCCTACCAATTTTATGATTGGACAGGCCGCCTTGGGCGTAGCGGCAATTGCGCTCTTTGGTATGTTAATTTGGCTGGAGATTTTGACCGGACGGCGGCGCGGCGTGCGCATTCGCACAGCCGAGGGCGGGTCGGCCGAGCTGGCTACCGACAGCATTGGCCGGCGCTTGCAGTGGCACTTAGATCAGCTGGCCGAAGTGATTACGGTGGTGCCTCTGGTCAAATCACGCGGCGGTTCGGTAGACATTAAGCTGGAAATTGAGGCCGCGCCCGATGTAGATATCCCCATGAAGACCGATGAAGTAGTCGAGGTGACGCGCGATATTGTGGAACACGATATGGGTCTGCGCTTGGGCAAGCTGGACGTCCACATGCGCTGTGCCCCTTTTGAACCCGAATGGAATTAGGGGGTAAGAAGTAGGGAGTGGGCGGGGCTTGAATCCCTGCCTACTCCTTAAACCCTACTCCCCCCAAAAACAAAACAAATAGGAGTCAAAAAGAATGGAACGAACGTTTGTGATCTTGAAACCAGACGCCGTACAGCGCGGGCTGGTGGGTGAAATTATTCTGCGTTTTGAACGCCGCGGTTTAAAGCTGGTGGCCATGAAAATGCTGCAGGTGAGCGATGAGCTGGCGCAGGAACATTATGCGGTTCACGCCGAACGTCCCTTTTTTAAGGGGCTAATCGAATACATTACCAGCTCTCCAGTGGTGGCGTTGGTGTTAGAAGGCACCGGCGCCATTGGCGTTGTGCGCAGCACCGTGGGCGCCACCAAGCCCGCCGAAGCCGCCCCCGGCACCATCCGCGCCGACTTTGGCCTGGAGATTGGGCGCAACCTGGTTCACGCCAGCGATGGTCCCGATACGGCGGCCAGCGAAATTGCGCTCTGGTTTGGTGAAGATTTGGTGGATTGGTCACGCAATACCGACGCCTGGATTTTTGAGTAAAATTGGGGTTAGGGATGAGGGATCGGGGCTGCGCGCGAATCTTCACGCACGGTCCTATTCCTTATTCCCTACTCCTTACGTCCATTTCACATGACCGATCTTATTCATCATCTCGACAAGAGCGAAGCCGAAATATTTAAGCACGCCGACGAATTAATTGCCGGCAGCTTGGCGTTTCAGCACACAAATAGTACATTGGTCAAGGCCGCCCTCTGCATCCGCACATTGGGCGGCTTTCGCGTTTGGCGCGCGGGCGGAGAATTGCCCGCCACGGCGTGGACGCGCGAAAAGGCCATCCACTTGATCCAACTTTTCGTTACGCTGCGTCGCCAATATCTGCACAAAGAGCAGATTATTGACCGCCTTTGGCCCGAGCTGGACCAGGACAAGGGCGATCGCGATTTTAAAGTTGCGCTAAACGCCGTAAACAAAGCGCTGGAGCCGGACCGGCCACCGCGCGTGGAGCCCCGTTTTGTCCAGCGTCATGGTCTGGCCTATGGGCTGGATCTGACCGATGTGTGGCTAGACACAGAGGCCTTTGAAGAGCTGATCACCATCGGCAACCAGCTGCTGCAGAATGCCACGATCAATGAAAAGGCAGCCGAGGCGCTCACCCAGCAGGCCATTGCCTGTTACCAAACGGCGGTGAGCCTTTACATTGGTGATTATCTGCCCGAACGCCGCTATGAGGATTGGACCAGCGCCGAACGTGAACGGTTGCAGGTATTGGCGCTGGGCGCCATGACTACCCTGGCCCACTTGCTTTTGACACAGACACCCTTGGAAAGCATTCGTTTGACCCAGCGCGTGTTGACCATCGATCCGGTGTGGGAAGATGCATACCGCGTCCAGATGCAGGCCTATGCGGCCCAAGGCAACCGTCCGCTGGCGTTGCGCACCTATGAGCAGTGCGTACAGAAACTAGAAGAAGAGTTTGAAATTGAGCCGCTGCCCGAAACAACGGAGCTGTATGAACAGATCCAGCAGCAAGGATAAACGGGTCGCAACTGTACAGTTACCCAAAGATTTTACACTGTGTACAGCCGATTGCTCGCCAGCCAAAGTACCGCTAGATTCCCCAAACAAGGCCAATGCTTATATGGTCAACACCGTTGCGGTATGGCTTCAACATATAATTGAGGGGTGTGCATACGTGTTTCAGTTGCGCAGAGGCGATTAGCGTGCGTCGCACTGGCCCGCAAAATAGCCGGAAAATAGTCGTCGTGGCGGCCAGCGCGTCGCACGCGGGTTTACGAGACATGTTGCACTCGAGTATCGAACTATGCACACCCCTCATATAATTCTAAGATGGCTCTGTGCGCCGTACTATCGCCCTCGTACAGGTCCTAAAATCTTTTTCTGGTTCGCCACAGCAGCGGATATGGGAGGATGAAATGAAAAAAGGCCAACGCGATATTGCCTCTTTTTTGGTGCGCTTTACGCAAGATCTGTGGGACGATGTGCCTGGTGAACCGCGGGTGGAGTGGCGCGGTCACATTCGGCATGTGCAGAGCGGGAAAGAGCACAACTTTACCGATTTCACCGACGCCATGGCGTTTATACAGCAGTCGCTCATGGATTTAACGCTCAACAGCACCAAGGGCAAAGCCACCTTCAGCCAGCCCAGTGCCGCCAAAGCGGGGGCAGAAGCCGCCGCCCGCCAGGAAACCTATCAGCAAAAAGCGCTGCGCGAAAGCTTTAAATTGTGGGACAAATTTACCAGCAGCTACTCCACCATGATGATGGAGGCCATGCAGCAGGCCGCCGACCGCTCCATCCAGCACACTGAAGCCTTGCGTGCACAGTTCGACAAAACGCTGGAGCAGACGCAAAATGTCTCGTTTTGGCAGCCGTGGTGGTTCACGCCACCCTTTGCGCCGCCCACCACCCCGCCCAAATCGGAGAATACGGAGCAACAGCTTGTGCAGGTGCTGACTGCGCTCCAGCAGCAGATTGCCGCGCTCGGTGAAAAGGTGGAAAGTCTAGAAGGTGAGATTGAAGCCTTAAATAAAAATCAGTAGTTCGCAACAACAAGAGATGATGACCGCCGCCATTAGAAAGACGCTACGACGCGATTGGCCGCTACCTCCTCTTGTTCACCGGCGGGCGAACGCAGCAGCATGACCGGAATGGAGACGCTGCGCAATACCTGATCGGCCACGCTGCCAAAGAGCATGCGCGAAAGCCCTGTGCGGCCGCGGGTGACCATGGCAATGATGTCAATGTGAGACGTTTGCGTAACCTCAATGATGCTGTCAGCCAGATCGCCCGTGCGAATTTTCGTACAGACGTGATAGCCCGCCTTGCGCAGGCGCACCGCATCCTTTTGCAGCCGTTCGGCACGCTCTTCGCGTACATTAACGTGCTCGCCCAGGACAAATTCGTGATAGATACCGCCCGAGTAATACCACATATCCTCGGCCAGGCCATGATAATGCCGCGTCTCTTCAGTGTCCAACCCGCCAATCGGTTCCACCAGCAGCAAAAAAACGTCGGTAGTTTCAGGATCAAAAACGCGACGCACAACCGACAAGGCTTGGCTGCGAAACTCGGTGCCATCTAGCGGAATCAAGATTCGACGTCTCATATTTATCCCTCCCATTATAGACTCTTTTGGATCTCAGGTGGTTGACACACTGGCCACATCCCCTGCCAGGAAGAGGCGGTCGCCACTTTTGCGCGAGCCAAAGCTATCTCGGCCTCTTCCTGGAAGCAACCACACAAAATCCCGTTGAGCCCAATTATATACTTCGCCACACGTAACCTGTACCAACATAGCCTGCTAAGTCGAGGGCAGACGGGCTTCTAACGACATTGCCTTTTTGAATATACCTATCTAGCCGTAGCGACGCGCACATTTAATTTTTAGAAATCACAGCTCGAACAAAAGTGATACGGGAATTCTAAAAATTAAGCGGCCAGACAAGTAACCGGGGCGCATGGATAGGTACAATAAAAAAGCCCCAGCACACCGCGGCTAGAGCTTGCATAGATCCAGATAATAGGGGGATGGTAGTTGCGTCATCAAGCAAATCCCTTCTCTCTCACGTAGACTAGACCCACATAGTAGACTAGAAAATGGATGACTGTCAAGTCGTTGAGGAAGCAGTTTAGGCAACTGTATCCTCTATGATATAATATCGCTTTCTTGCTGCACGCATACTTGCCAACTGGCCAATGCAATTCCCTCTGTTGGCGCGCCACTGGCACTGCGTAACTCTATCAACTTCATTTTCAGTATACCGCAACAGGATTGGCAATATAGGCATCGGTCCCGATACGATTCCAGCCCTCTCTCTTGGCATTGCGATCTACTGATATTGCTTGCGGAGCGCGCATGAACATCAACATTCCGTGTCCCCATTGTGGGCCGCGCCCCATTCAAGAATTTATGTATGGCGAAATTCCCTCTGTACCTGATGAAATAACCGACCCAGATGCCCGCGACCTGGATCGCGCCTTTATGCGCACCAATCCAGAAGGCGTACAGCTTGAAGCCTGGTTTCACACCTATGGCTGCCGCCGCTGGGTACGCATCCACCGCGACACACGTACAGATGAAATTGTGGAAAGAGGGTAGGAAGTTTTCCTGTTCAACCAAACTAGTGCCGCGTACATTTAATTTTTAGAAATCACAACTTGAGCCAAAGTCATACGGAATTTCTAAAAATTAAGCGGCCAGACAATTAGCTATGTACAAAGGAGTACGTATGAGCACAAATATTGAACGAACGTTGGGATTGGATATTGTACGCGCCACCGAGGCGGGTGCACTAAATTGCTTCACCTGGATTGGCCGCGGCAATAAAGAAGCCGCGGATGCCGCGGCTTCCGATGCCATCCGCGGCACGTTTGATCAGATAGATGTAGCGGGTGAAGTGGTTATCGGCGAAGGCATTAAGGATAACGCGCCGGGCCTCTTCAAAGGAGAAAAGGTCGGCACATGGGTGGAAGGAGCCATGCGGCTCAATATTGCGCTGGATCCCATTGATGGCACCACCAACTTGAGCAAGGGATTGCCCAATGCCATCAGCTGCATTGCCGCCTCGCTGCATGTAGACCCAACCGACGAAGGCGACGAGCCCACCGGGCTGCTCGATATTCCCGCTTTTTACATGAACAAGCTTTCATATGGCCCGGCCATCCGCGATGCATTTGTGCGCGACCCCAGCTTGCCGCTCAGCGTGGACACGCCCATTGAAGAGACCATCCACCTGGCCGCCCGTCTGCTCTCCAAAGAGGTGCATGACGTGGTGGTCATGCTGCTGGATCGGCCGCGCAACGCGCACATTGTCGAAGCAGTGCGCTCGCTGGGCGCCAATCTGCGCATGGTCTCCGACGGCGATATTACAGCCGCCCTGGCGCCGGCCATGCCTGGCGCCGGCATCGACCTCTATTTGGGCATTGGCGGCGCCCCGGAAGGCGTGTTATCCGCTGCCGGCATGCGCTGCTTGGGTGGCGGTCTGCAAGCCAAAATCTGGCCGCGCGATGAGGAGGAAAAGGCTTCCCTCATCGACATTGGCTGGGGCGACAAGCTGGATCACATCTATCTCTCCAAAGACCTGGCGCGCGGCGATGACATTCTCTTTGCCGCCACCGGCATTTTGGAAAGCCCATTCTTGGATGGCATGACCGTCACCGGGCGCATGGCCATTACCCATTCTGTTCTCATGCGCGTGCGCAACCGCACCGTACGCTTTATCACCGCCCATCATAATTTGGATCACAAATACATTCCGCTGCGCTCCAAACATCAAAAGGCATAGCCCACTCAACAATTAAACATTTGTTACGCACTTATGGACATTCATAAATTGTTTCGGGAATAGATGTCACAGGCTGAAGCCTGCCTCTGCTAGCGGAAGCCTGCTCAAGCAGGCTGTTTCTAGCGTGCGCTTGAGCGTACTTTGGCTGTCAGGCGCTGGTTTCAACTAGGGCGGTCGTTTACCGATTTAATTCGTTCACTTCCATCAGTGCTGTGCAGGAGAAGTTCGACTTCTGAGAGAAGTCGAACTTCTCCTGCACACCTCATCTAAATTCCCACCCCGCCCCATGCATTTTTAGCGCAATTGACAACAACGCAGGAAAGTGATACCTTTCAGGTAGAATTCTTGCGCTCAGCTCGATCTTTTCCTCAGATGCTGGCACTCTATAAGACTTACGTCGGGCCAGGGAAGTTGGCTGGTCAACCACGCTTTGCTACCTTGACAAGCCACGGTGCTGCGTAAGTCGGGATATACTCAGTACGCTGCCATGGTGTTGATGATTTCGGCATTACTCGTTATTAACGTCAAGCAGATAACAAACTTCCTTTATGATACCCGCGAGCGTAAATCATTAGCTCTATCCAAACGAATACGACTTGTATAATGGCGGTTGTGCTCAGTCCTACCTCAGAAGATGACTTCGCCGAGATGCTTTTGCTCCACAACGGCCATGCCATGAGTTCTAACGAATAGGAGAGAATGCTATGTTGACCGATATGGAAATTCGCCAGGCCATTGAGTTTGAAAGCGCCGAACACCCCGTGTTGAGCATCTACCTCAACGTGGACCCACACCGGCGCTCACCAGAAAAATATAAGCTGGCGCTGCGCAACCTGCTGGGCAAAGCAGAAGGTGCGAACGCCGAAGACATCCAGCGCGTGCAAAACTATGTGGAAATGGGCTACAACTGGCAGGGCCGCGGCATTGTCATGTTTAGCTGCGCAGCTCAAGATTTTTGGTGGGCGCACAGCTTTTTGCTGCCCATGGAAGACAGCGTGCTGGTGGGCCGTCGCCCTTACGTGCGCCAACTGGCCATGCTGATTGATACATACGAACGCTACGGCGTCATTCAGGTCGAGCAGATCGGCGCCCGGCTCTATGTGTTTAATATGGGCCAAATGGAAGCGGTGCAAGGCTATCTGGGGGAAGAGGTGAAATCACACAAGGCCGGTGGCTGGTCCGCGGCCAACTTCCAGCGCCGCGAAGCCGAACAGGCGCGCCAAAACTTGCAAGACGCCGCCGAGCTGGCCGAAGACTTTTACCGCAAAAACAACACGCGCCGCCTGATTTTGGCCGGCACGGAAAAGAATGTGGCCCGCTTTCGCGACTTGCTTTCACATCGATTGCGCAGCATGGTCGTGGGCCAAATCGCCGTCGATTCCAATGCCAATTCGACTGAAGTGAGCGAGAAGGCGCTGGCCGTGGCGCTGCAAGCAGCCAAAACTGAAGCGCAATCTGTCGCCGATAGCGTTGTGACCACCGTACATAAAGAGGGCAACGCCGTGGCTGGGCTCGCCGAAACGCTCACCGCCGTGCAAAATGGCCGTGCGCAGCATGTGGTTACGCTGGCCGACTTTGTACAGCCGGCCTATCGCTTTGTCGATAGCGGCTACATTCTGCTGGACTTAACAGAGGAAAGTGACCTGCAAAGCGGCAAAGTCCAAAAGCTGCCAGACGCCGTAGATAGCGTACTGCGCCGGGCCATGGTCCAAGGCATTAGCGTCACCGTGCTAGAGCAGCACGAAGATCTGGAGAAGCTGGGCAAGATCGGCGCATTGACGCGATATTAAAGTTGTTGATTGGGTCATTGGTTGACTGGGTTCGCTGCGATCTCCCCATCAACCATTACCCAATTACCCAATCACCCCCGTTATTTAAAGGAGACCCCAATGACTCACCCGTATGACAAAAATCAGATTGACCAGGCTGAACGCGAGCTGGCCGCGGCGTATGATTACGACCGCCAAGACCCGCTCTTTGGGCTGCGCCGAGAAGAACTCGCCGGCCCCAAGCTGGGTCGACGCACGGTGCTGCGGCTGTTGGCCGCGGCCGGCGCCCTTTCGCTGACGGACATCCTAACGGCGTGCGCACCGGCGGCGGCGCCTGCTGGCGAGAGCAGCACCCAAGCGGGAACCACAGAAGAAGCGGCGGCTTCCAGCGGCGGCGAAATGACCTGCGGTTGGGGCGGCACCGCCGAAATCACCACGCTAGATCCGGCGCAGATCAACCAGGTGCTGCAATTCCAGATCGCGTCCAACGTGCTCAGCGGGCTGACCCACATCAACGCCGACCTGACCGCGGAAGGCGACCTGGCCGAAAGCTGGGAAGTAAGCGAAGATGGGCTGGAATGGACTTTTGTCCTGCGCCCAGGCGTTACCTGGCACAATGGCGATCCACTGACTGCCGATGACGTGGTCTACACCTATAATCGCTCCAAAGACCCAGAGCAGTCGATTCATTCCGCAGTCATCGCCAATATCACCGACGTGCAAAAAGTAGACGACCTCACTGTAAAATTAGTCCTGGAAAAACCGCAAGCTTCGCTGCTGGTCAAGTCGTTGGAACGCGCCAGCGGCCGCGCCATGACCATTGTCAACCAGCGCGCCATCGAAGAGATGGGCCTAGAACAGTATGGCCTGACGCCGGTCGGCACCGGCCCCTTTATGGTGACTGAGCATCAGCTGGGCCAAGGACTCACCATTGAGCGCTTTGCCGACTATTATGACCCCGAACGGCCCAAGCTGGACAAGGTCACCTTTATTCCCATTCCCGAACCGGAGCCCCTGGCCGCCGCCATTGAAGCTGGTGATATCCATCTGATCGGTGGCAATGGTGCGCCGGCCGAGCTCATCGACCGCTTTGTCGCCAACGCCGACCTCACCGTTTCCGACGTCACCGGACCGGGCTTTCAGTCTATGTTTATCAACCCCTGGCGCGAGCCCTTTGTGGTCACCGACTTTAATAAATCGGTAGATGAATTAAAGCAGGAAAATGGGTTCAAAGTACGGCTGGCCATTGCCAAGGCGTTTGACCGCGATGATTTTATTGAACGCGCCCTCTTTGGGCGGGGCAGCCCAGGCTTTGGCACCATCAACCCGGCCATGCGCTTCTTCTTCGACACCGCCATAAATGAAGTGAGCGAACAGCGTTTTGATGTGGAGGCGGCGCAGCAGCTTTTGGCCGATGCCGGCTTCCCCAACGGCGAAGGTATTCCCACGCTCAAGCTGCTCACCACGCCAGCCGGTCGCCGCGAAGGGGAAATCATTGTCAACATGTACAAACAGAATTTGAACATTGACATTGAGTTGGACATCAAGGATTTCACCGTGCTGATTGAGGATGGCAACTCGATGAATTACGATTTGATGCGTCTGGGGTCCGGTGGCGACTACGATCCCGACGACGGCCTGGTCGACTGGATGCAGACCTCATCCAAATTTAACGGCCCCAATCGCAACGTGGATGAAATGCCCTTTGGCTTCTTCTCCGATGCCGAAGTAGATGCGCTGACCGACGAACAGCGCACCATCTCTGAACCCGATAAACGCAAAGAGTTGGTGCAAAAAGCCAACCAAATTACCTCGGACAAAGTCGCGGCCGTCTTCACCCACCATCCGCTCGACACGCTGGTCTATCGCAACGAGGTGAATTTCCCCGATGTCAGCCGCATTCCCGGGCTGGTGGACCTGGATCGCGTGACGCTGACGAGCTAAGCATCTATCCGTAAATTCGGTTGTGAATCGTTTGCTGTCTCTGACAGATCGGTTTGGTACAGAGAATTTACGGACAGACATTTAGTGCAAAAGATAAGTATATCCACAACCCAGGCTTCTGGCAGAAACCTGGGTTGTAGATATATACATTGCCCTCATAAAGGAATGCAAACCCATGACAACCCATCATCTTGACGATCAGCAATGCCACGCGTTTTGGGACAATTCGCTGCCGCCGCGGGTGCATATTGCGCCGGGCGACACCGTGGTTTTTGAAACATTGGAAGCCAGCGCCGGACAGATTACGCCCGACGCGGCGTCGGAGGCACTGGCCACGCTGAGCTTTGACCCCATCCACCCGCTAACTGGACCGGTCTATGTGGAAGGCGCGGAACCGGGCGACGGGCTAGAAGTAGAGATATTGAGCATTGAGCACAAAGGCTGGGGGTGGAACGCGGTGATTCCTGGCTTTGGGCTGCTGGCGGACGAGTTCAGTGACCCCTATCTGCACCATTACCGCATGGCCGATGGCGTGTGCCACTTTAGCGACACCATCAAAATTCCGTATGAACCATTCTGCGGCGTCATGGGCGTGGCGCTGGCCGAAGCGGGTCGGTTCGACACGATTCCGCCGCGCGTCAACGGCGGCAACATCGACATCCGCCACCTGACGCCGGGGGCGCGGGCGATTTTTCCGGTGTTGGCGCCCGGTGCGCTCTTCTCGTGCGGAGACTGTCATTCGGCCCAGGGCGATGGCGAGGTGAATGGCACCGGCATTGAAACACCCATGACGGTGACGCTGCGCTTCAATTTGCGCAAGGGGGCCAACGTGCCGGAATTGCGCTTCTTTACGCCTGCCGGCCAAAAGCTGACCGTGGCCGATACGGGTGGTTATTACGTGGCCACCGCCCACGGCCCCGATCTCTATGCGAATGCCCAAAAGGCCATTCGCTACATCATTGACTACCTGGAAGCCGAACACGGCTTGAGCCGGGCCGCAGCTTATTGTTTATGCGGCGCCGCGGTTGACCTCAAAATCAGCGAAATTGTAGATGCGCCCAACTGGATTGTATCGGCCTATTTACCGCTGGGAATTTTGGATAAGTAAAAGCCTCCAATGGTACACGCTGTCTCCTGAAATGGTACACTTCTGAGCATTGTGTTGCACCACATCCTCCTCTACCATAAAGCCACGGTAACACAATTCAGGTCATGACAAGCTGACTTCGACAGGCTCAGTCAGCTTGTCGCCTGGGCACCTTGTCAACAAATACGGGAGGATAAACATGCTCAGTTCCAAACTAAAACTTCTGCTCTATTTTATCGGCGTGCTCATATTGCTGCCCGCCTGCGCCGTGGCCACCCAAGTGCCCGCACCACCGCCACCCATTGCGCTCAACGTGCTGGGTGAAGCGTCAGTGTTGACGCCCGGTTCTAGCGCCGGTTTTTTGGTGGATGTGCGCGCCCCAAACCAAAAGTATACGCCGGTTGCGCGCGCCATTGTTGACGTGGCGCTGGTGGGGCCGGACAGCCAACAGACCCTCTTTACTGGCCGTACCGACGCCAATGGCCAGCTTCAGGTGCTCTTTGACGTGCCGGACGATCTGCAAAGCAGCGCACAGACGCTGGTTGTGGCCGCCAGCAGCCAGGAAGGTTCCACCCGCTGGCAGCAGAATGTGCAAGTGGGTGAATCATACAGCGTGCTGATCTCCACCGACAAGCCGGTCTATCAGCCCGGCCAGACCATTCACATGCGCACGCTGGCCCTCAACCGCACCTCGTTGCACGCCGCCCAAGATCAGCCCGTAGTCATCACTATCCGCGATGCCCAAAACAACATTATTCAGCGGCAGGAGCTCGTCACCTCCCTCTATGGGATTGCCGCCACCGATCTGCTGCTGGATGCGCAAGCCGGCAGCGGCGACTATTTGATCACCGCCGAGGTGGGGGCCACGCTCATGGCCCAAGACAGTCGCACCGTTGAAGTCAAGCCCTATAATTTACCCCGTTTCCAGATTAACTTTGACTCGGCTCAGCCCTTCCTTCTGCCCGGTGATGCCGCCAGCGGAACGGTCAACGCCCGCTATTTCTTTGGCAAGCCGGTGGCCAATGCACAGGTGCAGATGCGCGGCTTTGTCGATGACGTGGCGCGCACGGAAGTCTTTGCGCTGGACGGCCAGACCAATGCCGATGGCGATTTTGCCTATACCTTTGAAACGCCCGCCTACTTTGTGGGCCAGCTCAACAACAGCACCGCCAACATCGACTTGGAGATCACGGTTATCGACAGCGCTAACCACAGCGAGCGCATCGACGAAAGCATTACTGTGTCCGAGCAGCCCTACATTGTGGAAGCCGTTCCTGAATCTGGCCAATTGCGCGCCAATGTAGACAATCTGGTCTACTTCCAGGTCAGCACGCCCGATGGCCGTCCGGCCGCGGTGACGCTCGCTCTAGAATCGGAAAGGTTCCAATTCTCGCCCGACCGCATCGAAACCGATATTAACGGGTTGGCCGTTGTTAGCGCAACAGCGCCCAATTTTATCGACACGCGCATCACCGTTCACATTACGGACGAAAACCAAACCACATCCGATGTTACGTTGGCGCTGCCTTACGATGGTGGCCCCGGCCTGCTGCTGCGCCCTGAACACGCCGAATATGCCATTGGCGAAACGATGAATGCCGACGTGCATGTGGCGGGTGAAGTGAAAACCGTCTATCTGGACGTGATTAAAGATGGTCAGAGCTTTGGCATGGCCGCGCTGCCCGTGGTCGATGGCGCAGCCCAAGCCGCCATTCCGCTAGACGGCAGCCTGTTGGGCACGCTGGAGCTAAACGCGTACGCCGTCACGTCCGCTGGCCAGGTGCTGCGCGACCGCCGGCTGGTGTTAGTCAACCCCGGCGCGGCCCAGCTTGACGTGCACGCTGACGCCGAAGTTTACCGTCCCGGTGATACTGCCGCCCTCGATATTGCGGTGACGCACAACGACAGCCCGCTGCCCAGCATGTTGGGCATTAGCATTGTGGACGAATCGGTCTTTGCCCTGGGCGCGCAAGACCCTGGCTTTGCCCGCACCTATTTCTTGCTCAAGCGCGAAATGCTGGAGCCGCGCTATCAGATCGACGGTTTTGCTCCCTTTGCTAGCGCTACGCCGGCCAATAGTAGCGCGACCGATATGGCGCTTTTTGGCCTCATGGGCCAAGAATTAACCGCCGAACAGGTGGCCGCACCGGTAGCCACGCCGGATGCCCAAACGAACCGCGCCGCCGTGGCTTTTGTGGTGCTGCCTCTGCTGGGCTTGACCCTGGTGGGCGCTCGCCGCTATCGCCGCCACATGCCCTTTGTGCTCTCCTCGCTCACCATCTGCATGCTGCTGTGGACGGCCTGCGCCGCCCCGGCCAGCGCGCCCGCGGCTAATGATGCAGCGCCAGCAGCCGAAGCGCCAGCCGAGGAAGCCGCGGGCGTCACCACGGCTACCCAGGGCGCCCAGCCACCGCGGTTGCGCCAATTCTTTCCCGAAACGCTGCTTTGGCTACCCGAAGTGGAAACTGATGCCGACGGCCACGCCCAGATCGACGTGCCCATTGCCGATTCAATTACCACCTGGCGCGTCAGCGTGGTGGCTTCCGATCAGAGCGGCAATCTGGGCAGCGCGCAGGTGGGGCTGCGCGTCTTCCAGGACTTTTTTATTGAGCCGGACCTGCCCCGCTTCTTGACGGTGGACGACGAAATCGACGTGCCGGTCAGCATCTTCAACTATCTGGACGAGCCACAATCTATTGCGTTGCAACTGGCTCCCGCCGATTGGTTTGAGCTGCGTGACGACGGCGCCAGCACGCTGACCGTAGACGTGGCGGCCAACGAAGTGACCGTGGCCTACATCCCCATGCGCGTGATACAGCATGGCGACGGCGTGCTGGAGATCAGCGCCACCGGCAGCGCCATGAGCGACGCCGTAGCCCGACCGGTGCAGATTCTGCCCAATGGGAAGGCGCAGAGCAACGTGCAGAGCGGTACGCTGGCCGCCGGCTTCCACACCTTTAATGTGGATGTACCGCCCAGCGCGCTAGACGGCACGGCCAACGTCACCGTGCGCTTCTTCCCCGGCATTGAGAGCGAACTGCTCCAGGGGTTGGATGGCATGCTGCAAGAGCCCTATGGCTGCTTTGAGCAGACCAGCAGCACGACCTATCCCAACGTGCTGATTCTGGACTATCTGCAAAGCACCGATCAGATCAATCCTGAAATCCAAATGCGCGCCGAAACGCTTATCAATTTAGGCTATCAACGACTGTTGGGCTTTGAAGTACCGGGCTATGACGGCGGCTTTAGTCTCTTTGGCGCCCCGGAGCCGCAAACCATGCTCACGGCATACGGTCTCATGGAGTTTAGCGATATGAGCCAAGTTAGCTACGTGGACCCGGCGCTGATCGACCGCACGGCGGCCTATATCATGGCGCGGCAGAATAGCAACGGAAGCTGGTATCCCCAGGGCATGACCATTGAGAGCGGGCTGGAAGGATTGGGCGACGGCAATGTGCTCTCTACGGCATACGTCACTTGGGCGCTGGCCGACGCCGGTTTTTCTGATAGCGACGCCGTGCAGCGGGCCATAGCCTATTTGTATAGCACCCTGGAGGGCTATGAAAACAGCCCGTTTAATTCGCCACTTCAATTACCACAAAGTGGCCAGCAGGCAGACCAACTTGGGCTCGATCCGTATGGTCTGGCCATGATGGCCAATGCCCTAGTGGCGGTTGATCCACAAGACGCGCTGGCCCAGAATCTGCTGGATGAGCTGCTGGCCAGGGCTTCTACCGATGAGACGGGCGCATTGTCCTGGCAATCCCAAGGCCAAACCTACATGGGCGGTTATGGGGATGCGGTCGACATTGAGACGGGCGCCATGACGGCCATGGCGCTGCTGCGCTCCGGCTACAAGCTGGAGATGGCCCAGCACATCATTGACTATTTGGTGACCCAGCGCAACCAGCATGGCGCCTTTGGCCCCACGCAAACCACGGTACTTACGCTCAAGGCGCTGCTGGCCGCCATGAAGCTAGATGAGCAGGACCGCGCCGCCGAGGTGACGGTTGCACTCAATGGCGGCGAAAGTCAGACGGTTATGCTTAGCGCGGCGAATCGGGATGTGATGCAGCAGGTGCGTTTTGAGATGCCGCTGGCCGGTCTCAACGGGCTGGACATTACAGTGGATGGCGAGCGCAGCGTGCGCTATCAGGTGATCACCGAGTATTATGAGCCGTGGAGCCAAGTGGCAGATGAGGAGCCTGCGGACACAGGCATGCGCGTTGAGGTCGCCTATGATCGCACTGAGTTACAGGTCAATGACCTGGTGGACGTAACGGCAGCAGTTGAGTTGTTCCAGGAGGGAGTCGCAGGCACAATTCTGGTGGACCTGGGCATTCCGCCCGGCTTCACCCCCGTGCGCGGCGATCTGGATGCGCTGGTACAGAACCGCCAAATCGACCGCTACGAGCTGACCGGGAGCCAGATCGTGCTGTACATGACCAACGTGCAGGGCGGGCAGAGCTACACCTTCCACTACCGGCTGGAAGCGCGTTTCCCCATCCGGGCGCAAACGCCCAGCAGCCAGGCATACGACTACTACACGCCCAGCCGGCAAAGCGTAGACCAGCCACAGCGCATTGTGGTGACGCTGCGTGGGGCGGGGCAGTAGGGTGAACAAACTGCCTTAATAACTCACGTTACGCAGCGACAGCCAGTCTGCTAGAGAGAAACAGGAATGTCGGCTCGCCGAAGTTCCTCCAGGCTTGCGTAACATAAGTTAATAAAGCACAAGTCATTGCAAATCGACCTGTTATAAAAATGAAAAGGCCCGCTGTAAATGCGGGCCTTTTCATTTTTATAACAGTCAAATTTTACTCAAAAATCCCCAAACTAACGTATTTGCTGCCGTCGTCGGGCAACACAGTGACCACGACGCCTTCATCTAGTTCCAGGGCGGTGTCTATGGCCGCGGCGACGGCGGCCCCGGCGCTGACGCCCACAAAAAGGCCGGCGTGGAGCGCCAACCCGCGCGTCGTCTCCCAGGCGGCTTCGGCGCTGACCGTGGCGTGACGGTCCGGCACGCCGGCGTCGTAGATGCCGGGCACAATGGCCGTTTCCAGGTACTTAAGCCCTTCGATGACAGATAGTTCATCTTCGGGCTGCACGGCAATTAGCCGCACGCGCTCATTCTGCTCTTTCAGATAGCGCCCCACGCCCATAAAGGTGCCGGTGGTGCCCAACCCCGCCACATAGTGCGAAATCTGGCCGCCGGTTTGCCGCCAGATTTCGGGGCCGGTGGTTTCATAATGCGCCCGCCAGTTGGCCTCATTGTTATATTGGTCAGCGTAAAAATAGCGTTCGGGATCAGCGGCCACAATTGCGCGCACTTTGCGAATGGCCCCATCCGAACCCTCCAGCGGGTCCGACTCAATGAGCACCGCACCATAGGCTTTGACCAGCGCTTTGCGCTCTTTGCTCACATTGGCGGGCATGACTAGATGCACGGGAAACCCTTTGACCGAGCCAATGAGCGCGTAGGCAATGGCCGTGTTGCCGGAGCTGCTGTCAATCAGTATTTTGCCCGGCGCCAGTCGACCATCACGCTCGGCCGCTTCAATCATATAGTGTGCGGCCCGCGCCTTGACCGACCCGCCCGGATTACACCACTCGGCCTTGGCGTACACACCGACGTTGGTCGCCACGCCACGGGCATGCGCAAACGCGCTCAAATTTAACAGCGGCGTGTTGCCGATGTTATCCAGCACCGTGCTGGCACCCGCAACGCTGGCCGCAGCCTGCGTTGCACTGGGCGATCTGTGTATTGGGGCGGTTGTGTCAAGTAACATGGATTTCTCGTTTCGCATACGCGATGGAATCACCGCAAGTTTATCGATTCGGTCGTTCTGTTGCGTGGTGCGTAGTGCGTGAACTCGTATTGGAAGCGACTGCGAACTTGTATCCGTTTGGGGTGTCGCCTCCCATTCATTTTCTAGACCGGTACACGCACCACGCAATACGTTTTTACGCCAACACCAACTCGCGCTCGGTTGTTTGCCCATTTGGGTGCGCCACGCTGGAGGGCAGACCACAGAATTGCTCATAGTCAATCAATTCGGTCACGGTGGGATGCTCACCGCAGACTGGACATTCAGGGTTCTTGCGCACTTTCAGCGTGCGGAAGCTCATGTCCAGCGTGTCGATCATGAGCAGGCGGCCAATCAGCGGTTCGCCAATGCCGGCCAGCATTTTGATGGCTTCGACGGCCTGCAGCGAGCCCACAATGCCGGGCAGCACGCCCAGTACGCCACCTTCGGCGCAACTCGGCACCTCGCCTGGAGGCGGCGGATCCGGATAGAGACAGCGATAGCAGGGGCTATTGGCGTCGTTGGGGTCGTACACCGTTACCTGACCCTCAAACATAAAGATGCTGGCGTCGACCAGCGGCTTGCCCAGGAATTGGCAGGCATCATTGACCAGATAGCGCGTGGGGAAGTTGTCCGACCCGTTGAGCACAATATCGTAATCCTTGATGATATCGAGGGCATTGGCGCTGGTAATTGGCTCCATGTGGCCGATAACCTTCACATCGGGATTCATGTCGTGGATGCGGTCGCGGGCGGATTCAACCTTGGGGCGGCCCACATCTTTGTTACCATGCAGAATTTGGCGCTGCAGGTTGGAGACATCCACCGTGTCAAAGTCCACAATGCCCAGGGTACCGACGCCTGCCGCGGCCAAATAAATAGCCGCCGGGCTGCCCAACCCGCCAGCGCCGATCAAGAGTACTTTAGATTCCAGCAGCTTGATCTGTCCGGCTTCGCCCAGCTCGCTCAAAATGGTGTGACGGCTGTAGCGGATGCGCTGGTCTTCAGTCAGCACCGTGGGGATTTTGAAGTCATAGCCGGCATTCTTCCAGCCATTAAAGCCACCAATCAGCGAGATGACGTTTTCATAGCCCATTTCCTGCAGGTTGCGGGCGGCCAGCGCCGAACGCACACCACCGGCACAGTAAATCACCACCGGCGCTTCGCGATCCTGCTGATGCTGCTCGATTTGCAGCTCCAGATGGCCGCGCGGGATAAAGGTAGAGCTGGGCAGATGCCCCTGCACAAACTCATCGCGCTCGCGAATGTCGACGACGGTGAGCTTTTCACCAGCATCCAAATGCTGTTTCAGCTCCTGTGGGGACCATTCGATAATCTGGCTCTTGGCCAGTGCTACCAGTTGATCTCGGTTTAATCTACTCATGGGATTCCTTTTTGGTTATAAGCGTGTCAGCAATTAAGCTCTCAGCAAGTCAGCCAGCTGCTAAGGAGCTGATAGCTGAATGGCTGAATGCTATACGATAGCACCACCGGCCATGGCGGGCACGATGGAGACCTTATCACTATCGCTGACCGGTGTGTTCAGCCCTTGCAAAGAGCCAATTTCATCGTCATTCACAAAGATGTTGATAAAGCGTTTCACGTTGCCATCGCCATCTAATAGGCGTTCATTCACGCCAGGATACTGTTGATCCAGCGCCTGTAGCAAAGCGCCAATATTATCGCCCTGTACTTCAACTTTAGAAGCGCCGCCAGTTAAACGACGCAGTGGGGTGGGTACAAACAGTGTTGCCATTGGTTCTCCTATAGTGCAGTTGTTTTGAAAATCATTTTTGTAAATTATTTGGCAATATCACAATACTGAAAAATCAAAATGCCGAGTTCACTGTTGCAAACGGAATCCGTTTGCTACAACGAGCTCGGCACATAGCTACACGCCAGATGACGTGATTTTGCACACAAATTTTACCCCGACCATGCCAGACAGAGCATGTACATTTTTAAGTCATTTGTGCGCTATTTCATGAAAATAATTAGCTAAATTCACCTTTGCTCATTGCGCGTGTTTACTCCGCGGGAGCTGCCAGCGTCATGCTGACAACGCCCGCTAAAGACACGAGCAAGTAAGCCGAATTGTAGATGTGGGTTTAGCTAACATAAATATAGTATACTGTGAATAATAGGTCTTGTCAATGATACTATGCGTTTTGCGCTATACTTTTTATAGCGCAGATAATTCTCGCACAAAATCGGCCCCACGTGTGTAATTGACGCTACAGTGTCTTGAATCTATTCTTGCCGCGGATTCGTGTGCTTCCTAGGCCGTCACCGCAACGGGATGCTCCAAAATCTCAATAATCCGCAAATCGGCAAGTTCAGCGCCATCGGCAAAATATTCAACATAGAGGGGCGGCTGCACAGATGCCGCAAGCGGCGCAATGGCGGTGGGCACGGGCGCATCCTCGGCCACATAATGTGCATAAACGCTGGAATTGGGGCGGATTTCAAAGAACCGCGCGCCGGCGCGCACAGCAGCAGCTTGGGCAGCAGTAATGTCATCGACAAAGTGTGTATGCATGCGAAAAGCGCGAATAACCGGCGCATGGTCAAATTCCAGCGAGCAGATAAAATAGATCGAGTCGGGGTAATGGGCATTCCAAGCATCAGTCGCCGATGGATAGGCCACCGAAACTGGATGCGAATGATAGATACCCATCATGGCGTCGCCCGCTTCTTCAAACTTAAACTGCAAGAGCAGCGTTTGTGGATCGACATCGTAGTTATCGATGCGTTCGCTAGCCACATTGCGTCCGCGAATTAACTCGAACGCCTCCAACCCGCGTCCGCGCAGCACGCCACAGATTTCCTCCGGTTTTCCGGCGCGGGCATGGGCAACGATTTCATCATAAATGTGTTGTGGCAGCTTAACGCTTTGCGCTTCTAACTGGCTCATACGGCTTCCTTTCCGCTGATTGATTATCTGCGGGCTATTCTATCAGCCCCGGTGGACAAACGTAAATTTATAGATTTGATTTGCGCAGATTCACTGGCATTTTACCCATCTCTATGATACAATTTACGCAGAACGCTTGTGCGCACTTGTTGACAAGGAACACAAAATGGCCGACTTGGTTTTAGACCCCACAACCTCTGTTGAACTGGCGCCCCCGCCAGACACATCGCACCTCATCACCGAGGATGATACGCCCGTGGACAATTTGTTTTCTGAGAAGCAGCAGCGGCTATTAACGGAGCCGCTCTATAGCTCTTGGCGCGGCCCCGGCGATAACCGGCATTTTGTGGCAGCCGCCAACGTGGGCGTGTTCTATCACATTGACGCCCCTGCTATTGTGCCGGACGCTTTTCTGAGTCTGGATGTGGTCATGCCCGAGGATTGGTGGAAAACCGAAGGCCGCTCCTATTTGATTTGGGCCGTGGGCAAGCCGCCCGATGTAGTCATTGAGATCGTATCCAATACCAAAGGCGGCGAATTGACGCGCAAGATGCAGCTTTATGCGCAAATGCGCGTGGCTTATTATGCGGTCTATGACCCCGATACTCAAATTCAGGGGACGCCGCTGGTTATCTATCAGCTACAGGGCATGGACTATGTGCAGACCAACGAGCCCTGGTTTCATCATATTGACCTGGGTTTAGCCTTGTGGGAAGGCGAATATGAAGAGCGGAGCACGCGCTGGCTGCGCTGGATTGACGACGACGGCAACCTGATTCCAACCGGCCGCGAGCGCGCTGATGAAGAGCAGACACGCGCCGATGCCGAACGCACACGCGCCGATGAAGAACGCGCGCGGGCCGACGCCGAACGTACACGCGCTGATGAAGAACGCACACGCGCCGATGAAGAACGCGCACGCGCTGAACGTTTGGCTGCCCAATTGCGCGCAGCGGGTATCGAGCCGGAATAATCGCGTTATAGTGCGGTTGTGACGAGAACATGAGTTTTTCAATAATTTTGGCGTGAAGTAAAATTCATGTTCTCGTACAGAGCTACGTTTCACGACTTACGCAGCACCTGTGGATAGCCAAGGGTGAACCCGTTTGCATTCAATGGTATTTTACGTTCTATGATGGCTCTGTGCTACGCACAACCGCCATCGTCCAGGTCCTTTCGTTATATGATGGCTCTGTACTACGCACAACCGCCATCGTCTAAAGAAATAGCTCGCCATTTGACAAGCCTTTACGGCTCTTTTACAATCAGCCTATCCCTATCCCGAAATAATTGTCATATCCAGTAATACACCCTGCATTTCAATCCAAATGGTCTCAGTGGCGCAGGTCTATCAAGTTGCGCCGATTGGCAGTTCAAACTGTAAATCGCTTCAAAATCCACTTTTTCCTTTTCCATAAGATCAGGGAGGATCTTTATGAATCGACGAGAGTTTTTATCGAACGTTGCCGTTAAAGCCGCCGGTGGCGCCATTGCCGGCCTGGCCGCGGGTTGCTCGTTCTCGCAAACGCCCGCTGCTGAAGAAATGGCGGAAGCGGCGCAGTCTGATCAATCGCTTCCCGAGTTGAGCTGGCAGTGCGCCACCAGCTGGCCATTGGGTTTAGACACCATCTTTGGTGGCGCCCAAGTGTTTGCCGAACGGGTGGGCGTGTTGAGTGGTGGCAAATTCAAGATTGAACCGCGTGCCGCAGGTGAATTGGTGCCTGGCTTGGAGGTATTAAACGCGGTGCAGGAAGGCGCCGTACAGTGTGGCCACACCGCTTCTTACTACTATATTGGCAAGAGCCCCGTTACCGCTTTTGGTACGGCGCTGCCCTTTGGCCTGACTGACCGCCAACAGAATGCCTGGCTCTACGAAGCCGGTGGCTTGGAAATGATGCAAGATGTGTATGCCAACAGATTTGGCGTCATTCAATTCCCCGCTGGCAATACCGGTGTACAGATGGGTGGTTGGTTTAATAAAGAGATCACCTCACTGGCCGATTTGCAGGGTCTCAAGATGCGCATTCCGGGGCTAGGCGGCCAGGTGATGGCCAAATTAGGCGTAACGGTACAGGTATTGCCCGGCGGTGAAATTTTCCAGGCTTTGCAGACGGGCGCCATTGACGCTGCCGAGTGGGTAGGCCCATATGATGATGAAAAACTGGGCTTCCACAAAGCGGCCAGCTTCTATTACTATCCAGGCTGGTGGGAACCAGGCCCCACACTGGAAGTGCAGATCAATCTGAATGAGTGGAATAATCTGCCCGAACTTTACAAGGAGATTGTAAAGAGTGCTGCCTACGAAGCCAATATTATTATGATGGCGCGCTATGACGCCAAGAACCCCACCGCCTTGGCCAAATTGCAGAGCGAATCTGACATCCAATTGCTGCCTTTCCCAGATGATGTAATGGCGGCGTCGGAAGAAGCATCCTTTGCCCTGTATGATGAATTTGCGGCCAGCGATGCCGACTTCAAATCAATCTTGGATGAGTGGACCGTTTTCCGTAGCGCCATTCAAAGCTGGCACGGTTATGCTGAAACCGCCATGCTCAATTATGGAGCGCGCAATACATAGCGTCTGTCCCTAAATTTTCTGTGCCGGCTTGCGCTGCTCTCAAACGGGGCGGCATCCACAAGCGCAGAAATGATAGCACAAAAAAACGCCTTGCCGGCCGGCAAGGCGTTTTTTGCTGTCTGAGTGAGCGTTAGGAAGCAAATTGAACTAACCACGTTACCGTTTGCGGGAATATAATCACGATGATCAGAGCCACCGCTTGTAGCGCCATAAAGGGCAACGCTCCTTTGTGAATATCAATGGTCTCTATTTCAGGCGGCGCTACGCTCTGCAAATAGAAGAGCGAAAAGCCCACGGGCGGCGAGATAAAAGCCATGTTCAGGTTGATGGCCATCATCACCCCAAACCAAACCAGGTCGATGCCCAATTCACGCGCCGCAGGCACAAAGAGCGGCATGGCAATAAAGCTAATTTCAATAAATTCCAGATTAATGCCCAACAAGAAAATCACAATATTCGCAATAATCACAAAGCCCCAATAGCCGCCGGGTAGATTCACCAATAGACTTTTTACATAGCTCTGCCCGCCCAAGCCGTCAAAAACCAGCCCAAAAAACGTAGAGCAGAAGAGAATCATAATCACCAGCGCCGTAATATTGGCAGTGGAGCGAGCGGCGTCACGAATGATTTTCCAGGTAAGGTTGCCGTTAAACGCAGTGAGGAGACAGGCGCCAAAGGCGCCAACTGCGCCAGCTTCAAACGGCGCGGCCAGCCCGAAAAAGATGCTGCCTAGTACGGCAAAAATCAGAAAAAGAGGCGGGAAAACGGCCACCATGGTGCGCCGCAGCAGCGCCATTCCTTTAAGCGTACGCGCCTCGGGCGGCAGTGCCGGCGCGGCTTCTGGATTAATAAAGGCAATAAACATTACATATCCAGCATAGAGCCCGGCCAACATCAAACCCGGAATCAGGGCGCCCACAAAGAGATCGCCCACACTGACGCCGATTTGATCGCTGAGCACCACCAACACAAGGCTGGGCGGAATCAATTGCGCCAGCGTGCCTGAAGAGATAATGGCTCCAGTGGCCAGCTTATGATCATATCCGTAGCGCACCATGACGGGTAGCGAAATCAACCCCATGACAATGACCGTGGCGGCCACCACGCCCGTTGCCGCCGCCAGCAGCGTTCCCACAATGATCACGGCCAGCGCCAAACCACCCCGCATGGGGCCCATCAAGATGCCCAATGTCTCCAACAAGTCCTCAGCCAAGCCAGATTTTTCAAAGACAGCCCCCATAAAAACAAAGAAGATAATGGCCAACAGCGTCAGATCAGACATGGTGCCAAACCAGCGATTGGGCAGCAATCGCAATAGATTCAGATCAAACGCGCCCAACAGCAAGCCGATAAGTCCAAAAACGATGGCCGTCCCCGAAAACGAAAAGGCGACAGGATATCCGTATAGGATCATCACAAAAAAGAGGACGAACATAACAATGGCAATCCACTCAAAACCCATATGGCTTTCCTCTCAGCTCAAGTTAGATAATTTGGTCTATGATCGGTAGACGGCAATGGTGTTGGCGCCAGAGACGCCGGACTCAATGCGTGAATCCAGCCCAATCCATTTTTATGTCGGACTACTGCTTATTCAATGCGGATGCTTATTCAATGCGGATTGGCGTGGCATCATCATGCAGCTCTTCTACATCTAATTCTTGCCCACGCAGTACCGCCCACAGCTTGATTAGTTCCGAAATCACTTGCAGCAGCAGCAAAACAAAAGCCACAATAATCATGGTCTTAATCGGCGCCCGCGGAATTCCATTGGGGTCTGGCGACAGCTCCCACGTACCCCATGTACCATTAGACAAACGCCCCCAAGACGTGAACACAGGGTTAATAGTCACATAGATGCCTAAAATACAAAAGGGAACGAGCAGCAGCAAATGGCCCCAAAAGTCGAGCAGCGCTTTGCTGTATTTTGACCATTTGCCATAAATGAAATCTACGCGCACATTGACGCCATGTTTCAGAATGTAGGCAAAACCAAAAAAGAAGACCAGCGAAAAGAGATGCCACTGCATTTCCAAAAAGAGATTTGAAGAGAGATTCATGCCCAGGGAGCGACCAACGTAGCGCGCCACTACATTGTAAAACCCAAGCGTTACCGTCACAATCACCAGCATTTGGGCAATCCAACCGAAAAATTCGGACACATGATCGATCAGACGGGAAATACGTAGTAAGATAGTCATACGACGTTCCGTGTGTATATGAATTTGGTATGGGGTAAACAGACGAATATGGCAAGCATATCAGAATTTAATACTGGAGACAAATGTTTTGGGGGATAAGGGTGCGTTTCGGTTTGGAGGCGAATATGGGGCAGCAGGATAGAATCCTCGGCTCACATCAAACAGCCGCCACCGCGACTACATTATCAGCCGCGGGTTTTAACCCCGCTTTTTAAGGTGCGCGATTGCCTCAGTTGTCTGGCCGCTTAATTTTTAGAAATCCCACATGACTTTTGCTCGAGTTGTGATTTCGAAAAATTAAGTGTTCGCGGCCCTAGGCTTTCTGTGCTTCACCATAAACTTTGTTATAATATTTGGTATTTTGAAAGCATGGTTGCCACACGGTTACTGTTTTCCAGCAATCTCCAGCCATGCCCATCCACATTCAGCAGCTAGGATCAAAGGATTTCATCATGCAAAACCCACCCATTTTCGACGGCCACAACGATACGGTATTAGCTCTCTGCGCCACCGATGCAGATAAACGGCGCGACTTTTTCACCAAAAGCGAGCAGGGCCACATCGACTTCCCACGTGCGCAAGAGGGCGGTCTGGCCGGCGGCTTCTTCGCCATGTATACGCGCTCGCCAGAGCGGATGACCGGGATGCCGGGCGACTATCTCAACGACGACGGCAGTTATGAATTTCCGCTGCCGTCCCCGCCAGAGCAAATTGACGCCCTCAAGTTCACCGTCTCGGCGGCGGCCAAGTTGCTGGAGGTGGAGAAACAGTCGCAGGGCAAAATCAAAGTTGTGCGCACCGCAGATGAGCTGGCCCACTGCCTGGACAACGGCATTTTTGCCATGCTGCTGCACATCGAAGGCGCCGAAGCCATCGACACCGACTTTGAGTCGCTGCACGTTTTCTACGCCATGGGCTTGCGCTCCATTGGACCAGTCTGGAGTCGCCCCAATGCGTTTGGCTATGGCGTGCCCTTTAAGTATCCAGCCACACCCGATATTGGCCCCGGTTTGACCGCTGCCGGCAAAACGCTGGTACGCGAATGCAATCAGCTGGGCGTGCTCATCGACCTTTCGCATCTCAACGAGAAAGGGTTTTGGGACGTGGCCAGCCTGAGCGATGCGCCGCTGGTGGCCACCCACTCTAACGCCCACGCCCTCAGCGCCACGCCGCGCAACCTGACGGACAAGCAGCTGGATGCGCTGGCTGAATCCAACGGCGTGGTGGGCATGAACTATCATATTGGCTTTTTGCGCGAGGATGGTCGGTCGGACAAAGAGACGTCGCTGGCCGAAATTGCCCGCCACGCGGCCTACGTAGCCGAGCGCATTGGCGTCGAACACGTGGCGCTGGGTTCCGATTTCGACGGCGCTGTCATGCCGCAAGACCTGCGCGACGCCGCCGGTCTGCCCAAGCTCATGGACGCCCTGCGTGAATATGGCTTTAGCGAGGCCGATCTAGAGAAAATTGCCTATAAAAACTGGGTGCGCGTGCTGCGAGATACGTGGAAGTAGTGGAGAGGAGAAGCCAGGTTTTCCAGCGCGTATCAACATGATGCACGTCTGTTGCAAAACCTGGCTTCTCTGCACGTTTTGATGTGCGTTGCAAAGATGGCGCAACTGGATCTGGGCGGTGGACAGATGAGCGCCACTGTAGCGTCGGCTGTGCTTGGCGAAGCCAAAGCGGTCACCCCTATCCTAAAGAGCCGTAAAAATTTTCAGGAAAATTACTTAAACAGCAGCACCATAATCCCCGCCCCCACGATCTCATAGAGCGTCATCAGCAGCCGCGACAGCACGGCAATTAACACCGCAAACGATGATGGAATGAGATTGGCCAATAGCAGGCTCAGCCCCACTTCGGTGAAGCCCAAGTTCGAAGGCAGAAAAAAGACCAGCACCGACAGCGTGCTGACCAGCGTCCAACTGCCCAACACATAGGGAAAATGGCGCGCCGCAATGGGTGTGACCGCGTTGCCGATCCAAAAGAACATGACCCCGCCCAACACATAGAGTACAACGTACCCCACCAGCCAGCTCAGCACCCGCCCATAGTGCAGATTGGGGGCAGGCTGCCGGCCAATTTTCAGCAGCAGCCAATTGATGGCGCGGGGATGGATGGCCATCAGCCCCAATCCCACCACCACCACCAGCCCAATCCACTGTGAACGTTGCAGCGTCACCAACGCATAGGCCGCGCAAAAGAGCGTCGTCAGGCTGCCCGCCAACACGCTGATCACCAGCTCCACGCCGGTGGCCGCCGTCACCAACCGCACCGATTCACCCTGCTGCCGGTATAAATAGCCGCGCCCGGCCACATACCAAATGGTGCCGGGCAGCCGCCGCGCCAAGTGCGAAATGGCAAAATAGCGCATGTGTAGCCGAAAGGCCACGTGGCTGCCCAAGCTCTGCATCATGCTGGCCCAGACCCATCCCGCCAGCACCATGCCCAGCACCATCAACAGCAAAGAAGCGCCCACAAATTCCCAGCGCAGTCGCCAATCGTATTGCAGCAGCACCGCCCGTTCGCGATAGAGCAGCAGCCCCAGCACCACCGCTGAGATGAGCAGCGCCGCCAGCGCGGTCAACGCTTTGCGTAGATTGGGGCCGGTCAATTTGGAGAATAGCGCTTCGGACGTCATGGGACGGGAGGCAACATGGGATAATGAACGAACGTCGGCTGTATCGGCGCCCGCCGGCAAATAAAGATAAAGTGATTGGTCAGATTGATGGGCGTCATGGCGGCCAACAGCGCGCGCACGCCTTTTTGGGGCCGGCATAACGTCCAGAGGAAATCGCGCACGGTGCGCGGTCGATTCACTTCGCCCCATGGAATGAGCTGGTCGATCTGCAAACCGCCTTGCGTCAGCAGCATCTCCCAGGTGGCGCGGGTGGCGTAGCGCTGCAGCGGCTGTCGATCATCAAAGATTTCGCCGGTGCGCCGCACATAGCGGATGTTGCCAAAAAGCCCAAACGCATTGGGCAGCAAAATGCACGCCTTGCCCTCTGGCTTGAGCAGCCGCGCAATTTCCGCCGCCCCCCGCGCCGGCGTTAGGTAATGCTCCAGGCTGCCAATGTGGGTAATGTAGTCCATAGAGGCGTCGGCAAACGGCATTTGCTCACCATCGCCATTGACCCAGCGCGCCTTGGGCGTCTTTTTGATGCCGCGTTCCATGCCTGCAATCGAAAAGTCAAGCCCGATGGCGTGTAGCCCTTTGCGCATGGCCAGCTGCACCAGCCGCCCGTGTCCACACGAAATATCCAGCAGGTCGCGGCCCGGCGTCGGCTCCAGCAGCTCGATCAGCCACATGTAAAATGAGTCGCGCATAAGCAACTCGCGCTCCTGATAAAACGCATCATATGCGTCCTGCGTGGTCCCTTCAATCACAGAGCGATGTCGAATCTCTAACATAATTAACCCTTCTTGCGCGCCGTCGTCACGACCAGCGGCCCGGTTTTAAAGAGCGTGGGAATCGAGAAAAATGGGGCGCTGATCAGCCGCGCCAGCGGGTGATACAGAAGACCCATCACCCGTTGCTTGGTGACCGCACTGGCGCCTCGCTGCGTCAGCCAGAAGCGCACGCTCAACACAAAAGTTACATAGCTGCCAATGGCGCACGAATGCTCCAGCGTCTCAAAGCCGGCCTTGGCCAGCATATCCGAAAGCGTCTGCGGCGTAAATACATAGAGATGCCGCGGTGCATCCAGCCCGGCCCAAGCCGCGCCAAAAAGCTTGGCGTCCCAACTGGCCAAGTTGGGCACGCGAATCACCAACACGCCATCGGGCTTGAGAATGCGGTGAATCTCCTGCAAACCGGCCAGCGGATCGTGCAGATGCTCCAGCACGTCCCACATGGTGACGGCATCAAAGCTGGCGTCGGCAAAATGGGCTTCTTCCAATGTGCCGGTAAAGACGTCGAGCCCGTGCCGTTCACGCGCCATCTGCGCCACCGCCGGCGTAATCTCCACGCCCTGTACCCGCCAATTGCCCTGTCGCTGCATGGCCAATAAAAACGAACCGGCCGCACAGCCAATGTCGAGCAATTTGCCCTGCGCCTTGCGCTTGGTCACATAGCGGCAGCGCTTGTTAAAGCCATAATCAATGGCCCGCTGCAGCAGCGGATTGCGCTTTTGCACCGCATGATCCACATACGAATCATACTCGGGCGGATAGTGCTGTCCCATCTCGGCCAACGTGGGCCGTGGATTCTGATAGACCAATCCGCACTGGCGGCACTGCACCAGCGCGGCCGTCACGTCCAGCCGCTCCAGCAGCAGATCCACCACGGTGGCGAACGGCGTGTTGGTTGCGCCGCCACACAAGTTACACGTTGTTTCTTCCATGCTCTCTTCCATGTAAATAGCTGACCGGGTGAGCGGGTGAAAAGGTGACTGGGCCGTGCCGATGTCACCTTTTCACCCACTCACCTTTGCACCCGGCTCATCCTCTCCAGGTTATTACGAATTCGACCAACGTGCGCACCACATTCTCGAACACCGACACCCGCGCCACCTCATAGCCGTGGCTGTTTTCGCGCACCTGCCCCATGCAGGCAATGCGCTGGGTCAAGCCCGCCGCGTAGACCAGGCTGGCATCGCTGGCCGCGCTATCGAAAGCGACGGGCTGAAGCTGGGTGCCGGCGCGCTCGGCCGCCGCCAGTAAATCTTGCAGCAAGCGCGCATCATACGGCGCCAGCCGATCTTTGCTCCAAATGCCGGGGCGACCATCAATTTCCAGCGGCGCGCCGGGCGGAATGGGCGAGCCATCCACGGCGATAAAAGTTTCGGGCTGCTCGCGATGAGCCACCACTTTGGCGCCCAGACCGCCCACCTCTTCACTGACCGTAAACGCAATCAGCGTGGGTCGCACGGGCTGCAAGTTGTGCTCTTTGAGTTCCGTCAGGAGCCGCAGCAGCGCCACCACGCCCATGCGGTCATCAAAGGTCCAGGCGCCAACCAGCGGATCCGCCGTGCGGCCAAAGATAACGGGACCCACGGTTTGGCGCGTGGGCACCCCGGGCGAGCCGGGGCGGATGCCCGCCGCCGCCAATTCCGCCGGCGACAGACCGGTCAATATGCGCACGTCGCTCCACTCTATGGCGGAGCTGCGGGCCGCCGTGTGCGTGGAGCCCATGGCCAGCACGCCAATAATCGAGTCGCGATCACCCAGCACTTCCACCGGACCTTCGCCCAGCTTCCACGGATAGAGGCCGCCGGAACGCATGACGCGCAGCGCACCGTCTTGTTCAATACTGGTCACCACAAAGCCAATCTCGTCCATGTGCGACGCCAAACAGAGCAGCGGTGCGTTGGCGTCTTGCCCGGCAAGCCGCACCAACACATTGCCCGCGCCATCGGTTTCATGCGCATAGCCCAATGCTTCCAGCCGGGCGCGCACCTTAGCGGCCACGCCGCCTTCGTGGCCAGACGGCGAAGGAACGCTCAACAGATCGGTGAAAATGGCCAGGCTCGGGTTTTCGGTCAACAGGGGATGAGTGGTAGATGATGTCATTGTATTTTCCTTTGTAAAGCCGTCAGCATTTCAGCGATCAGCATTGCGACTGATAAACTGACTAGCTGACTAGCTGACTACGCCCAAACCAGCCGTCTATCCAGCCGCGTCCGGTGCTGCGGGCGGCATGGGTGCGCCGCGATACGAGATCCCGCCCCATAGTCAAAAGCGTGCGGGCCAGCGTAAAGCCAAAGAGCAGCGGGCGCTGCCACAGCGTTGCATATTGACGATAGAAGCGAATCTGATTGCTGGTGCGCCAATAGCGGCTTTGCGGATGGTGCACGCCGGTGCTGGCCGACACTTTGTGCCACATGCGCGCCTGCGTAGCGCAGCCCATTTTGAAGCCGGCCCGCCGCGCCCGCCAGCAAAAGTCCACGTCTTCGGCATACATAAAATAGCTGGTGTCAAAGAGGCCAATTCTTTCAAAGACCGTGCGGTGGATCAACAGAGCACACGCGTTTAAAAAGTCTACGTCAATAAAGGTGGGCAGATCCGGCGGTACGGTTTGGTTGCGCCACAGCCCACGCGTGATCAGCGTGCCCGGCAGCAGCCGATCCCCCAGTGACCAGATGGTGTTGGCTGGGTTGCCCGGCACCTCTGGATCATACAGAATCAGCGGCGCCATCATGGACCAATGGGGATTTGCGCCGTGCGCCGCGGCCAGTTGGGTAAAAAAATCCGGCGCTACGCAGGTGTCGTTGTTGATTAGCAGCAGCCAATCGGCATCACTTTTGAGCGCGTGCTGAATGGCCAGATTATTGCCGCCGGCAAAGCCCAAATTCTGGGGACAGGCGATCAGCTCCACCAGCGAACCCAATTTGCTTTCCAATATGGCAATCGAATCATCAGTGGAGCCATTGTCTACCACAATGATTTTCCGCACCATGGCGCGCGGCGATTGAGCGTCACCCTTGTGCAGATGGGCCGAGAGTAGAGACTGCACACATTCCACGGTCATAGCGGCCAGATTCCAATTTATGACAACGACACAAATTGAGTGTATCATCTTTTCATAATATACCAATATCTGACTTTGAGACCAACCACCCACTTGTTGAAAGTTATATCCTAACCCACCCAAGAAAGCTCACTCAAACAGCCGTTACATTGAAAACGCAAACGGGCCAGCGCTTGACGTTCGGTACGGATTGCGTCTTCAAATAGCGCGGCATATCTATGGAGAAACTATGCACGCAGCATATCGCGCCATGCGTTATGGCGCATTTCTGTTGGCGCTTGTCGGAATGTTGTGGCAGCCCGTGTCCAGCGTCCAAGCCGGCGCAATTGTCGTGGGCCATAACGTGGCAATTACCGATGCCGGACTCAACGGAAGTAGTTTAGATGGGACAGACGTTGTGGCCCAAGATGACACCATCTACGCCGTCTGGGGCGATGGGCGCGATGATAATCCATTCGACAATTTTCGCCAGATCTATTTTGCCAAATCGACCGATAGGGGCCAGACGTGGAGCGCCAATGTGCGCGTGGGCAAGGTCGATTATGACGATTGGGGCGATCATCCGCAGATTGCAGTGGGGCCGGACGGAACCATATGGATCACCTGGTATCTTTTTTACAAACCCGATTCCAACCAGGTTAATGAAATTCGCATGGCGAAATCGGTAGATGGCGGCCAGACCTTTGCAGTCTCCACCGTAGTGGATGGCTTTGAAGGCGCCGAGGATCGCTGGCGCCCGCATGTGGCGGTTGACCCAACAAACGGGCGCGTCATTTTGCTCTATAATGAATATTGGGAGCTAGGCGGCAGCGTTGGCTATGATCTCTATGTAAACGTATACGATCAAAATCTACAACTCCTTTCGCACACCACAATCAACGACCAGCCGCGCGTCGGTCGCCTTGGCGAAGGCAGCCAGGACAACTCGGTTCCGCTGAAGAGCCTGGTGGCCAGCAGCGGTAAAATCTGCGCAGCATGGGAAGATCAGCGCAACCGCTTTGCCCTTTGGGGCGCTTGCTCCAGCGATGGCGGGAAGACCTTTGGCGCCAATTTTCCGCTGAGCGATGCGGATGCCATCAGCCCGCGCCTAGATATTGGCGCCGACGGCCTGCTCTATGCTATCTATGTCAACAAAAATGATGACCACAAAAATGTGCTCTTTCGCTATTCGGACGATAACGGGGCGACCTGGAGCCTATCAACTTCCGTAACCAGATTGCAGAGCAGTGAGGCCAAATATTGGGATCTGGCTGTGGATGTTAATGGGCAAATTGTGGTGAGTTGGGTGCGCGAGCTGCTCTCTAGCGCCAGCGATCTCTATCTTTCCACATCGTTGGACAAGGGCAAAAGCTGGTCTCAACTTGCGGTGGAAGACGGCACGGGTGAATACCCAAGCAGCGCTGACCAATGGGATGTATCCTTGGCCGTCACCGGTCGTGATGAAGCAACCACGGCCCATCTGGTCTGGGAAGATAGCCGCAATACTTCTTTGGAGATCTTTGGCGCCAATTTTGTGCTGGACGGCATTCCCCCCTCAACGCCGCAAAATTTAGAAGCGGTGGGTGGCGACACTTCTATTCGGCTTATGTGGGAGGCGGCCACAGACGCCAACGGCGTTCAGGGCTATCGCATCTTCCGCAGCACCGATCCAAACGGCACCTACGCCCAAGTGACGCCGGTGATAGTGCCGGCCACCACCTATCGCGATGTGGAACTGGATGACACGCTCTATTACTATCGCGTCGCTGCCGTCGATTCAACCGGCAATATGGGTGCGCTTTCTGCACGAGCCGAAGCACAGGCCACGGTGGGAACCGACTTGCCCGTTGAGGGGACGATTGCCTACGTGGTCAATCAGGAATTGCGGTTGCGCGACTTTGCGGATTTTGCCGTGGAACGCAGTCTAGGGGAGGGAAGACGCCCGCGCTTTTCGCCCGATGGCAGCCGCATCTACTATGAAGCCAACAGTACAATCTCATCTCAGAGCGTGGCGGGCGGTGATGTGAAGCTGATCTATACGGCTGAAAATCTGTTCGACGACTATGACATTGCCAGCTTTGATCCGGTGGATAATGCCAATAATGAGAAATATATTGGCGCCATTATCGGTCGCAGCCTCATCCAGGTTGACGGCAGCCTTTGTGCCGTTTCGGAACCGCACTATCTGGTTTCAACCGAAAAACGCTATATTGACGACTACAACTATTCGGCAGAGATTGCCCTTTCGGCCTTTCCCCAATGGATGGTCTACCGCTATACGGGCTTTTGTAACACGGTGGGCTTTGGCTCCACCACGCCGGGCGATCTCTGCATTGTCAACTTGAGCAACAATGAAAAGAACTGTCTAAAAGGGGCTGATTATCGCGATGCAGATTTTGCGCCGACCCGTGACGACAACCGCATTGCCTTTGCTGCGCCCATTAGCGGCCAGTATGAAATTTGGGTAGCCGAGATCGATGAAAATGGGGACTTTGGCAACTACATCCAGTTGACGCACGGCGCCGACGGCGTTGTTTCGCGCGCCCCGAACTGGTCTAGCGACGGCAACTGGATCATCTTTGAGCGCGATATGGATCCCAGCCAACTCGAAGAGATTCAGCTCCACATTGTGCGCGCCGATGGTTCGTCTTTGCGCAATCTGGGCATCACCGGCCGCCGCCCGGCTTGGTCTGGCCAGGGCGGACCAGGCTCAGCAGAAGTCAAGCAGCTGCTCTACCTGCCGGCCATCAAGAAGTAGCCATGCACTCCATGGCAAGTACTATGGATACTATGTTAAATCGAGTACAATAGCGGGCATGAAAGTTTTACTGATCACCGGGCGCGAAATTGGCTATGCGCGCAATGAGGTTTTGCTGCGTGCGCTTCAGCGCTTTGCGCAGGTGGACGTGATTGCGACAACCACAGAGCCCCGTTCCCTCTTCTGGAATAGCCTCTTGATGACGGTGCGGGCGCTCCCCAAAGTCGCGCGCGGCGGCTATGATCTGATTGTCGTGGGCTTTTACGGTCACTTTATCCAAGCGCTGATCAGCCGCTTGACGAACACACCGATTTTGTTTGATGCCTTCGTCTCTAGCTACGACACGCTCTGTTTCGACCGCCAGCTTTTTGCGCCCAATTCGCTGCCCGGCCGCGCCGCCTTTTGGCTGGATCGCGCCACAACCCACGCCGCATCACACGTGCTGTTGGACACGCCGCGCCACGTTGATTATTTTGTGCAAACCTTTGGTCTGCCGGCTGAAAAAGTGAGTGCGCTGCCGGTGGGCTGTCAGGAATCTATATTTCAGCCGCGCGTCGCCCCTGCCCCAAACGCAAGCTGCACGCAGGTTTTGTATTACAGCACGTACTTGCCCCTGCACGGTGTGGAAACGGTCATTCGGGCGGCGGACCAGTTGCGGCAGGAAGCCATTTGCTTGCGGCTGATCGGCAATGGGCCTGAATTTATGGCCGCCCGTCAACTGGCCACTGAGCTGCAATTGGACAACATACTCTTTGCGCCACCGGTTTCGCTGCCCACCATTGCCGCCGAAATTGCCGCCGCCGACATCTGTTTGGGCGGTCACTTTGGCAGCAGCGAAAAGGCGGGCCGTGTGGTGCCGGGCAAAATCTATCAAATGTTGGCCATGGCGCGCCCCGTTATTGCAGCTGCCTCGCCCGCCAATTGCGATCTGCTAACCCACGGCCAAAACGCCTGGTTGGTTCCCAGCGGCGACCCCGTGGCGTTGGCGCAAGCCATCCAAACGCTGCACAGCGACCGCGCTTTGCGCCACTGCTTGGGCCAACAGGGTCGGCATCTTTATGAACGCTCATGTAGCGAAGCCGTCATTACCGCGCGGCTACGCGAGATCACAACATCGATTGTGGACGTTGCATCTTCTGTATAAACTTTTAGGAGGGGGCTACTGCTCAGTTTGGATATTCCCCATCCTTTTATACCAGCTTCTTAACTCACGTTAGGCAGCGACAGCCAGTCTGCTAGAGAGAGACAGGAATGTCGGCGAGCCGACTTTTCTCCAGGCTTGCGTCACATAAGTTCTTAACTCAAACGGATGGCTTGGTCACGCGGATGCGCCGGCCGCTGCTTCGGCGTCATTTTGTTCTGCGGCCCACTGCATGGTGTACAGACTAAAATAGCGGCCGCGTTGCGCCAGCAACGCTTCGTGGGTGCCCATTTCCACTATTTGACCTTTGTCTAAAACCACAATTTTATCGGCGTTGACAATGGTGTTTAGCCGGTGGGCAATCACAAAGCTGGTGCGATCGGTCATCAGCTGGTCCAGCCCCTGATCAATGAGCTTCTCCGTTGCCGTGTCCACGCTGCTGGTGGCTTCATCCAGAATGAGTACGTGCGGGTCGGCCAGCAGGGCGCGCGCAAAGGAGATGAGCTGGCGCTGCCCCACGCTCATGCTGACGCCATTTTCCCCCACCTCAGTGGCATACCCATCAGGCAACGCACTGATAAATTCATGCGCGCCCACGGCCTGGGCGGCGCGCGCCAATTCGGCATCGGTGGCATCCAGTCGGCCGTAGCGGATGTTGTCTGCAATGGTGCCGGCAAAGAGGAACGTATCTTGCAGCACAATGCCCAGCTGCGAACGCAAACTGGCTTGCGTCACCTGGCGAATATCATGGCCGTCAATTTTAATGGCGCCATCTGTGGCGTCAAAGAAGCGCGCAATCAGCCGAATGACCGTGCTTTTGCCGGCGCCGGTTTCGCCCACCAGCGCAATGCGCTGACCAGCATCGGCGTGTAGCGATATGTTGCGCAGCACCGGCTCATCTTCCTTATAGAAAAAGCTAACGTCATCAAAATCAACCTGCCCCTGAATCGGCGGCAGTTCATATGCATCGGGCGCGTCCTGCAAGTCAGGCTCAGTATCCAACAGCATAAAGATGCGCTCGCAGCCGGTCATGGTGGCCTGGAACGTGTTGTAACGCTGTGCGATTTCACGGATCGGCTCAAAGAAGCGGTCTACATAGAGCACAAAGGCCACCAGCGTACCCGCCGTCACTGCGTCATGCAGCACCAGCCAGCCGCCCAGCCCCACCACCAGCGCCAGGCTCAGCGAGGCAATAAAGTCTACACCGGGAAAATAGATGGCCGTGAGCCAGGCAGAATCGATGTTGGCGTCCAAATACGAACGATTCAAGTCGTCAAAATGACGATAGTTATGCGCCTCGCGCGTAAAGCTTTTGATGACGCGAATGCCCGAGATCGACTCGTTGAGGAAGCCGTTGATCAAGGAAAGCCGGGTGCGGGCGGCGCGATAGAGGCCGCGCACGCGCTTGCGCCAATAGTTGGTCAGCACAACCATGAGTGGCAGCACGCAGAAGGTGACCAGCGCCAATTGCCAGTTCATGGCAAACATGGCGATCACAATCCCGCCAAAGATAAAGATGCTGCGCGCCGTCCCCGTAATGGACCAGGTGACAAAATCCTGAAGCACGCCCACATCGCTGATCAGCCGGCTCATCAGGCGGCCCACGCTGTAGTTGTTGTGAAAGTTGAGCGATAGTTTATGCAGGTGGCGAAAGAGCTGGCTGCGCAGATCGGCCACCACGCGCGTGCCGGCAAAAGCGGTCAGATCAATGCGCACGCGGTTGGTTACCCATTCGCCAATGGCGGCGGCCAGAAAGAGACCGGCCCACCAGCGCAGATCGCTCATGGAGCCGGCGCGGATGCCGTCATCAATGGCTTTACCCACCAGCCACGGCTGGGCCACACCCAATAGTGAAGAGCTAGCCATGGCCAGCACCGAGCCAATCAGGTGATAGCGATAGGGCGTGAGATAGCGAAACAGGCGCATGAGCATGGCGCCATCGCCTGCGGTGCGCTCATCATCCTCAGTTTCATCGGGCAGCAGATCGCGAATGCGATCTTCTCGCTCGCGGCGTTCCTGTTCTTCCATGCTAAAACGACGGCCAAAGAGCCAATCTAGACGGCCGCGGTCAGTCGGTTGGTTTTGGATCATGTGGATTTCTCCTGGGTAATTGGTTGATTGGGCTCGCATGAAGCAACCTACTCACCTAATCAACCAAATTCCAAACTAAGCCAGCGCCATTTCGCGCGCGGCTTGGCCCAATTCTTCCTGATCTTTCAGCTGCAAGTCGTAGATTTGCTGATAGAGACCACCGTTGTGAACAAGTTCAGCGTGCGTGCCGCGCTCCACAATGTGGCCGTCGTCCAGCACGAGAATCATGTCGGCATTTTTGAGCGTGAGCAGCCGCTGGGCAATCACAAAGGTCGTGCGTCCCTGCATGAGCTCTTGCAGCGCCATCTGGATCAAATGCTCGGTTTCGGTGTCAACGGCACTGGTCGAATCGTCCAAAATCAGAATGCGCGGGTCCAGCAGCAGGGCGCGACCAATGGCCACGCGCTGCTTTTGGCCGCCGCTCAGCGTGACGCCGCGTTCGCCCACCTGCGTCTCATAGCCATCGGGAAAACTCATAATAAACTCGTGGGCTTGAGCAGCGCGCGCGGCAGCTTCGATCTCTTCTTGCGAAGCGTCGGGGCGGCCATAAGCAATGTTTTCCGCAATGGTGGCGTTAAAGAGGAATGGATTTTGCAGCACAATGCCAATGTTGCGACGCAGCTTTTTGACGCGCAGATCTTTGACGTTCATGCCATCCACGCGCACAACGCCGCGGGTGGGATCGTAAAAACGCGGGATCAAATTGATCACAGACGATTTGCCTGAACCGGTAGGACCAATGAGCGCCACAACCTGATCCGGCTCTACGTGGAAGCTGATGTCGCGCAACACGCGGCGGCCATTGGCATAGGCAAAGCTTACATTTTCAAAGCGTACATCGCCCTGCATGCGCGGCAATTCTTTGGCATCCGGCTTTTCCTGGATCACGTTGGGGGTGTCGATGACCTCAAAGACGCGGGCGGCGCTGGCGCTGGCCGTAGCGGCCATGTTCACCAAAAAGCCCAGCCGCAGCGTGGGCCCATTGAGCATGAGCACATAGGAGATCAGCGCAAAGATTGTGCCGACGGTGACGCGCCCATCCAGCGCCATGGGGCCGCCAAACCAGAGCAGCAAAAAGACTGCGGCGGCCAGCAAAAAGGTAAAGAGTGGCCAGTAGTTGGCCCACATGCGGATCGACTCGCGGCGCTGCTCAAACCAGACTTCATTTTCGCCGTCAAACTTGTCCAGCTCGAATGGCTCGCGGGCAAAGGCTTTCACCACGTTGATGCCGGTCATGCTCTCCTGCATGGTGGCGGAAAGCACGCCCATCTGCTTTTGAATTGCCTTGAAAATATCGCGCACGACATAGCCAAAGCGCAAGGTAGCCCCCACTAGAAAGAGCATGGGACCAACGACCAGCAGCGTGAGCTGCACGTTTTCCAGAAACATGGCGACCAGCACGCCTACCAGCAACACTATCGTGGAGACCAGATCCATCATGCCAATGCCGGTAAAGCGTTCCGTTTCAGAGATGTCGCTGGTGGCGCGACTCATGAGATCGCCCGTTTTGGCCTGGTCGTGAAATGCAAAGGGCAAACTCTGGATGCGCGCATAGAAGTGATTGCGCAGATCGTATGCCACGCGATGGGTCAGCCAGTTGCCGTAATAGCGCTGACCAAATGCCGCCACGCCGCGCACCACGGCAATGACCAAAATGACGCCCGCCGCGGTAAAGAGCCCGCGCGCCTCCTGAGCGTTCACACCTTGGTCGATGGCATTTTTGATCACCTGGGGAATGTAGAGGTTGAGCAGTGCGGCCACAATCATGGAAATATAGGCCAGGAGTACCTGCCGCCAATGAGGCTTTAAATAGCCTAGCAGGCGGCGGTAAATGGCCAACTTTCCGTCCATTTTATTCTCCTTTGCTACGGTCTAATGACCGGAGTGCAAAATAAAATGCCTGTTCCTTTTTCTGGAACAGGCACCGAACATCTGGTATACTACTGGGCAGAAAATAGTATATAGATTTTAGGACCTACGCAAGCCTGAGATAACAATTGACTGGTACTGCGTAAGTTACAACATTTTTAAGAGGCGACGCCCGGATTCGAACCGGGGATAAGGGTTTTGCAGACCCCTGCCTTACCACTTGGCGACGTCGCCGTTGCTATAAATTATATGTTCGTCCCTTTGGAATGTCAAATATGGGGTGCAATAACAGTCGCTCGAAATGGCAACAGACAGCGCTATATATGCAGCGCTGGATATATGGTGACGTACGCCGCGCCCTCCATAAACAATTGAGTATTGCATCATGGTGAAAAGCAAACAAGCTGCCGCGTCACACACGTTGACAGATGAAGTCTGTTATTGTGCACGTTGCGGCGTATCGTTTTTGTGGACGATTGAAGAGAAAAACCAGGCCCAGTGGCCAGAAGCAGAGGCATCCCTGCGCCGGCCCACGCATTGCCCAGGCTGCCGGCGCGCGTTGCCGGCGGCGGGGCGTGAACGGGGTCTGGTCAAATGGTACAACGGTCGCAAACGCTTTGGCTTTATTATCCGCCCCACCGGGGACGATCTGTTTGCGCATGGCTCTGAGCTCAAGGGCGCCCGCAGCCTGCGTCCCGGGGATCTAGTCGAGTTCAGCAGGCAAACCACCGAGAAGGGCGAGGCTGCACATGAGATTGTTCTGCTGCAACACGCTGAAAACGAAGCACAATAAAAAGGGGCGCCGCTAGCGACGCCCCTTTTTATTGTGCTTAATAGCATTCTCTGTATGCGGATTTGCAGCCGCAGGCCAGTCGTGGTAATGGCAGCATGGCCTTCACAGGACGGCTTAGTCTGCTGCGCCTTCCATGGCGACCGGGCTATTAAAAAGCTCCAGGAACTCTTGCCGGTCCAGCACTTCTTTCTCCAACAATGTCTCGGCAATTAGGCGCAGCTTGTCCATCTTGCTACTTAAAATTTCCAGCGAACGTTTGTAGGCCAATTCGACAATGCCACGCACTTCTTTATCAATTTTGCGCGCCACATCCTCAGAATAAGAGCGCTGTTCGCCAAAGTCCATCCCCATAAACGGGTTGCTTTCACCCTGCTGCAACTGGAGCGGGCCGATCTCCGAACTCATGCCGTAGCGCGTCACCATGGCTTTCGCCAGCTTGGTCACCCGCTCAATATCGTTGGTGGCGCCCGTAGATGGCTCAGCAAATATCAATTCTTCTGCGGCCCGTCCGGCCAGCAGCCCCACCAGCTCATCCTGATACTCGCCTTTGCTCTTGAGGGTGCGGTCTTCTTCAGGCAGCGGCATTACGTACCCCAGCGCCTGGCCACGGCTCACAATCGTGATCTTGCCCACGCCATCGGTATTTTTCAATGATTCCATGACAATAGCATGCCCGGCCTCGTGATAGGCGATGGTTTTGCGATCTTCTTCGGTCAGCACGCGGCTGCGGCGGGCAGGGCCGGCCATAACGCGCTCGATGGATTCCACAATTTCATCCATTCCAATGGAGCGCTTGTTGCGGCGGGCGGCCAAAATGGCGGCTTCGTTGATCAAATTTTCCAGATCGGCGCCCACCATACCCGGGGTCTGCGCCGCAATCTTGCTGAGATCCACCTTGGGGTCCAGCGGTTTGCCGCGAGCATGTACGCGCAAAATGGCTTCGCGGCCGCGCTTGTCCGGACGATCCACAACGACTTTGCGGTCAAAGCGGCCTGGACGCAAGAGGGCGGGGTCCAAAATGTCCGGCCGATTCGTAGCAGCAATAATCACAATGTTGGTTTCGGTATCAAAGCCATCCATCTCGACCAGAATCTGGTTGAGCGTCTGCTCGCGTTCATCATTACCACCGCCCAAACCAGCGCCACGATGACGCCCCACGGCGTCGATCTCATCAATAAAGATGATGCAAGGGGCGTTCTTTTTGGCTTGGTCAAAAAGGTCGCGCACGCGGCTCGCCCCCACGCCCACAAACATCTCCACAAATTCAGAACCAGAGCTGCTAAAGAAGGGGACGCCCGCTTCGCCCGCCACGGCTTTGGCCAACAGCGTTTTGCCCGTACCGGGGGAACCCACCATCAACACGCCCGTGGGAATACGCGCCCCCAGGGCGGCAAACTTTTGGGGCTCCTTCAAGAATTCAACAACTTCTTCCAATTCCTGCTTGGCTTCTTCGGCGCCGGCCACATCTTCAAAGGTAATCGTGGGGCGGTCACCGGTGTCGAGCTTGCGCGCTTTGCTGCGGCCAAACTGCATGGCGCGGTTTTGGCCGCCGGCGCCGGCCTGCCGCATGATAAAGATGAAGAAACCAAAGATCAAGATCATGGGCAACAACATGATCAGCCAGTTAAAAATGGCGCCGCTATTGGGCGTGCTCTTCACCTCTACCTGCAGGTCTTTGAGCCGCTCGCTGGAAACGCCCAGCGCCTCTAAACTAGCCAGCAGGCTTTCATCATTCTCCTTGCGGCTGCGCAGCGTTTCGCTTTTGCCTTTTTGCTCAATAAACAGATCATCGCCTTGCACCACAATCTTGGCAATTTCACCACGCGCGGCCAATTTGGCCACTTCGTTCAGGCCAATCAAATCGGCGCTGCTTGTCCCCGTGCTAAATAGATAGCGCGAAAGAATCAGCACCAGAACCGCAATCACGATCCAAAACCAGTTGCGGCTAAACATATTGCCGCCCGAATTCATGGGGTCGCGGTCACCGCCCGAACCTGAGCGATTGGGTTTATTGGAGGAGGATTTATTATTGTTTTGAGACATTTTCACCCTTTAATCACAAACAACTTTTCAACACAAACAACTGTCATTCGTACACCGCAACGGTGTTGGCGAGACTGGCGTCAGTCTAGCTTGCTGAATCCAGCCCCACCCCGTGCGATTGCGGTCTACTACTCTGATAATGATTCCAAATAATCGACAGACCACGGCGGCATAAGCACCTGTGAAAGAGTCTGCTTTGCGCGCCGTGGTCTTATGATAATATACATTTCTATACAGAATGTCGGTAAGCCCAATTGCGGCTATCCCAGGGCATCCAATTGCGCCTGAATGGTGGCGCCCACCAAATGAGTCTCCACCCGATGCAGCGGCGGCAAATCGGCCGATTCGCTGCCATCCGGGCAGGCCGATTCGCTGGGCTTGTCGCTCATGCACAGCAGAAGACAGCCACGCGCCGCCAGCCATTTCGCCATTTCCATGACCTCATTGGTCAGCGTAATCTCTTGTTGCAACATCTCATCTACGGATGCGTCACTGGCCATGTTGCCCATGCGCTCGATGGTTGTAATAAACTCCTGGCGGCGGAAGCTTTTAAATGGCGTAGGATCCCCGCTGAACTCACAGTTCATCACCGTTTCGTGCACCTGGCGCAAACGTTCGCTGCCAATGGGATTGATCATCATGCGCGAATTTACCCAACGCGTAAATTGGAAAAAGTTGTCCAAATTACCGCCGCGCACTTCTTTGACAAATTCATCAAACTGAATGAGCTTGGCATTCAATACCAGACAGATATAGGCCAAGAAGTCTTGATTATCGGCCGTTACGCTATGATAAGCGGCGCGGTTCAACTCGTCGTATTGACGCTCAAAAGCCGCGCGGTCAAAGTTGGCGCCCAAAACTGAGTCCATTGTGCGATAGATGCCTTCAAGGCGAGCATGATCAATGACGGCATCATTGCGGCCTTTTGCGCCCAAGACAGTCTTGTCGATATCCACAATCACCAGCGTGCGCTCATCCAGCGCCAGGCCTTGCGCCAAAATATGGCCGGCCCAATCGCCCAAGGCGGCCCATCGATTGGCGCTATAGATGGTCTGTTCGCCATGCATTTCCACGGCGGCTTCTTCTGCACTTTTCTCGTCACCAATAAAACAAGCGGCCTGCCATTCAGTCAGATCGTGCAGATTTTGAAAAGCCTGCCCATCGTTGTATAACGAATCGCCCAGAAAAAGAAGTTCCGCCAGATTTTTCGATTCATTGCGCAACGTCTGGGATTTTTCGGCAAACCAGCGCGCAGCCCTCGCATAATCGATTTCGCGCTTGCGCGGAATTGACTGATCGGAAAGGCCCATTTTGCCAGCAGCGGATTTCAAACCAGGAAGCCGTTTATCTAGCGGTTCCAAATCCCGATAAATCACAAAATCTTCAAATACGTCTGCCAACTTTGCCTTGCCAAAGTTATTGAGCGTCAACCCAGTCGCCGTTTTCTCCAGTGCGCCAACCCCCGCCGGTCCCAATTCCATATGTGCTTCTCCCATACTCCTCCACACTTACCGCTACAATCTATTAACTTATGTTACGCAAGCCTAGAGGAAAGTCGGCTCGCCGACGTTCCTGTTTCTCGCTATACTCAGCTCTGAATGAGAACCGGTGTTTGGGTACGCCTGTGGAGCCTATGGAAAACTCCGGTTCTCATCTCAACCGCAGTATAGCAGACTGGCTATCGCTGCGTAACGTGAGTTATTAACAGTACACCGCAACGGTGTTGGTGAAATTGGCGCCAGTCCGGTTTGTTGAATCCGACGCTATCTCTTGTCATTGCGATCTACTGCTTAAATATTGTAAACGCTTTTATATTAAACAGTCAAAGCCGCCCAAATGATGATCCGGCAGGTTGGGGTCAAATTAGGCCAGTTCAAACGCACCGGCCCATGTCGCCGCTACTTGGCCCAGATAGCCGTGCGCCAATAACAGCTCGGCATTGAGTAAACTGCCGCCGGCCGCGCCACGCACCGTATTGTGCCCCAATAAGACAAATTTATAGTCAAAAAGCGGATCCGGCCGCAGGCGTCCGGCCGTGGTAGCCATGCCGGGAATAGTGCCCGCCATGCGATCCAGGCGCGGCTGTGGTCGATTGGGCTCATCCAAATAGATGACGGCGGGCTGCGGCGCGCTGGGCAATTCAAGCTGTTGCGGCAGCGGTTTGTAGTCGCGCCAGGCCTGGATGATTTCTTCCTGGGTGGGCTTCTGCGCAAATTCGATGCTTACCACTTCCAGGTGTCCATCCAGCACCGGCACGCGATTGCAATGTGCGCTGACGACAAGATTGGCGTATTCGATTTTGGCGCCATTAAATTTACCCAGCAGCTTGTGTGGCTCTTTCTGCTCCATCTTCTCTTCTTCGCCCCCAATATAGGGCACCACATTATCCAGAATATCCATACTGGCCACGCCTGGGTAGCCAGCACCGCTAATGGCCTGCATGGTGGCCACAAACACTTTCTGAATGCCAAAGCGTACGTGCAGCGGATGCAGCGCGCTCACCAGATGTGTTGTGCTGCAATTGGGATTGGTGGTGATAAAGCCGCTCCAGCCGCGGTTGCGCTTTTGCACGTCAATGAGCCCCATGTGCTCGGGATTCACTTCGGGAATCAGCAGCGGGATGTCTGGATCATAGCGATGCGAACTGGCGTTGCTGCACACGGCATAGCCGGCGGCGGCAAACTCTTTCTCAATGGTTGTCGCCTGATCGCCCGGCAGCGCGCTAAACATAATGTCACACTCTGGCCCGGGCACACACTCTTGCAGCACCACATCCCGCAGATGCGTCGGCACCGCGCCGCCAATCAGCCAGTTGCACGCCTCGCCATAGCGCTTGCCCGCTGTGCGCTCGGACGAGCAAAGGGCCGTCAGCTCAAACCAGGGATGCCCCTGTAAAAGCTGCACAAAACGTTGCCCCACAGCGCCTGTGGCGCCCAAAACACCGACTTTCACTTTTTCTGGACACATGATTGGTTCTCCTGATATTTCTATATAATGATAATGAATTCGTAAGATTTTGTTGCGTGTTGTGTGAACTGATGTTGGAAGTTGCGGAGTAGCTACTTGATTTATTGGTTTATGGGGGCGTAGTGCGTAGTGCGTGAACCGATATTGGAATTGATGGATGGCTGCTATATCAAAAAGTTTTGAAGGAATCAGCAGCAAGCAGCCCAACCCGATCGGCAACCGGTACACACACCACGCGCTACGCACTACGCTTTATTCCACAAATGCCAGCTCCACAATGTCGCTTAACACGCCTGCCGCCGTGGCGTCTACGCCGGCGCCGCGGCCCTGCACCACCAGCGGGTTGGGCGTGTACCAGCGCGTGGTCAGCTCGATCAAGTTGTCGGTGCCGGAGAGGCGTCCCAGCGGGCTGTCGGCATCCACCACAGTGGGGCCAACGCGACAGTGGCCATCTTCCACCAGTGCGGCAAAGCGCAGCACTTTGCCTTCCGCCGCGGCCTGCTGCACCCGCTCTTGAAAATCGGCATCGAGCTGGCTCACCGCCTCTAAAAACGCTGGCACGCTTAATTCATCCATGCTGGGTGGATAGAGCCCTTCAATGGTCACATCGCGCATGTTCAGCTTCCAGCCCAGCCCGCGCGCCAGAATCAGCGCCTTGCGCGCCACATCCACACCGCCCAAATCGTCACGCGGATCCGGCTCCGTGTAGCCTAAATCGTAGGCTTCGCGCACAATCTCGCTTAGCAGCTTGCCCTGTTGCAATCCGGTCATCACATAACCCAGCGTGCCGCTAAAGGTACCGGCAATGCGCGCAACCGAATCGCCGCTAGCCACCAGCCGGTTCAGCGTCACAATCACCGGCAGGCCGGCGCCCACGGTGGTCTCCCAGCGGCTGCGCCCCAAATGCCGCGTAAAATCACCGGTGGCGCCCGCCCGCGTAATCGCATGATACACATCCAGATCGACGGTCAGCGGCACCTTGTTGGCCAGCACCACTTTGTAGCCGCGATCCAACGCAAAGAGCAGCGCCGGTACAGTAGCGTCACTGGCCGTACAGTCGACCACTACCGCGCCATCGCGCCCGGCAATATCCACAATGCCCACCAGATCGCCCTGTGGCCCGCCTTGTGCATGGGTCCTGAGCCGACCACCACTCTCTTTGTGGGCCAAAATGCTGCCGAGGACGGCGTTATCCAATTCGCCACTGTCGGCAATCACGGCGCCATTAGAATCACACACGGCCACCACGCGCAGCGCCAGCCCATACTCGGCTCGATGAAACTCTCTCTGCTCCATAATCTGGCGCAACAATGCATTGCCCACGCCCCCTACGCCAAATAGAATTATTGATAATGTTTGCATGTTATTTTCACCTGAATACGTTTGGTTAGATTGGGTAAATAAGCGAAAGATAAGTGAGGGGTGTGCATAATTCTCTACCCGAGTGAAATATACTGATAGACCCGTGTGCGACGCCCTAGCCGCTACGGTGGCTGTTATGCGGCCGTTTTTGGGGCCAGTGCGACGCACACTAGCCGTCCCCCCCTCGACTGAATATTTATGCACACCCCTCAGATAAGTAAGAGCCGCCGCGTCTTGATGCCCAGCAGTTGTGACGGCAATTCCGTGTCAGCCACGGTTGTCAGCTCTGCTTCTTTAAGGTACGCGGTTGCCCAGTTGCGCCCGCTCCTCGGTCGGTTTGTATAGCTCAAACGCGTCGTGAATTGAACGGACAGCAGTAGTGGCATCGCCTTCGGCCAGCACAACACTAATATTGGCTTCGCTGGAGCCTTGGGCAATGGCAATGACGTTGATGCCGTGCTGGGCCAGCGCGTTAAAAATGCCCGCCGCCAGCCCGGGCACGCCTTTCATGCCGCTGCCCACAATGGCCACAATCACAATTTGATCGTCGCTCACAACTTCATCAATATAGTGGCGCTCCAATTCGCGGCCAAACTCCTGCTGCAGCTCGCTCATAACGCCCGCCGCATCGGCCTCCGGCACCACAAAGCAGATGCTCTGCTCGCTGCTGCTTTGGCTGATCATCAACACGTTGGCGCCCACGCGGGCCACGCTTTGGAATGTGCGCGCCGCTATGCCCGGCACCCCCATCATGCCGCGACCAGCCACGGTGATCAGATTCATGTCGCGGATCGAAGTCACCGCTTTGACCGCGCCGTGGCTGCCCACCTCGGCCCGCTGCACAATGCGCGTCCCCGGATGTTCCGGTTCAAATGTATTGAGCACGCGCAAGGGAATCTGCTTTTCAATGGCCGGCGTCACCGTTTTGGGGTGCAGCACTTTGGCGCCGTAATAGGCCAGCTCGCTCACTTCTTCATAGGTCAGCTGGTTGAGGCTGCGCGCATTGGGCACCACGCGCGGGTCCGCGGTCAGCACGCCGTTGACATCGGTCCAAATCTGGATCTCATCGGCATCCAGCGCCGCGCCAATGATGGCCGCCGAATAGTCCGAACCGCCGCGGCCCAGCGTCGTCGGAATGCCCTCGGCACTGCTGCCCACAAAGCCGGTGATCACCGGCACAATGCCTTTGGCCAGCAGCGGCAACAAGCGAGCTTGACACCGTTCCGTGGTGGGCGCCATCAGCGGTTCAGCGCCGCCAAAAATGCCGTCGGTGATCACCAACTCGCCGGCATCCACAAATTCGGCGGCGATGCCTTGGCCACGCAACACGGCGGCCAGCAGCGGTGCGCTCAGCCGCTCGCCCAGCCCGCTGACCACATCCAGCCCGCGCGCGGTCAATTCACCCAGCACGGCAATACTGCCGCACAGCCGCCGGAATTCGGTTAGCCGCTCCTCAAAGAGGCGCCCCAACGCGGCCCGCTCTTGGCCATCTTGAATAAAGTGGCTGGCCACCTGCTGATGTTTAACAAGCAGCGTCTCCTGCGCTTGCTGATAGGGCGCTTCATCGCCTTTGGCCGCCTGTTTGGCCGCGTGAATCAGCGTATTGGTGACGCCGCTCATGGCGCTGGTCACCACCACGGCGCCCGGTTTAGCCGCCTGCGCCTGGCCGTCCGCAGCCCGGCGTACAATCTCCACCACCTGGGCAAAGGCATCCACCCCACCCACAGATGTCCCCCCAAATTTCAAAACGTGCATAAGTTCTCCCCTATTCGTACTTGTGTGAGATCGGGGGCCGCTCCTCCCCCTTGACGCACTTCGTGCGTCTTCCCCCCTCCTCTCCGCTAGCGGAGAGGAGGGGGCCAGGGGGAGGAGCGGCCCAACACAAAAAAAGCCCCTCACCCAGAGGATGAGAGGCGTTGAGCCACAGCAGGGCGCACCAGCGCCACAACTCTCATCTTCCAGAAAAATCTGCCGGAATTGGCACCATAGTAGACGTAGTCGTCATACCCGGTTGCCGAGGCTTCGTAGGGCCGGTCCCTCCACCTCTCTGGATAAGAGTGATAATATTAGTGCGGAATATAGCAGCACGCTGACAGGCTGTCAAGTTGGGGGCTGCGTGATGAACGTGCATGATTTCTTACTCCCGATTCCTCATCCACCCTACCACATCCGCCGCCGCCACATTTTCTTGTTCGCCGCTTTCCAGGTCTTTGATGGCGACCACGTTTTGGGCAATTTCATCGGGCCCCAGAATCAAAGCATAGCGAATACGGCGCGATTCGGCATATTGAAATTGCCGCCCGTAGCGTTCAGGTTCGGGGTAAAGATCGACTCGCATTCCCGCCGCCCGCAGTTGACGCGCCAGCTCCATACTGGCACCGATGGTGCCTTCATCAAATTGGGTCACCATCATTTGTGGCTGGCCAGAGAGACGCGCCGGGAACATCTCCTGCTCTTCCATGAGCAGCAGAATACGCTCTAGCCCCAGGCTAAAGCCGCACGAGGGAATGCGCTGGCCGCTGAACATGCCCACCAGATCGTCATAGCGACCGCCGCCGCCACCTGAACCGCTAAAGCCGGGAAACTCAACCTCGAAAATGGGACCGGTGTAATAGCTGAGTCCGCGCGCCAGATACGGGTCAATACGCAGACGTTCGGCGGCAGAGCCATTGGCGCTATACCCCACCACGTTTTTCAACTCGGCCACGCCCGTACTGCCGGCCTCCGAATCTTCCAGCAGATCGGCCAGCCAGGCCAGTGCGGCTACATGGTCGCGACCGTCTGGCGCCTCGCTCATGGTGCGCATAAGATTGTCTGCCGACTCGGCCGCCACGCCCCGCTGATCCAGCTCTTTGCGCACGCCCGCCGTGCCGATCTTGTCCAACTTATCAATGGCCACCAGCACGGTGCCTTCCTGGGCCAGCGGTACGCCCGCCGTTTCCATGAGCCCGCGCAAAATGCCTCGATGATTGAGCCGAAGCGCAAATGCCTCTTCATCGGTAAAGCCAAGATTGTGCAGCACATCCGATGCGGCCGCCAGCACCTCTGCCTCTACAATCTGGCTGGACGAACCCACAATGTCCAGGTCGCACTGATAGAATTCACGATAGCGCCCCTTGGCTGGACGGTCGGCGCGGTACACGGGCTGAATTTGATAGCGTTTAAAGTAGCGCGGCAGATCGTTGCGATATTCGGCCACGACGCGCGCTAGCGGCACGGTCAAGTCGTAGCGCATGCCGGCGTCGGAAACCGAATCTTCGGTGGGTGCGTCGGCCAGCTCGCGCTGTAGCTTGTCGCCCCGCTTGAGCACGCGAAAGATGAGCTGGTCTCCCTCTTCGCCATATTTGCCCAGCAGCGTATCCAGCCGCTCCATGACGGGCGTCTCCAGCGGCTCAAAGCCGTAGCTCTGATAAACTCGCTCGATGACGTCAATTACATAGGTACGACGCAGCACGTCTAGCGGCAAAAAGTCGCGCATCCCGCTCAACGGTTTGGTATTGGCCTTGGCCATACGGCTCTCCTTTTTTTCTTGTGGGCAACGGACTACGGCCGCAAAAGTAAGCGGCCAGACAGCTATGCCGCCCCCAACCCCAGATGTTCCAATTCCAGACAAACAAAAAAGCGTGGAATCTGTTCCACGCTTTCAAAGGCTGAGTCTGTTCACGACCACCTGCTCACCATTTGCAGGTACTACGAAAACGCCTCCCAAAGCATGGTCTGGGTGCTGGTAGTAGTATGGTGAGTCATGTGGTGCAGAGAATACATTTTCATTGATAAATATAAACACAAATTCGGCACGCGGCCTCATATAGAGCACAAATGATTTCGCAACACTATAACAGACCGTTCCCGAAAGTACAAAATCCCAATGATTCTGTACGCGCATACGCGCTGGCCATCTCCTTTCCTCCTCGCTCGCCCAATGCGCGCGCCCTTGATGCAAACTCATAAGAACGCCGCCTCTATAGCGCTTTGCCCGAAACTGATAGGTTAACAAACAGAATTGGTAGATTAACCGAATGTTAACGACCTAAATTTACGGCATAATCAATAAACCTTCAGGACGGACATAACTTGTTATTTCACCGATGGCTCTGTGCGCGACATAACCGCCATCACGCATTCTTTATTTCAATGATGGCTCTGTGCGCGGCACAACCGCCATCACGCAACCACAAAAAGCTGGTTGACTACAAATCTTATTTACCGCGCAGATCACAAAGAAACGCCAAGAATCTACTTGGGTACCCTTTGCGCATCTTTGCGCCCTTGGCGGTAGAAAGATTCAATATATCAGTATATCAGTCAACGAGCACTAAAAGTTTGAAAGGAAATCTTCATCATGACACTGCATCAAACGGATCAAACCAATGTCGGTCGCATCAGCCAGATGAATGGCAACGAGGTTGCACAGGCGGCCCAGCCTGCAACCAAATCGGTTGCAGCTCAGAATGTGGCAGCCAAGAACGCGTCAGCCGTCGAGCCAGTTGTGACGCCGGAAAGCCAGGTCGGCCAAACGTTGGATGCCGCGCCCTCGCTGCCGAATGTGAGCATTTTTGCGTCGCAAAATATGTTGCAAAGCGTATTGTTGTCCCTGGTTGTGCTGTTGAGCATCGTTGTGATCTGGCTGTTGCGCCGCCCAAAGCAGACCGCCGACACCTCTTTCCAAGTGTTGGCTGCCGAACCGGCCATTGCGCCCCACCGGCGCGAGCCCAACGCGCAGCAGCAACCCACGCTTGTCACCGCCAAGGTGAAGCCGAGCAAGGCGGCGGCTTTGCACCTAATGGATGTGGATGAAGAGGAAGATACATCCAAGCCGGCATCAACCAACCGCTTTGAGTTTGAGGATGAGGCCACGTTTGTCTTTGCGCCCAAAGCGGAAGAGCGTCTCCTCGGACATCTGATTCGGGTGACGGACGAACCGCGTTTTCCGGCTGAATTGGAATTGCTGAGTGCAAGCCACACATCCACAGATGAAAGCCAGCTTGCGATTGGGCGCCACCGCAAACACAACGCCGTGGTAATCCCAGATATAAGCGTCTCGCGCCAGCACGCCATGATTGTGCAGCGTGGGGAGAAGCTCTTCGTGCGGGACAATGGCAGCACCGCCGGCACCTTGTTGAATTGGAAACGCGTCTGCGCCGATGCCGAACAGCCGTTGCGCGATAAAGACATTCTGAGCTTTGGCGAGGCCGTCTATGAATTCCACGCCAGGTCAGCCGCCGCCACGGATTCACCGGTGATGATCCACAAATTTGCGCAGGATGATACTGAAAAACTACCTATTTGCGCCCTCGCTGGGGACTCGGGACGGCGCCACCAATAAGGCCTGCGCCATCATCAACAATCTTTGCTGGGCTTATCGACAACATGTTGTCGCTCGGGTTGAGTGAGTGGCTATAGAATCAGTACACGGCAACGGTGTTGGCGTCATAAGCATTGGTCTCGTTTTGTAAATCCGACGCCATCTTTTGCGATTGCCATTTACCGAAATTTGATAGAAAACAAAGCGCTTTTGACAGCAAGTTTTGGTTAATTTGTTAACAGCTTTTTTCTACAATGTAAACAACACAGACGGTAATGTAAACAACACGGACAGTAATGTAAACAGATTCACACTTATACTTTGCTCTGTATGAAAACCAGAGTTTGATCTCTCTGAGAGGGTTTCCGAAAACGACGGTTTTCACCACAACCACAGGATAAGTTAACAAATTCCCCTGGTACGAACTTTACGAAACGGAGAGCAGCATCATGTTAAGCAATTTCAATGAACAACAACCCATCCGCATGGCTACATACTCCCAGGACGGTTTGGGGCTTGGCCACATGCGGCGCACGCACTCGATTGTCGGACGCTTCTTGCAAGATAACGCTGATGCCAGCGTGCTCACCTTGAGCGATTCGCAACTGGGCCAGTTCTTCACGCCGACACCCAATCACGACTATCTAAAGCTGCCTTCAATTGTAAAGGATGGTCCTGGCCAGTGGCGGGCTTCCAATTTGAACATGCCCTTTCCCGTCGTCTCCATGTTGCGTCAGGAGCTGATCAGCCAAACGCTGCTGACCTTCCGCCCGCACATTCTGCTGGTGGATCACATGCCGCATGGCGCCATGGGCGAATTGCTGCCCGCACTCACCGCCCTGCGCGAACAAAACGTCGGCACCAAAATCGTACTCGGCCTGCGCGACATTTTGGATGCGCCCGCAGTGGTGCGCAGCCGCTGGCAAGTGGAAGGCGCGTACGATGCCGTGGAAGAATTCTACGACTGCGTGCTCATCTACGGCATGCAAGAGGTCTTTGATATGGCGCAGGCCTACGACTTTTCGCCCAGCATGGCCCGTCGCCTGCGCTACTGTGGCTATGTCTGCGCCCCGCAGGATACAACCCCGCAGAGCGCAGCCAACGTGCAGATATTGCGCAGTCACTTCCTGGCCGATGCCGATGCTGACGCCAAGCTGGTGGTGGCCATGGCCGGCGGCGGCGCCGATGCCTATCCGCTCATGAGTACGCTGCTCGACACGCTGACCACGGTACAGCAGCAGCAGCCCACGGTCTATGTGCTGATTACCGGCCCCTTTATGCCGGCCCACCAGCGCCAGGATCTGCAACAGCGGGCAGAGGATCTGCGAGCGCAGAATCTGCACCTCCACGTGCTAACCAGCATGAATGATACCTACAGCTATTTGCAGGCCGCCGATCTAGTGGTGGCCATGGCGGGGTACAACACGACAGTCGAAATCTTACAGACCGGTCGGCGGGCCATTCTAGTGCCCCGGCGCGGACCAAGCGCCGAACAGCGCACCCGCACTCGCCTTTTTGCCAATCGCGGCTGGATCGACACGCTGGATCCGGATGACCTGAGCATAGACAATCTGGCTATGCTGGTCAAGCGCAACCTGCAACTGGGTACGAATGTTGTGGCGCCCACACAGCCCAATCTGAACGGTCGACAGGCCGCGGCACAATGGCTCTTTGCCCTGGCTTCCACGCCAGGCGTTGCCGGCCACCGCCATGCAGCTGACGCGCAAGATGCAACTGTCACTTTCGATGAGCCGCAAACCGAAATCATCTTTGCCGAAGAGAATTACGGCGCAACCGAGGAGCGCATCTATGAACTGGCATAACATTGACCCGACGCTGCCTCAGCTTTCGCACGTTTTTGATAGCAGCGCCGCCATGCATCGCTTTGCCCAGCAGCCCTCAACGCGCTGCCGTCGCCAGAGCATTGAATACATTCCGGGCACGCGCTGCACCGCTACCTATCTCTTGAGCCAAGAAGACGCAGCCTGGCAGACCATTGGCGTCGTTGAGATCGAGCCGGCTGGCGTTGAACACCGGCTCTTTACAGAGGATCCGCTGCTGGCCAGCCTGCCCACGGCCATGGATGCCAATCGACTGAGCGCCCACTTCGCCGTCGACCACGCCGCACTGGGCCAAATCGACGCCGTGATTCCGGTGCGCTACAAGCCCGGTTCACGCTGCACGCTGCGCTATCACACGCGCACGCAGGGCGCGCAAAGCTTCTGCTTTGGCAAACTGCTGGCAAAGGACAGCGCCGAAATTGCCCAGGCCGTAGATGACCTGTATCGGGCCAGCCAAAGTACGCCCGAACTGCCGGGCGTGGCGCAGCCGCTGGCCTACTGGCCAGAGCTAAACATGCTGGTGCAGGCCGCCGTCGCTGGCGCAGAGCTGCATGACCTGGCCTTTGATCCGCAGCAAAAACTGGCGGACCGCATCAGCTGGATGCGCGCGGCCGGACGCGCCGCGGCGGCGCTCCACAGCGCGGCCATCGACGTAACCGGACAGCCGCAAACGCTGGCTGGGGATCTGGTGGCGCTGGATGAATACAAGCCGGCCCTGCGCCAGATCGACCCGCACCTGGCCGACCGCTTTGAAGCGGCCATTGCGCTGACCGCCAAGACGGCCCATCCGCAACGGGAGCTGGCCTCCGTTTTGAGCCACGGTGCACTGCGCACCGACCAGTTCATGGTCGAAGGCGACCACCTGGTGCTCATTGATCTGGACAGCCTGTGCTGGAGCAGCCCAGCCCGCGATCTGGGCAACTTCCTGGCCTATCTAACCTGGAAGGCACTGCGCCAGCCGCACCACGCCGCTTTTATCCAGCTTGGTCAGCAGGCGTTTCTGGAAGGCTACCAAACCTTCCGCGCGCTGCCGGACGCCCAGTGGATTTCACACTATCACGTGGCTTCAATTCTCAAAGTGCTCGGTCGCCGCTATACGGGGTTGACCTATCGCGAATGGCCCTTAACTGAACAATTGCTAGACTTTGCTGTTGGCCTGATTCGCCAGTGAGCCGCTACGACTTCTGGCCACAGAAACGCTGTTACAATAGTGCAGTTCTCGTTCAGAACTAAGTATCAATAGATCGCAACGGCATGAGATTAGGCTAGATTCCGCAATCGAGACCGACACCTATATCGCCAACACCGTTGCGGTGCACCGAGTATAAAGCGGTGCACTGAGTATAAAGGAGCAGCCCCATGTTGCCGCAAACTAATACCGATGCTTTTGCGCCGGCCTTTGGCTTGACCAGCCAGCCCAAAGCAATACCTATCATCATTTCACAACCCACATCCGGCCAGCGGCACATGGTGACTGATCCCGCTCTGCCCATGCTGGGCGATGCGCTGGACAATCAGACCATGACCCAGCACTTACGGCCCCGGTTGCCCATGCTGGCCCAGGCGCACAACATGAGCGTCATCAGCAGCCAAGTGCTCGACCACAAAGCGGGCAAGCGGGCGCTCATTCGCTATGAATTGAGCACACTGCAGCAGAGCGCCAACCTGGTTATCTTTGGCAAAATCTACAGCCAGCTGGACCAGCTCATGCGCGTGGATCAAGTGATGGAGGCGCTCTGGTACGACGTGTACGACACGGATAAAACCTGCGGCATCCCCCAACCGCTGGGCGTGATTTCCGCACTTTCCATGCACCTGTATCGGCCCGCTGATGGTGATTTTCTGGACACCGTGTTGAACGGACCCGCCGGTGCGCGGGCCATGCACGGCGCCGCCCGCTGGCTGGGAACGCTGCACGGCCACGCGCTGGCGCTGACCAAGCGTTTTGACCTGGCTAACGAGCTGAAAAACCTGGCTGCGTGGACCAACCTGGTGGGCCAAACCTATCCGGAACTAGCAGCACAAGCGCACCAATTGTTGGCCTATTTGCAGCAACAGGCGCAGAACATCACGCTGGAAGCCACAACGCCGATCCACAAAGATTTTCACTATCGCCACGTGCTGGTAAATCAGCTAAATGGTCTTGGCGTCAACGTGATTGATTTCGACGAAATGCGGTTGGGCGACCCCAACTTTGATCTGGCCCACTTTTGCGCCAATCTGCATCTGCTGGCCTATCGTCAACAGGGAACGCCACACCATTTGCGTTGGCTGGAACGCCGCTTTCTGCATTCATATGCCAACCACATGGGCCAATCTTGGTCCGCTTTTGCTCGCTCAAATGGGGAACGTTTTTGCTTCTTCTATATATATAGCTGCATCAAAATTGCCCGCCAGCTCTGCTTGGGCTTTGGCCCCAGCCCCGCACCCGCAGCTGGAGCACGGCGCAATCAAGTGCAGATGATCTTGGAACAAGGGCTGCACCACAGCCGCCGCCTGAACTCGCCGAAGGCGACATGGGCTTCGCCAAGTTCAGCCCACGAAAATTTGAACGAATACGAACAAGGGAGAAAATAAGGATGAATACCCCTAACAGCCCATTGCGCGTCGGCTACATTGTGCGTAGCTTTCCGCGCCTATCGCAGACGTTTATCCTCAACGAAGTGCTGGCGCTGGAAGCACAGGGCGTGCAGGTGCGCATCTTCTCCTGCATCAACCCGCGCGAGTCGGTCGTGCAGCCCCAAGTGCAGGCCCTGCAAGCCGGCGTGGATTATCTAGAAGAAGCTTATCAGCGGGCATGGCGCACCATTTTTTGGGAGCATCTGCTCATGCTGCTGGTGGCGCCACTAAGCTATCTGGGGGCGCTCTGGCATGTCGTGCGCCACCCTGAATTTGACCAGGGTTATACGGCCAGCTCGCGCTATATGTGCTTTGTGCAGGCCGTCTATCTAGCCGGCCTGGTGCGCCAGGCGCGCGGCGGCCCCGGCCAGGTCGACCACCTGCACGCCCACTTTGCCCATGATCCAACGCTGATCGCCCAGCTGGTGCATCGGTTGACCGGCCTTGCGTTTACCTTTACCGCCCACGCCCGCGACATTTATCAAATTCCGGCCACGGCGCTGGCCGGTCGCATCCAAGAGGCCGAGGCCGTCGTTACCTGTTGCGCCCTCAACGTGGATTACTTTAAAACGGTCGCGCCGCCAGCGCACCACGCCAAGCTGCGCGTGATTCACAATGGCATCGACCTAAACGAATTTCACCCGGCGGATGCGCCCAGTGAGGCCGCCGCTCCATTGATTCTGTCGGCCAGCCGCTTGGTGGAGAAGAAAGGCTATCGAGATCTGTTGGCCGCCTGTGGCCAATTGAAAGAGCAGGGCCACAACTTTCGCTGTGTCATCTATGGCGAAGGGCCGCTTTATAAGGAATTGGCGGCGCAGATTCAAGCATATGATCTGGAGCAACAGGTGGTGCTGGCGGGCGTTTTCACCCATGAGGAAATTCAGCGCATTATGCCACAGGCCGCAATTTTTGCCCTGACGCCCTTTGTTACCCAAGACGGCGACCGCGACGGTGTGCCCACGGTGCTGGCCGAGGCCATGGCGTGCGGCTTACCGGTGGTCAGCACCAGCGTGGCCGGTATTCCCGAACTGGTGACCCACGGACGCAACGGCCTGCTGGCCGCCCCCAACCAGATTGAGGAGATTACCGGCCACCTCAGCACGCTGCTCAATGACGCGGCCAAACGCCGGCAGTTTGGTCAAGCCGCCCGCCACACCATTATGGAAGAGTTCAATTTGCAAACCGGCGCCAGCCAGCTGGCTGAACTTTATCGCACCACGGCAGCACGCCGCATGATGAAAAACACAGGAGCCATCGCATGAACACCATGATTGCACCGATTGCGGCCCACAACACGGCCACAGCAAATCATACAAATACAACAATTGACGCATCGATCGATCAGCATCTATTGGAAACTGCGCTGAGTCCACGGCGCATTCAGCCCCTCTTGCACTCATTTCTCAGTGGACAGTTGCCCAATAGGGCGGCCAGCACCAAGCTCGGCCCGGCCTGCCACATTTTGGATGCCAAATATGAGCCGGGCAAACGCTGCTCGATCCTCTACGAAGTGGGCGCCCAGATGATCATCGGTGAATTGACTTGGCCCAGCAAGGCGGACACCAACGCCGCGCATGCACCACGGCTGCCCACCATGCAGCTTTACCCCTTTGAGCAGGACCCGAACATGGCCACACTGCCCACCGTCATGGACGGCGCAGCCATGCGGCGCATTCTCAATGAGTGCCTGCCCACATGCGCCACGGGCCTTGAGCACGTTGTGCGCTGTCGGGCCACGCTGCTGCGCTATCGCTTGGGTAAGCGCGCCACGCTGCGCTACGATCTGCATCTGCGCCACAGCGAGACCGGCGTCATCTCCAAACGCACGCTCTTTGGCAAGCTCTACCACAGCGCAGAAAAGGCTGCAGCCGTTTATCAAGAAATGCAGTTGCTCACCGCAGCGAATCAGGGAGACACGTTGGTCATGGCCAGCGCCGCCGCCTATATTCCAGCGCTGCCCATGGTGCTGCAAGCGCCGGTGCCCGACACGGCCCCGCTGGAGCTGCTTTTGCAACAGCCGCCCAACGCGCATGCCGACCAGCTGGCCCGCGTCACTCAGGGCATCCGTCAGGCGGGCGCGGCCCTGGCCGATCTGCACCAAAGCACCATGCGCACTGGCCGCATTCGCGCGGTCGACGCCGAGCTGGAAAAGCTGGTGCGCCGCTGCCGCCGCGCCGCCGATGTGAGCGCAGATGCGGGTGCGGCGCTGCACAAGCTGGCCCAAGCACTGCCCGCCTGGCGCACGCGGCTTCTTGAATGGGGCGCAGAGAGCACGGTGGTGCATGGGGACTGCAAGCCCAGCCAATTTTTCCTGCTGCCGGCAGACAAAATGGCGCTGCTCGACTTTGACCACTGCGGCATGGCCGACCCCGCGTCCGACGTGGGTAACTTCTTGGCCACGCTGCGCCAAATGGGCATCAAGCAAATTCTGAAGCAGCGCGATCCGGCGCTTGTCTCGGCTTGGCAGCAGTGGTTGGCCAAATTGGAAAACGCGTTTCTGGATGAATACATGGCGCGTCGCAGCTGTGCCGCCTCTTTCCGCCAACGCGCCGCTTGGTATCAAGCCCAAGCCCTATTGCGCAAAGCGCTGCGTAGCTTTGCCCGCAGCACCCGCTCTCCACTGCCCGATCTGCTGGTGCAAGAAGCCTGGTGCGTGCTAGAATCACTCTAAATCGCTACAGAACTTGCTAGAGAGGGGATAGGCGACAGTCTCCCATTGGCCTTTCCCCTCTCATCCACAATTGAGGAGAAACTATGACCATCCAACCCTTCACCGATTCTCATGACCTTTTGCCATCAGCAGCCGACCTGCACACACAGATGAAGCAGGACAGCTATCTTTTTATTTCCGGGCTCATTCCGCACGCGCAAATTGACCAAGTCTACAGCGCCATTATGCAGGTGTGCCGGCAAGAGGGATGGGTGGACGCCCGTGATCGGGCGCAGGGGAACACCGTGGTGGAAGGTGACGAAGCGTTCTGGGCCGTTTACGATCCGCTGCAAAAGCTAGCATGCTTTCATGCCCTGGCCCATCAGCCACAGATTCTAAAGGTCATCGAGGCGCTGGTGCAGGAAACCCCTTTTGTGCATCCACGCAACATTGCGCGCATCACCTATCCGCAGACCGCACATTTCACCACGCCGCCGCATCAGGACTTTGTGCACATTCAGGGCACAGCGGAAACATATACCGTTTGGTTTCCGTTGAGCGACTGCCCGCGCGAACTGGGCAATTTGGAGGTGCTGGCCGGGTCGCACACGCAAAGCATTCTGCCCGTGCATCGAGCCGCCGGCGCGGGCGGTTTGGGGGTGGATGCCGACAATCTGGGGCTCACCTGGCGCGGGGGTGACTTTGCGGCGGGCGACGTGCTCATCTTTCACAGCCACACGGTTCACCGCGCCATCCCCAACCGCACCAAGGATCAACTGCGCATCTCGGTGGATTACCGCTACCAAGGCGTCTCACAACCCATTGTGGCCGATGGCTTACTGCCCCACTACAACCGGCTCACCTGGGATGAAATCTACGCCGACTGGACGCGGCCAGAGCTGCAATACTATTGGCGCGATCTAAAGCTAAAGGTGGTGGAACGGGATCGGTCGTATCACCAAAACGCAAGGTGAGATGCCGCCGCCAAGGCGTGCTCCATACTCCGTAGATCGCTACGACAAGAGATAAGGTTGAATCGTCAGCACGGTTGCGGTGTAGTGATACTGAGATAACTATTCACTATCTGCCGGTGTGCATCCACATTTTGCAGATATGAATTGCGCAAAGCTTCATCGGAGATGCGATTCGCCCATTCCAGTAATTGAGCATGTGTTCGTATCAGCAGCTCATCTGCACGCGAGTCACCCATTTTGTAAAGTACTTGATAACATATCCAGTGGGGACGCAGGTGTTCAGCAAGTTCGAGCAGAATTGGCTGTTCAGACAAGAGGGATAATAGTACTTCTGTTTGCGTCATGGCTTCATCGAACTGGTTTTGATGCAGATATAACTCGGCTAACCCCATTCGAGCATCTATTTCAAAGGTCAACAGTTCGTGTTCTAGTGCATGTACTAATGAATCAGTTAGCGAACTTTGCGCTTCTTCTAGACTGCCGATAGCCAAATGCGCTTGCCCAGCAGCAGCGTAAGCAGAGGGAAGCGCCGAGACTTGCCTAGCCTGACGGGCATAGTACAAAGCGCGTTGACTTAAGGCAACGGCCTCGTCGTGGCCTCCTTGTAAGCGTGTGGCCACACTTAGATTACAGAGAGTTACACAAATATATGACGGATCGCCGCTCGCCTCATCAATTGGCAAGCCCTTATAAATGCAGGATACGGCATTGTCATATAGACCTAACTGCGTATATGCCCACGCCAAGTTTGACAGAATGGTGGCAAGAAAATGGATGTTTCCAGCCGCCAACGAGTTCTTTTCGGCTTCTTGCCAGGCTAATATCGATTCAGCATAGCGGAATTGGCCAGCATAGTTACAGGCTATCAGATTGAGCGTGCGCGATTCACCTATCTGATCATTAATTTTCTGCTGATAAATTCGGGCCTCAGTCAGATGTTTACCGGCCTGTTCCCATAGCCCCCGATCGATTTCAACAGGGGCCATTCGATAGATAGCCAGTGCCATCCCGCGCAAGTTGTCTACTTTTTTATAAGAAGCATAGGCACATTGGCCATGCATTAATGCCTGTTGATAGTCTCCACCTTCCGAATACAGATACGCCAGACTCTCATGGCCGCGCCCTTGTAAGTCCACAAGATCATATTCTTCAGCAATTTGACGTGCTTCGTGCAAATAAATATAGGCCTCACCATGCTTCTGCGTGTGAGTCAGAGCCTGCCCGAGTGCGCAATTGCTGCGGCACATTAAGAAGTATGCATCTTTGCATGTACTAGCAAATTCGATTGCCTGTCTCGCATAGTGAAGCGCCTCTTGGTAACGCTGTAGCTGCAGGTGAATGTCCACCAGATTTACCATTGCTAGGGTAACCAGATGATTTTGCCAAGCCATAGCTTGCGCCGATTTACTTTGTTGAAGCACAAGGACGTTTTGGCATGTGGCAACAGCTTCGTCATAAAAACCAATTCGGCCATAAAAGAGAATGAGCGCATCTATGCTTTCCATCATCAGCACATTCAGGGCGGCGTTTTGCGCATAGTGCCAGGCGCGTTGGATATTGGACAGTTCCCTGCGTAAGTGCGCTAGAGCCTCGACGGCTTCGGGCCGATTCAAGTGGGCGGTCTCAACAACGAGAAGATTCAGATAATAGTGACAATAACGGTACTGGGTTTTGGTTTGCACAGCTCTGTTGAGAGCAGGGTGCGTCATATGTTTTTGCAAAATAAACCGTTGGATGAGGCTATGTAGTTCATAGCATCCCGTATCAACTGCTCGCAAAATCGATTTGTCCACCAATTTCTGGATGATAGGTACTTCAACATCTAAGATGGATTCTAGTGCATGTCGACTCATGCCCCCGACAAAGAGCAGCAGTTGTGTGGCTGCGTGTACCTCCTTTGGCGTAAGCAGTTGCCACGAATAGTCCAATGTGGCCATAATCGTATGTTGATGTTGCGGTAGATCTGGCGCCCTACATTCCAGCAATGAAAGATCTTCCATCAACTTCGCAGCTATTTCGGCTGGGTTCATATGTGCGACCCACGCCGCCACCATCTCAATGGCTAGGGGCAAGCCCTGTACTAGTTGGCAAATCCGAATAATATGAGGCAGGTTAGCCGTCGTCACGGCAAAAGTCGGCAGATGTTGCTGGGCATGGGCAATAAATAGTTGCAGGCTGGCGTAAGTTGTGGCTTGCGCCGGTTCCATAATGACTTCATCCGGCACGGGCAGTGGTGGCATAACCAACACAATTTCGGCCATGAGACCGAGGCGCACCTGGGATGTGATCAGCACCGTTAACTTTGGGGCCATTTGGAGCAGTTCAACCACCCAATACGCCGCAGAATGCAGCTGTTCAAAGTTGTCTAAGATCAGTAGTAGATGACGCGTCTGTAGATAATCGACCACAACATCTTCCAATGACTGGTCTGACGACGGGGGCAATCTTAGCGCATTGGCAATGGACTCGACAAGAGCCTGTATCGTTGTACCTGGATCCTGTTCGACTTTGGTTTCAAACTGGTATCCCTGCTCCGTCTCATCTGGCGTGTGATTACCCTCTGCGGGCATCTCTGTCCGGTCCACAGCCAGTTGGCGACCGACATCCACAAGAGGAACCCAGCAGACACCATCGGCAAATTCGGCTGCCATATGCTCTGCCAGCGTCAACGCCAAATGGCTCTTGCCTACCCCACCCATGCCCAACAGCGTGATCAGGCGACAATCTTGTCGTTGCAGATACGCTTTTCCCTTCTCCAGCAAGTCTGCATGCCCAACGAGTGGCCGGATTGGCGCCGGCGCACGGTGGAGCCTCTCGGTATGGGGACGCACATTCCCCGGGCGTGCGGCCAGCGTTGGATACTCTGTGGGTTTGGCGGAGGAAATAGCCAGCGGCATCGGCTTCGTAACCGCTTCGGAAGTGACATCAATCTTACCCGCACGTATTTGGGCAATGAGCGCTTCAGTCTCTGCATCAGGCGCGCTGCCCAATTCTTTGACTAATTGGGTGCAGCAGCGCTGATATTGGCCAATGGCTTCACCTATGAGTCCTTGGCGCGCAAACAAAAGCATTTTGAGCCGATGCGCCGCTTCATGCCAGGGCGCAATCGTCAGCAACTGGTCCAGATCTTTGTGCGCCTGCTGGCTGTTCCCAGCATCCACCCCAGCTTGGGCTAATCGCCAGAGAGACTCCGTGATCTGGCTATCGACCTCGGCCCGGATTGTGTCCATCCAATGGTCAAAGGTGGATACGTGGACAATATGAAATTGGGCCAAAAAGGGACCATGATAGCAGGCAATGGCTTGCCTCAGCCAGGTTAAATCGGCAGGAAAGCGCCTGGCCTGCATCAGATACTCTCGCATCTGATGCAGGTCGACGGTAATGGCGGATTGATTGGTAAGCGCCAGCGCCTCATTGGTGATAGACAAGAAGGGGGCAAAATCTTGGCGTAACAGCGTCAGATGTTGACTCAAATAGCGACGCGCTTTTATGGGGTCTGCTTTAGGCCAAAGCAGGTCTGCCAGCACCGCTCTGGGCGCCGGCTTAGCGGTGGCAGCCAGATAGTATATCATGGCTTGCACTTTGGCGGCGCCCAACTCCGTGAGTTTCTTGCCGTTAAGAGCTACTATAGGATGTCCCAATAATTGAAAGTGCAGCTGATGCTGGTTGTTTGACTTCATAAGTGCTGTTGTTTCATCATCACGTTGATCAGTACAAAACCTCCTTACAAAATCTTATATTACCATCAATGCCTTTGCTGATACCATTATTAGTATAGTATATCGCAACGGCAGGTGATAAGGCTGAATTCACCAATCGGGACCGGCGCCTGAATCGCTAACACCGTTGCGGTGTACTGATTATGGAATTGTCGACTGGCCAGAAGTGGTACGGCAGCCAGAGACACTGATATTTTCCCTGTTAAAATTCTCCGCCAAATTACGTATTTTTGGCAGAAATCGAAAAACATACACTTTTTCGAACACTGCCCTGTCCAATTTATGACACTGCTCAACTATACTTGCCCTAGCCAAACCTAATCACCCTTCCTACAGATTGGCCCACCCAAATCATAACATGGCGTTCCATTGGCATCTGATGCAAAGCAACTGCGCGGGGATCAGCGTAGCTTTGCGTTGCTTATATGTATGAGGTAGGCCAATCTGCCATTGGCATGTTTCACAAAAAGGGACTATGGGTAAACCCACATTAATCACAAAGGAATTTGAGCGTATGAAGCATATATCCTTCCAACCTGTATGCAGATCAACGATAGCCCGCATCCGCACACTGGGCTACGCCCTGCGCCTGGCTGCGCTGCTGGCCGGGCTGATCACGCTGCCGTTGGTGACCAACGTAGCGACCCACACCGCCATGCCGCCATTGACCGCACACGCTTGGCAACAAGACCTGCTCACATTCGCGGCCACGGCGTTAGCCGAACTGCTACCCACGCCCAGTGTGGCGGCAGCAGGGAGCGCATCAAGCGGTGCCGCTACCACCGCGACTGCTGAACTTGGCGAAGCCCTGCGCGAACCGCCGCGACTGGCTCTGCATGCCAGTGCTGGCGGCGTGCTGGAATCAGCGGCGCTGGCGCCAGCAGCCCAAGCCGCCACAGACATTGACCTCATCACCAACATCAGCAGCGATAAGAGCGTGGTACTCGGTGGTGAACCCATTATCTACACGGTGGTGGTGGAAAATCGCGGCCCGGCCACCGCCACCAACGCTGATTGGCAGGTGACTATCAATTCGGCTGCCTTCATCGCCAATACAGCCTGTGTGGCAAGCGGCGGCGCAACTTGTCCGGCCAGCTTTAGTACAACGGCCACCTATCCACCCCAAGTTACTTCAACTATCCCTACCATCCCGGCCGATGGCGTCGTGACGTTGACCTTTGAAGCGAAAACGTGGTCAACGACGGGCGACTCCAAGTCCATTAGCACGGTGACAGCCAATGGCCAGACCGATGCCAACACCACAACCAATGAGGCGGACATCAACATCAGCGTGATTCCCGCGCTGCTCAGCTATGGCATTAACAAGACCATTGCGCGCTATGAAAATGCGGCTGGCACAACCGTTGCTACCCCTGCTTCGGGCAACTATGTGATCTACAATGTGGTCATTACCAACAACGGTGTTGACGACATCTACAACCTGTCAACGAGAGACCGAACGGGTGTAGAGACTGGCACGGGCACTGTACCCGCTCCCCCCCCAGTGAGAGGTACGGTTTCACTCCTAAGCGGTTTTTTGAGAGACTTCTATGCCATTGGTACAACCTTGGAGAGCATCACCTGTGTTGGTACGACCAACGGGGCAACCTGTCCTGCTGACATTACTTACACTGAGCAAACGTTAGATACAGACGCCTTTGCGATCCCATACATGCCGGGGCGCACGCGGGCCGCGGTGGGAAATCCGGCGGGGAATCCAGTTTCGACGGTGACACTGGAGGTGCGCGAGCGGATTGGTCAGGTGCAGTGCAGCACGAACGCTGGCACCTACCGTACAATTGTTAATGAGGCATCGGTCAGCAGCACCGATAATGGCTTTACCCTCACAAATGTCGAAACAGCGGGGCTGGGTGCGCCTTATGGACCGGGCGATAGCAGCGATAACACCTCCACGGTGCGCTTTAACGTGAATGCGCCCGTCTGCCCGCAATATGACATAGCTACCCAAATTACACACTCAGCGACTCAGGCTGGTAGTGGCGTTGATGCCAACGCGCCCTATGCATACACCGTAACGGTGACCAACAACGGACCCGATACGGTCAGCAACATGCCCTTTGTCTTTGGCTTACATGATACGAATAGTTACTTCACGATGAATAGTGTTTTCGCGGATGATGGGTGGGTTAACTTCCCAACCATTGATGAGAACATAAGCTGCGTGGCATCGGGCGGAGCCGTCTGCCCGACGGGCTATACCTACCAACAGCAGGAAACCGATGGCGGCGGTGCTTGGGAGCAGAGTAGTGGCTTCTATTGGCCGGATAGCAAAGCCATCATCCCCAGCATGCCATCGGGTGGCACGCTGGTCTTCAGCGTCACTGGCACCATGGGCGAACTGAATATTTGTGGGCGACCGCAAGACTATCGTGCGTACGCACATGCTCTACCCAATTTGCAGATGGGCGAGACCAATATCGAAATCCCGACAACCATCTTTGAGGATTACTATCAAAACTACAATGGGATAAACAATCCACCCGCCGGTAGCTATTATGGCAACAACGGCTATAGCTTGTGGACGCAGTGGAACACGGGCGTACTTTGTAACCAGGGTAACGAAGATTTTGATCTATCGGTACAGCTGCTGGGCCCATATGCCAACCCCAATGACGCCACGCCGATTGCCGGACCCGTTGCGCCAGGCCAACTCGTTTACTTCCGCGCCCGCGTCGCCAATCTGGATGACGGCAATGATATCCTTGACTTCATCGATCCGGTTGTTGCAAATCCACTCACTCAAGCCACTGCAGGCATGCAGCTTATGTGTTCCATACCAGGCGATCTCCCGGCATGGCTGGATGGTGCGACTGGCGGCTGGGGAAACGCCGATGCCAATTACTTCCATCCGCTCGATCCGCTGCCGGGTTCGGTTGCCTATCAGATACTCTATCCAGACCAGTATGTAGCTCCCTACAGCGCTCAGGAACTTGATGTGCCCTGGGCAGCATTGCAAGAGGTAGGGGTGCTCTGCCAGAATACCACCGGTGGCGCGCAATGTCCTGATACGAACGAAGAGACCCTTATCGGTAACTTCGCCGGATTTGTGAATGCCGATGGCTCTGTACCCGGTAACGTTTTTGCCCTTGGGGTTCCTACCGCAGGCTATGTACAACCAGAGATGGCAGAGTATGAACTCGGTTCGCTCCATTTGCCGCTTGGGGCAACGATGGAGTTTGTGGCTCCCTATCGCATGCCTAGTCCCACGGTTGGCTGTGTGCCAGGTGGCGAAATCTACACGTGGAGAACGACTGATCGGCCGGGAGCATTTATCGACGGCTATGCGCCAGAGACCCACACCACGATATTCGATGAGCGCACCCTTGCGAATAATGAGTCATATGTTGACGCACAGATTGAGATTCCGGCTTGTGTGACGGCCATCCAGATTGATAAACAAATTGTGTCTCCGGCCGCGTCCAATATTCTGCCGGCTAGTGGGCTGGTGCAGTACACCATCGACCTGACCTACCCGGCCGCGGCCACGCAGGCGCTGGACGTGGCGCGCTTTACCGATACCCCAACAGTTGACTGTAGCAACTCGCTCTTGGGCAGTGGCTGCGTCAATTGGGAGATCGTGAGCTTTGACAGCTGTACGGTGACCAGCGGCAGTGCGGTCTGTCCAACACAACTCCCCATTGGTCAGCAGCTTGCCCAGAATGGCACACAAACACCTATCGCGGCTGGCGCCATCGACACGCGTTGGGGGACGCCCAACGCGACCAGTGTCGCCAACGGCGCTGCCTTTAACCCCGGCAGCTCGATTCGCCTCACCCTGACCGCTCAAGCCAGCAACGAGGTGAGCCCCATCGCGGTTTTGCATAACGAAGCAGCCTTTGCTTCTGATCCAGCGAGCAGTCTCTTTGGCGGCGGGCTATATACGGAAGACGCGGTGAGCGTCTCACCGCCAGCGCCTGATAGCATGGTCATGCGCAAGCAGGTTTCGCCAAGCGATGCCCAGCGGGGCGAGACCATTGTCTACACGGTCGAGATCATCAACAACGGCCCATCGGATGGGCAGGGCGCGGTGCTGACCGACGCATTGCCTGCTGAACTGCTGGCGAGCAATCCTGCCGGCTTTGTCAACTTGACCTGTACAGCTCTGACCACAGCGCCACCGCTCTTCAAGGCGCCCAACACTGCTAATTGTGCCAACGTTACCATGACCAACAACGGCGCGGCTGGCATCCAGGTGGAGATGACCGGCTCCTGGCCACTCAACAGCGGCTATCGCTTCACCTTCGAGGCCATTGCGCCCAACGACGGCGTCTCGGTCGACAACACCGCCGTGCTCACGCCGCCGCCTGCCACCAGCACTCAACGCTTTGGCGTGGCTCAGGATTCTACCACCAACGTCCGCACACCGGATACACCGTCCCTGGCGATGGCGAAGGTACTCAACACGCCACAGCCCATCTACGTGGGGCAGGTGGTGAGCTTCAGCATCATCATCACCAATACGGGAACATCGCCTGTGGCGACGATCCCCTTGACCGACACATATGACACCGACTATCTGAGCTACTACGCAGGCCAAGGGGCCACGTTGGCGCCCGATGACGATATAGATGATGGCCAGCTCAACTGGAGCGATGTGACTGGCGCCAATGATCTGGGACCCGGGGAGGTGGTCACCATCACAGTCCCTTTCGTGCTCACCACCCAAACTAGCAGTCTGGGCAGACAAGCTCCTTGCACGACGCTGGGGGCAGCGTGTAACTTGGCGACCATCTCCGACTCAGCGACGATTACGGCCAGCGCACCAATCAGCGGTAGCGTGGAGGCCAAGTCCACGCTGGGCGACTACGTCTGGTACGACGTCAACAGCAACGGGCTTAAAGATGATGGCGACACGGGCATCAACGGCGTGCTGGTCAACCTCTATGTAGATGGGTTGCACGGCAATCCCCTGGACGGCATTGCGCAGCCAGGCGAATACATCACATCGACTACCACGGCGCCCGATGCGGGCGGCATCGGCGATGATACCGGAACAGGCAATCTGGATGGCTTCTACGATTTTGCGGTCAGTGATGGCAACATCTACATTGTGGAAATTGACGCCGCCAATTTTGCCCTGAACGGCGCATTGGAAGGCTACATCTATACGGGTGACAACGGCTCCGGCAGCGCCTATAACGGCCCCGAGCTCCGGGTGATCAGCGACTTGCTCCCGACGGGTGTCTATGACTATAACGACGCCGACTTCCCCTACGGGCGGCCTAACGGCTCGCTGGCTGTGCGCAAGGTGCTGAATACGCCCGAAGCGTTGCGGATCAACGATGTGATGAGCTTCACCATCATCATCACCAATACCTCCAACGTGACCCTGACCGCCATCCCGCTGGAGGATCGCTACAGCAGTCTCTTTATGAATTACCAAAGCGCCGCGCCGGCGCCCATGACCACGACGGCTGGTATTCTACAGTGGACCAACGTGGCGCCGGGGGCCGGCTTGGCCCCCTCGGACACGGTCTCGGTAGATGTCTACTTCACCGCCCAGGCCGACACAACTTTGCTGAACGCGACGGCGCCATGCATCCAAGCCGCCGCGGCGCCCAATCTGGCGCGGGTGCAGAATGCGCTAGCAGGGGTGGCGCCCGTAACGCCCGATACTGACGACACAAGCTGCGACTCGGTGCAGATTCTGAATCCGACGGGCGTTCAACTAGCCGCCCGCAGTCTTCTACAGACGGCGGATGGTGTGCTGGTGCGCTGGCAGACGAGCAACGAGAGCAGCATACGCGGATTCCGCGTCTGGCGGGTCAACGGCGTAACGAACGTGGAACGCACCCATGAAATGATTGTGGCCAAAGTTGCTGGACAATCCAGCGGTGCCAACTACACATGGCTAGATGCCAAGGCTCAGTTGCGCGCCGGAGATGTCTACCTGTTGGAAATCAGCAAGCATGATGGGACGCGTGAGTACGTCATCATCGACAAGCAGGCTGGGATCGACCTCTTTCTGCCGTTGGTAGCGCGGTAGTGATCTAAAGACCTGACAGGTTTTAAAAACTCGTCAGGTCTGAGCGTTGGAAAAACTTTATCTATAGTATTCAGCCTGGTGGTGCATGCACTAGCAGGCTGAATATGATTTATTCACTTTCTCACAACTCCATCAACAGCGCCACCAGCAGCGCCGCGCTGGTCTGAATCTTGTCGGTCTCAATGTGCTCGTGATCGGCGTGGGCGCCGTGACCGGGCACGCCCAGCCCATCCAGCGTGGGGATGCCCAGCGCACCAGTAAAGTTGCCGTCGCTGCCGCCGCCGGTGCCGTCACCTTCCAGCGCCAGCCCCAAATTGGCGCCAATCTCGCGGGCGCGGCCAAAGAGTTCCTCGGTGGCATCTCGCTCCAGCGGCGGACGATTCCAGCCGCCCGTGATTTCCAGCTTGGCCCCTGGCGTCACCGGCTGCAAGGCGCGAATGGCGTTGGCCAGCCGATCGGCTTCGGCTTGCGTCCACGCCCGCACGTCAATAATGGCGTGCGCTTCCGCCGCCACCACGTTGGAGCGGGTGCCGGCGCTGACCACGCCCACGTTGACGGTAGTGCCTTTTTCCATATCGGTCAGGCTGTGCAGCGTCAAAATCTGGTGAGCCAGCTCTTGAATGGCGCTAATGCCCTTTTCCGGCTCCACGCCGGCATGGGCCGCTTTGCCGGTCACGTGCAGCTCAAAATGACCGCCCCCCTTGCGCGCGATTTTCACCACGCCATTGGGCAACGGTGATTCCAGCACCAGCGCATATTCGGCTTTGGCCGCTTCATCCTCAATCAGCTGGCGCGAGGTGTGGCTCCCCGTCTCCTCGTCGGAAGTCATTAAAATAGTGACCGGCCGCGGCAGCGTCAACGCCAGATCCTGAATGGCGCGCACGGCATATTCGGAGAGCGCCAGGCTGGTCTGCATATCAAAGATGCCCGGTCCATAGGCCCAGCCCTTTTCGTCAATGCGAAAGGGGTGCGTCTCCAGCGCGCCCACGGCCCACACCGTGTCGTAATGACAGAGAATCAGCGCCGGGCGCGTGTCGGCTGGCCGATTGTCAGCAGGACGATTATCAAACGCAGCGCGCACGTGCATGCCGGTGCGCTCGTTGGGAATCAGCTCAACCTGGGCGCCGGCGTCGCGCAGACGCTCGGCCAGCAGCGCGGCAAACGCATCTAACCGCGGCTTGTCGCCGCTGGGCGTCTCGTGCGTCACCAGCAGCTTGATCACATCGAGCATTTCGGGCTGCTTGGCCTGGAAGTAGGCCAGGAGCTTTTGGTAATCCATTATAAGGTCCGTTTCTGTTTTGGGGGTGGTTGGTAAGAATATGAGGAGAATTGTACCATAATATTGCGTGTTGCGTAGTGCGTGAACAGGCTGAGAGGATAAGGGGTGGCTTGAAGAATGTAGGATGAGTATCCCTACTCGCCCCAACGCCGCTCGCGCGACGAAAGCCACCAATAGAGAAAGAGCAGCATGGGCAGCAGGTGAAAAATCGGCACTTCATAGGCCGCGCGTACTTGTCCCCAGTAGGAATAGCGCATCTGAATGGCGATCAGCGTGTTGGGGAAGGTAAAGAGGGCAACCATGCTTAACTTGCGGCAGGTGCGTTGGTGTCTGGCATAAATCTCGGCTTGGTTAATCATCAGCGAGTGGATAGAAAGAAAGCTGGCAGATAGGGTTCAGGAAACTGGCCAATCACAATGGCTGCCGCTACCAGTGCAGCCAGCAACGGCAGACCAAACAGGCTCCAGCGCATCAGTGTTTGCCGGTGATGCGTGCCGTCTGATTTCTCTACCCAATAGAGCAACAGACGCCAGAAGGCCCAAATCAAAACCAGCGCTATAATGCCCGCGCCACAGCCCACCATGATCGGCTCTAGGTACAGCGTTGTCAATTCAGACGGGCTGATGCCCGTGTTGAATTGGCGCGCCGCGTTTGGGGCGTAGAGCGCAGTGCTGCAGAAGGTCAGCACCAGCAAGCCGCCGTAAAAGAATAATGTCCTAGCTGCTCGCGCTTGCCACATCGAGATGCATCTCTCTGAATCGTGAATGTGTTTTAGCTTGGGATAACCAAATATATCACAAATGTTGGCTAATTTGAAATAGCACGCGCTTGGCAACTTTGCGTAATGGAGCCATTCATCTCGTCTATGCGTTCACTATGTGATAAGATTAACTGATTTTATGTGTCACGACTTACGCAGCACTTGTGAATCGCCAGGAGAGCTTAACAATTTACCATTTACTATGCGCGATTTCCCATCTTAATATATCGCTGTAGGTCAGCAAATATCTAACTTATACCTATGAACACAACCCTTACCCATACCCGCGCCGCCGTGCTCTGCTTCGGCGGCTGGGGCCTGCAAACCATGTTGCACCTGTCACCGCGCATGGCCGCCGTGCAGGACCGGCGCAAGGCGCTGGGCATTGCCGGCGCCGACTTAACCAAAGTGACCAATTTTGTGACGCTGCTGCCCGAACCGCTGCTGGATCACAATGATCAGTCGCTCTTTTACATGCGGCAGATGCGCCCCAACGATGCGCCCGGCGGCCCCATTGATCCCTACCACGTGGAGCGGCTGCTGGACAAGATAGACACCCAGAGCGGCAACGGCATTGAGCGCCCCACCATCGGCTTGCTCACCGATGCCGAGCGGCGAGCCAAGGCGCTCATGCGGTTGGCCGAGCCGGCGCTGGAGGCCATTGAACATACGCCGGACGCCATTGGTCACGGCTTCCGCGCCCCGGCCACCGGCGTCACGCCGCGCGCCTATCGACTCAACCAACCGACCCATGACTTGCGCCACGCCACCCGCGCCGACCTCTTCCACACGGCGCTGGACCATGCCGAACATGTGGCGCGCTTGCTGGAAACGCACCTCATTGACCCCATCCGCGAGGACAGCCTGGCCCCCGACGACCCATACGTACAGACCACGCTTTACGTGATGGCGCCGCTCTACGAGCCGCTGGCCTCGGCGCTGGTTTGGCCGGTGGTGGCGCAGCTTATGCAGCGGCTGGGGCGCCGCAACATTACGCAGGTGGTGGGCGTCTTTGCCAGCGGCAGCTATGCCAATGACATTTCGCGCGCCGTGGAAAACGCCACCGCCTATGCGGCCCTGGCCGAGCTGGAAATCTTGACCGGCCAGCGCCGCAACGAACGCGGCGCGGCCGAGCTGACCGCGCTGCTCAAGGGCGCGGGGTCACCGCTGGCCGCGCAGGTAGGCGAGGCTATTTTCGACAACGTCTATCTGCTGGATCGCGAAAAGAGCAACCAGGGGCTGGCCCAAGACAGCCATGAACTGGCCGTGCTGGCCGGCAATGCCCTGGAGGCGCTGATTGTGGCCAACGGCGATCTCTTTGTGCAAGAACAGGTGGGGCTAGGGCTGCACGGCATCGATTATCATACCGGCAACAAGCATCCCTACAGCCTTATCGGCGCCGCCACGGACTACGTGCCGGTGAGCGAAATTCTGCGCGCCGTCAATCGGCAAGAAGGGCGGCGACTGGCACACCAGTGGGCCTTGCGCGCCACCCAACAAGAGACAGCCAATCCCGATCTGCCGGCAGAAACCATTGCGCGCGTGACCAATCCGTCGGCCACGCTGGCCGATCTGGGCCTGACCGAAGCCCAAGCCTTGCTGCTCTTTACGGCCCGTGCGCCCGAAATGTTTCGCAGCGCCGAGCCGCAGCGGCTAGAAGATCTAGTAATCAGCAGCGACTTTGTGCTTTCATCCAGCGCGGCGGCGGACTTGCGCCGCCATGCGCCCGCACAGTGGCCCGAGGCCTTTGCCCAACATCTGGCCGAGATCGAGAATGTCTTTCGCATGGCGGCGGGACGAGCGGCCATTGACCAGGTGTGGGGGCTGGATGATGCCGCGCAGAAAAATGCCGGTCCAGAGAATGCGCCAGGGGGAGGGCTTCTTTCCACCGTGCTGTATCGTGTGCAGACGCGCCTGCTGGATATGCTGGCGCTATCGCCGGCCGGCCTGCCGCGCGCCCGCCGCCAGATTGCCAACTGGTTGGCCGAAATCGAAAAGGATCGCGAAGAGCGCTGGGTGCGGGCCCAAACCATTGCCACCACTGAATCGCAAGAATTGGCCCAGGCGCGCCAGAAATTAGTCATAAGCGATTGGCAAAAACGCTATGCCACGGCGGTGGCCCGCATTCCCACCTGGTGGCAACTGCTGCTGGGCATTTTGGGTGCAATGGCGCTGGTGGCGCTGACGGCCTATGGCTATTTACAGCTGGTGCAGCGTACGTGGGATCCCATTACGGACACCAATGCGCTCATGGGCGTGGGGCTCGTTGTGTGGCTCGCCGCCGCCTTTTATTATCGCCACCGCGTGGGGCAAATGCGCCAGCTGCGCCGCGAGCGGGTCCATTTGGCCCAGCGACTGCTGACCACGCGTTTGCAGGCCGAGGTGAATCTGGGCGTCGTGCGCTTTTATGACCGGCTAACCGACCGCTTGCAACGACTGTCTGCCATGTTGGGCGAGGCCGAAGAGGAGTTGAGCCGCTGGCACGATGATGAGGATGATTTTGGCGCGGCCGCTTTTGCCGCTGGGCTTTCACCGGTGCAAGAGATTGCGCCTGCCGCCTATACCACCTATTTGCGCCAGCCCAAGGTGAGCCGCAAACTGTGGGAACGCTGCTGCGAATTCCTGCGGCAGCAGCGCGCCGCGTATAGCGATGAAGATGCCGAACGGCTGGCCGGCCTCTGGAGCACGCCGGAATGGCGCGCCGAACTCAAGCGCCTATTGGCGGGTCTACCGCCGACGCGCAACGTACCGGAATCGGCGCGCACGGGTCCGCAAGCGCGCACCATTGCCGATCTGATTCGCCAGACCGTGCGCCAAACCATGATGCCGGTCGACATTGAGCGCGAAAGTCCAGCCCGTTCTGAACTGGTGCGAGCGCTGGCCAAGGAATTCAGCATTGAGCATCTGCTGTGGCGGGGACGCACCCAGGCCCAGGAGATGAATCGCTATTTACAGGAGTTGAATATTGAGCTAGAGGATGAGACGCCCGAACAGGTCTTTGGCGCCAACATTGTCTACTCCGAGATTCGCTCTAAACATCAATATGCAGAAACGGCCTGGAGCCGCGCCAAACCTACCGCCAACTACGACGTGGTGGATCGGCTGGCCACGCGCGGCAGCACGGTGGATTTTGCGGCGGCGTCTGGCCACACGGACAGCGACCTGACCCGTACGCTGCTGGATGAATTTAGCGTGGCGCTGCTGCCCACCGAAGATCCTTTTAGCATTACGTTTGTGCGGACGGTCCATGGGCTGGGGCTGGACGATCTGGATTGCGTACAGCGCTACCGAACGGAGCTGCGCTATCTTTCGTCCGAAGAACGGGCGCTTATTCTGCTCATGTCCGACCCGGTGGATCAGATCTACCGCACGCAGGGTGCAGATCCACGTTCGTTTGTAGAGGCATTTGAGTCAGAGTAATCGTGCACATTCATACACAGACAAATTGGGCATTCTGCCAAAAATCATTGCTGTAGAAATATGCACCATCAAATTTATGAGAAAAAAAATGGAAGCCAAACGAATAATTATTGTGCAATTTGCACAATAAACCGTTAATTTTATTGTGCTTACGTATGACATTAGTCTGCTATACTGTACATCGTATGGCAATTGTATATTGCTGATAGATTAATTATCATGTTGTTCTCATAAAAATAATTTAGAATAGATATAACAAACCCCCCAACGTACTTGATGTAACTAAAGGAGATCATCATGATATACAAGACGCCATCCCCACGACCTGGCCACACGCGCGTCGTCTTCGAGCTACCTTCGTCGGTTTGGGCCGATAAGATTAGCCTGGTGGGAGAATTTAACGATTGGGATCATCAAAATACATTGTTGACCCAAGGACGCGATGGCGCCTGGAGAGCACAAGTTGACCTGCCCACAGGGGGGCAGTACAAATTTGGGTATGTAGTAAACGGTCAATGGCAAACGGATCGCCAAGCCGACGATTTTGGCCTTAACGAACACAATAAGTTGAGCGGTATTGTGCATACTGCATAAATCGTTTTGTCAATATGTTTGACTCTGACCGAAATATGACCGAAATATGAATGTGTTGGTTCATTCATGCTAACCTTTGCTCATGCCGGGCCAACCGCAGATTAGACGTGGCGAGGATGGTTGTTTTAGAACAACTATCCTCTTTTTATTTGGCAGCAATTTCTATTTGGCAGCAAGAATGTCATAATCGGATGGCATGGTGATTTTAGTTCCCGTAGCGGCATTTAGTCACTGCCCAGAAATAAGTTGGCTACCAAACCTGTCAGGTCTCGCAGACCTGACAGGTTTAAATCGACAAGTTATTTTTGAACGATGACTAAGTGGCAAATCAAGGCTGCGGCCAGCCACCGCAAATTGCTCGTAGCACTTAGGCAAGCTTGACGCAAAAAGCATCCTGCTAGAGCACTCTCCACGCGCAACAGCCCATTGACGCGGCGTTCGTCATGGCCTAATCAGTACGCTGCTTCCCCGCTAGCGGGTGCGTTTTAGTTTGGGGACCACAGCCTTCCTAGAAGAGACAACCGCCGCGTTCGTGCGAGCCGATGCCGCCTTTAACTCTTCCAGGAAGGCTCACAACTCGCCCCCCAAATCGAATGGTTCCCCTCATAAGCGATCCGCTGGCGCTGTGTAAGCAGCGTGTGGTATAATCGCCACCTATGGCGTCTCAAATTCAGCGACCCGACCGTCGTCATTTTTGGGCCCTATTGGGCATCCTCCTAGTAGCCGTTGGGCTGCGATTTTGGCGCATTGACAGTTTACCGCCCGGCTTTCACTTTGATGAATCGTTTGAAGGTCTTGAAGCGTTGCGCATCCTTCAAGATCCCTCCTATCGCCCCATTTTCCTGCTGGGCAATTTTGGTGTCCCACCGTTAAACTCCTATTTAAATGCCCTAACATTTTGGTTTTTTCTGGCTGTGGGGGCTCAACCGGGGCCGCTGGCCATGCACGTGACCGCGGCTACCGCTGGTTCGCTCACCGTTTTGGCCGTTTATGCGCTGGCGTGGGAACTGTATCGGTTGGCGCCGCGCCAGCTTTCTCCTTTATTTCCACTCTGGGCGGCGGCAACGTTGGCGGTTATGCGCTGGCACATTCACTTTAGCCGCATGGGCATTGAACCGATTCTGGTGCCGCTGATCTGGGTTGTGGCCTGTTGGCTCTTTTTGCGCGGTTGGCGCACCGCCCGCTGGCCAGCGTTTGCTGGGTGCGGCGCAATGCTGGCGGCGGCAATGTATACCTATCAAGGCGCATGGGTGATACCGTTTTTGCTTATCCCGCTGACGATCCATCTGATTGCTCACAAATGGCAGGCTGTACCGGATTCAACGGCGCGCCTTCTTTCACTAAGCCCATTTAAGCACTTCTGGCAAGATCGGCCGCGCCGTTGGGGGGTTACCATGACGCTGTTGACCGCCATGGCGCTGGTGGCGCCGCTGGGCTGGTTTTTCTATCAGAACCCGGCCATTTTGCTCATGCGCCCCACCCAACTTGCCATTGTGGGTGATACGGGTAGCCCGGCCGACGCCTCTTTTTGGCACAATGTGTGGGCCACCGCCCGCATGTTTGGCCCGCTGGGCGCGCCCGGCGATTTAGATCCGCGGCGCAATGTGCCCGGGATGGCGGCGCTCAACATTTGGCTGGCCATTCCATTCTATGCGGGGGCGGCCTTGACCCTCTGGAAAGTGGGGCAGCCGGCTTTTGGATTGCTGCTGGTGGGGCTGGTGGGGCTGGTGGCGCCGGGGGTATTTAGCGAATATGCGCCGCACTTTCACCGCATTTTGGGAGCGGCCGCGCCAACAGCGCTGATATGCGGCGTGGGATTGGATGCGCTTAGCAATCTGCGGCGCGTACCACGCATGCAGTTTGTGCCCCGGCTGGCCAAATTGATTTGCGTGGGGTTGCTGGTGCTGGGTGGCGTTACGTCCGGCTGGAACTATTTTAAGCGCTGGGGCGAGATGCCCGACCTGTTTTATGCATTTGACGTGGGCTTCTGGGAGCTGGGCCAGTGGATGGCCCAACAGCCCGCAGATTCCACCATGTATATGACGCCAAGGGGCGCCGAACATCCCACGATTCAGTTTGCCCTCCACGCGGCGCAGCCACAGATTGCGCACACGCTAGTTTCATTTGATGGCCGCCACATTTTCCCCTATTTAGAAAAGCCCCAATCTGCCGAAAATTATGTAAGCATTGAGCATGAAGATTTTCGGACGCGCCTGCTGCTGCCGGGAATATTTCCCCAGGCCCGCATTACGCACGCGGTGATTGATCCGACGGGTGCAACATATGCCAATGTCTATACGCGGCAGCCGGATGAAGCAGCCCAGCGGCGGCCGCAGCACCCGGTTGATATACTCTTGGGGGATGGCATCCGCTTGACCGGTTATGATGTACAGCCGGAGCAGCTGGTGGCGGGGCAGGTGCTCTATCTGCAACTTTATTGGCAGGCCGAACAGACGCCACAGGCCGATTGGACCGTCTTTACGCATCTGCTGGCTCCCCAGCCCGATGGGCAGCTTCAGCAGGTGGCGGGGCGCGACAGCCAGCCAGGAGAAGGCTCTTTACCGACCAGCCGGTGGCTGGTCGGCTGGCACATTTTGGACGAAGTGCAGATTCTGCTGCCGGCTGATTTGGCAGCCGGTGAATATCGGCTGCGGGCGGGCATGTACCAGCCGGTGAATGACGCTTTTATGCAGCTTGGTGAGACGGTGGATTTGGGTGTCGTGCGCGTACAGGCGCAAAATTGATGCGCTGACGCAGCGCCAGTGAATCGCCAAGAAACAATAAATAAAATGACGGACCAAACAGTTTTATGCCAGGCTTGCATAAGCCCTAATCAGTATACCGCAACGGTGTTGGCGAGATAGGCGTTGTTTTAGTTTGGTGAATCCGACGCTATCTCTGGCGATTGCGATCTACGGCTAATTGAAATGGTGTATGGGAAGCGAACAAGCGGCGCTGTTGCCGCTGCTCTATGAATCTGAAGATCGGTACGGTTGGAGCGTGGGCATGCGCGCGATTACCCACGCGCTGTTCAAACGCATTCCACTGCCGGACGGCCCTATTCTGGAATTGGGCTGTGGCGGCGGCGCGTTTCTGCGTGAATTAAAGCAGCGTCAAAATGGGCGGCAGCTCGTGGGCGCCGATTTACATCCTGCCGCGCTGGTCAACGCACGGCGACGGCTGGGCATCTCAAACAGCCTGGTGGATGCCAATATGTTGGCGCTGCCCTTTCCGGCTGCGGCATTTGGAGCAGTGGTCGCGCTTGATTCATTTGACCAGCAGGGTGTAAAATTGTCCCTTGCTTTGGCCGAAAGCCATCGCGTATTGCGTCCCGACGGGCTGCTTCTGTTGCGCGTGAGTGCCTATGAGTGGCTACACAGCACGCACGACAGGGCATTTAACACGGGACGGCGCTATTCAAGCAAGGAAGTTCAAAGCGTGCTGGTTCAGCATGGCTTTCAGCCCGTGGCGGCAACATATGCCAATGCGATGATGTTGCTACCGGTGGCGTTCGTGCGCCTGTTGCAGCGCTATCACTTTGTGCCCTTTACGGCTGCTCAATATAGCGCATCGCAGTTTGATGAACTGGTGAAAGCCATTTTGCTCATGGAAGCCCATTGGATTGCGCACTGGAACATTCCATTTGGCATTAGCCTGTATGTTGCAGCGCAAAAAGTAGTAGCAGCGCAAAAAGTATAGGACTTGTATGCCGGAACAATCTGTGTTGGTCTGTACAGTCTTGCCCACATATAATGAACGCGACAATATTGGCCCGCTGATCGACGGGATTTTGGCCTGCGCCAGAACGCCCCACGTTGTGCTGGTGGTGGATGACGATTCCCCAGATGGTACATGGCAAGTAGTGGAAGAGAGGATGGCCGCCCACAACAATGGCGCTTCGGTCAAAGTGGTGCTGGCGCGGCGCATGGAAGAAAGTGGGTTGACCTCGGCCATTCAGCACGGCATTGATATGGCGATCCAGACGCTGGGGGCCGATATTGTGACCTGGATGGACTGCGATTTGTCTATGCCGCCAGCGGATGTGCCGCAGCTCATCGACGCAATTCTAGACCGTGGCGCCGATGTGGCCGTTGGGTCGCGCTGGATTCCCGGTGGCGCCGATGTGGCGCATGGACGCATGGCGCGCTTGCTCAGCCTGCTCATCAATCGCTTGGCCATTGTGATGATCGGCAATCAAGTCCATGATTACACCAGCGGCTTTATTGCCGGGCGCGCCGCCGTCTTTGAACAGATTCGGCTGGCCGGCGATTATGGCGAGTATTGTATTGACCTGCTGGCGCGCGCCGTTCAAAGCGGATATAGCGTGCAGGAGGTTCCCTATGTGTGCGTACCGCGCACGGCGGGAGAGAGCAAAACCGGCGCCAATTTGTGGGATTATCTCGTCAAAGGGCGCAAGTATGTGGCGACCATTTTGCGCCAGCGCAATAGATTTTGAATAAAAGGTATAGAGATAGCTTAGTGCTGTATTGTCCTATCCACAGACTGCTGGAGAGCAGAATTTTGTACGCGGATTTGGCGGATTTACACGGATTATTGGTCCTTTAGACTCAGCTCTGAATGAGAACCGGAGTTTTATCACGCCGGTTGAGGCAGTAGAAAACTCCGGTTCTCATCTCAACCGCAGTATAGACGCCTACATCTGCGAAAATTAGCATACAAAATTGGTTATTATCGTTCTCTCTAACAGACTACCAGTGAAAGCAATAGAGCAACAAGCAATAGAGCAACAAGCAATAGAGCAACAAGCAATAGAGCAACAAGCAATAGAGCAACAAGCAATAGAGCACTAAACCCAAACGATTCAGGAAAGCACAACCATGCTGACACCCGCAGAATTAACGTTGGATGAAATGGGCGAGCTGGCCGAGTTTATTCCGGCGGCTGATCCCGAAGTGCAGGTGCATTACCGCGCCATTCCGGCCTTTGAAAAGCCGACGCGCCGCAGCGTCATTCCAGTTTGTGAGCCGACGCTTACAGGCAACGAGCTGAAATATGTGCAGCAGGCGGTAGAAACCAACTGGATTTCGTCGGCGGGCAGCTTTATTCGCGATTTTGAAATGCAGTTTGCCCAAGCGTGTGGTTCGCGCTATGGCATTGCTTGCGCCAACGGCACGGTAGCTATGCATTTGGCCATGGCTACGTTAGGATTAGAGCCCGACGACGAAGTGATCATCCCCACCTTCACCATGATCGCGACGGCCAATGCAGTCACCTATTGTGGGGCGAAGCCGGTGCTTGTGGATATGGAGCCCGACTACTGGCAGATGGACATTGAACAAGTGGCGCGCAAAATTTCGCCACGCACCAAAGCCATTGTGCCAGTACACATTTACGGGCATCCCACCGATATGGATCCACTCATGGAGCTAGCTGAAAAGCATGGCCTGTATGTATTTGAAGATGCGGCGGAAGCACATGGCGCCGAATACAAAGGCCGGCGCTGCGGCAGCTTGGGGCATGCCGCCGGTTTTAGCTTTTATGGCAACAAGATCATTACAACGGGCGAAGGGGGCATGGTGACTACCGACGACCGCGAGATTGCGCGGCTGGCGTGGAATTTGCGTGACCATGCGTTTAGTAGCGAACGCCACTTTTGGCATAAATATGTGGGCTTTAACTATCGCATGACCAATTTGCAGGCGGCGGTGGGGTTGGCGCAGGTAGAGCAGCTGGATCAATTTGTAGAGGCGCGGCGCCACAATGCCTCGGAGTACAACCGGCGATTGCAAGACATTCCGGGCATCCAAATCCCCAAAGAAGCGGCATGGGCCAGAAACGTTTACTGGATGTATGGCATTCTGGTGGACAAGGAACAGTATGGCATGAATCGGGATGAGCTGCGCGTGGTGTTGGCCAATAATGGGATTGAGACCCGCACCTTTTTTATTCCCATGCATTGCCAGCCCATCTATTGGAATACCTTCAAAGGCGAGCGCTATCCCGTAGCCGAGCGTTTGTGCCGAGACGGCTTCTATTTGCCCTCAGCTTCTTCCCTGCGCCTTTCCGAAATTGAAGAAATAACGGCCATCATCCGCGAGGCGTGTCCGGCCTTGCAATAACGCGCAACCATATGCAATAGGAGAAGGGTAAATTGTCAGTATAATGAAACCTATTGCAGCAAAACGCTATAGCATTTTACGGCAAACCGTAGTACCATATACACACAGTGTTAAGCCCATTACCCAAACTCACTAGAGAAACAGCCATATGCAAAGATGCTGCACTCTTTCTAGAGTCTGTGTACATTTGTGTGAAGCAACGAACAAAGCTGTTGACAAAGGTTCGTCTATATGAAAGAAATGATCATTTGTATCTCAATGGGCCTTATCGGACATTTAATCGTTTTTCGCGGCATAGATCCGCCATCGCTAGTCCATAATTTAGCCCTGTGGAGCGTAGTGGGCATTAGCCTGGGCATTTTCTCATTTCTTCACCATCGTCTGCTTCAACCCGTCAAACGTCTTTATCAATCAGTTTCGCAACGCGGCGCCCTTTCTCGATTGCCCAAGTAAATAAGGGGTATGCAGATGCCCTATTTGTGAAAGAAGCGTCGCTTGCGCCACGGGGCATCAAAGTCGACCATATCACTAAATTCATCCTTGGCCTGCTGCATGAGCTGCGGTTGCGTCATCAAATCCACGGCGGTCATGGCCATCGCTTTGGCCGAACGAATCAGCGCTTGATCGCCCCAGGAGCTAATGGAAGCCTGGGCAAATTCAGGCGTATGGCCTCCGGTACCGGGCGGCGCAATGGTTACATAGGGATGAATGGACGGCACGATCTGGCTTACATTGCCCATATCGCTGGACCCCATCTTTTCGCCCGGCGCCGGCTCTTGTACATCTTCCCCCAAGCTGCCAATATTTTCACCAAAAAGGCGCGCCAACGTGGGGTTGGCCAGCCGCTGGGCATAGTGCATGCTATGTTCGTACTTCATGGTGGCGCCAGCCGCTAATGCGCCTGCCTCGGCACAGCGAATGACCTTCTCTAACACCTCAAAAGAATAGTCCGAATCGGCAGCGCGCACGCTAAACAGCGCCGCGGCATATGCCGGCACCACGTTGGCCGCATCGCCACCGTGGGTAATAATGCCGTGAATGCGCACATCGGGCCGCAGGTGCTGCCGCAAGGCATTGATGTTATTGTAGGTTTGGATGCAGGCATCCAGCGCGTTGATCCCCAGTTCGGGGATGGCGGCGGCGTGGGCCGATTTGCCAAAAAACTCGAACTTAACTTTGTTGGAGGCCAGCGTGGTGCGCGTGGTCATGGCCTTGGTGCCGGGATGGATCATCATGGCCGCGTCCAGGTCATCAAAGACGCCATATTCGGCCATGATTACCTTGCCACCGCCACCCTCCTCAGCCGGCGTGCCAATCAGCTTGATGGTGCCGGGCACCTCATGGCGGATGGCCTGCATGGCCAACGCCGCGCCGGTGGCCGCCGTGCCAATAATGTTGTGACCACAGGCATGCCCCAAGCCCGGTAGCGCATCATATTCAGCAATAAAAGCGATGGTCGGCCCCTGTGTACGCGCGCTGACGGCCATAAAGGCGGTCTCCAGTCCAGCGACGCCGCGCTGCACGGCATAACCAAACGCTTCGGCGGTATCGGCCAGCAATTTCATAGACTCAAATTCTGCAAACGAAATTTCCGGATTGGCGTGGATGGTGTGGCTAATCTGCAGCAACTGCGGCGCAATTTCATCAATGTAGTCGCAAACGCGTTCTTTAAGTTCGGCTGTGGATGGGGACATGTTGTTTCCAGATTCTGTTTGGCAATTATTGACATTGTGTAGCTACTCACGATGAGGGTGACGACAACGCTTTTGCGCGGGCGCTGCGCAAATCCGCGACCATGTCGCGCCAGCCTTGGACCGCCGCCGGTCGGTCCCACTGGCTGAGCCGTTTAAGATAGGTGGGCTGGAAGGTGGCAATGGTGGAGATGCCGTGGGGTCCGCTTTGCCATTGGCCGCGCTGCTCGGAAAGTTGAAAAGATTTCCCCAGCAGCGTTTGCGCCGCCGGCCCGCCAATGAGCACGAGCACTTGCGGCTTGATCCAGAAAATTTCCTCATCAAGCCACGGGCTGCACGCCTTGACTTCGGCCGCTTTGGGTGGGCGCTGTTCCAGGCGGTGGGTCTGGCTGTTCTCCTTGGTGGCCACACATTTGTGAATATTGGTGATCCAGACCGCCGACCGCGTCAACTCGGCCTGGCTGAGCGCTTCATCCAGCAAATCACCCGCCGGGCCAGAATAGGGCAACCCGGTTTGGTTATCGGTCAATGAGGGTCCCTGCCCAATCAACATAATGGCGGCATGGGGATCGCCGGCGCCAAAGACCACCTTTTCCCGGCTGGCGCTCAACGTACAGCGGATGCAGGATTGACAGGCAGTCTCGACGGCGGCAAGGGCTTCGTACTCGGAGAAGAGGGGTAGCATGGGAAGGATTCTGTTGCGCAGTACGTGGTGCGTGAACCGGTTGCGAATCTAGCTTCGTCACATGAAACTCAAATAGTTTACGCACCACGCACTACGTTATGCTATTTGGCTCTGTAAAAGCGATGAATAATCACCCATTTCTCAGCGTAGAATTGTCAACTATTCATCGCTTTTACAACCGCAGTTGGTATTATACATCCAAATTACGCACTTGGTTGGCGTGCGTCTGGATAAAGCGGCGGCGCGGCGGCACCTGGCTCCCCATGAGCATGTCGAAGGTGCGGTCGGACTCGGCGGCATCTTCAATGTTGACCTGGAGGATGGTGCGATTTTCGGGATTCATGGTGGTCTCCCAAAGCTGCTCATCATTCATTTCGCCCAGCCCTTTGTAGCGCTGATCAATGCGCACCTTGTCGCTGCCCAAATCGGTGCGCAGCGTATCCAGCGATTTGTCGTCGTAGACGTAGCGGCTGTCGCGCTTGTTGCGTCCATTTTGCGTTTCCGTCACGGTGACGCGGTAGAGCGGCGGTTGCGCAATATACAAATGCCCTGTTTCTACCAATGGCTCCAAATAGCGGAAGAAAAAGGTCAGCAACAGCGTGCGGATGTGGCTGCCATCAACGTCGGCATCAGTCATTAAAATAATGCGATTATAGCGCAGCCCGCTGATATCAAAGCTCTCGCCAATGCCGGTGCCCAGCGCCGTAATTAGCGCCTGGATCTCTTTATTGGCCAGCGCTTTATCCAGGCTGGTCTTTTCGATGTTGAGGATTTTGCCGCGCAGGGGCAAAATAGCTTGGAAGCGGCGATCGCGGCCCTGCTTGGCGGTGCCACCGGCGCTGTCGCCCTCGACAATGTAAATTTCGCACTCGGCGGGGTTGCGGCTGGAGCAGTCGGCCAGCTTGCCCGGCAGCGTTAAGCTTTCCAGCGCGCTCTTGCGGATGACCAAATCCCTGGCCTTCTTGGCAGCTTCCCGGGCGCGGAAGGCGGTGCGACACTTCTCAATAATCTGGCGCGCCTCGCGCGGATTCTCTTCCATCCACTGGCCCATGGCCTCGGCCACGGCCGTTTCCACGTGATAGCGCACCTCGTTGTTGAGCAGCTTGAGCTTGTTTTGCCCCTCAAACTGCGGCTCGATCACCTTGACGCTCACAATGGCGGTGAGCCCCTGGCGCGTATCATCGCCGGTAAAGTTTGGATCGTTATCTTTGAGGAAGCCCTGCTTGCGCGAATAGTCGTTGATCAAGCGGGTGAGCGCCGTGCGCAAACCGGTGAGATGCGTGCCGCCATCGGGTGTATTGATGGTGTTGGCAAAGGCAAAGGCCGATTCTGAAAAGCCATCCGTATATTGAATCGCCGCTTCGACCTGCGTGGTATCCACCTCTTGGTCAATGTAAATGGGTGAATGCAGCGTGGTGCGGTTTTTGTTGAGATAGCTGACAAATGACTTGACGCCGCCCTCAAAATAGAAATTCATTTCGCGCGGCACATCTGGCCGTTCGTCAATAAACTGAATGGAGACACCGCGCGTCAAAAAAGCAATCTCGCGGAAGTGAGTCACCATCATGTTCCAGTTATAGGATGTCACCTGAAAAATAGTATCATCGCGCAGGAAAGTTTGGATGGTGCCGGTATCACCGGGGTCGCACTTGCCAATGACCTCTACATCGGTCACGGGGACGCCGCGTTCAAAGCGCTGGCGATAAATTTTACCATCACGCTTGACTTTGGTTTCCATCCAAGTGCTCAGGGCATTGACGGCGCTAACGCCCACGCCGTGTAGACCGCCAGACACTTTATAGCCACCACCGCCAAACTTACCGCCGGCATGCAGCTTGGTCATAACCACGGTCACCGCGGGCAAACCGGTCTGCTTTTGAATATCCACCGGAATGCCAGCGCCATTGTCTTCGACAGAGACGCTGTCGTCCTTATGAATAGTAATTTTAATGGTGTCACAGCGCCCCTGCATGGCCTCATCAATCGAGTTATCGACCACTTCGGTGACCATGTGATGCAGGGCTTTTTCATCGGTGCCGCCAATATACATACCCGGGCGGCGACGCACCGCTTCCAACCCCTCCAACACCTGAATCTGGTCTGCGCCGTATACAAAATCTGTGTTCTGCTTTGCCACAAATTCCTCCGTGCGAATCGCGTACTATAAAAATCTCGAGAAACTAAACGAATTATCGTATATACCAATCGTCAAGCTGTTCAAATCTCAATCACATCCTTGTGCCCCTCCAGCCGTAATAGCCGGGTGCGATAGAAGACCAAAATCGCCATGGCCAGGCCAGTGCCAATGTAGGCGTTGACCACAATGGCAACCAGGGTTCCATAGGGCTGCTGTGCCGCAACTGACCCCAACAACAGGCTAAAACCAATGCTGATGAAATTGAGCATTATAATAAATCCAAGCGTGGACCAAAAATTATGGCGCACCAGCCGCATGCTGCGCATCACCGCATCAAAAATGGATAGGTCATCCACAATAAAACCAATGACGGCAAAATAGAGATAAAAATAAACAACAAAAGTAAGCCCACCCAGCAAAAATATGAGCCCTGAGCCCAGCGCCGGTATCAGCAACATAATGAGCGAAATGCCCAAAATAGCCGGTGTGTAAACAGCGAAAAAGGCAAACCCCACCAGAAACGTATAAAGCAGCGTAAGCAGCCAGCGGCGACCAGAAACATAGAAAAGCCGCCCCAGCGAATCGCCTTTTTCACCCTGACCAATGGGCAAATAACGCGCCAGCATGCCCAGATAGAGCACACCAAAAAGGAGGCTCAATAGCGCAAAGCCCGCAAAAAGCCCCACCATCAGAAGCGGATTTCTAACCTCGTAAACTTGGGCATCGGCCATGGGCTCCAGCGTGATCATCAGGCTGGGAACGTGCAATAGCGAACTGCTCACCAGCATATGCACCAGGTTAGAACCACGCCCGGCTTGTTCAATGAGGGCGGCGGCTTGCTGAGTCAACGTCACCATATCGCCAGACAATGACTCTGTCTGGGCCATGCTCGTATAAAATTCAGCCAGCCGTCCAAATAGATTTTCCACGCTCAAACGCGGCGCCAACCATAAGATGAGGTCCAGCACCACCGGCACAACGAGCAAGTAAAGACGATATCCAACCAGCCGATAACCAGCCGAAAGGCTTTCGATTACACCCAAAAGATGCTTCTCTCAAAATAGATAGGGTCTGCCTAATCAACAAGAAATAAGTTGGTGGCTAAACCTGACAGGTCTCAAAGGACGTTAATTAATTGTTTCGGTAGAACGAGAAACCGGGATATTTTCTTACCCTTTATAAAGACCCAGCAGGTTTAAATCTACAAGTTACTTCTGGACAGACCCTTCGTCAATGGTGATAACAAAAACAAGCGCCAGACGCGTCAATAGCGTTGCCGCATCCTGATATTTTACTGAGACACATGTCGAGTAGACAATTGTCGCAACTCATCATATTATACCACATACTGTTGAATTACGCGAAGTTGAAACCCGTTGTTCTGGAACAGGTGTTCGTCGAAAAGTTGCACAATAAAGATGCCCATTTTATAGGGTGGCTGTGATTATCAGTAGATCGCCACGGCAGGCGATGGGGCTGGATTCGCCCATCGAGCCCGATGCCTGCATCGCCAACACCGTTGCCGTGCACTGATTATAAAAGTAAATTTCTGCCGCTAAATGCGCCCTGCTCGCCAGCGCCTGCTAAGATGGCCCGGAAAGACACCTTGGCAAAGCGCGGCATCTCAGGAGATAGATACACGCCGTTGTACGCTGTGAACCTTGGCGGCCATAATATCGTTTCATAATCAAAACGAACCCGGCCTGCCCCCCTCGCTGCCCACACCCGTTTTTCACAGACAGCAGAATGCCTTTATTCTAGCGGCGCGCCGTGCGTCTCGCATTTGGGCGCCGCAAAATCAATCGGAGAAACTCATGCCCGCATTTGTAATTGAAGGACAGCGTCCAATTCAAGGTGTTGTGACGCCCATTGGCAACAAAAACGCAGCCCTGCCGCTGCTGTCCGCCTGTTTGCTTACCGATGAACCAGTGACGCTGCACAACGTACCGCAGATTGGCGATATCCGCACCATGCTGCACATTTTAGAAGCATTGGGCGTTGAATATGACGAGTCCGGCTCCAGCATTACGCTCTGCGCCAAACATCTGCACAGCACGGCGCCGGACCCCAATCGCTTTGCCAAGATCCGCGGCTCACTGACGCTCATGGGACCGCTGCTGGCGCGGCGTGGCCATTTTGCCGTGAGCGCCACGGCGGGGGGGGATGATATTGGCCGCCGCCGCATTGACACGCATTTGCAAGTTTTCAACGCCTTGGGCGCCAGCCTCAGCCAAAATGGCGCGTTTGAGCTGCGCGCGCGCGGCCGTTTGCATGGACAGGACATTTTGCTGGACGAAGCTTCCGTGACCGCAACCGAGAATGGCATTATGGCGGCGGCGCTGGCCAAGGGCACAACGGTGCTGCGCAATGCCGCCAGCGAGCCCCACGTACAGGATCTGTGCCACTTGCTAACCGCCATGGGTTGCCCCATTGAGGGCATTGGCGGCAACACGCTAGTGATCCACGGGCAGGAATCATTGGGCAGCGCCGAAATTTTTGTCAGCCCAGACTATATGGAAATCGGCAGCTACATTGCCTTGGGCGCCATTACGCGCGGCGAACTGAGCATTCAAGGCGTGTCGCCCGACCATCTGCGCATGATCCGGATGGTCTTTGGCGAGCGACTCGGTGTGCGCATGCGGCTGGAGGAGGATGCCCAAGCGCCGCGCACCTATCCCTATACGCTGGTTGTGGAAGATGAGCAGGAACTTTGCATCAAAGCTGATTTTGGCGGAGCCGTACCCAAAATTGACGATATGCCCTGGCCAGGGTTTCCCCCCGACTTGATTAGCGTGGCGCTGGTGGCGGCCACACAAGCCCAGGGCACCGTTGTGGTTCATCAGAAAATGTTTGAAAGCCGCCTCTTTTTTGTAGACAAACTTATTGCCATGGGGGCGCAGATTATTTTGTGCGATCCACACCGGGCGGTGGTCGTTGGCCCCAGCCGGCTCTATGGCCAGCCCGTTAGCTCGCCAGATATTCGAGCAGGCATGGCGCTGGTGCTGGCGGCGCTGGCCGCCGAGGGCAAGACCACCATTGGCAATATCGGCCAGATTGACCGTGGCTACGAGCGCATTGATGATAAGCTGCGTGCGTTGGGGGCGCAGATTGAGCGCATCGAGTAAACTGCTATGCTGAGCTTTGAATGAGCACCAGAGTTTGGTTACGCCTGTGAAGCCTATGGAAAACTCCAGTTCTCATCTCAACCGCAGCATAAAATCGACTAAAGCCGGCCCATTTAGTACCTAACCCCTGATTGACTGACAAATTTTATTTTACCGCCAAGATCGCAAAGAAACGCGCAGAATCTTCCCGAGAACTCTTTGCGCATCTTTGCGCCCTTCCCGGTAGAAAGGTTAACTGTGTCGGTCAGTCGACCTAACCCGTTGAAATCTTGTTGTTATGCAAGAAAAATGACCACGAAGTTTCACGAAAAAAGGCTTCGCCCTTTGTGATTCTTCGTGTCTCTTCGTGGTTCCTTTTTTGGTTCTGGCTTGTCCAGGTTAGGGTGAATGCTTGACGATGTTTTGTTAGTTTTGCGCCAATCATTGTGTGTTATAATATTCGAATCCCTTAAGAAGAGAATCAGTAGATCGCAAAAAAAAGGGACAGAGCTGGATGCCGTAACCAGCCCGTTGCCTATCTCGCCAACACCGTTGCGGTGTACTGAAAACAATAAACACAGAATGAGTAGATTGGTCAATTTGCAAAATAGGAATAAACAGGGCGTCCGATTGCTACCCCAATGGAAAACGCGCGGCCTTTTGCACGGCGTGCGCGTGCTGGCCGTGTTGGGCTTTTTGGGCGCTGTGCTTGTGATGATTGCGCATACATACCCGGCAGTGCCGGATCTGGAGTGTGCGCCCAACTGCATGGCCATTGATCTGCGTGGCCGCAACTTGAGCGAAGCCTATTTGCGGCACATTAATTTGGCACAAGCGAATCTGCATGAGGCCAACCTACAGGAGTCAGATCTCTATTTTGCTAATTTGACCGAAGCCAATTTGCGCAACGCCGATTTACAAGAAGCCGATCTATCGCAGGCCATTTTGCACTATACAGATCTGCGCGGCGCCAACTTGCGCAACGCCAATTTGCGCGGCGCCGATTTACGCGAGGCGGATTTGCGCGGCGCCAATTTGCGCGGCGCCGATTTGCGCGGCGCTACATTGCACCGCGCCAAGCTCAAACTGGCGGACTTATCGCAGACTATACTAACGCAAGCCAATCTAAGCGAGAGCGATTTGAGCCGAGCCAATTTACGTGATTCTCAACTGACGCGGGCGAACTTTCGCGATGCCTCGCTGCATATGGCGGATTTGCGCGGCGCCACCATCGTAAGCGCCGATTTTTTGGATGCCGATCTAACGGGGGCTATTTTTAATTAACATGAGCCATGTATGAACAATTTGCCGATTTGCTGAGGCAAGCGGCGCCCATTGGGCTGCAAGAGTTAAATGAAAATCGGCTGCAGGATCGCACCGATACCAAATATTTGCTCCATGAACGCCAACTTTTGCAGGCATTGCGCAACGCCGTATCCGAGTATCGAGTTTTGACCGTGCGCGCCGTGCAATTACAGGATTACAGCACGCTCTATTTCGACACACCGGACTTTCTACACTATCTACAGCATCACAATGGCAAACGCAGCCGCTATAAGGTACGCTGCCGGCGTTACGAAAGTTCTGCTCTTTCATTTTTAGAAATCAAACACAAAAATAGTAAGAACAGGATGATTAAGAGCCGGATGGAGATTAAAAAGATCTCCGCATCCATTGCGCCTGCATGGCTTGATTTCTTACGCAGCAACTATGTTGGCCCTGTACATGCGCTGGAGCCCAAGGTGTGGGTTTGCTTTAAACGTGTTACATTGGTCAGTCGGACGAGCATTGAGCGGCTTACGTTAGACGTTGGACTGCAATTCCTGTGGCAAGAGCGAATTGTTGATTTGCCTGGCGTGGCGATTGCCGAGGTCAAGCGTTCACAATGGTCGTCTCAGTCTGCCTTTGTGCAACAGCTGCATGATTTGCACATTCAGCCGACCAGCATCAGTAAATATTGCCTTAGCATCATGCGATTCTACCCCTGGCTCAAACAAAATCGCTTCAAAGAGATTGCCTTGCAGATTCAACGCATTCTGGACCAAACATAAAGACTTCTAATTGTGCTCAACGAAATTCTGCCCGGTCTGGCCCTAACTCTGATTGTAGAAATTATTATTGTGGGGCTGATCTACTACCCATCTAGCCCAAGCCGCAGAGAATACATTTTCACCTTTTTTGTATTTAATCTCTTGATCTACTTTGTATCTGGCTTGCTGCGCGATGTGCAGCTAACGCTTGGCTTTGGCTTTGGGCTGCTGGCTGTCTTTTCCACATTGCGCTATCGCACCGAACAGGTGCCGGTGCGCGAGATGACGTATCTGTTCATCTCGATTACCATTCCGTTTATGAATACGCTCTTTATGGCCACGCGCATGACCTTCCCCGAACTGGTAACGGTGAATGCCATCATTGTAGCCGCGGTCTTGGTGTTGGAACAGAAATGGCTGATCCCCACGCTGGAGAATCGCCTGATTCGCTATGAGAAAATCGAGCTTGTGACACCCCGGAATTATGAGGCCATGCTGAGCGACCTGCGCACGCGCACCGGGTTGGACATCAAGCGTTTTGACATTCAGGAAATCGATTTCTTGCGCGATACAGCGCTGATCATCATCTATTATACGGCGCCAAATTATGGTGACATAGCGGATGAGCAGCCCGAGCCATAGTTTGACATGTCCCCAAATGGTTAATCTGTTTTCAACAAAGGATATCAGTGCACGTGGACATTTTCACGCAGATCGGAATATTTCTGCGCCATCTGCTTGAGCCAGTCTGGCGGATAGGCGTTATAATAGGTACGCTATTGGTCGTTCAGACATATGTGACCAGCTTGCCGGCTATTGCCCAACAAACTCCCGAAATTAAGATCAACGAAGTATTAGCCCATACGGATCTCCCCCAGCGTGATTCGGTAGAATTCTATAACCCGGAGACAGAGCCCGCCGATATCAGTGGCTGGTTTATTACAGATAATCGTAATGAACCGCGCAAATACCAGATTCCGGCAGGCAGCACCATCGAGGCAGACGGCTTTCTGGTGTTGGATCAGGATCAAACGGGCATGGCGTTGAGTGCGCTGGGAGAAGAAATATATCTCTTTGCGGCGGATGCAGCCGGCAATTTCACCGGTTACAGCCACGGTTTTCAATTTGGCGCTTCGGCCAATGGCGTTTCATTTGGACGCTATATTATCAGCACGGGAGCGGAACATTTTCCGGTTGAACGGGCATTAACGTTGGGCGCGCCCAATAGTGGTCCGCAGATTGGGCCGGTGGTGATAGCGGGGTTGGCTTATGGCCCGACACAAGCAGATGAGTACATTGAATTTATCAATATTACCGACACAGATATTGCGCTGTATGATATAAACGCGCCGGCCAATACCTGGCATGTGCAAGGCATTGGAAATTATGCGTTCCCAAGCGGGGTACAGATTTCAGCCAAAGGGCGATTCTTTCTTTCGCCGCTAACGCCCGATGAGTTCCGCACCCGCTATAACATAGCGGCCGACGTGCAGGTTTTTGGACCGTATGGTGGCCAGCTGTCGGACAGCGGTGAAAAAATCGAGCTATTGATCCCCGATGAGCCCAATAGTGATGGCTCAGTTCCGTATATTGTGGCAGAGACGATTGAGTATGAAATTGGCGCACCGTGGCCAGACGGGCCGCAGATTATGCGTCAAGATTTGGATGCATATGGCAATGACCCGGCCAATTGGATATCAGGAATATTGCCCGAATTGACCAAACAGATTTATTTACCCGTTATACAATCATGATCAGCTAAAGGAATTTCACGAAAAGGATCACACCATGCGTTTTGAAAATCCCTTTGCCAAAGTTGAACGCTTGAAGCGAGTGAAAAATAGACCAGCCGAGAACCAAGACCAACGCGTTCCTCCTGGACAATTTGTCACAAATCGCTTTCCAGTGCTGCACTATGGCAATACACCATATTACGCCACGCTCGATCATTGGACCATGCGCGTATTCGGCTTGGTTCAAAAAGAACTGAGCTTTTCCTGGACGGATATTTTGGCTTTGCCCACAAAGAGCCAAACTGTTGACATTCACTGCGTAACGCGCTGGAGCAAATTGGATACGACGTGGACGGGTATTGCCTGGCGCGACTTTCTGCAGTTAGTTGATGTGAAACCAGAGGCCACCCATTTGATGGCGCATTGCGAGGGCAACTTTACCACCAATATTGCCCTCGATGTGCTGGATGATGATGACACCATGCTGGCTTATTTATATGATGGAAAGCCGCTAGAACCAGATCACGGTTATCCATTACGCCTGCTTGTGCCCAAAAAATATTTTTGGAAGAGCGCCAAATGGCTGCGCGGTTTGGAATTTATGGTGGGTGACAAGCCAGGTTTTTGGGAGGAGGCAGGATATCACATGGAGGGTGACCCCTGGCGAGAAGAACGGTTCAGATAACATGAAGATTTCAAGACGTGTAGGGTTGCTAGACACGCTTGAGTTTTTCAGGCGTCATCGTTCACTCTCACCTGCACAGTTAATATCTATCTCGTTTGCAGCAACGATTTTCATTGGCGCCATGCTGCTGAAGTTGCCCATGGCCCACAGCGGCACGACCCCCATTACGCTAGTGGACGCGCTGTTCACATCCACCAGCGCGGTCTGTGTCACGGGGCTCATTGTTGTCGACACGGGCACTGCCTTTAGCGACTTTGGCAAATGGGTCATTCTGCTGCTTATTCAAGCCGGCGGCCTTGGCATCATGACGCTGGGAACCATTTTGGCGTTGGCCAGCGGACGGCGCATTGGATTCCAGGAGCGCATGCGTTTGCAGGCGCAGATCAATTCACTCCACGTAGGGGGAATAGTCAATCTAATCAGGCGCATTGTGTTGTTTGTCGTGATCACTGAGTTGGTGGGTGCGTTTCTGCTCTTTTTACGTTTCAGCCAAATTGAAGGCTATGGACGCGGCCTCTTTTATGCAATTTTCCACAGCATAAGCGCCTTCAACAATGCGGGGTTTGCATTTTATGCAGATAGCATATCGTCGTTTGTGGCGGACCCCATAATTAACATCCCCATTATGATACTCATAATTCTGGGCGGACTCGGTTTTTCAGTTGTGTTTAATGGGCTAAGCCATATGCACAGCGGGCGTCGGGCCCCCCTGACGCTACATAGCAAAATTGTGCTAACGACCACCTTCTTCTTGATATTGAGCGGATTTATACTCATCGCGCTCTTTGAGTGGACCAATGTGAACACCCTCGGGAATCTATCGATGGGTGGGAAATTAATGGCAGCTTTGTTTCAGTCAATATCGCCGCGCACGGCAGGATTTAATTCGGTTGACTACGCCGCCATGCGTGGCCCCACCCAAATGCTGACTGTGCTCCTCATGTTTATTGGCGGTAGCCCTGGTTCGACCGCCGGTGGCATCAAGACAGTTACCTTTTTCCTGCTGATTGGCAGTGCGTGGACAATTAGCAAGGGCGAAGATGTGGTGAATGCGTTTGGCCGGCGGATTGAATTTGAGCTAGTCGTTAAAGCCGGGGTAATCGCCCTCTTTGGCGTTATGATCAGCGGAGCAGCGGTCACAGTTTTAGCCATGACTGATCCACAATTTGAGTTGTTTGCCTTGGTCTTTGAAGCTATTTCGGCCATTGGCACAGTTGGGCTCTCTTTAGGCATCACACCGGAATTGAGTACACCGGGCAAATTAATCATCATCATATTAATGTATCTGGGCAGGTTAGGGGCACTAACTTTTGCGTTGGCCCTAGTGGAAAACCGCAAGGCGCGCACAATTACCTATCCTGCCGAAAATGTCGTCCTTGGATAGAGAGAAAGCAGCATGAAGGCAAAGCAATTTTTGGTTGTAGGAGCTGGCCGTTTTGGCGCAGCCGTAGCGACGACTCTTTATGAGCTAAAGCATGAAGTAGTCGTGATTGACGAAGATGAAGAAGCCATTGAAAATATCATGGACAAAGTGACCCACGCCTTGATCGCAGACGCCACTGACGAGGCAACGCTGCGCAAGATTGGCTGTAGCAATTTCGATGCGATCATTATTGCCATAGGCGAAAATTTTGAAGCCAATATTTTGGCCACGGTGGCGGCCAAGAGTTTGGGTGCTCAACACGTGATCAGTAAAGCCAAGGATCTACTCTCGGCACGCGTGCTAGAGCGAATTGGCGCTGACATGGTCATTCGCCCTGAGCACGACATGGGCGTGCGACTGGCAGGACAGTTGAGTTCGCCAACCGTGATAGACGCGCTAGAGATGGGCGATGGCCATGAGGTAATTGAGGTCGAAATTTCTGCCAAACTATGTGGACGGCTGGCAGAATTACGTTTGCCGAATCGTTTTGGTGTTCAGGTCATTACGGTAAGCCGGAATGGGGAAATCACTGTAAGCCCTCACGCTGATTTTGTCTTACAGGATGGCGATATGGTTCTTTTGGTTGGACACTCAGAAGCGATTGACAAGTTACGAACTTATTTGGCCGACTAAGCCCCAAAGAATAAATATGCAAATTTTACTGGGTTTTCTGGATTAGCAGTGGATGCTCCTATGGCAGTAATTTCGGAGCAATCGGCGGCAAGGTGGGCTTGGGTTCTTGGGCCAGTTCACGGGGTAAAGCAGCTACGTCGGAGCCAGCTCTTGGTGCATTCTTTAGCTCAAAAACCGCAACGAGCGTATTATATTGGTGCTGTATCCAGTCATCGTATGTCGCCCAATCGGTCAATTTGTCCAAGGAGTTGTTCATAATCTCCGAATTATGTGGCTGCTGTTCAAATCTAAACGCCAGCTTTGCGCTCTGCATCATATCGATCTCTTGAAATTTAGCCAGCAGGAATTGGGGTGTAACGCTAAAGGTTGGCGTCAGCACAATGGCGAGCACCAGCACTGTAATCATCGCGCCAATAAAGGCCTCGGTCGGAATATTTTTGGCCAGAGGCCACTGTAGAGTCCACAGTTGACGAGGCTTACGCTGAGCAGCTGTCTGCGATGGAGAAATAATCTCACAGGCATAACTCTGACATGTTGTTAAGCTGGTGACAAATTTGTGTGCTGATGTATATCGTTCACCAGGTTCTTTTGAAAGTCCCTTTAGTAAAACAAATGAGATATCTGAGGATAATTCGGGATTAATAATATCCGGCGGGATGGGAAGTTCATAGGCCACCTTATACATAAGCTGGTGCGCTGTATCCGCAGCGAACGGTGTGCGTCCCGTAAATAAGACATAGGCAACCACGGCCAAGCTGTAGAGATCAGATCGGTAATCAATGTCATAGTCCCCGGTGATCTGCTCCGGCGACATAAAGGAAGGGGTGCCGACCGCACGGCCAGCGGCGGTGACCATCGTTTGCTCTGAATAAAGATGTTTGGCAATACCAAAGTCAGATAACAGCGCCCGTTCATCATTGGTGAGTAGAATATTACTCAACTTAAGGTCTCGATGCACAATGCCTTGGGTGTGGGCATGGTCCAATGCGGCGCCAATTTGGGACAAAATGATAATAATCTGTTCAGTATTCAGCAATTCACCTTTCTCTTTTATATATTCAGATAAGGTACCCCCCTCAATCAGCTCCATTGCAATATAATAGTGTCCCTGCGCTTGGCCGGCCTCATAGATCTCCACTATATTTGAATGATGCAACTGGGCCGCGGCATTTCCTTCACGCAGAAAGCGCTTTAGCGCCATTTCGTTATCAATCAATTCGGGAAGCATCACCTTGAGGGCCACCGTCTTGCCATCGCGCGAATCAACGGCGCGGTATACAGTAGATGTACCCCCTCGCCCGATTTCGGATTCAATTTGATAATCACCGATTGTTTTTCCCACCAGATTCATTTTACGAATACCTTATAATACTGTTTGGCTCTGTAAAAGCGATGAATAATTGACAATTCTACGCTGAGAAAGGGGTCATGATTCATCGCTTTTACAACCGCAGTTGGTATAACTTAACAGATTCCCCATTTATTTATTTCAGGGTTTGCGCAGCCTCTTACGGAGCAACCCGTTTTGCGTAAAATCATACCCAATGCGGACCGATTCACTCGTGACAATCCACAGGTGCTGCCTAAGTCGTGTGTCTATCAGTGTACGTATATATTCTCAGTAGATCGCAATCGCCAGAGATAGAGTCGGATTCAACTGTCAGGACCGACGCCCATATCGCCAACACCGTTGCGGTGCACTGCCTATGGAAATGCTGCTCGAATTGTCGTAAATAAAGTTTGAAGCGCAGTAGAATAGCCTGAAAATGAAAGCATCATTGCAATGGCAAAGAGAAAAATCATGAGTACATATTCAGACAGACCTTGGCCCCGTTCACAACTGAATTTTATATATATCCAGCGAATAAACTCTTGTAACTGCATAGACATGATATAGCATCCTATGGTTTCTGAATAACAGGCAGATAAAACGAGGCGCCGGCCAAAGAACCCATTGAAATTTTTCCATTTTGGTAGGGGCCGGGAACTTTGTCGAAGTCGAACATGCGTACCCGCCAGTAATACTCCTGTTCGTTCAATCTCACCGTGGGCGTAAAGCGGGTATTATCCGTTCTTAATATGATAGCACCGTTGAACTGTATGTCTGACGCAAGCTGGACCTCATAAGATGCGGCTCCATCTATAGGCATCCACTCAAAGCCATAAGACAAGTCAATCTCTCCAGCTTGTACCGGTGTCACCAATTGCGGTGATGTGTATTCCTTGTAAAATTGTTGTACTGCGCTATATGTTCCCACATTCTTCTTGGCATCAATAGTCGCAACACGCCAATACCATTTTCCATCCTGCAAACTTTGGGCTTTACTAAGTGCAAATGTGGTAAAAGCCGTCTTATATGTAGATGGGCTACCAAAATTGGGGTCATCATCGATTTGAATTTGGTATAGCGTCGCTGCGATCCGATTTGTACCGGTAATGACAAAAACCGGCTCCCAAGTAAAGGTGGGTTGTTGATTTACAACTTCATTATTCACAGGCGAAACAGGCACAGGTGCAATTGAGTTTTTCTGAAAATTCATGGTCGATGTCCAGTGTCCAATAATTTTATCAGAGCGACGCATTGCAACTCGCCAGTAGTAGTTGCCGTCTGGTAACGTATCTGTAGGGGTATAGCTTACCTCATCAACTTTCTGATTAATGAGTGGTGTTTTGAATGTTGCATCTTCAGCAATCTGAATTGTGTATCCCGAAACCCCCTCAACGCGCGCCCAGCCAAAAGCGGGGGTGATACCCACAAACTCACCGGTAGACAAACGCGGACCGGCAACCTGACGGCTATCAAGCTTAAAGCGCATCACAGAGGACCAGGGGCCATACTCAAAATCGGACTCTCGCTGCGTATATCGCTCGTGGCGAATGCGCACGCGCCAGTAATAGCTTTCATTATCTTCGTATGCGGCCATTGAATGGAACGCAGTGGGCAACCAAGAAAAAGGTGAAGATGTATTCTTCTCACTAAAATTCCATGTTTCCACAATTGCCGTGAAATGAATATCGCGCGCGACCTGAACTTCATACCCATCCACCGAGTCGAAGTATGGCATGCGCCATCTAAGAATGGGTAGATCATATTGCACCAATGGATTGAATAGAGGCGTATCAAATGGGTAAAGAGGCGTTACCATATCCGACACAAACACAGGATTATCAATTATGCCGTTTGGGGTGGGAACTGCATCGACCATTCCCATATTGGCTGTCTGATCTGTACTAAATACAGTGAGCGCCATACTGCCAGAAAAGTCCGTATCACCAGCCCCTATGGCCGTATAGGGCGTCACAATTTGCACCACCGCATGTACAGAATCAAACCATGCATCACCCCCTATTGAATTTAAGGATTGGGCGGGACTCCATCCCCCTGTGGTCCATGTAAACAGACTCACATCTTTCGCAGAAATATCATTCGTAGTGCGATTAATGTAGATGACATATTCTGGCAAAAATTGCTCATTCACCACAATGGGTTTTCCCAATGGGTCGCTTGTCGCCCCCGAATTTGCCACATGGTCGATGTCGATATAAATGCCATACGTAACATCATTATCGGGCAAGAACGCCGTTTCAAAGGCAATAATCCAATTCAGGTTTGTGCCGGTGCCAGACTCTGCATCAGTCAGTGGGCGTATGTTGACGTTATTCAACATAACGTGCAGATTGCCCAGCGCATAATTCGTATCTTCTTTGGCGGACGCCGACACCATACTCAGAGCCGGTTCATACCCTAGCGTAGCTGAAATAATGCTGTATGGATATGCTGGCGGTACAAAATCATATGGATTTCCAGCTATCAGATCCACGGAAAGAATAAAGGCGCGCGCCTCGCTCCACTCGCCCAGGGCCACACCAGGTGCGGATTCGGCGCGTACACGCCACCAATACATGCCATTGGGCATGCGCTCGCGTCGCCCCTGCCAGGGAACATAATTGACAAATTGCGGATCCGCGGCATCTACGATTGTCGCAAATTGCGGATCTCTACTGATTTCTACGCGATAACTCACCGCTCCCTGAACCGGCTGCCATCCTAAAACTGGCGGAGTATCGACTGCTTCAAATCCATTAGACGGATAGATGGGCGCAATGCTCGCAGTTGTTGGCAGCTGCGCTTTGGAAAGATCGATATGAGTCAGCCCAATCGCGTCAATACCAACCTGTTCATCGCCTTTGATGGCTCGGACCCGCCAATAATAATTTTGATTGTCAACTAAATTTTCAAAGGGATGAGCCGTTGTCGGCGCCACAGCAATGCCAGAAGTTTCAATTTGAAAGTTCACATTTTGAAAGCCAGGATCACTGCTCACAGTTACTTCGTAAAAATCTGGTTTGTCGGCCAGCTTTGTACTAGCGTCAAATTCCAGAGCAATATCCCACATAAAAAGGGGCCATGCGACCGATGCATCCGAATGCACAGGAAGATTTTCACTATCGGGAGCATAATAATAGAGTGGGTATATCAGATTGGGTGAAGTTTCACTGCCAAAGCGAAAAGCATGTTCGTCACTCCAGGGTGTATAGTTGTCTTGGGCATCAACACCACGAACTCGCCAATAGTAATCCTTCTCAAACTGAATCACCGGATCCTTTAACTTGGTCAATGATGTAGTGGTAACATTAAACACATCTATATCTACCAACGGATTTGCGAAAGATGTGCTTTCATCTACCTGGATCTGATATCGCTCAGCACCTGGTATCGGTGTCCAGCTAAAGAATGGGTAAGACTGATGTATGCTATTGTTAATCGGGGTGAGAAGTTGAGCCTGAAAATCCCAACGACGGCGAAACTGGCGTGTTTCACTCCATGAAGTGCTGTTGCCAATATGATCTATGGCCTTTACTCTCCAATAGTAATCTTGATCATTGCTTAACGCCTTTTGTGGGACGAATTGCGGCAGGTACGTAACATAAACGTTCGTTGTGCTGAAATCGGGCTGGGTACTGATTTCAATTTGATAACTTTGAGCAGATTCTACAGCGGACCACGTAAATTCAGGCGTAAATGGTGTTTCGATGAGATTGAGGGGGGCTAAAAGGATTGGCGCTGAAATCCAGTCGAACTTAAATGTTCTGATCTCACTTGGTTGGCCCGGATTTTTTTGGTTATCTAGCGGTGTAACTCGCCAGTAATATTGATCGTTCTTAAGCCGGGCCAATGGAGCATGTTGCGTTTTTAGCGTTGTCGCAGAGTAAATGACTGAATTAATCGACGGCTCGCTGCTAATTTCGAACAAATAGGCTGCCGCCCCGGGCACTGCTTTCCAGCTAAAATCCGTATCGGATATTTGGCCGAGTTTATCTTCATCTCTTGGCGATACCAAGATTGGACGAATTTGACCGTTATCACCCCAATCCTTTGTAAATATATGCGTCTCAGAATATGATCCCCAATTGAACCCTTGATAGGCCTGAACACGCCAGTAATATTCGCCATCAGCAAGGTGAGTCAATGGCGTAAATGAAGTGGCATAAGTGGTTTGATCAATGGTCAGATTGGCAAACCCGCTAGAGTTGCTAACCTGAATTCGATATTTGGTAGCTTCGGGGACTGCATTCCAGACAAATGTAGGAATGCCCATCGGTGGATAGTTGATGCCGGTGGTAGCAATCCCGCTTTCTGGAAGCACCAAAGTTGGCACGCCGGGTATATCGTCTTCTCCTGCTGCTTGTGCAGCAAATGGGGCTAAAGAAGCAAGTATAACGGGCAAAATAATTGCCAGTAGAGTGGTTATCCAATGAAAAAGCCGTAGCATAAAAACTATTAATCCCTTTAAAAATCTGAAACTATTTGCAATTGGTCGCCTATGCTGCTGTCAGTTTCGGCAATTGCGCCGGATGGCAGCTCAATTACGTAGTGCGCTTTCCAGCGCGGTAATGCCATACGCCAGGGTTTCATACTCGGGGTGATATCTACAATCTTGTCCTGTTTGTCAACATAGAGAATATCAATTGGCATGAACATGAAATGTGTATGAATACTATTTGTGCGCGTAATGACTAGACCTTCCCCCGCTTCTAAATGACGCACAAATGTTAATCCTCGCAACCGTGCCCAGAAGCTATTAGCGATGCGTCCTTGATCAATCAGCCTTGTATTGCGTGAGAGGTTATCAACGTATAACATTAGAGATCTTTCCAAATATTATCGTGTGTAAGACCAAAGATTGTGGGTGATAGCGTTATACCAGCATCATCAATTCGATCGCTAGCGCGTGGACGCAAACCCGTTGCCTGTAAAGCCCCAATAATTTTGCCATTTTCATCAATGGCCGCCTGTTTAAACAGAAAGAGGTCTTGCATTATGATCGTCTCCCCTTCCATGCCCAAAATCTCTGCACACTGCACAACACGTCGGCTTCCATCACGTAACCGCTCAACGTGAATAATCATGTCGACCGCCGAGGCGATCTGCTGACGAATTGCCCGTAATGGCAACTCCACACCGGACATCAACACCATAGTTTCAATACGATTAAGCGTGTCTCGTGCGCTATTGGAGTGCACTGTAGTGAGTGAGCCATCGTGTCCAGTGTTCATGGCTTGCAGCATGTCTAAAGCTTCCCCACTACGCACTTCACCAACAACGATGCGGTCGGGGCGCATGCGCAAACTATTGACAACGAGATCTCTAATATTAACTTCTCCCTTGCCTTCGCTGTTGGCAGGTCGCTTTTCCAGCTTTACAATATGGGGCTGCTGCAGCTGCAATTCTGCGGCATCTTCAATGGTCACAATACGCTCATCAGTAGGGATAAAGCTCGAAAGTACATTCAGGGTTGTTGTCTTACCACTTCCGGTGCCACCACTAACAATGATATTAAGTTTCGCTATAACACACGCCCGCACAAACTCAGCAAATTCGGCGGTCATCGAGCCAAAACCCACCAAATCTTCGACCTTTAGCGGATCTTTGCGAAACTTACGAATGGTAATACAGGGCCCGACCAGCGATAGTGGTGGAATAACCGCGTTCACGCGTGAACCATCTGGTAAGCGCGCATCGACCATAGGAGATGCTTCATCAATACGCCTACCAAGAGGAGTAACAATGCGTTCAATAACCTGCTGCACCTGAGCATCATCAATGAACTTGACATCCGATAACAGGAGCTTGCCGTCAAACTCAACGTAAATTTGTTCGTGCCCATTGACCATTACTTCGGTAATATCATCACGCTCAAGCAAGGGCTGAATTGGACCATACCCCAAAATATCAGCCATGATCATATCAAGCAGACGTTCCCGCTCTGCCCGACTTACAATCAGGCTAGCCTTTTCTAATGAAGTGCTAAAAACTGGTTCTACTAATTTACGTATGTTTGACAGAGAGTCCTTCTCATCAAACCCTTTCACCTCGTCAAGGAGAAATTTTTGCACCTCTTGGCGTACTTCTCTAAATTCAGCCGGTGGCGTATACCCGCCAGAGGTGCTAAAAATTTCTGGCTTTGCAGAATCAGCCCCGGCCTTGTGAGGCGGTTTTGCAGAATTTTTATTTACAGTTGAAGCATAACCATTGTCTAGGACATCAGGTTTGACCTGCCGGTTACGAAATAGACTCATGGGAATCCCCTTTATATTCAGGACTTGCGCAAGCCTTGCGTAAAATTTTAGGGAAGGTGCACTGATTTGCCTTTGACGAACCACGGGTGCTGCGTAAGCCGTGAAATTGAGAATTTTCTAAGCACACTCGGCGCATCATCTTAAGTTGGTCTCGCGGTCCTATCCAGCACCCAATAATTTTGTATACAATGTTGGTTTATCGAATCCAAACGGGATCCCAATCTTCATATTCACTCGTGCTAACGCTCGAAAGATCGGTCTGTTCAGAACCATCAGCATTCATAATCCAGATTGAACGTAGACCAGAACGATTTGAGAAAAAGGCAATCTGAGCACCATCGGGGGACCACGTTGGATGCTTATCCCATTCCCATGAATTCCAGGTAAGCTGTTTGTACTCTCCACCCTCTGTATCCATTAGCCATATCTCATCGTTTCCCGTATGGTTTGATACAAACGCAATATGCTTATTATCCGGCGCCCACACGGGATCATACTCAGTGCCAGGGAAATCAGTCATCACGAATTCACGCTGCCAGTTGGTCGGAAGATCTTCGCGAATCTTATAAATGTTAATATTGGGCGTATTTACGTTATCCTGTTTTTTCACTATTAGCCGCGAGTTCCCATCGGGTGACCACATTTGTTGGTTATAAATATCTTGAATTTTCTCCAGTGCATCACTGGGCGCCGGCTGTACATCCGACCCATCTGGGCGCATCACCCAGATACTGCTGCCATAACCCCTTGTGGAACGAAAAGCGATCCAGCCGCTAAAGTCTGCCATGGTGAGAGGAACCGGCGTAGCAATAGGAGCGGGCGTCGGCGGAATGGTTGGGGTTGCCGTCGGTGTCAGCAATATAGCCACTGCCTGTGTACGTTCTAAAGCCTCGCTAACGTCTTTTACCTGCAATACCGTTGCCAAACTATACCATTCCAGGGCCTTGGAGTAGTCACCCGTTTCTTGCGCCTGTTGGCCAAGTTGCAAGTAACTGCTGTAGAGCTGTTCGCCCAGAAAACCACCGAGATATTGCGGCCTTGCTTGGTAAATCTGCTTCAATAAACTCACAGCTTGCAAGGAGTCGTTCGCTGTCAGCGCCTGTTCGCCATTGGCATAAGCAGTAACCAGCTCATTCTCAATTTTGGCTGTACTTTCGCTAGGATTCAAGCGTAACGCTTTGCGGAAGGAGGTTTGTGCAAGTTCTACATCTGCCCCCTGTTCTGGGCGGATAGAAACATTGTGCAATCCAGACTGTAAATAAGCTTCAGCCAAATGCAGCTTGGTTGTCTCCGCTTGATATGCGCCATCCAATATTCGTAAATTTTCATAATAACCAATCGCCTCTGCCCACTGTTGCGCCCGATAGGCCGTCTCCGCTGCGGCAAATAATTCAGAGGCACTCGCGGTTGATTGAAGCTGCGCAATCAGTTGTGCTACATCTCGATAGCCGGGCGTTTTATTGTCAATTGCCAGAAAGTACTCAAGCGCTACCGAATTATTGCCAGCGTCCATCGCTCTGTGCCCTAATTCATAGGCATTTGCAATGTCTTGTTGATTTTGGGCGTCCGTGAGAAGATTCTGAATAGTAGCATCGCCAGGGTATGTTTCCAGCAAATTCTGCAAAGTGGCTATGGCATCCTCATAGTGCCCCTCTACGACAGCCGTTTGGGCAAGCGCCAGCTGGGCTTGGCGTTCCATGGCTTGGGCATTGACACGTTGATTCGCACCGTAGTAAGTGACACCGCCAAGTATCAAGAAAAATAATAAGACGACGGGTGCAACCCGCAGCAGAATGCGTGAGGGTGTAAAGGCAAAACGACGCGCCTTTATTTTGTCACTCCAATTTTCCTCAATGCTCGATTTGAGCATTGCATCCTGCATCATAAATTCGATCTCTTTAGCCTTTGGATATTGGGCCTGCAAAACGCGAAGTAAGAAGAGTGATTGTTGCCAATTGCCCTTTTGCAAATGCTCCAAAATTTCTGGATACAAGGCATCTCTCCGAAAATCAGGCGTATATAATGCTAGACTGGTAATTTCTTCAGTAAATTGATATACGCCCGTCTCTGTTTTCTCGGGAGCATCACTAGGCAATACCGCTGGAATCTTATGGCCGAGAGACTCTTTGTAGTTATCTATAATCTTTATTTGCGATCCGTACATCATATTCTTAACCTCGTTTGTGCGAATTACACTATTGCAGAAGGCTTGCGTAATGCTTATTTAAATCGTAATGAGATTTTGATACAGGGTTGGGTAATTTCTGTCTCAAAAGCATTTGGCATCATGAACCACAATTGACAGGTATGTGTCAGCCCGTAAATTCTCTGTGGTCACGTCCGCAACGCTGCATGATTACAGGCGCCGCAACCGACTTGCGGATAGGTTCTGAATTTAGCCTATCGTCGTGAAGTAGCTCATCGTGAATAGTGTACGCCACAAAAGGGTTGAGAAACATGTCCAAATGAACGGATATGTCTAAACAGATTGACGTAAATTGTTGTGGGAATAGTGTACTACCCAAAGATGCGTAGAAAACGAGGAATAGTGGGTCCTAAGATAATTGCAAACATGGCGGGAAAAATGAAGAATATCAACGGGAAGAGCATTTTTAATGGCGCCTTTTGGGCTGTTTCTTCGGCCCGCTGACGACGGCGGATGCGCATCTGATCGGCCTGCGTACGCAGCACGTCTTTGATCGCAATCCCCAATTTATCAGCTTGAATCAAGACGGCCACAAAATTGGCCACATCCGTAGCGCCCGTGCGGTGAATCAAATTATGTAGCGCATCTACACGCGCCACGCCTAAACGAATTTCATTGATAACGCGCTGCATCTCCAAAGAAAGCTCGGTATCCCACTGCGTGGTCACTTTTTGCATAGCGGCCTCAAAGCCTAACCCCGCGTCCACACAAATGGACATCATATCAAGCGCATCGGGTAAGGAACGTTCAATTGCGCGTTGGCGATTGCGCACTTTGCTGTGCAACCACAGATTGGGCATATAGAGACCGGCGATGAATCCAGCAAAGGCAAATAATAATGCCAACAAAGGAGGACGATTTGAGGAAGAGACCAAAAACAAAGTGACGCCCAAAGCCAAACCAGACAGAAAGCGCAACCCCAGAAAATCTGTAAGGCTCAAGCGGTTGGATAGACCGGCCAAAACCAGGTTATGTTGCAGCTGCGTAAGGTTGCGCGCTGGGGTAAGCATCCGACCAAAGCCATGCATACGTCGTAAAAGGGGCATCAGCATTCGTTCTGAACGCGGCTTGGCCAGTTCCAATTCCCGCAGCGAAGGCGCGCCATTTCCCCCAATATGTAAAGCGGCAGATATAACATTCTCACGATGGAGGCGCTGCATGCGCATCCCCATGAAAACGGTCACTGTAGTAGCCATGACTAACAGAGCGATAATAAGGTAGCTCGATTCCATTTGTTTAGACCTCAATTTTCATTAACTGACGCATCACAATATTGCCCAGAATAATCAGAATGATTGCTATTGTGGGGATAATGCGAATCCAGCCGGGCTGAAATAATTCCATTACATAGTCGGGATTGATGAGCATCAAAATGGTTGCTAACCCAAATGGCAACATGGAAAGAATCCAGCCAGACATACGCTGTTGTGCAGTCAAGACGCGGATATCGCCCTGGAGTTCAATGCGTTCACGAATCGTTTTGGAAATGGTTTCAAGCACCGTTGCCAAGCTGCCACCAACTTCATTCTGTACATGGATGGCCGTTACAATCAGGCTAAAATCATCATTGTTTACGCGCATAACCATGTGGTCAAGAGCTTCGTCTATGCTATAACCCAACGATGTTTCCCTAATAACTCTGCCAAATTCCTTGGCAATAGGATCCGCCATTTCGTCTTTTACAACATTACAGGCGTGCAACAAACCGTATCCAGCACGCAATGAGCTAACCAGCAGGTTGAGCATATCTGGCAGCTGTTCGCGAAAAGCCTTTGCGCGCTTATTTTTCTGCATTCCCAGATAGATACCTGGCCCGATCCAGCCCAGAATGGCCAACAAAAGGCCACCCAAAAGGTACCCAGAGATGAGGCGCCCCAAGACAAACCCCGCTAATGTAAGGCCAATGCGAATCATTACAAATTCGCCAATCGTCAAGCTGATATCTGCAGCGAGCAGTTCACGCTCTAATCGGCTCATGCGCGAAAAGCGCGCAATCCGACGCTCCACTTGTGGCGACATCATGCGGCGGCGCTGCTTTTCCGTATCCGCAGCATATGGCGAGTTTAACAGCCGCGCGTTGATTGCGCTGGATTGATTCATCCATCGGTATATGCCTATAAATACAAATAGCACGCTCACCATGACGAACACGACAATAATCAATTCAATGCTCATTATCTCCTACGCTCCATCTTGTATAAGCCTACATATACCAGAACTGAGAACCACTATAAAGGGCAATCCAGGCGCCAAAGACCAAATAGGGGGCGTATGCCATTGTTGCTCCTCCACGCATGCGAGTAAAAATTAAAATAGCTATTGCCGCAATACCTCCCGAGAGAATTCCGACAAATAGAGCGATAAGAACTCCTGAAAAACCGGTAGCCAACCCAATGACGCCAGCCAGCTTCACATCACCCATCCCCATGCCACCTGGCCAAGCAATCGCTAAGGCCAGAAATAGAGCAAAACCAGCCACGCCACCCAGCACCGATGAACCAAAAGATGGCAGCCCTGCGATTGTATTGCATAGAAAAATGATAGGCAGCATCCACAGCAAAATTCGATTGAGCACCAAACGATGTTCTATATCAATGACAGCAATGGTTAAAAAACACCATGCCTGAACCGAAAGCACGAAGGCATGCATAAACGTTTCTGATGCCAGATACGCCACACAACCAAGATAAATTGTTAATACCCAAACCGCAATATGGCGCCAAAATATCCTGCCGGACATTTTGGATAAAGTATCAAGTCCATCCAGCTCAAGTCCATCCGGCGCTAGAGCGACAGAACGCGTAAGCCTTTTAACTGGTAGATTCCAATGTTGCCAAACCGGAAGGCCATTGGGGATAGTATCGGCAATCAGATTTACAACCCAGCCAGCTACTAAACCAAAGGAAAGTATGGAAGCGAGAAACATATAATTTGCCCCTATTTTATGCTTAACATAGAAAGTAGGGCAGGACGAGTTTTGGATTGACCGTTCAGGGCAACCTGATGATTCATCAGATGCTCTGCCAACATGTCTATACGGCGACTCAGTATGGCGCGTGGATGGCTAAACACAAATGGCACCCCACGGTTCAAAGCAAATGTGGCGAGTGAAGGATCGTCTGGAATGCGCACGACAATTTTTTTGCGCAACTGCTTTTGAATTGCGTTTTCATCCAGCCCGCCAGGCACATCGCTCCGGTTCAGCACAAGATGAATGTGGGCGCTAACATCTTGCTCCATCTCTAATGCTTCCATTAAGCCGTGAACACCACGAAGTCCGGGTATATCTGGACTGGCCACAATAATAATATCGTCGGCCAACGTTAACACTTCGGGAAGAGCAGCATCCGGCATTGATGACGTATCTACAACAACATAAGGCGCCATCTGGGATAGCGTCTGCAAGATGAGACGCCAAGCTTCTCCTGATAGATCTGCTAATTGTGAAAGTAGGGGCGCGGCAGCCAAAAGTCTGATACCGTTTGCGTGTTGCTGTAACATGCTGCGAATAATATCGCTGTCGATCTCCGTCTCTTCCGCCAGGTCAGCCAGCGTGTGCCGGGGATGCAAGTTGAGCATGAGCGCCAGATGCCCTAACGAGTGGTGAGCTTCAGTCAGTATCACATCACCATTCATACTTTTGCGTAATGTGGCGGCCAAATTGACCGCTATGGTACTGCGCCCCACGCCACCGCGTAGACTAGCCACTGCCACAACGCGCCCTTTCGTAGAATTTACGTGGCTGCTGGATAAGGCCAGCCCTGTCTGAGGACGCAGAACGCGTTGCACGGTAGCTTGAAAAAATGTTGGGTCAAAGGGATACGCCACAAAATCTTTGGCCCCTGCCAACATGGCCTCCTGAAGCTTGGCTAAATGTTGGGGAGCGGCCACCGCCATTATGCGCATCTCTGGAAATCTGCTGGATAGATTCATCAACATCGGGATTACATTGGGTAATTCCAGATCAACCAAAAGCAAATCAATTTGCTGATTTGAAATCCACTCAAGGGGCACAGTCTCCTCAATAAGAGGCGTTACTGCCCACCCATACGTGTTTGCCAGTTGTTCCAACGATTGAGCACAGGCTGGGTTTTGCGTAATTATTGCCAATCGCAACGGTATTTCTGTCATGATTCTATTCCCTTAGCGACATATACCGCGGTTGAGATGAAAGCCGGTGCTTTATTTGAAGTCAGCACGACAAACGGTGACATTGCCGTAAAACACCAGTTTTCATTCAGAGCGAAGTATAGAAGTATTTGATACTGGATATTTGCATTCAGTGCAGAAGGGAGTCGTTCTATTCAGGTGGGTATGGCGAAAGATTTACAAGATTACCGCGCACCAACTCGATTTGATAGCGGTCAGCCAGGTAAAATTGATCCACAACAACCGGATCTGATGACGTGTCATCGCCAGGCGCGCGCAAGGCGAGATCCAACTTACCTCCCACATCCAAGATGTGTCGAATGGCAAGCGCATCCTGCGGATCTACTGCTAACAACACGGACTGTTCACCTTTATCATCTGGCGTGCGGAAAACGCCGCCTTCACTAACGCCATCACTACCCTGAGCATCGAGAATTTCCTTGGGCAGAATGATGGCGTGCACATCCAAATTTTGCAGCAGCGAAATGCTCTCCGGCATCGGGCTGGAGCCCTGTTGCCGAATCACCTCTACATCAAAGGTGGCCATCAGATCAATGTGGTCGCCGGGTCGCACCAATCGATTCGTGATCAATTCAGATTTGGTAGGGACTGAAGTCACTATTTTCCCTTTGGGGATTGATAGCGCAACTTGTTGGGTAACAATATCTGGCGTTACCAATTGTTGCATCAATAGCGGTTCGCTGGCGAAAATGTCTACCGTAGCCATCTTGCCCACTACTTGATCAATAGATTCCGCAGCACCTTCGGGAATCGAGTCCACCGGCAATTCGCGTATTTCCAGTTCACTTTCCGCGATTGAGCGACGAAATGGAATATCGAGAACCGCAACCACAACCGGCCGTGTATTGGCGGATGGTTGTAAGCCAGATGATGCAACCGCTCCGCTGTTGCTCAGCAGACCATAGGTCAAAATACCCGCCAACAACGCAAAAACTATTGCACTTACCCACCAGAGTACTCCACTAAATCTCATGTTATATTCTCCACATCCAATATCATTGGACTTACGCAGCGCCTTTGCCTATTCAAAAGAGAACAACCTTTTAAACAGGTGATGCCGAAAGAACAGATTTGCTGAGGCACGCCATTTTTGTTGCCGATTTCCATGGCACTACATAAGTCTTATGTTAGCCCTAGTGCCGCAAAAATTAAGCGGCCTAATAACTAATAGCAACTGCGGTTGTAAAAGTTATAAATCATTGACAATTCTACGCTGAGATAGGGGTACTGATTCATAACTTTTACAGAGCCAAATAGTATAAGTAATTACAATGTCTCTACGATGATTTCACCGGACTAGCACCACATCGCGCACACCATAATCGGCAGCCATTTCATCACCTAGCGTTTCACTGCGCATAACCGCGGGTTGAAATTGCACACTCATATTATTGATGCCATAGTCTAAGTCGTAACTATTCACAACCATTTGTGCAAAACCACAGATCTGTACCTGATTGCTTTCACTTATGTCACCCGTATAGAGCGGAATTGTGAACGGCAACCCCAACCAATTATGGAAGGTATTTTGAACTTGAAGTGAAACACCGCCATTGGAGTCCACGCCTAGTGATACCCAGTCTCCAACCTGGTGGGCACCGCTATTACTTAAATCCTGCATATTGTTCGCCAACTCGGATTGTGAGGCGGAACCCGCATCCCAATCGAGCCACTGAAATTCACAAGATGTGGTTGTTTCAGTCGAGGCCGCTTGGTCTAACTCTGTACAGTCGGGCAGTCGTACGTTGATATCAGCCTGATTCGAATTGGAAGGAAACCGAACGCCAGTAGATGGCTGCCGGACCGTAGTCAAGTCGAGCCAGCCCGCACCCCCATACCAGCTGGCCTCATGGTAATCGGCGCCAACGCCAACTTGAAAGGCTGGGCCCCGTCGTGAAATATTTATTACAGAACCTGCATAGCGCGTACCCGCCAACCCCTTTAGCGTGCCGGATAGGGTTTTATAGTAATACCAATTTGTGGCATCTGTAATCACAGGACCGAATTTGGGGCTGCCAGTTGGCTGCTTAGCTTGTCGGTCACTTAAATTGGCAATCACGTTAAAGCCATCGCCATACGCATTCTTTACAGTATATGAAAGGGTGGCGGTGCCATCTTCGTTCTCAACCATGCGCCCGCTATCATCTACTGTTTGGAAATAGGAGCGAGCACCATAAGGATCATTTTCGAGTGGGTCAAGACTAGACAGCCACAGGGAGAATACAGCGCCATTATTATGTTCGGTTACATTATCCACACAAAAGGACTTGATGGGTGCTGAAATCTGAATTGTCTGATTTTGCTCGACACAATCACACTCGACGGTCATAGGAAATATGGATGGTGGCGGCTGGGTGTTTGGCACAAAGCCCGCTTCAGCTTGGGCTGAAACCGGAATGGTTTGAAATCCAATCATCTTGGCAAAGTATGTACTTACATCGCGCTGAACTGTCACAGCAACATTGTGGTTATCATTTACTATGGCTGATGTAGCGCTGTCTGCCCCATTCAAAGTCGCAATTGTCTGCACTTCGCTATCAACTTGTGTTGAACTCTGGTCGAGCGCTAAAACGCGGGCGCCAGCAAGTGCCGCGGCATCTGCTGCCGTTTGCAATTCGCGATATTTAGCAAAAGAATTGCTACCATCGATAGCCAAGCCAGCCAAACTCACAAATGTCATGAGCGTCAAGGCGAGATAGACCATACTCAGCCCCTCTTCTTGACGATATGCGCGGAAAACATCAGGTAGCTGATGTTTGAACGCCGAAAAAAATCGTTTAATTATCATAAAGCACTCTCATCGTTGCCTGCGCTTGGAGCGGAATGGAAGTGGGCAAGGAATTGGGAACAAAATTAACGGTTGATAAAAAGGTTAACGGAAAGTCATATCCAATTTGAACAGTCACAGATTGACCCGCATTGTAGCTAGTTTGGGCAGGGGTCAAGCTAATTGCTAAATCGGCGCTCCCCAGATGCACCCGAGCGGCTTCTGCCAGGATACGAGTTTGGGCGCCGCTTAGATCGGATGGATAAGTGCTGATCCAACGGGCGCCTTCACGTGCGCTGTTGGTCAATGCAACGTATGTTGTATACCCGCGTCCTAAATCAACAACACCTATAATCATGAATAGGAAAAACGGCAATACTAAAGCCAATTCAACCCAACTACTACCACGTTCGGATTTCAGTAAATTGCGCATCACTCACTCACCACAAAAAACGTAGGATTTGTATGATGGCTGTTGTGTTCAGCACAGAACCATCCTACAACTTAAGGACTTACGCACGTCTAGAGCAAACTCGCCTGGTTAGCGATACTTTTCTTGTCACTATTTAGCCGTTCCCTGAGCTTGCAGAAGGGGACACGGGCTTCGACAAACCCAACCTTCGAGTGGCCTGAATAGTTACTATTTCTTTTCTGACGCTTCACAAGTCGTGAAATGCACCAGTTGATATTGTGTAAACCATTTTGGTCAATATAAAAAAAGTGTACCAGCCACTGATAATGCGGCTGGTATCTTTTTTTGAACTATCACTGCAACACGATAGCGCTTAGACACCAAAGGCGCTGACGATAGAAGAGAAGACGTTGGTAATCCCACCTTGCAAGCTGGTCAGAGATGCAGCCAGCACAATGGCAACCAGGGCGATAATCAGCGCATATTCGGCCATGCCCTGACCTTCTTCATTTTTAACAGCGGCCAGACGATTCATCAGATTGATTACGAATTCCACAAACATGTTTTATGCTCCTTGCAAATAATTTGATTGGTAAATAATGTAAACGAGTAGTAAAGCGATATTAGACACCAAAGGCGCTGACGATAGAAGAGAAGACGTTGGTAATCCCACCCTGCAAGCTGGTCAGAGATGCGGCCAGCACAATGGCAACCAGGGCGATAATCAGCGCATATTCGGCCATGCCCTGACCTTCTTCATTTTTGACGGCGGCCAGACGATTCATCAGATTGATTACGAATTCCACAAACATGTTTTATGCTCCTTGTAAATAGATATGATTGATATATATTCTAAATTTATCTCAACATCAAATGTATTTGTTACCACTGGCGATCGTATTATTTCTTACAAGCATAATGGCGTATAACTGACAAAAGGTAACTCGAACGCTGATGTGAAATACGGTTATTAGGTTGGGCGAAATATAACGAGAGTCCGTTTTATTTTCGCCCTGTTTCTACGCTGTTTATGTTGCTACCTATAATCCAAGTTCGGTCTAACGATTCCTTGAAAACTTTGTAGCTATAGTATCTCATGCGCAGAATTGTCTTGCATCGGTCAAAAGTCGAATTTGTCTCGAATTTACGTCTCATCGAATAAACATGCTGGCATTACCGCGCAGTTCAACAGCACCATGAATCGGCGTTAGAAACTGAAACTGATAACGAACTTCTACTTGAACGATGTCGACGCTAGACGGAACCACCACAATCGACGCCTGTGATGCATCCAGACCAACCATGTGACTTTCAACGGCGCTGGCAATGTCACTTCTGTCTATAATGCCGGCTCGGGTACCGGCTTCTGTCGCCGCTTGCACCACCGTTGAGGCATAAGCCAATCTTGAAAGGTCTATCATTCCGAACGAAATCAGAAAAACAATTGGCAAGATAAGCGCTGTTTCTATTAGGGATTGTCCCTTTTGGCACTTTAGAATCTCTCTTGAAAGAGCTGCCTGTAATTTCATTTGTCGTGGCCTCTCCCGCTTGTTTTTGCTGATTTCCTTCGTGTCGTTGATGGCTTCATTATGACACGGGGGCCGGCCAATCACATCGGTCAATCGGCGAATTGTAATGTTTGATTTTTGCAGGAAGTAAGAAGGCGAGATGCCGTAGAAAGGCGGGGGGTGAGGTAAGTCAAATGCTTGAAGAAAGAGGGGTGGGGGGTGGAATTGGGTTGCGCTACTGGGGAAAACACGGTTTGTCTAGAGAGTCTACCGCACGAGCATGTCGGCATCGCCAGTTAACGTAATCTGGGTATCAATCGGTGTAATAAATTGAAATTCATAGATTACTTTTACATTGACCTGATTGGTGTTAGATAAATTAGGCACAACCGAAGCATTGCTTGTATCCAAACCAACCATTTTTGCCAACGCAGCCGATTCGATGGTCGTCGTGTCAATAATGCCGGCTCGGGCGCCAGCCTGAGCAGCCGCCTCAACCACAGTAGAAGCATAGGCAAGGCGACACAGGTCGATCATGCCAAAAGAAATAGTAAAAATAATCGGCAATATGAGCGCCGTTTCAACAAGCGATTGACCATGCTGTCTAAGCAGTAAATGGCGTAAAAATGATATTGACCGCATGAGAATATTTTTTTCTGAATTCATGGTTTTACCTAGCTCCCAATTTTATGCTTAGGATCTGTCCAGAAATAACTTGTCGATTTAAACCTGTCAGGTCTTCGAGGCCTGACAGGTTTGGCCGCCAACTTATTTCTTGACGATGACTTAATTCCTACAACTTATTTCTAATTGATGCCTTAAGACTTCAATGGTGGCGATTGTTTTGCGCACAGAGTCGTCATTGAACGTAAAGACTTACTCAATCCTCGAGTAAAAATCGCCTATCTGGCCATAGGTGCGTTTCCTGGCGATCTTCAGACGCTGCGTAAGCCGTACTGTGCTTAGACAAATGTCCTAATGTAAAGAGTAACATTGGATTGGCCAAATCGGTCTTACTTTTGGCTGTTCAGGTAGGTAAAAAGTGATAGGGGTAGATTTTATAACGAGGAAACTTTCAGACTATCGAGGATGGTGCGTGGCGGAGCCCGATGTCGACTTTATCAGGCCCACGCCATCGATTCATAGTGACAACCCTGACGCAAATAGACTTTCGAGCAGGATATCTGCGGCACTGTAAGGATCAGTTTTGCGCTGCCAAATCTGCTGGGCAAGTGCCTGGAAAGTGGTAGCGGGCACATTATGCTGTATGCGACGACCAATTTCCGCGTTGAGAATATGGGTCAGTTGGCGCGTTGCATTATCTTGTTCCCGTCGAGCATACTGTCCCGAATCGTGCAGCCATTTGATATGCGTTTCGAGCTGCTGACGCAGTGGTTCGATCCCTTCTCCACTAGACGCAATGGTTTTCATTACGGAAATATGCCAAGCGGGTAATGTGGACAGAGGATCAACCGCATTGGCTACGCTAACTACTTGACCATGATGCCGAATGGGCTGCGGAGCGGAGCGGCCGAGCGCCATTGCCAGCGCCCGAATTGTGGCGTCAGCACCGGGGCGATCGGCTTTATTGACAACTAAGATATCAGCTATTTCAAGGACACCGGCCTTAATCGCTTGAATTTCATCCCCTAATCCTGGCGCCTCGACCACAACCGTGGTATGTGCTGTACTGGCAATCTCCACTTCTGCCTGGCCAACCCCCACCGTTTCAACCAAGATCCGCTCAAATCCAGCCGCATCCAGCAGAGTAACAACATCACGCGTGGTTTTGCTCAGCCCGCCCAAGTTGCCCCGGGTAGCCATGCTGCGGACAAAAACACCCGCGTCACCGCTCAGCGTACGCATGCGCACACGGTCACCCAACAGGGCGCCACCAGTGAAAGGACTGGTTGGATCCACGGCCACCACGGCTACGTTTTGCCCCATTTGGCGATAGGCGCGCGTCAACTCCGTAACCAGCGTCGACTTGCCGGTGCCAGGTGCGCCGGTTATGCCAATAATATGCGCCCGGCCAGAATGAGGATATAGGGCCTGCAGAATCGGCCGGGCGGCTGGCGACTCATTCTCCACTTGTGTAATCGCCCTGGCCAGTTGAAGCCGCTCACCGGCCAACACGCCTTGGATCAATTTTTCGATACCGCTGCTTGTCTCATCTGGCATATGGCCACTTTTGCGCTTGGAGCGCGCACGTCCTTTCGTTCAATAATGGCTCTGTGCGTGGCACAACCGCCATTATACAAATCCTTTCGACCAATAATAGCTCTGTGCTGTGCACAACCGCCATTATACAAATCCTTTCGATCAATAATGGCTCTGTGTGCGGCACAACCGCCATCCTACAAGTTTTCAATCATAGAGCAGGATAGACTCGGTTCTTTCCGACCAGCCCGCGGCTTGCGTCCACTGCTGAATTTGCCGGCGGTTTTGGGCGGCCGTTAAATCAATCTGCTTGACCAATTCCTGCCGTACGGAAAGCTGGCCCACCAAGCGGTCAAAATGTCCAAAGCCTGGACCGTTGGCCGCTGTGGGATAGGGCAGCCAGCCAAATTCGGCAGGATGATTCCGCATAACGCTCAACAACAAGTGGAGTCCTGCTGCCACGGGATGATAGATAGATGCATCATCAACATGCAACATAACGCCCTGACACACTTGGCCGGCATGTTTGCTGGCTGCGGGGATAAACTCAACGGCGCGAGCAAACACACCGGCTAACGCCCAGGCGTTAAAGGCATCAGCTAACGCATTGCCATCGACCCACGGCGCGCCTATCTGCTGAAAAGGATTGGAAGTGCCGCGCCCTTCGCTTACATTTGTTCCTTCAAAAAAACAGGTGCCCGGGTAGACAAGGACGGCATCATAACTGGGCATGGCCGGTGACGCTGGTACAAAGGGAAGCCGCGTATCTGGCCAATGCTGGCGTCGGCTCCACCCTGCACTCTTGATCACATTCAGATCCACATGCAAATTGCGTTCCTGATTCCACAAAACGGCCAATTCGCCAGCGGTCAAGCTATGACGCACGGGCATAGACCAGCGCCCCACAAATGTGGATATGTTCTGCTCATCGAGCATGGGGCCTTCCGCCATGTCTATCAGCCCACCTAGCGGATTGGGACGGTCTAACACCCAAAGCGGCGTTCCGGTTTCGGCACACGCCTCCATTACGTGAGAAAGCGTCCAAATGTACGTGTAAAAGCGCGCGCCCACATCGGGAATATCAAACAGCAGCAGGTCAATATCAGCCAACATCTCGGGTGTGGGTCGAAAGGTAGCGCCATAGAGACTATAAATGGGCAAACCGGTGAGCCGATCTGTACCGTGGCGGACCTCTGCGCCATCGGCGGCGCCGGCCCCCAATCCATGCTCAGGCGAAAAGAGCGCCGTCAGGTTGAAGCCGGCCTGCTGTAACGCCCACCGCGAGGGCTTCATGCCGGATTGAGGCGACGTGGTTGCGGCATTATTGGTCACCAGCCCAATCCGTCGCCCGGCCAGCGCATTCTGATTCGTTGTGAGAAGTTGATCCACGCCAAACATTTGCAGCATCTTTACTTTCAATTATCTGAGGGGTGTACATAACTCGATACTCGAGTGCAACATGTCTCGTAGACCCGCGTGCGACGCACGCTAATCGCCTCTCCTCGACTGAAACACGTATGCACACCCCTCAATTATCTGGTCAGATAGAGTAGATGTACCTATCCAGGTCCTGGGGGCTGAGCTTGTCGAAGCCCGGCGTCGCCGTGTCGCCTTGCAGCTCGTGAAACGGTTGCAGAGCAACACCACTTCGTGAGCTGGCAAGCTCAGGCAACATCTATTCAGGCAACACCTAGATAGTTACATCTATTATTCGCAAAAAAGACGGAGAATTGACACATTGGTCGCTCCTCCGTCTTTATCCCTGCATATTCAGTACACCGCAACGGTGTTGGCGAAACAGGCTTCGGTCTCGCTTAAGAAATCCAGCCTTATCTCATGCCGTTGCGTCAATTCTATTCCGTTGGCGGTCAAACTCATTATCCAGCTTTTTCAGCTTCCGTGGACGCCCCGGCGCCATTGGCAGAAGCAATAGCGGGCGTTCGGTTCTTTTTGCCCTCTTCAATCAACATGACGGGAATCCCATCGCGGATCGGATAGCGATAGCCGTTGCGCGGATTGAGCAAGTATTTGCCGTCATCCACCAGTTCCAGGGGACCTTTATCTTCTGGGCAAACCAAAATTTTGAGCAGATCGTCGCTGATTTTGCCGCCTAGCGGCCGACTTTCCAGCGACGTAGACGCATTGGCAGGCACCACGCCGCTGCCACTTCCGGCAAATTCATCCTTTTTTGGGGATAGCACATTCTTGACAACATAGCCAATAGCGCCAACAATGCCAATAAAGAGTAGAAATTTCAAAAAACCTTTCATAAGACTTTCTCCGGTATTATGCAATAGACTGAGTTCAATTTATCAACGTGAGAATCGCAGCGGCTTCACGCATACACCACTTGCGCAGGCGAGCGGCTGGCTAAGCAATTAAGTAATATCGACTTTTGAACAATAATCAATGGATCCTTCTGGCCTCGACGAGACCGCATATGTCGGCGACAAATCTCATTTGCTTGCCGGTCACGTCCATCGTCTCATGTTCCTGGCTCTGTCAAAAACGCATATTTTCGACAACCGTAAGTATATTAGCACAAATTAGGGCCGCGGAGCAATCCTGAAATCTTTCACATTCCAAACGATAGGAGAAATTTATGCCGTTTAACATTGTGACTAATGCACAACTTCCCCCCCAAATTTTGGAAATGTTGGCCTCATCGTGCACCATCCAACGCTGGCGCGGGGCCGATACCGATGCCACTGCGCTGCAAGCGGCCGAGGGCTTTTTGGTCTATGGCCACCCCAAAGTAACAGCTGCCGTTATGGACTCCATGCCCAAGCTGCGCGTCATCAGCAATTTTGGTGTGGGCGTAGACCACATTGACCTGGATGCAGCCAAAGCGCGCGGCATCCCCGTGGGCAATACACCCGGCTTTGTAGATGGCGCCACCGCCGATATGACCTTTACGTTACTTATGGCCGCCGCCCGCAATTTGGTGGTGGGCGACCACTATGCGCGCGGCCCGGAATTTACGGCATATGATGTTAACCTGTGGCATGGACAGGAAGTCTTTGGCTCTACATTGGGCATTATCGGCATGGGGCGCATTGGGAAACAGGTGGCGCGCCGCGCCGCCGGCTTTGATATGAATGTGCTCTATCACAATCGCAAACGCGATCCAGAAGCCGAAGCCGAACTGGGCGTTACCTACGCCACGCTGCCCGACCTGTTGCAGCAGGCCGACCATATCACGCTCAACGTGCCGCTGACCGACGAAACCCGCGGTCTGATTGGGCGGGCGGAACTGGCCATGATGAAGCCAACCGCCACGCTGGTCAATGTGGCGCGCGGCGGCGTTATCGATCACGACGCGCTGCTGGAGGCGCTACGCAACCGCACCATTTGGGCCGCGGCCGTGGACGTGACCGAGCCGGAACCGCTGCCGCGCGACCACCCGCTGCTCAAACAGGACAATCTGGTCATTGCCCCTCATCTGGGCAGCGCCACCGTGCAAACGCGCACCGGCATGGCGCAGCGCACCGTAGATAATCTGCTGGCCGGGCTGCGCGGCGATCCCCTGCCCAGTCGGATTGCCTGAGTTTGTTCGCAAATTTTTTAGGAGAAAATAGATGCGCATTGCAATATATGGAACCGGCGGCGTGGGTGGCTATTTTGGGGGACGGCTGGCGCAAATTGGCGCAGATGTGATCTTTATCGCCCGCGGCGCCCACCTGGCCGCCATCCAATCCCACGGATTGCGCGTGGAGAGCGTAGAGGGCGACTTTGTGGTGCAGCCCGCCACAGCCGTGGCCGACCCAGCGCAGGTTGGACCGGTGGATGCCCTGTTTGTCTGTGTAAAGGCATGGCAAGTGCCCGAAATTGCGCCGCGGCTGGAACCACTGTTGGGCCCAGACACATACATTCTGCCGCTGCAAAACGGCATCGAATCGGCGGGGCAACTGGCGGACGTTTACGGCCAGGAGCGCGTGCTCGGTGGGCTGTGTGGGCTAATCAGCTATATTGCTGGGCCAGGTCACATCTGCCACGCCGGCGGGCTGCCCTTTATTAAGTTTGGCGAACTGGATAACCGCCCCAGCGAGCGCGTGGTTCACTTGCGACAGCTTTTTGAACGCGCTTCCGGGCTGGTGGTGGAAACACCGCCCGATATTCATGTGGCCATATGGCAAAAGTTTTTGCTCATCGCCACGTGGAGTGGCGTTGGTGCCGTGACGCGCGCCCCCATTGGCATATTGCGCAGCCAGCCCGAAACGCGCCGCTTACTGGAACAAGTGATGCAAGAAATCTACGACGTGGCCCACGCCAGCGGCATTGCCCTGCCGCCAGAGACCTTTGCCCAGACGCTGGCCTTTTTTGACGGCATCCCCGCCGACGGCACGGCCTCTATGCAGCGCGATGTGCTAGCCGGGCGCCCATCCGAACTGGAATCGCAAAATGGGGCCGTGGTGCGCGCCGGTTTGCAAGCCGGCGTCCAAACGCCGCTCAACGAGTTTATCTACCACGCCCTGCTGCCGCTGGAGCGCAGGGCGCGCGGGGAATTGTCCTTCCCAATATAAACAAAAATTGCGCCGAATTCGTTACTTTATAGTAAGATTTGGCATAGTAATCGTTGACAGATTCTTATAGACAACTACTTGTAGATTACTACTTATAGACAACGCATTTACATGTGCATGATACCGGTACGGGCATGCGCGGCGGGATAACGCATTTCCGACTGACCACCGTATGCCGTCGCCGCTCGTGTCGCTCCGTTTGGGCCATCTCTATTTGCGTTCTCTATCAGCAATAAAGGAAATCAAAACTTCATGTCAGACATAATTCATCAGTGGATTACGCAAGAGGAGCAGCGCCAGCGCGAGATGATTGGGCTAATCCCATCCGAGAATCACTTTTCGCCCGAGATAGCGCAAGTGCTTTCATCCTGCCTTTCCAGCAAATATGCCGAAGGATATCCTGGTCGCCGTTATTATGAAGGCAACCAATTTGTGGACAAAATTGAAAATGAAGCCATTGATCGGCTCAAAGCGCTCTTTGGCGTACCCTTTGCCAACGTGCAGGCCCATTCAGGTTCGCCGGCCAATTCGGCCATTCAATTTGCGCTGCTGGAGCCTGGCGACACGCTGATGGGGCTTCAGCTTGGCAGCGGCGGCCACTTGACCCACGGCCACCCCAAAGTGACCTTCTCGGGCAAACATTTCAATAGCGTGCAATACGGGCTGGATGCCGACGCCCGCATCGACTTTGAACAGATGCGCGCGCTGGCCCATGAACACAAACCCAAAATGATTATTGCCGGCACGACCTCCTATCCCTTTGTGCTCGATTTTGCGCAGTTCCGCCAGGTGGCAGACGAGGTGGGCGCCTGGCTGGTGGCCGACATTTCGCACATTACCGCCCTAATCATCGCCGACGAGCACCCTTCGCCCGTGCCCTATGCCGACGTGATCATGTCCACCACCCATAAAACCTTCCGCGGCCCCCGTGGCGCCATGATATTGGTCACCGAGCGCGGGCTGGAACGCGATCCCAAACTGGGCGCTAAGATCAATTCCGCCATCATTCCGGGTTTGCAAGGGGGACCGCACAATGCCACCGTAGCCGGCATTGCCATTGCCGCACGCATGGCGGCTGAGCCTTCCTTCAAAGAGTATGCCCGCCAGGTGCGTCGCAACGCCAACGCCATGGCCAGTCGCCTCATAGAACGCGGGCAAAAGCTGGTGGGCAATGGCACCGAAAATCATCTAATGGTGGTCGATTTTACGCCATACAGCGAAGGGCTGGGTACGCAGGTGGCCTTTGCGCTGGATGTAGCCGGCATCTATGCCAACCGCAATGCGATCCCCAATGAGCCCTGCTCGCCCTTCTATCCGTCGGGCTTGCGCGTGGGTACGCCTTTGGTGACCACCCGCGGCATGGGCGAAGCCGAAATGGTGCAGATCGCCGACTGGATCGCCCAAGTCACCGAGCATGTGCAAGACGCCACTTTGCCCGCAGATCGCAAAGCCCGTGCGGCCTTTATTGCCCGCTTTCAGGAAGAAGCGTTGGCAGATTCTTCCCTGCTCGATATTCGCAATCACGTCAAAGAGATGGCCATTCAATTCCCGCTCTTTGCCGAAGAACCGGTGCCGGAAGCCGTCCTGGCCTAACCGGGCCGCATGGATGGTTGGGGGCATTCATTGTCTGTCCGTAAATTCTCTGTGCGCCCAACCATCCATGCGTCGATCCCCATTATGCACATCTGGCTCCTCTCTCCCTATCAGACCGGCAGCCACCAATCCTGGTCGGAAAATTATCAACGCTACAGCCAGCACAAAATCACGCTGCTCACCATGGCCGGGCGCTTTTGGAAATGGCGCATGCAGGGCGGCGCCATTGAGCTGGCGGCGCAGGCGCGTTCCGCCCTGGCCAATGGCGCGCCGGACGCCATTGTGGCCACAGACATGGTGAATCTGCCCGTTTGGCTGGGGCTGCTGCGAAGCGATCTGCCACGTGATATTCCCATTCTCTATTACATGCATGAAAACCAGCTCACCTATCCCTGGCGCCCCGGTGAGAAGCCAGATCTCACCTATGCCATGTTCAACTGGACCAGCCAGCTCTGCGCCGACCGCATCGCGTTCAACAGCCATTATCATCGGCAAAGCTGGTTTGATGAGGTGCCGCGGCTGCTCAAACATTTTCCCGATTACAATCATTTGCCGCTCATTGATGACGCCCGCGCCAAAAGCATTGTGCTGCCCGTGGGTATTCGCTGTGACCGGTTGATGCCGGTTAACGGGCCGGCCCAATCTATTGAACCCGATGCGGCGAGTTGGGAAACTCGCCCCACAGGCCAATCGCCGCTGATTGTGTGGAATCAGCGCTGGGAATATGATAAACGCCCCGATCTTTTCTTCAATCTGCTCTATCGGCTGGCTGATGCCGGCGTGCCTTTCCAACTGGCGGTGGCCGGCGAAAATTTCCGCAACATTCCCAGCGAGTTTGAAGAGGCGCACCAGCGGCTGCGCGACCACATTGTGCATTGGGGCTATCTGGATTCTTACACCGACTACGTTAATTTGCTGCACCGCGCCGATCTGGTGATCAGCACGGCCATTCACGAATTTTTCGGCATTAGCATATTAGAGGCCATTGTGGCGGGCGCCTTTCCATTGCTGCCCAATCGCCTGAGCTATCCAGAGCTCATCCCCGATGCCCTGCATCCAGCTTGCCTCTACGATGATGAAGACGATCTGTTTGCCAAAACGCAGCAGCGGCTACAAGCATTGCGTTCTGCACCGCCCTCGTTGCGCAATCACATTATGGCAGAGTATGATTGGGAACATGTGGCCGCGCGTTATGATGCAGAGCTAGCAGAGCTATGCAGTCGGCAGGGATAGTCGAAGCGAGGTGGATATGTACATATCTTATAGAACTGTAGCCTCTTATCTGGGTATGTTTGTGCTGGGCGCTGGGGTGGTCGGCTTGGTGGATATGCTGATGGGCAATGGCGCTGGCGGCAGCCTGACGGGCAGCCGCGCCCTGTGGCTTACCGTCACAGGACTCATAATGACCCTCTGGAGCTTCACTCATCACTGGCGCAATGGCAAGGCATCCAATATGGCGCAGGCCAAACAGACTGCGCAACACGCAGACCCGCTTGATGCAGTAGACCCGTCATGCCCATTGCCGAAAGCGCCGACAAGCGAGCCCGAGGCGTCGGCTCGCGCATTACATTCGTCCTCAGTAGCCGAGCGTGCCGAGACCGACCGCCTTCAACAAGCGCCAGTGACCGCTGATGAACCACTACAAATCAAGCAGGCAACGCCTTTTATTGCCTCCCGCAATCCTGCCGGCGGCCCCAACATTGTGGCCATTGGCGGCGGCACGGGCATGCCCCAATTGCTGCGCGGCCTGCGTGAATATACCGATTCGATCACGGCGATTGTCACCGTGGCCGATGATGGCGGCAGCAGCGGCCGTTTGCGTCGCCAAATGGGCATGTTGCCGCCGGGCGACTTTCGCAATAACATTGCGGCGCTCAGCGAATCCGAAGAGCTATTGACGCGGCTGTTTCAATATCGCTTTGCGCGTTATGATGCCACGCGCAGCGGGCAGGACAAAAGCGAATTAGCCGGACACAGCTTTGGCAATCTCTTTATTGCCACCATGGCCGCCGTCAGCGGCAGCTTTGAATCGGGCCTGGCCGAGAGCAGCCGCGTGCTGGCCGTGCGCGGCCGCGTGCTGCCCAGCACGCTGGAACAGGTGCACCTCTGCGCCGAAATCGCCCGCCGCCGCAATTCCGATGCAGATGATGTCCACAATGGCGCTTTGGACGCAGAAGAGTGGTTGCTGGTGGAAGGGGAAAGCCAAATTCCCGAAACCGGCGGGCAGATCATGCGCGTCTTCCTCAAGCCGGAAACGCCGCCTGCCTACCCGGAAGCCATTCGCTCCATCCTGCAAGCCGACCTAATTGTGGCTGGGCCGGGCAGCTTCTTCACCAGCATTATGCCCAATCTGCTGGTGCCCGGCGTGCGCGATGCCATCTGCGCCTCGGCCGCTCCCAGTATTTACATTTGCAACATTACAACGCAGCCCGGTGAAACCGACCACTTTACCGTGTCTGACCATATGCTCCAGCTGCGGCGCCACGCCGGCAATGCGTTTACCACCGTGCTGGCCAACCATAATTACGACGCCCACACCCCACCATCCGCGGTTTCACAATGGGTCACATTGCCCAGCGCGGCTTCTGATACTACATCCCACGCCACGTCTGGCGCCACAGAAGTGAAAGAAATGTTCGGACGCTTTCCGTTAGAATATCGCCTCTTTACCGGCAATCTAGTCGATGTCAATCAACCTTCGCATCACGCCCCGCGCCAACTCGCCGCGCGGCTCATGGAAGTTTTCGCCAGCCTGGCCTGAATTTCCGCAAGGGGATCAGAAATTGCACATACGAACAAACCCCAACGTGACCCCTACTCGCCATATAAACCCGTCTCTGGATGAAACGCCGCCCACGCAAACCAGAAGTGATCGAAGGCGAGCACGCGCGTAAGCTGGCTGCCGGCAAGCTCACCAGCCACCGCGTCACCCAGAATATTCCACGTGCTCCCCGTTTCGGCATCGGTGAAGGAACCATCTGCATGGGCGGAAAAGGTCAACAATTGCCCATTCAATTGGCGTTTGAATACAGCAACGCTGCCCACCTCGCGCCCTTCGTTGATGGTGCGGCTGTCCAGCGCGCTGGCCGTGCCGCTCTTGTGCAGCACCACAATGGCTTCACCAGCCACTTCATCATTGATCGTACCAGCCTCCGCCACAACGCTAAATGGATAAGCCATCACATGATTGCCATCTAGTTCAACCCCGACCACGCGCTCAGTGGCCGGCAAACGGGTATCCAATTCGCCGGTAAAGAGGAAGGGCCGTCCGTCTGTCGAGTCGTAACTGACGTACGGATTAGCGCCATAGCTGCGGCGAAACGCGGGGCGCTGCAACACTTGCCCGTTGGAAAATTCAGCGGCAAAGTCACCAAAGCTGATCACCTGGCTGGGCAGGAAATCCAGCTGGCGTCCCGCGTAGTCGCCCACCAGCGCCTGGCCGGTAAATTGCTGCCACCAGCTTTCGGTCACGCGGTCGTACATGACCAGGTCGCTATTACGCAGGCGACCGGTGGCGCCAAACTCATGCGCCTGGCCGTCAATAGTGGCGTCAAAGACAATGCTGGCATTACACAGCGGACAAAAGGTCACCGCCACCGGCATGCCCCCCACCTCATCATTGACAATTTCATGCCAGATCAGAATCGCCAGCGGATAAGCGCGCACGTCACCATTGTGGGCGAAGAAAATAACTGGGTCGCGCGCGGTGAGCCATTCCGCCGCTGCGTTCACGCTTTCAAATGCGGGTTCGTCTACGGATGCGATTCCATCCTTGGGGGGTCCGCCGGACATGATTTCGTCCCAGGCCACCGTGCGCTTGCTAAAGTCCGTGCGCCAGCCGCTTGTATCAAACGGAGGCGATTCGGGCGGCAGCCACGCAGCGTCATTGGCAGCCGTAGCCGCTGTTGCATTTTCTGCGGCTTCATTTGCGACCGATGTGGCGGCGGGCGTTTCCACCTGCATGGTGCAGCTAGCCAGAAGCAAGAGCAGCAGCACGCCCGCACCCCATACCCATCTTTGATGTCGTTTCAGCATCAGGTTCCTCCATCATCTTGATCATGACGACTTCTATTGTCGCGCTGGCTATTGTCCAGGACTGACGCAAGCCTGGCGAGCAAATTGCCCGGTCAGCTAAGTGGTGCTCTGCTGGCGGTCCACTGGCGCTGCGTAAGTCGTGTTGTCGTAATCTCTATTGTCATCTCTATAGTCACGATGCCACAGAATGGAGGCCGCTGCTGTAGCGCCCCCTACGCAGAAGCCTGCTGCAGAACCACGGCATATCTGCGCCCGATTGTTTTTCCAAAATGAAACTTCTCTCCAAATAAGAGCCCCCGCTGTTCGGAAAGTCAGCTAAGATCGGGTAAAATGGGTCGATATGCTATTCGTGCATCACTTTGTTTTCATTTGTTGAAGGAAAGTTATTTAATTATGGCAACGGCAGAACCAACTGTTTCAACCGATTTTGTGCGCGAGATTGTGGCCGAGGACACGGCCAGCGGCAAATATGGGGGCCGCGTCCATACCCGCTTCCCCCCCGAGCCCAATGGGTTTTTGCACATTGGGCATGCCAAGTCGATCTGCCTCAACTTTGGCATTGCCGCAGAATTTGGCGGCCAATGCAATCTGCGTTTCGACGACACCAACCCCACCAAAGAGAAGACCGATTTTGTCGACGCCATCCAAGCGGATGTCAAGTGGCTGGGCTTTGAATGGAATGGCGAGGCGCGCTATGCCTCTGACTATTTCGACCAGCTTTACGATTGGGCCGTGCAGCTTATCAAAGAGAAGCGCGCCTACGTGGACGATTTAAGCGCGGAAGAGATGCGGACCTATCGCGGCACGCTGACCGCGCCGGGCAAAGAGAGCCCCTATCGCGAGCGCAGCGTCGAGGAGAATCTGGACCTTTTTGAACGCATGAAAAATGGCGAATTCCCCGATGGTTCACGCGTGCTGCGCGCCAAGGGAGATATGAAGTCCGGCAATCTCAACATGCGCGACCCGGTCATGTATCGCATTCTGCACGCCGAACATCACCGCACGGGTGACAAGTGGAATATCTACCCCATGTATGATTGGGCGCACGGTCAATCCGATTCCATAGAGGGCATTACCCATTCGGTCTGCACGCTGGAATTTGCCGATCACCGTCCGCTCTACAATTGGTATCTGGACACATTGGAGATTGACCATCCGCAGCAGATCGAATTTGCGCGGTTGCAGCTCAACTACACCGTGCTCAGCAAGCGCAAGCTGACGCGCCTGGTCAATGATGGCCATGTCGCCGGCTGGGATGACCCGCGCATGCCCTCGTTGGCCGGTCTGCGCCGCCGCGGGTACACGCCCGAGGCCATCCGCGATTTCTGCGAGCGCATCGGCGTGGCCAAAACCAACAGCACCGTGGATATGGCCCTGCTCGAATATTGCATTCGGCAGGATTTGAACTTGCGGGCGCGGCGCGTCATGGGCGTGCTCAACCCGCTCAAGCTGGTGATTGAAAATTATCCCGCCGGGCAAACCGAAGAATTTGAGGCCATTAACAATCCTGAAGATGAGTCGGCCGGCACGCGCATGGTGCCATTTTCCCGCGAACTGTACGTGGAGCGCGACGACTTTTTAGAGGATGCCCCTCGCAAGTGGCACCGGCTGGCGCCCGGCAAAGAAGTACGCTTGCGCTACGCCTGCTTGGTCACCTGCAATGAGGTGATCAAAGACGAAAATGGCCAAGTGGTGGAACTGCGCTGCACCTGGGATCCAGAATCACGCGGGGGCAACGCGCCCGATGGCCGCAAGGTACGCGGCACCATCCACTGGGTGTCGGCGCCGCACGCCATTCCCGCCGAGGTGCGTCTCTATGACCGCCTCTTTGCCACCGAAAATCCAGATGATGTGGATGATGAGGGCGATTTCACCGACAATTTGAATCCCAACTCGCTGGAGATCAATACGCATGCGTTAGTGGAACCGAGTTTGGCCAATGCCGAACCAGGCGAGCGCTATCAATTTGAGCGTCTGGGCTACTTCTGTGTGGATCTCGATTCCACGCCGGACAACCTTGTCTTTAACCGCACGGTGACGCTGCGCGATTCCTGGGCCAAAATTGCCGCCAAAGGCGATTGAACAAAGTAGCGCAGCGCGCGCAGTTGAGACGCCAACCGAAGATGCGCCCCACCAGGCCTGTCAGGTTTTGGAAACCTGACAGGCCTGCGCAAGCTGGCCGCACGACATATCAGCACACCCAAACACAAATATTTCGTACTGTTCAATAAATTGATGGAATCCCGCTACGCAGGCTTCGAAAATGACCGAACACGCCAAAGACACACCCAATATGGCCCAATGGGCCATACCCATGCGGGCCCGCTCTCCAGAAGAGGGGCACCGGGCCGCCACTCCGCTGGAACTCTTTTTTGATCTAGTCTTTGTGGTGGCAATTGCCCAGGCGGGCAGCAGTCTGCATCATGCCTTGGCCGAAGGACACGCCACCCAAGGCGTGTTCAGCTTCAGCATCGTCTTCTTTGCCATTTGGTGGGCGTGGATGAACTTTACCTGGTTTGCCTCGGCCTACGACACCGATGATGTGCCCTATCGGCTGGCGACTTTTGTACAACTCATTGGGGCGCTGATCATTGCCGCCGGCATTCCGCAAGCGTTCGATGAACTGCGGTTTCCCATTGTCACGCTTGGCTATTCGATCATGCGCCTGTCGCTCATCGGGCAATGGCTGCGCGCCGGGCTTGCCGATAATGCACACCGCGCCTCGGCATTTCGCTATGCCATTGGCTTGGGGCTTTGCCAGATCGGGTGGATCGGGTTACTTTTTGCACCCGGCCAATGGATCATGGTTGGCTTTGTAATATTGGTGCTGGCCGAACTGTTGGTGCCTGTTTGGGCCGAACGCGTGGCGCCCTCGGCATGGCATGCGGGCCACATTGCCGAGCGCTATGGGCTATTTACCATTATCGTATTGGGCGAATCTATTCTGGCCGCATCGCTGGCCATACAGGCTGCCTTGCAAGATGGTCAGTTAAGCGCCCAACTGGCCATCATCATTGCGGGCGGCGTTCTGATTGTATTTGCCATGTGGTGGCTCTATTTTGATCGGCCCATGGACGATCTGCTGACCTCGCTGCGCACGGCCTTTATTTGGGGATACGGTCACCTGTTTGTGTTTGCCGCGGCGGCGGCCGTGGGCGCAGGGCTGGCCGTGGCGGTGGATCAGGCCACCCACCACGCCGAGATTAGCGCGACGGCGGCCGGGGCGGCCGTGGCCATTCCAGTGGCGATATACCTGCTGGTGCTGTGGCTGCTGCATGAGCGGGTGCGGGCGCAAAGCGGGAAAGAGATGGCGCTGTTTCCAGCAGCGGCGCTCCTGATCTTAATCAGCGTCTTTACCGGCCAGGCCGTATTGATCACGGGCCTGTTGCTGGCCGGGCTGCTGGCGGTCAAGCTGGTGGGGCGATATAGAGAAAGCGGCTAAATCACCACAGAGCTTCATGTGGGCTAATCCAGAGAAGCAATTTGAAAAGTCACAATTAGGTCCAAAATATTCCGGGAAAGGGCCGATTGCGGATGATTTGACCAGGATTTCGTGGCCCTTTCCCGGAATGTGACACACCTCAACCACCTTTTTAGACAGCTTCTGAAAGATAAATATCTCGGTTTATAAAGGTTTTCTGTTCCAGAGTAGGGTCTCGATTGGGCTATGCCGAGCGTCGTGTTCTGAATCTTCTGCATCTTGACCAAAGAGGCGTATGTGCCACTCATCCGTATTCAAACGCAGCGCCGGTAGCTCATGCTCAAGCTTTTGGGCGAGCGTTGTCTTTCCTGAGCAAGGAAGCCCAACCATCAAATGGAGCGTAGCCATGTCTATTGCTCCGATAGTACCTGCATGGGCAGCCGCACATCCATTATGCCGCCGCCCATTGCGCCACGAGCGCGGGCAACTGGGCTAATTCGCTGATCACCGCATCCGCTTTGACCTGCTCGGCGGCCTGCTCATTTTGATAAGCAATTTGTACCGATGTGGGACCCTGCACCCGCACAGTGAATGCGCCCAAATCCAGCCCGCCTTTGATGTCATGCACCAGGCTGTCACCCACCACAATTACCTCGTGGGGCAGTGCATCCCAACGCTCCAAGACCAAATTGAAAAATATCTCATCGGGCTTGCGGCGCTCTACGCTGCTGCTGGAAAGGACTATATCCAGATAAGGGCGAAAACCAGCATAATCGACCATGCGCTGAAAGACGCGATCGCAATTATAGTTGGCCAGCAGCGCCACCTTATACCCCTGTGTGTGAAGTTGGCGCAGCAGGTCCACGGCGCCCGCCACCGGCTGCCAGGCCGTCATCTCGGGCGCATAGAAAATGTCCACGGCGCGGCGCAGCACGGCTGGGTCCATTTTGCTGGCCGGGTAGCCGAAAAATTGTAGCAGAAAACTCATGGCGTCGTCGGCAATATGCTCTTCCTGCTCTTCCTCCGATTTTTCTTCGGCAAAGCGCCGCGCCTCCACAATATTACGCCAAAAGTCATCGGGCAACGTCATACCGGTAGAGCGCATGTAGGCATCGGCCTGGCGGGCCCCCTCCGCCATCAATTCATCGGTTGACCGCGTCAACTGGACCAGCGTATAGTCAAAATCAAAGATAACGCCTTGAATCAAACGCGGGGTGGCCGGCAAAGTGGCATCCTGTTCGCCAAAAAAGCGGTCTGCCAGCGCATTCACTTCGCTGTGCGTCAGCAACGCCGCATCCATCTCGGCCACATCCGCATAAAGCGGTTGCGGCGCGGGCTTTTCGGGCGCTGGTCCAAAGATAGCGTACTGTTCTTCCGAAGTGAGCGTACGCCCTTGGGCGCGCGCCCGCGCCAAGAAGCGTTCCAGCTCCTCGGGCGTCAGCGGCTCCATGCCAGGCCGAATTTCGATTTCATCATCTGGGGTTGAGTTGCTCATAACATCGAATTATAGGCGCGTTCAGCGTGGGGTTCAAATCAGCGATGGCTGATCTACGCGCCGGATCATGGTGGTTGTGATATAATTTGGCCCATATCGACACTCTATAAATCAGGACGTAATAAATCAGGATGTACGCAAGCCTTGACTAAAACTGTATCAAACGCGAACGCGTTCTCGCTGGGTTGCCTACAGGCGCCGCGTACGTCCTGAAATGAAAGGATCTTTTCCATAATGGCTTATACGCTCACCGTCGGCTCTATCCGCTGCCACATTTTGAGCGACGGTCTGCACGTGGTGGATGGCGGCGCGCTCTTTGGCGTCGTGCCGCGCGTCCTGTGGGAACGGGTGCTCATGCCCAATGCCCAAAACCAGGCGCCCTTTGACGCTCGTTCGCTGCTTATTGAATCCGACGCCGGTCTCATCTTGGTGGATGGGGGATACGGCGACAAAATACCCCAGAAACAGCGCCGCATTTTGCAAATCGGCGATCGCACCGAGCGGCTGCTGGACGACATGCGCAGCGTGGGCTTTGACGCCGCCGATGTGGCCATTGTGCTCATGACACACCTGCATGCCGACCATGTAGGCGGTTGCACGCGCTTCGACACGCCGGATCACAGCCCCGGCCCCCTTGTGCCCACCTTTCCCAACGCACGCTACATCTGTCAGCGGCTGGATCTAGCTGAGGCGTCGTTTCCCAACGAGCGCACCGCCGCTACTTTTCATGCCGAAAATTGGGAACCGCTGCTGACGCGTAACGTGCTGGAAGTGGTGGCTGGTCCGCAGCGGTTGGCCACCGGCGTACGCACGCAGATTGCGCCGGGTCATACGGCAGCGCTACAAGTGGTTTGGGTGGAAGATGGCGGTGAGAGCCTGCTCTTTCTGGGCGATGCCGCCAATTGCGCGGTGCAGCTTGACCGGCTGGCTTGGGTGCCCTCGTTTGACATTTTCCCCTTAACCAGCATGGAAACCAAACGCACGCTCATTGATGAGGCGATGGCAAGCGATGCTCTGCTCATATTTCAACACGACCCGGTCCACGTCACCGGGCGCCTGGTAGTGGGCGAGCGCGGCCCACGCGTAGAAACCGAAATCCGCGAAGAGCCGTGGGTAGATCCAGCGGGCCGACGACTCAATGGGGCTGATTCCGTATAGGCGCTTACGAATAGAAATTCCTGGCAGGACATGAAGAACCTATTCGTAAATT
>JACKBC010000001.1 GCA_020634755.1 Caldilineaceae bacterium | reverse complement strand
CCAGTTGCCATTGTCAGCAGAATCCGCTTTTGGCCGCGCATCATGCGCAACAGCGCTTCTTTGATGGCCGCTTCTTGAAAATAACGGGGTTCTTTGCCGCGTGTAATCGAGGTCGGTGCGTAGGGATGTAGGAGGGGGTTACGCCGACGCGCCGCGGCCAAATCTGGTTTGTAGAGGGAACGGATCTCATCGATCCGCTTCAGCTCATTGTCTGACAGCCCCATGTTGAGTTGCCAGCGTTGCCATAGCTCTTCGGGAGTTGGAAAGCGGTCAAGTGCGCGTGAGATGTTCGTAAACTGATCCCATTCGAGGATCTCATGACCATTGGTGGCATAGGCAAATGCTAGCCCCAAATCGCGGGCGTAGCCTTTGACCTGTTCCAACCCGGTGACTGCTGGTTTACCTTCATCCTTGGCTTCGACCACGGCAATAGGAAAGCTGTCGGTAAAGCGAAGCAAATAATCGACACGTTTGGGCGCCTCGCGCTCCGTTTTGTCCCCACGCAACACGATTTTTCCAGCCGTATAGGCCCAGTCTGGCTTATAATATTGCTCACGGGTGACCTGGCTGCGGGTCCAACCGGCAATATTCAGTTGAGGATCGATTAATTGGGCGCGGGTATCCGCTTCATTTAGCAACATAAGGAATCTTACATTTAAATTTATCTCTGCACATTACGAATCTCTTGTGTCCATTTTAGCGTAACCATATACATAAGCGGCAATCGTCGGCCTCCATTCTCCATTTTATTGACAACTGGGGGCCTTCTTGGGCAAAATCCAGGTGCGGAGGCAACATATACTTGGCTCTGTCATAGATGGATATTGACCCCGCGACTAAAATGAGGCGTATTCCTTTTTGTCTATGACAACCGCGAGTATAACCTGACTACAAAGGAGAAACCATGCGAATCATCGATGCACACAACCACCCCGATTGGCACGGCCATGACTTGACCCGCTTTTTGGAGAACATGGCGCGCTACAACATTGAGCAGACCTGGCTCTATTCGTGGGAGTGCCCGGCGGATGAGTACGATCCGTACGATTACAATCGCGTATCGCTGGTGCGGGACGGTTATCCGATTCCGTTCACCAACTGTCTGCGCTACAAGCAGGCCGCGCCCGATAAATTTGTGCTCTGCTATGCCCCCGACCCGCGCCGGCCCGACGCCATTGATCAGCTGCAGGCGGCCATGGATGTGTATGGCGTGCAGGTCTATGGCGAGTTAAAGCTGCGGGTGATGTATGACGATCTGGATGCACTGCGTATGTATCGCTTCTGCGGCGAAAAGGGGCTGCCGGTTACGGTCCACATCGACTATGAATTTGAGACCGGACGCAAATACCCGCGCCCCAACTGGTGGTACGGCGGCGGCATTGCCCCCTTTGCACGGGCCGTAGCCGCCTGCCCCCAGACCATCTTCATTGGTCACGCGCCCGGCTTTTGGGCGCACATTTCGGGCGACGATCAATATGACAAAGTACCCTATCCCAAGGGACCGGTGCTGCCCGGTGGCCAAGTTCCCCAAATGTTTCGCACCTATCCCAATCTCTACGCCGATCTATCGGCCGGTTCAGCATTGACTGCGCTCAGCCGCGACCCTGAATTTGCCAAGGGGTTTCTCATCGAATTTCAGGATCGGCTGCTTTATGGCCGCGACTATTTTGACAATCGGCTGCAAGAATTTCTCAACGGATTGGGGTTGCCGACCGAGGTGTTGGAAAAGATTTATGCGCTCAATGCGCTGAAGCTGCTGAAGTAACATCTTCAATAGCTAATGGCGTAGCTGGCCGGCACAACGCTGATCCAGCTGTGGCCGGGCTTCAGGGGGATCTCCTGTCCGTCGGCCAGGTAGAAGCGGGGCAGATCGCCGCGGCTTTCGCTGCGCCAAGTGCCTTCAAAGGCCTGCCCGTCGCGAAAGACAATGGCGCGCCCACTGCCAAAGAGGTTGAGTCGGATGCTGGTGCTGCCCAAGCTGTCTTCCACAATGTCGGTGGCTTCATGGGTTACATATTGGACGATCACGTTTTCCACGCCGATCTGGGCGCCGCTGTTGCCATCTACATGCGGCCCGCCGGCCAAGAAGCGCAGATAGCGCCCGCTGCCGCCGTCATATTGATAGCCGGACGCGCTGCCGCCTGGATAGGGAATTGAGATGGACGTTGCCGGTACGCCGCCGCCAGGTGCATTGCCAAAGGTAAAACCGCGGATCGATGGCGCTTTTTCCACGCCCCAATCGGCCAGCCATTGGCGCAGCTGGCCCGTAGAGGTGCGCAGCCGCGTGCGATAATCGCTGCCAATGCTCACCGAATAGCGCGTGTTGGACGGATCGTCCAGATCCACATCCATATAGGGGAAGGGCGCTTCGTGTTTGAGCAGATAGCGCACGGCATCGCTGGCGCCGGAGCAGGCCAGCCCTGCATCATAGAGCGCGCCCATGTAATAGTTAATCAGCCGGGCGCTGCGCACGGGCCCAATTTGGCCCACATCTTCGCCGTAAAAGATGCCGCTAAAGCGCGTAATGCCATAGCCTTCCATCAGATATTCGTACATAATATCGGCTTGGCTCGTGCCCAGTTGGGGGCGAGCCGCAAAATCGTTGTTGATGCACACAATGATGGGGCGCTGACCGCTGCGCCCACCTGGCAACCCCTGCCCGGTCAGTGGATTGGCGCCGCCCGGCGCGCCAAAGCCGCCACCGCCGGGCAACCCGGCGCCGGCGCCCGTACCCACGCTGGCTGCGGCCGGCGCGGCGGCTGAATTGGCGGCCGGGGCGGGCGCTTCCGGCGTGGGGGGAATTTCGGCCAGCGTCACCTGGCGCACCACGGCTTCGTTTGTGAGCGGGCTTTCCAGCAGTTCGGCCAACACCCAAAATTCGCTCCCGTCCGCATCACAGCAGAGCTGCCACCAGCTGGCATCCTCATTGCGCCCTTGAATCTCAAATGTATCGCCCGCGCGCGCCTGCCCCACCACGGCATAATTGGTGCCGGGACCGCCGCGCAGATTGATCAGATCGCCGGTCACCGCGACTTGCAGAGCGTTGGCGGCCGTAACGGCGGCCGCCTTATTTTCGGCGCCATCGATGGTGGAAGAGATACTTGTTGCAGATAGGCTTGCGGTCACCGCCGAACCGGCATCCGCAGGGACCGCCGTGACAGATACCGCCTGCGCTTCGGTTAACGATTGCGTCACCGTGACCGGCGCAGCCATCAGCTGCGCCACTTGTGCGGCATCATCAACTGTATCATTGTCCTCTGTATCATTGTCCCCTGGGGTGCTGCCGGCCCCTGCGGTATCGTCAGTGGGCGCCGCATCCAGCTGCACCTGGGCCAGCTGGACCCAACCCGGTGCACCATTTTCAAGCGGGCAGCAGACGAGCAGCCAGTTTTCATCCTCGGCGCTACTTAGCACGTCAAAGTGGGCGCCGCCGGACGCTTTGCCCATGAGCGTTGCTGCGGTAGAAGGTCCGTTGTAAAGCCGGGCCGCCACGACGCTCACCACGCCCGACAGTGGCGCATTGGACGCGGTCGCCGTGGGCGCGTCGGTGGAGGAAATGGCGGTTTCGGCGGCTGGGCTGGGCGTGGTGAGCGCCTGATCAGAGTCTGCCGGGGCGTTCTCTGTGGGGACATTTTCTGCTGGGGCAGCGGTGGGCGAATCTGCTGTGGGTTCCGCAGGAGCCGGGAAATTGGGCAGACTGCATGCCGCCAGCAGCAGCAGCATGACGCACAACGAGAGGCAGATGGGCAAGAATAGATGACGTCGCAGCAACATGGATTTACCTTGAGATGAATTGGGGTTGGTCGCAGCGCGTGGATGATAAACGCGCATATATGGCTGGTAGATTACTCATAACGCGCCAAATGCGCAAATGTAGATCCCCCGTACGGTTGCAGCAGGTTGCTCCATTCCAGCAGCACAAGTATAATTTGGTATAGAGCGCAAGGGTTTCCAAGACTTACGCAGCGCCGATAGTTTGCCAGGCATGCATAAGTCCTATTGTGATTGCCGTAGCCAAAGGAGAGCCAAATGGACTTGGGTGTACTGCCAATTGTCATCGTTATTCTGTTTATTGTCTTTACGTTTCTGCGTTCGGCCATCAAAATTGTGCCGGAATATGAGCGGGGCGTCATCTTTCGTCTGGGCCGCGTCATTGGGGCCAAGGGGCCGGGGCTCTTCTTTATTATTCCTTTTGTAGACAAGATGGTCCGCGTGGATCAGCGCGTTGTCACGCTGGATGTGCCCACCCAGGAGGCCATCACCAAAGACAACGTTACGGTGAAAGTCAATGCGGTCTGTTATTTCCGCGTGCTGAACCCGGTCGACGCCGTGGTCAACGTCACCAACTATCTAGTGGCTACCCAGCAAATTGCCCAAACCACCCTGCGCTCGGTGTTGGGTGAAAGCGAGCTGGATCAGCTGCTGGCGGAACGCGATGATGTAAACCATCGGCTGCAAACCATTATTGACGAACAAACCGAGCCGTGGGGCATTAAGGTGAGCATTGTGGAAGTGAAAGATGTGGAGCTGCCCCAAACCATGCAGCGCGCCATGGCGCGCCAGGCCGAAGCCGAGCGCGAAAAGCGCGCCAAGATTATCCACGCCGAAGGTGAATTGCAGGCCTCGCAGCAGCTGGCATATGCCGCGCGCACCATGGCGACCGAACCCGGCGCCCTGCAATTGCGCTATCTGCAAACGCTGACCGAAATCGGCGCCGAGCACAACAGCACCATTATTTTCCCGCTGCCCATTGAGCTCTTTACAGGCATTGTGGGATCGTTTGGCAAGCGCAAAGCGACGGCGACGCCAGACAGCACGCCGGCGGCGCCGGAAACGCAATCCGTTGATGAAGCTTTTTTGGATGCCGCGCCAGGCGACGAAGAGGCGTGATTTTGTGGCGGCCGCCGGCTTTGAGGCATAGCGAGAAGGGGAAGCAAAACGGCTTGGGCCAGCCATCGGCCATTGATATACGCTTTTAATCAACAGACGAAACCAAATTATGCTGCCAAAAAACCGTCCCACCGACATAGCCATTTTACGAGAAGCTGGCGTCATGCAGATCACCTGGGCCGATGAGCACCTCAGCGCGTATCCACTGCGCTGGCTGCGCGCCAATTGTCCGTGCGCCACTTGCAAGGAAGTGCGGCGCCAGCGGTCTGCTGCAAACGATTCGCTTTCGCTCGATCTGACCATTAACTTGGACACCAAGCCAGAGCCCAGCACGCAAATTGCTGGCGCCGAGCTGGTGGGCAACTACGCCATCCGCCTGGAGTGGACCGATGGCCACGCCACCGGCATCTACGGTTTTAGCACCCTGCGCGCGGCCTCTAGCCTGGAGATGCTCAAGGCGGATGGGACGCCGCTCTTAAATTTTGAATTTATCGCCACGTAAATCGCCAGCACAGGGCTTACGCAGCGCCTGTGGATTGCCCAGCGTGAATCCCGCCGCATTCGCCCCAATTTTAGCTGAGGCTTAAGTCCTGTATAGATCATCTTTCTCTTTCCGGTCGGCTTTTTGAGAAAACAGATGCCAAACCAACCAATTGCCACCTTCTCCATCGTCGCCCATGATCCGGCTCGCCAAGAGTGGGGCGTGGGCGTGCAGTCCAAATTCCTGGCTGTGGGCGCGGTGGTGCCGTGGGCACAAGCGGGCGTGGGCGCGGTGGCCACCCAATCCTACGCCAACTTGACCTATGGGCCCGACGGGCTCATGATCATGAGCAGCGGCAAAACGGCGCAGGAAACAATCGATACGCTAACCGGTGCTGATGAACAAGCCAAGTTGCGGCAGGTGGGCATGGTGGATAGCCAGGGCCGCGCCGCGGCATTTACGGGCAGTGGCTGCTACGCCTGGGCGGGCCACATTGTGGGCGATGGCTTTTGCTGCCAGGGCAACATCCTGGTTCCCGGCACGGTAGAGGCCATGTCGGCCTGCTTTACAGAAGTGCGCGGCGGGCCAGGCGAACTGGCCGATTGGCTGGTGGAGGCGCTGGCGGCGGGTCAAGCGGCCGGAGGTGATAGCCGCGGGCGGCAGTCGGCCAGCGTGCTGGTGGTGCGGGAAAATGGCGGCTATGGCGGCAACAATGACCGCTACTTGGATCTGCGCGTTGATGATGACCCCCAGCCTATTGAGCGGCTGCGCGCCCTGGTCAACCTGCACCATCTCTACTTTGGCGTCGTAGATGAACGCCACCAATTGCCGCTGGCTGCGCTGGCCGGTGAACTGCAAGCCATGCTCCAGCGCACCGGTCACTATGATGGCCCCCAGCACGGCCACTTTGACGAAGCCACCCGCAAGGCCCTGCGCGCCCTAGTCGGCGCTGAAAATTTGGAAGAGCGCTGGCACGGTCAAGGCGACATGATCGACGGCTTGGTGGTAGAATTTTTGAGAAATAAGTTTGGATAAAGGTTCAAGCCGCTCCTCCCCTTGCCCCCTCCTCTCCACCCAAACTGCGTTTAGGGCCTTGTGGAGAGGAGGGGGAACGCCGCACTCTGTGCGGCAAGGGGGAGGAGAGGCCTCAAGCAAAGGACGTTTCTGTGAAATCCGATCTCGACCGCTTGATGGCGGAAAACAATCTGGACGCGCTGCTGGTCATGGGCGATTCGGGCGGCAATACGGTGATGAACTATTTGACCGGCGGACAGCCGTTGGAGGGCGCGCTCGTTGTCAAGCGACGCAATGGCCCCATGACGCTAATTCATGGCTCCATGGAGCGCGACACCGCAGCGCAGACCGGCATGGAGCTGGTGGACCGCGATGTCCACTACAACCGCTACACGCTCATGGAGAAACATGGTGGCGACCGGCTGGCCGCACAAGTTGACTTTTTCCAGCAGGTGATTCGAGATCAGCAATTGCAAGGGCGGCTGGGCATCTATGGTCAGGATGACCCGGGCGCGACCTTTACGCTGCTCAATAAGCTGCAAAGCGAACTGACCGATACCGAACTGGTGGGCGAATTTGGTCAATCGATTTTCACCATTGCTCGCCAAACCAAAGACAATGCAGAGCTGGCAGAGTTGCAGGAAGCCGGCCGCTTGACTTGCCAGGTGGTGGACGAAGTGCAGCGCTTTATCCAGCAGCACGACGTCGAAGACGAAGTGGTGGTCAAGCATGACGGCAGCGCGCTAACCGTAGGCGATGTAAAAACGTTTATGCAGGAGCGCCTGCGCGCCGTGGGGTTGGAAGATCACGGCCACACCATCTTTAGCCTGGGTCGGGAATCAGCCGTGCCACACAATCGCGGCAGCGCCGATACGCCCCTGCGCCTGGGCCACACCATTATTTTTGACATTTTCCCCCAAAATGAGCGCGGCTATTATCACGATATGACGCGCACGTGGTGTCTGGGCTACGCGCCGCCAGAGGTTCAGGAAGCGTGGGACCAAGTCAAAGAGATTTTTGACCAAGTAATGGCCAATTTCAAGGTGGGCGCTTCCACGCGTGCACTGCAACTAATGACTTGCGACTATTTGGAATCCAAGGGGCACCCGACCACCCGCAGCCAACCCGGCACGCACGAGGGATACGTTCACAGCCTGGGGCACGGCATTGGCTTGGACATTCACGAGGGCCCCAATCTGACGCAAAGCGCCGGCTACGACCAGCCGCTGGCGCCCGGCCACGTCATTACCGTGGAGCCAGGCGTCTACTACCCGGACCGTAGCTTTGGCGTGCGCATTGAAGATGCCGTGGCCATCAACGAAGATGGGGAACTGATCTGGCTCACGGATTATCCATATGATCTGGTTATCCCCATGAAATCGGCAGAATCGCAAGCCGAATAGAGCGCAGACAACGGCGGATTTTGCCCAAATCTGTCTGATCTGTGGTCAAAACATAAACAGGAACCATAGTACAGGAATCATAAAGGAGGAAAAGGTGGCGGACAGGATTGAGATTGGTAATTTGCAGGTGGCCAAGGTGCTGGACGATTTGGTACGCAATGAGATCGCACCGGGAACGGGCGTGGACCCAGATCACTTTTGGCAAGCGCTGGGTGACATTGTGCGCGACTTGGCGCCACGCAATCGGGCGCTGCTGCAAAAGCGCGATGAACTACAGGCGCAGATCGATCAGTGGTATCTCTCTGGCGCTGGCCAGCGCGCCAATGCAGAGGAGCGCAAAGCATTTTTGACGGAAATCGGTTATCTGTTGCCGGAGGGGGCTGACTTTAACGTCTCTACCAGCAATGTAGACCCAGAAATTGCCGAGATTGCCGGCCCACAGCTTGTGGTGCCCGTGGACAATGCCCGTTACGCGCTCAATGCGGCCAATGCGCGCTGGGGCAGCCTGTACGATGCCCTTTACGGCACTGACGTTATTCCGGAAAGCGATGGGCGTGAGAAGAGCGGCGGCTACAATCCAAAACGCGGGGCCGCGGTCATTGCCCAGAGCCGACAATATCTGGATGCATATGCGCCGCTGGCCACGGGCAGCTATGCAAATGTGACGAGCTACGGCCTGCAAGAAAGCCACGGACGTCAAAATCTGCTGGTCACGTTAAAGGACGGTTCCACAACGGGGCTGGCCGATCCGGCGCAATTTGTGGGCTACCATCAAAGCGATGACCAGTTGAGCGCCGTTCTGTTGCGCCACAATGGATTGCATATTGAGATTCAGATTGATCCCAAGGACCCCATTGGCCAGAGCGATGCGGCGGGCGTTAAAGATGTGCTGATGGAGGCGGCCGTCACGACTATTCAAGATTGTGAGGATTCGGTGGCCGCGGTGGATGCTGAAGACAAAGCGCGCGTTTACAGCAACTGGAATGGCATTATGCAGGGCAAGCTGGCGACTGAATTTAGCAAAGGCGGCGAGCGGATGACGCGCAGCCTTAACCCAGACCGCACGTACATTGCCCCCGATGGCGGCGAGTTGACGCTGCCTGGGCGCAGCCTGCTGTTGGTGCGCAATGTGGGCATTCACATGTATACCGATGCCGTTACCACGTCTGATGGCGACGAGATTCCCGAAGGCTTTTTAGACGCTATGGTCACCTGCCTGGCCGCCATGCATGATCTGAGCGGGCCCAACCAAGGCGGCAACAGCCGCGCCGGCAGCATCTATATTGTTAAACCCAAAATGCACGGCCCGGCAGAGGTCGCTTTTGTGGTAGAGCTCTTTGGCCGCGTGGAAGACGCCCTGGGGCTGGCGCGCAACACCATCAAAATGGGTATTATGGATGAAGAGCGCCGCACCACCGTCAACCTGAAAGAGTGCATCCGCGCCGCCAAAGAGCGCGTCATTTTTATCAACACGGGCTTTTTGGACCGCACGGGTGATGAAATCCATACAGCCATGGAGGGCGGCGCCATGCTGCCCAAGGGGGCCATTAAGGGCGAACCGTGGATTGCGGCGTATGAGGATTGGAACGTGGACGTGGGCATTGCGTGCGGCCTGATTGGGCGGGCGCAGATTGGCAAAGGCATGTGGGCCATGCCCGACGCCATGGCCGAGATGCTGGCCACCAAGATGAATCATCCGCTGGCGGGGGCCACCACGGCGTGGGTGCCTTCCCCCACGGCCGCCGTGCTGCACGCGCTGCACTATCATCAGGTCAACGTGAGCGCCCGTCAGCAAGAACTGGCCAACCGCGCCCGCGCCAGTTTGGATGCAATTCTGACGCCGCCGCTGCTCAATCGCGAGTTGACGCCCACCGAAATTCAGAAAGAGTTGGATAACAACGCCCAGGGCATATTGGGCTATGTGGTGCGCTGGGTGGGCCAGGGTGTGGGCTGCTCCAAAGTGCCGGATATCAACGACGTGGGGCTCATGGAGGACCGGGCCACGCTGCGCATCTCCAGCCAGCACATGGCCAATTGGCTGCACCACGAGGTGGTGGGCGAAGCGCAGATTCGCGACACGTTTACCCGCATGGCCGGCGTGGTGGATCGGCAGAACAGCGGCGATCCGGCCTATCGCAATATGACGCCCAATGTGGATGAGAGCATTGAGTTTCAGGCCGCGCTGGACTTGGTGTTGCTGGGGCGGCAAGAGGCCAATGGCTATACAGAAAATGTGCTGCACGCGCGACGGCGCGAGCGCAAGACGGCCGGCTAAAAAATAAGCAAGCGACCAGTTGTGTCGAAGGGTAATCGGAGTCACTTCCTGCAAAGCAGCCTTTATGATATGCTTGAGTCTATTCTTTCTCGAAGCCATAGCTTTCAGAAATGTTGTGATTGCTTCTAGTGGCTTTGGTTAGCCCTTGATTCAAACTCATAAAATCAGGATCGGATTAAATCGTTGAATACCAAAGAGAATAACGCTGAGCAAAAAGAGGATGCCGCGGCAAATAGCGCGCCTGCCCCCCTAGTGACGAATGTGCTGCTGATCCGTCATGGAGAAAATGATTGGGTAGGCACGGATCGGTTGGCTGGCCGCACGCCCGGCGTACATCTCAATGAAAAGGGGCGCAATCAGGCGCAAGCTTTGGCCGACACGCTGGCCACACAGCCCATCGCCGCCATCTATTCCAGCCCGTTGGAGCGTTGCCGAGAAACGGCTCAGCCCACGGCAGATGCGCTGGGGTTGCCGGTACAAATCTACGAGCACGTTTTAGAGGCCGACTATGGGGAGTGGCAGGGACAGAGCTTGAAGGAACTGGCCAAGTTGCCAGCTTGGCACGCTGTGCAGTATCATCCCAGCAGCTTTACGTTTCCGGGCGGCGAAAGTATGCGCAACATGCAGCAGCGCGCCGTAACCGGATTGGAGCTGCTGCACGCGCAGCATCCCAATCAGACGGTGGCCGTCTTTAGCCACGCTGACATTATTCGGCTCACATTGGCCCACTATCTGGGGATTCCCATTGACCTGTTTCAGCGAGTGCTGATCAGCACGGCATCCATCAGCGTAATTATGTTTCATAATGGGCGCCCCAGCGTGTTTGTGGTAAACCAGCAGCAAGAATTGCCTAAGTTTGAAATTGCCAAGCCGGAAGCTAAGCCGGCAGAGCAAAGTGATGACTAGCGCGGCAAACGTTTAATTTTTAGGAATCACAACTCGAGCAAAAGTCATACGGGATTTCTAAAACTTAAGCGGCCAGACAACTAGGCGTGGTTGATTGACAAATCTTATTTACCAGGAAGATCGCAAAGAAAGGCGAAGAATCTCGGATACCCTTTGCACCTCTTCGCGCCCTTGGCGGTGAAAAGATTAAAGCGGGTGAAAAGATTAAAGCGGGTGAAAAGATTAAAGCGGGTGAAAAGATTAAATGTGTCAGTCAACCAGCAACTAGTGTCTCGGCAAGCATTCATAACGAATTTCCATCAATTCATGCTCGCCGAGACATTGGTGTTCTGACTACTTATAAATTCTATCAAAACACGATTGATAGAACACTAGGTTTCGTTGGCATTTCACGGTTAGTCGCTCGATTTATCCGTGGCATTTCCCGATTGTCAATATGCCCAAGCGTTAATGAACATTCATAAATTGTTTCGATAGAATGAAAAACTGGGTTTTTGACAAAAACTCGGCTTCTGATACTGAATTATTTTTTACCTTCATAAGCGCACTAAATCCTAACCGGCCTTAGTGCTTGTACGATGGTGCTGTGCGCGGCACAACCGCAATCATACAAGTCTTAATAAAGTAGCAAGTTGCTATGACACAATTTACGTACGACCTTAACCCTGTTCACCACATAATAGCCGATGCCATTGGCGAACCTGGCGCGCGCACCTTTTTCATCCAGGGCAGTGCTCGCCACGAAGTGCTGAATTTGGTGCTGGAAAAGGAAGAAGTGACCAATCTCGCCATCAATCTCCTCCAGTTATTGGAAGAGCTGGAACAAAAATTCCCCCATCTTGATTCTACATCCGTCGACGATCTCCCTTTACATTTAGAACATCCTATTGAGCCTACGTTTCGGATTGGTCAGCTCATTTTGGGCTATGACGAACAGGACGATATGATATGGCTGATTGCCAAAGCGCTCGTCTTTTCGGAAGAGAGTGGCTCGGTGCTGGACCCAGATGATGAACGGGTGCCAGTGGCACGCATGGTGGCCACGCGCAGCCAAATGCGTGCGCTGGGCGAACATGCGTTGGAAGTCGTATCGCAGGGGCGTCCCGTTTGCCCCCTGTGCAATCGCCCCATTAACCGCGCGGGTCACTTTTGTCCCCGGCGCGATGGCCATTCCGTACCAGTAGTTTTCTGAGATTTTTATTACGCTTTCATATGTCTACACCACCTGATGAAAAACCAGTCCAGATTGACGAACGGGCCGTTTTAGAAACACTTCAAAACGGCAACATGAAAGAGAAAGGGCTGCTGCCATACAGTTCAAATTATAGCTTTCTGGTTACGGTACAGCTAGACGACTTGGAAGTGCCGGGGGTTTATAAGCCGCGCAAAGGAGAAAATCCGCTGTGGGATTTTACCAGCGGCACGCTCTGCCAACGTGAAACCGCGGCCTATGTGGTGAGCAATGCGCTGGGCTGGGACTTGGTGCCGCCCACGGTATTGCGCCGAGGAAAACACGGCATAGGCAGCGTTCAATTTTATATTGACCACGACGCCAGCGAGCACTATTTCACCTTCCAATGCGACGCACGTTATGCAGACGCCTTGCGCAAGTTGGCCCTGTTCGACTATGTAGTAAATAATGCCGATCGCAAAAGTGGTCATTGTTTAGCCGGTTCAGATATGCGAATTTGGGCCATTGACCACGGCATCTGCTTCCACACCGAATATAAGCTGCGCACCGTCATCTGGGAATTTAGCGGTCAAGCCATTGAGCCGGAACTGCTGGATGACCTCGACACGTTTTGCGATTTGCTGGGCACGGTCAATAGCCCGGTGGTGCAAAAGCTCACAATGCTTTTAGATGGTTCGGAACTCTATGCTCTGGCCGATCGTGTGGAGCGGCTTTTGCAAGCGCAGAGCTATCCCGCCCCTCTGACTTACAAGCGGAATTACCCCTGGCCACCAGTTTAGGCGTTTTGCAGAATAAACATACCCATTCGGTCACTGCCTGGCCAGACAGACGTCGAAGACTTGTTATCTTTCCTCTCAGGAGTATCTATGCACGCAGTTGTAATGGCCGGGGGCGAAGGTTCCCGCTTGCGTCCTCTCACTGTGGGCCGCCCCAAACCCATGGCCCCCATTGTCAACAAACCAGTTATCGGACATGCGTTTGACCTGCTCAAAAGCCACGAAATTTCAGATGCCGTGGTCACCCTGCGCTATTTGGCCTCGGTCATCCAAGATTTTTTCCAAGATGGCAGCAGCGTGGGCATGAATCTGGCCTACGCCGTCGAGGAATCCCCGCTGGGCACCGCCGGCAGCGTCAAATATGGCGCCCGCCACATCGACGACACCTTTTTGGTCATCAGCGGCGACGCGCTAACCGATTTTGACTTGCGCAAGATCGTCCAATTTCATAAGGCAAAGGGCGCCATGGCCACCATTACGCTGGCGCGCGTTCCCGATCCTCTGGAATATGGCGTGATCGTCACAGATGAAGAAGGGCACGTCCTCCAGTTTCTAGAAAAACCCGGTTGGGCCGAAGTCATTTCGGATACGGTCAACACCGGCATTTACGTGCTGGAACCGGAAGTGCTTGATCTGATTCCCGATAAAACAAATTACGATTTTTCCAAACAGCTCTTTCCGCTGATGCTCCAGCAGCAGATGCCCATCTATGGCTGCATTGCCGATGGATATTGGTGTGACGTGGGCACAATTGAAGAGTATCGCCGCGCCAACGCCGATATTTTGAATGGGCGCGTTGAATTGCCCAACCCGATTGGTGAACATATTGGCGGCGGCGTTTGGGTGGGCGAAGATGTGGAAATTTCGCCCAGCGCCCAGCTTTTTGGCCCCATCTATCTAGGCAATCATGTAAAGATCAAGGGCGATGTCTTTATCAATGGCCCCTCGGTCATCCGCGATTACACGGTGGTGGACAACTACACCCAGATTGAACGCAGCATTGTATGGCGCAACTGCTACATCGGTGAATCGTGCGATTTGCGCGGCGTAGTTATATCGCGGCAGTGCAGCATCAAGTCGCATGTGGTCGGCATGGAAGGCGTGGTAATTGGCGACAACTGCGGCTTAGGCGAAGGCTGTGTCATCAGCCCCAATGTTAAGCTGTGGCCGCGTAAGGAAATTGAACCCGGCGCCATTGTGAAAGAGAGCATCATCTGGGGCAGCCAAGGGCGGCGCGGCCTATTTGGCCGCTTTGGCGTCTCTGGCGTGGTCAATGTGGATCTGACGCCCGAATTTGCCGCCAAGCTGGGCGCGGCGCTGGGCGCCACCTTGCCATTGGGCAGCTACGCGGCCATTAACCGCGATGCACATCGCAGTTCGCGCATGTTAAAACGCGCCATTACCAGTGGACTCCCTGGGGCCGGCGTCAATGTGTGGGACACCGACTCGGTGGCGATTCCCGTGCTGCGACATTTTGTCAATCACAATCCCAATATTATGGCCGGTATTCACGTCCGGCTGAGCCCCTTTGACCAGCGCGTGGTCGATATTCGTTTTATCGATCAGAACGGTCTAAACCTGAGCCGCACAACCGAACGCGATATTGAGCGCATCTTTACGCGGGAAGATTTCCGCCGCGCCTATCTCAATGAAATGGGCGTCATCGACTATCAGATCAATCCCATTAAGGCGTATCAAGAAGACTTTTTGCAATTTGTAGATACCGAGCGCATTCGACAGGCGCATTTCAAAATTGTCATTGACTATTCGCATGGGCTGGCTGCCGATGCGTTGGCCGACATTTTGACGCAGCTGGGCGTCGATGTTGTGCCGCTTAACGCACGTGTGGATGAATCCAAGCTCGCGATGCTTCAGGAACGCTTTAACGACAATTTGCAGCAGGTGGCGCAAATTGTCACAGCGGTGGAAGCCGATTTGGGCTTTCAGCTAGATGTGGGCGGCGAAAAGCTCTTTTTGGTGGATGAAAAGGGCCAAATGATTGATGAAATTGTGGCGGCGGAACTCATGTGCGAGCTAGCTCTTTTTGGCGGCTCGGGACGCGCCGTTGCCGCACCGGTGACCATGCCCAACGCGCTGGAAACCATTGCCGGCTGGCACAAGAGTCACGTCATCCGCACGCGCAACGATATTCAGGCGCTTATGATTGCCCACGAAGCCGAACCCATTCAAATGGCTGTAGACGGCACGGGCAACTATATATTTCCTGGCTTTCAGATGGCCATAGACGGCATGATGGGCGCGGTCTTTCTGCTGCAACAACTGGCCTTGCGCGAACTATCGCTCAGCCAAGTTGTGGCCTACCTGCCCCCGGTAAACCTGGCGCGCGGTCCGGTGGCTTGTCCATGGGAACTAAAGGGCAAGGTCATGCGGCTGCTCAATGAGATGTGCGACAATACACAGACCGAAAAGCTGGATGGCATTAAATTCGTTTTGAACGAAGCGGAATGGGTGCACGTGACGCCCAATCCCGACAAGCCACAATTTGAAATCAGCGCCGAAGCAGCAGATAAAGCGCGGGCCAAAGAACTAATGACTTTATATCAGCAGAAAATCACCAACATGCTGGACAGCTAAGAATCTATCCGTAAATTTGGTTGTCGATTTAAACCCGTCAGGTCTCGCAGACCTGACGGGTTTGGTAGCCAACTTATTTTTGAACGCCTACATACGAAGTGCAAGATGCACATTGAACTATCCAGCGAATCGAGCAACCAAACTATCGAGATTGGCCGGCAATTGGGCTACCTGTTGCTTCAGCAACTGCGCGGCGATTCGTTGGACGCCGGCGAAGGCGCATTTGTTATTGCGCTCAGTGGCGAATTGGGCGCAGGCAAAACCACGCTAACGCAAGGCATTGCGGAAGGCATGGGTGTTTCGGGGCCGGTCACCAGCCCCACCTTTACGCTGGTCAACGAATATCCGCTCGTGGACGGTGCGCTTATCCACATGGACAGCTACCGGCTGGGTGAAAGTGCCGACGCCGCCATGCTGGAAGCCGACACCTTGGGCATTGACGATCTGCTTGATACAGAACACGCCGTGCTCATTATTGAATGGGCAGAACGCTTGCGCGAACTGCTGCCGACCGACACGCTCTTTGTCACCTTGTGCTATGACCGTGCAAGCGCCAATGGGCGTACGCTACATTTCCAGGCTGCAGGCCCCCACAGCCAGCACCTTTTGCAACGCCTGAACGCCGCGCCTTAATGACTTATGTTACGCAAGCCTGGTGGAAATTCGGCGAGCCGACATTCCTGTTTCTCTCTAGCAGACTGGCTGTCGCGGCGTAACGTGAGTTTAACGATATCGCCGCCACTAAAGCAGTTTGCCAAAGCCCATGACGCCCAGCGAGCAAATCAAACGCGCGGCCCATAACTTGGGCTTCGATCTTTGTCATATTATCCCCATAACGCCCGCCACCGCAGCCCCGCACGCCGACTTTTTTGCCACCTGGCTAGAGCTGGGCCACGCCGGTGAAATGCGCTATTTGGCGCGCCATCAAGCCAAACGACGTGCGCCGCACCTGCTGTCGCAGCCCGATGAACCCCCATATCGCTCGCTGATCGTGCTGGGCGTCGACTATCACCAATTTGACTTGGCGCCCGCCCTGCGCAACGACCCCAGCCGCGGGCTCATTGCCTCCTACGCCTGGGGAGATGATTACCATGAGATCATTCGCCCCCTGCTCTATGAACTGGACGCCGTGGTGCGCCAATGGAGCGGGCGCACCACCCACGGCAAATGCTTGGTAGACACCGGCCCCGTGCTCGAGCGCGACTGGGCACAGGCAGCCGGGCTGGGGTTCACCGGTAAAAACTGCTGCACCATCCATCCCCAGCGCGGAAGCTGGCTCTTCCTGGCTGTCCTGCTGGTGCCGGAACTGCTCACTTACGACCAGCCGCCAGCGCCCATCAACGCCCCGCCGCTCACGCCGCAAGCTGTGGCCACCGGCCTCGCTCCCACCAGCCACTATGGCTCCTGGCGCTTTCCTACTTCTGCGCCCGCCCTGGCCACCTGCGGCCAATGCAGCCGCTGCCTGGATGCTTGCCCCACCCATGCCTTTATCGGCCCGTTTCACCTGAATCCCAAGCTGTGCATTAGCTATTGGACCATTGAAGCGCGCCAGCCCATTCCGCGTGAATTGCGCCCGCTTTTTGGCAACCGCATCTTTGGCTGCGACATTTGCCAAGAGGTCTGCCCGTGGAATCAGCGATTGCCCCAACACACGCCGCTTTTGACGCAGCTGCGGGCCCAAGCCCATCGCGTGACGCCGCCGTTGTTGGCTGGTTTTGCACCAGAAAATCCCTATTGGCTCAATCAGCAAGCCTTTAGCACCCATTTCCGCCGTTCGCCCATTAAGCGGGCGCGGCGGGCCGGCATGTTGCGCAACGTCTGCGTGGCGCTGGGCAACTGGGCCGCCGCGGAAACCATCCCAGCGCTACGCATGGCGCTGCACGATGCGGACCCGCTGCCGCGCGGCCACGCCGCCTGGGCATTGGGACGCGTATATGCGCAGCACGGTGACGCCGACGCGCTAAACGCCCTGCAAAACGCCCGTGCCCATGAGGATGATACATGGGTGCGCCAGGAGATCCAGTTGGCCATATCGCCCGCGTGAACTGCGCGTAAAATCCGCGGGGATGCAACTTTCGCCTCATTTTTGCGTACTGCATATATAAGTGCGGGGTGTGCATAATTGCCTGCTCGAGTAATGTTGGTTCAGACAAAGTGAGGAAACGAATGGATATTGCCAAAGCAATTACATTTATAACAGAAGACCCACGTTGGAAAGAAAAAATGGGCATGGGCCTGGTCGTCGTGGTGGCCAGCGCAATTCTATCTATCTTTCTGGTGGGCATTTTGGGCTTTGCCATTGTGACCGGCTACAGCATTCGCCTGTTGCAAAACGTGCGCGACGGCCAACCCCATCCACTGCCTGAATGGGATCAGTGGGGCGATGATATGAAGCGGGGCTTGAAATTTATTGCCGTGGGCATCATATGGGCGCTGCCCATGATCTTATTGAGCATGATGTTTGGCTTCCTGGGCTTTTTGCTGGATGCAGCCGGCGGCAATGGCGGCGCCCCGGAAATCATTACGGGCATTTTTGCCTCATTGGGTGGCTGTCTTTATCTGCTATACGCGCTCTTTGTGGCTGGCATGACGCCCGGTTTTACGCTGGCCTTTGCCCAAAACGAGAAAATTTCCGACGCGCTCCAATTTACGCCCATTCTGAACTGGACGCGCAACAACCTGGCCGAAGTGCTTGTGGCCGCGCTAATCACGCTGGTGGCGCCCATGCTGATCAGCCTGGTGGCGTTCCTTGCCGGCATTATTATGTGCGTGGTGGGATTGATCGTGACCGTTCCGCTGTCGGTGCTGGTGCAATCACTCTTCCAGCACCACATCTACGGCCAGCTAGCGGCCAAGACCCAGCCGCAAATATAATCTGTAGATCGCAACGGCACAAAACTGGGCTGGATTCATGAATCGAGACCGATGCCTGAATCGCCAACACCGTTGCGGTGCACTAATAATACCTCCAAACAAAAAGCCCGCCGATGAATCATCGGCGGGCTTTTTGTTTGGAGGTTCTCTATCGCTTAATAATCGGCAGCCGGATCGCCTGTGGCGCCACGGTGATCTCACCTTGTTCGCTCTGGGCTGAGCCGCTCAGCATCTGGTCCGATGCATCCAATGCTTGCACCTGGTCCACACTGAGCTGCACCTGACCAGACCCTGCCGCCACAAAATCAATGGTGGCCAACAGGTCGCCAACAGCCAGCGGAGCGGGCGCATGCATGGCGCCCAAACGCACCTGGCCCTGCACGTTGTCAATGTACGTCTGCATGGGCAACCCGGCCAACAGCGCTGGCGCCAGATGAACGCCGGCAGCGCGCACGGTGGTTGGCGCAAAGTTCAAGCGCAGGCCAAAACCGGTGGGCGCCGCGCCCGCGGCCAGCCGAATCTCCATTTGGAAGAGGTCACCAACCTGCGTGGGCAAGCTGACCAGCCGCATCTCCAAGTTGGCCTGCCCGCTGGCATAACCGAGACCACCGCGGTCGGCAGTGCAGGTGGCGCCGCGGCGGGCGGCAATGGTGGCCAAGTCGCTCAGATCGACTACGCCGTCGGCCACGACGTCGCTAATGGAACTACTGCCGCCCCAAGCCGCCGCAGCCTGACGCAGATCAAACTCGGTGATGAGGCAATTGTTATCCACATCGCCGGCCAGCGTGGGGCGCTGCACCAGCGTCTCGGGCTCGATGCTGAGCAGCGCGCTGGCCGAACGCCCCCAGATTTCCTCTTCATACATGGGATACGCTTGGGCGGGCAAGGCGCTAAAGTCTCCGGCGCGGGCAGCCCGCATGCGGTACGTATATGTGTGTTCACCGGCGTAGAGATGGGTCACAAAGAAATCGACGCTGTCATCGCGCACATCTTTGCGATTGTAGCCCCACTCGAACCAGCGCGGCCACCACCATTCGTCCCCATACGCAATGCCGTTCATCTGGTCGGTCAATGGGTCAAAGCCGGCCGGGTTGGGCGACGTAATGTGCACATACGCCATGTCCGTTTGCGCCTCTACGGTCAGCGTCACCGCAATCAGATCGCCCTTGTTAAACGCGTCATCGGCGCGCGGCTGGCCTTCCACCAATGCATAGGTGCGCTCAATAGAAAGACCTTGGTCCAGAGATGTGAGTGGGGCAAAACCATCATAAAAGAGCTCTTGGCGCAGCATTATCGCGTAATAGAGCGGCGGCTGCTGGGCATCGCCCGTGCGCGCAATGGTCAACTCGTTGAGCCCCAAACGCAGCGCATCGCCCGCCACCACAATGGGCGCAATGGGTTGACGCGCCGTGGCCGGCGTCACCTGGCCTTGGGCAATCTCCGCGTCGTTGAGGCGCACGGTATAATCGTAATTGGCGTTTAGCTCACCCGAAATCAAGATATAGTCGGTCAAGCCCAGGACGGCAAAAGCGGTGGCTTGCGTATCGCGCCAGCCGGCCGGCATATAGTAGCTGCCGTTGCGCTGACGCATGAGCCAGCGCACGGCCTTGGGCAATTTGACTTCGTTGGGGCGCAGCGCAGTGAGCGCGCCAATGGCCGCCGCCGTGTTTTTTTCAGCAGAACTAATAGATTGCCAGTGATACCAGTCGCGTTCGCCTTCGGTGGGCCAATAGACCAGAGAACCGGTGTCCGTGGCTTTGGCAAGCAGCTTATCCACCACGGTTTGCGCGGCCGCATCGTCACCATCCAAATGCAGGGCCTGGGCCAGCATGGATAATCCAAAGGGGTCCATCTGCGCTTGCTGTGCCATGAGCGCGCGGGCGGCGTTCAGATCGTCGCGCCCGGCCAGCGCCTTAACGTAAAGCGCATAGGCCATTGTATTGCTGTTCGTTATACTGGAAAGCGCATCGTCCAAATAGCTAAAGCCATTGTCCAGCACCTGCGCTTCGACCTGATAGCCCGCTTTTTCCACCATGACCAGCCCCAGCAGTACGTACGTCGAAATGGACGCACCGGCCTCATCGTCGGCAAACCAGCCCCAACCGCCCTCTGGCAGTTGAAAGCCATAGAGCTTTTGCAACCCCTGCGCCACAATCTCTGGAATCTGTTCGGCTTTGGGATTGGGCACGTCCAGTTGCGCATAGGCTTGCGCGGCCACGACGCTGGGCAGCAACCGGCTCATGGTCTGCTCGACACAGCCGTACGGATAGCCGATGAGGGCGTCCAGATCGTCCAGCAACCCCAGCGCCACCGAGGGCGCCAGCCGGATGGTCAGTTGCGAAGCGTCGTGCACGGCGTTAAAGGGCATGTCGAACGTTTCCGAAGCCGTGGGGCTGGCCGCGCCAGAGGCCGCCACGCGCTCTGGCGCGGCAAAGGGCTTGACCGCCAGCGGCAGTTCAACCAGATCGCCGCCCGCCGCCGTGTTGAGCGACGATGTGACTGTGCCCACACCGATCTGGGAGGCCACGGCGGTCCAATGGGCCGCCTGCGAACCCCCATTGGGCAAATCGAGCGTTTGCGCACCGGCATCCAGCAGCAGCAGATTCTCCGCAGTCAGCTCGGCCTGGCCGGTGATGGCCGCGCCGCTAAAGTTCTGGCCCACCAGCCCCACCCCAAAACGGTCGCCCAGCACGCCATAGCGCGGCAGATTGGGTTGCGCAATGATATCCTGCGTCACCAGCAGGCTGGTAGTAGCCTCGCCCACCTTGGTATCCAACGTCACGGCGCGGGCAATGACGCGCCAGGTGGTCAGGTTGTCTGGCAGCGGCACGGTGATCACCGCGCGGCCGGCCGCGTCGGTCACAAGCGTGGGATTCCAGTAGGCCGTGTCCAAGAAGATGCGCCGCGGCTCGACGCCATTCTCGCCACTGCTGTCTCTCGGTGCAACTGAGGTGGGCGCCGGGGTCCCGGTTGGTGACTTTGGATCTGCAACCTCTGTTGGACCATACATATCGACCAGGGTGGGGCTTCCAAAGGTGGAAACGCGGTTGCCGCGGCGACCGTGAAAGGTTTGGAATATGTCGCCCGCATTGTCGGCGGCCAGCGCAAAGATGGCTTCATCCACCAGCGCCAAACTAATGTTGGCAGCTACTGGATTGCCGGCGCTGTCGGTCACTTGCAGCGTGAGTTCGGCGCTATCACCGGCGCCATATTGGGCCGCGTTGGCCGTAATGGCCACATTGAGGCGTTGATCCGTGGCGGGGACAATTAGCTCGGTGCGGGCGGCAATCAGCTCGGCTTCACCATAGCGCCCCCAGTATGGACCGTTTTCTTCCTGCTGCATCTTTTTAAACAGATGCACCGTGGCAAACACATTGGGCGCAAAGTCGGCAGTTATGGCCACATCCACCGTCGTTACCGGGCCGTTAAGCGGTACGACAATCTCTTGCAGCACGCTGTCGCGCTCCAACGTGACCAGCGCCACAGTATCGGTAATGCGTGATTGAATCAGCAGTTGCGCGGTGTCGCCGGGTGCGTAGCTTTCTTTATCCACGCTGATGGACAGCTCATCATTGGAATAGTACCACCAATTTCCGTCTGCCGGATCGTAGATCCAGAGGTAGCGATAGGTGATGACGGTGCGACCACGGTCATCCATTGCCGTGGCAACCATGCGATACCAGCCTTGCGGCATATTGGTGAACGTCACCTGTGTCTTGCCGTTGGCGTCGGTGACAGCCTGTTTTTGGGCAATAGTTTGATTATCCTGATTGTAATAGTTTTGCTCCACTTTGACCGTGATCTGCTGATTGACTACCGGCACATCGTCGTGCCCGCGCGCGGCCAGGTCCACCACAATGCTATCGGTAGAGCGATAGCCATATTTGGCGGTCTGCATTTGCAGTCGAGAGCTATTCCAATAGACCGGCAGCGACAGGCTATTTGCTATGGGCTGCTCCAGCGCATCGGTTACCGTGGCGATAAAGGTATAGGTTGTGTTATATTCGGCCTCGCTGATGGGCATATACGGTATGTAGAATTGACCATTGGCGTCAGTTTTGCCGCTCAATTCATCAACCGGCTCTTGATAGGAGGACGGGTAATAGTCGTAATAGCCCCACTCCCACCAATAGTAGTTGTCCCGATAGGTATTGCGGTAGACCTTAAGCGTCACATCGGCGTTGGCCACCGGCTGGCCAAAGAAGTAATCGGCCTGCACGGTAATCGTCGTTTCATCCCCCGCAATGGCGTGAGGCGCTGTGGCGCTGACCGTCACCTGATATTCGGGTTTGCGATATTCTTCCACCCGAAACGATTGGGTAAAGGTTTCGGCACTGTCACCGGAACCTACGGCCAGTTCCAATCTATATGTGCCCAGCGGCGGCTCATCGCCCAGGACAAAATCACCATGCACCAGACCAAATTGGTCGGGCGTCAACGATTGGGTCGCCACCACGTTGTAACGCGCGTCGCGCAAGGTGGCTGCCACCGGAGTGGCGGCATCCACGGTCAGATATTGGCGACCATTTTTACGACGCAAAATGGCGGCATAGTTGACGGTATGGCCGGGGCGGTAAATGGGGCGGTCCGTGTGCAGATAGACGGTGTGGACGCGATTGGGGGCGCCGAAATAGCCATAATAGATATAGCTGCTCCATTCCCAGCCAAAGCCAACGGCAGTCACTTGGGCGCCAGCTTGGCCCACCACCAGCCCATTTTGCAAGCTGGCCAGCTCGGCATCCGCAAGCGCCAGGCGAGCCACGCCATTGGCGTCGGTTACACTCTGGCCCACGGGAACACCGGCCGCGTTGTGCAGCGTTATATTCATGCCAGATATGGGTGCGCCGCTTTGTAGCTGCGACGCCCAGACCATGACCTGGCCACCAGGCTCGGTCTTAACGACCAGCGTCTGGCGGCTGAGTACAACCAGCGTGGCGGCTGGCTCACCATTCGGCTCCTTGGCCGTGAGCAGATAGAGCCCGCTGGGCACAGACGGCAGCGCCGCCTTGATTGACGTACCGTAATACGCGCCTTCGCCGCTATAGCTGACCTGCCACGAATTGATTGCGGTAAGGCCAGCGGTGTCGGGCAGCGCATTTCTGTCGTGCAGCGTAGCATACGCGCCCATGAATTGGGCTTCTGTTACGGGGTAAAGGGCAAAGTCAACGGCGCCGGTGCTGTTAGAAACATTCAGATAAATCTGATTGTGGCCATCCGGGTCTACAAACTGAACGGCCTGGTTGTAGCCAAAATTTATGGTGCTCCACTGGGCGTTGGCCAGCAGATATGAACCGCCAATCAACATGAGCGCCAGCACAAAGATGGCACTTCCATGGCGCCTATTCAAACGGCGGGTGGTTACAGGCGGGTCGAGCCGAAAAGGTGGGGCAGCTTGCATAAATACCTCCTACAGCACATGCAATTTTGTACTTTGCTTCTCAATGAAAACCGGCGTATAGAACGTCCCAAAGGGGTATATATTTAGATTAGGACTTACGCAGCGCCTGGGAATCGCCAGGAGAAGGGATGTTCTTTTAAAGACGATACTTACTCTAGGCTTACGTAATTTCTATAAACGTGTCTCTGCGGACAGCCTATCATATTTTTCATATGTTGTATATAGGAAATAGGGGTCAATTTTGCAACTCTTTTTCCATTTTTGCGTAATTGTTAACGAGCGGTGTAAAGTAGATTTTACGCGCATTGAAACAGAAAATGGCGTGTTTGCGTTCAACACATTATGCAAATGTGCAGGTCTCTTTGGACAGTCCGGATAAGATTTTCACCACAGACTGATGAAGGTTAAGAAATTGTTTCGGTAATAGATGCCACTGAAGCCTGCGTCTGCTAGAGGAAGCCTGCTCAAGCAGGCTATAAAACAGTGCGCTTTAGCATACTGGCGTTTCAACACGAGTCAACACTTTAGCTAGGGCAATCGCGAACTTGGTAATCGCAACGGATAAATCCGGCCGCTGATAATGAAAAGCCGCCGCCGCGGCTAGATGGCAGGTGGTCTCAACCGCTTTTCCGTGTCAGCCGCGGGTTTTAACCCTGCTTTTTTATAGTACGCGATAACCCTAACCCTTTAACACCGTGCAAGTCGTATAGAACAAACATAGGACAAACTATATTGGAGCAAGGTTCGAATTCGCGACCAACGGAATCTAGAACGGGCAACGTGTGGGGGTTGCCGCTGGCCATGTGGGTGCTGGTGGCGGCGCTGCTGTTGACGCTATTGCTAACGCCCATGGTCATGCGCGCGATGGAGTTAGGCATGCGCTGGGTGCAGCGCGCCGAAGCGCCCAAGACCGAAGCCGCCGCCCCCGTCAACTGGCCCACGCCGCCTGCAACCTATGTTGCCGAGACACCAGCCGCGGAAGCGCCCGGGCTGGTTGCAACAACGCGCCCGCTGCCCACACCCACGCCCATTCCGCTGCCCGCTTGGGAAGAAATGAGCTACTTGACCACCATAAAATTTACCGATTCGGTGGTGGTGCAGGCCGAACGCACGACTACGCTGCCCTGGCAGCTGGGCAACGTGGTGACGGATCGGCTGCTGCTCAAGGCCGTGGGGCAGGTGCAGATCGGCGTCAATTTAAAGCAGATTAGCAACATTGAAGTCGATGGCGCGTCGATTCGTTTTGTATTGCCCAGGCCGGAAGTCATCAGCGTAGAGCTGCTGCCCGACCAGTCGCAGATTTACGACAGCGCCCAGGTCATCTTTCTTTCTCAATATGCCGGGCTAGAAAAAGATGCTTTGGAGCAGTCGCGCCAGCTGCTGAAAGAAAACGTAGCCAATAATGAGAGCATGATGGACATGGCGCAAAAAATGGCTCGCTTGCAGCTGGCAGATTTTCTACGCCAGACCGGCTTCGACACCGTAGAAATTACGTTTCGGTAGGATTACAGGTTCGGCAGCGTTACAATCGTGCTGCCACGAGGACAATGATGGAACAAATTGAATCGCCGCAAACGCTTGTGCATAAACCGAATCCGCTGGAGCAGACGCGTAACAACGAGCTGGCGCCACGGGCCAATTCAATACCGGCGCCTACCAAAGTGGCCGGTGTTTCCGCGATGCAGCCGCTGCCCCCCAGACGCTCAGCGCTCGATTCGATATTGCGTTTTCTGGGCTGGACGCTGGCTTCCGTCGTGGTGCTTTCCCTGGTCATGATGGCGGCAGGCTGGTGGACGGTCAACAACATGAGCAGCCAAATCTTTGGCAGCGGCACGCAGACCACCATTGTAGAAGGTGCGCCCATTGTGGAGTCGATCCGGCGCGCAAACAAGCAAATATTGATTGAGCACTACAATGCGGTCGATGTGGATTACACGGAAGCGCCCGAAGGTTGGTTAAGCTTTCTGGGCATGCGGCAGAATTTTGTGGTGCTGCTCAAAGGGCGCGTCCCCGCTGGGTTCGATTTGAGCCAGATCAAAGACGAAGACCTTTGGATCAGCCCCGATGGCAGCAAAGTCCAACTGGTGCTGCCACCGCCCCAAATATTTGCCGACAACGTCAGCATCGATTTTGAGTATAGCCGCATTCTGGTGCAGAGCGATACCTGCCCCGGTTTCCTGTGCAAGGACACCATCAGCGCCTATCAAAACGACATTTTGCCCCAGGGCCGTCAATTGCTCATCCAGGCTTCTGAGCGCAGCGGCATTATGCAAGAGGTGGTAGAAAGTGGCACGCTCTACTATGAGAATTTTCTGCGCGCGTTGGGCTTTCAAGAAGTGCGCGTGATTGTGCGCGGCACGGAATAATGGCGCGCCCTACTTTGGTTCATAAAATTTGGTTTATAAAATAAAGCCAAAATGACACGCTGATTTCCACAAGCTCAGTCAGCGTGTCATCTTGTTATCCTATGATCAATCACCAGGCGCGGCTTGTGGCGCGGCCAGCGGCGCCGGCGCAGATTGCCGGGTGCTGGGCAGCAACAAGGCACTGGCGCCGGCCAAAATTGGCACAAATGCCAGCACATAAAGGACGACGGTCAGCCCTATTTGATCGGCCACCAAGCCGGCCAACCAGGCGGTGACCGCGCCGCTGGCAAACATAAAGCCCAGCGTGGCGCCCCCCATCATGCCTTTCTGGCGCGGCAGCAATGCCTGTGCCATTACAATCAGGATACTGTGCGAGATGTTGAGCAGTCCACCGGCCAGCGCCGCTGTTACATAGTAGAGCCAGCCATCGGCGCCCAAAAATAGATAGCAGAAGGGCACAGCCAACACAGACGATGTAAAGATCACCAGCCGCCGGTTGAATTTATCTCCCAACATCCCTCCAAAAAAGGTGCCAATGGCGCCGCCAAACACAAATATCCCCACCATAAACCCATATGCGCCCGGCAGGTAGCCGCGCCCTTCCAAAAATTTGGGCAAAAAGATTGTGTAGGTCTGCATTGTGGCCGAGCGCAACAAAATGAGCAACACAAATGCACCGATAACGCCCCATTTGATGCTGGCGCTATTCCCTTTGCGTCCGCCATTTGCACTGGCCGCGCCCATTGCCACCGGGTCATAATGTACCGGCGCCCGCAGCAGGAAGAACATAGATATTACGGGAATCACGGCAAAAATGGCCATAAATGGCAGCCCGCGCAATCCCCAACTAGCAATGACCAGACCAGAGAGACTGGGCCCCAGCGCTAGCCCAGATTGCCCCATTACAAAGAAGATCGATGTAGCTGTTGTGGGATGTTTGCCGCCGGCGTCAGACGCAATGATCATGCCCACGGCGTGCAGCGCCGCGCTGCCCAATGCTCCGATGGTCAAACAGCCGATCAGCATGGCAAAGTTGGGCGCCCAAGGGATAAACATGTAAAAACTGAGCGTCCACAGCAACCCCAGCGGGCCCAGCCAGCGGCCCCGCAACCGATCCGCCCAGGCGCCAAAAAGCGGTTGCGTCAGCGAGCCCACCAAGGTATAGATCAGTGCGCCCATGCCCATTTGGCTGAGGCTTAACCCAAATGGAATAGAGACAGCCGTTAAAATCATGTATACCGAAGAATTTAAGATATCAATGGTTAAATGACCGGTCGAAATCGATAAGAGGCGCTTTAGATTCATACGGTCTCCCTTGCTTTAACTTTTTGCATGCACGGACCAAACAGCATTGCGTTGCCTTTGTGACCCCAACTTGCGGCGCAAAAAGCCATGTCTTCATGCTGGCCGTATGAAGACATGGCTTTCATATACATATGACTGTATGATGGCGGTTGTGCACAGCACAGAGCCATCCGGCAACTAAAGGCCTTGCGCAAGCCGCGGGTAAAATCAACTACAAGCGAGCCATGCTCGCCCTGGCGATCTACCAGCGCTGCGCCAGTCGCGAAACATAAAGGCTTTGCTATATGGGGCTAGATTATATCACAGTTAGAGGCAATGGGAAGCTGACGACCTTATCAGCTAGGGCCATTGCGAACTGCGTAATCGCAACGGCTAAATCTGGCAGCTGACAATGAAAAGCCGCCGCGACTAAATGGCAAGCGGTTGAGACCGCTTTTCCGTGTCAGCCGCGGGTTTTAACCCTGCTTTTTTAGGTACGCAAGGCCCTACCTTATCAGCAAGATCACATCCGCATGGATAGGCTTTGTGGGCATAAAGAGAGGCGTCCGCTAGGGATTACCCAACGGGACATAGTAGATTGTCTGCGCATTGCTCAAAAGGGCAATACGCTGATAGGGTGAACGCTGCACCAACATAACACCCCACCGATAAATGCCGGGGTTAAAGCGCGGCCCCAGGGCGCTATCCAGCAGCGCCAAATTGACGCGCACATGGTCGGTCGACATCAGCGGCGCCAGGCTGATTCCCTGTTTAAATGGCTCTTGGCCTTCTAACCAGGCCACCACTTCATAATGTTGCTCTGGCGGCAGCTCAAAATCGCTGCTCCAGCGCAACGTCACAAAATCGTGTACAATATCGCCATCCATTGGCGCCAGAAGACGAATAACCGGATTTTGCGGCTCATAATAGGCGTGTTCGGAGATGGCCCCGCCCACCGGTGCGGTGGTAGCGGGCTGTTCGGCCACTGGCAATGCAGGCTTATTGCCGCGTCGAAACGCAATGGGCGGTAACTCGTTTGCGCTCTCTACTTCGAAGGCCGGTTTGGCTTTGAGCGTTGTACTAGTACTATTGCTGGGTATGGGTGTAATTACAAATGCCACGCTCTCAAAGATGGCTGTGGGGGTTAATTGTGGCTGAGACGTAGGGTTCGCCACGGGTACGTTGGCCACGGTTTGAGCCACCAGTCGCTCGGTCAGCGAAGCGTTGCTTATGGGCGTTGCCGTTGGGGTTGGCCGGATAACCGGCAACGCTACCGCTACTGAAGACTCGTTCTGACTTAAAGCAAAGATGTGTCCCAATTGCCAGCCCAGCGCCAACAAGGCAAACGCCATCAGCACGATCACCATGATTTGCGGCGCCCTGCGTGGTCGCGCCAACACGCTAGACAGCGCCGTCGCCAGCTCCTGCGGGCGCGCGGGTGCGAGCAAGGTTTGCCGGCTGGCGCGGTCCTTTGTTAAGGGCTGAGCTGCCGGTGCAATTTTGCCATACGCCGAGGACTGCGCCATGGGCAAAGCCCGCATAGAGGGAGCAGGCGACGCCATTTTGGAAGCAGCAAAAACATTGGGGCGTTCGGCAAAACTCGGGCCGAGCGGCGTCTCTGGCGCAGCCGTGGTGCGTGGTGTCGCCGCCGAATTGTGCGAGACCAGCGGCAACGGCTGGGTTGGCGCATGCGCTTCCTGGCTTTTTGTACTAGAATTAGCGCTGGCGGGCAGCAACCATGCGATGGCCAGCACGGTGAGGAAAATACCCAGCAGCAGCCAAAATGAGGATGACCCCATCAGTAAAAAATCACGGGTGGTAAAGATGTGCCAGGACAGGGCAAAGCAACAGGCTGCAGTAGTGCTGCTCATGAAGACCAGCCCCCATCGTACCGGGCGCGGAATGGTATGGTGAAACGAACGGCCCATAACCTGCTTATATATGTAATCCAGCAGGATCAAAATTGCCAATAGTCCAAAAATCCAATTCACATCCATTGCATTTACCTTTGCATCTGCCCTATTTACGCTCTTGCAACAGCGCTTGATACCGCTATATACAGCACATCGCCAACACTCAGTACAGCGCAACGGTGTTGGCGATTCAGGCATCGGTCTCGAGTGGTGAATCCGGCCCTATCGCTTGTCGTTGCCATCTACTGATACTGCTCCATACTGTTGGCCAATTAGTGCCTGGCTCTATTTAATAACCTTACGTTTGGGCGCAGATGGGGTCGGCCTTTGGAAAGGATCTGAATCTGTCAGGTTGGGCAATCTTCAGATTGCAACAACACGAACTACTTACAATAATGTTAGGCAAATTGATTGCATGCTGCTCGCCCCCGGCGCACCAGTGGCGCAGTGTAAGGCATGAATATAAGATTTACGCAGTCTTTTGTGGAAACAGCGGTGCAGCACGCGTTATATTGTGCTAAAAAACGCAGAGAACGATGCAAAAAATAGCGCATCCCGCCAATAGCTTACAAAATATTTACGGATATTATATCATAAGTATAACACACCTTTAATATAGAAATATTTCATTCAGATTACTTTTTACTTACTTTTCACACGTTATTACAAGACGCAGGCGCTACGTAGCCGTTGCGTGCAAAGCACAATCTGTAGATCACAACAGCAAGAGATAGAGTTGGATTCAACAATCGAGAGCGACGCCTATTTCGCCAACACCGTTGCGCTGTATCGGCAATTATATGACTATAGGACATAACGCAAGGAGCACATACATGAAAGCCAAATTAGGATGGGGCCTCATCGGCGCCAGCACGATTGCCCGTGAATGGATGGTCGACGCCATTAACGCGCAACCGGACAGTCAAGTGGTCAACATCATGAGCAGCAGCCCGGTGCGCGCTCAGCAATTTGCGCGCACACACCATATCGCCCGCCACTGCACCACGCTGGATGAATTCCTGGCCGACCCGGCAATAGACGTAGTTTACATCAGCACCACCAACGAGCTGCATAAAGAGCAGACGCTGGCCGCCGCGCACGCCGGGAAACATGTTCTTTGCGAAAAGCCGCTGGCGCTCACGCTGGCTGATGCCAAGGCCATGGACGCGGCTTGCGCAAAGGCCGCTGTTGTCCTGGGCGCCAACCATCATCTGCGCAATGCTGTAACCCACCGCACGCTGCGCAAATTGATTGCCGAAGGGGCCATTGGGCAGCCGCTGGCGGCGCGCGTCTTTCACGCCGTCTACCTGCCACCGCATCTACAAGGCTGGCGCATCAACGCGCCACAGGCCGGCGGTGGCGTAATTTTGGATATTACCGTTCACGATGTGGATACGCTGCGCTTTGTGCTAGACGCCAACCTAGAATCGGTTATCGCCATGGAGGCGCAACAAGGCATGGCCCAGGAGCGTTTAGGCGATGCCGTTATGGGCGTCATGCGTTTCGACAATGGCGTGTTGGCCCAATTTCACGATGCGTTTACGATTCAGCACACCGGCACCGGTATGCAAATTCACGGGACTGAAGGCTCGCTTCTAGCCGAGGACGTCATGACCCAGCAACCCATTGGCAAGCTCTATCTACGCCGGCATGCCGAGGTGGAGGAAATAGAAACCGATCCGCCGGAAAATCTGTATGTGCGCTCGGTGCGGCTCTTTAATCAGGCCGTCAAAGAAGAGGGCCAACCGGCGGCCAGGGCCCAAGATGGCATCCATTCGCTGGCGGGGGCGTTGGCCGTTGCCGAATCCGCACAGACGGGCAAACAGGTGGAAGTACAAAGCTAGCTTGGCAAAGCGAGACCTCTTTGCCAAGCTCAAACCGCAGTGGAGAAACAGATATGCATAAACAAAAGTTGATTTCTTTGCCAGAGGCCGCGGCGCTGATCGCGGATGGCGCCGTGGTAACGGTCAGTTCATCGAGCGGCTTGGGCTGCCCAGACGCCGTGTTGGCCGCCATTGGCCAGCGGTTTGCAGAAAGCGGCGCGCCGCGCGGCCTGACCACGATTCATCCCATTGCGGCAGGCGATATGTATGGCATTGCGGGTGTGGATCACATCGCGCGCCCGGGGCTGCTCAAGCGCATTATTGCCGGCTCTTATCCCAGTGGCCCGTCGTCTATGGAATCGCCCAAGATCTGGCAGATGATCTACGCCAACCAAATCGAAGCGTACAATATTCCCAGCGGCATTCTCTTTCACATGCATCGCGAATCTGCGGCCCACCGCCCTGGCGTGCTGACCCAGGTGGGCATGGACACCTTTGTGGACCCACGCCGCCAAGGCGGGCGCATGAATGAGGAGACACGCGCAGATTTGGTGCAGGTGGTTGAGTTTGACGGTGCGGAATGGCTCTATTTCCGCGCCATTGCGCCTGATGTGGCCATTATCCGCGCCACCACGGCGGACGAGCAGGGCAACCTGACTTTCGAGCACGAAGGCGCCTATCTGGGCGCGCTGGATCAGGCATTGGCGGCGCACAATAATGGCGGTATTGTTATTGCACAAGTCAAACGCGTAGTGACGGCCGGTTCGCTCCATCCCCAATCTGTGCGCGTGCCCGGCGTGTTGGTAGATTATGTGGTGACGGCGCCAGCGCAAATGCAGACCACTCAGACCGATTATGAGGCGGCCATTAGCGGGGAGGTGCGCCGGCCCAACCACACATTCGAAACGGCTGAGTGGGGATTGGACAAAGTGATCGCCCGGCGGGCGGCCCTAGAGCTGGCGGCCGGTGAAGCGGTTAATCTGGGCTTTGGCATCTCTGCTTTAACGCCACGCATTTTGCTCGAAGAAGGGCTGGATGGCGCGGTCACTTGGGTCATTGAACAGGGCGCAGTGGGCGGAATGCCCCTGCTGGGCTTTCAGTTTGGCTGCGCAGCCAACGCCCAAGCCATTGTTGCCTCGCCCGATCAGTTTACCTATTTTCAGGGCGGCGGCTTTGACCGCAGCTTGCTCTCCTTTCTAGAAATCGGCCAGGATGGCAGCGTCAACGTGTCGAGATTAGCTAGTCGGCCGCACATTACGGCTGGGGCCGGCGGCTTTGTGGATATTACGGCGCGGGCGCGTCACATTGTTTTTAGCGGCTATTTTACCACCGCCGGCGCGCGATACGACTTGGCAGACGGCATGCTGCGCATTGTGCAGGAGGGCAAAGTGCGCAAGCTGACGCCCCAGGTGGAACACGTTACATTTAGCGGGAAACGGGCGCTTGAAGTGGGCCAGCAGATCACCTATGTGACCGAGCGCTGCGTCATGCAGCTGCGGCCCACCGGGCTCACCGTGACCGAAATTGCGCCCGGTGTGGAGCTGGAGCGGGACGTGTTGGGGCAGGCCGGTTTTCCGCTACAGGTGGATGCCGATTTGCGCACAATGGACGCACGCCTTTTTCGGCCGGAACCCATGGGGCTACAGTTGCGCTAAGATTGCGCCACCGCATAGAGAAGGGCGCCCTATGCAAAGCATATGCAAGTGCTACGGGCGCCTTGCGCTAAGGTTGCGTCGCGACATCGAACATTTTTTATTGGCAAAATTGCACGATTTTTTAATATTTTTATGCTATAGTCGACCATATGAGAAATGATTTCGGCGCCCAGGGCCATTATCAGTCTCATTAGTCCTCCACGGCAAACTTTTAGCCTGTCCCCCGGGGTTTAAAGTTTGCCTTTTATTTTACCCTCCGCTATGCTTCGCTTTTGTCCACCACATAAAATTCAGCATGCACTCAAACGCTTCAATCCCAGAAAATTCGCCCTGTCGCTGCAACTTTTCACAAGTTCTTTACGTATTATCTTTACACCGCAACGGTGTTGGCGATTCAGGCATCGTACTCGATTGATGAATCCGGCCCTATCTCTTGTCGTTGCCATCAACTGACTATCTTTACACCGCAACGGTGTTGGCGATTCAGGCATCGTACTCGATTGGTGAATCCGGCCCTATCTCTTGTCGTTGCCATCAACTGACTATCTTTACACCGCAACGGTGTTGGCGATTCAGGCATCGTACTCGATTGGTGAATCCGGCCCTATCTCTTGTCGTTGCCATCAACTGACTATCTTTACACCGCAACGGTGTTGGCGATTCAGGCATCGTACTCGATTGGTGAATCCGGCCCTATTTCTTGTCGTTGCCATCAACTGATTATCTTTATACCGCAACGGTGTTGGCGATTCAGGCGCCAGTCTGGTTTGTTGAATCCGACTTTATCGCTTGCGATTGCGGTCTATGTATTATCTTTAGTGCTCTGATGGTTCTGTGCCGTGCACAGCCACCATCAGAAATGGGGCGGCCCAGAATGGGGCCTCTCCCTGCTTTTGCGCTGAAGCGCAAAAGCTGTCCCTTTCCACATGTGGAGAGGGACGCGGCGCACTCGCAGAGTGCAGAGCCGGGAGAGGCGGCGCGGCGGGCGATGCTGCTTCCAAATTTGGGACGCGCCCATCAGATAAGTCTTAATTGTAGCGAGCGGTTATAGATGTGGAGTAGTTTATGAATGAGCAAAATAATCCGATGCCAGAAGCTGGGGCAGACAAACCCAACCCTGTAGATGGCCCAGAGACCCGTGCATCGGCTGAACGAACCCCCATAGAGCGGGCGGCAGATATTGCCAAAACCCAGGCCAGCGTGGCCGCCGATGCCCTGCGCCGCGGTGAGTTTATGCGGGAATCCAGCGTAGACCCAGCGGCCAGTAGCGACGATCGGCTCATTGCGCTCTTGTGTTATGGGACGCAGATATTGATCCCATTGGTAATGCCCATGATCGTCCTGCTGAGCGAAAGCAGCAAAAAGCGCCCTTTCCAGCGCTACCACGCCATCCAGAGTCTGGCGCTAATGGTCGTTTTTATTGCCATCGGCATTCTCGTCTCATTGGGGATTGTGATCATCAATATTGTGCCGATCATTGGCTGGTTGATCGGCCTGCTAGCGGCATGCCTTAGCCCGATTGGGTATCTCATGGGCGTTATTGCCCTGCTCTATTACGGCGCCCAATCGTACCAGGGCAAACGGTTTGCCATACCCGGGCTCACCAGCTTTTTGCGCGATCAGGGATGGTTATAAAAAGCGCGCCGCACAATCAATCAAAACGCTGCCAGAATGCTCTGGCGGCGTTTTTTGTTTCACGTAAAATGACAAAATAGCCGCAAATGGCCACAAAAACGCAGCCCAACCCACGCGATCGCAAAAATTTAAAATTAATTTTTAAAATTTTAAAATTTACCTATTGACATTTTAAAATAACGTGGTATCATGTTTCCCATATTGCATAACGTTTCGTTCTGCAGACGAAAATAGCACCACTCCCCAATTGACTCGCAATACGTTCCGATGCCAGTGTAGAGTTCGCAGAGTTGTTTTGCAATACAACGGCGAAATCTCCCAATATGCCGGGATACTATTGCAAAAGTTCTTTGTTCAACATGTATGGGGGAGTATGTTGCATCCGCTTATTGAAGATAAATTTGATTGCAGCTAGAGTCGAGGATAGATTATGATTCCACTACCAACCAGATCGCCATTTTCGGGTGGCGAAATAATTGTCACACGTTTTTACTGCCCAGATACAGATGTTACCGTAGAGGGGCGTTTCTCCGTGTCCGCCCCCTTTGCCCAATTAACCCCAGAGCAGCTCCAGTTCATAGAAATTTTCGTGCGCAACGAGGGCCGCATTAGCCGCATGGAGGGTGAGCTGAGCATGTCCTATCCCACCATCCGCAACCGGCTGCGCGAAATCATCCGCGCCATGGGCTACGAACCAGGTCAAGAAGAAGAAGAGCCGGCGGTCGCCCCAGCCGATCGGTCACGCGTATTGCAGGACTTGGACCAGGGTAAGCTAAGTTTTGAAGAAGCAATGCGAATTTTACAAGGAGAAGAAGCATGAGCAGCCACGTTCATATTGAAACCACCGGCGACGCACCCGTCATTTACATTGAGTCCATCGGCGGCAATTTACGCATCAAAGGGCGCGAAAACGCCCAGATCGTGCTGCGCTCTGACTACGATGGGGTCCCCATTACAACCAGCGACGATGGCGAAAGCACAGTGCGCTTGTCCGCATTTTCCGGCGATTGCCGCCTGGAGACGCCAGAAAACGCCTCGATTAAAGTGGGCGCCATTGGGGGGGACGCCGACATCAAGTCGCTCGCTGGGGAAATCACCATAGAACGCGTGGGCGGCAACCTGCGCCTACGTAAAGTGGGCTCGGTGCATGTTAAAAGTGTCGGCGGCGATCTAAAGGCCAAAAAGGTAGATGGCGATTTCTTTGTTGAAAAAACCGGCGGCAACGCAGTTGCACTGGATGTGGAGGGCAGTCTCGAAATCGGCAAAGCCGGTGGCGATATTGTCATCGCCTATGCAGCTGGAGATGTGGCGGCCACGGCCGGTGGTAACGCCAAAGTGCGCAGCGCGCCGGCGGCGGGGCAGGTCTACCGCGTCGATGCTGGTGGCGATATTTCCTGCTATTTACCGGCCAATGTAAGCGCCGCCGTCAAGGTGAGCAGCCGGGCGCGCACCATCAAAGTGCGCGGCTGGGATATTCCGCATCCCAACGAAGACCAAGACGTTCACCAATTTACGCTGGGCGCCGGTGAGGCAGAATTGGAACTCAACGCCGGTGGCAACATTGCCTTGCGCGCGCAATCGACGGCAGAAGAGACGGCCACCCCCTTTGAATATGAATTCGATTTTGACTTTGGCCCCGATTTCCAGATGGGGTTTGACAGCGATTTTGGTCCTTTCCTCAGCGAGTGGCCACAGGAACTTTCGGTCCGCATTCAGGAAAAAGTACAGCGCGCCGTGCGCGTTGCCGAAGAGAAAGTGGCCGAAGCGTTGCGTCAGGCCGAAGAGCGCATTGCCCGCGCCGAAGCGCATACCGAGCGCATGGATGAACGCCGCGCCCGCCATGAACAGCGGCGTCAGCACGCCGGAGCTCGAGCCGGCGCCGCGCCCAGCGCTCAATATAGCTGGACTGTGCAAGCGCCCCCACCACCAGCCCCGCCCAAAGCGGCCAAAGCGCCGCAAGTTAGCGACGAAGAGCGCATGGCCGTTTTGCGCATGGTGGAAGAAGGAAAAATTAGCGTGGAGCAAGCGGAGAAGCTGCTGCAAGCATTGAGCAAATAGAACGAGTGGGATTTACGATCGCAGATTTACGATTTATGAATGACCTTGTTGACATATAGCGTCGTAAATCGTAAATCAATTTATTCAAGAGGGCTCTCGTCAACACGCCGACGCGTCCATCGTAAATCCCAAATCGCAATTCGAAAGGTTCCCCAATGACACCCGCCATTGAGATTCAGAATCTGAGTAAGATCTATCGTAAACGTAGCGGCATTCCCACCAAAGCCGTCGAGCAGCTCAATTTGTCGATTGCCCCCGGTGAAGTGATTGGGCTGCTGGGCGCCAATGGCGCTGGCAAGACCACCACCATCAAAATGATCTGCGGTTTGGTGGAGCCCACCGCGGGTCACGTTGCGCTCAACGGATATGATGTGGCCCGGCAGCGCAGCATTGCGGTGCAGCAGATTGGCGCCGTGCTCGAAGGCACGCGCAATATCTATTGGCGACTTTCAGCCTGGCAAAATCTGCTCTATTTTGGGCGACTCAAGGGTCAACGGGGGTCGGCGTTGAAGCAGCGGGCACAGGCATTGCTTTCCGAACTTGAACTATGGGACCGCCGCCATGAGCCCGTGCGCGACTTTTCACGCGGCATGCAGCAAAAGGTGGCCATTGCCTGCGCCCTAGTGGCCGATCCGCCCATTGTGCTGCTGGATGAACCAACGCTGGGGCTGGATGTACAGGCCGCGCGCACCGTCAAAGAATGGATACGCGAGCTAGCCCTGCACCGCGGCAAAACCGTGGTGCTAACCACTCACCAGCTCGACATGGCGCAAGAACTCTGCCAGCGCGTCGCCATTATGCGCCAGGGCCGACTGATTGCCGAGGAACCCATTTCCACCTTGTTGGATCTGTTGCGCAACGAGCAATATGAATTGCGCGTGGAAGGGCACTTGCCGCAAGATGCATTGCAACTGTCGCCACAACTTGCCCAAACGCCTATTGCCAACGCCCTTACCATCACGCATGACAACGGTCATTCGATTGTCTCCTGCCCTGCGTCCAGCCAAGAAGCGCTCTATGATCTGCTTTCCGCCGTGCAGCAAACCGGCATGTCGCTTATTTCGGTGCAGCGCGCCGAGCCCAAGCTTGAGGATGTTTTTGTCCACCTGATGGAATCAGACTTGATGGAATCAGCGCGCGCAGAAGGAGAAAAGAGGCCGGCGCGATTGGGCAAAAACACAGAACGCAAGGAGGCAGCATGAGCACATTAACACCAGAATCGGCGTCAGCGGCTAAATCCATAGACGTGCTGGCGGCTGCACCATCAGAACGCACAGCGCCAGCCGCTCCCGTGCAGGTGGGCATTGGCGCGTGGCCGGGCATTTTGCTCAACGAAACGCACAAGGGCCTGCTGCTGTCGTGGAGTTATAAGTTCAACCTTTTGACCATGATGCTGACAATGGGCTTTATCTTTATCGGCATTGTCTTCTTTATGGGGCGAGGCGATCTGGATCGAGCAGCCATTCCCTCGGCGCTGCTGGGCTATTTGATGTGGTTTTATGCCTTGACGGCCATTAGCAACATGAGTTGGGACCTGCGCGAGGAGGCCCAAACCGGCACGCTGGAGCAGCGCTATCTGAGCCCGGCCCCCACCGGTCTGATTCAACTGGGCCGTTCCTTTTCCAACCTGATTACAACCACCATTATAGTGGGCCTGTTTACGCTGGTGCTGGTCTTGCTGTTGGGGGTGGAATTGCCGCTGCGTTTGGCTGCGATTCCCGTTTTTATCCTCACCATGATGGGCCTTTATGGCTTTGGTTTTCTGATTGGCGGCGCCACCTTGATCTTTAAACAAGTCGAATCGCTGGCCAATTTGGTGCAGAATATGCTGCTCTTTTTAAACGGCGCTTTTCTACCGGTGGATCGACTCCCCACCTGGCTAGCTGTGATTGCCTACACGCTCCCCACCACCCAGGGCATTATTGTTATGCGCAAGGTGGTGCTGGAGGGTGAATCGCTGCTGGCCGTCTGGGCGGATGGCAGCCTGGTCTGGCTGCTCCTGCACTCGGTGGTCTACTTTGTAGTGGGCTGGGTTGTGTTTGATTTTTGTGAGCGCAAGGCCCGCCGCGATGGTTTGTTGGGACAATATTAATAAAACATGCATGATGGCGGTTGTGCGCAGCACAGAGTCAGCAGTAAACTGAAGAGACGGTTGTGCGCAGCACAGAGTCAGCAGTAAACTGAAGAACAGGTGCGACGCACTTCGGAAGTGCGTCGCACCTTTAGACACAAAGAGTATCAGTACACCGCAACGGTGTTAGCGGTTCAGGCATCGTTCTCGATTGGTGAATCCGGCCTCATCTCTTATCGTTGCGATCGACTGAGTATTCAGAATGGATGAGACAAGATGACAACAACGGAAGAACGCATGAAAATTCTGCGCATGATCGAGGAAGGCAAGATTACGGCAGAAGAAGGCGCGCGCCTATTGGCCGCGCTGGATCGCGTCACGGATGGGCAGATGCAAGCGCCACACACGGGGCGCCATGCCCGCTTCATGCGCGTGATCGTAACCGATTCAATTACGGGCCAGCAAAAGGTCGGCGTCAACGTGCCGTTGGGGCTCGTCACGTTTGGCCTACGCTTTGTCCCCGAAGGCGCCAGACAACATGTGCAGTCGATTCAGGATGCCATCGATGCCGGGCGTACCGGGCGCATCATCGATATTGTCGACGAGCATGAAGGGCAGCGAGTTGAAATCCTCATTGAATAGCCCCATCTTCTTATCCCATCCTCCTCTTACTTCCCCAGCAGGCCAGGTGGGCAGCTAGCCACCTGGACGGTTTGTGTACGCTTTCTGCGTAGTACACTAAGATCAGCATTTTCATAAATTACCAGTAGATCGCAACGGCAAACGTGGGCGCAGATTTTCACATCGAGCCCGAGGCCAATTGTGCCACCACCGTTGCGATGTACAGATTATGGCTTGCGCAAGCTTGGCGTAAAAGGGCCAAATTTGCGCTATACAGGGGGAGATCATGGGCGTAAATTCGACAGAAAATGGGGTCTTCGATCTAATTGTTATTGGCGGTGGACCTGCCGGTTTGGCCGCAACCACAACGGCATTGAATGCAGGGCTGCATGTAGCTCTGGTTACGCCGGATTTGGGTGGCAAAGTGGGGTACCCATTTCAATTATCGGATCAACCGCCTGTTGATTCTGTCTGGGGAGCCGATTTGGTCCATCAGTTCGAAAGCTTTGTGGAAGCCAATTTGGACGATCACCTCAAGACGACGGTACAGAACGTCAGCCAGCTGAACAATGGCCACTTTCAAGTTGCGTTGGTGGAAAATAACAAGCTGATCAACGGACGCACCGTGTTGGTGGCCACAGGAGCCAAACCGCAACTGCTGCATGTTCCTGGTGAACAAGAGCTGTGGATGCGTGGCCTTAGCTATTCGGCGCTGAGCCACGCCCCATTTTTTGATGGGCGCGATGCGCTCGTGGTGGGACGGGGCGGGCGCGCATTGGTGGCGGCGCTACAATTGGCCACGCTGGCCAATCGCGTCTATCTGGCGCCCACTTTGGCCTTAAAGGATAGCCCGCTGGTAAAGCAAATTCGCACAAACCCCAACATCACGCTCTTTGAGGGTTGGAAGCTGCAGCGGATCGTCGGTACAGATTTTGTCGAGCAGGCCGAACTGGTGCGGGACTACACCACGGAAGTGCTGACTATCGACGGCGTCTTTATTGAATTGGGGCTCATTCCCAACCAGGAATTTGTGCGCGACCTGGTGAAATTCGATGCTGAGACTGGACGCATTCCGATCAATCAACGCTGTGAAACCAGTGTCCCAGGTCTGTTTGCGGCCGGTGATGTGACCAATATTTTTGCTGAACAGGTGCCCGTGGCCATTGGGGAAGGAACAAAAGCCGCCTTGAGCGCGTGGGAATATCTGGCGGTACACTACGCGCAAGAGCGTCCCCACCATACAACGCCGCGCACCGAGCGCCGCCTCTTGCAACATGGGCCATGAACAAGGAGGGTAAAATGGACAAGTTATTAGTCAAGGATTGGATGACGGGGGATCCGATTACGGTGGACACAACCAACAATCTGTCAACCGCCTATCATCTCATGCGCATGAACAGCGTACGGAGGCTGCCCGTCTTGGATGAAGCCGAGCATCTGGTGGGCATTGTAACCTGGGGAGACATTCGGGAAGCGCGCCCAAAAGCAAGCGCATCCATGACCATGGAGCCCACGTGGGAAATTCATTTCCTGGCCGGCATCCGCGGCGTGCGCGAATTTATGACGCCCGATCCCGTGGCCGTTACGCCGCAAACGCCCATCCGGCGCGCCGCCCAGCTGATGCTGGAAAACAAGATTGGCGGGCTGCCGGTGGTCGAACATGACCATGTTGTGGGCATGATTTCCGAAACAGATATCTTCCGCTTTTTGCTCACGTATCTGGAGGAACCGGTATTGGAGTCCGCGCCATAGGCAATATGCCACAACGGTGTTGACCATACAAACAGTGGTTGCGCTTTGTGAATTCGGCTCTCTTTCTTCCCATTGCAGTCTGCTGATAATCAACCCAAACCATGAACATTATCATTAACCAGTCGGCACCAAGCACTACGCAACAATTGATTACAAACGACGATATTGCCGCTGCGCTCGAGCGCGTGGCCCAGTTGCTAGATGCGCAAGAGGCTAATCCCTTACGGGTGCGAGCGTATTGCGTGGCGGCGGCCAATCTGCGCTCTATGCAGCGGTCAGCGGCTACTATTTATGCACAGGAAGGGCTTGCTGGTTTGCAGGCCCTTCCCGGCATTGGCGTATCAATTGCACAATGGATTGCGCAGATGATCAACACCGGTCGCTTTGGCCTGTTGGAACAACTTCAGGGCGAAACCACACCAGAACCAATAGTAGCCACCGTACCGGGCATTGGGGCCGCGCTTGCCGACCACATCCATACGCCACTAGACATTGAGTCACTATACGATCGGGAAAATGCTAACTACGGTGATCGATTGGATGCGCTGCCGGGCTGTGGGCCGCGGCCTCTACGCAGCGTACGCGAATCGCTGGCGGGACGCTTTAACTGGCGGCCTTTCGCTGCTCCGCAGCCTAAAGGGACAGCATCCGCAAATCAACCAACCGTAGACGAATTGCTCGATGTTGACGCTGAATATTGCCACAAAGCGCGGGCGGGGCAGCTTCCTCGCATTACACCGCGGTGCTTTAACTCGACGGGCGCGGCCTGGCTGCCCATTTTACACACCGAGCGCGGCGCCACTCATTACACGGCGCTTTATTCCAACACAGTGCGCGCCCATGAATTTGGCATGACGCAGGATTGGGTGGTCATCTATCGCGACGATCAAAATGGCCACGGCCAGTGGACCGTGGTGACGGCGCGTCATGGTCCGCTGCAAGGACGCCGCATTGTCAGTGGCCGCGAAGCCGAATGCCAGGCATATTACATGCGGGAACGCACCTATGCAGCCGTAGTCTGAGCTGGCCAGCTCGGACTACGGCTGCATAGGTATAATCAGTCGGCTATTCCTCTTTCGCTTGCTGGCGCAGAATGAACTTCTGCACCTTACCAGTGGACGTCTTGGGCAGCGCGCCAAAGACTATCTGCTTGGGCGCTTTAAAATGGGCCATGTTATCGCGGCAGAACGCGATTAATTCGGCCTCAGTAATGGTTGCGCCTTCTTTGAGCGTTACAAAAGCGCAGGGAACCTCGCCCCACTTTTCATCCGGTTTGGCCACCACGGCGGCTTCCATAATGGCCGGGTGGCGATAGAGCACATTCTCCACCTCGATGGTAGAAATGTTCTCACCGCCGGAGATAATAATATCTTTGGAGCGATCTTTCAGCTCTACATAGCCATCGGGGTGCATGACGCCCAGGTCGCCGCTATGAAACCAGCCGCCCTGAAACACAGTTTGGGTAGCCTGCGGATTTTTTAAATAGCCCATCATCACGTTGTTGCCGCGGAAGAACACTTCCCCCAGCGTTTGGCCATCGGCCGGTACGGGCTCCAGCGTTTCCGGGTCGGCCACGGTCAGCTCCTCTAACATGTGATAGCGCACGCCTTGGCGGGCGTTCAGGCGGGCCTGTTCGCTAATGGGCAGTTCGTCCCATTCATCGTGCCATTCGCAAAGCACAGCCGGCCCATATGTCTCGGTCAGCCCATAAACGTGGGTGATCTTGAAATCGTTTTCGGCCATGGCTTGCAGCACAGCCGCAGGCGGCGGCGCAGCAGCCACCATGCCTTTGACCGGGTGTTGCTTCTGGGCGCGTACAGCCGCCGGGGCATTCACAAGCATGTTGTGCACAATCGGCGCGCCACAATAGTGCGTCACCTTTTCCTGTGCAATCAGCTCGTAAATCTTATCCGCCCGCACTTGACGCAGGCAGACGCTCGTGCCCACCACCGCGGCCAGCGTCCACGGAAAGCACCAGCCATTGCAGTGAAACATGGGCAGCGTCCATAAATAAACCGGCTGTTTGCCCATGCCCCAGGCCAAAATGTTGCTGACCGCGTTGAGGTACGCACCGCGGTGATGATAGACCACGCCCTTGGGGTTGCCCGTAGTGCCGGAGGTGTAGTTGAGGCTGATGGCCTGCCATTCGTCAGCCGGTAGCTGCCACGCAAAATCGGGATCACCTTGCGCCAAGAACTCTTCGTATGCCAATTCACCCAGCCGATGGCCCCCCTCGCTGAGCGGGTCCACAATATCGATAACCAGCGGCCGCTCTTCCAGCTGGGCCAGTGCTTCTTGAATGACCGGCGCTGCCTCGGTGTCTGTGAGCAGAACCTTGGTTTCGGCGTGTTGCAGCATAAAAGCAATATTGGTCGCGTCCAACCGCGTATTGATCGAGTGCAGCACCGCGCCCGTCATGGGCACGCCAAAGTGCGCCTCGTACATCTGCGGTGTGTTAAACCCCATAATTGACACCGTATCGCCCAGCCCGATGCCGCGCTGGCTCAAGGCGGAGGCCAGCTGGCGGCAGCGCGCATATGTTTGCGCCCAGGTGTAGCGCTGCTCGCCATGTACAACCGAGAGCGCATCCGGGTAGACGTAGGCGGCGCGTTCCAGAAATGTGAGCGGGGAAAGCGGCACGTAATTGGCGGGCGTTTTATCGAGACCAAAGCCGTACGGGCTGGCGTTTGTCATAGGGTGATTCCTTTTCGGCTGTAGTAAGCACATTTGGCGGAAAACGAGGCTGTTGACTCTATTTAAAACAAAAAGCGGGTGAATGCAAATTATTGCACTCACCCGCGTGGGTTGCAAGCAGAACGCTGGCGGAAACGCTAGCCCTTTAAACCCGTCAAGGAGATGCCTTCAATAAAGGTGCGCTGTGTAAAGAAAAAGGCAATTACAATGGGCAGCGTCACCAAGGTGCTAACAGACATTAGATACGGGTAGGCCAGTTTCTGCGAGCCAATCTGCGCCATGGTTTGGCGTAGGTTGTTGATGCCCAACGAAACCGGATATAGCGCTTCCTGGTTGATATAGATCAACGGCTGCAAATATTCATTCCAGGCATTCATAAATGTAAAGAGCGCCACCACAATCAGGGCGGGCTTGACCAAAGGCAAAATAATGCGCCCGAAGATGCCCAACTCGCTGGCGCCATCAATGCGCGCCGCGTCCGATAGCTCCTGCGGCAGCGTCATGTAAAATTGGCGCAACATAAAAATAAAGTAGGGGCTGCCAAAGAAGCCGGGAATCACCAGCGGCAGATAGGAGTTGATCCAGCCCAGATTTTTGAAGGTAATAAAGAGCGGCACCATTGTGACCTGGTAGGGAATCATCATGGTGGCCACACAAGCAAAGAAAAACAGGTCACGTCCAGGCCAGCGCACGCGCGCAAAGCCATAGGCCACAAAGGCGGACGCAATGGTCACGCCAATGGTCAGCGGTATTGCATAAAGGAAAACGGTATTAAAAAGATAACCGTTGAAGTTGTACGTATTCCAGGCATTCCAATAGTTTTCCCAATGTGCGGGGATGGGAATCCACACGGGCGGAATGGTAAACACTTGGGCATCATTTTTAACCGCGGATGTCACCATCCAAAAGAAGGGCAAGATGAATGACACGGATAAAAAAATGAGGACCAAATATTTTACAAATTGAATTCCCCAGTGAGCAAGCGTGTTTTGTCTAGATACTGCTCGCTCTTGGCCAGCATTTCCCAGCTGGGTAGGTGCGGATGCGCGAATTGCCACAGATACACTCCTTTATTTCTATCACAAACTCAACACTCAGTGCACCACAACGGTGTTGGCAATTCAGGCGTCGGTCTCGATTGGGGAATCCGGCCCGCTGTCTTGCCGTTGCGATCTACTGACACTACTTATTCACCGCCTTATTCACCGCCGTAGTATACCCAGCGCCTCGATGAGCGGAATAGTAGAATTGTAAAAAGCACAATGACAATAAACAGAATCCACGCCAGTGCAGAAGCCTTCCCCATGCGGAAAAAGATAAAGGCATTGCGATATAGAAATAGCGAATAGAATTCAGTGGCATTGTTGGGGCCACCACCGGTCAATAACCAGGGCAGGGTAAAGTTCTGAAAGCCATAGATAAAACCGATAACCAGGTTGAATAGTATGACCGGCGTACACATGGGAATCGTAATGTTGCGGAATTTGTGCCAGGCATTGGCGCCATCTACTGTGGCGGCTTCATAAAGCGACCGCGGCACGTCTTGCAGCGTGGCTAGAAAGATGACCATGGCGTTGCCTTGGGCCCACATGTGAATCAAAATCAGCGATGGCTTTGCCAAACCCGGATTGGCAATAAAGGGGATGACTGGCAGACCAGCCCCCTGCAAAAACGCATTTATGGCGCCGTATTGGACGTTGAGCAAATATTGCCAGACCATAGCGGTGACAATGGCCGGCACAATGGCCGGGAAAAAGAAAATGGTGCGAAAGACCGAGCGCCCCTTTATTTCTGTATTGAGCAACGTAGCCATCAAAAAGGCGCCGATGACGCCCAGCGGTATGCCAAACCCCACAAAGTAAACCGTATTGTACGCCACCTGCCAAAAAGTCGGATCTTTGGTAAATATCTCAACGTAGTTCTTTAAGCCAACCCAGACAGCTGGCCGCAATAGATCGTAGCGGTGGAAACTATAATAGAGGGAAGAAAAGAGGGGGTAAAAAGTCCATAAGAAAAACCCAAGTAGCCAGGGAGATATAAAGAACAGACCGGTTCGAAGATCTCGCCACTGGGCGCTGGTAAAACCGCGTCTTTTTTGGGTAAGTGCAGCCATCATCCATCCTTTTATCGGTCACCACAACGGATCGTCATCCTGGGGAGCGATTCCCCAGGATGACGATTATCCAACACAACCTCAACACGACTTACACAACTTATATTACTTATATTACGCAAGCCTAGAGGAAAGTCAGCTCGCCGACATTCCTGTTTCGCTCTAGCAGACTGGCTGTCGCTGCGTAACGTGAGTTACCCAATTCTCGTGGATTGCCCAGAGAACGCTGCATGTCTGCTCGGGCGATTTTTACGCCCGGCTTGCGCCAGTTCTCATCAATGGATCGAGTGAGCTAGATGCCCAGCGCTTCCCACTCGGACTCCAGTCGACTTTGGAATTCGGTGGCCGCTGCTTCCGCCGTCATTTCGTCGCGATAGACGCTTTCGCGCAGTTCGTTCCACTGCGTGCGCGAGAAGTCAGTCATTGGGCAGCGCGCCGGCGAGGACCATTCGTCCGCCGTATCCTGTGAATCAAAGTAGAACTTCAAGCCCGGATAGATGTTTTCATCAACGGTGGATAGATAACCCAACAAGCCAGGCAAGAAACCGGAATTGCTAAAGATGATATCACAAGCTTCATTCGAGTTGAGAAATTCTGAAACCTGGAACATCTTTTCGGTATTGGGCGCATCCTTAAAGAAAATCACATAATGGCCGCCATACCCCTGCACTTTGACTCCTTTGCGGTCGGTCGGAACCGGAGCCCACGTAATGCGCGTGTTTTCGCCAACTTCAGGCTGCGAAATGTAGGTGCCGCCCGGGCGCCAGTAGCCATCGATCATCATGGCCTGCACGCGGTTGTTGTATGAACCGCCCCACATGCCATTGCCTTCAACTTGACGCATACCGGCCATATTATCAGGGCCGACAATCTTGTAAAATTCGCCCATTGTGTTAAACGCTTGGACCATCATTTCATTATCGACGTTGAAGGTGCCGGCATCAGAGTCAAACCAGGAGAAGTTCCAGGAAACCGCGGGGTAGAAACCATCTTGAATGGCCAGCTGACCACCCATGGCGTCAAAGGGATCCATACCGACCTGGATCAAATTCCCGGCATCGTCAAATTTGGTAATGGCTTCGTGCCAGGCCAGACATTCCTCCCATGTCTCTGGTGGAGTATCCGGGTCCAGACCGGCTTCGCCGACCATTTCGGCATTGTACACAAGGCCATAGCGCAGATAGCCTTCGTTGGCCGGCACGCCATACATGACGCCCTCGCGATCGAATGCGTCTTTCCAGGTTCCTTCCAGATACGCCTCTTGCTTCACAGTGTCGCTGGAGTCAACCCAATCCCCAACCGGGACGAGGACGCCGCGCGCCATGTAGTCTAAATACTGCGTGTTGGAGGCGCCTTCGGGCGGCGTACCGGCCGCAACGGCGGTCAGTAGAGGTTCGCCCCCAGAGCTGCCCTTTGTCTCCAGCGTAACGTCGCCCAGAATGCCTTTCAGCGTCTCTGTCTCTTTGAGCGTGTCCCAAGCGACGCCGGCATAGTTGCCGCCCCAGCCAAACCAATATTGGATGGTACCGCCTTCTGCGGCTGGAGCGGCTGAACTGCCACCGCCAGCGGCTGGAGCGGAACTGGGTGTGCAAGCGGCGATGAGGCCGCCGGCGAGCATCATGGACGTGGTGCGCAAGAAATCGCGCCGGCTCATGCCATTATTTGGTAAATTTGCCATTAGGTTGTCTCCTAGTCGATAAAAGTAGATTGGCTCATCCAAAATGGTGCAAATAGTCTAGTCGGGAAGCATCTTGCACGTTCAAAAGATGAGCAAAAAAGAAAATGGGGTACGCTAATTCATATAAACAGCTTAACTGCCGCGCCTCCAGAGAAAGCACATAGCCGTTGCAGGTTATGGGGTTCTTCGGATTCCCACATTTTGACTTAGGCACTGCCTGTGACTGGCAGGAGAGGAACAGCTTCTGTGACAAAGCTTCTTTTCCCCAGGGCTTGCATAAGTCCTATACATCACATTTCAACAGGGCTTACGCAGGCCTCGACTAAAATTGTATCGAATACCGACGGATTCACTCTTGGCAATCCACAGACGCTGCGTAAGTCATGTTCAAGAAACAAAAGGGAAGAAATATATTATATATGCTGTCCATAATGATGTCAAACGCACCCTCAAAAAAGCAACATTTCAGGACAAGAACTCGAGGAGAGTCAGCACAAAGCAATCAGGTTTAGGCGCAAAAATCTACATGGTGGGTATCCCATCACAGGCGCTGCGCAAGTCGTCTATATTCTACGCCCAGAGATGAGCATATTTTAGGCCCGTGCCGGTATTAAACAGCACAACCTGCTCATCAGGCTGAATCCAACCACTTTCTAACAAGCGAATCTGCGCGGCCAGGCAGGCGCCCCCTTCCGGCGCGGGGAAAATGCCCGTATATTTGCCAACGGCGCCGGTGCATTCCAACAGCTCTTCATCCGTGACGGCCACGGCGGTACCACCACTTTTGCGCAGCGCCTCCAGCATGAGGAAGTCGCCCACGGCCACGGGCACGCGCAACCCATCGGCCACGGTTTTGGCGCCCTGCCACAGCTCCGCATGTTGCGCGCCCTCATCAAAGGCGCGCACAATGGGCGCACAGCCCGTGCTCTGCACCGTGACCATGCGTGGCCGCGCAGAACCGATGAGCCCCATCTGCTCCATTTCGTCAAAGGCTTTCCACATGCCCACCAGCCCCGTCCCCCCACCAGTGGGGTAGATGATCACATCGGGCAGCGTCCAGTTGAGCTGTTCGGCCAGCTCATAGCCCATGGTCTTTTTGCCCTCTAATCGGTACGGCTCTTTGAGCGTGCTCACGTCGAACCAGCCGTACTTTTTAACGCCCTCTGCCGCCTTGGCGCCGCAGTCATTAATGAGCCCATCTACCAATGTCACATTGGCGCCTAATTCTTTGCACTCGACCTGGAAGGTGGCGGGCACGTCTTTGGGCATAAATACATGCGCCCCCAGTCCGGCGGCGGCGGCATATGCACTCATGGCGCCGGCCGCGTTGCCCGCGCTGGGAATCGATATTTCCGTAGCGCCCAACTCATAGGCGCGGCTCACGGCCAGCGCCAGCCCACGCGCTTTAAAGCTGCCGGTGGGATTGAGCGATTCATCTTTGATCCAAGTGTTGGCACAACCAATGGCCGCGCCCAATCGGGGAGCGCGCGCAAGTGGCGTCCAGCCTTCCCCCAAGCTGAGCATCTTGGTGCGATCCTGTACCGGCAGCACTTCTTCGTATCGCCAAAGCGTGGGCGAGCGCTGGCGTAATGCGTCGGCGGTCAGTGTCAAAGCGGCCTTTTGCAGATCATAACGAGCCAAAAGTGGTCGGTTACAATCTGGGCACATATTAATCAGTTGGTTGGCGTCATAAGCTTTGCCGCACATGCCGCATTCGAGATGAGTTAATGTAGATTTTGTGGTCATAATTCGTTTCTATTCTGCTCCTGCGTTAATTTCTCATACCAAACCCCATAGGGCGTATTCCACACTTTGTGTCTGTTATAGTCGGGCGCACCATCTGTCCACCAGACTGGCCCCCGTTCGCCCAACGCAACTTTGGCGGCATGGACGCGCGTGCGCGCCGCGCGCAGATGTTCTTCATTGTGACACTTTTTGGCCATGCGGACGTCTGCGCGTGCTTTCATCAACATCCGGATCCACTGGGCTTTTCCTTCTTGTAATAGTGCTGGATTTGTGCAGCGCCACAGTGTCTCTTTCGCCACAAAATAGCGCCCGTCAGGGGTAGTCGGATATTTCATTGGGATCGCGACAGAAAAAAGAAGAGACCAAGAGCAGAATCTCGGCTTGCCCTCTCTCGATCTCTTCACTAGTAGGACTTATATGATGGCGGTTGGGCAACGCACAGAGCCATCAAACAATACAGTTGCGTACGCAAGCCTGGCGGAAAGTCGGCTCGCCAACATTCCTATTTCTCTCTAGCAGACTGGCTGGCGCTGCGTAACGTGAGTTATTAATATTTGCAGTCGACCTGCCGTTTGCTTTCGGCAGAATTGACAATGGCGTCGCAGACTACGGCGCAGCGGTAGCCATCTTCAAAGTCGGCGCCAATGGGCGAAACATCTTTGTCATTGACAATGCAATCAAGTAAATGGGTGATCTCATGCACGAACGTGTGCTCCCAGCCAATGATGTGTCCCTGCGGCCACCAGTTCTCCCACCAAGGGTGGAAGGGCTCGGAAACCAGCACGTTTTTAAAGCCTTGCGTCTCCTTGGGCTCTTCGCCCACCCAGTAGACTTCCATTTCGTTCATGCGCTCCAGATTAAAGGCAATGGAGCCTTTTTCACCGTTGATTTCAAAGCGGTTGCCATTTTTACGGCCGCCAGCAAACCGAGTGGCTTCCAATGTGCCAATGGCGCCGTTTTCAAATTCGACTGCCGCCACAAACGCATCGTCCACATCGACGGCGCCCATTGTGCCATCCCCCCAAGGCCGCTCTTTGATAAACGTTTTGGTCATGGCGCTGACGCTGCTAATATCGCCCACCAAATAGCGGCCCAGGTCGATAATGTGCGCGCCCAGGTCGCCCAGGGCGCCGCTGCCGGCTACCTTCTTTTGCAAACGCCAGATCATGGGCATGTTGTAGTGCGGCATGATCCATTCCTGCAAATATTGGGCGCGGAAGTGATAAATCTGCCCCAGCGCGCCGCTCTCAATGATTTTGCGGATCTGGCGCACGGCGGGCACAAAGCGATAGTTAAAGGCCACCATATGCTTGACGCCCGCTTTTTGCACGGCGTCCCACATCTCCTTAGATTCTTCAGCGGTGCGGCCCAGCGGCTTTTCACACAGAATGTGTTTGCCCATTTTGGCCGCTTCAATGCACGGTTCGGCGTGGGCGTCGTTGGGGCCACCGTTGTCAAAGAGCTGGACATCGTCATTGGCCAGCATGTCGCGCCAGTCTGTGTAATAATTGGCGTAACCAAAGCGCTTGGCGGCTTCGGCCACGGCCGCCTCATTGCGCCCGGCAATGCCCACCAGCTTGGGAATTGCCGGCGGCGGATACATCATATGCGGGATTTTGAGCATGGCGTTGCTGTGGGCCTTGCCCATAAAGGCATACCCCAACATGCCCACGCCAACTTCTGGGGCCTCACCTTCTGTGGTAGAGGCAGCCATTGAGGTGAATCCTGAACCTTCAGCCATTGTGATTGCTCCTATTAGGTCAAATGAAAATTTGTCGTTTGTGGTGTGGTTCCTGTGGAAGGAAGCGTAAGGCGTGGTGCGTGGTGCATGTACCGGCTCAGCCCATACCGGTGCTGCGACGAACCCAGAGGATGCAAGTTATACCATTTGCCAAGTTAAACGCTATCAATGGCATCAGACCTGTCAGGTTTTGAAAACCTGACAGGTCTCATCACAAACATAGCTCTTCCCTGGGCAACTAGTATTACTTTATGGTTCCACGTCCAGTTCACGCACTACGCACTACGCAACAAAACTATTCGGCAAACGCCGCGTCAAATGCAATGTCCGACGGGGCGAAGTCAAGCCTCTTGGTAAATGCGCAAGACTCAGTCGCGCCATGTTCGCGATCCATGCCCGGATCTTCCCATTCAATGGAGAGCGGGCCGGCGTATCCAATGTCGTTCAGCGCCCGAATGACTCCTTCAAAATCAATGGAGCCGCGCCCCACCGACCGAAAATCCCAGAAGCGACGATGATCGCCAAAATTGGTGTGGCCGCCAAAGACGCCCGCTTCGGCCGGGCCGCTTTTCCAGCCGACGTCTTTCATGTGCACATGGAAAATGCGATCAGCAAACTTGCGGATGAAGCCCACGTAATCCACGCCCTGATAGCCAAAGTGGCTGGGATCATAGTTAAACCCAAAGCACGGATGCCCATTCACGGCCTCAATGGCTTTTGCGGCGCTCACAATATCAAACGCAATTTCAGTCGGGTGAACTTCCAGCCCAAACTTTACGCCTTCAGATTGGAAGACGTCCAGAATCGGCAGCCACATCTGGGCAAACAGCGCCAAGCCCTTTTCGTAAAAATCGGCTGGATTGGGCGGGAATGAGTAGACCATGTGCCAAATGGGTGAACCGGTAAAGCCCGGCACTACGCCCAACCCCATCTTCTTGGCGGCGCGGGCCGTGTTCTTCATCTCTTCGGCCGCGCGTTCGCGTACGCCATCTTCCTTGCCGTCCCCCCAGATGCGATCGGGCAGAATGCTTTTGTGGCGTTCATCAATGCGGTCACACACGGCCTGCCCCACCAGGTGATTGCTGATGGCAAAGCATTTCAGCCCGTGGCTGTTTAAAATATCCCAACGGCCTTGCACATAACTGTCGTCTGCCATCGCTTTATCAACTTCAAAATGATCACCCCAGCAGGCGATTTCAAGACCATCGTATCCAAATGATTTGGCCTTGGCGCAGATGGTATCAAATGAAAGATCCGCCCATTGGCCGGTAAATAGTGTAACGGGTCGCGCCATAATTTTCCTCCTCGGTTTATTTTTATTTATTTGGCAGACAGACGAAAATCTGCCAGAATTTCAAAGTCATTGGGCCCTTTTGCTACGCCAGCTTGCCGTCAGTATATTGCTGTCGCAGTACCTTTTTGTCGAATTTGCCCGTGCTGGTTTTGGGGACTTCGGTGATAAAAACGAACTTGTCGGGCAGCATCCATTTGGCAAAGTGGGCCGACAGGTGTGCTTGCAGATCGTCTACGTTGAGGCCGGTTTGGCCCTCGATAGGCACCACGGCGGCCATGGGGCGCTCTGACCATTTCTCGTCGGGAATGGCAATGACGGCGGCTTCGCGCACGAGCGGATGCGCAATCAGCGCGTTTTCCAAATCCACGCTGGAGATCCACTCACCGCCGCTCTTGATCAGGTCCTTGGTGCGGTCGGTGATCTGCATATAGCCGTCGGGCGTCATGGTGCAAACGTCACCGGTGCGGAACCAGCCATCGCTTGTAAAGCTCTCTGCGCTGGGCTCGCGCTTAAAATATTGTTTGATGACCCAGGGGCCGCGCACCTGCAATTCCCCCATGGTTGCGCCATCCCAAGGCAGCTCTTGCCCATCCCCATCCACAATGCGCAATTCGATGCCGCCAATGGGCGTGCCCTGCTTGGCTTTCACGTCCCACTGTTCACTTTGAGATAGCCCTTCATGCTGGCGGCTCAAGTGGCAAATCGTTCCCAAAGGCGACATTTCAGTCATGCCCCAGGCATGAACCACATTGACGCCCAGCTTGCCCTCATACGCCTCGATCATGCTGCGCGGCATGGCAGAGCCGCCCACAATTAAGGCGCGAATTGAGGAAAGGTCGCGCGGATTCTTCTGCACTTCTTGGTAAACGCCCATCCAGATGGTGGGGACACCGGTCACCACGGTCACCTTGTAATCTTGCACCATATCGGCCAATGGCCCCGGTTGCAAAAATGGCCCGGGCATGATCAGCTCGGCGCCGGCCAGAGCGGCGGCAAAGGGGATGCCCCAAGACATGACGTGAAATTGGGGCACCACCGGCAGAATCATGTCGGCGCTGGTAATGGCGGCGGCGTTGGCCTGCAACATGCCAATAGTGTGCAGATACATGGAGCGGTGGCTGTAGAGTGCGCCCTTAGGGTCACCAGTGGTGCCGCTGGTGTAGCACATGCCCATGGCCGTGCGTTCATCGGTCACCGGCCATGGGTAATCATCATCGCCTTCGGCAATCAAATCTTCATAGAGCAGCACATTGGGCAGCGTCGTTTCCGGCACGCTATCAACGCCATACAGCACATACTGTTCAACGCAGCTCACCTGTGCCGCAATTGGTTCAAAAAGCTTGAGCAGGCTGGCGTCGATAAAGACAATCCGATCTTCGGCATGTTCAATGATATAGGCCACCTGCTCGGCAAAAAGGCGAATATTGAGCGTGTGGCAGACGGCGCCGCAGCCGGGAATGCCATAATATAATTCCATGTGCTGGTAATTATTCCAGCCAAAAGTGCCCAGCCGGTCACCGATTTGAATGCCGCGTTTGCTCAGCGCGCTGGCCAGCCGCTTGGCGCGACGATACAGATCTGCATAGGTGTAGGTGTGGGTTGAACCATTGGGCAATTTGGTGTAAATTTGCCGATCACCATAAATACGATTGGCGTGCTCCAATATTCGATCGATTGTGAGGGGATAATCCATCATCAAGCCATGCATATTCGCAACCTCCTAGCTTCACATCGGAAGAAAAGAATAGGATCGCAATTTACAAAGCAAGACCGACGCGATTGCTTGCCGTTGCGATCTACTAATTATTTGCGTATGGGAATTAAATGAGAGTATAGCGAACCAATGAAAATGCGTCAAAGCCAGCCAGCCAAGGGCGTGGTTATGCAGCAGCTTCTTCAAAATAACATTCCTATTCGGGCAAGAAAGCACGTAAAATTACGGATTTTCACATTTTATGTTTAGCGCTATAATGGGGAACCAGAGGGAAACGTCAAAGGAACATTGGCGTACGTGATGGCGTTGAAAAACTATCAGACGCTGAAGGAGTGCAACTATTTAACTTATGTTACGCAAGCTTGGGGGAAAGTCAGCTCACCGACGTTCCTGTTTGTCTCTAGCAGACTGGCTGTCGCTGCGTAACGTGAGTATTTAATACCAACTGCAGTTGTAAAAGCCACATGGTATAACTTTTGCCCGGGTCAATTAGGAGAAGTGTATGCAAAACCGAGCGGATGTTTATGAGTTTGTGAGCATTGGCGAGCTGGCGGAAACCACCACGCAACTCCTGTCGCTGAACCTACACTATCGCACCAAAGTAGGCGCGCAGCCACAATCGCAGCCCCAAAGCGGTATTGAACAGGTAGAGCAATTTGTGCTGCAGCGGGCGCGTGACTATCTGGCCAGCGTGCGCGAAGGGTTTGTGCTTAGCGTGCGCACGTCAAAGTTGTCCGACCAGCGCGAGCTGCGCTATTTGCTCGATCGCGTGCTGACCGATTGGTCTCTATTGAGCGAGGAATTGGGGCTCGAGCAGAGCAGCGATGCCGCAGCAGTAGAGCCGGAAGTGGAGCAGGTACGCAGCCAATTGTTGGCCTTTGGCATGGCGGCAGTTGCTTTGGGGTATTTGCCCAAGCTGCCTTCTAAGCGAGTTACCTTTCCACACAGCTATGGCAACCCGCCCACATATGCCGATATTAGCGTACCCGATACGCCGGGAGAAATGCTTTGGCGCATTGAAGAGCTAGAGGAGATGATCTGGCAATTTATGGCTGAAGATTTAAATGCATTGGTGCAGCGCCGCTATGGCCCCTTGCGCCGCACCTATGGTTTCTTTGAAGCCAGCGCCTGGCTTGCCAACGAACAAGCCAAACGCTTTGGCATCCAAGAGCGCAAGTCGTCACTTACTTTACTATGACCAGCATTGAATCATAACCAGCTTTGTGACAAGCGCCTTGTACCCACTTTGTGCTTATGGGCAGTTCGCTTGCCCCATCAGGCTTTGCGGTATTTATGCCGGGCGCAACCCCAGATAGACCTTCCCGCTGCCCAACGTCCCCAAAATGGCGTCGGCCCCTTTCCAAGGCATCAACTGGCTCAGCTCCGTGGGCGAAAGCGGCGTATTGTTGTTGGCCAAAAAAATGCGAAAACAGGCGGACGCAATGGGTAGCCGTTCGTTGATATAGTCGGGATCGTTGGCGCAACGCGTGCGCAAACATTCGCGCAAGGCGTCTGTGCGGTGCACTTCTCCCGTTTCCGGATCGACCCAATCCACATTCTCCGTGTTCTGATGGTCGGCAAAGCGATCCCGACATTCGGCACATAGCTGATCGCGCAGATAGAGGCGGAAATTCTGGCCGCTCTTTTCCCACCAATCATAGTCTATGTGAAACTTGGTATCTACAGTGGGGCGAAATCGCGACAGCGTTCGGTTGATTAATCGACTACTCATTGCTCTTCCTTGATTAACAAAATCGATAGAATTCTACGACAGCGCAAAAAAGCCGCCGCCCACATCTTGGAATCTGCGGTTGCTGATGAGCGCAAAAAAGACTGGCCCTGGCGCGCAACGCCGCAACATATTGGCTGCGCTGTAAACCGATTTGGCATGGACGGTGCCGCGGGGATCTAGCTTCACCAGCTCTGGCACCAAGCGATCCACAATTTGCGTCAGCTCGATGCGATTCTGATTCAGCAGCAAGCGCAACTGGGCCGTGGCGTTCGGTTCACTCTCCGCCACAATCAGATGCTCATCATATTCACACGCAACCATAACTTTGGTCATTTCAAAGCGCAAGCGCAAATGGTCCAGATCGGCCGTGGCCGTTGGCGCCCATTCCCGTTTGGCGCGGCGCGTCCGATAGTCAATGACAATTTCATTGGCGTTGTTTGTCCGTTCCAACGTCAAATACGCGCCCACCGGCAACGCATGATCCTCCATCCATTTGGCCAGCCCGGTTACATAACGTCCCTCATGCGAGACCCAGCCGGGAATATGCGTACCCCAGCGCCCATCAATAAAGGTGATGAGCGAGCGGCCCTGTTCGGCCACGGGGAAGAAATTGCGCGTGCGCCCATTCAGCGGCAGCGTGCCGCAGCGGCGATGCGGATATGTTAATGTAAGGCTGGTGCTGGGGACAATGGCCGGGAGCTCGCTGCTCAGGCTGCTCTCCCCCCATTCATCATCCAATTCCCATTCCACCTGCAACAGTTCAACGCTGAGCAGGGCCCGATTATAAATGGGCTGGGTTGGACGCAGAATAATGGGAGCCTCTAATGCATCGGCCGGCTCTAAGCGCTTGAGGAACCATTTCTTTTCCGCCCCCACATTGACCTGATCAAAACGGTCATCCTGGCTCAGCGCGTGATTCATGCTGAGCACCTGCATGGCTTCGCTGACGTTGGCATCTAACTCCAACTCTGCCATTAACTCCTTGACGCCCAGCGGCTTCCCCGCCACTTCGATCAGCGCCTCGGCAATGTTCAGATAGCCCACATGCACATCAACCAGCATATCTTTCAGCATCCAGTTGCCGTTGACTTCTACAAAGTCTTCGCTGCGCTCACTCTCCTCCAACGCATAAAGAATGCTTTCGTCGATCTCGTCCTGATAGAGGGTATAGATTTCGTCTGGGGAAAGCAGGGCATCTTCGGACAGAAAATCATCACCATTCACATTATTAAGCTGATGGGAACTGGCCAGCTCAGCGGCGAATTCACGCACCCGATCCGAATCGGCAAATTTAGCGCTGATCACCTTAAATTCGCCATGCTCCGGATTTTGGCCCGTGCGCACCTCTACAATTTCGGCCACGGCAAAATCCATGGCCGGAAAAACCAGCTTTTGGCCTACTTCATAGTGATTACGTGGTTGATAAAGCTCACCTTTGGAAAGTTCCGATTGTATCTTGGCATCTTCTTTGCGAACATATTCACTAATGAGCGCAATGGACAAATCAGAAAGCGTTCTGGGCGCCTGCGCGTCTAAAAGTAGATTGTACGTAAAGTCTAAATCATCTGGGGCGACCTCAAATTGGTCTCGCCAAAATGTTGCTGTTTGAGTTTGACGCTGCAGCACGCGTTCCTCCTCTAAACCAATGAAATATAAACAAGACCCACGCAAGCCTCATATATATTGCGATACAGAATATATATTGCGATACGGATTGCCTGGACAGTCAACCATTCAACTCCGGGCAATCTGTGGGCATACGTAAGACAGAGTGCTATTTAATAAGGCAAATGTAAATTATAACAGTGCGCCCACTATAATTCAAAACATAGATTCCCTCATAATGATGACTCATACAACACCGCTAGAAGTTACCCCGAGTTTTTGCTCAAAATTGGCTAAAAGTCGCGCTGATATGATCTCGGCCTGCAAAAAGTTGAAGAATCTCTTTATTTACAGTAAGATTTGGGAAACCACATCCCCTTGCATGGCGATTATACTCAGCCCTGAATGAGAACCGCAGTATAACCGCACAAAGTGCAGTATAACCGCATAAAGTTATGTCTCTAAAACTAACTATAACCACATAATCTATAATTACAGATCTGTAGTTATAGCTCTGTAATCACATAGTCCTGGACGCTACCTATGAAACCAATTGCAATGATCCTTGCTGGTGGAGAAGGCACCCGTCTTACGGTGCTCTCGGAAGAGCGCGCAAAGCCCGCAGTGCCGTTCGCCGGTAAGTTTCGCATTATCGATTTCACCATCAGCAACTGTGTTAACAGCGGCATTTACACCGTGGGCATTCTGACCCAATATCAGCCGCACAGCCTCAATGAGCATATTGCCATTGGCAAACCGTGGGATCTGGATCGCAGCCGCGGCGGCGTGCGTCTGCTCCAGCCCTATTTGGGTCGCCGCGGGCAAGATTGGTATGCTGGTACGGCGGACGCCATCTTTCAAAACTTGAATTATGTGCGCGAACAGCGGGCAGACACGGTGGTAGTTCTGTCGGGCGACCATATTTACAAAATGGACTATCGCCCCATGCTCGATTTTCATCAGGAAAGCGGCGCCGACCTGACCATTGCCGTTATGCCGGTGCCGATTGAAGAGGCGCATCGCTTTGGCATTATGGAGGTGGATGAGCAGCAGCGCATTGTGGAATTCTATGAAAAGCCCAGCGAACCCAAAGGCAACCTGGCGTCTATGGGCATCTACATTTTTAATACCCATATTTTGGAGCGACGCTTGGTCAACGAGGAAACGGGCAAATCGCGCGTCGATTTTGGCAAACACGTTATCCCCGCCATGTTGGCCGCTGGCGACAATGTCTTTGCCTATAAGTTTGAAGGGTACTGGGTGGATGTGGGCACCATTGATTCCTATTGGGCCACCAATTTAGAGCTGGCGCAACCGACGCCGGCGTTGGATCTATACAACCAAAGCTGGCCCATTCACACCAAATCGGAAGAATTTCCCGCCGTCAAGCTTGGGCCACAGGCCAAAGTAGTCAGCAGCTTGGTTTCCAATGGCTGCGTCATTCGCGGCGTGGTGAATAATAGCGTGCTTAGCCCCGGCGTCTACGTGAGCCCGGGCGCCGTGGTCACCGACAGCGTGGTGATGAATGGCACCTGGATCGGCCCCGGTGCGCTGTTGGACAAAGTGGTGGTGGATAAACAGGTGGTGATCGGCGCCGGCGCGCTAGTGGGAACGGGAGATGCATCCATCCCCAACGAGCAGATGCCCGACAAGCTCGCCAGCGGCATCTCGGTGATCGGCAAAAATGCATATATTCCCGATAGGGCGCAGGTGGGGCGCAACGTGCTCATCAACAGCCGTCGCGATGAAAAAGATTTCCCCGCCGACTATATTGTGGCCGACGGCAAGACCATTTAATTGGGATTATTAGCGAGTAAGGAGTAGGGAGTAGGCAGTTGAAGCGCCACCCTACCGCCTACTCCCGTATCCCTAATCCCGTATCCCTACAAAAAGCGAGAAACAGACCATGTCTAGCGTTTTTGCAATGATTATGGCAGGCGGTTCAAGTGAGAGCCTAAGCGTTTTAACGGAAATTCGCGCCGAACCCGCCGTGCCGTTCGGGGGCAAGTTTCGCCTCATTGATTTTCCGCTGAGCAACTGTGTTAACAGCGAAATATTTAGCGTGGCCGTACTCACCCAATACAAGCCGCGCAGCCTGAACCAGCATATCGGCATTGGCAAACCGTGGGATTTGGATCGCGCCAGCGGCGGCGTGCGGCTGCTGCAACCATATCAAGGTGGCGCCTATGGCGATTGGCAGTTGGGGACGGCGGATGCAGTGCGCCGCAATTTGGATTTTGTCACCCGTCAGCCTGAAGAACATGTGCTGATTCTGGCCGGCGATCACATCTATCTGATGGACTATCGACCCATGCTGCGCCAGCATATCCAGCGCAATGCCGAAATGACTGTGGCCACGCATCGCATCAATCCCCACGAGACGCACCGCTACGGCATTCTGTCGGTGGCCCCTGATGATCGCGTTGTCGATTTTGAAGAAAAGCCCAAGCGGGCGCGCGACACGCTGGCCTCCATGGGCATCTACATTTTCCGCAAAGATGTACTCGTGGAGATGCTGCAAAGCGACGGATACGTAGAATTTGGGCGCGATGTATTGCCCGCTATGTTGGCCGAAAAGCGCAATGTACGCGCCTATACATTCTCTGGATATTGGGCCGACGTGGGCGCTGTTCAGGCCTATTGGGAGGCGAATATGAGTCTGCTGGCCGAAAATCCGGCGCTGGATCTCTATGATCCCGGGTGGGTGGTGCACACGCGCAGCGAAGAACGCGCGCCGGTCAAATTTGGGGCCCAAGCGCAGGCCGGCGGCAACATTCTCTCCAACGGTTGCCGCATCGACGGGCTGGTTGAACGCAGCGTGCTCTCGCCCGGCGTTCACGTAATGGAAGGCGCCACCGTGCGCGACAGCGTGATTTTCAGCGATACCGTCATTGAGGCCGGCGCCGTGGTCGAGCGCTGCATTATTGATAAAAACGTAACGATCTCCGCCAATGCCAAAGTCGGTTTTGGCGATGACAATTTGCCCAACAAAGCCATGCCGGAGCAGCTCAACACGGGGCTTACGCTTGTTGGGCAAAATTGCTTTGTGCCCGAGGGGTTGACCATTGGCCGCAACGTGGTGATCCATCCCAACAGCGGCGCCGAAGAATTTGGTAAACGCAAGAAGATCGCCAGCGGCAGCCACATCGGCGCCACACAGCGCTAGGTCGTACGACAGCTGGTTGAAACCAGCGCCTGGCAGCCCAAGTACGCTAAAGCGCACTCTAGCAATAGCCTGCTGGAGCAGGCTTCCGCTAGCAGACGCAGGCTTCAGCCTGTGGCATCCATTACCGCAACAAGTTATGAACCTTCACCGACGCTACTTTACACAGAAGGTCAACAGAAACGAGTTAGGGCTTTGTAACCGCAGCGCGCATTTGTTCAGCCGCTTGGGCAAAGGCCGCGTCCGCCGGTTCACCTTGGCCAATCACTTGTTCCAGGGCTGTTGCCCAGATGGCCCACACTTGTGACAAGCTAGGGATTATTGGCGCAATTTCAGCATATCCATCAGCAGGGATAAACGCAAAAAGTTCATTGTCCTGCACGGCATCCAGCGCAGGCAGATAGGCCGAAGGCCGCGGGTCCGCGGCAAAGATAGCCTGCATGATCTCGGGCGTGGCCACAAATTCTGTGAGGAACGTCTGCGCTAGCTCGGGGTCACGGCTATTAGCGCTGATTAAAAAGCCGCGCGCAGACAGAAGCGCGCGACTCTCTTCTACTTCATTCGGCAGCGCCGCTACAGCATATGCCACATTGGCGGCGCGCAGCCGTTCCATCATCTCGACATTGCCAATCATCATGGCGGCGGTTCCGCTCTCAAACGCGGCGTACATGCCATCCGCATCGACGGCCGCCAGCAGAAGTCCCGCCTGATTCATAGCATCGAGCCAGGCGCCGGCAGCCAAAGCGCCCGTCCCGTCCAACCCCACATTTTCTACGTCTACATTGCCTTCCGCATCCGCGCCAAATAGAAAGCCGCCAAATGCGGTCAAAATTGGGTAGAATTGGGCCGGATCATCACGTTGCATCACCAACCCATATTCGGTTGCGCCACTGGCTTGCAGGTCGGCAGACATCGCCTGTAATTCACTCCAGGTGGCAGGCGCCTGGGCAATCACATTCGGGTTATAAATTAGCGCCACGACCTCGGCGCTATAGGGTAAGCCATAGAGTTTACCCTCTACGCGAAAAGCATCGAGGGCATTGGGCGCAATTTCAGCAATGCGATCACCCAGCGTCAGTTCATGTAGCCAACCATTGGCCACCATTTGCGCCACATCAGTATAGAAGTCCACAAAGATATCGGGGCCATCTTCAGGCAGCTCAGACGCAGACAATTCATCGGCAGAGGGTAACGATTCTTTTGCCACAACCGCTATTTTGAGCCCATATTCCAGCTCAAATGAGGCCGCGAGTTCTTGCAAAATTGTGGCTAGCGCGGCATCGACCCAAACCGTGAGCGCGGTTTCGTCTGCTGACGGCGGCGGTTTATGCACCGCCGTGCTCTTGGCTGACGATGACGGGTCACTATTGCCTGCAGATGTGGTTTCGACAGTGGGTGGCACAGTGGGTGTAACATTGGGCGGGGTATCTTCAGCAGGAGCATCCAAGGCGGCCTCCTCAGGCTCATCGGCATCTGACGAGCCAAAACAGGCGGTCAATGTAGTGCTGCCAACGAACAGCGCCGCGACGATGAATCCCCCAACTATCCATCGTAGATTAAGCATCCTTGCTCTCCTTATTTCACTTAATTTCACTTAGTTAAAACGCAATGTCATTTAGGTAAGGTCGCTTCCAGTGCGACGCACGGTATGCCACGCGCATGCCAGGACCAAAATGGCGGACACCGTGCGACCCACTTTTCGCTCACTGAATGACATTGAGTTAAACCTTACGGGCTCTTTGGGATTTCACACTTCGGCTGCGCTCAGCAGAGCGGTGGTGGACAACACATTAGGTTTTCCCAAAAAAACAAAAATATACAGAAAACCTTCCTCACGCAGGGCACGGCCCGGTTGATTCACGGATCATTAATTCACAATCAACAAAGCGCTGCGCGCAGGCGGTGCTTTCTTCTTCAATGGCTTGGATGAGTAACTCGGCGGCCTGAGCCGCCATCTGCGCATAGGGAACGCGCAGCGTGGTCAATGTGGGCGTAACGTGTAGACAGGCGCCCGAATCATTGGTGCCGATGACCGAAACCTGTTCCGGCACGCCAACGCCCTTTTCACGCAGGCCGCGCAAAATCCCAAACGCCATCAGATCGTTTGCGGCATAGTAGGCCGTGGGCGCTTCGTCGCCCAATTCCGTCATGCGCTGAACGGCGTAATAGCCACCTTCATCGGAGAAATAGCCATACTCTATCCAGCGCGGGTTTTGCGGCAACTGCGCCTGCGACATGGCAGACGCATATCCGCGCTGCCGTTCGCTGGTCACCGCCACTTCCGGATCGCCACCGACATAGGCAATGCGTTTGTGGCCCAGACCAATTAGATAGTTGATCGCCTCATACGTGTAGCGTTCATTATCTGCATCCACCCAGCTCACGTCGTGATAGTGCGCCGGTGGACGGCCCAGCAACACAAAGGGCGTATCCTGTTCGCGCATGGCCCCCACCGTATCCACATCTAGCCGGTTGCTCAACACCACAATGCCATCGGCCTGGCGTGAGCCTAAAATATCAAAGGTCTGCACGATTTCATCACTATGGCTGTTGCTGCCGCCCACAAGAATGCGATAGCCGCGAGGATATGCAAAGTTGAGCAAGCCCTGCACCACCTGGGGAAAAAACTCGTCGTCAAAATAGCCGCTATAAATGTGCGGAATGACAATAGCAATGGTGCAAGTCCGCTTGACGCTCAAAGAGCGCGCAATGGCGTTGGGGTGAAAATCAAGCTTCTGCGCAGCATCCAGCACGCGCGTTTGCGTTTCCTGGCTAATTTTAGCATTGCCAGAAAAGACGCGACTCACCGTACTCGGGTGTACGCCTGCTTTTATTGCGACATCACGAATGGTAGACACAAATTGTCATATTCACAAAAACGGCATGATGACGGTGAGTCAGCACGCTTAGCCACCGCACAATATAATAGGACTTACGCAAGCCTTGACGAAAAACCATATTGATTCGAACGGGTTCACGCTTGGCCATTCACAGACGCCGCGTAAGTCGTACAGAATCACTCACACAGAAAAACTTGGCGCAATCATTGCACCAGATACACCATATCCTTTGCCCAATCCCCACGACCACATTAAGCTGCGTTGACATTTCTATATCCATCGCTTGATGAACATCAAAAATTAGCACACTTGGGCCAGCGGACTGGCGGGTCAACACGAGCCGACATGTTTACAGATTTCCGTTCGCTGTAAATTTAGGATCGCGTGGGAAGTTGTGCAATCGGTTGCGATTGTACCAACCATCGAAAGCGAAGTCAAAAATTTCGGCTAGGCAGGATGCGCGCCACTTAAGGTGCTGTGCGCCTAAGATGCCCAAGAGCCGCACCTATTCACGACTGGATAATCGCATATAACCCCACATGGGCTCAAGCGAGCATATATAAACAACGGGAATGGTCTAATCGAGGCGAGGAAGCGTTAGAACAGAACAGAGGTCAGAGAAAGCCGAGTTTGCAAATGCAGCAGGGAAAATGAATGGTGAGATAGTGACTTATTGTTGGTCAGATTTGGCGGTGAGCACCACCCAGTAGTAGTGATATGTATTGCCGTCACTAATATTCACGTAGCCAATGCCGTACTCAATCTGCTCAGTATAGAAAGGAATTTCGGCCAGCAGGTGTTTGCGGTGCGAGGGTGAATTCATCCAGCCGTCCCAGGCGGCTTCGGCTGTGCTAAAACCGGCGGCAATCGACTCAATGTTATTGGCATCGGCGGCATTGCTGTAAGAATCGGGCAACATATAACCAGCTTCGCGCACCATGAAATTGGGACCGTGGCCGTCTGGGTTAACGTGATCGAAGTAGTCGCGGGTGGCCATATCCAGCGCACGTTCGCGGGCCACGCGCGAGAGAAGGCTGTTACACACCATTTCCGGGCGCTGCTGATTCGCATCCGTCACCAGCATGGTCTCGATCTGCTGCTCTTGGGCGTTGAGCTGGCAGTTGGTCGATTTGTTTACCGCAATGGGAATGTAGAATTTGCTGCCAGAGTCGGCCTTTGCTACATTGGCGGGGACAATAACTGTACAAAGAACAATGATGAAGCAAATACACGAAATGGGGCGACTTTGTCGAAAGGAGAGCTGTTGCGTTTTCAAAAGAGCCTTCATAAAACCTACTGATACTTGCTGAATGAGTTGGGTTGATATGATTAGGTACTTTGAAACGGTGTTGTGGCGGCAAATAAGTACAGGCAACATAATAGAGCAAGAAAACCACCGCCGCTCAACGCCAATCTTGTCGTCAATCTTCAGCCTCAATACAACTTTCGGTTGCTTTCCATACGGCGCCATCGCGCACGACAAGCGTATAATTCACGCTTTTATACGCTGACGTGGCTCTCATCTTAGTCATTTTTGCGCCAAAGAAGCCCGCTTCAAGGCTCGCACAGGAGTATTTATGCCCGACTCTCACGGCCGGCAAGTTGAAAAGCCGCAGATCATGCAGGATTTTGTCTTTGGCGGCATCGAATCCGATGAAGCACATCTGTTGGCCGCGCAACGCGAATTGCTGCGCGGCATTCGGCACCAACACCAGATCGCACCCTTGGACCCGGCGCCTCATCAGGCGGTGCAGCTCACGGTGACGGTGGGGCCCGAGGTGGCGCTCGACCATCTGCTGGCGCATGTGTACGTCATGTTTGATGCGAGCAACAGCGCCGAGCCAAGCCATACGCATCCCCAATCCCGCGCCTTCACCGTCGAGTTTGAACGCGCAGAAGTGCGCTGGGAACCACTCATTTGGGCCTACGTGGAAGTGTGGCAAGTTCAGGTTCCCGGTCAGCCAGCTGGTGCGCTGGTGCAATACACCATTGAAGGCCGCCCCAGCGGCGCAGGCGCCTCTCAATGGGCCAGTGAACCCAATATGGACGGCACGGTAGAATCAGCGGCGCGCTACGGCTATCATGTGGATCAATTTACGCCGCCGGCCTGGGCGCACCAAGCTGTGATCTATCAAGTCTTTGTGGATCGATTTACAGTGGATCGATTTGGAGTGGATCTCGCGCCCGAAGAGCACCTTGGCCGCGCGCCCAGCCGCTGGTTGGCGCCGGCGGAAATGAACAACTTTGCGGGCGGCACGTTGGCCGCCGTTACCCAGCAATTGCCCTACATTGCCGACCTGGGCGTCACCGCCATCTGGTTGAGCCCCATTTTCGTCTGCGATTCGTATCACGGCTATGACACAGTTGACTATTACAACGTGGATCCCCGCTTTGGGACAAACGCCGATTTGCATGCACTCATCGACGAGGCGCACCGCCTGGACCTGCGCGTGCTGCTCGACTTTGTGGCCAACCACACCAGCATCCGCTTTGCGCCCTTTGCCGCTGCCAAGGCGGACGAACACAGCCCCTACCGCGCCTGGTTTAGCTTTGGCGCCGCCTACAAACATGGCTATCGCTGCTTTTTTGATGTGGCTGCCATGCCGCAACTCAACACAGATCACCCTGACGTGCGCCAATTCTTGGGCGATGCCGCCGTCCACTGGCTCACTGCATACGGCGCCGATGGCTTTCGCCTTGATTATGCCGCCGGCCCCAGCCACGCTTTCTGGAGCGAATTCTATGCCCGCTGCAAAAGCGCCAGGCCCGATTGTTGGCTCTTTGGCGAAGTAACGCGCCCAGGCGCCGCGCTCCGCACCTACCAAGGCCGGCTGGACGGCTGTCTCGATTTTGGGCTCACGCGCTTGTTGCGCCAACTTTGTTTGCCGGACGCCGCGTCGATTTCCATAGTGGAATTTGCCAATTACATTGTGCGCAATCAGCGTTTTTTGGGGTCGACCGATAATCACTTCCTCTTGCCCAGCTTTCTGGATAATCACGACATGAACCGCTTTTTGTGGGTGGCGGGCAATAACAAAGCGCGCCTTCAAATGGCGGCTACGCTGCTATTTGGATTGGGCGGTCCCCCCATCCTTTACTATGGCACCGAAGTGGGTCTCAGCCAACCGCGCTCCAAAGCGCCCTGGTTGGAAGAGGCGCGCCACCCAATGCCGTGGGGCGCGGCCCAAGACGCAGAGCTGCACACCTTCTTCAAGCGGCTCATTGCGCGGCGCCGCGGCCAGCCAGCCCTCTGCTACGGCGCCATTGAAACGCTATATGTGAATGACGCGGAGGGCGTGTGGCTGGCCCAACGCACGCACGGCCAGAGCCGCGTCCTCATCGTCGTCAATGTAAGCACAGAGCCGCGCGCCGTACAGTTGCCAGATGGAAAGTATGTGGGGCTGGCAGACGAAGAGGTGGCGCGTGAAATAGTGCTTGCAGCCAGTTGCGCCGCCATTTTGGTCAACCCATCGAATTAGACATGGTTGTGCTGTCTACTAATACTCAGTACACCGCAACGGTGTTGGCGCAACAGGCGTTAATCTCGAATGGTGAATCCGCCTCTATCTTTTACGATTGCGATCTACTGATACTGGAAAACTATGCGCATTTTGCACGTTACCCATCAATATCCACCTGACTACATTGGTGGTGTGGAGCTCTATACGCAGACCGTGGCGCGCGCCCAAGCCGCGGCAGGCCAACGCGTGGCGGTTTTTACCCACGACGCCGCCGCTATACCCACCGGCGCGCGCGGCGATTCCTCACATCGGCGCGATGGCGACATTGACATTTACGCCGTGCAATCAACGCCGGCCAGCGCCAATCGACGCTTTCTGGCCACATTTAGCCATAAGACAGCCGCGTCTGCATTTGCCCACGTGCTTGCCCATTTCCAGCCCGACCTTGTGCACATCCAGCACTTGATGGGGCTGCCGACGGCGCTCGTGGATGAGCTTACCGCGCGGCGCATTCCCTTTGTGGTCACCTTGCATGATTACTGGTGGGGCTGTGCCAATGCCCAGCTCTTAACCAACGACGGCGCTCAAATATGCCGCGGGCCGGATGCACTTTACTTGAATTGCACCCGCTGCGCGGTGGCGCGGGCCGGCGCACCTAGGCCCAGCCGAACCGCCGCACTGGCCATGCCGCTGGTCAGCCCGTTGATGGCGCGGCGGGCGCAATTGCTTCGCCAGCTGTTGGCAAGGGCCGCGCACTTGATTACACCCACCAATTTTGTGGCCAACTGGCATCAAGCGCAGGGCATGGCCACGGCGCGCCTGAGCGTGTTGCCGCTGGGCGTGGAGCGTCCGCCGCAGATGCCCGTCCGCACGCGGGAAGCGCAGGCGCCGCTGCGCTTCACCTATATTGGCAGCTTGGCTTGGCAGAAAGGATTGCACACGCTGCTGGCGGCCTTTACGCAAGTGCAAGGAGACGCATCTCTCTGGATCGCTGGTGATCCCAATACTGATGCCATTTACGCTCAGTCGCTTAACCAAATGGCGGACGCGCGCGTACACTTTTTGGGCAAGCTGGATCGCCAACAGGTCTGGCATACGCTGGCCCAAACCGACATGGTCGTAGCGCCATCGCTCTGTTACGAGAGCTTTTCGCTGCTGGTGCATGAGGCCTTTGTGGCTGGTGTGCCCGTGCTGGCCAGCCGCCTGGGCGCGCTGGCCGAAGTGGTGCACGATGGCATAGACGGAATGTTGGCAGCGCCCGGCGATATGGAAGCGTGGCGCACCGCCCTGCAAAGCGTTGTGGATCAGCCTGAGCAGTTGGCCCCACTGCGCGCCGGAATACGCGCGCCGCTGACCGTAGAGGCCCATGTAGACAAGTTAATGGAAATTTATGCAGAGGTTTTGCGCGCCAACGCAACGCTTGGGCAAGATCAGGAAGCAGAATAATCAGCAGATTGCTACCCCAAGAGATGGAGCCGGATTCCACAAACCAGACCGACGCCTATTGCGCCAACGCCGTTCCGGAGTGCTGATAATTAGGCGAGGAGTCAATGTCGTAAAGTTACCGGCGCACCTGCGTCCACAGCCGGGCCAGCATGGCGTGCAGCGCGGCTTTGCGTGTATGGAAAGTGGGCGTGGCCGTCATCACCGGCTCGGGGGGTTCAACGGCATCTACGTGGCGGGGGCGCAGTTCCGCACGCGTGCGCACGGCCGCCACGGCAAAGCTGGGGCCGTGGGGGTGTTCGGGCGCCTCAAAGCCGATGGTCAGTTTGTCAAAGCCAAAGTGCTGTAAGCAAGACAGAATGTCTGCGCGCGTCATCCAGTGGCTGTATTGGGCGGAGCCACCGCGAAAACCACGCCAACTGAGCGCGGCATGATAGTGATGGCGATACACGGTACAGGCAAAATCTCCATACTGGGCCGTCCCATATCCATTAAAGCGCGCGGCCCACGCCGGGTTTTGCGCGATCAATGCCTGGTCATAGTAGTGGGTCCATAGGAAGAGCCGGTCGGTGACGCGCGCCAGCAGGCCAATGAGCTCCAGCGGATGGCGCATGTGGTACAGCACACCGCTGGCAATGCACAGATCAAAACGGGGCGGCCCCTGACGTAAATAGGCAGCAAAATCACCGCATAAAAAGCGGGCCGCTTGCAGGTGAAAAAGCTCTTTTACAATCAAGCAGCGCAGATAGGCCGACGTATTGGCCTCAATTGCCACAATCTCTTTGGCGCCTGCTTTTTCCAGCATATAAGTGTGCGCCCCTTCCAACGGCCCCAATTCCAGCACCGTTTTATGGGCAAACCCACCTAACTGCTCCGCGGCCCACACCATGCGCACATCTTCAAAAAGCGGCGCCTCACCGGCCGTCACCTGTTCATAGGGCGCAGGCAAGCGGCTAGACCAGGCGCCACTAAAGATGTTGACGGCATTTTGCGCATTGGGGGCGGTCGCCACATATTGTTCAAGCGCACGATTATCAATTTTCACGAGGCTATTTTCATGATGCAATAATCAAGCGGCAATTTTTATGGCACAAGCAGAATGGGCAGATCCAAAACATCAAGCAGCCCGGCCAGGGGTGAGACCACATCCTTGGGCATGACCAGCAGGCCATCTTTAATCCGCCACAGCTCGTAACGCCAATCCACATTGGATGCGCGCACCACCAAATATGCTTCCACCCCTTCTGTGGCCAATTGTTGGGCGGCGGCAGTCACCAGCTCTTGGCTGGGGCTCTGCACCGTCAATTTCCCTTTGCTCTGACGCACCAAACGGGCGGCTTGCTGCAAGGCGCGTACGGATGCAGGTGACCCCGTAAAGATTGCCGTAATGCGGTTGCTCCAGCGCGACTTTTTGCCGGACAACAGGATCGGCTGATCTACCTGCGTCAAAATTTGCGCTGTGGTGGAGCCGATCCGATTGCCTTGGGACCAACCCGCCCGCCCCAGGCTCAACATGGCGGCGTTGGCCGCGGATTTCTTCAACTCGGACGCCACCCCGCCCTGGATCACCTCAAAGCGCCACGCCACGCGCATCTGCGAGGCCACTTGCTTCATACGACTTTGTGCGGCATTTTCGACCGCACGGAACTCACGGCCAATGCAGTGCTGCGTCAACGCCCGCGGCGTGGCCGAATAGGCGCCTACTTCAGCGCTAAACGGGAAATGGCCCACTTGATGCAGCATGCTGTCTTCTACAAATAATCCATGCAGCTCAGCGCCCATGAGCCGCGCCAGGCGCGCCGCCATTTCCAAAGCGGCATAGCTGTGCGGCGATGCATCCAGCGCCACCACAATCCGTTGTGTCTGTACAGAAGAGTCGCTCATCTCCGCTACTCCTTACTCCCACCATCAAATTCGCGCCGCAACTTGGCAAACTCCGCCAGGCGGTCCGCCACCAAGCGGTTCACGCTGCCTTTGGGATATTGCCCCTTGGTGTTGGCCTTGCCAGCCTCAATGCCCGTTAACACCTCAATACCTTGGTCAATGGTCTCAATGGGGTATATGTGGAATTGATCCGCGGCCACGGCCTCTACCACATCTTGGCGCAACATGAGATGCTTTACATTCGAGGCTGGGATCAGCACACCCTGTCCACCGGTGAGCCCGCGGGCGTTGCACAGATCAAAAAAGCCCTCGATCTTCTCATTAACGCCACCAATTGCTTGCACCTCGCCGTGTTGATTGACCGAGCCGGTCACGGCCAGCGACTGTTTGATGGGCACGTCGGCAATGGCCGATAGCAGGGCATAGAGTTCGGTAGAAGAGGCGCTGTCGCCATCAACGCCGCCATAGGATTGTTCAAAAACCAGGCTGGCCGATAGCGATAGCGGATGTTTCTGCGCATAGCGCGCGCCCAAATAGCTAGACAGAATGAGCACGCCCTTGCTGTGTGAGGGGCCGCTCATGGCCACCTCGCGCTCAATATCGATCACATCACCCTTGCCCAGCCGCACGGTGGCCGTAATACGCGAGGCGCGGCCAAAAGCAAAATTGCCCAGTTGCAGCACCGCCAGCCCATTGATCTGACCCACGCGTTCGCCTTCCGTGTCCACCAAAATGGTTTGGCGCAGCACCTGCTCCTGCATCATCTCGCGCGCCCGGTCCGAACGCCGAATTTTGGCGTCGATGGCCTTTTGGACATGCGCAGCCGTGGCCACTTGCGCACCGGCTTCGGCGGCCCAATGGTCGGTCTCTTCCAGCAGATCGACAATCATTTGCACCCGCGTCGAAAGCTTTTCAGAGTCGCCCACCATGCGGGCGCTCTGTTCAATTACGCGGCCCACGGCGCTTTTATCAAACGGGCGCAACTTTTGGCTCTGCACAATCGTCGCGATGAGCCGGGCATATTGCAGCTGGCTTTCCGGATCGCGCGTAATCACCTCGCTAAAATCGGCGGCCACTTTAAACAACTCATCAAAATCGGGATCGGCCTGCGCCAGCATATAGTACAACATCCGGTCGCCCAGCAAAATTACCTTTACATCTAGCGGAATGGGCTCCGGTTCTAGCGAGACAGTGCTGGTCAAGCTCATCATTTGCAGCGGCGACTCAATGCGAATCTCGCCAAATTCCAGCGCGCGCTTGAGCCCTTCCCAAGCGTTGGGTTGCATGAGCAGCTTGCGCGCGTCCAGCAGCAAATACCCCCCGTTGGCGCGATGCAGCACGCCCGGCTTGATCAGCGTAAAATCTGTCACCAGCGCGCCCATCTGTGCCATCTGCTCCACCCGCCCCACCAGATTGAGATAGGACGGGTTGATCTCATAGAGCACCGGCGCGCCCTGGGCGTCGCTACAATCGACCAGCACATTCACTTGATAGCGCCGCAGCGCCGGATTGCGTTGTGAGTTTCCATTGATGGCGCTGGGCGCAGATGGTGCTTCGCCCTCAGCTTCTGTTTCACTGGCGCCCTCAGGTGTTTTGAGGAAATCTTGCAAATGGCCGCTGACATCGGCGCGCACGGCTTGCAAATATTTAATCACGGCGGGCTGCTCGGTATACTTGGCCAGCAGATCGTTCGTCACGTCATTGATCACAAAGTCGGTGACTTCGCGACGCAGCTCGCGCACTTTGACGCGCAATTCGCGCTCCCAGCGCGGGGCCTGCTGCAATGCGCTTTGCAATGATTTCTGTAAATCTTCGACTTCGGCTTCCAGATGCTTGCGCTCTTCCTCCGGCAATTTTTGAAAATCTTCGGGCGAAAGCACGTTACCATCTTTGAAAGGCGCAAAAACGAGCCCAGCCGGCGTCCGCAGCAAGGTCAAGCCGCGCTCTTGGGCATTGTCTTGCAGCGCCTGCAAGCTGGTTTGCTGGCGCTCGCGAAACTCGCTCTCCAACACCTGCAAGCGCGTCTGATATTCGTCACTTTCCAGCGCGGCGGAAAGCCCCGTTTGCAGCTCGTCGATCAAGTGCTCCATGTCGGCGTGCAGCGTTTTGCCCATACCGGGCGGCAGCTGTAAAGCCAGGGGCTTATAGGGCTGTTCGAAATTGTTAATGTAACACCAATCCGAAGGCGGCGGCTGCGTTGCCGCGCGCTGCTCTACATAGCGACGGGCCAGCGTATATTTGCCGGCTCCGGCTGGGCCCAATGCAAAGATGTTGTAGCCGTGCCGGTCAATGCCCACGCCAAATTGCAGCGCCTCTATGGCGCGCTCCTGACCAATCGGATCGGCCAGCTCGGTGAGTTCATCGGTGGTGGTGAAATCAGCTTCATCCAGCACAAAGGGTGTATAAAGCTGATCGGGTGAGAGTGGTTTAACGGGCGACATAAGATTTATGGATTGGAATTGGCTATTTAGATTTGGTTATACCGTGGTTTTCGATCAGAATCGAGTGCGGAAACAGTAAGTCGTAAATCAATGTCATTACGTGAGTGAAAAGTGCGTCGCACGGTGTTAACCATTTTGGTCCTCGCATTCGAGTGATATACCATGCGTCGCACTTGAAGCGGCCTTAACTTAATGACATTGAGTCGTAAATCATACCAACAGCGGTTGTAAAAGCGATGAATAATTGACAATTCTATCCTGAGAAAGGGGTAATTATTCATCGCGTTTACAGAGCCAAATGGTATTAATAGGCGGTCCAACCACCATCAATGGTAATGCTGGCGCCGGTGACAAAGCTGCTGGCATCGCTGGCCAGAAAGAGAGCCAGCCCGCCAATTTCCTCAATTTCGCCCCAACGGCCCATGGGAATTTTGGCAATAAAGGTCTTGTACAGCTCCGGGTCTTCTTTAATGGGCAGATTCATTTCAGTGGCAAAGGGCCCCGGCAGCATGGCGTTGACCGTAATGCTGTAAGGCGCCCACTCCAGGGCCAGCGTGCGCGTCATCTGCAAGACTGCGCCCTTGCTGCTGGCATAAGGCGTACGATCGGGCATGCTGATGATCGAGAGCGTTGAGCCAATATTAATGACCCGGCCATACTTGCGCGCTTTCATGTGGGGCGCCACGGCGCGGCAAAAAAGCCACGGCCCCGTCACGTTGGTCGCCTGCACTTGCGTAAATTCTTCGACCTCAAGCTCTTCGATGGGGCGCCGAATGTTGATACCCGCATTGTTGATCAGAATGTCGATCTGGCCAAAATCGGCCAGCACTTGCTCAACCGTACTTTGCACGCCGGCGGGGTCCGTTACGTCGCACGCATAACCGCGGCACGTTGTCCCCGTAGCGGCGCTGATTTCCGCAGCAGCGGCGGCGGAATTGGCAGCGGTGCGGCTCACAATGGCCACGTTGGCGCCCGCTTCGGCCAGCGCCTGCGCCATCTGCCGCCCCAGCCCGCGGTTGCCGCCGGTGACAATGGCCACGCGGTTGTCGAGTCGAAATAGCTCCATTACATTCATAGGATTTGCGCTCCTTTGGGGTTTTGGGGATCAGAACCTATCCGTAAATTCAGTTGTAAACTGTGTACCGTCTCTGACAGAGCGATTTGGCACAGAGAATTTACGGGCAGACACTAAGTTATGCCGGCGCCGCCACATGATGCGCCGTTGCCACTTCTACCAATTGCGACCAGGTGGTGTCGTCCAGCGGAATGCCATGGGCGCGCCGCTGTTGGGCCGTGCGCTGTTCGGGATCGCCGGGCGTCAACACTTCATCGTAACCGGCCGCGGGCGGCGTGGCGCGCATTACGTCAGAAAGCGCCGCGGCATCGCTTAAGAAGGCATCCAGCGGGCGAAAGGCTTCAATGGAAAGCACCATAAAGAGCACACCGTTGCCGCGCCGGAAGTTGGGCAATGAGGCGCAACCGGCTCCGGTCAGAATACCGCCCAGATAGTCCATGAGCAGCGCCAAACAGTATCCTTTGTGTTCGGCGGCGGGCAGCAACATACCGCCAGCGTAGAGATCATTGGGGTCGGTGCTGGGAGCGCCGTTGGCGTCTAAAATGCGTCCTGCCGGCAACGCTTTGCCCGAGTTGCGCGCCACGCGCACTTTGCCCTCGGCCACCACGCTGGTGGCAAAGTCAACCACCACCGGCGCATCCTCCGCCCGGGGAATGGCCGCGGCCAGTGGATTGGTGCCCAGCCGCCGCGCGGCGCCGCCGTGGGGCGTCACCAGCCCGCCGGGCGAACCGCCATTGCAAAAGCCCATCCCGATCATCTGGGCGTCGGCGGCCATCTGCACCCATTCACCCAAACGGCCCACATGGCCACAATTAAAGAGGCCGACTGAGGCCATAGCGTATTCTTTGGCCTTCTCAATGGCAATCTGCATGGCGCGCTGGGCGGCCACCTGGCCAAAGGCGCGCTGGGCATCCAGCATGGTAACCACGCCAACCTGGCTGGCCACTATCGGGACGGCGGTGGGATCCAGTTCGTCATTTTGGATGGCGCTTAAATATTGCACGGTGCGGATGACGCCATGCGAATCGTGGCCAGCCAGGTTGGCCGCCACCAGGGAGTTGGCCACCAGTTGGGCATGGGCTTCAGGTGCGCCGGCCGCCTGAAAGATGGCCGTGATGAAATTTTGAAGAACTTCAGGTTGGATGGTTTTCATGGTTTGCGATCTCAGAGGTTGCGAAACAAAAATAGTATGAAAAGCAAGATAAGCAGAAAGACAAATACGCCGGGAGTCTCCGCTTTCTGCGGGGGTTTCTTTTTTAACACACTGAGGACTTCATTACAATCTGCTATAAACTGCTTTGGATTTTCAAGATATTCATCTTCGGGCTTGTTGCTATATTGACCATTGTCGATAATGGTCGCCAAATCAGATAGTTTTTTGCCAATTGTAACTGGCACATTTTTGGCATTTTTGACCACATCGCCTAGCTTATCGCCTTTTGAGCTGTAATCTTTTTTGAGCGCCGTTGCGATTTTTTTGCCTTCACGCACCATGAGACCTAGGTGAGACATAATACATTCCTCCTTTTCGTTCTATGTTCGGGGCCAAGAACTACACGGACAGAATGCAGCTATGCTTTTTGGTTGTTACTTCTCAGATAGCGCGATTAGATTTGGGTATCCTTCCAACCTAATGGGAAATGTTTAGCCGCATAAGGCTGATTATAGCACAGATGAATGGCAAAAAATTACGCGAATCCTACACAGAACCTTTGGCATTTTGTAGCCACAAGTTATACGGCTTTCATTTCTAGCAGCCTGTCGGATGAACGCTAATTTTGATGGATTTAAGCATCAAAACGGCCAAAAAAATCTGCTTAAATCCATCAAATCCGCGTACAAAACTCTTTTTTCAAACAGGCTGCCAGAGGCAATAAAATCTGTATAATCTGCGGTTTATGATTTGTAGCTATCCAGGTCCTCGGGGCTGAGACTTCGGCGTGAGCTGACAAGCTCAGGCTGCGGCTGGATAGTCACAATAATTTAATCATTACGGCAGCTTCAGCAGCTCATCCACGTTGATCATCTGCCCGGTAGCAATAGATTCGTTGGCGGCGATGCCCAACAGGATGGAAGCAGCGCCATCAATATGGCTAGCGGCCCGGTTATATGGATCAACCGGTGGATTGGGCGCAAAAATTTGCTCCAGCAGGAAAGGATCGGCGCCACCGTGTCCACCACCGCTCACTTTGGGAATTTCGGCCACATAGGGCCGGTCAAACATGGGATAGACGCGAATTTCGGCGCCGCCAAATTGTGCGCGTAGGCGCGCCTGCTCTTCCTTGGCTTCCAGCGTTTCTTCCTGCCCCATAATAAAGGTCTTGCCCACCGATTCAATCAAATCTACTTCGACGCGGCCGCGATTGCCCGTGATCGCCACCTTGTAGCCTTCCCACGGCGAATAGGCCAGCAGCGAATAGGTGAGCAGCACGCCATTGCGGTAGCGGGCCGTGACGCTCATGGTGTCTTCGGCCGTAATATTATCGCCAAAGACATTGCGGTCGCGTACATAGCCCGAATCCTTTTCGGCCTCCAGGTAAAGACCGCGCAGCGTGTCGCTGGCGTCCAGCCGCAGGGCAAAGGGATCGTTGGCGGCAGCATCCTGACCGGTGTAGCGATCGTAGGCATAGCTTTCACCGCGGGCGGCAGCGTTGGCGCGTCCATAAAAGCGCAGATCGCCCATGGCGAATACCTGCTGCGGATAAGAGTCGATCCACCAGTTGATCAGGTCAAAGTGGTGGGTGGCCTTATGTACCAGCAGTCCACCAGACTTATCCTTTTCACGGTGCCAACGTCGAAAATAGTCGGCCCCGTGCGATGTATCAAGCACCCACTGGAAGTTAACGTGCTGCGGTTGCCCCACGGCGCCGTTAATGATCGTGATCCCGCATTTTGGTCGCAATAGCGCATAGGCGATAATTAAAGGCCACGCGCAGTTTAGTGCCCGGCGGTGCGCGCAATGGCATCAAAAATGGCGCGCCGGGCGCATCGATGGTCAAGTGGCTGGTAATGCGTATCGCACCAATTCCATGGCCCGCACAAGAGACAGGATGGGTCGAATCCATGGTGGTGACGATTACCGTATCCATTTGGTTTCGGCCACCATTTGGTCAAAAATCAATGGCGTGATAGGGCGCACGGGCGGAATAACCTGCTCGGCCAGCTGCTCATTGTACCAGTCCATGCGCGCCGCCAGCCTGGCTCAGGTCGCACAGCCGCCCCACCAGCTCGGCAATTTCGGCAGAGGGACGTGATGGCGCGGTCAAACATGCTTGCGCGCCCGCCGGTCCCCAGCGTTAACTGCATAACGCTTGCGCATCATAATGATTAAATCCTTCTAAAATTCTAGAACTTACGCAAGCCTCGTAAGAACCGTCTCGCTGCCGATGATTTTTCTCCGTGGCGATCCACAAGCGCTGCGTGTTGTGTAAATAAAAACCGCAAAGCACGCTTATCAAGCTGGTCCTTGCGTAGGATGCTTTGCGATTCTCATTTCAGCAACTTTAGAAGGGCTGGGGCTGGTGGCGACAGGCAGAAGACTCACAGCCTTTCCTTGAAAAACTTATCTAACCACCGTCGTTGTTTCCTGCGATAGTCGATTTGGCGACAAATACAATTCCCCACCACGGCGGACGCGCCTACAATAAAATCACTCAGCTGAAAACGACAGACCGAGCTGCCACGGCTCGATCAGCGGTTCGGGCTGATGCCGAGCACTCGTTTGGCGGTTTGTTCTTGATGAGCCTTTTCCAGCGCGTTGTTGTAAATTCTGGCGAAACTGGGGCGCAGGGTGCGCTGACCAGCTCTGCGCGGCCAGATCATCGGCCAGATCGGTTAGGCCAATCGGGTGACAAATTCCATGAATGGCCGACCTCAGCTTGCAAAGCCGGCTGCACATCGGAGTGTCCCCGGCACTTGGGCCGTGCGCTGAAAAATGTCCATCCAATACATTCTCCGGGGCAGAATCATGCCGTTGCCCATATCCATGCCGGCAGAGACAGTTCATCCTGATTTGAAACCAGCGTAGCTCCACAAACGACAATGGGGCCGTAATCTCAGTAAGTAAATTCATCTTTATTCCCACTGCGGACTCCAAATCTTGACGCAAAGCAGCCAACGTACGAAATAGAGTGACTTGATGGCGCTGCTCTATTCAGTCAACTCGCCAATTTCCACATTTGAAAGTCGACTGCTGAATTTAGAGCAGCAACGTGCCGCTCTTCTGGCAGACGTTCAATGGCATCCTGGCTGCGCGTGGTGCTTTTCTTCCCTGCTCAACCTTTCTGCACCCCAGGCGTTCTTCCGTACGGCTTTGCGACCAGAGTCAAATCCAGCGACATAAAAGCTACGGCGACTGCGATCGCAGCAGTTGGTCATCACTAGATTGTGCGCAATGCGAAAAGCCACGCCGAGAACGGTGCGCCAAGATCTTCATAGGTATGGATTTTTAAAGCGCCTGATAGAACGTGTACGCGCCGTTGGTTCGGCATCGTGCGGATTGCCCACCCGATGAAAAAATATAGGCATAATGCGATCCACATAGCGCTCATACAAAACACACCGTAAAGAAGCCGGTTCACGCTGCGCCTGCGCAAAATGAGCTGCACTTCTTCCTGTCGGCGCTGCGCATCCGCTTCGCGCTTCAGCAACCGGAAAGCGAAGCCCAAGATTGGCCTGGCGGACGCTGGCCCTGAAGGCTGGATGCCTCTGTCATCACCCCAGATTCCCATGCCTGAGCCGGCCAACGCAGCCTTCTTTGCGGCCGCTTTGTTAAGGGCAGACCTTACCTGTCGTATCGGCGGACGCCCCACAGGCTGGAGAACGCGCCCCTCCAGTTTGATGACCAGTTAAGAGCCATTGGGCGACCTCCGCGCAGCTGGTCTCGCAACAATATTTCATTCTCTACTCCCAAATCGTGGGGTTGGGTCTACTTTCCTCTTTATTCCGCCCTATTATAGCGTCGAATGTGCTCTCACCAGCAAAAGCCCGTGCCATGAATGGATATGGTGGCCGATGCACTGGCTAATTCATTGTTGATGCTGCGCCGCCCAAAGGCACTGGTTATTCTGCAAAGCGGATAGCGGCCGCTATAGGTAATGCCAGTGACCAGCGGACCAGCGGGATATGCTGACCACATCGCGCCGTGCGCTTTCCACCGTAATTTCAGGCTGCTGCGCACAATCTGTGCGCTCTGCACACCATCCATTACGCAAAGTTGGGTCACAGTCGCGCTGCGCCAGAATGAGCAAGTTGGCCAGCGACGGTCCCATCGGTCGCCCTGCACGCAATTCACCACAGCACAATTTTGATCGGCGCTTCGGCCAGGCGCGCTCAATCGCCAGCAATTCCAGACGTCTGATCTTTCCGGCTTCGTTGCCTTCTAAGCGCACGCCTGGGCGGCAACTGTTCAACTTCATGGCCCGCAACCTGGTCCAGCATCACGACCTGATGCAACATGGGGCCGCCCGCCCGTCCCCGGCCCATTATGCCGCGCCATCGGCGCCACGAGCAGATCGGCGGCAGCGCGCCAACCAAGTGTAGTCCGATATTGAGGCCATTGATAAAGATGATTGCGCGCGCCATTCCGGCCTTTGATTTTGGACCGAAGTTGATGGCGTTGATTGTGGGATTGATAAGCCAGTGGACCGCAGGCCATCCCCATTGGGTGGGGGCAAAGAAGGATGTTCACGCTATTTTCCGACGCGCGCGCCAGCGCACGCCCCCGACAAAAGCTGGTAGGGAACCCATGCGGCCACGAGCGAGTGAGTCGGCGCTAGCGGCGGATAATCGAGCAGTCGGCGGATATAGCTGCTGGCGACGCGCATGGTGGCCAGCACAGGAGCGCCAAAAAACGTTTCCAGAATACCGCCATGCTAAAGCCCACCACCACGCCACATCACAATCACCGATGCAGATTGACGCTATCGCCAATGACGCGGCACAATCACAGCCTGTTTTCAAATCATTGCTGGATCAAAAAACAGGCGCCCACCACCATCAGCGCGCAAAGCCCAGATTGCTAATATCGGCCAGGGGCAGTTGCTACCCCTGAATAAGCGCTACAATAACGGCTGGAATCATGGCCAGCGTGGGTCCCAACGAAGTACAATTTCTAGCGTTCGGCGATAATACCCAGAATCAAGGCGCTGGCATGCCTAACAGCGTAAGCGCCAGCCAGGTAAATCATACGCCAATGGTCAAGCCCAGCACAATTTGCTCTGAAAGAAAGCCTGCCAGATGTAGCCCACGCGGCGCAAAAGCTCTTCCAGCTCTGGCTGATAGGCAGCACGCGAAACAGGTTTTTCGCAAATAGCTGCGGAATGCGGGCGCGTCTTTTGTAATATATAAGCTCATCAGCAGGAGAATCACGGAGAGTTAACGGCCTGAAAGATGCCGCCCACCAGCGTAAAGCTGATAACCGCCGTACCGCCCACCACATTCGTCGCAGCCCCCAACACCTGCTGCACGTAGGTCAAAATCTGCTCCAGCACGCAAAAGCAATTGGAACTGGGTCATTTTGCTGAATCTGCTGAAAAGTTCTCACCAATGGCAGCTCAAACCCGACAATGGCGGCAAATTTGCGGTCGGGCGCCAAGATTGGCAATGGCGGCAATGGCGGTGATCAGATTGTTGATAATGGTCGGCGTTAAAATTCTGCTGCCAGCGATCAGCCGATCGTACAAAAACCGGGAAGATGAGCAATGGGCGCCAAATACGCACCAACAGCAATCAAGATCGACAGAATAATCGTACTAACGCCGCGCGAAGTTCGTGGATGCGTTCGGCCACGTCTACAATGGGCTGGCAGGATAGGGCAAAATGCCGGCCATAATCAAAATGGCAGTACCGGTTGGTTAATCCAAATGATGGCGACAATGACAATGAGCAGAATGACCAGCACGGTGCGCTTGGTCGACATGTCCCACTGGCGCCAATCTTAACCCGCTACAATTTGGGCTGCGCCAAGAATCCACGGATGATGGATCGCCCAGTCAACGACGTGCTCGATGCATCAAGCACGTCGTTGTGCGTCTCGTCCTCTGTTGAATTGGAAATGCGATCAGAGGTTTCCGTCATAAGTCCATTAGCTCAACTGCGTTCACGCCAGGCATGGGGAACGCAATTCTAGCGGCGCACGCGCTTGCTGGCCGCCTTGCGCGTGCGTGTAAAGTTGATCTCCTGGCGCTGAGCAAATTGCTCAAACAGGGCATAGAAGCGCTGACGATCCTGCTGGCTGATGACGGCCAGCGCGTCAGCCGTTTCAATGGCGTATGGATAGCCCGCGCCCACCACACATTCAGCACGCACCAGATCCATAATCTCTTCGGCCCGTCCATCTTCCAAAATCCAGATCGGCATTTCAATGCGGGCGGGCGGGCGCTCACTTGTGAGGCGCATATAGGTAAAGACGGTTTCGGTGTAGAAAGGGGCGCGCCCTTCTTTGCTCAGTCCATCCTCACGGGCGCAGGCGAAGAAGGGCGTGCGCACGCCCCAAGTGGCCGGCAAGTGCCCATGCAGCATGGCCGCATCCCCCGTGGCCCGACCATCGTGGCGTTGGGTAATGTGCCCCATTAACGTGACCAAATCGCGGCTGTGCGAATCATCCACAAAGCCCACTAGCGGCACACGCGTCCGTTTGGAGCAGTCCAGAAGTTGTATAATAGCGCCTATATAGGGAGTCGCCAAGTTTGGCCGCATTTGGCCGGCAAAGCTAATGATGAACGAACCATCAAAAAAGCAAAGCGGTTTTTCTCGCAGGGGCAAATGTTCGCTGCGCCCCATGAGTTCACACAGTTTTTGGCATTCACCCACAAAACGGAGCAGATTGACGCGGCGGTCCGGCTGGCCACTCTCCATATTGGTCGACTCGTCATCCACTACTTCTTGAGGCGCCATTACCTCAAAATAGACATCTTTTTCGTAGCTGCCGCCTTCGCGGTGATCGTTGACAAACCAGCCAATCTGCATGGCGCCAATGGGCACAGAATATTCGCCGGTGGGCGTAATCTGGCTGCCATCGACTGCGGCCACGGTGCGGTTGCGCAACGTCTGGAGCGCCCAGGCCCGCGCGTCCTGATGGTTTTGCCAGGTGCTGGCAAAGGGGATACAAAGCGCCTGGGCTGCATCCAGCTCTGGTGTGGGCAGCGCTCCCGGCCATGCCAAACCGCGCTCCGCCAGCACATTGAGGATGGCCTGATAATCATAACGCAGGAATTCGTCAAGCTGCTCTGCCAGCGCGTATCGTTGCTTGTCGCGCTCGGCCACAAATTCCTGAAACTTCCGCTCTTTATCTTGTAAGGCATTAATCACTTTTCCACGATCTAGCATGGAACCATTATACCATAATTTTCATACCTCTGTAGATACAACATACAAGAAAAGAGTTCTCAATCTCCGATCCTAATCCCGTTGCATTGCGGGTCCAATCAGCGTGTGGTAGAATTTCAGCATCCACCCTAACTAAAGGAGACAGATTCGTGCCGCGAATATTGGCCACACCGAACGCCAGGAAAGCCGCCGCTCCAAAGTTACATACCCAATCCGCGTTCATGCAACCGAACAACCAAAAAGTGAAAAAATGGGGCCTGGGCTGCATAATGCTGATCTGGTGTCTCATGGCCATGTGGGCGGCGCCCATGGCGCAGGCGGCCGTCCCGCGGGACATCCCGGCCGGCTGTAGCGAATTGGTTAACAACGGTTCGTTTAATGTGATTGACGCCAGCTGGAACATCCTCCCGTCGGCGCGGCCGGCCATCCCTGTCACCACCGTTACGCATATGCCAGGCGGCTACGCCATGCAGCTGGGCATTGTGGATCTGCCCAATGCGAGCAGCATTAGCGCGCTTGAACAGACCATCAATTTGCCCCCGGGCGCAGGCTATATCGTCCTTTCTTTCTGGTACTACACAGCGTATGATGCGGCGCCGGGTGCGGGCGATCTGCAATATGTGGATATTTACAACACGTTTTCGAACCAGCTGATTGCGCGGGTGGTCAACGAACAGAGCAATCGTCGCCAGTGGGTTATGGAAGATTTTGACCTAACCCTTTTTGCCGGTGATCAGATTCGGGTGGTTTTTGTGGTGAATAATGACGGTGTCGGTGGTCGCACCGCCATGTATGTGGATGACGTCTCCATATTAGCGTGCAATTCGACGGTTACGCCGTCAGCCACTTTTACGGCGACGCCGACCCCCACCAGCACAGGCACGCCCACGCCCCCTACCGCCACCTTTACGTGGACACCCACAACCACATCGACCGCCTTTCCCACGGCCACATATACGCCATTGCCCACGGCCCCCCCGGGCTGTAGCAATATTTTATACAATAGCAGTTTTGAAACGAATGATTCCTGGATATTTGGTGAAGACCCAGTACCACCGCGCTTTGTGGGCGACGTGCATAGCGGTGGACGAGCCGTGCTTATGGGCAATCCGCCCGATTCTGGGCTGGCCAATGTGGTGACCTATTCTTCGGTGCGTCAGATGGTCAACATTCCATCAGACGCCACAGACATCCAGTTGCGCTGGTGGACTTGGCGCCGCACGCAGGAGGCCCCCCTTTCTACGACTGATTCGTGGTCCGACCGCAACGACGTCATTACCCTTTCGCCCCAGCTTGAACCCATGCAGATCCTTGTACGCACGCGTCCCAATGAAGGGGGCTGGCAAGAAAATGCCGTCCCCTTGTTCGCCGATTATTACCGGGGCAAAAGTTTCTATATCTACTTCAACACCTATAATGACGGCAATGGCTTGCGCACGTGGGCGCTGCTGGATGATGTACAGTTGCTGGTCTGCTTTGGCGGCATGGCCCCGCCCGCGGCCAATATTATGCCCTATGAAAATATAGCGTCTTCCAACAGTGTACCCGTGATCCAGCCCACCACTTCCAATATCACAAGCTTGGGCATTGTGACCACCCCGACTTTATTTCCCACGCCTCTCCCCCTCCCAGCTACTTCAACGCCGCCCGGTGGATTTGCACCCGCGGTTGTGGCGTCTGCCACCATCGTTGGTCTGGTGGTGACCACGACCCCGTTGCAAGGTGCGCCGCCCACAGTGGCCATTACCGGTCCGCAACTGGCGCCGTTGGGTTCGTCGCAAACCACGGTACGCGTCGCTCCCACAGCTGGCCCCAGTTCTGGTTTTGCCATTATTACCAGCAGTGGTTTGGGGGCGTTGGCCGTTATGCTGGCCGTTTTGGTGCTGATTGTGCTGATTGTATGGGCCATTATCCATATGTTGCGTTCATAAAGCCGCGCCAAACGTTTACTGGCTAACAGAAAATCTATGTATCCTGTGTTACACTTGCCCAGCGCTAGACGCATCATAGATACGTCACTGAAAGTTCGCTCAATTGCATGGCTTATGTCTCTGGACAATTGTGCAATCTTTAAATAATCAGTAGACCGTAATAGCAAGCATAGCGTCGGATTCATCAATCGAGACCGACGCCTGCATCGCCAACACCGTTGTGGTGTACTGATAATGTGACCATAAGATAGGACTTGCATGATGGCGGTCGGATAGCGTGTTGCACAGCGTACTGCGCCATCATAGAACTTAATAACTTGCGCAAACAAGCGTAGAAATCTTCGTGTAAACAATCCTTTTCTCGCTTGGCCATCCATTGGCCCTACGTTATCCACTAGCATCGCGTAAGTTGTGTAAGATTTACACCAAAGGAATGGATTTATGAGCACAATGAGCCTCTGTCCCGAACAGACGGCAGGCAAGCAAGATTTGTCTGAACGCAACAGAAACAACAATCAAATAGATCCCCAGTCGGCCCTGGACAATCGCCCCCCTTTTTATGCGGAAATGGAGCAGATTGCATCTCCGGCGGCGTCTAGGGTGGAGAGTTGGCCCAATGAAGGGCTGACGTATATTGTGTATGGTCCCCATGCCGACGAAAGCGGCTTCGATGCATTAAAAGCGGAATGGAATACGCTGTTAAAACAGAGTGCGTTCAACAACTTTTTCTTGACCCATGAGTGGCAGACAACCTGGTGGGAACATCTGGGTACGGGCGAATTGTGGATCGTGGCCTTTCGTTCGCCTGATACCAACGAACTGGTGGGCATTGCGCCCCTATACCACACCGAGACCCAGCCCGATACCGCCACTAATGCCGCCCCCAAAGCGCGCCTGACGCTGGTGGGCTGCATCGACGTGAGTGACTATTTGGATCTAATTATCAAGCGCGGTTGGGAAGCACAGGTTTATACAGCCCTATGCAACTGGCTATATAGCGCCGCAGCGCCCGCATGGAATACGCTGGATCTCTGCAATCTACCCGAAGAAAGCCAAACTTATGTGCTCTTTCCGCAGCTGGCCGAGCAGAATGGTTGCCAAGTCACAGTGGCGCAAGAGGATGTAGCACCACAATTTGTGCTGCCCTTGCGCTATGAAGACTATTTGCAAGACCAGGTGGATAAAAAGCAGCGCCACGAAATTCGACGCAAACAGCGGCGGGCTGAACGCGAGTCTAACATCGACTTTTACATTATTGGTCAGCCCCAGCCCAATCGTTCCGCAGCGAATGGCCGAACATGGGATTTAGATGCAGAGATGGAGGATTTCATTCGGCTGCAGCGGGCCAGCCGCGACGACAAAGCGGATTTCATGACGCCCCACATGCGCAGCTTTTTTACCAATATGGCCCACCGCATGCTGGATGCTGGGCGGCTGCGGCTTTGCTTCCTAAGCATGGACGGCCAAAAGGCCGCTACGCTCTTTGCCTTTGAATATGACAATCGCTTTTTGCTCTATAATTCGGGGTATGATCCCGATATTTTTGCTCATTTGAGCCCGGGCTGGGTCTTGCTGGCCTATGCCATTCAATACGCCATTGCCGCCGGCAACAAGCTTTTTGACTTTATGCAGGGCGATGAAGAGTATAAGTTCCGCTTTGGCAGCAGTGAATATAAAGTGATGCGGGTGGTTATCGAACGATAGAGAACGATAGATCAACACCGCCCGTTGGCTCCGCTGCGCCACGGGGAACGTCAAGAGGGTCTGCTTGTACGTTTAGTACTGAGCGTTAGTTCTGTGGAGAATGAATATGAGTGAACAAAGTGCAGAATCACCACGCCGACCGGCGGCAGAGCGCGACAATGCGTTTCATCTAATGGGCTGGTTGGCCGAAGGAACCGTGGGCGTTTTGGAGGAATTGCGCCACAACGACATGGGCTTGCCCCAGGAATTTTGGCGCCATGTCTACACCGCCCGGCGCGAAAGCCTGCTGGCAGCGCGTTCCTTTTTGGATCATGTGCGGGCATGTACGGATAAACATGGGCGCGCGGAAAGTGAACGCCAAGCTACAGCAGAACAACAGGGCAATATTACGATCGATTTCGGTAACTCGTAGGGTCTATGCGTAGATGCTCCGTGTCGGCGTTTGGCGCGCTGGCTTTGCAAGAGGTTCCAGCACAAGAGCTGCGTGCATGCTGATTGTCAAGCTGCGTTCAAAAGAGAGTGGGGCAACCATTACAAATGGGCGTCTACCATTGAAAAATCGCCGTAGCGATTTAGCCCCATCCGCTGTGGCGGCTTCTCGATTTTAGCCGAGGATTCTATCCTGCCGTCCTATGTTCGCCTCCAAAGCGAAATGCACCCAGTTCAAAAATCGTACTTGATATTCCGCTGGCTTTCCTGTACAATACTACTGGGATTTACGTATGCCTTGAGTGAAACAGTTGAGTCAAGCAAACTGATTCACACCTGGCAAACCATGGGCGCGGCATAAGCCATGACTATTTACGCTAACATTCATCTCTCGCGAGCACATGAGGTGGCCAAATAGCGTTTGGGGAACGGCCCAACCGACATTTTCCGGTTGGGGTTCCACAGTTCAGCGCAACTTTACTCTTCAAAGGGGTATAATATTTAGTGATTCGCCCTTTCCAGTTAGGCGACTTTTTTCTGGTTCAGCGATTGGGTAGGCAAGCAACGAAGCTTAATGCAATTCAAGCGCTTCTGCACCCTGGCTCTCCATCCATCACTGCCTTCAATTCACTGATCCCTCGCTTTAGCGCACGGGGAAGCACCCATGTGTTGCGGCAAAATCGCAACACCTTAGCTCACGCTGGCTTTTTACAGGCCCAAAAACGCCCCGGTCGTCCTGAGGCGGATATTATGCTGCTGGCCCCTTCGCTGGAAACTTCATGGGGCCATCCAGCCATTTGGGAAAAGCTGCTTTCGCACTATGCGCAGGAAGCCGCTCGCCTGCAAATCGCCCGCATCTACGCCGATGTGCCCGACCAGCCTCTTTTGGTGAATACCTTTAGCCAGGTAGGATTCAAACCCTATACTCGACAAACAATCTGGCGGCTGACCCACATTAACCGCACGCTGCAGGCGCTGCCGGAGAAACGCGCGCGGTCTGTTTTGATTCGCCCACAGCACAAAGAAGACGAATGGAACATGCGCCGCCTGTACGAGCGAGTGACGCCGCTGCCCGTGCAGCACTCTGAGGGCGTGGCGCAATCCGACACCGAGCAGAGCGTAAAACCGCTGATTCTAGATTGGTGGCAATCTGGCAACCACCAGACGTACGTATTGGAACAAAATGGGGATATTGAAGGTTGTATTCTATTAGGATTTGGCGCCCGCGGCTACTGGATGCGCATGCTGGTCGACACGCTGAATCCTGATGTTGACGCCATGGCTTCGCTACTGCAATATGGCCTGCGCGTGATTCATGAAATCAATCTGTCCCGGCGCCCGATCTATGTTGGCGTGCGCGACTACCACGGCGGGATGGCGGCTCTGTTGGGCGAATTTGGCTTTGCGCCCTTTACAGACCGCGCCCGCATGGTGCGGTACGTCCACGCGTGGGCGCGCGAACCCGTATTTCAGCGCCTGCCCGCGCTGGAAAAGGCCGTGGGAAAAGCCATCCCCACCACCTACACGTTTCCACGTTCGTCTCAGAATTCGCCCAAAGTCGCCTCGATTTTGTTAGGCGCTTACTCGTCAACATCGACAACTTTTTGTCGATAGCGCAATAATCTTTCGTCGCTGATGCCGGAGGCTTTATTGGCGCCGCCGTCCTGAGCCCCCAGCAAAGGCGCAACTATGTAGGCACTGAAGAGTAAAAACATTCGATATTTTGAACTATCTACACCCGAAAAGGTACATGCAAATTTGATATGAGTACATTACAAATTACAGACGATCTAGAGCTGCTTTTAGCTGTATTACCTTCTCATATCCGACAAGCTCTAGAGACCACCAACCGTTCAGTCGAATTGATCGAAATCATCATGGACTTGGGACGGTTGCCCGAAGCGCGCTTTACGCACGGTGAACTTTATTTGAGCGAAACAGAAGTCACCCAGGAAGAGCTCAATATGGTCATCGACAACATTGGCGACTTCGGGGCGGATAATCGAGCCGGCATTGAGCGCACGCTGCACCGCATTTCGGCCATCCGCAATCGTAAAGGTGACGTCATTGGGCTCACCTGCCGCGTGGGGCGCGCGGTCTATGGCACCATCGAGATCATCAAAGACATTGTGACCAGCGACAAGAGCATCTTGCTCTTGGGGCGCCCCGGGGTCGGCAAAACCACGCTGCTGCGCGAAGCGGGCCGCGTGCGCGCCGAGGAAAAACGCGTCGTCATTGTAGATACCAGCAATGAAATTGCCGGTGACGGCGACATTCCGCATCCTTCCATTGGCCGCGCGCGCCGCATGCAGGTGCCAACCCCTGCGCTTCAGCACGAGGTGATGATCGAGGCCGTGGAAAATCATATGCCCGAAGTCATCATTATTGATGAAATTGGCCGCGAGTTGGAAGCAATTGCCGCCCGCACCATTGCCGAGCGCGGCGTGCAGCTCATTGGCACCGCCCACGGCATTACGCTGGAAAATCTGCTGATGAATCCGACGCTAAGCGACTTGGTGGGCGGCATTGAATCGGTGACGCTCTCCGACGAAGAAGCGCGACGGCGCGGCACCCAAAAAACAGTGTTAGAGCGCAAAGCGCCACCTACCTTTGACGTTCTCATTGAAATTCAGGATCGGCAGCGCGTTTCCATTCACCAAGATGTCGCCGAAGCGGTAGATGCCTTGCTGCGTGGCTGGCTCTTGACGCCTGAAATCCGCTATTTGGATGAAGAAGGCAAGCTGCGCGTTGAAAAGACCATGGATGAAAGCGGCGCCACGCCCCACATGGAGCTGTTTGCCGGCAAGCAGAAGAAGCGTCGCGGCCGCGATGGCACAAACGGCAGCCGCCCCGGCAGCCCTCGCGGTGAGCGCACGTCCGCCCTCTTGCCCCAGCGCAATGGTAATGCCGACCACATTAACGTCGCCGCGGAATCCATAGAGGAAGAGGCGCCCGCCGCGGCCAAGCCCAAGCTCATGCGCATCTTCCCCTATGGCGTGGGCCAGAATCGGCTGCGCAGCGTGGCAAAAAGCTTAAATGTACCGGTAGAAATCGTGGATGATTTGCGGCTGGCCGACATTGTAATGACGCTCAAAAATTACTATCGCCAGCAGCCGCAGCCCATTGTGGACGCCGAGCGGCGCAACGTGCCCATTTACATTTTGCGCAGCAACACGGCCACCCAAATGGAGCAATGCCTGGTCGACATTTTCCAAATGGCTTCTGAACCGGCCGATGCGTTTAATGACGCCATGCGCGAAACGCAAGACGCCATAAAAAAAATATTGGATGGCGCGTCCGAAGCTGAACTCAAGCCACAGGCCGCCACCATCCGCAGCCAGCAGCATCAGCTGGCCCGGGCTGCCAACCTGATTAGCCACAGCTATGGTCGCGAACCCAATCGCCGCGTGCGCATATTCCGTGAGTAAAGTGCGTTTTATCGAAAATAGTAATTGAAGTGTCTATAGCTGTATTGCTGTATTGCTCGAGCGATAATCAATACAGCACTATGATAAACCAACCATGAATTGAGCATAACGTGGGCTTCTTTATTACATTTGAAGGGCCGGAAGGTAGCGGGAAAACCACCCAAATTCGGCTGTTGGCAGAGCAGTTGACCAAAGCTGGTCACCAAGTTTTATTGACACGCGAGCCCGGCGGCACTACAATCGGAAACGCCATTCGCGAAATTCTGCTGAATCAGGCCCACACAGACATGTCACCCCGCGCCGAAGCATTGCTTTTTAATGCGGCGCGCGCCCAGCTAGTGGCAGAAGTGGTACGCCCAGCGCTCGCCCAGGGCCAGATTGTCCTATCGGATCGCTATACAGACAGCACGTTGGCCTATCAAGGCTATGGGCGCGAGCAGGATTTGACTGATTTGCGGGCGTTGAGTGAATTTGCCACGGCGCATCTGGCGCCCGATCTCACGCTCTTCTTAGATATTGATCCAGTCGAGGGGTTGCGCCGCAAGCGAGCCTGCGACGACGAATGGAATCGCATGGAAGCGCAAACCGTTGCCTTTCATCAACGCGTGCGCCAGGGCTATTTGCAGCTGGCCAGCCAGGAACCAGCGCGTTGGCGCATTGTCAATGCCACTCACGATGTGGCGACGATTCAACGTGAAATTCAACAGCAAGTGGCGAATCTGTTATTGCTTCACGTGGGGTAGAAGGTCGCTAGACATATCAACATGCAAGTGGAGTTATCATGAAATTAGTGATGGCCATTGTAAACAGTGATGATAGCCGCAACGTACTTGATCGTCTGTCGCGCCGCGGTTTTGCCGTCACGGTCACCAGCACGACCGGCGGCTTCTTGCGCATTGGCAATACGACCATTTTCTGCGGTGTACAGGATGAACAGGTAGAGGATGTGTTGGGCATCATCCGCGAAACCTGTCCCAACCGAATGCAGTTTGTCACTCCGCTGCCGCCCGTTATGGAGCCGGGCGAAGTGCACATTCCCACGCCGGTTGAAAAACATGTGGGCGGCGCCACCATCTTTGTGTTAGATGTGGACCACTTTGAAAAAATCTAGTCTGCACGCCGGCTTGCCAGAAAAACAAAGTCCGACTTTTGGCCAAAAGTCGGACTTTTCTTTACACGTTTATACTCAAACAGCGATGGGCAAACGGCTATGGATATTGCCTCATCCAGTGGCGCCTACGTGATGATCGATGCCTTCATACTTCTCAATAAAAGCCCGGATCCGCCCTTGATCAAACTCATCTAATTTAAGCACATGCTGCCAGGAGACCAGCGCAATCGACGCCCCCATATCCTTATGCAGCGGCTCACTGCCATCAATAGACCATGCAGGATCATTGGGCGCCATCACCACGTGTCGCCCTGCATCAATATACGGCTCGGCCATAGCTTTGAGCTCATCAAAGAGTTCCGGGCACCCATCTGGACACTGATAGTAGATAATGACGCCACCATCTTCTAAATTGTGGTTGAGCTGCTCATAACGAATGGGCTCTGTATAGACATTCCACGCCGCCAGATTGTCATAATGCGGTCCAGAAGAAGGCGGCGTGCTGTTATATTCAATGGGTGAACGACTGCCATACTGAATGTGACTATTGCCCTGCGAATTAAAAACTTCTTCCCCCGCCATGGGGGCGCGTGAGCGCACGTTCAGATAGATAAAAAAGGCGACGATGGCCACCAGCGCCACGCCGGCGCCGATTACCAACATGTTCTGATTGCGGCGCGCCTTGACTGCTGCATCCCGGGCGTCTTGGCGCCGCTGTCGTGCGCTCATGGGGCCGCTCTGTTTTCTTCTCGCTGTAGATTGTGCCATAACAACTCCCGTATTAGAATATGAACTTCATCAAGTCTAGTGCCGCAAACATTTAATTTTTAGAAATCACAGCTCGAACAAAAGTTATACGGGAATTCTAAAAATTAAGCGGCCAGACAACTAGGTATTGATAATCGTACCAAATTACAGGAACGTTGCGCAAAATCCAGAGATTAAAGAGAGATTAAGGTTACCATGATGCGAGCGGTTGGCAGCACTCTTTCACGGGTTGATGTGGTTGATAAAGTGGCGGGTGTCGCCCAATATCCGGGCGATATTGACCTGCCGGGCCAACTGTGGATGAAGGTCGTCTTTGCCGGCATTCCCCACGCCCAAATCAACGCACTCAATGTAGATCGCGCGCGGGCCGCGCCTGGTGTGGTTGCCGTTCTCACTGCCGCCGACGTACCGGTCAACGAATACGGTCTGATCATCCCGGACCAACCGGTGCTCTGCGGGCCGGGTAGCACGCCCACTGCCGCCCATGTACGCTGGGAGGCCGACCAGATCGCGCTGGTGGTGGCTGCAACAAAAGCGCAGGCCGAAGCCGCCGCCCAGCTGATTGAGGTGGATTACACGCCTTTGCCGGTGATTACTGACCCTCTGGCGGCGCTGGCGCCCGATGCCCCACGCATCCATGCCAACCTGCCCGACAACGTACTCTATTCATATCGCATCCGCCGCGGTCATATGGAAAGCGCTTTTGCCCAAGCGGACGTCATTGTGGAAAGCGAATATCGCACCCACGCCCAAGAGCATGCCTATTTGCAACCCGAAGCCGGATTGGCCTTTGTGCGCGATGACGGTCGCATTGAGGTCATTATCGCCGGCCAGTGGATGCACGAAGATCGCCAGCAGATTGCCCATGCGCTGGGATTGCCTGAAGAGCAAATCGTGGTGCGCTATCCGGCCATTGGCGGCGCATTTGGCGGACGCGAAGATATGTCGCTGCAAATTGTGCTGGCGCTGGCGGCCTGGAAAACAGGTCGGCCCATCAAAACCATTTGGAGTCGTGAAGAGAGCATTGTGGGTCACCACAAACGTCACCCCTTTATCTTTAAGGCCAAATGGGGCGCCACCAAAGCGGGCAAAGTTGTGGCCGCGCAGATGGATGTGATCAGCGATGCCGGCGGCTACATGTATACCAGCAACAAAGTGTTGGGCAATGCCCTGGTCGCCTGCTTGGGGCCGTACGATATTCCTAATGTGCACGTAGATGCCCGCACCGTTTTGACCAATAACTGCCCGGGCGGCGCCTTCCGCGGCTTTGGCGGACCACAGGGACACTTTGCCGCCGAAATGCAGATGACCAAGCTGGCCGCCGCGCTGGGCATGGATCCAGTGGAGCTGCGGCTGCAAAATGTGCTGCGCGACGGCGCCCTTTTGCCCACGCAGAGCGTGGTGCCGCCCGGCTGCACGGCCGCGGAAACATTAGAAGAAGCGGCCCGCCGCGGCGGCTGGATGCAAAGCGCAGATGGGCGCTGGCAGCGCGCTGCCCACGCCCCCAGCATCCAATCCGCGGCAGGGCCACAGGCATCTGCGCGCCAAACTTCGCTGGATGCATCGCGTCGGCGCATTGCCACCGGCGTCGGCATTGCGGTCTGCTACAAGAACGTGGGTTTTAGTCTGGGCTTCCCTGAACATTGTTATGCCAAGGTGGAGCTATATGGCGAGGCCGAAATTGAAAAGGCCGTCGTGAGCTGTCTGGGTGCAGATGTGGGGCAAGGCGCGCACACCGCCTTTTTGCAGATTGCCGCTGACGCGCTCAATTTGCCGCCCGAACGCATTGAACTACAGGTGGAACATACCGACATTACCGGCTCCAGCGGCAGCGCCTCGGCCAGCCGCCTGACCTTTATGGCTGGCCACGCCATTCAAGGCGCCGCGGCGGGTGCGCTGCAAGAGTGGCAACATGAAGAGCGCCCGGCGCGCTGCGAATTCGTCTTTCATCCCCGCCCCACCACCATGTATGATCCCGAAACCGGCGTGGCCGACCCCAGCGTCACCTACGGTTATTGCGCGCAATATGCCGAAGTGGCCGTGGATTTGGATACGGGCCATGTGGAAGTGACGCGGCTGGTCAGCGTCAATGATGTGGGCAAAGCCATCAATCCACAGTTGGTGGAAGGGCAAATTGAGGGCGCCGCGGCCCAGGCCATTGGCTGGACGCTGCTGGAAAACTTTATCCAGAAAGATGGCCGCACGCTGACGCCACACCTGAGCAACTATCTGATCCCCGGCGTGCTCGATATTGCCGATGTGATAGAGCCGGTCATTCTGGAGATTCCCGACCCGCAAGGGCCGCTGGGGCTGCGCGGCATGGCCGAAATGCCCATGATCCCCACGGCGCCGGCCATTGCCGCCGCCATCCACAACGCCACCGGCATCTGGATAGACCAGCTGCCCATTGTGCCCGAACGCATGTGGACGGCCCTACAAGCCCAAAACGGCGCATAGTCGATACGCTTCATGAGCAGCCATTCGTCCGCAAACCAGGCATCTTCAAAACATGCCGCCGAGATAAATCCCATCCGCCCAGCCGGCTATAAGGGTTTGGCCGGCTTTCACAAATATTGGGGCAAAAAACCAACGGAAGCTTGGCGATTTCTCATAGAGCGTCTGACCGAGGACGGGCAGGTGGTGCTGGACCCATTTCTGGGCTCGGGTCTGATTGCCAAAGAGTGCACCGATTTAAACAGACGGTTTATTGGCTTTGACGTCAACCCGATTAGCATTGAACTGACAAAACTATATTTAGATCTGCCCGCCCACCAAGATTTATTGATGGCATTGGCGATGTTTGAAGAGGCGGTTAAGCCCGCCATCTACCAGATGTACCGTTTAGCAAACAAGCAAATTGCCACCCATTTTTTGTGGGAAAATGAGGAAATCACCAGGGTTTGGACCAAAGCGGGTCGCCAAAGGATTGAACTAGACTTATCCGCGACAGAACGCCAGAAACTGCAAGCGCAGAGCGTCTATCAGTCTACAGGTGTGCGCAAGCTGCGGCTGTTTGATAATTCACGCATCAATTCCAAAGCAGACTTTGCGCTGTCCGACCTCTTTACGCCGCGAGCCTTGCAGGCCATTGATCTCTTCAAGCATGAAATCGACAAATATGAGGGCAATGTCAAAAGGGCGCTGCAGCTGATCCTATCCGCTTCTTTGGGGCAGATGTCTAAAATGGTCTTTGCCGTTACCCGGCGGGGCAAATCCACAGGCAAGCAGGCGACCGGAATTGAAGTCGGCAGCTGGGTGATTGGATATTGGCGCCCAGAGCAGCATTTTGAAGTCAATGCCTGGAACTGTTTTGAAAACAAAGCCAAGAAATTATTAAATGCCATTGCGCAAACCGGCCCACAGTCCCCCATTTTGACCACGGCGGACATTGCTGAATTCACCCATTACGGACTTGACGCTTGTTTGGACGTGGGCGATTCCGAACTTCTGCTCCAACAGCTAAAAACCGAATCGGTTCGCCTTATCCTGACCGACCCGCCCCACGGCGACAGAATTCCCTATCTGGAATTGAGCGAAATGTGGAATAGCGTTTTGGGATTTGAAGCCAGTTATGCCGAAGAGCTGGTCGTTTCCGACGCCAAGGGGCGCCACAAAGACCTTGCCCAGTACAACCGTAAATTGGCGGCTATCTTTGGCGAATGCGCGCGCGTGCTCGAAAACAACGGCGTCTTGGCCGTTATGTTTAATGCCCGCTCCGCTGATCACTGGCACAGTCTCCACAATTTGGAGGCGGCAACGGGCTTGACCCATCTTGGCTCATATCCGCTGGCATATTCGGCCGGCTCGGTGGCGCAGGACACTCGCAAAGGCGGCTTAAGAACCGATTCTGTCCTCATCTATGGGAAAAATGTCAGCCCGCAACGCAGAGACGATATTCTGCATATTATTAGGTCGATGCGCGGAAAAATAGATGTACAGCAAATGTAGGCTAGCGTTGAAACGCCAGTCTGCTAGATTGCCCAACTATTTTCGCACTGCTCCGTGAGTATTGGACAGCCAAATTCACCCCGCTCCTAACGATTTTCGAACCGCGGCGACCGCTTCTCCCGAAACGACGCCACGCCCTCGCGGCCATCTTCACTAGAGGCGGCCAGGGCGCCCACCAGCGCTTCCAGCGTCATGCTAACGTTGTCACCTAGACCGCTATCGATCATCTGCTTTGCCATTTGGACGGAGAGAGGCGCGTTTTGGGCAATTTCGGCGGCCAGATCGTGCGCGCGGTCCAGCAGACTTTCTTGAGGCGTCACCTCGTTGATCAGCCCCCACTGGGCGGCCACGGCGGCAGTGACGCGCTGGCCGGTAAAGATCATCTGCTTGGCGCGCGCGGGACCAATAATCTGCGGCAGCCGCTGCGTGCCGCCCCAGCCCGGCGCCGTGCCGATCTTTACTTCGGGCATGGCCAGCGCCACGTGCTCGGCAGCCAGCCGCAGATCGGCGGCCAGCGCCAGCTCCAACCCGCCGCCAAAGGTATAGCCATTGAGCGCGGCAATGACGGGCTGCGGCAGGCGCGCAATGCGCGCAAAGACGCGGTGGCCATGACGCACCCAGCGTCGCCACATATCCAGCGGCTCTAGTGCGGACCAGGCTGTAATATCGGCGCCTACGCAAAAGGCGCGCTCGCCAGCGCCGGTAAGGATGATGACGCGCACGGCTCGTTCCTGTTCCAGCCGCCCGGCCATCTCTTCCAGCTCATCCAGCATTTGCAGCGTGAGCGCATTGAGCTTCTCGGGCCGGTTGAGCGTAATGGTGGCCACGTGGTTGTCAATGGTTAACAGCGTTTGTGGGGTTTCGGCAGGTGTGTTCATAGCGGCCATTATATCACATCGCCGGCCAATGCTGGCTGCGCAAGCGTGGGTCACGCCGCCATGATGCGCTGCATATTTTCGGGAGTGAAAAAGGTTTCGCGCGGCAGCATGCCCTGGTTGGCCAGATAAAAAGCGTGCGTATCTGCGGGCCGGTCGCGCAACTTTTGGCGCAGCAGCATGGCTTCTGCCGGCATGGGCTTGAACTGGGCCAAATGCAGATTCTGGCGAAATTGCTCCATGCTGGCGGCGTTGCGCTGCGCTTCATACCCAGCCAGCGCGGCCTCTAGATCACCCCCGGCGCTCAGCCCTGAAGCCAGCGCATCCACCAGAAAGTCGGCGTCGCGCAGGGCGTCGCAGATGCCCAGCGCCAAATAGGGATCTTTGTGGCAACCGGCGTCACCCACCAGCGCCCAGCCGGGGCCAAAGGGCTTGCGGAAAAAGTTGGGCAAGTCGGTGGCGCCATAAAAGCGCTCGACGCGGCGGGCATCGGCGGTCAATGCGGCCAGGGCGGGGATGTCACGCACAACGGCCATAAACGCAGCTTCCACATTGGTGCGCACCTCGTTCAGTTCGGCAGCGGGCCAGGCCATAAAGATGGCAAAAAGATTGTCATTGGTGGGGAACGCAAAGATGACGCGCCGGTTGTGAACAAAGACGCTCAAAGCGTCGCTGGGTACATCGCTCCAATAGGAAAAGTACCAACAGGTGACCGGCGCAGTGACCTCATACGTGGGCGCGGCCACCGCCTGCGCCAGCCGCGAATTGCGGCCATCAGCGCCAATGGTGATGGTCGCCGTCTCGCTGACCAGGGCGCCGCTGCGCTGGTCGCGCCCGCGGATGCCGGTAATGCGCTCCCCATCGCTGCTAAATTCTTCCACCGTAAAGCCATCGCGCAGCTCAATGCCGGCCGCCACCGCCGCATCCACCAGCACTTTGTCGAACTGGCTGCGCCGCGGGCCAATGCCCATGGCCACGCCCTCCACCGCCAGATCGTGACCGGTAAGCGCGAAATCGCCAAAATCAGTGGTCATGGTGGTGACGGCGGGACAGTTGGTGGCCGTAATGCGCTCCAGCAGCCCCCAGCGCGCCAGCCGCTGCGGACCGTGGCGATGAATAAAGTGGCCATGGGGAATGTCCTTGGGAAAGACGGCCCGATCCACCAGCAAAACTTTGTACCCTTGGCGCCCCAGCAGCATGGCCGTGGATGCCCCCGCGCAGCGTGCGCCCACCACAATTGCGTCGTACATTTTATGCTCCTTCCCTAGATAAATAGTGACAATACAGCTTCATTTGAAGACCGAGTGCCTTTAGCCGCCGTTTAGCCGGCAACATTCTGATGTCGTTGCACGTCAGAGATGCTTCACTTTACTACACCTATCGTTTATTAAACGTTTTTGCCGCGTTAGCAATAGATGCGCAACATGTAGAGTCCATTCTGCGCGAGGCCAAAAGGCTGAGCAAAATAGTACCGCCATTTAAGGTGACAAGGTGAAAGGGTGAAAAGGTGACTCTGTTACCCTTTCACCTTATCACCCTTTCATAATCCGCCGGCTGCTACCGGTGGATCAGCGGCAGATAGACCGGCGTCGGTATGGTAATCTCGCCGACGGTTTCAAACCCGTGGGCGTCGCCATTTTTGTCGTTGGCGGTGATGGCAATGCGGAAGGTGCGCCCGGCCGCTGCCGGGTTGAACGTCATGGCGTAGACCACTTCCACCGTTGTGCCGGGTTGGGCATTGATTTGACTGTTCTTCAGGTTCAATACGCCAATCGGCGTGGCTAGCTGGGCATCGTCGCCAGGAAACCCGGCGCCCGTCACATTGCCGTCGCCATCCAGCACCACCAGCGCGCCCTTTTGCCCATATTCCTCTATCAGGCCAAAGCCGGCCACCACTGTGTTGCTCGTACCGTCGATGATATTGAACGACATATCTTTGAGCTTGCGCCAATCTTCAGGATGCACCCAACCCAGCGTGGTGGATGACTCTTGCGCCACGTTGATTGTGTTCTGCAAGCTGCCTGTACCGACACCCGGCGTATCGACCACCAGCAGCTTCAAAGTATTGGCAGACGCCCCACCGCCCGGCGTGCGGGTAAAGAGCTGCACGCTGATCTCTGTGCCCGCCGTTTGCACATCAACCGCCGGAATGAGAATGCGCAGCTCGCTGGGGCTAATAAAGCTGCTGCTGCGCGCTTCGCCATTGATCTGCACTTCCGTAAAGGGGCTCAACTGCGCCCCGCTGAGGGTGACCAACGTGTCTACACCCGTGCGCACTTTTTGCGGTGCAAGGATGGTGAGGACCGGCTGCGGATTGAGCAGCAAAAAGGGGACGCCATTGGACGACAGCCCCGTCGTGGCGTCCAGCACCGATAGGCTCATCAGCCCGTCATCACCATTGGAGATTAGTTCGGGGATGGCGGCAATCAGCTCCGTGGGGCTGACAAAGGTGGTGGGATAGGGCTGGTTGAGGTTGCGGCGCACCAATGAATCGGGCTGAAAACCTTCGCCGCGCACCGTCACCGAAATGGGTCCGCTGACCGCCAATGTGGACGTGGGCGCAATGCTGGTCACAATAAAGGTGCGACCCAGCACGCCAGGAACTTCAACGGCGCCCAGATCACAGCGCGCTCCCTGCGGGCGCACCTTGCCCGTCTGATCGGTTGTTTCGCAGGTAGCAGCGCCTGAACCCGGCAAATTGGGATCGCCCGCATCAATGGCGCTGCTGCCATTGGCGGGAGCATGGCTCTGAGTGGCGCCACCATTGGCGGCCAGCGCCTCCAGCGCGGGAAGCTCATTGCGATTGGGGCCGCTAATGGTGCATGTGGTAGCGGCGTCCAACTTGATCATATTTTGGCCCAGCGTATTGAGCGGGCCGCTACAGTCGCGATCAATGCTAATGGCGCCGCTGTTGCGCGTGTTGCCGGCCACAATGCTATTGGCCGCTACCAGCGGCGATGGTAAGTTATTGCTGGCTGCCGGTACTTGGATGCCGCCCACCAGATCGCCACCGTTATTGTCAGTAATGGTCACGTTGTTCAGCCGCACGGCCACGCGGCGGCTGTCGCCCGAGTTTAGACGCAGCGCCGGACCGCCCGCATTGCCGCTGAACGTCGAGTTCAGCAGATCAACTTGCAGCGGAAACTCAACGCCGCCGGCGCCGATAACCATGGCGCCCGCCTGGTTGTGGCTCAACGTGCTACGCTGCACCGTCAGCGTATTGACGCCATCGACGAAGAGGCCCAGCGGGTTATTGTCCAGCGTCGTATCCACAATTTCCACCACGTTGTCGGCGCCGCCAATGACAACAGCTGCGCCTTGGCCACCCTGTACAGTGACGTTGTTTAAGGTGCTGGCGGTGGGTGCGCTGAGGACGCCGTTAATGACGATCTGCCCCGTTGCCCCTGCAACCAGGCCGCTGAGGGTCACGTTCTCCAACTGCAAAGCGCCGGTGCTTTCAATGCCGGAAACCGCATAAACTGGCTGCGTGGCCTGCACGCGCGGGTTGCCGGTGATGCTGGCGTTGCGAAAGGTCAACGTTCCCTGGTTGAAGATGGCTTGGGGCGCGGTGCGAATGGTCAAATTGTTGAGCGTAGCCATAGCCGTGGCATGGATGTGAAAGGTGCGATAATTGGCGGAGATGGTCGCTTTGTTACCCTGAATGATGACTCCCGCCGGGTCGGTCAGATCGAGATCGCCCGTGCTGGCGTTGGCGTCCAAATCAAAACCGTTGATCGAGAGAAAATAGCTTTGAGCCGCTAGCACAATCGTATCGGCGCCGGCGTGGGCATTGGCCTCTTGCACGGCTGCGCGCAGCGTACAGACCGCGCGCAGCGCCGTACTCACGGCACAGCGGCCATCGCCGGGATTGGCGTCGGCAGCATCAAAGGTGCTGTTGACGGTGAAGGTGCTGGCGGCTTCCGCATGGACCGCCGGCGCGGCAGTCATCAATGGAGCCACAGACAAAGTCAACACAAGGAGAACACGCAAAAGCTGTTGCAAAAGATGTGTAGCTGGCTGCATGAGTAAATTACTCCTGATTTTGATAGGCGGAAGGAGAACACGTTTTACACATTTAACATGGCTTCACGCCGCGGCCCTTGCATTTGTGTGGAAACGCGACGACCCCATAGTGCCCGCCACAGAATGTGCGGATGAAAGAGGCTGGTGGGCGGCTTGACCATGTGAATCACCTGGGTAAAGAGCGTGTGGGCCTCCTCATCGTGGGTGGTTAGCGCCATAATGCGGTCCATGTACCAGTGCATGATCCGTGTTGTGCGGCCAAGCTTCACCCCTTCAACATTTAGGTAACGGCAATCTTCTCCGGTAGCCATGGACCACGGCCCGGCAACCAGCTTGCCCAGCTTCCTCTGGAGCATGCGTGTAACACCCGTCAGGCCACGTTGCTGCATTTCGGTCAAACTTGCGCCCAGCTTCATGGCCTCCAGGGCTGCAATCGTCATGCCTTGACCATATACAGGATTAAAGGCACAAAGCGCATCCCCCATGATGACCAGGCGATCTGGACGCTCTGCCAACCGTTCATAGTGACGCCATTGATTGCTAGCGCTGCCAAAACCATACACGGGGGAAAGCGGCTTGGCCTTCTGAAGCGTCTGGGCAAAGAGGGGGCTGCGTAACGAGCGAATAAAGGCCTCGAATCCAGCTTCGTCGGTTGGGGGCTTGCTGGCGCCACTGCCAATGGTGCTGACCAGCCACTTGCCACCTTCCATGGGGAAAATCAAGCCACCACGCGGATGATCGGGCGGTGCAGACTGGATGTAGAAAGCCTTCCACTGGCCGTGAAAATCGGTCGGTGGTTCGTAAACGCGGCTGGCATAGCCCAAATGCGCATTGACAATGCTTTCTGGCGGCGGCTGATAGCCCAAAGCCGTCAACCACTGGGGCATCTTGGAATTACGCCCGCTCGTATCGATTACCAGGTCCGCATGCATCATTTGTGTGGCGCCCTTAGCCGCCCCAGCTTGGCTGCGGGGCTGAATTTGCACACCAGTCACCATTGCCTTGTCTTCACTGGTTAACAGGCCCTGCACGTCGGTCTCCGAACACACAGAGACATTTTGGATGTTCATGAGCCGCTGGCGCACGCCCCATTCGATCAGCGTGCGGCTGGCGCAGAGCATCTCCAAACCCGAAACGTGGCGCGGCGTCCAGCCTGCCGGATTCAGCCACAGCATATCGTTGGTCACATCGGTGTATACTGCGCCGTGGGCTTCCAATTCCTGGATTAGTCCGGGAAATAGCTGACCAAGAATGCGCTGACCTTGCTGCATGAGCACATGGACGTGACGCGCCTGTGGCGTCCCATGACGAAACTCTGGCGCAATGGGCAAACGGTCACGTTCGACGATTGTAACGCGGGCAAAGTGGTCACTGAGAACGCGAGCCGCTAACAGCCCCGCCATGCTGCCACCGATAACGATGGCGTGTTGATTAGGAATGTTGGTTGCATTTGACATGTGTCGAAACTCCTTATGTAAGATATGGGGGAAATGCGAAAGTACATCAAGCTGCAACCAGCACTTTACGAAACAAGGCGTTTCGCAGTCGTTTGCCCAGCGTTTTCCCCTTTCACCTTATCTTTGAGCCAACCCATCTGGACATCCCAGGCCAGGCTTTCGTGCACCGTCTCGCGCACAGAATAGGCTGTGTAATTAAAGGTCCGCCAAGTGGGGGAAGCGTCAACATACAATATCTCAAAAATCAAGCTGTTCCAGCAGGGTCTTGACATCAAAATAGCTCTGCACAGAGCGTATGCGACGCTGGACAATCTGAAAATGGGTGGCGCCCGGCAAGCAAATGGTACGGCCTGAGGGTGGCAGCCCCTGCCACATACCCGTGCAAACACCGTTCAGCGTCCACGCCACAGCAATTAACCCGTCCGCCCTCAATGTTTCAGTGAGCGCAAAGCGCAAATCGGGCAGCGCCTCCCAAAACGTGCGCGCGTGCATCCCAATGGCCATCCCCTTCAGCGGTTTGTCCGTGAGCGGATCCTGATATACACCGTCCAACGCATACAGGCTCACCAATGCCTGGGCATCGTGCCTATGCCAGGCCGCCCAGTAAAGTTCGATACAGCACATGACAAAAATCCCTCTTGTCGAATCAGCAAAATTGGCTATACTTGTGGTTGTGGCAGATGAGTATCAGTAGATCGCCAATGTCATTTAGGTAAAGCCGCTTCCAGTGCGACGCACGGTATGCCACGCGATGCCAGGAGCAAAATGGCGGACACCGTGCGACGCACTTTTCGCTCACTGAATGACATTGAGTAGATCGCAACCGCAAGAGAACGGGTCAAATTCAACAAACCAGACCGACGCCTTTATCGTCAACACCCTTGCCATGTACTGAGTATTATTAGTCAGGCAAAATGCTCATTTACCACAGAACCAGATGTATAATGCGATTATGATCGACTGTCGTATTCTGAACGCGAGTTGAGCGTTTATCTAGCGTGTATTTTGTCAGAGCCTCTCCTACACCAACACCGCATGACCACCGAGCTATTTATCCAAGGATTTGGCAATCTATCCATTCAGCTTGGCCTCAACGAGCTGACTCGCCAGCTCCCGGCCAAGGCGCAGGGATTGCTGGTTTATCTGGCCTGTACGCGGCGTCCCCATTCGCGCAGCGCGCTGGCCGGTTTGCTCTGGGCCGAACTGTCGGAAGAGGCGGCGCGCGCTAATTTGCGGCTGGTGCTCAGCCGCTTGCGGGCCACAGTGGGCGACGCGCTGCTGATTACGCGGCAATCGGTGGCGTTTAACCTATCCTACCCACACCGTTTCGACGTGACGGAATTTGATGAGCTGGCTGGCGATGCTGAACGTCTATCCGACGCTGAATTGACGCGGGCCGCGCTTCTTTATCAAGGTCCGCTGCTGGATGATTTTCAAGTCCGCGATGCACCTGACTTTGAGTTATGGATTATGAACGAACGGGAGCGGTGGCAGCGCCTGGGCGTTGCGCTGCTCTTTACCCAGGCTGAGCGCCAACGCCAGAGAGGCCAACTGGCCGAAGCCATTGCCCCAACGCGCCGCATTTTGGCACTAGAGCCGTGGCTGGAAGAAGCGCATCAGCTCCTAATGCGGCTGCTGGCGGCAGACGGTCAGCGCAGCGCGGCCCTGGCCCACTTTGAGGTCTGCCGCCAGGTGCTGGCTCAGGAACTGGCCGTTGAGCCGTCTGCCGCTACGGTGGCGCTCTATGAAGCCATCCGTGACGAAACCGTAATCGAGACGAAAGCCCAGCTGGACATACGCGCGGCGACGGCTATCGCTGTGCCTATCCAAGAGCTGGCGGCGCCGGTGCGGCCAGCCTTTTTAAGCGCGGCGGATGTGGCGCCCGCCACGCCGCCCGTCTTTGTGGCGCGTGAACGGGAGCTGGACCAGCTTGGCTCTGCACTAAGGCGCGCTCAGACCGGCCAGGGCTGCCCGTTCTTTGTGTTGGGCGGTGCCGGCAACGGCAAAAGCGCGCTGCTAAACGAGTTCGCGCGCCGCGCCCAGGCAGCCAATGGTGAATTAATTGTGGCCTGGGGCAACTGTAATGCACAGACCGGCATGGGTGAGCCCTACGCGCCTTTTCGTGAGCTTTTGCTGCTGCTGACTGGCGACGTTGAGGCACACTGGCAGAGCGATCTGCTAACGCCAGAGCAGGCATTGCGTCTCTGGGAGCTAATGCCCACCGCCCTGCCATTGCTGGTGCAACATGGGCCCGATCTGGTGAGCAGCTTCGCTGGCGGCGAGATGCTGTTAAAGCGGGTACAAAGCGCACCTTTCCGCAAAGCCAGCTGGCTGGCGCGGCTGACGGAATTGGCTGTCGCCAGTAAAGAGGTACCTTCAGAGCAACATCGGCTCTTTAGCCAGTTTGCGGCCTTTTTTAAAGCACTCGCCGCTAAACGCCCGCTCCTTTTGCTTTTGGAAAATCTGCATTGGGCAGACGCCTCATCGCTCAGCTTGCTTTTCTCTTTATGCCAACAGCTGCGCGACAGCGCGATGTTAATTGTTGCGTCCTATCGACCGGAAGAGGTGGATACCGACGCTGGAAGCGAAGCACGGGCGCTGCAAGGGCTGGTAGCTGAATGCAAACGGCTCTTTGGTGAGGTGACGGTGGATCTGGGCGACATCAGCACGGCCGAGGAGGCGCACTTTGTGCAGGCATATTTGCGCAGTCAGCCTCATCGCTTTGACGACGCCTTTATCCAAGGGTTAATTCATCAGACCGAAGGCCATCCGCTCTTTACGGTCGAATTGATGCGCGACCTGCAAGAACAGGGAGCTATTCAGCAGGATGAAGCTGGCTATTGGTGCGAAACGGGCGTCATAGACTGGCGGCGACTGCCGGCGCGCGTCGAAGGTGTAATTGAAAAACGGATCGGGCGGCTGGACACCGATTTACAAGCGCTGCTGGCGGTGGCCGCCATTGAAGGCAGCACCTTTACGGCCGAACTGCTAGCCCACGTGCAGGGCGTCCATGAGCGCTTGGTTATCCAGCGCCTGAGCCGCGAACTAGACCGTCAGCATCGCCTGATCACCGTTCAGACCGTAGAGAGCGTCAACGGGCAAAGGCTGTCGCGCTATCGTTTTCGCCATCAGCTTTTCCAATACTATTTATATAGCCGGCTGGATGCAGTCGAACGCGCCTATCTGCACGAAGCCGTGGGCTTGGCTTGGGCGCAATTTTACGGTCAACAACCGGCGACGGCCGCCGCGCTGGCCCGACACTTTGAACGGGCCGGTCTGTATGTGCACGCCATTGAACATTTAACCATTGCCGGTGAATATGCCGCGCAGCTTTCGGCCTACACGGAAGCGGCCGCCCATTTCCAGCGCGGGCTGGCCCTGTTGCAAATGCTGGCGGATCGCGCTGCGCAGCAACCGACAGAGTTGCGCTTGCAAGTTGGGCTGTGCAATGCGCTTCTGGTGACCAAGGGCTATGCCGCGCCAGAGGTAGAAACGGCCTATCAGCAGGCGTATGCTCTGTGCCAGGCCGCGGGTGAAACTGACGCGCTCTTCTCAGTCTATTACGGCTTGTGGACTTTTTTCCACGTGCGGGGTCAGCACGCGCGCGCTTGGGCGCTGAGTGAACAATGGCTGGCGCAGGCCAGGACCCAAGCCGACCTTGTTCCACTGATGACCGGACATCGCGCGCTGGGGGTCAGCCTGTTGCATTTGGGCCAACTGGCGGCGGCGCGCCATCATTTGGAACAGTGCCTGCACCTCTATCACGCAAACGCCGATGCAACGCTGGCGCTCCGTTATGGTGCGGACCCCGGTGCAGCAGGTGAAATCTTGCTGGCATGGACCCTCTGGTTGCTCCATGAGCGCGCCGCCGCCATGCAACACTACCAAGAGGCGCTGCGCCTGGCGCACGCGGCAGCGCACCCGTTTACGATGGCGTTTGTCACCGTTCATGCCGGCATGCTGCATCTCATGGCCGACGATACCACCGCCGCCCGCGCTCAAACAGATCATGCGCTGGCCGTCTGCCATGAACATGGCTATCCATTTTGGCAGGCGGTGGCGCTCTGCTTGGATGGTTTTCTGCGCTTTCGGGCTGGCGCAAAAGAGTCGGGCATTGCGCAGATGGAGCAAGCGCTGGTCACCTATGCCGATAGGGGAGCAGCCCTGTGGCGTCCGTGGTTGTTGGGTCTGCTGGTGCGGGCGTATACAGAACATGAGCGCTTAGAAGATGCGCAAGCGTTGCGGAGACAGGCTGACGATTTAGCGGCGCTGAATGAAGAACAATGGCACATACTGGATTTAGGCTAAGCCAGAAAAATAAATCACGTTACGCAGCGACAGCCAGTCTGCTAGAGAGAAACAGGAACGTCAGCGAGCCAACTTTCCTCCAGGCTTGCGTAACATAAGATAATAAATATATTGTGCGAACTGTAAATGATGTATCTATTCGAGGAGGAAAATGGACGAGTTAGCCAACTATAATAAAGCGCGCTGGGAAGAATTGGCCCAGGCCAACGTAGAATTTACGCTGCCCTTTTTGGATATGACCCTGGCCAAGGCCCGGTCATGGCTGGAGGATGCGGACCTGATCGCGCGCTATGTGGGCGAACTGGCGGGGAAAGAGGTGCTCTGTTTGGCGGCCAGCGGCGGGCAGCAGTCGGCTGTGTTCGGCCTGCTTGGCGCGCGCGTCACCGTGTTCGATCTGGCGGAAACCCAGCTGGAACGCGACCGGCAGGCAGCGGCGCACCATGGCTATAGCGTCACAACGATGCAGGGCGACATGCGCGATCTGTCTGGCTTGGCCGACAATGCGTTTGATCTGATCTATCAAGCCTATTCGATTAACTTTGTGCCCAGCGTGGCGTCGGTTTTTCAAGAGGCGGCGCGCGTGCTGCGTCCAGGCGGGCTCTATCATATGCAGTGCGCCAATCCTTTTACGCAAAGCGTGGACAGCGAAGCGTGGGACGGCGAGACGTATCTGCTGCACCATCCATACATCGATGGCTTTGAGGTGACCAAGTATTACCCCCATTGGGATATTGAGGACGGTGACGGAGGCTGGCGCCAGATCGACAGCCCGCGTGAATTTCGGCACACGCTCAGCACGGTGATCAACACGCTGGTGGCACACGGTTTTCTCATTGTGCGCAACCACGAGGCGGTCAGTCAAGAAGAAGAGCCAGAGCCGGGCACGTGGGAACATTTCAAATCGGTGGCGCCGCCCTACTTGACTTTTTGGTCAGTGTACCGGCCGGATTTGCGCTTGGGAACTTTCTAAGCGCTCTGGCAACCACAGTTTGATAATCGACTGTCGGCTTACGCCCAAGCGCTTTGCTTCGCGATCCAATGCCTGTACCATCCATAAGGGAAAATCCACGTTGACGCGCCGCGTGGCTAACTCTGGTTGTCGAATCTGGCCCAGATCCAGGAGTTCCAGTACGCTTTCATCATCATCAAATGTTTCATCAAATTCAGAAGCTTTCATATATACCTATGCTATCAATATGGAATGTGCGCCTGCGCCCGCAACAACCCCAAATTGAGAATTTACCCCTACCCAATGTAAAATAGCTTCATGTCTGTAATCACGCTCAATAATCTAGGCCAATCCTATGGCGATTTCGATGTGTTTCTGGGCGCCTCTGGCAGCATTCCCCAAGGCGGTAAGGTAGGGCTGGTGGGGCCCAATGGCATCGGCAAGACTACGCTGTTGCGCATCCTGGTGGGGCTGGATGTTTCCTCGGCTGGCTCGATCACGCTGGCGCGCGACACGCGCATTGGCTATCTGCGCCAGGAGGCCATGGCCGCCTTTGCCGGGCGCGACAACACCATCTATGCTGAGATGCTCACCGTTTTCCGCGGGCTCAAAGAGCTGGAGAAAGAGCTGCATGCGCTGCAAGAGCAAATGGCTGCTGGCGACGCCAGCGAGGCGCTGCTGGCTGAATATGGCCACAAGCATGACGCCTTTGAGCGGGCCGGCGGCTATGCGTACGAAGTGCGTATTAGCCAGGTGCTAGACGGCCTGGGCTTTACGCGTGAGGATTGGGATATGCCGCTAACTCACTTAAGCGGTGGCCAGAAGACGCGCGCGCTGTTGGCCCGCTTGCTGCTGGAACAGCCCGATCTGCTGGTGCTGGATGAGCCGACCAACCACCTGGATGTGGAGGCCATTGAGTGGCTGGAAAACACGCTGCGCACCTGGGATGGCGCGGTGCTGATTGTGAGCCACGATCGCTATTTTCTGGACAGAGTGGTAGATCGCATTTGGGAGATGAGTCGCAGCGGTATGGAGGAATATCGCGGCAACTATAGCGCCTACGTGGTGCAGCGCCAGGAGCGCTGGGAACGCCGCGAATCCGAATTCCAGACCGTGCGCGATACCTTCCTCAAAGAGTTGGACTACATCAAGCGCAACATTGCGCGCGACAGCACGCGTGACCAGGCCGTGGGCCGTATGCGCCGGCTGGTGCGCCAGGTCAAGGCGGTAGAGCAAGGCGGCGTGCAGATTCTGCTCAACAACAAGTGGAGCGAGGTCACCAGCCAGGTGCGGATTTCGACTGAACGCTGGGAAGTGACGGAGTTGGAACAGCACATCAAGGCGCTGCAAAGCCCAGTGACGCGACCACCCCACATCAACATGCGACTGGAGACGAATTTGCGCAGTGGCGAGTTAGTCCTGCGCACGTCCGAAATGACGGTGGGCTACCCCGCTGCGCCGCTCTTTACGGCGGACCCGCTGACGCTGCACCGCCAAGAATGCGCGGCCATGATTGGCCCCAACGGCGCCGGCAAAACCACCTTTCTGCGCACCATTATGGAACAGTTGGCGCCGCTGGCTGGGGAAGTGCGGCTGGGCGCCAGCCTGCGCGTGGGCTATTTTGCCCAGGCCCACGACCGGCTCAACCCGCAGAACACGGTGCTGGATGAGTTGCTGAGCCACAAGCACATGGATTTGGGGCCGGCGCGCAACCATTTGGCCCGCTATCTCTTCCGCAATGATGATGTCTTCAAGCCCATCAGCGCGCTAAGCGGCGGTGAGCGCGGTCGGCTGGCGCTGGCTATTCTGGCGCTGGAAGGGGCCAATTTTCTGCTGCTGGACGAGCCCACTAATCACCTGGATATTCCGGCCCAAGAAGTGTTGCAAACGGTGTTGGAGAATTTTGACGGCACCATTCTGCTCGTGTCGCACGATCGCTATCTCATTGACCGGTTGGCCACGCAAATTTGGGATCTGCACGATGCCCGTCTCAATGTCTTTGAGGGATCATACACCGAGTTTGTGGCCAAGCGCCGTCAGGATGCCGAAGCGGCCAAAGAAGCCGCAGTCCAAGAGCGCTCCACCGCCAAGCAGGATCAACGCCAGGATCGGCGGGCCAAAAATGAAGAGCGCAAACGGCTGCGCCAGGTGGAAGAGATGGAGAACAAAGTGCACGCGCTGGAGGCCGAATTGGAATCCATTACGAGCAAGCTCGAAGAAGCCAGCCGCGTGCAGGACGTGCCGCGCATCCAGAAGCTGAGCAGTGCCTATGCGCAAACCCAGACCGCGCTCGAACGCGCCATGGAAGCTTGGGCTGACCTGGCGGAAGAATGAACCACGCTTCATGATTAGCAGGCCTTACGCAAGCGTTGGGCCAAATGATACAGAATGCGAACAGATTCAGTCGTGACGATTCACTAACGCTGCGTAAGTTATAATCGCTAACGCACAGAAGGTTGTCATATTGGCGGCTTTGAGGATATTCGCAAATGATGATTCTCGAGGGCTAACCAAGAGATAATTCAATAGCGCAGACAAAGTTGGGTAGCATCTACTCAACTTTTTTGTTATAATTGGAGCAGTGAAAGTAATTGGACAAAAAGTAATTAAGCGGTTTTGAAGAGGTGGTAAGTGGTTCACCAGGAGCAACCAATGACATTAGTCGAGATATTACCGACAATTCGGCAGCTACCAGCATTTGAGAAATTGCGCTTAATTCGGATTCTTGCTGAAGAGCTGGACACAAACGCAGAAATATATCCATTTGAACATCATAAGACTTACATGTTGCCGACTCCTTACGACATGTTTGGTGCAGGGCAAACATTGGCCGATGCACTAGCCACTTTTGAAGCCAAAGAACAGTAAACAATGCGTTTTCCGTACACTGTTACCGCACCTGCTCAGAACGAATTTGATAGTTTACCGCGCTTGCCACTTACACTACAGATTGATCGCCACCGAGTTGAAGCAGTGGGGTTGGTAGATAGTGGCGCGACCGTAAACGTATTGCCTTACGACATTGGCTTGCAACTAGGTGAGTTGTGGGAAGATCGGAAGGCAATCATTAAACTCGCCGGCAATCTAGGCGGTTTTGCAGCACAGCCAGTCTTTGCCATGGCGACCATTGGTGACCTTGCGCCAATTCGTCTCGTTTTTGCCTGGACGCGCAGTAACAGCGTGTCATTGATTTTGGGGCAGATGAATTTCTTTATGGAGTTTGAAGTTTGCTTCTTTCGTAAACAGCGAGAATTTGAGATAAAACTATCCTCTACGTAATAGGCATTGGTCTTGCTCGGGAACCTGGTTCTGTCTCCTGCGATTACGAGTTGCTGATTATGTTTCTGGAATCGGCGCAAAGGGGGATGCTGGCGCGGTTGATGTGGAGGACGCCAAAGGATCGCGGGAGATCTTTTGCAGGATAAGTTCCTGACGATAGGTTGCCAGCAAATCCTCCAGCCCTGGATATCCCGAGTAATCGGGCTCGGCATCCTGCTCCACAATGTTAAGGCCGAGCTGCTCCTCTGCTAACGTTACGCGCAGCGGCATGACCAAGTCCATCAGCCCGACAAAGATGATGGTGGTGAGGAAAGTCCAGCCCCCGGCGGCCAAGATGCCAATGAGCTGTGCGCCAAACTGAAGCACAAAATTTAAACCCGTACCCAAAATTCGAGGGTCGCCAAAGAAAGCCACCGCCAGCGTTCCCCAAATGCCCGCGCCTAGATGCACCGGCACAATCCCCACGGCGTCATCCACCCCCAGCCGCAGCAATGCCCATTCCCCCACAAGCATAACCCAGGCGCCAATCCAGCCGATGGTTATGGCTGCCTGAGGGTGCACGGCATGGACGCTGGCGGCAATCGCCACCAGTCCGGCTATCACGCCCTTGAGCAGATAATCTGCCTCTACCGCGCCGCTGTTGGCAAAGAGACGAATGGGAATGACGGCCAACAGACCGGCAGCGCCCGCCAGCAGCGTGTTGACGATCACAACGCTCACGCCGCCGCTGCTTAACAACGCATGGCCGCCGATAAAGCCAAACCAGCCCAGCCAGAGCACAAATGTACCGAGCGCAGCCATCGCCAAATTGGCCTTGGCCAGCCGATTCGGCGTGCCGTCCTTCTTAAAGCGGCCCGCGCGCGGCCCCAATACGATCAGCAGGGCCAGCGCTGCCCAGCCCCCAACGCTGTGCACCACCGTGGCCCCCGCAAAATCGACAAACCCCAATGCGCCGATCCAGCCTGCGGGGCGCCCCAAGAAAAAGCCGCCCCAAATCCAATGGCCCGCAAATGGGTATATAATAGCCGCAACCACCATCGAGACCAGCCAATGGCCAGCAAAGCGCATTTTCTCAGCGCCGGCTCCAGAAATAATTGTAACCACCGTGCCGCAAACTATGGCCTGAAAGAGGAAAAACGCAGGCAGGCTGGTAATAGCACCCTGCTCTACCGCCATCTGGGCATTGAGTAGATCGGGGGCGAAAAAGGTGGATCCCATAATGCCGCGGCTGGTCGCCCCATACATAATGCCAAAACCAACCAGCCAGTAGAGCACCACCGCTACAGCAAAGTTGACCATATTTTTGGCCGCAACATGCATATCATTTTTGCGCCGAGTCAAGCCTAGCTCTCGCGCCAAAAAACCGGCCTGCATCAAAAAGAGCAGGGCCGCGGCCACCAGAATCCAACTGGTGTCAATCAGCTCAATTATTTGTGCGGTTTCCATGGATCGATCCTTTCTAGACAAAAGTCACCCTTGCATAGGTATGCAGCAAGAGTACGCTGCCACGCTCATAGATGCGTCACGTAACGTTCGTACAATTGCATGGCTATTGTCTCTGGACAATTGTGCGAACTTTCAATAATGTGACCATAAGCGTCGAGAAAGGAATGGGGGTTGCACTTATCCAGCAGCCGTTCCCTGAGCTTGTCGAAGGGAACGGCGGGCTGAATAGGTACTGGGAATTTACTCACTATAGCACATTTTACCCATTCAAACCTTTCAATTAGCTGAATATTTTCCTGGGCATATATACCAATATCTTTACAGAATATATAAGCAATTCGCGGCGATCAATAAAAAACTCCCTGTGCAGAAGCTAAATAGCTGCACAGGGAGTTTTCCCGTAAAGTATTTGGTGGGCGAAAAGGGACTTGAACCCCTGACCCCCTCGGTGTAAACGAGGTGCTCTAGCCAACTGAGCTATTCGCCCGAGAAGCCCTCATTTTACTTAGTTCAGCCCACTTTGTCAAAAATGCGGATTAAAGCATTACTAGCAGTGCTCTCTTCCATCTTATTTATCTCTCATACCCAGCTGTTTGCAGCGTCTCTACCACCCAGTCTTGCTCATTTTCACCCAGTGCATCGGGCGGAGGCGCAGCATAATCGAGCAGCACCTCATAGCCCACTCACTCAAAACATGCCTTGACGCCGCCTATAGATCCAGCGCCACATCGAGGGCTGGGCGCAACAGAGACCCATTCACCTTGTCATCCGATCAGCACTCCGCCTCCCCTTGCCACAGCAGCCGCATTTCCTCACAGCGGCCCAGCAGCTCATCCAGCGCCCCGCGATCCACAATGCGCCCGTGCTTCATCACAACGACCTGGTCCGCCCGCCGCAGCACGCGTCGCCTGTGCGAAACCACCAGAAAAGTCGATGTACGATGTCCGAGGTACGAGGTACGATTTGTCTCTTCGTTAACATATTGTTGGTCCGCACGATCCTCACGTGTAGAAACAACAGCGCCGTCCCCGTGATCATTCGTAAATCGTCCATCTGAACTCGTACATCCCTCCAGTCTTTCCCACAGCGTCTGCTCGGTTTCCACATCCAGCGCGCTGGAGAGATCGTCGAAAACCAGCAGTTCGGGCTGGCGCACGAACATGCGCGCCGCCGCCGTGCGCTGAATCTGCCCGCCGGATAGACGTACGCCGCGCGTACCCACCAGCGTCTCCAGCCCCTCCTCCATATCGGCCAGATCCTGCTCCATCACAGCCTGGTGGATGGCTTGCCCCACATTGATCTCCACCGCGGCCGAAGCAGCCCCATTGGTGTGCCCATGCGCGGGCGTTTCCGTGAGCCCCAGCAGGATGTTATTGCGCAGCGATTCGCTAAAAAGGCGCGGCGTTTGGCCTGTATAGGCGCAGTGCGGCGGCGTGAAAAAATCGGCCGGACGCTCTATCAATTCACCATTCCAGCGCACCTCGCCGGCATCCGCCGGCAGCAGGCCCAGCAGCACCTTGAGCAGCGTGCTCTTGCCCGAGCCAATCCGCCCGGTGATAACGGTAAACGAACCGCGCGGCAAATCCAGATCAATGTCGAATATGCCCGCAGCATTGTCCGTGGACAATTCATTGGGGTGAGCGCCGTTGACCGTGGCCGCCGCGCCATTGACATAGCCCACTGATGCGGCGCCGTTGACCGCGTGCCCTTGACCCGCGGCCAATTGCTCCTCTGCCGCAGGTTCCGCCACAGCGATGGGATAGCCATACGAAAGGCCGCGCACGCGCAGATGCGTCAACCGATCTGCTGGTGTCTTGGTCAGCGCCGGCAGCATTGGCAATTCGCCCTTTTCATAAATGGGATCGTGTTGCACCAGCTGCCCTGGTTCTGCGCCCTGCATCAGCTCTTGCATGCGCCCAATGGAAACGCCGCCCTGGCGATAATCGGCAATAGTCACGCCCAGCGTGCGAATCCAGATGGTGACGGGCCAGATGTACGAAGCAAAGAGCGCAAAATCACCCACGGTAAAGCGCCCGGCGTACATGGCGCGCGCAGCCAGCAGCAGAATCAGCCCCGTGCCAATGGAGGTAACGCTGTGGCTCATGGTCTCAATCAGCTGACGAAAGAGCCGGTCCAAAATCATGGCCGTGCGCCGCTGGTCGTTGAGCTGGGCAAAGTGAGCCACAATGCGCTCTTCGGCGTGCGCCACCTTGATGGCGTTGACGCTGTTGAACATATCGCCAATCAGGCCGGTGACCTGGCTGGTGGCGGCGCGCGCCGCCTTGCGATAGCGCTCAATGCGGTGGCCTAGCAGTTGCGTCACCAGCACTACCAGCGATAGCGGCGCAAAGACGCCCAGCGTGATCCACGGGTTGATGCGCCACATAATCACCAGCGACACTGTGGCCGACACGCCAAAGGATATGGAATCCACAAACATGATCATGAGCTCAATGACGGCGTCGGTATCGTCGCGAAAAGTGCTGACCACGCGGCCCGAACTGTACGGGTTGCCATTTTCATCATTTGGCAGCGCGCGGGCGCCCGGCCTCTGCAAAATGCGCGCCAGCATATTCTTCATGAGCAGCGCCATGTTGTGATACTTGTAGATCACCCATGATGTAATGCCCCCCATAATGGCAAAGGCGGCCAATACGCCAAAGAGCACTTGCAGCGCCGCCGCCGCAGTCGGGTCCAGTTTGGGACCGGGGTCGCCGCTGAGCCCGTTAAAAAAGGCGCGCAGCACAAGCCCCACCAGCGGAATAAAGACGAGCCGCGAGCTAAAGCTCAGAATGTCGCCAAAATAGGCCAGCGGTCGATAGCGCACTAGCCGCCAGATCGTTTGATACGTTTTCATGCAAATACCTCCTCCAAGCCGGTCTGCAATAATTGCGAAAAGCGGGATGTGCTGTCGGCCAGCAGCTGCTGTCGCGGGCCATACTCGCGCACACGGCCTTCTTCTAAAATGAGAATGGCATCGGCGCGCTGCACGGTGGAAAGCCGATGCGCAATAATGATGGCCGTGCGCTTTTGCAGCAGCGCATTGAGCGCGCGCTCGACGCGCGCCTCGGTAGCCGGGTCCAGCCGCGACGAGGCCTCATCCAGAATCACCAGCCCCGGGTCGGCCAGAAAGACGCGGGCAAAAGCCAGCAGTTGCGCCTCACCGGCAGACAAGCTATTGCTGCCCAGCTTCGTCTCCAGGCCATCGGCCAGCCCATCCAGCCACGGCTTCATGCCCACCTGCTCTAGCACATCCACCACCTGCGCATCGGAAATTGTGGCGTCAAAAAGAGTCAAATTATTGCGCACACTGGTGTTAAAGATCTGCACTTCCTGGGTCACCATGCCGATGCGCCCGCGCAGATCGGCCCGCCGCGCCTGGCGCAAGTCAAAGCTATGGCCGTTGCCGTCACCCAGCCGGATCTGGCCCTGAGTGGGGTCATAAAAGCGATAAAGCAGCTTGCTCAGCGTAGATTTGCCGCTGCCCGTGCGCCCCAGCAGCCCCAACACCTGGCCCGGCGCCAATTGAAAAGACAGATCAGTGATCACGCGCTCATCATCATCTTCGTAATGAAACGAAACGTGATCGAACTCTACGGCCAGCGGCGCATCCGGCACGCTGACGCCTTCACCGTCCTGAATCTGCGGCTGGATGGCAAAGAGCGCCGCAATGCGGTTGATGCTGGCGAGAGCGCGTTGCAATTCTTCCACCTGGCGCAGCGTCTCCCACAGCGGCCCCTCCATCAGATTGACGTAGTAGAAAATCAGATAGACGCTGCCCAACGTTAGGGCGCCGCTGTAAAAGAGCGGCCCGCTGGCCAAGTGCGCCGCGCCATAGGCAAAGCCGAAAATCCAGATGGGCAATGAAATGACCCAGGCGTTGAGCCGCATGACGTGGCGCATGGCCAGCCAGCGCACGCGCATAAAGTGGTAGAGCCGATTCATGGTGTAGCCCACGGCGCCGCTGGCTCGAATATCTTCCAGCCCGTTGAGCCGCTCTTCCAAAAAGCCGTACAGATCGGCCTCGGCCGCGCGGAAGCGTTCCCAGCGCGGGGTCATGCGCCTTCGCAGCGCTTCGATGACGAAGATGCTGCTCACGGCCACCAGCGTCACCGCCAGCCCGATCTGCCAACCTTCCCACCAAAGCAGCACCAGCACGCCCACAAAGAGCAGCAAGTTACCGGCGAGCTGGACCACCAGCTGGGAAAAAAAGCGCGCCAGCTGGTTTACGTCGCCATCCACGCGTTCGATCAGCTCACCGGGCGTATGCGTTTTGTGAAAGGCCAGATCCAACTTGAGACAGTGCAGCGCCAGATCGCCGCGCAATCGATTCGTGGCGGTCCAGCCAATCAGTTCGCTAATGTACGTGGCCACCAACAGAATGAGCTGCTGTACAATGGTCAGGGTTGTAAAGAGCGCGGCTGCGCCCAGCAGCTTGTCTAGCCCACTGCGTTCCTGTGCGCTGTCAATAAACGTGCGAATCAACTGCGGATTCCACAACGCCAGCGCCAGCGACGCAAAGACCAAAAGGGCCAGCAACGCCACGCGGCCTTTTTGTGGCGCCAAGTACGTGCGCAGAAGGTGTGTGTAGGGGGTTGATGAGGTGTGCATTGTAAGTTCCTTTTATATGTATTGCGTAGTGCGTGGTGCGTGTACTGGTATAGGTTCTTGTATCGAAACAAGAATGTCTGCCGGTTCACGCACTACGCACCACGCAATTGTTTCATGTTTCGATACCAGATCGTCTGCCAGTTCACGCACTACGCACCACGCAATACCTTCTCCAATCAAAAAAGCCACGGATCGACTCGTTCCGTGGCCAACAATGTGCATTTCCAAAATTCAACGCACAAAAAAGCCACGGGTCTGCGCAACCCGTGGCTCTGGTTTCAATCGTGCGAAAGGCAGTGCTTTAATCGCATTGATAAGTGCCAATCTGCGGGCGCGCTGAACGAAGGTCAATTAGTTCAGTGGGCGAAAGCAGTAGGCTGCCCATGCGTTGGAGAGTGGCGTGTCGTGAATTCATAGTGGCCAGTATAGCATGGGGAAGTGAAATGTACAAAACATCGGCACTTTTTGATAAGTGCCGACGTTTTGTGTGGCCCCATCTAGGTCAAAAATAAATCTCAATAATCCAACGTCGTCGTCATCTCATACTTGCACCCGGTCCGCGACGAGACCAGCGTCCCCACCATCATTTCGGTAATGTGCAGGCCCCAATCTACATTGACTAGCGGCTCGCGATCGGCCAGGATGCAGTCGATGAGGTGTTGCGTGGACGCGTGATAGTAGTTGAAAGCGCCGGGGGTGGGCTGCGGCCATTTGGCTTTGCTGCGGTCGCCACGCGGGTGGATATGATACCAGCCGTCCGCGTCCACGCTGGGCAGCAGATCTGCGCGCGTCGAGATAATCGAGGCCGCGTAGCCAGCGCCAAAAATCAAATTGCCCTCCGTGCCAAAGATCTGCAAGCTGCCGCCCCCCGCGCCGGGCAGCGTGGGGTGAAAAGTGCGCCCCACGTGGCAGGCGCCTACAGCGCCGTTGGCCATTTCATACAGCGAATAAGCATTGTCCACCGCCTCCATGCGCACCTGCTGCGTGCGCGGCAGATCCACCACCACATCCCAGTAGTTGGCGCGCGCGGGGTCAGTGGCTTGGTGCAGAAAGCGGTCATATTCCGCTTCCGGCACAATGTGGTGATCAGCCACCTTGATCTGCGCCTGCGCCATAACGCTTTGGCACGGCCCCAGCACGCACACAATGTTGGCCGGTGCATACGGCAAATCAAAGAGAAAGCCGCCGCTGTCTTTGGCATAAAAGGCCGCCTGCCCATACGGATTGCTGCCCAATGACGGGCCATAACTGGTGGAACCGGTGGCGCCCAATGAGAACCAGAGAATATCGCCCAGCACACCTTGGCGCACCAGGTCGCGCAAATGCGCCATATCCGGATCCAGCGGTGAATTGGAGCTGGGTTCAATAATGGCTTTGAGCCCGGCTTGGCGCACGGCATCGGCAATAGTGCGCGCGTCCTCCATATTGGTCGCCATGGGCTTTTGCAATAGAAAGTGTTTACCCGCCGCAATGGCCTTCAGCGCAAAACGCACGTGCGTCCCCGGCGCCGTCAGAATAAAGACGGCATCAATATCCGCCTGCTCAATCATCGCGTTATAATCCTGATACGCCGCCTTGGCGCCAAACAGGCGCACACAGGCCGCCGCGCGCGCCGCATTCAAATCGCAAACGGCGCTCAGCTCCACGTTCTCCATTTGCATCAGATAGGGCAGATAATAGGCCGTGGCCACCACGCCACAGCCCACCACACCCACTTTGACTTTGGATTGGTTTGTTTGGGTCATAATGAGTTTTTCTTTCTACCGCGAAGGGCGCGAAGATGCGCAAAGAATACCCGAGTATCGAGTAGATTCTTTGCGACCTGCGCGGTAAAATAAGATTTGTCAATCATCCAGGCAATCACAGATTGATTTTGAAATAGCAAACTCCGCTGGCTCAACAGGATCTCATGTGGTTGACAAAGAGTAGCGGCGGTTGAGTAGGCTGGGGCCGTTTCCAGCCGTATCGAAACCAAAGCGGGTCAACCACATGAGATCCCAAAGAGCCACTCCGAGTTTGATTCACAGCTCAGTATAACCGTTTTGCAGGGCATTAAAAAGTCCCGGCCAGGCGGCCAGGACTTTGGTTAACAGGCTCTTTGAGGAGTTGTGGGGGTGTACTCAGGCCCCAGCCGGCGTCTTAAGGCGCAATGCGAACACATTGTGTGAGCGCATCTGAATTTGTATATTCGGCCACCGTGGCCCCCTCTGCGTTCTGAATGATCCAATGATGGGTGACAAAAGATTCTTCATCATGCGTCTCCCCAGGGTTGAGCCTGACAATCTCACTGAGCTGATTATCAAAGTTTACCCAGAAGACGATGGCGGGACCGTCCGCTGCGTTGACAAAGCGGATTTCCACTTCATAGTCCGCGGACGGGGCCGGGATGTTGGCGCACGGGTCGGACGGGTCGGGCTGCGTACTGGGTGGAGCGGGGGCCCCGGTGCGGGCGCTGGATGGATCACCAATGCCCGCCGTCATGTTGTCAAAACAGAGCGAGCCAGCAGCCGGTCCGTCGGTGCGATCAACCACAATGCCCAGAAAGCGAATGGGATAGTCGATGGCGCCATTTTCTGGGCCATAGACGCGGCCGCCGGGCCAAGGCGCGTTGGGGTCGATGGCGCCGGTCATCTGCTGCCAGCCGCTGTGGGTCACGGCCCCCATGGGGACAGACCACACTTCGCCATTGGCATCTTCAATCCAGATGTTAAAGAGGTGACCCGAGCCATCACCATAGACCCAGACTTGCAGCGAACTCGGCTCGCCGGAAAGGGGAATGCGCTGGGTGAAGATGACAAAATCATCCTCGGCGGTAGCGGCGGAGAAATCGTAATCCAATTGGCCGCCGGCGCTGTCGTCCTGGGCGCAATCTCCGCTTTGGGTGAATGTACCATAGGGCTGATCGCCGCGCCGCCAGTTGCCAAAGGGTTCAAACGAAAGGGGGGCGGCGGCGGCCACCAGCGCCAGTGTGGGTGTTGGCGAGGCGGCGGCAACGGTGGGGGTGGGGACGGCTTCCGCCGGGGTCGCCACTGCGGTGGGGGTGGGAGGAAGCGGCGTAGGGGTTGGGGCTTCTCCCTGGGCGATGGTGGCGCCAGCTTCGGCAACTGCTGGCGATGCGGTCGGCACGGCACCCGCGGCCGATGCGGGCAGATCGCTGCGAATAACGGCCAAAACCTCTGGTGATGGATTCAACGCGCCGATCAGCGTCTCCACCTCCGTCTCTAGCAAATCGCCACTGGCCGCCAATCGTTCAATCAAGTTGCCGATTTGGTGCGGGTCCAACCCGTGGTCAATGATAAAGGGCGCAATGGCGGCGGCTCGCTCATGCCGGTCTGGGTTCAGGAAGTCGACATCCACCAGCACTTTGTGAACTTCATCCAGCGCTTGCAGTTCATCCTGAATAGCCGTTTTCTGGGCGTCTGGCACAGACAATTGCGCCAGAAGCGCGGCGCGGCTGTCTGCATCCCGGCGCACCTCATGGATGGCTTCCGCCAACTCGAGCGCCGGCAAGGTCGTTTCGACCAAGAAGGCGGCCAGTTCGTCATCGCTGACTTGCAGCTCGTCCAGCGCCAATAGCAGTCGGCCCATGTCGTCCCCATCCAGAGCGGTAGCGGCCAGCGCATCCAGAAAGGCCACTTTGTCCGTCTGATCCATGTAGGGCGCAATTTCATTGAGAATGGTAATCAGCGCATCGCCAGAGGCCGCGCCCGCCACCGGCGCTTGGGGAAAGGCGTTCTCCAAAGGGGCCGCCTGCTCAAATTGGCCGTCACCATCGGCATCGACCTGCATATTCAAGGGGTTTAAGCCGTTCCAGCTGGCATAATCCAGAGCTACGGCGCCACCGCCCTGAATGACAACCTGATCAGTGGCAAAAACGGTTTCGCCAGTGGCGCCCAGCCGCGCCATCACCAGCGTGGCGTTTTCTGCGCTGAGATTGTCGCTGGTCAAAACCAGACCGTTGTCCGGGTCGATCTCTAGCTTAAGATCTTGCTTGGGCTGAAATTCGACACCCGCCAGCACAAAAAGATAGTCGGCCCCCTCGGCGTTCTGCACGGCCATCTTGAGAACCGGTTTCTGCGCGCTAGTGGCTGCATAGGCAATGAATTGTTCCGGCGCTGAATAGGTGAGCGCTTCGGTGCAATTTTGGGCCAAAACCAGGTCGTCGAGCGCGGCCGAAAAGTCGGGGTTCACAATGCGCAAATCGCCCGGTTCCGCCGGCGCCAAGCCCGTATTGCCAATTTGGGTGGTGAATGTTTGGTCAGCCGGCAGGCTCACCTGGGCGGCTTTGTTTGACGGCGCCCCCACAAAGCGCCGCAAGCGGCTGTTGGGAATATTGCCAATGGCGGCGCCGGCCCAAATGCCGCTGTAGCGACCCTGGGCATCGCGCACCAAAAAGTCACCGGCGCCGGTGAGATTAACACCTGTGGTCTTGGGGGTTGTGGCTCCAGCCGCGGTGCAAAATGGGCAAGTCAATTTTTGATCATAGGCCGACAGGGGAATGAAGACCATGTTGGGCGGCGAATCCTTGCTATTGCCGCGCCAGACATCGCTATCCGTGTCGGGATTGAGGGCCGCCAGAGAGTACTGCCAGGAATTGGCCGGGTAGCTCACTTCCACATAGAGATCGGTGCGTCCGGGCCAGTTGTTGTCGTAGATTAAGATGTGGTAGAGACCGTCCCCCATCTCTTGCAGCCCATAGGCCAGCATGGAGTGGCCGGCATTGCCATAATAGAGTTTCAGCTCCACCAGTTCGGTCGTCTCTTGCAGCGCATCAATCACCTCCTGTGGCGTGCCCCAAAACTCGGCATTCAGGATCTCGTCGGTGGCTTGCTGCGTCCAGTTCTGGGCAATGCGGCGCATAATGGGCGCAGACTGGTCAATTTGAAAGGTGGATTGGGCCGCCGCTGAAAATTCAGCGGTCGTAAATTGTCCGGCAAAGAGGCGATTGCTCATCACCGTGAAACCGTTGCAGTGGCCGTCCGCCATGTACTGATTCATGGTGTCCACCCACAGCTGGGCGTCGGCGGCGGGGATGCAGGTGGCGCCGTCCAGGCGGCTGCAAACCTGATTGCCAAACATCTCCTGGACTTCGGCAATGGTCAAATCGCCTTCGGGGAAATTAGCGCCATAATTCTGAAAGCCAAATCCGTTGGCAGCGGCGTCAAAGTCGCCGAAGAAAATGGGTGTGGGCGTGGCCTGCAAATTGGGCGCCGCGGCCTGTGCTGCCCCTTTGCCCGCACTTTGACCCGCCGCCCGCACCGGCGATAAATGTGAGGCAATTAGGATGGCGGCCAGCATCAGCGCACCAGCCAGTAAAGAAAGGATAGATCGTAATTGCATGAACTGGTCTCCTAAAAACTTTGGTAACAATTCAGCGAAGCTGCGCCTCAAACCGTTCAGAAAATGGAACACAGATTAGACAGATGGCCACAGATTTTTTGTCTCTTTGAAACGTGCTCTGTTTGCCAGCATTTTTCGCTACCAACTGATTCAGCCCACTCGTCCCCTGAGCCTGTCGAAGGCAAAACCGGTCTTCAACAGGTTCAAGGGACGGCTGAGTAGTTACTGATAATTGTATTGACCGTGGCGGATTGTGTTTCCGTCTACGGAGACGCTTACCTATCGCTGGTCCACATTATATCGCCGCTGCCGGAGACGAGTTGGAGTACGCCTTCGGGCGTCAGGACCAGCGATGCCCCGGGGTCAGGATTGGCGTCCAGCGCTGACCAAACGGGTTGGTTGTCTGCGCCACGGACCACAAGATTGCCGTCGGACTGCATCTGAACACTGACCGCTTGCTGGTACCTATCTGTAACCGTATTGAGGCCCCAGACAAATTTATCGTCGGCAGTATACACAACAAGGTTGCCATCGGTTTGGAAGACGAGGTAGTGATTGCCCGATTCCGAGAAATATTTCTCGCGCTCGGTGAGGGTTTGGCCGGCGGTCAAGGGGAGTCTCCCATCAGTGGGTTCGTCAAAAGGACGCTCTATGCTAGACCATAATACGCCGGCGCCGGACACAAGCTGGAGCGCGCCTTCAGGCGTCAGCGTCAGCGATGCGCTGGCATCCGGATTCGCTTGCAAGGCCGACCAGATTTTAGCGTTGTCCGCGCCACGGACGACAAAGTTTCCATCGGCCTCCATGCTGACACTTTGCGCTTGCTGATATTCTCTTGTAAGTGCGCCGATCCCCCAGACATATTTATCGTCCGCCGTGTACACGACAAGGTTGCCGTCGGTTTGGAAGATGAGGTAGTGATTGCCAGATTCGGAGAAATATTTTTGACCCTGCACCATAGCGTTTCCAGCAACGAAAGGAAGTTTTACTTCCTGAGTTTGTTCATTTTGCCCGCTCGACGACGTGACGGGTAGCGACGCGCCGTTGTTCAGAATGCCGTGTGGGGCCGCGTCCGTGGCGCAAGGAGTGTTCGTCGCAACAAGGCCTTCCGCCAGCGCTGCTTCAACGGTTGTCAAGCCCGCGGTATCCGGCATGTCCACCCAACCCATTTTGTCCGGACACACTTCGATGCGAACCGGAAACTGCCCGCGATTGGTAACACTGCTCAATACGAAGTACCGGAACTTGCCGTCCCCCTCGCTGTGCGCATACTGCTTGCCGATTTCGGGCTTCACCATATTCATCTTTTCCACCCAGTTCTCAGCATAATTCAGAACACAGGTGATGTCGTTATAGTTGTTCGGGTAGAAGCAGCCGACGCCAAAATCGGTGTATTTGGGATCGATCATCATCGTCCGATGACCGAGACTTGTCACTCCGGCATCGATGTAGAGCCCATAGGTCTGGTTGAGTCCCGTAGCGCCGCCGTAGTTGATGGACTCCGCCATACTGCCATTCGCCTGGCCAAACTCCGCGGCGCGCGAGGACATGGTCGTCCCAAAATCGCTGTGACCTTGCGGGTTGCGTATGGCGTAGTTTTTGGTCGCTTGGGCCAGCCCTTCGGACCAGGTCAACGGGGCCATCGGTTGCAGCGTCTGCGCCGTAGAGATGGCGCTGTCGAGGTATCCCAGATCCGACGTGCGGATACCCATGGTCGTTCCGTCGGTAAGCGTCATCGAAGAGATTGATCCCGATGATGACTGGAGGCCCTGCTTCATGGCGGCCAGGTTCGTGGCCAGTGCTGTCGGATTGGTGCGAACTTTGTTTACTTCTTCGAAGATCTGCCGCGCCAGCGCGTTCAGGTCCACCTGCGCTGCATCCGCCGGGCTGGCGGCAGCCGGGGCCGCGCCGGTGAATCGACCGGTTCTGGGCGCCTGCTCACTCGAAGCGACTTCGTCAGCAGATGATGTAGCAGAAGTTGATTCATCTGCGGCAGGCGGTGCGTCGTTTAATGGCAAAGCTTCACACGCCGCCAAAACCATGCTCACCAGGATGGCAAGGATAAGAATTTTTTTCATTGTTATACTCCCATTTATGAGATATGATTTGTGTTTCCAGAATTAATTTCTGGCTGTGCGCCCATTATACGGGGGCAAACGCTTCCAAAACGCTTCCACGCGCGGGAAGGCCATGTAGAGAGGTCACGGTGTGTGGGGTATACTTGGGGAAAGCCAGAGGATAATACACAATTTCACGACTTATGCAGCGCCTGTGGATTGCCAGACGTGAAGCTGTTGGCATGCGATGTGATTTTACGCCAGGCTGGCGTAAGTGATTAATTTATGGAGCGAATTCAAAGCGATGCCAAAAAACCTGTAAAAAAAGAGACCGGCATAGTGACCAATGTCACCACCCCGGTTTCTAAGCGAACTCCAAATCCAGGTTATATAAAAATGAGGTCTGCGCAGATGGCGCAGACCTCATTCCGTCTTCAGTCGGGGCATCTCCGACTAGAAAGCGGTACCGTCTTTTGGATAGAATCTCTTCACTGCCGAAATACAGCTCAAACAGAGAAGAGGAAGTCAGGCTTAGCACAGGCTCAGCCGCATGTGGGCAGAGCGACTCGCTATTCCTCATCCTCCCGTTTGCGCCCAAAGCGCTGCCAAATACCAGCCAACAGCACCAACCCCACCGGAATGGTAAAGCCATTGCAGAAGGTATTGGCTGCATCAAACAGCGCCGGGCCAGACAGATCAGAATTCTCCGCGGGCGCTTCGGCATTGGCCGCTTCGGCGCTCTCTTCACCTGTGGATGAGCTATTTGACGCAATGGATGTGTCAATGCGCCCCGGCCCGCTGGCCACTTCCGACACATCCATAATGGTCGTGCTGGAGGTGGTTTCGGTCGCGCTGGTTTCGGCGGCATCGGCCGCCGCCGCTGCATTTTCGCTCGTAATGGCATCGGTTGTGCCCAACACCGCGGCGGGTGGCGCACTCATCTGCACCTGCCCCTCGCCCAAGTAATCGCCAAAGAGGCTAAACGCACTCCAGTAGAAGGGATCGCTCTTGGCGCTCTCTTTCAACAGCTTGAGCTGGCCGGCGCGCAGCGCTTCGGCGGTGGTCATGCCATCGCGCAGGCTGGCGTAGAAGGTGCCGATGAGTTCAGCCGTGGCGTCATCATCCACCTGCCACAGCGTAGAAACCACCGATGGCGCACCGGCAAAGTGGAACGCGCGATTCATCTCCACAATTTCCTCGCCGTTGCTTTCCACATTCAGCTCCGCCGCGCTATCCGACACCGTAACCAGATTGGCATCGGCCAGATTCAGGCCAAAGATTTCATGTACCTCCAGCTTCCCGTCATTCTGGTCATCCGCACGCAGATCGATGCTGCTAAAGAGCGAGCCAAACGGCTTATAGATGCCCGGAGCCGCCAGATGCAGAAAATCGGCATTGGGCGCCTGCTCAACCACAAGCGTCTCTGTGGCTTCCTGTGCAACCTTGGCGGTGGCGCCAAAGGCATTGGCCGCGGCCTGCACTTCCAAGTCGGCAGCGATCTGCTCGCCATCGGGATCGCCCACGGCCACAATCCGATTCTGATCCGGGTTGCGCTTCTGTTGCGCAAAGCGCAGAACGGACGCGCTGGGCGCATAGCTCACGGCGTAATCTTCCACCAGATAGCGCTGGTTTTCTGCATCCCACAGGGCGGCAAAGGGCAGATAGGTGAGCACGCTGTGCGGCATGATGATGATATTGGCGTGCTTGATGTGGCCAGTCAGCGGACGGAACAGGCTATCATACAGCGCGGCGGCCTGGCTCAGATCTTCATCTCGACTCTCGATCTGGGTGCGCATCTTGCCCACCTGATCCACCAGTTCGTTGTATGAAATATCAAGCGCCACCAGTGCGGCCTGATCTTTGTCAATAACCCAGGCCACGGCCTCTTTGTTCAGAATAAAGTACTTGACCAGCGTGGTGTCACCATCGAGCAAGTCCTGCTGCACTTGCTGAATTGTGGTCGAGTCCGTACTGATAAACGAGGCGTATTCGGGCTCGACCTGCTTGAGCTGCGTTACAATTTGGTCGTACGAACGATTCGTCTCCTGTAGCTGATTGTGCAGCCGGTCCACCAGCGCCTGATTGGTCTGGTCCGTGGGTTTATCCTGCGCCCGCCGCTCGGCCCGCTTGAGCCCCGCAATGCGGCGCCGCAAGGATTGCTCTTCGCGCACCAGTGGCGAAAAGTCCGGCGATTCATATTCAAGCCACGGATTGCCGCGCGGGTCCAAGAAGGTCTGCGCCCGGGCTTGTTCGGCATAGGTAAACGCCTCATCAAAACGCTGCTCGTTCCAAAGCAGCTTGATCAGCCGCTGATAGGTGTCAACCTTGGCTGCGGCCGCATCGACCACCTGCACCGACTGTTCGTAATTTTCAATGGCCTGCGCGGTATCGCCTTGCCCTTCAAAGACGCGGCCCAACCCAGCCAGAATGTTGCTCACTTCGGGCAGCTCTTCCATTTGCTGCACAATATCCATACTGCTGCGATAGAATTCTTCAGCTCGGGCAAACTGCGAAAGCGACAGATAAATGCGCCCCATGGTCGAAAGCGTTTTGGCCTCGGACATGCGATCGCCCAGTTGGCGCTGAATATCCAACGCCTGCTGCAACACATCCAGCGCCGATTCGGGCTGGCGCGAGTTGGTGTAGGCGCGGCCCATATTAACACAGACGGCCGACTCAAGCTTCAGGTCCTCGGCCTGGCGGGCCAGGTCCAACGCTTCGTTGTAGACGACCAGCGCCTGTTCATATTGCTTCTGTTCAATATAGACATCGCCAATGGCGGTGAGGATGCCGCCTTCTGCCGACAGCAGGTTGCGATTATCAACCTCGGTGGCGCCGGCCAAGCTATTCACAATATCCCGCCGCACGCCCAGCGCCTGTTGATAGAAGGTCAGCGCGTCATCATATTCACCCAGCGCTTCGTGCGTGCGCCCAATGTTGATTAAGGCCTGGCCGCGCAAGTCCAAATCGCTGGCTTGCTGCGCCAGCGTGTCTGCCCGCGTAAAGTCTTCCAGCGCCCGAGCAAAGTCGCCCATTTCATAACGCATGTCGCCCGTGTTGTTGAGCGCGGCCACCTGGCTGGTGGGATCGTGGATGGCCTCGTAGATATCGGCGGCTTGCTTGTAATAGCTAAGCGCCTCATCAAACTGACCCAGTTCATCATAGGCCACGCCAATGGCTTCCAAGGTGGCGCCTTCGCTAGCGCGGTCATCTGTGTTTTGCCACAGCGTCAGCAGATCGGTATAAATCGTCAGCGCGTGCTCATAGTCACCCAGCAGCTTATACAGACCGGCTATGCGCAGATTGGTGTCATTCGCCAGCGCTTGGTCGCCATCGCTCTCGGCGGCCGCCAGCACTTGCTCATAGGTTTCCAGCGCCTGCTCCAGCTCACCAGCCACCTCTTGCAATGAGCCAATGCCCAGCAGCGCAGTGCGTTCCTTGTCCACATCGCCCAGCGTGCGGGCCAGCGTCTGCATCTCCTGGAAAGCGGCCAACGCGTCATCCAGACGGCCCTCGCCATCATACAGCTTGGCAATGTTTTCCAGCGCATCCAGCTCGCCGGCCTGATTTTCAGTGCGGCGGCTCAGTTCCAGCGCCTGTTGATAGTGGGAGAGCGCCTCTTCAGTCTGCCCGGTTTGGCGGTACAGATTGCCAATATTTTCCAAGCCGCGCTCTTCCAGCGCCAGATCGCTCATTGTGCGCGCAATGCCAATCATGTCCTGATAGAACTGGAGCGCTTCGTCCGTGCGCCCCTGATCGCGGAAAATGCGCGCGCTTTTTTCCAGCGCATCCACTTGCAGTTTGGGGTCGCCATTGGCGGTGGCCAGCGCCACAATATCGCGGAAGACCGCTTCCGCCTCTTCTAACTGCCCCAGCGCAAATTGCATATTGCCCACGCCGAGCAGCGCTTCTTGCTCCAGCGCCGGGTCGTTGAGCGCGCGCGCCGCGTCCAGCGCACCCTGATAGGATGCAAGCGATTCGTTTAGGTCACCCGCATCACGCTGCAAGCGCGCCAGCTCGATGAGCGTCTCGCCCTCCATGGCCACATCGCCCAGTTCACGGGCGATCACCAACCGGTCGGCAAAGGCCTGGCCGGCTTTTTCAACATCTTCCAACTTCAGGTAGGCTGCACCCATCTCCTCCAGTGCATATGCCTCTAGGCTACGATCATCAGATTCCCGCGCAATGGTGAGCACAGACTGGTTATATTCCAACGCCCGGTCATTGTCGCCCAACAGGCGATAGGTTTTGCCCAGCTCTACATTGAGCTTAACCAAGTTGGTCTGATCGCCCAGCTCTTGCCACAGTTTGAGCGCCACATTAAAAGCGTCGGCGGCGTCATCGTACCGCTCCAGCGTGCGATAGACTTTGCCCACCTCGGTCTGCACCTTGCCGATGAGCACTTTGTCATCCAGTTGGCGGGCCGTGGTCAGCGCCTCGGTAAAGGTGGTCAACGCCTGCTCATTCTGACCCAGCGTGCGATAGACGCGGCCAATATCGAGCAGCGTTTTCCCCTCGCGCTCGTGGTCGCCATTTTGGCGGGCCAAAGAGAGCGCCTGCTGATACGGTTCCAGCGCCAGATCGTACTGGCCCAGTTCGGTATAAAATTCGCCGATATCGCTCAACGTTTTGTCGGCCAGCTCCAAATTGCCAATCTGCTGCGCCATGGCCAGCGCTTCATCAAACTGGCCCAGCGCGCGATAGGTTTTGGCAATGCGGGTCAGCAGCTCCGCCTCCACATCGGTATTGTTGGCGGCAGTGGCCAGATCCAGCGCTTTTTGGAAAGAGACCAGCGCTTCATCATTGCTGCCCACGGCTTGCTGCGCCTCGCCCAGGTCATTATATACCTGCATGGTCAGCGCCGGGTCGGCAGACTCATCCAGCAGCGGCAACGTCTGGATGTATGCATCCAGCGCCAGCTCATTCTGGTCGGAGGTGCGATACAGTTCGCCCAGCTCGACCAGCGTATTCACTTCTAACTCGGTGGCGCCCAGCTCCTGGGCAATGGGCAGCGCGGCTTCATAATTGGTGACGGCGTCATCAAATTGACGCAGCGCACCGTAGACGCGGCCCAGGTTGGCATAGGCCTTGGCTTCCAGGCTGCGGTCGCCCGAATCCTGGGCCAGCTGCAGCGCATCCTCATACGGTTGCAGCGCCTGGCCATAGTCGCCCTGCTCGCGGAAGGCGCTGCCAATGTTGGCCAGCACCTTATCTTCCAGCGTCGGGTCGCCAATGAGCTGCGCCAGCTGCAGCGCCTGCCCATATTCACCCATGCCCTGATAGGTGCGCACCAGGCCAACCTGCACGCTGCTCAACAGCTTGGCATCGCCAATGTCCTGAGCAATGGTCTGTGCGCTGGTATAAGATTCCAGCGCCAGATCATAGTTCTCCATCATGCGATAGAGCTGGCCCATATTCTCGTAGATATTGGCTTCCAGCGCCGGACGCGCCAGCGAACCACAGCCACCATTGAGCACGCTCAAGCCCTGCACCTTCATCAACGCGTCTTGGTACGAAACCAGCGCCTGGTCAAAATTCTCCTGCGCGCGATAGACGCTGCCAACATTGGCCAACACGTTGATGGCCAGCTCCTGGTCGCCGTCGACAGTGGCATATGTGAGCACCTGCTCATAGAGCGCCAACGCTTTGTCCTGTTCGCCCAGGCCGCGGTGCGCCGCCGCCAGATCATAGAGCGCGCTGGCCTCCAGCGCCGCGGCGCCGCTCACCAAAGCAATGTCGCGCGCCTGGTTCAGCGCCTGCATGGCGTCGGTATATTGCCCCGCTGCCCGCAGAATACGGCCCTGCGTTAACAGTAGCTCCCCTTCCAGCATCTTGTTGCCGATTTGGCGGGCCAACGCCAACGCCTGTTCGGCGCTCATCTGCGCCGCGCCCGTATCACCTGTGGCCAAGTAGGCCTGGCTCAGGCTGTGCAATAGATCGATCTCGGCCGCCACATCCACATTGGGCGTGCGCTGAAGCTGTTCCAACGCCTGCTGATAGAAGACAATGGCCTGCGCCTGATCGTCCAGGTCGCGGTAGGCGCGGCCGATATCGTAGAGAACGGTGCTTTCGGCGGCGTCATTTTCCAAAGCGCGGGCCAGCGTTTGGGCCTGTTGCAGCGGCTCCAGCGCGGCTTCATAGTTCTGTTGCAGCCGGTAGACCTGACCAATGTTGGCCAGCGTTTCCAATTCCAGCAGCCGGTCGCCCTGGGTCTGCGCAAATTCCAGCGTCTGCTGGAAGCTGGTCAGCGCCAAATCGCACTGGCCGGCATCACGCTGCACGCGGCCAATGCTGGCGAGCATATCGGCATGCAAGCGCACATCGCCGGCCTCTTCGGCCACGGTCAGCGCATCTTGAAAAGCATCCAGCGCATCTTGATATTGCCCCAGATCGCGGTGCATCTTGCCCACGTTGGCATAGGCCGCGCCGATCAGCGCCGCGTCATTAAGCCGCTGGGCAATGATCAGCGTCTCTTGGTAGGCGTCCAGCGCTTCGGCCGCTTGCCCCTGCGCCTGATAGATCTGACCAATGCCGGCCAGCACCTCGCCCTCCAGGCGCAAATCATCCAGTTTGCGCACCACCACCAGCGCATCCTCGTATGAATTTAGCGCGTTGTCGAGCTGGGCCTGCTCCTGCTGCAACTGGGCCAGGTCCATGAGCGTGCGCCCCTCAATGGATAGATCGCCGGCGCGACGGGCCACGCGCAGCGCATCGCCAAAGGCGTCCAGCGCCGGTTCGGGCTTGTCATCGCTGCTATAGGCGCGGCCGATTTTGACCAGCAGCTTGGCCTCGTCGGCAATATTGTCGGTAGAGCGGGCTATTTCCAGCGCCTGCTCAAAGGCATCAATGGCCTGCCCATACTGCTCAAACAGCTGATGGGTCTCGCCGATTTCGCTGAGCAGATTGGCCTGCAACTCTACGTCATTGAGACGCTGCGCCACGCGCAAACCATCTTCAAAGGAAGAGAGCGCCTGATCCACGTCGCCCTGAATTTTTTGAATTTTGCCCATGTCGGCCAGCGTTTGCGCTTCCATTTGCGCATCGTCCAGCCGCACGGCCAGCCGCAGCACATCGTCGTAGGCATCCAGCGCCTCATCGTAACGCGCCAGTTCGCGATAGGCGCGCCCCATGTTGAGCTGCGCTTGCGACTCCAGCTCAAAGTTGTGCAAATCCAGCGCAATCTCCAGCGCAGATTGGTTGGCTTCCAGCGCCTTGTCATAGGCGCCGCCATCGTAGTGGATGCGCGCAATGTCGAGATACACTTCGGCTTCTAAAAGTTGATTCTTGGCGCGCCGCGCAATGGTCAGCGCCTCTTCAAAAGCGTCCAGCGCCTGCTCACTGTGACCCAAGCCCTGATGGACCGAGCCGATTTTGGTGAGCAGCTCGCCTTCCACATCCATCTGATGCTCGATCTTGCGCACCGTATCCAGCGCGTCTTCATATGACACCAGCGCCCGATCGGGCTGATCCAGCTGCTGATACGCCTCGCCGATATTGGTCAGCGTCTCCACCTCGAGCTGCACGTCGCCGGTGCGGCGGCCAATGCGCAGCGCCTCATCATAGGCATCCAGCGCCCGCGTCAGGTCACCCAGATCCCGATAGGCGCGACCAATGTTCAGGTTGGCTTCGGCCTCCATGCCGCGGTCATTCAGGCGAATGGCTATATCGAGCATGTTTTCGAAAGCGACCAATGCGTCGTCAAACTGCGTCAATTGTTGATACACGTTGCCGGCGCCGGCGTACAGTTGCCCCTCCAACGTTGGGTTGTCCAGCCCGCGTGAAATAAAGAGCGCGTCTTCATAGGCTTGCAGCGCGCGATTGGGCTCACCCGTAATGCGATAGAGATCGGCAATCTGGCCCAGCGCTTTGGCTTCCAGCACGTTGTCTTGATTGGCGCGGGCAAAGTTAAGCGCATCCTCGTAGAGCGTGAGCGCGCGGTCATATTGGCCGGCGTCGCGATAGACTTTGCCAATATCGCCCAGCACCTTCTCTTGCAGATCGCTATCGCCCAACTTTTGGGCCGCGGCCAACGCCTTTTCATATTCCCCCGTCGACCGATAGACCTTGGCCAGGGCGATCAGAATCTCGCCGGCCAAGTCGGGGTCAGAATGTTCTTCGGCAATGGCCAACGCCGATTCGTATGCGCTTTGCGCCTCGGCCATCTGGCTATCGCCGCGGTAGATGTCGCCCATTCCTTCGTAGGCTTGGGCGGCCAGCTTGGGCTGATTGCTCTGCTGCCCCAGCTTGAGCGCCTGGTCATAGGTGGCCAGCGCGCTCTCGGCGTCGTTCATGTTGCGATAAACCTGCCCCATATCCAGCAGCACCGCGCCGGCCAATTCATAATTCTTGAATTCGACGGCAATGTCGCGGGCGTTGGTATAGGCCGTAATGGCGTTATCATAGTCCACCATGTCGCGATAGACTTTGCCCAAATCGGCCCAGGTTTTGCCCGCGACTTCGCGGTCGTCGCTTTCGTTGGCAATTTGTAGCGCCTGCTGGTAAACCTCCAGCGCCTTGGGATAATCTTCCTGCCCGCGATAGGCGCGGCCCATGTCGCTGAGAACCGTGCTCTTGAGGGCAAAGTAGCTGTACTGCTCGGCAAAAGACATGGACTGCTCGTAATAATCGAGCGCCAGCGAAAATTCATTCTGATCGCGATAGACGCGGCCCAGCTCATACAGGACGCGGCCTTCCAGGTCGGAGGCATCTGTGCCAAAACAGCCCAGCGCCACCGGACTGATCTGGCGGGCCACAACCAGCGCTTCCTGCTGGCGGTCCAGCGCCAGATTAAACTCGGCGTTGATGCGATACTCTTCGCCCATATCGGCCAGCACAACGCCGATGAGCTTGGGGTCGTTGAGGCCGCGGGCAATGGTCAGCGCGGCCTGATAGTTCTGAAGGCTGCGGCTGGCGTCACCCAGATCGCGGTAGCTGCGGCCAATGCCATCCAGGATCCAGGCTTCCAGGTTGCGGTCGCCCAGTTGGCGCGCCAGCAGGAGCGCCCGGTTATACGGATCCAGCGCATCGCCATAGCGCCCTGCTTCGCGGGCCAGACCGCCAATATTGGACCACGCTTCGGCTTCCAGCTTGAGATCGCCCAGCTCTTGGGCAATGGCCTGGGCCTGACGATATTCGGTGAGCGCTTCTTCATATTGACCAGCGGTGCGACGTGTGCTGCCCAAGTCCAGCAGAATATTGGCCTCAAAAGGGCGGTCGCCCAGCGTGCGCGCAATCTCCAGCGCCTCTTCATACGCCGGAATGGCTTCATCAAAGAGACCGGCCAACCGATTCAAGCGCCCCACTTCCACCAGCACCTCGGCCAGCAGACGCAGATCACCATAGGCGCGGGCCAATTCCAGCGCTTGCTGGGCGGCGGTTAGCGCCTGGTCACAGCGCCCGGCATCCCAATAGAGCGCAATGAGCTTGAGCAGGCTGCGGATTTCCAGCCCCCGGTCGCCCAGCTGCTGGGCCAGGCCAATGGTGGCCTCGTACGAACTAATTGCGTCGTCGTATGCTTTCAGGCTTTCATATGCGCCCGCCATTTCAGAATAGGCATCGGCCTGGAGCGACATATCGCCCTGAATTTGGGCCAGCGCCAGCGTGCTTTTGTAGGCATCGATGGCCTGATCGTAGCGCCCCAGGGCCTGACCGATCTGGCCCATCTCGGCGTAAATCTTGGTCTCCAACTGGCTGTCGCCCACCATCATTGCCAGCGTTTGCGCCTGCTGATAGGGCTGCACGGCCTGTGCCGGTTGCCCCATGTCGCGATAGGCGCGGGCCATTTCCACCAGCATTTTAGCGGCCAGCCCCAGATCCCCAATTTCCTGGGCGGCAGTCAGCGCCTGCTGGGCCGATTGCAGCGCCAGCTGTGGCTGGGCGCTGTCGCGGAAGGCGCGGGCAATGCCGGCGCTGGCGTTGGCGGTTAATTCGCGGTCGCCCGATTGGTTGGAGATGGCTAGCGCCTGCTGGAAGAGCCCCACCACTTGGTTGCCCTGGCCCAAGTCCTGATAGATGCGGCCCATTTCGGCAATGGTGTCGCCCAGCAACACCAGGTCCCCAATCTCGCGCGCAATCTTGATGGCATCTTGATAGGATTGCAGCGCCTGTGGGTAATTTTCCCTACCCGCATAGGCGCGGCCCAAGAAGATGCGTAGCTTGGCCTCGTGGGTCTGATCGCCCAACGTGCGCCAAATTTCGATGCTCTCGTCAAAGGCCTTAATGGCCCGATCATATTCGCCCAGCGCGGTGCGCGCAATGCCAATATATTGCAGCGAACGGGCCGCCCGATCCTGTTTGTTGATGGCCAAATAGTAGAGATAAGCCGTATCAAGATGGCCGAGCGCTTCCGTCCATTTGTGCTGGTCAATCAGCGCCAAGCCAGTATCGAACCGTTCGTGCGCCACAGCCAGCGTCTCTGCGGGCGTTCCCGGCGCTGCGGTCGCCGGTGGTGTGCCTTGCTGCGCCATCACCGGTGTGGGAATTTGAGAAACCAGAATAATAACGATCAGTATGTAGTTAATAAATCGCTTAAGCGATGTTTTACGCATGTGTTCCTCCGGGGTTTACCGCGCTAGAAAAACAGTCATCCAGTTGCCATCATCCGTCTGCGGTTGCTCCCACAAACCGCGCCACACTTCGCCGGGCGACTTAAAGTGGAAGAACGCGCCGCCACCCGACGTCCAGCGTTTGGTCAGCTGAATATTGATGCGATTGCTCTGGTCGGTCTGGAAGATATTGTTTGCTATAAACTCGTTAGGAGAGGTCTTGAGATACATACCGGTGTCGTTGCCCACAATCACATTGCGCGCAATCTCGTTGCCGCTCGATTCTTCGGTCAGGTGGAAGCCGCGTTGGCTGCCCGTGACTGTATTATTAAAAATATAGTTTTCGTACGACTTGATGTAGACACCGGTCTGGTTGTTGGTCAGCTCATTGTCATAAAACCAATTGCGGAAGGCTTCTGTATAAAGGTAGATGCCATACTGGCTGGTATCGACAATTTTGTTGTTGTAAATGGCATTGTCGGTGGAACGCTTGTTCAGGCGCACCCCGCGCTGATTGGCCACAATTTCATTTTCATAGACCAGATTCTTGGCCGATCGCCAGAGCGCAATGCCATCGCGATTGCCGGATGTGAAGTTGCCGTAGATCGAGTTGCTGTTGCTATCGCGGTCCAGCATAATGCCATGTAGCGCATTGTCGATGGAGCGGTTGTTGCGGATCACGTTATTGACGCAGCGCCGCGAGAAGATGATGCCGTGGTTGCCGTTATCGTGGACATAATTGTTTTCCACAATAAAGTTATTCGAATCATCGTGCGGGTCGAGCCCGTAGCTTTTATTGTGCGAAAATTCGCTGTTGCGCACAATCATGCCGGTGGCGCCAAAGGTGTAAAAGCCAATATAATTGTCGTGCACATAGCTGTCCACGACGTAACCGGTGGCCAATTCTTCACCAAAGCGGCTGGCGTTTTCAATGCGCCAGGCCAGGCCATACACGCCGCCGCCGCTGGCCGCCGTCAATGGCTGGCCCAGGTGGCTCACCTCGGCGCCGACCACGTCCATGCGGGCGTTGTTGACGCGAATGTGGCTGCGGCCATCCTCCACGTCGTAATCAAAATCATTAGTATTGGTATCCCAAGAGGTAATGCGCGAGCCGCTGATATAAATGTTGCCGCTATCGCCAAAGATGCGCACCGTGTCGGATGGATCGCTTTTGAGTTTTAGCCAGGCAACACCGGGCTTTTCAATGAGCAACGTTGTGTGGCGCTTGAGTTCCAGGTTGGTCTTCAGCAGATAGATGCCGTTGCCTTCGTACGCCAACAGCGACTCATCGCCAATGGCGTCGTGGATGGCGGGAATGTCAACCACTTGCGACCAACCGCTGACCGTAATGCGGTTGCTTTCGGGGCGGTAACGGATGCTCAGCTCAGACGCTTCCGCGGGACCGCTCGCATTGGACAGCGGCTGCATGAGCGCCGTGCGATAAGCTTCGGGCTCCATAAACGGCAGCTGAATCTGTACGGTGGCCCCTACTTTCCACTCGCCATCCGGTGCGGTAATGGCCGCGGGATCGACGCCATATTTGCGCGCCAGCCGTTCCGGCGTATCACCTTCACCCAGCAGATAGGATGTTTTGCCTGTGTTGACGTCAATGGCGCCCATGGCCTGCACGGGGGCTTCTCTGGGCATGGTGTGCAAGACAGCCTCTTCATAATTGTAGTCGGGCAGGCGCTCTTCCGTGCGGTAGATCAGCGGGTCGAAGGTGCTGGCCAACAAAAGCTGCTGGTTGTATGAAAAGTTGATCACCGAAGCCAGCAGGAAAACCACCACGCCCGTGACGGCGTAACCGGCAATCATACGCAGCCGGCCCATTTGCTTCATGCGGCCTTCATCCCAGCGCGTAATCCAGCCCTGCTGATTCATGGTGAAAAAGGCGTAGATACGCTGCAAAGCAAAGAAGTAGCTAAAGATAATGTAAGCGGGCAGCACGATGATGCTGGAGCGTCTGCGCTGCAAGTGGCCCCAGATCTTCACCGTACGCGAAATTAACCACCAGGCCAGCAGAATGATGGTTGTAAAATATTGCTGATAATATATAGACAGAATAAAGTAGGTGGGGGCAATTAGCGTGGTCACGGGCTGCACCAGCCGATCCAGCAATTGGAAGGCCAGGGCGGGACGGCGCCACAGCCAGCCGCTGAAAATGGCTTTCAAATCGGCCCGCCAGCTATTGCGCGACCAGCGCAACCGTTGGCGCAAAAAGGTGCTCATCTTGATGGCGCCGGGCGTGTAAACACGGGCATTGCCCTGGTAGCGCACCTTCCAGCCAGCGCCCTGCACCAAGTGCGTCAGACTCTTGTCATCGCCGCTAATTACTTGCTGGCCCATAAAGCGCTCATTGACCAGCTTATCCAGCAGCGGCAGCACGGCTTCGCGGCGATAGACGGCGGTGCGGCCAGAGATGCAGGTGAGCGCATCACCCGCCGCGGCCAAAAAGCGGATCTCATCCAGATAGCGCAGGTCCAGGTATACGTCAAAGAGACGCTGAGCAAGCGATGAAGGGTTGAGCACATTTTGGCGAGGCCCCACGCCGCCCACCTCGGGGTCCAAAAACGGGGTGACCACTTTGGTCAACACATCTTCTTCCCACACGGTGTCGCTATCGACCAGGGCGACAATGTCGCAACTGGCCGCCAGCATGCCATCGGCCAAGGCCGGACGCTTGCCGGGTTTACGCGTGACAATCAGCTTGGCGCTGGGAAAGATTTTGGCAAATTCGTTAAACTCGCGAATACAATCTTCGTCGGTATAATCGATGACGGCAATAATTTCATCGGGACCATTGCGGGCCCACGATTCCAATGCTCGCCGGAATAACTCGGGTTCTTCGTTGTAAACGGGAACGACGACGCTGGTTGTTAAGCCAGAGTTGATGGGTTCTTGAGGCCGATAGCGTGCGCCGATTAACTTGCGCATCAGCCAGACACCCCAGCGCCAGGCGCCAATAATACCAACGGGGATCAATAGAATAATGAGATTGCCCACGTTACCCAATTGGGAAATCAGTTGTAAAACTGTCTCTAATAGCTGTCGAAACTCTGAGGATAGCTGATCTGGCACGGGTTTACCCTCCACACGGAAATATTTTTATGAACATTGAAAATAGCAACTTCACGACTTGGGCAAGGCTAAAGAAGCATTGCTGGATCAGCAACGCTTTCTCTCCGGGCCAATCAATGACCCTATGCCAGTCGTCAACTCATCTCCACGCCAAGGCAAAATGCAACGCATACGCGCAGCAAGTTCACCCTCACAAGGATTCAGTTAATGTAGCGCAAATCTTCTCTTGGGTTTTCAGCCGTTATGAAAGCAATGATTTAGGCCAGAGCTATTTGATGACATCCATGCATTAGAACCAAATTTTAGCGCTGAAATATAGCGTGAATGGGGTAATCTGGAACTAATTAGCCAAAATCTCTTTCATAACTTGTGACGCCATGTTGTTAGCAGTCAGCTTTGAGGAATGGGATTTGAAACGGGTTTGGTTGTATAAAATCTAAAAATAGAGGTGCAGTCTATTTATCAACGTACCCTTGACGTACAGACAGATGTCAATAACGTCCAACATGACAGAAACACTACGGAATTATACGATTCTCTTTCTTGCTATATAGACATAATTAAAATATATATACGATTTTCTTGCCAAATATACTATGTTTTATTTGGCGTTTTCCTTCTTATCTCAGACCATTGCCATGTGAATTATATACGACTTTGCAATGCGGCGGCGTATCAAGTTCACATAATGATCGCAAACTATAGCAAAAACATACCATAAGCATACGTTTGCATCACGATTCTCCTACAAAAAGAAAAACGGGCGTACAAATTCCAATTTTGTCAAGTTTGCTTACCGTATTTTAAGGAAATATAAATGAGTCTACTTTGACCATTGAGGCCATCAAAGTGGCTCCAGCATATAGAGCCCGTTGATTTCGCACAGGTTCATACAACAAATGGCGTACGCCATTTGTTGTATTGATTATGTAGACTTGACCGAAAGAAAAAAGAAACGGTCAATTTGTGATTATTTCAAGGTGGATTCAAAATCAGTAGATGGCAACGGCAAGAGATAAACATGACTTACACAGCGCCTGTGGAGCGACAGGCGTGCATAACATAGCTGCTCTGGCAATTTTCCCTCGAGGCTTGCGTAAGTCCAAATAAAGTCAGATTCGACAAACCAGGCCGATGCCTAGATCGCCAACTCCGTTGCGCTGTACTGAAAATGGAGGCTATGGATGCACAAACAGATTGGCAAACAGAAGTTGGGTCTCAACATCGCTGTGGCGCTCTTCCCACGCCAGCAGTGGGGATGAAAGCATGCCATGCGGTTGCTTGCCATAGGCAAAAGAAGGGTAAAGCGCCGCTCCGTCGGATATTGTCTGCGGCGCGCGCCACACGGATTGTATGCGCACCGCATAACGGACGGCGCCGGTGAGCGGTTTTTCTTGCGGATACCCAGAGGGCGCGGCAGTTTCCAGCCAGGCGAGCCAGACGCGCTGCTCTGCATCCACCGTCAATGTGGGGAAAAACTGATAAAGCGGGAGAGCCGTCCCGGCCATGGGCGCAACCAAAACTGGCTTGCTCCAGACTTCTTCGTCTCCAATACCGGTGTCCAAAAAAGCGTAATAGATCGACGTAACGCCTGGCGCATTTTCTTCTGCGGCCACTTGACGCCAAGCCAGGTGAATACGTCCTTGTTGATCCAGGGCGGCGGAAAAATGGCGCTGATCGCGTTGCCCCGGCGCCACCAATGACCACGCCCCCCAGGTCGCGCCGCCGTCATCGGAACGCGTCCAAAATATGCGCATGCCCTCTTGGCCATCGGCATAGGCCAGGGCAAAGAGCTGGCCCTGCGGCCCCAAAAGCAAGGCAGGCCGACTAAAGCTACGCGCCGGCTCCGCGCGAATATTGCGCCAATCCGCCCAGCTTGCGCCGCCGTCTGTCGAGCGGCTCCACTTGATTTGCGACTTCTGCTCGTGATTGGCATCACGTCCCTGCCACACGACATAGAGCTGATTCTGTTGATCGATCTGAATCATGGGGTGCTCCTGCCAAAGCGCATCATCTTCATAGCCCATTACCGGGGCAATATTGCGCCAATCTGACCAGCTTGCCCCGCCATCGGTAGAGTGCACATATTTGATCTGGCGCTCATGGGCTCCACTGAATTGGGCGTCCGTTCCATACCAGACCACGTGGATCACATCCTTGGCGTCAATGGCAATCGAGGGGACGCGCTGCACAAAGTCGCCCACTTCCGCAAGCGGGCGCCCCCCATTTGTGACCCGCCACGTAGCGCCACCATCCATGGATTTGGCGACAAACACATGAAAGCGCGTGGTCTTAAAGAGCTTGAAGTGCTTGCGATACGCCAAGTACAAATGCCCCTGCGAATCGACCGCCAACTTGCGGCTGTCTGGAAAACCCAGCGCGCTATCATCTTCCGTTGTATCCACCACCACTGGCGCTGAATGTTCCATTTGCAATTCCGCCTCCCCACCACATGCACAGAGCAGCGCAGCCGCGGCAAACCCAGCGACGACCACCCCAATAACTCGATAGAAAAATGTGTGTGCTGACTTCATGCTGTAATCTGTTTGAAGCATGAACAACGGGAGCGTTCGGCGCAGACCAGCGCCACAATTCATGCCCATGGCCTACGCATCCACCGTTCCGGCCGGCCCGTACACACCAAAATCACGAGCAATCCGCACCGTTTCCATGAGCTCATCCAGCGTTACGGCTGCCGAAACTACAACCAGCCGCAATACGGTGCGTGCATCTAATTGCGCCAAAGAAATTGTGCGCCGGCCCGACGCCATAATATATTCGTAAATCTGACGCTGCACGGCATCTAATTGAGACGGAGAATGGTTGGGCGGCGTTACGCGAAAGCAGAGAATGCCGGTGGCGGGTCGATGGCACAGCTCAATATAGGGTTCATGGGCTAGCCGCTGCGCCAGGTTGTGAATAGCTTGCAGATGGGCGCGCAATTCCGTCACTACGCCGTCCAGACCGAGTCCGCGTAAAATAGTCACCAGCGGCAAAGCCGCCAGCGGTCGCGTCGTGGGTGGTGATTTTAAGCCAGGGTTGGGGGCTGGCATTTCCACGTCATCTGCTGACGCTTGGGTGCGATTAAAATAGCCGCTGTGGATCGCCATGCGGTTAAAATCGCGCCAATTGCGTACAAAGAGCAGCGAGCTGGGGATGGGCGCGCCCAGCTGCTTGTGCGGATCCCACGTAATCGAATCGGCCAGGTCATCTCCGGCAAAGAGATGCGCCCATTGAGGCGCCAATTTATAGGCGTAGCCATATGCGCCATCCACATGCAGCCAGCCGCCATGCGCCGCACACAATTCGGCCAGCGGCGCAATTGGGTCTACGGCGCCCGTGACAGTCGTTCCCGCCGTGGCCACAAGGCAGAGCAATTCACGCTGTGGAGCCAGTTCGGCCAGAATGGTGCGCGCGACCGCCACATCAATCCGTCGCTCCGCATCCAACGGCAGCAGGAGTAAACTCTCTTCGCCCAAGCCCAGCATACGTACGGCGTGCCGCATGGAAAAATGGGCGTCCTGCGAAGCCAGCACCACGGGCCGAGCCCCCTTACCGTGCTGAGCAAACCCGGCCAGCCCCTGCTGTGCCAGATCAAAACCGCGGCGTTCGGCATGACGATGCAGCGCCAAATAGAGCGCCTGTTGATTGGCATAGGTACCCGAGTACATAAAGGTGGCGTCGGCGTCCGGCCCCAGCTGGAACAGGCGACAGAGCGCGGCGCAACACAGCTCTTCCAACATGGCGCCGCCCGGTGAAACCTGCCAGTTGGTAACGCCCTGGTTCCAGCTTAGCGCCAGTTGCGCGCCCACCTGCGCCGCCGCCGACGGAAAAGCATTGAACATTGAATGAAACGTGGGTTGGTCATAGCGCATGAGGTGCGGCGTCAAGCGTTCATCCAGCAGCTGTTGCAGCTGCGGCAGGGATAATGGCGGCGCCGCAAAGTCGACCAGCGGCTTCAAAGCGTCTGCCACTTCTCTGGGCGTAGCGCCGGAAGTCAGCTGGGGTTCGTTTGGGGTTGGGTTCACGGATACAACTCCTCATCAAATATAGACGCAAGATATAGACGCAGGTTTCAGCCTCGCTTTAGGCGCATGTTATAATTTTCCACATGAACTCTTCTTACGGCAAAATGGTGCGCATCGGTTTTTGGACCGTTTTGTGCCTAAGCGTCTTTGCCTGGGCGCCCACCACCTATCCAGGTTATTGGCGGGCGCTAGAAGGATATGTTCCCCTTTTCAACGCCACAACCATTCAGGCGGTTGCCGATGTGGCGACCACGCCCGACGTTTGGCGCGGCATGGGCAGCGCCACCTTTATGCTGGTGCAGCCGCTACTGCTCTTGGGCATGGGGCTAGAGGCGGCGGTGCGCGCCGTCTTTGCTTTTGCCCTCATTGCCGGCGGATTGGGTGTTTACATTTGGCTGCAATCGGCACTGGGCGATCGAGCCGCCGGGTTGGCGGGCGTCCTGTATATGCTGGCGCCTCCCTTTTTGGCCACTATATATATACGCGGCAGTCTAAGCGATGCGCTGATTATGGGCTTGCTGCCGCTGGTGCTGGCTGGATTGCGCGTTTTCAGGGTGCGCCGCACGCCGGCCGCGGCTGGGGCCGCAGTCTTTAGCCTACTGTGGATGTGGCGCGTGCAGGCTGGGCTGGCGGTCTTCGCCACGCTGTTGCTGCTGCTCTATGTACTGCTGATCGAACGTGACCGGCTGAGCACGTTTATTGTGTGCACGGGCGCCGTGGCCGGCCTGGTGAGTTTAATTCCGCTCTGGTCGATTCAGGGACCGCCGCCCGTGGCATTTTATGATCATTTTGTCTACTTTTTTCAGCTTTTTGGCAACGGCTGGCAAGTGGCGCCCAGCATTGCCGGCTGGCAGGACGGCTATCCATTTCAGCTTGGCTTTGCGGTAGTGGCATTCAGCATTGTGGCGCTCTGGCTGCGCTATGCAGGAAGTGATGAAGCGCTGGCGCCTTTCACGGCCAGATTGTGGACTTTTTGCATCGTGGCCACAATAGGGCTGATTTTGCTCAGCCTGAACATGAGCCAGCCGCTCTGGCGCCTAACCAGCGCCGACCGCTTGTTGCGCTACCCGTGGCAGCTGCTGCTGTTGGCAACGCCGTGGCTGGTCACCATGGCCGCCAGCTTGCCGCGCCTCAACCGGACCCTCCACACTACGCCCTATTGGAGTGTTTTAATGGCGCTGGCCGTGCTGAGCAGCTATCCCTACTTGACCACTAGCTTTACGCAATTGGATGCGCCCACCCAGCCGGTGGCCGCTGTGGGCCAGCCCTATCAGGACGCCGCGCAGCAGCAGCCCGACCAACGCGACCAGTTTATTGTGCTAGCCGCGGCGGTCTCTGCTGGAGCGCCAACGGAAGCCGCTACGGCGCAACTGAATGTCACCTGGCAGACGCTACAGCCGCTTGCTTTTGATTATAATGTCTTTTTTCAGGCGCTGGCTGAGGAAGATGGCCAAACAACGGTGGTGGCGCAGCTCGACACACAGCCGCTGCAAGGTTTACAGCCGGCCACAAGCTGGCAACCGGGCGAAATCTTTACCGACACCTATCAACTTGACCTCTCTGGCGTGGCGCCCGCGGCCCGCACTGACCTGCGCTATATCTTTGGCTACTACGACTGGCGAGATGGCCAGCGCCTCCTGGTAACCGACGCCGCGGGCATCACCGATGATAAGCTGGTGCTGTATGGCCAATAGGACAATGGGCGCAGCCAACGTCGCGCTGGATTCCGCCAATTCCCATAACCAAGTCGCCCATACAGATGCAAACCGTCGCCCCCTGTGGCGCGATGGTTTTCTGTGGCTGACGCTCTGCTTTTCGCTCTTTGCTGTGGCGCCGTTTCTGCAGCCAGGCTACTTTTGGAGCGCCAATGATGCCCGTCACCACATCTACTTTCTCTTTGAGTTTAACCGGCTTTGGCAAGATGGCGTTTGGTGGCCGCGCTGGAGCCCAGATTTTACGTTTGGCTACGGCTATCCATTCTTTAACATCTATGGGCCGTTCAGCCATTTTGTGGCCGAACTTCTGCTCTATTATGGCAAATTGAGCTACACGGGCGCCATTAAATCTGTCTTTGGGTTGAGCATTTTGGGCAGCGCCACCGCCATGTATGCCTACATGCGTACGTGGACCGGGCGCCAAGCTGCGCTCTGTGCGGCGCTGGTTTATGTATATGCACCCTATCATCTGCTCAACCTGTACGTGCGCGCCAACCTGGCCGAAAGCATGGCTTTTGTTTGGCTGCCGCTGGCGCTGTGGGCCGTGCGTCAATGCATATTGCAACCGTCCTATGCCGCCATTGCCGGGCTTGCCGTTAGCGTAGCGGGCCTGCTTTTGACCAGCCAGTTGGTGACGCTGCTCTTTTTGCCGCTGCTGGGCGTCTATTTTCTAGTACTGCTGGTGCAATACGGTACGCCAGATGGGACGCAAGATCTCATGTTGCCGCTTTGGGTGCGTTTTGGCGCTTGGGCGCGGCGGGCGCTGGCGCCGGCGCTGGGCATGGCCGCGGCCATGGGGCTGAGCTGCATCTTCTGGTTGCCCATGGTGCTCGAATATGGTGACGTGCGCGTGGATCAATGGTATGACGGTCGTTACGATTTCCGCGGCAACTTTGTCTATTTTTTCCAGCTCTTTAGCCCGCAGTGGGGATTTGGTATTAGCAAGCAGGGCCCGGACGACACCATTGGTTTTCAGCTGGGCGCGGTTCCGCTGATCCTGGCCGCGGTGGCGTTTATTCTGCTGTGGCGACGGCTACCCAAGATACGCTGGGAGCTGGCCTGCTTTGGGCTGGCCGGGGCCACCACCGCCATTCTGGCTCTACAAATTGCCGCGCCGCTGTGGGACGCGCCGCTGATCAGCGCTATTTTGCGCTCGGCGCAATTTCCGTGGCGCTGGTTCACCATTGCCACGCTCTGTCTGAGCATCCTGGCCGGCATGATCGCTCATCCTCTCTTAATGCTGAATCAGGCGCGCAATCGGTTGACGCCCCAGCTGCTGGCGCTGGTGGCGGTGATTGTGCTGGGCAGCTACCCGCTTTTGCACATTGAGATCAGCGAACCGGTAGAAGGCCCCATTGGCTTGCCGGCGCTCATGCGCTTCCAGCGCTCGTCCGACGAAATGACCGGCAGCACGCGTTGGGTCAAGGAGGTGCCCATGTGGGGACCCATTGCCCAGAGCTATATTGATGAAGAGCGGGCCCATCCAGACAGCCCCGTCGCGCCGATTCGTTCCATGGTCGACTATGATGACGACTTAATGGACTATACGCCGGGTACCGGCTTTGTGGTCGATTCGGTAGCCCACAACTCGGTGATGGAAGAGGTCTGGTATTTCTCCGGCCAGGCAGATCGGCGCATTATCTTCAACCAGTTTTACTATCCGGGCTGGACGGCCTATCTGCTCGATGGCAAGCACGGCTCCCCCGTGCGCACGCTGGAGATCATTCCCGAAGAAACGGGCACGCTGGGGCGTATGACTGTCCCCGTTCCCCAAGGGGAAGGCTATGTGCTGCTGCGGTTTGAGGACACGCCCCCACGCACGGCGGGCAAAATTGTCTCGGCATTGACCGCGTTTCTTTTAATCCTAGCCGGACTGTGGTCCAGCTTTTTTGCACGCTAAATCTGTCACGATTTAGGGTTCATTCAAAATTGATTTGTAGATTTAAACCTGTCAGGTCTTGAAGACCTGACAGGTTTGGTAGCCAGCATATTTCTGAACAGTAACTTAAAAACCATCACGACTTATGCAGCGCCGGTTGATCACCACAAGAGAAGCAAATTGTTGACCAGCTGATTTTGACCCGCGCTTGCGTCAGTCCAATTTATTCTACCTCATACACTCATGTGATCCCATCCATACAAATAACAGCGGTTGCGCGCCGCAGCGCGAAGCTCATATACAACAGTTGTGTGGCGCCCAGAGCCCTTAGCGTCTGTCCATAAATTCTCTGTGCCAAACCGATCTGTCGGAGACAGCACAGAATTCACAACCAAATTTATGGATGGGTTCTTAGCAAGCTATTCCAGCCAGACGGCAAAGTGCAGGGACAGATGAACAGATTCCCTGGCGACGCCTGGCGCTGCGTAAGTTGGGCTTGAAATAGAATGACATATTTGTGGGATTAGCAAGCGTCCCTTTATAAGAAACCTTCAAACGCTATTACACCCAGGAGACAAAACGCTATGTGTGTAGTTGACCCGGCTGTGCGCAGCCTGCACAAGCCAGTTATTGATGAGGAAGAAGTTCAACGTCTGGCCAGTCAATTTGGCGAGCCGCTGCGCCAGACGTATGACGTACAGGCTGCCGGTACCACATTAGAACAGCGCTGGCGGACAGATTCTGACCGGCGCGCGGAAGTGGTTTTTGCGATTCAAGGACCCGGTAAGGGAATTTGGTTGCACACCAAGCACAACTATCCACACCCCATTTTCCGCCTGCCGTCCGGCGGCATCGAGTGGACCGAAAGCGTGTTGGATGCGCTCTACCGCGAAATTGATGAAGAAACCGGCTTGGAGGTGGCCGTGCAGCGCTTTGTGGGGCTGCTGCATTATCGCTTTCATCGCGGCCCTTCGGTTGTCCATTTTGCCAGTTACCTCTTTTTAGTGCAGAATTTGGAAGATAAATTGGACGGTCTCAGTAATGAAGAGGTGGCCGAATTTCGCTCCATTTTACCCTGCCAGCTGCCACAGGTGGCCGCCGATCTACGCAACATCTTGGGCGAGCGCCGCGCGTGGGGCCATTGGCGCGCCTTGGCCCATGACGTGCTGAGTGAAATGATGAAAAAATAGGACCGCCTCTCCCCCTGCCCCTCTCCATGTCCGCTGCGCTATGGAGAGGGGAGCAGATCCTTCGTTGACGAACTGATTTCGATAGTCGATATTAGTTCGTCGACGAAGCCAAATCCTCCCCCCAGTGGCTGGGGGGAGGATTTAGGAGGGGGCGGTCCACCGCAAAAATAGTTTGGAGTACTTATGTTAATTCCGCTGTCCTGGCTAAAAGAATTTGTTGATATCCCCATTTCCACTGAACAGCTTGCCGACCGCTTGACGCTGGCCGGCATGGAAGTCGACGCCATCCAAAAAGTGGGCGACTGGTGGGACCCGGAAACCATTGTGGTGGGCGAGGTGGCGGCAGTGCGGCCTCACCCCGACGCCGACCGCCTGGTGCTGATCGATGTGGATTATGGCGCCGCCGAAACTGAGCGCGTGGTGACGGGTGCGCCCAATCTGTTCCAATACAAGGGACAGAGCCGGGCCGATGGTTCGCTACCCGTGCTCAAAGCGCCTTTTGCCCGCGAAGGCTCGGTGCTGCTGGATGCGTATACCGACGAGCGCCCGCGCCCCTTTAAAAAGCTGAAAGCATCCAAAATTCGCGGCGTGCGCTCGGCCGGTATGGTCTGTTCCGAACGTGAATTAGGGCTAAGCGATGAGCATGAAGGCATCTTGCTGCTGCCGACGGATGCGCCCACGGGCATGCCGCTGCGCGCCTATCTGGGCGAAGATGTGCTTTCGCTGGACCTGACGCCCGACATGGCGCGCTGTCTAAACATCATGGGCGTGGCGCGTGAAGTGGCCGCGCTGACCGGCGGTGCGTTACATCTGCCGACCGCCGATGTGCAAACCAGCGGCGACGATACGGCCGCCGCCTATTTTGACGTGCGCATTGACGACCCCGACCTGTGTCATCGCTACACCGGCATTTTGATTCGCGATGTGCAGATTGGCCCGTCACCCAAATGGATGCAGGATCGGCTCAACCGCGCCGGCATGCGTCCCATTAATAATGTAGTAGATATTACCAACTACATTATGCTCGAATATGGGCAACCCCTGCACGCTTTCGATTACGACATTTTGGTGGAACGCGCAAAGCGCGTGGGCGAGGACAAGCCGACCATCATTGTGCGGCGGGCCGCGCCCAACAGCAAGTTTACCACGCTGGATGAAGTAGAGCGGCAAATGGACGATACCATGCTCATGATTGCCGACACCGCCGGCGATATTGCCATTGCCGGCGTTATGGGTGGGCTGGAAAGCGAAGTGAGCGATGCGACGCACAACATTCTGCTCGAATCGGCCACCTTTGAAGGAATCAGCAATCGGCGCACGGCCCAAAAGCTGCGCATGAGCAGCGAAGCCAGCTACCGCTTTGCGCGCGGCATCCCGGCCACGCTCAATCCCCTGGCCGCTCAAGCCGCCGCCGAGTTAATGCGCCAATATGCGGGGGGCCGCGTTGTACCCGGCCTTGTGGACGCCTACCCCGTTCCCCAAGAGTTGCCCACCGTCTACACCACGGCCAGCGACATGCAGCGTCTGCTGGGGCTGGAGATTACGTTGACGCAGGCGGCCAACGCACTGCGACAGCTCGACTTTGCCGTGGAGCAGGTAGATGCAGTGGCGGATGATGCCGAGGCTGACGCCACCTTTGCGCTTCACAGGGAACCGGGCGAAGCGCTGCTGGCCTGCACGTCGCCTTGGCATCGACTGGATATTCGCTATCCCGCCGACCTGACTGAAGAAGTGGCGCGCATGATCGGCTACGACCGCATCAATACCACGCTGATCGATGATGTGCTGCCCACCCAGCGCCGCAACCGCGTGCTGGAGACCGAGGAGTCGATCCGCAACATTCTGGTCGGCATAGGCCTGCAAGAAACGGTCAACTATCCGCTGACTTCGCGTGAAAATCATGGCAAGCTGCGCGATGCCACAATGAGCGCCGACGCCCCATATGTGGAGCTGGCCAATCCACTGACGCCAGAACGGAGCACGCTGCGCCGTTCACTGGTGCTCAGCACATTGGAAAACTTGGGACGCAATTTGCGCTTTGTGGATCGGCTGGCCACTTTCGAGGTGGGGCGCATCTATCTGCCCGAACGGGGCGATGGCGTCCTGCCTTTTGAAGAACGGCACGTGGCCATTGGGCTGGTGGGCCCACGCCAGATCACCAGCTTTTATAACAGCGCCGACGCCGACCATGCACCCGCTGCCGAAATGGACTTCTTTGATCTAAAAGGCGTGGTGGAGACGCTGCTGCATGCATTGGGGTTTAAAGATGAAGATGTTGAATTCACCGCCCACCCAGACACCAATACATTTGGGCCGCGCTGTGCCGAAATTACGCTAAAAGGGGAGCCGCTGGGCATAATGGGCGAGATTCACCCAACGGTACGCGCCAGCTTTGACATTCCCGCTCTGCGCACTTGTATTGCCGACCTGCGCATTGCGCCGCTGGTGCAGCCGGATTGGAGCGTAGAACCCATGGCGCCCATTAGCACTTATCCGCCGGTGGTAGAGGACTTGGCCTTTGAGGTGACCGAAGAGGTGACGGCCCGCCGCCTGGAAAAAGCCATCCGCGATGCCGGTGGCGATCTGCTGGTGGCGGTGGAGCTGTTCGACATCTATCGCGGCGACCCGATTCCGGTGGGCAGCAAATCTATGGCCTACCGGCTCACCTATCAAAGCACCGACCGCAGCCTCAGCGAAAAAGAGGTGACCAAACTGCGCCAGCGCATTATCCGCACCGTAGAGAACGTGGTGAGCGCCAAGTTGCGCGGGTAGATTTGTGGCGCCGTCCTGCGAAAAAAGAGCGGTTTTTGCCTTGGGCAAAAACCGCTCTTTTCATCTATTGCAACGTCAAAATGATGGACGCATAATAGATTCAATTGGTCACAATAGGCAAAAAGGTCCTACGAGAGGCAATAGGCCCAATGGTAAGATTGATGCCCTTAACCTCTCCGGCAGCTGGCAACACTATATCTAAGGCGCTTTCTAACGGAGCTTGGCCGTACGGGGAAATAGGCGCCCCAAAGCAGCGTCCCCCTGATATGTCAGTACTCTCAGAAATGCAAACGCGATAGATTCCTGCCATCAGCCCTGTAATCACGTAATCGCCGGCGCTGTTAGGGTGTACAATCTGCACTGGGCGCCAGCCGTAATACTGCGCCCCCGTATATAAGACCACGGTAGCATCCCCAATGGATAGCCCGTCAAAAGTTGAAAAGATGTGGCCGCCAATCGAACCGCCAGCCATCAGAGAGATATTGAAGCCGGTTACAGTTTCCGCGCCAAAAATGTCGACCGGGGTTGCGTTATAGAGCGTGGCGCTCTTATCATAAAATGTACTGGCATAAACGCCGTCTGGGTCTGAAAAACCAAGATAATACCGATTGCTCAGCAAGCCATCTATCCTATATTCACCATCTTGGTTTGTAAATGTGTAATACTGTGCTTTGGGCACAACATAGGGGTTTGCGTAATATTCGGGATAATATAGGCTTACCTGTACGCCAGGCTTAGGGATACCATCGACAGATACAGTTCCTTCAATGGCGCTTTCGAAAGCCCCTTCGCCCAGCACAATATTAATGTCGGTATATACATCGCCAGTCTGTACTGTCAGTGGAATGGCGTCTTCAGGGTTTGAGCCACCGTAGGTTCCACTAAAGCCCCCAAGATTGCCAAACCCCTGGTCTGGAAAAGTGGCTGCGGAAACTTTGTAGGTTCCCGGCGGAATGCCGGTCAAGTCATATATGCCTGTAACGGGATCTATCCAGCTGTGATCGGCATAAAATACAGGGGCATTGCCGGGATCAACAGGAGAGAGCATCACGTAACCATTGTCCGGCGCTATTTCACCCAAAATAGTTACGGTTCCGGTAATGCGTCCTCCCAATACTAGTTGGGCATCAATATCCAGGCGATCTGCGCTTACTCCAACCGTAAAGGTCTTTGCTGCCTCCCAAGTGGTCGCGCCTCCATAGAACGCGTCGAAATAGGAGCCAAAGTAATCAGTAAATTGGGCCGTATATATACCAGGTCTTACGTAATCGGTCAGGTAGTGACCACTGCTATCGGTATAGGTATATACATATGAATTCCAGCCACCATTTATCCATTGAGATACGCTCACTTGAATATCCTTGAGCGGCTGATTGTCTATGCCGGTAACAAGTCCACCGACGCGAGACAAATCGGCGCCGTCGCCAAGCAAAATATCGATGTTGGAAATAGTTTGTCCGGCATCGACGGCTATATCTGTCGCCGCGTCAATACTGGATGCAACATTGTCGTAACATTCCTCAATGCCATCCTGAAAGATTGGCTGTCCATAATTGAAATAATCAGGTGTACAAATGCGGTAGACCCCGGCTGGCAGCGCACTCAGTTCATAGGTTCCGGTGGGCGCAAACGCCGTCGTGCTGGCAACTACATTCCATTGGCCATCAATGTTGCGTAAAGCGCTCACACCAAAGCTATATCCATAGTAGTAGCTTGTATTAATTCCCAACCCTACTTCCTGAATCGAGGCATTTAAAACTGGCGTGCTCTGTGTAGAAGTAATCATGCCGCGAATGATGCCCCCCACGCTGAGTTTGGCATTGATGCCGGTGATGGCATCTCCCGCAACAGGAATATCTGATGCGCTATTTAGGCTCGGAGCCCCATCAAAAAACTGCACAGCGTAATAGTTTGTGGGATCGCGAAATCCGATTCGATAAATAGCAGCGCCAAGTGTATTGAATTGATAAGCGCCGCTTGCATCTGTCTTAATGATTCTGGGATTGGTATCCAAAGGGGCAGAGAATTGCTGCGCCTGTACATTATTCTTCAAAGAGATGGCCGGTGTTGGCGTAGGGACCGGCACACCGGGCGACATTCCATCAAAGGGCGCTCGAAAGAGCAACACATCCATGCCCGGGAGCGGATTCCCAGCGGCATCGGTCACCACGCCGCTAATGCTTCCGGGTGCATCAGGATCATCTGGACCGCTGGTGGGAGCAGCGGCTTCGACCTGCTGTAAATTTAACAATAGCCAAACGAGAGCGGCGCCACTAAAAAGAGCCATGATGATCTTGCTCATCCGACCATAGCCAAAGCCGTATGACGTACGCATATGCAATTTTCCTCAAAAGGGAGTGTACACAGACAGTTTGTTAGGACTTCTATGATGGCGGTGGTGCGCAGCACAGAGCCACATAGAATGTAAAGACTTACGCAGGCTTTGCGTAAAATCACCTCGAATGCGCGGATTCACTCCTGGCAATACACATACGCTGCGTAAGTCGTGTTTGTGATATATCATACGTTCTGGAAGGCAAAAAGGTTCCGCCAATTTACGCGCGCATCCACACGCGTTCGCCGCCCACCAATTGTGCATAGCCGCGCACCTGCCGCTCCAGATCGGCGCGGTCGGTAAAGAAGGTGCTGAACTGCGAACGAAAGGCCAGGATCGCCTCGAGTTTGGCCTGAATGGCGGCTTCGCTGAGGCGAATGGTTTCAGATTGCCACTGTTCAGTTTGCGCGGCAAAAAGCGCCTCTAGCTTGTCCGGCTGCTGGGCATAGGGGTAATCCTCGTAATAGCTGATGTGCGAGCCAAAGGCCCGCTCCGCCGCCGCCCGCACCAACAGATGGTCCACGTGGTGACCGATGGTCAGCGGCGCCAGCACGCGCCCGCGCATGGGCAGCTGCGCCAGTTGCGCCGTCAACGCGTCCACCAGCCCGGCTTCGGCTTGATGCACATCGCCAAAAATATCCTCATCAGACAGATACATAAAACGTTGGCCTTGGTCATCGTAGCGATAAATACAATCGGGAATGGTGAGATGATACGCATCGGCGCCCAGGATTTGGCACGCAGCCAGATCTTCGGCGCGGCGGGCGGCGGCAGCATCAGTCGCCAGTTCCCAGCGCTCATGCAGGCTTTGAATGTAGGTGGAGAATTGCGCCAGCGGCGGGTCACCGGCCATACTGGTGACGATCAGGACGCTTTTGCCCATGGCGGTCTGCTGGTAGATCTGGCCGCCACAGGAGAGCGCTACATCATCCAAATGGGGCGACAGATATAAATAATCGTAGTAATTTTTCATAGTCTATTCTGCTTATATTGTGCCCTGGTGCAAACCAAGGGCGGAAATGTTAGACTTTCATTAGCGCGCTATAAAAACTGTAGCAAGATTACTGTATTTAATCTTCCAAATATGCTAAACTCACCCGCGGCTTTTCGCAAGTGTCTTTCAGCTGCGAACAAGAAATCGAAATCTAGTTTATTTGTTAACATTTCTGACTTTGACCCTCAAAGGAGACCTATGAGTAAACCACTTCGCATTGCCATGCTGAGCGTCCACACATGCCCCCTGGCCATGCTGGGCGGCAAAAAGACGGGCGGCATGAATGTGTATGTGCGCGATTTGAGCCGAGCGCTGGGCAAACTTGGCGTGCAGGTTGATGTGTTCACGCGCTCCCAAGATGACTGCCAGCCCATGATCAAACACGATCTAGGCTATGGCGGTCGCGTCATTCATATCCCCGCCGGGCCGGAGAAGCCCATGCCCGTGGCGCAGATTGCCGACCATTTAGATGAGTTTGTCGACGGCGTGCTCGATTTTGCCGCCGCCGAACAGGCCGAATATAGCATCATTCACAGCCACTATTGGCTGTCCGGTCTGGTGGCGGAAAAGCTGCGCGCCACCGGTGACGGCGCCTTTGGGAATGTTCCCATTGTGCAAATGTTTCACACGCTGGGCCACATGAAGAATCAGATTGCGCTGGATGAAAGCGAACGCGCGCCACAGGAAAGATTGGATGCCGAACAGCATATCGTCCAAATTGCCGATCGGCTGGTGGCGCCCACGCCGGCTGAGCAGGTGCAATTGGTCAAATATTATGGCGCCGACCCGGACAAAATCATGGTGTTGCCCCCCGGCGTGGATCTGACGCGCTTTCGTCCCATGCCCAAGAAATTGGCCCAATTGCAAACCGGCCTGCCCCAAGACCGCACCAATATTCTCTTTGCCGGCCGCATTGAGCCGCTCAAGGGTATCGACACGCTGCTGCAGGCCATTGCCATCTTAAGGCGCCAGTCGCCCAACATTATGAATGAAGCCAGCGTCACCATTATCGGGGGCGACCCCCACGCCGATACGCTGGATGCCGAAATGGCGCGCTTGCAAGAAATGCGGCGCGAACTCAATTTGAACGATCTGGTCACCTTTGCTGGCGCCAAGGACCAAGGCATATTGCCCGCCTATTACGCCGCCTCGGACATGGTGGTAATGCCATCGCACTATGAGAGCTTTGGCATGGTGGCGCTGGAAGCCATGGCCATGGGCGTGCCGGTCATAGCCTCGGAAGTGGGCGGGTTGGCGCACCTGGTAGAGAACGGCTACAACGGTTTTCATGCCCCCTCGCGCGATCCAGAAGCGTTAGCTGCGCGCATCCACATTTTGTTGACCGATGAAGCCACTCGCCAAAAAATGGGCCAGCAGGCGCGCCTGTGGGCTCGAAAATATGCCTGGGAAAACATTGCCTGCGGCATGCTCGATGTTTACGCCAGCGTCACGCCGCTTTACACAATGGCCTGGCTCAGCGTACAGCCCTGCTAAAGAGTATGCCGGTAGAACCAAAAGCTAAAGGTGGCAAGGTAGGCAGTTGAAGGTGGCTTCGACAAGCTCAGCCACCTTTAGCTCTCCACCTATATTTCAACGCCCAATTCGGCCAGCGCCGCCGGCAGATCCAGCCCCGGCTGAAAGTGGATGGCGTTCATGCCCACGGCCCGGGCGCCCTCTACGTTGTGCAGAAAATCGTCAATAAACACGGCCTCTTGGGGCTGCCGCTGCAACCGCTCCAGCGTGCGGTGAAAGATGGCGGCATTGGGTTTCATAACCCGCTCATAGGCTGAACCCACCACTAGTTCAAACAGATCGCCAGCCGGGTCAATCTCTTGCATGGTCACATTGAGATCGTCCTTGGCGTTGCTAATTATCGCCAGCTGATAGTGCGGTTTCAGCTGGCGAATATAGGCCATGAGTTCGTGATCTAAATGGTCACCGGCAAAAAACTCACGCTGAAATTCAGCCAGCGCCAGATCGCTCAATTTTAGCTCTTTCTGCACCCAGCGCCACAAGTGCGCCGTGGAAATTTCCCCCATTTGCGCCTGCCTTCCCACGGGGCTGTTAAAGACAATATATTCAGCCTCGCCCGGCTTTAGCCCCAGCTGCTGCTCCAATTGTTGGCGCGGCGTCACATCGTCTGTGCGGATGAGCACGCCACCAATATCAAAAATCACGGCTTGAATCATGTTTGTTCCTTTAGGTTATTGAGGTTGTTTCGTCTTTTGAAGTATACTGTGAAGCGTAAAAATTTCGTATTTTGGGGAGATGTTGCGTGGTGCGTGATGCGTCAAGCGGTTCAGAAAGTAGCCTCGAAACTTGTTACAAAACCGGTACACGCACTACGCACCACGTTTCCCCTAAAAAGCTCAAGCGTACCGACATCATCTTAACGAGCAAATTCATGACCATTACACGCTGTGTGTGGGGAGATGTTGCGTAGTGCGTGGTGCGTCAAGCGGTTCAGAAAGTAGCCTCGAAACTTGCTGCAAAACCGGTACACGCACTACGCAACGCGTTTTCCCTAAAAAGCTCAAGCGTACCGACATCATCTTAACGAGCAAACACATGACCATTACACGCTGTGCGTGGGCGGGCAGCGATCCGCTCTACGTTCAATATCACGATGCAGAATGGGGCATACCGGCCCACGATGATCGGCATCTCTTTGAAATGCTGAATCTGGAGGGCGCGCAGGCGGGGTTGAGCTGGATCACCATTTTGCGCAAGCGGGAGAATTATCGGGCAGCCTTTGACCACTTCGACGCGCAGAAGATTGTGCAGTACGATGACGCCAAAATTGCCGAGCTTCTGCAAAATCCGGGGATTGTGCGCAATAAGTTGAAAGTGAATGGCGTGGTCAAAAATGCGCGCGCCTTTTTAGCCATCCAAGAAGAGTTCGGCAGCTTCGATGCTTTCATTTGGCGCTTTGTGGATGGCGCGCCCATTGTGAACCATTGGCAAACGCTGGCTCAAGTGCCAGCCCAAACCGTTGAGGCCCAAGCCATGAGCAAGGAACTCAAAAAGCGCGGCTTTACTTTTGTGGGGCCGACCATTTGCTATGCCTTTATGCAGGCGTGCGGCATGGTCAACGATCACACCGTAGATTGTTTTCGATACGGTTCATAATGCAATACGCTTTGCCTGCCGTTTCCGCATCTGATATACTTTTCGCATAAATCATTCATCTTCCTCACCGCACCCGCCAAGGTTTTACGATTCTGCCCAGAAGATACCTTTCATGTACGCACAACAGGTTCAGAACGGTCGTATCCATGTTTGAATCCAAAGTTCATTTCACTCATTTCCGGATCCTCTTTAGTCTGGTCGCCTTAATAAGCCTTGCGATTTGGGGAACCTATCAGTCCATTAATGCGCAAGAAGAACAGACGCAAGGCGGCCCGGTACCGCCGGCGCCCTATTTTTCCTCCCCCACGCCAGAGCCATTGCCAACGTTTCCATCAGACCCAACGGCCACCCCAGGGCCCACCTCCACGCCCCAATTTGTTGAGGGTCCGGTTACGGTGGCTTTTGCCCAAGCGCTGCCGCAGGTCTATGCGCTGCCCATGCGCAGCATGCTCAACCAGACGCGCAGCATCTCGGTGGGCAGCTGGCTCAAGCGGCCGCTGCGGCTGGTGGATAATGTAGGCAGCGCTCGCGTTCAGATCAAGCTGGAGCCGCTGGCCAATATTCGCCTCAATGGCGCCATTCCGCTGCTGGAGCGCTACTATGTAGTGGTGGCGCCTTTTGATACGGTAACCGACGACATTGCGCTGGATGATCTGCGGCTGCGCTGGCAAGGGCTAAAGCCGGCCCCGCTCTATGTTTCCGAAGAAGCCGCGCTGGATCTGCCGGCGGTGCTGGGCGTGCGCCGCGTCTCGGTGGTGGAGCATGCCGGCTGGGCCTCCCTCTTTGCCAACACCCCCGACGCCATCGGTATTTTGCCCTTTGACCAGCTCGACCCCAGCTACAAAGTGCTGACCGTCAACGGCGTCAACCCGCTGAGCAACCGGCTAGAGCCCACAGAATATGCGCTGGCCGTGGGGCTCACGGTCCACGGCGCCGGCTCACCCCAGGTGGCCACGCTGCTGCAATCCGCGGTTGAAAAGCGCACCAACCGCAACGCCAATCTCCTAACCACGCTCATCATGACCGGCGTCACGGCTATGTCTCGCACCACCGCGGCCAAAATGGAAGAGAAAGGGTACACCTATCCAGCCGCCATTATTTCAGACACGCTGCGCGCCGCCGATATTACGCACATTAGCAACGAAGTGCCCTTTTTAAGCGACTGCCAAGTGAATGCCTCGCCCAATAATCTGGTCATGTGCAGCAGCACAAACTACTGGGCCTCGCTGGAGGCCGTGGGCACAGACATTGTGGGCCTGAGCGGCAACCACGTCAACGACTTTGGTCGCAGCGGCGCCCGCGAATCCATTGGCTGGTATCGGGCCCACAACATTCCCATCTACGGCAGCGGCATGAATGTGCAGGAAGCGTGCGCGCCGCTGCTTTGGTATCACAACGGCACGCGCTTTGCCTTTCTGGCGGCGCTGGCCTTCGGGCCCGAATTTGCCTGGGCCACCGCCGATCAGCCCGGCGCTTGCTACTATTATGACCACAAAGAGGAAGTGCTGGCGGCGGTGCGCCAGCTTGCACAGCAAGTGGATGTGGTGGCCATTGAGCTGCAATATGAGGAGACCTACAACCCATACCCCACCAGCCGACAAGTGCAAGAGTTCCGTGAATTGCGCGAAGCGGGTGCTACGCTGGTAACCGGCGTGCAGAGCCACGTTCCGCAATCATTGGAACCCTACGGCGCTGATGATGCAGGCGGCGCCGGCATGATTGTCTATGGCTTGGGCAACCTTTTCTTTGACCAGATGCAGAGCTGGAACACGCGCACCGAACTCTATATTCGCCACACTTTTTACGATGGTCGCCTGATCAGCACTGAAATACTGACCGGCGTGCTGGAAGACTTTGCCCAGCCGCGTTGGGCCACGGCAGAGGAGCGCGCCGGCATTCTCAGCGAAATTTTTGCGGCCGCCCCCAGCCGCCCGCGCGCGGTCGCCAACACGGGACAATAATCCGGTAGGACAAGTTTCCTAACTTGTCCTATGCATCATTCAGACAAGTTGGGAAACTTGTCCTACACAAGGAGAACTTCATGTCCGATCCAGTCGCCCCATTTGACACCCGCGCCTTTCGCAACGCCTGCGGCAAATTCGCCACCGGCATTACCGTGGTAACCACAGTGATTGACGGCGAAACCCATGGCATGACGGCCAATGCCTTTATGTCTGTTTCGTTGGAGCCACCGCTGGTGGCCGTTTCTGTGGCCAAGAAAGCCCACATGCACAACCATATTGCCCAAAGCGGTCGCTACGCGGTCAGCATTTTGCGCGCCGATCAGGAGTCACACAGCAGCCATTTTGCCGGGTGGGCCGTGGATGGGTTCGAGGTGGAATTTGATGAACGCCATGGCCACCCCATTATTGGCGAAGCGATTGCCACCTTTGTCACCACGGTGGTGGACGCCCATGAGGCCGGCGATCATACAATTTACATTGGCCAAGTCGATTATTTTGAGAGCACGGAAGAGGATCCGGTGCTCTTTTATGCGGGCAAATATCGGCAAATTTCACCCATTGCCTAATCGGGGCGCCCCCCAAACCATGCTCCTTGGTGCAGAATGAAAATGTTGACTAGGGTTGAGGAAAGTTAACAAATTAAATGGGTAAGACGAAGAGAGTTGGCTTTTTTGCCCAAGCAACGTAGCTTGGACAAATTTGTTCGGGCAACGTCATGCAGACCTATTCGCATTATATAATTACGGCGGCACTCAACCGCGTGTGGAAAAAGCACGAGCAGAGCCGCGGTTCATTGACGCTGGCTGGATACACGCTGCCCCCGATCAAGACGGCGCCGCTCATGCTTGGCTCGGTCCTGCCCGACGTTCCGCTTATTTTGCTCTCGCTGGGCGCCATGACCTATGACCGCATGCACGGCATTCAGATGAGCTTTGCCAATGACCCCGCGCATAGTTTGACGGCCTGGCTTTTTGAGTATGCGTTCTTCAACGTCTGGTGGGTCAAGGCGCTGCACAATCTCTTTCATGCACCGCTCATGGTGCTGGCCTATTTGCTCATTGGCTATGGGCTGTGGCGGCAAGGAAGGGCATGGGGAGCCGGCCTCTTTTGGCTGGCCATTGCCTGCCTGATCCACACCGCCATCGACATTCCGCTGCACTATGATGACGGCCCGCTGCTGCTCTTCCCCTTCAACTGGACGCTGCGCTTCTATAGCCCGGTCAGCTATTGGGATCCACGGCGCTATGGCAACATTGTAGCCCCGCTGGAACATCTGCTCGATCTGGGGCTGCTCATCTATTTAGGATTGGGCTGGTGGCGCGGCCGCACGTTACGCAGACAAGGGGCCGTAGCGTGAGCACAATACACACACCATATACACCTGAATCCTACACCGATTTGCGCGTGGCCATTCGTGAGTTGTGCAGCAACTTCCCCAATGCCTATTGGCGCGCGCTGGACAAAACGCGTCAATATCCCGAGGCCTTTGTCCAGCACCTGACCGCCTCTGGCTATTTGGCCGCTTTGATCCCCAAAGAGTATGGCGGGTTGGGCCTGAGCCTCACCGAAGCTTCGGTTATTTTGGAAGAAATTCAGCGCAGCGGCGGCCATTCAGCGGCCTGCCACGCCCAGATGTATACCATGGGTGCGCTGCTGCGCCACGGCAGCGCGGCGCAGAAAGAGCGCTATCTGCCTGAACTAGCGGCGGGGCGGCTGCGGCTGCAAGCCTTCTCCGTCACCGAGCCGGAAGCGGGCAGCGACACCACCAGCATCCGCACCTTTGCCCGGCGCGATGCCACCGGGTACGTAGTGACTGGCCACAAAAACTGGACCAGCCGCGTCGAGCAGAGCGATCTGCTCATGCTGCTGGCGCGCACAACGCCGCGTGATGATGTGCCAAAAGCCACCGATGGCCTCAGCCTTTTCTTGATCGACTTGCGCGACGTGCGCGCCCAGCAGCCAGACGCGCTGGAGGTAATTCCGGTGCGCACCATGTTCAACTACGCCACCTATCAGATCAAATATCACCAGATGCGCATCCCGACCGACAGCTTGATCGGCCAGGAGGGGCGCGGCTTCCGCTATGTGTTGGATGGCTGGAACGCCGAGCGCATTTTGCTGGCCGCCGAATGCATTGGCGATGGCGATTGGTTTATTGAGCGCGCCGTGGCCTACGCTAACACCGTCGAACGTTTCGGCGCGCCGCTGGGCAAAAACCAGGGCGTTCAGTTTCCCATTGCGCGTGCGTATGCGCAAGTGCGCGCAGCGGACGCCATGCGCTATCAAGCCGCCGCGCTTTTTGACCAAGGTCAATCTTGCGGGGCCGAAGCCAACATGGCAAAATTGCTGGCCAGCGAAGCCTCTTGGGCCGCGGCCAATATCTGTTTGGACACCCACGGCGGCAACGGCTTTGTGGACGAGTATGACGTGGAACGCAAATTCCGCGAAACACGCATGTATCAGATCGCGCCGGTGAATAACAACCTGGTGCTGGCCTACGTAGCCAATCACGTGCTGGGGCTGCCAAAATCGTATTAGATATAATCCCTGTATGACAGCGCAAATCTATGTTCCCCAACTAATTCAACCATCGCTGGACGGGCTGCTCAAGCGCTACCCAGAGGGGCGACGACGCCAGCGCATGGAGCCGTTCTATCGCAACACGGCCGCAGAAATCATGCGCTTTGTGCAGCCGATCAGCCTGTATGATGAACTCTTTGCGCACGACGCACCGCATCTCTTTGCTTGGACCGCACCCACCACCGTCTCTTTTTATCTGGCGGTTTGCACCCTGGGCGCCGAGCTGGATACAGAAATGCAGCGATTGGTAGAAAACGATATGGCGGGAGCCGCCATCTTGAGTGAAGTAGCGCTGACCCTGATTACGGCTTTTACGCGCGATCTGCACGGCGCGATCCGCCAGCAGAGCGCCCAGCAGAACCAAAAGGCCGGCCCCGCCTATCGCCCCGGCCTGGGACGCTGGCCGCTCGAATTGCAGCGCACCATCTTTTCGCTGCTGCCCACAGAGCAGATTGGCGTGCAGCTCACCGAGGAATTGCTCATGCTGCCCGCGTTTTCCACCAGTTTGATTATCCCCGTGAGGAATCTATAATGCACGTCATTGGCGCCGGCTTTGGTCGCACGGGCACCACGTCGCTCAAAGCGGCGCTGGAGCAGTTGGGCTTTGATCCGTGCTATCACATGATGGAAGTGATTAAGAATCCCAGCCACGTCCCATTTTGGGAAGCGGTCCACCGCGGCGAAGCCGTCGACTGGCGCGGCTTTTTTGCTGCGTACGGCGCCACCGTGGATTGGCCAGCCTGCACCTATTACGAAGAGCTCATGGATGTCTATCCCGATGCCAAAGTGCTGCTCAGCGTGCGCGACCCGGCGCGCTGGTACACCAGTACCTACAACACCATTTACAGCATTCCGCGCAAGCCGGCCGTGCGCATTTTGCGGCTGCTCGTTCCCCCCATGCGCAAATTTGTCAACATGGTCAACAAAACAGTCTGGGCAGGAACATTCCAAGGCCGCTTTGCCGATCGCGATTTTGCCATTGGCGTCTTTAATGCGCACAATGAAGCCGTCAAAAAGCAGACGCCGCCCGACCGATTGCTGGTCTACGATGTAAAACAGGGCTGGGAACCGCTGTGCACCTTTCTGAACGTACCGGTTCCCGATACGCCATTTCCCCACCTGAACGATACCAGAACCTTCCGACGACTCTGGATTTTTGCCACCGGTATGCTAATCGCCCTGGCAGTTGCGATTATTGCCATCCTGCTCTTTTTACGGTCGTTATCCCGTTGAACCCTGCGAGTGTGTCCGCCACATCCACACCGGCCACGGCGATTTGCATGATTGAGCGGCGAAAGAATATTCGTTGATTGGCTGATGAGGGCAGTGGGTCACGCGCCCAATCAGCCAATTACCCATTCACCCAATGACAAGCCACCCATGAGCCAAACCGCACCTCTTGATTCCACGCCAAGCCAAGCGCCGCCTCAAACCGTGCCTTGGTATCGGCGCGCCAGCGTCTGGTTTGGCATTGGCATTAACCCGGCCAGCATTTCCGTGGGCGGCGGGCTGGCGCAACGCATTCCGGCCAGCCAACTGTTGTGGCTCATTCCGCTGGGCGCGCTGGTGTTGGTCCTCATGAGTACGATGCAGGGGATCGTTGGGCTGCGGCGGCGCCAGCGGCTGGCGCAGATTGCCACCTCCACGGTGGGCGCAGGCGGCGCTGGACTGATCAACCTGCTCATGGCCATTGGCATGATCGGCTGGGGCGGCTTTCACGGCGGCGTATCCGGCGTCAGCGCGGCGCAATTGTTCCATTTGCCGGGCTGGGGCGGGGCGCTCTTTGTGGCCGTGGCGCTCTTTGTGCTGGCCGAGCTGGGCGTCAACCGCTGGGCCACCATCCTCTGGCTGACCACGGCGGCAGCAGTAGCGCTGACGCTCTTTGCGCTGTGGGCCGTCGATGTGACTGTTCCAGCAGCGACCGCAGATCCGCTCGGTGGCCTGGGCGCGTGGCTGTGGGGATTGGGCGCCATTACGGCCTACGCCACGCTCTTTTCGCTGCGCGGGCCAGATTTTACGTGGGACATGGAATCCACCGCCGATGTGATCAAGGTTAATATCTGCTTCTATTTTCTGCTTGTCTTTTCTACCGGCGCTGGCGTGTTGCTTTACCATTCGACCGGACAGTGGAATATTGCCGACATTCTGACGCAAGCACAGTCGGCTGGGCTAGGCCACGTTTTTTTGCTGATTGCGGTGGCGTCGCCATTGCTCTCCGGGCTCTATTCGGGTGCGCTGGCCCTCTCTGGCGTCAGCCCGCTCAGCCTGCGTCAAAGCACCGCGCTGATCTGCATCCTCACCTTTGCCTTGGCCACCACGCGCTTTGACCAGCGGCTGATCACCTTTTTGGGCTTTATCGGCGCTTCGCTGGGGCCGGCGCTCTTTGTCATGCTGCTGGCCAACGCGCTCACGCCCAAACCGGCGTGGCGCTTGGCGCTGATCGCGTGGTTGGCGGGCGCGGTCGTGGCGCTGCTCTTCCAATGGCAGGGGCAGTCGATCCACATCTTCGCCGGCGCCTTGACAAGCATAGTAGTGTTGGGGGTGCTGCGGCTATTCAACCGCCGCTAGGCTAGGTCTTTTGCAGTTGAATTTCTGGACAGGAGAGAAACCGTTTTGCGTATTTACCTAACGCCGGCTGATTTGCAACGTTATATTGATGAACACCAGATTGAGGCTACGCTGATCGATGAGATTGGCCACACACCTACCGTGCCGGCGGCGGCGGCGGCGCTGGGCGTGGAGCCGGCGCAGATCATCAAGACGCTGCTCTTTTTGATCCGCCAGCCGGGGCAGCCCGATGCACCACCGCAGCCCGTGGTGGTGATCAGCAATGGCGAGCGGCGCGTGGAAAAGAAGGCGCTGGCCACCCAGTTTGACGTGGGCAAAAATCAGATCAAGCTGGCGTCGGCTGAGCAAGTGCTAGAGTTACTGGGCTATCCGGCGGGCGGCGTGCCGCCCTTTGGGCATCGTACGCCGCTGCCCGTTTTGGTGGATGAGACGGTGGCGGCGCTGCAAAGTCACAACGACGGCGCCATCGTTGGCGGTGTCATCTATGGTGGGGGCGGCGATGACCGCACTATGATGCGGCTGACGGTGGCCGAACTGCTGCGCGTGGTGCAGCCACAGGTGCTGGCGCTGAGTTGAGTTTTTATCACTCACGTTACGCAGCGTTAGCCAGTCTGCTGGAGAGAAACGGGAATGTCAGCGAGCCCACTTTTCTCCAGGCTTGCGTGACATAAGTTTATAAGATATGCAAAAAGAGCTCCGCCATGGCGGAGCTCTTTTTGTGGCAATTAGGGTTCTGTTGGTGGCGGCAGAACAACCGAACCATTTGGCGTTGCACTGCTTGTCGGCGTGGCTGTCACGGTCGCTGGGACAATGGATGTACTCGTTGGAGTTGGGGTAGATGTCTCCGTAGGCATCGGTGTGGGGGTTGTCGTCGGCGTCAGCGTTGGTGTTGGCGATGGGTCCAGCCCCTTAATTGCCCCGATTTCGCAACGTCCATTCTTGCAAATAAGCGGCAAATTCACGGCTTCATTGACCACAACATACACATTGGCAATTGCTATGATGCGCGCATTCTCATCGCGTTGAATTATGCGAATCACGTGGCGGCCGTTTTCGGCATAGATATGCGTAATAACGTTTAAGTCGACTTTAGCTGAGCCGTCACCCAAGTCCCATTCATACGTGTCGGTACTGTCTGCCGCCACGCCTAGGATCTCGCAACGAATAGCCCGCCCCTCTAATATTGCATAGAGTCCATTAGTTAATTGCGTACCACCCGAACATTCAAACGGAATATCCGAACCAAAAATCGGCAAATTCTGACCACCGTCCGATACGTGCACCACCGAATAGGCCGTTTCCGTGTTTATGACGTTAGAGGCCGTCACTTTGGCCAAATATCGTCCGCCCCGCAAATAACTATGATTGACAACCTGCCCCGTAGCACCTTCGCCATCGCCAAAGTCCCACACATACGTAACATCTGTACCTTTTTCGGGGATCGCCGCAAAGGTTACAAATGACTCGGTCGCTTGTGGGTTTGACAATGATGTGCCATTAAAAGCCTGGAGGTTCTCAATCTTCTCCGGCTGTGTGCCAGTAATGGTGACCAATTCTGTCACCACTTGGACGTCTGCACTATTCGAGGCAATCAGGACGACGGTGAAAACGCCTTCCTCTTCGTATGTATGCGTCACATCTACGCCAGACAACGTAGTGCCATCGCCCATGACCCACGTGTAGTTGATTGACTCACTTCTCACACTGGCTTGGAAGAAAAGTTCTGCGTTGACGCGGCGGTCGCCCACAATGAGGATCTGCAAATCGGGCAGCTTGGGTTCCGTTACGGTGACTTCTAACGTAGTCGTGGCCGTTACTTCATTATCATCCTGCACATCATTGTTATTCAGATCGCTGTAGGCAGTGACGGAGACGGTATACTTGCCCATTTTTGAATAGAGATGGGAGACGTTTTGCCCTTCAGCCTCTTGCCCATCCCCAAAATTCCATTTAAATTTTACATTGATGCCCGTGCCAATGCTGGCGCTAAAATTGGTAGGAACGCCAAGCACGCTGGGGCTATCGCTTACGACCTGTAGGTTGGTAATCGGCGGCACATTGATGACCACGTTGGTAGTTGCCAAAACTTGGCTAACGCTATTTCTGGCAATGACTGTGGCTGTATATCTGCCCGGAGAGGTATATATGTGCTTCACATCTTTTGCGGCAATGGGGCCAGCCGACTGACCATCCCCAAAATTCCAAGTGTAATTGACATTGGTTCCGGCAACGATGGCGGCGCTGAGCGTCACCTCCTGCCCGGCTTCTTTGGCGCCATCATTACTTGCCGTTAACCCGGCAATGGGTTGGTCAGCTTGGGCATAAGCCGGGGCAACAAATTGACCTGAGTATGATGCAGCTGTGATTAAACAATACGTAGCGAGCAACAAAGAAAGAAACAAAATACGACGACGGTGCAACATACATTCCTCCTAACTTGAATTGAGGGCAACGGGGGGTTGATGACATCAAGTTGCCAATCCACGACCTTTGGTTTGGGTTCTTAGCTTGCTCTTTCCGTAAAACACGCTGGTTTTCGTCGAGAGCAGGGCATAGGTTGTGCTGCGCTGCTTGGGTTGGACCGTCCACTTTTTGGGTGGTTATGGCGAACGGAACAGATCCTGGGCTCAAAGCTTGCATGGCGATGTGGGCGGCAATTGGGCAAGGCACCGAGCTGGTTGGTGTTATTTCTGTTTCTTCTGCATCATACGGTTTGGCTGCACTTGAGATGAAAACCTCATTTCCAGACTTTCATTCAATACAGCATATGGATGGGGATTGCGAAATTATTTATGGCTTTCGTTACTGCAGTTGGTATAATATATTGGACGCCCGGATGACGCCACTTATTTCATCTCCTTCATATTTAACCCAGCTATAGTAGGCAGGGAATATTAAAATCGCGTTTATGCCATTTTCTAGATTAGTATGATTATAATGGAGATGGACCATGTAGCCAATTAGCAGAATCCCTTGCGCGTAGTCCTTAATGAACCGAAAGATGCAGACGTAATTTATAGAGAGGAAAGCATGATGAAAAAAGCATTGATTGTTTGGGGAGGGTGGGAAGGACATGAACCCAAGAAGTGTTCCGATATTTTCGCCCCGCTTTTAGAGGCAGCCGGCTTTGACGTGGAGCTGTCGGACACGCTGGATAGCTATTTGAATACCGAAAAGATGCAGCAGCTGAGCCTGGTCGTACCCATGTGGACCATGGGCACGATTACGCGCGAGCAGGAAGCCGGTCTGCTCAACGCCATCAAGAGCGGCGTGGGCGTGGCGGGCTGGCATGGCGGCATGGCTGACGCCTTTCGCAACAATACTGAATATCAATGGATGGTGGGTGGTCAATGGGTGGCGCACCCAGGCAACATTATTGACTATCGCGTCAACATTACCAATCACGAAGACCCGATTACAGCCGGTCTGGCAGATTTTGACATGCATTCCGAGCAATATTACATGCATGTGGATCCCGCCAACGAAGTACTGGCCACGACGACGTTTAATACGGATATTGCGCCGTGGGTCAACGGCACGGTTATGCCCGTGGTGTGGAAGCGCATGTGGGGAGAAGGTCGCGTTTTCTACTCATCGCTGGGCCACAAAGCAGTGGATTTTGATGTGCCCGAAGCCAAGGAGATCCAGCGGCGCGGCATGCTGTGGGCCAGCCGCTAAACACAACAGGTAACGATGATTTCAACGACGACAAAGTCATCGTTGAATGATACAGCATGCAGAAACCGGGGTTTTGACAAAACCCCGGTTTCTCATTCTATCCAAACAATTTATTAACTCACGTTACGCAGCGAAAGCCAGTCTGTTAAAGAGAAACAGGAAAGTCGGCGAGCCGACGTTCCTCTAGGCTTGCGTAACATAAGTGATTAAGAGAAGTCACGCAGTTGGCCCAGAAGTTCGACTTCTGAGAGAAGTCGAACTTCTCCTGAACAACACTGAAGTGCGTAACGCCTGAGGACTTGACGGGGCTAAATTAGTAGGCCAGCCGTTGGCCTACTGGCTCACGCTAGCCGTAATGCCGGTGCGCAAACTGTGTAGGTTCTCCGCCACGGGCGCCTTTGCATTATATACAGCACTACCGGCCACAATTACGTTGGCGCCGCAGGCAACGACATCAGCAATATTGTGCACCCCCACCCCGCCATCGACCTCCAGGTCACAGGCGGGGTTTCTTTCAGCAATCAGGTCGCGCATCCGCTGCAATTTGTGCAAACTTTGGGGAATAAACCGCTGGCCCCCAAAGCCGGGGTTCACGCTCATGACCAGCACCATATCTAGCAGCGGCAGCACCTCATAAACCGCTTCCACCGGCGTAGCTGGGTTTAGCGCCACGCTGGCGCGGCAACCAACTTCACGAATCAGCTGCAATGTACGGTGCAGATGTACACAGGCTTCCACATGCACCGTTAAAAGGGATGCACCGGCTTTGGCAAACTCGGCAATAAACTGATCCGGCTCCACAATCATCAAATGTATGTCTAGCGGCAACGCTGTATACTGACGCACTGCCTGCACCACCAGCGGACCAAACGAAATATTGGGCACAAAGCGCCCATCCATTACGTCCAGATGGATGTAGTCAGCACCGCCCGCTTCGGCGGCTTCTATTTGTTGCGCCAAGTGGCCAAAATCGGCGGTAAGGATGGAAGGGGCAATTTTAACGGGATTGGTTGAATTTGCCATGATTTTGTTACGTGTTCCCCCTATTACAGATGATTCAGGGCGCGATTGACCGCATTTTATTCGTTCAATAACGCAAATAATTCGTTGCGACAACTTGCAGCGTCCTGAAACAGGATGCCGTGGATGCCCAGGGCGTTGGCCGCATCAATATTGGGCGCCGAATCGTCCAAAAATATGCACGCATCCGCGGCCAGTTCAAAGCGGTGGAGCAGATGCCGATAGATGGCTGGGTCGGGTTTGATGAGCTCTATTTCGCCCGAGATCACAATGCCCTGAAAGAGATGCCAAAAATCATGGTTCTGGCGTAGCCAGGCAAAGCGTTCCACCGGCATATTAGAAAGGCAATAAAGCGCCGCCCCTTGCGCGGATAGCTCTTGCATCAAGGCCACAGTATCCGCCTTGGGCAGCATATGCGCGCTGCACAAATCCCACAGCCGCTGCATTTCGCCTACGGGGCAGGCCATGCGCTGGGCAAAACGCGCCACGGCGTCGGTAGCGCGCAATGTGCCTCGATCGGTCTCCAACCAGTCGGGATGCGCAAAGACGTTGGCGCGCAGTCGGCGCGCCACATCCTGCTTTTCTGCCGGCGTCACATCCAGGTCGGCCACAAATGTCTCGATGATCTGCGGCGAACTCCAGTTGAAAACCACACCGCCTAAATCAAAAATTACGTTTCGCATGTTCACTCGATTTATGAGATTCAATTAGCCAATCATTTCGGCCAGCTCTGGCGCAAATTGGCCAATCTGTGCGCGCAGCCGCAAGAGCGCCAAATCTTTCCCCTTGGCCTCTAGCATAATATCAAAAGGGCGCAAACCAGCGGCGCGCGCCACCCGCAGCAGATCGATAAATTCAAAGGGATTGATAAAATCACTGTGCTGATTGGGCAACGGCGCCACCAGCGTGCGCCGACCACTGCGCACCAATTGACGCACGGCTGTACGCGGACTGCTAAAATGAATTTTGGGTTGCTGATCGCCCGGCCAGCTATCCAGCGCCGCGGCCAATGCCTGCTGTAGAGAGAGCCCGGTTGGGTTTACGCAGCGGTGGTGCAGCACATCCAGCACCACGCGGATGCCCGTGTGCCGGTGAATGCGCAATACGTCTGCCGCGCTCATAAAGCGGTCATCATTCTCCAATGCCAGCCGTTGCCGCACGTTGAGCGGCAGCTGCTCCATCTGCTGAATAAAGCGGCCCATGCTGGCTTCTTTGTCGCTCTGCTCGCCGCCCACGTGGATCACCAGCACCGACTGCGCGTCCAGCCCCATAGCGTCCATCAGACGCGTGGCCGCTTCCAGCTCTTCAATCGAGCGCTGCACCCGCGTCAAGTCTGGGCTGCCCAGCTGTATGTAAAATGCCGGATGCATGGTCAGCCGAATGCCATAGTGACGGGCCAAGTCGCCAATGGCGGCCAAGTCGGTGGCGCATTCTTCAATTTGGCCATGAAATTGCGGGAGTTCGGGATGCGTCAAATAGGGGGCAAGCTGACCGGACAACCGGTAAAAGCGAATCTGTTGTCTGTGCAGATAGTCGAATAGGTCGCGCAAGTAGGCCAGGCTCACGCTCAAATGCGGCTGGTTCTGCCAGCGGCGGCTATCGTGCGAACGCAGCCCCGTGGCCCCCGCTACTTTTACAGGCACTCCCAGCCAATATAGAGCCATAGCAACAACACTTTATATTTTGGCTCACCGATTACACCGATCTAAAAGAGTTTGTCATACCATATGCCGAGTCAAGCGCCACGAATACGCTCAGACCTGACAGGTTTTGAAAACCTGTCAGGTCTTGTACCAAACATACAACTTGACATAGCAGTTGGGATTACTATCCAGGTGCTCGGGGGCTGAGCTTGTCGAAGCCCACCGGCGCCTTGGTGCTTTGCAGCTCGTAAAGTGGTTGCAGAGCAACCACACTTAGGCTGCGGCTGGATAGTTAACAGATTTCTGCTCTTTATCTTTCAAATCTGTAATCGGTCAACCATATCTTGCCTAAATTTATATGATCCGCAGTTCGGGGTCGGGCGCCATGGTGAGCAGGCTAATGCGAGCGGCGATTTTACGCGCCAGCGTGCGGATGGACTGGGCGGCGGCGCTGTCGGGCGCTTCCACCACAATGGGTTTACCTGTATCACCGCCGCTGCGCACGCGTGGATCCAGCTCAATGCTGCCCAAATACTCAATGCCGATCAGCTGCGCGGCTTTTTGGCCGCCACCGCTGCCAAAAATCTCACCGGACATGTTCTCGATTACGCCGATCATGGGGACTTCCAATCGCGCAAAGGCGGCGGCGCCGCGGCGGGCATCACTCACGGCCACTTCTTGCGGCTGCGTCACAATAATGGCGCCGGTCAGCGGCGTGCTTTGGGCCAAGCTCAATTGCGCGTCGCCAGTGCCCGGCGGCAAATCGACAATCAGATAGTCAAGCTCGCCCCAGCGCACATCCACAAAAAGCTGCTGAATGGCTTTGTGCAGCATGGGGCCACGCCAGACCACCGCTTCGCCCTCAGGCATCAGAAAGCCCATGCTGATCACCTGGACGCCGTGAGCCTCCAGCGGCACCATTTTGTTGTTTTCCACGCGCGGCTTGCCGCTGAGCCCAAACATGAGCGGAATATTGGGGCCATAAATATCGGCATCCAGCACGCCCACCTTGGCCCCGTCCAGCGCCAAACTCACGGCCAGGTTGGTCGAGACGGTCGATTTGCCCACGCCGCCTTTACCGCTGGCCACGGCAATAATATTTTTAACGGGAATATTGAGCTTGCCCGCAATGCGACTGTCTCCCCGCACCTGAGAATCAAAGCGCACCTGCACCTGCGCATTGGGCGCCACGCGCTTAATCGCGGCGACGCTTTCCTGCTCCATCTGGCCGCGTAGCGGGCAAGCGGGTGTGGTCAACATAATTGTAAAGGCCACTTGCTCGCCACGCACGGTCAGATCCCTGATCATATTCAAGCTGACCAAATTGTCGTGCAGCTCTGGCTCCTGTACAGTGCTCAACGCCTGCATAACAGCGTCTTCGGTAATGCTTCCGTTGTTTCTTCCAAACATGTTTTCTTCCCTGAGTATGGTCATTGTATTGGCAAAATGAGAGGTGACTGCGCGCTCCCGCTTACGAGATTATACTGCTCTTCTGGCCGGCAGTCGGTACGCCCAGTTTCTTTTGATCCGCATAGATCATCTTGGCCACTTTGCGTCCCATCTCTACGGCATAATTGGTGCCGCGATCCCAGGGATAAACCTGGCTCATAGAAGCAAAGTAAAGGCCGGGCAGCGGCGTGCGCACATCGGGAATCATGTCGGCATAGCCCACGGGCGGCACCGGCTGTGCATACGCCGCCTTATGCACCCACGTCCCCGTCACCCAATCCGCCTGGAATTGGGGATTGAAATGCGCCAAATGGGGTATAAATTCAGCCAGCAATTCTTGAGCGCTCATTTTAAAATGAGGGTGATCACTATCTAAATAGTTGCCAATATAGAGTAGGTGGTCGCCGGCATAATGCTTAGGGTCGATCATGTTGGTGTGTTCGACCAGCGCCAAAAATGGCAGACCGGCTGGCTTGGGGACGTTTACCCAATAGATCTCCTGCATAAGCTGCTGTTTGATGGCGATGGTGAGCACGACGGCGCCCATGCTCTTGAGCTTAGAGAGCTGTTCCAGATAGCTGGTTGGCAAATCGGGCGTTAGGCGCTGCATCAAATTGGGGCTAACGGTGCTGAGCACCATATCATATTCGGCATTGGGCAGATCGGTGGAATCGATGCGGAAGCCCCCACCGGGCAGCGCATGAATCTCGGTTACGGGCACCGAAGTGTGCAGCGCCGCCCCCAGTTCGCGCACTTTGCGCGCCAGCCCATCCACAAAAGCTTGAAAGCCTCCCTGATAATACCCCAACTTGGGCGTCCGTTTATAGATGCGCGCCCAGAACCAAGCCAAATTCACATCGGCGTAATGTTTACCAAACTTGCCTTGCAACATGGGCCGCCACAGCATATCGTAGGCCGTACGCCCCATCCAGCGCTCCAGCCATTCGTCAGCCAAAAGCTTGTCAAACGTTTGCCACGGCGGGTTGGGATGATAACGCAAATAGGCAATCACCAGCCCCATGCGCAACTTGTGATACAGCGATAAATGGGGAAATTGGAGCAGCCGCAGCGGCGAATCAAATGGATAGTTCTTGCCCTGCACATACATAGTTGTGACTGGGCTATGAATTTGCAGCAGGTGCGAGAGCCCCAACTCTTTGGTTAAACCGAGGATGGCTTCATCGTTTGTAAAGAGATGATGATAGAAATGCTCCAGCGGCCAATCCCATTCTGGCCGACCGCGGAACCCCGCGGCCAGCCCCCCCAATTGGGCGCTGGCTTCATAAATCGTAACGTGCGGCGGCGGCATGCCATTGGGCTGTCGGTTCATTAGATCATAGGCCGCCGTCAGCCCCGTCAACCCGCCGCCAATAATGGCTATCCGGCGCGCCGCAAGGCTGCGCTCGGTCTGCACACGCTGGCTGTTGGGTGAGGCTGTCTTTCCGTTATTCATCAACTCGCTTGTCTTTCTCTACTGCTTGCTGTCTGTCTCTACTACATACAAAACCATTTGGAATCGAATAGATTCAGTCTTGTATATCTAAATCGCCAACGAAAGTTGGCCGGGTACAATACCACCCTGCATCTGCTGATCCAGCAGCTTCTTGGCCTTTTCATACATGTCCAGTAGCTCCTGATCGGTTCCTTTAAATGACTGTACGGTCTGCGTGGCGCATAGATAGCAGCCGCGCAAGAATTTATAGTTATTGCTATTACACTTCATACAGCCATCCAGCTCAATCATCATTAATACAAACGCCAAAACGTCTGGATGTGTTTCGGGCAGTGCGGCTACCTGCTCCACCAGGTCCTGCCATTCCGGCCCGCGCAATTCGCCTAGGACGGGAATCAGGTGGGCAGGAAAAAGCAGCTCTGCCTTGGCATGAATGGCAAACTCGCTTAAATCCGACATGGATAGCTCCTTAACCAAATAGTCTAAATACAATCAGAGAGTTCGTTCGTACATCGCAATTCGTACATCATCCTCAGATCGTTGTTTCTTCACCCGGGTCCAGCACGGTGCAGTCGATGTTGGCGCGCTCTTTGAGCTTGGCGGCAAAGGCGTATGGGTCCTGGGCAATGGGCGGAAAGGTATTGTAGTGGGAAGGCACCACCCGCTTGGCCTGGACAAATTGGGCGGCGGTCACGGCGTCGTCTGGCCCCATGGTGTAATTATCGCCCATGTTCAAAACGGCCAAATCCACGCCCCCCGCTTCGCCAATCAACTTCATGTCGTACGTCAGCGCCGTATCGCCAGAGAAATAGAGACGCTCACCGCTGGTAAAAGTAATCAGCAACCCCGCCGGGTTACCACCGTTGCTGCCGTCGGGCAACATGCTGCCGTGGTGCGCAATGGTCATTTTCAGCCGCCCAAAGGGAAAGCAATAGGCGCCGCCAATGTGCATGCTGTGCGTTTTCTCTACCCCGGCGTTTTGCAACCACGCTTCAATCTCAAAGTTGCAAATCGTCAGCGCGCCCGTGCGCTGGGCCAGCCCGATGGCATCCGCCACGTGGTCACCGTGGCCGTGGGTTAACAGAATAAAATCTGCCTCAACCTCTTCAGCCGTAACCGGCGCCAGCGGATTGTTGGGCGCCAAAAATGGATCGACCACCAGCTTGACGCCATTGGCATCAATGCCAAAGGTAGCATGTCCATAATATTTGAGTGTGATCGTCATTGTTTTCTCCTTTTCCGATAAGACGATTTACGCCAGCCTGGCGTAAAACCACATCGACTGCAATCCTGTTCTCCTTCGGCAGTCTGCTGGCGCCGCGCACCTCTAAACGCATCAAACGTCCCTCTCTTCGCACTTACCATTACCCACGTCTTACTTGCCCCGCGTGGAGGCCAGGTGCGTCACACGGTCCGCAGCCGCTGTGACTGCGCAGACAACGTCTGGACCGTGCGTCACACACGGGTAGACGCGAACGATTCTCGTGCACAGTGTGCGACGCACCGGTCACAAACCATCTGGCTAGCCTGGTGCTCTACGACCGGTGCGACGCGCAGCTCTATGCCACCCACTTGTGGGTAAGCTTAGCTCTTCGCAAGAGAACGTTTTCTAAAATCAACAGATCGCAGTCGCGAGAGAAGTATCGGATTCAATAAACCAGACCGACGCCTATTTCGTCAACACCGTTGCGGTGTACTGAAAATCGCAAAGCCAGACCCGCAAAATAGCAAGTCTGGCTTAATGGGTACAAACAGTGGTTGGGACTTCAAAATGGGCTTTGAAAAAGATAGCGCCAAACGCCAAGGAGTCTATTCACCCTGCTCTTTACGCTGTTTGGCGCGCTCCTGGGCCTTGCGCTTCAGCTCTTCCAAACGCGCCTTCTTGGCTTCGGCATCTTCACCACCAGCTGCCCCGCCAGACCGCGCCGCTTTGGCCTTGGCGGCCGCTTGCTCTTTGAGCGCTTGCAGCTCTTCGGGACTGCGCTTTTGGGCTGGCGCGTCGGCGGCCTTCGCCTTTTCCGCCGCGGCCTTGGCCTTGGCTTCTTCTTTGGCGCGGGCCTCTGCTTCTTTGCGCTGACGCACTTCCTCTTCGGCGGCATACTGCGAAGGCCACAGCGCCGCATAATACTCTACGGGCACCGTCAGCTCTTCCTTATCATACACAAGCTGCGGATAGCGGTCATAAACGGCCAGCTCATAATCATGATTCATCTTGATGGCGTCGAACGGACAAAATTCTGTGCAGAAGCTGCAACTCATGCAGACTGCGGCGTCAATGTAAAACTCAGCCGGGCGCGCCACTGGGCGACCATTCTCATCGGCGTCACGCACAATCCAAATACATTGGGGCGGACAGACCTTGGCGCAAATCCCGCAGGCCGTACAGAGATCTTCATTTTTCTGCGTATCCCAGATCAACATGGGGATGTAGCGGAAGCGCTCGGGCAACAACCGCTTCTCTTCGGGATACTGAATGGTCAACAACCCTTCCTGATCGATGGGCTGCTCAATAATGCGGCGCCGGTTGTCTAGCTGAATGCTGTCGGCATAGCGGCTTGGCACATCTTTAGAATCATCCCGAAATGTATCTAGCGCGTGCTTTAGCGTAATGCCCAAGCCCTTGAGTAATCCAGTACCGTACATCGATTTATCCTCTGTTTATGTTTAACCACAGATTTCGCAGATTTGCTCGTATCATCAACAAAGATGGATTCGGATTACGAACAAGTTTCGTCAACGAGCTATTCGTAAATCGTACATCCAAAATCGTAAATCGCAATCCTACCGGTCTACCTCGCCCAACACAATATCAATCGCGCCCAAAATCACAATGGCATCGGCAATCTTGTATCCCACCGACATGGGGCCAAGACCGTTTAGGTTGATATAGCTGGGGGCGCGTACATGATAGCGATATGGGTTGGCCTTATTATCGCTCACCAGGAAATAGCCCAGTTCACCTTTGGGGGCTTCAATGCGCTGATAGACTTCACCTTCTGGTGGGCGGAAAGAATAGCCGCCGCGTCCGCCCATAATGGTGCCAAAGCCCGCTTCAATGGTGGCAGAAGCGAACGCAGGCAGACCTTGCACCTCGCCGCCGGGAATATCGCGCAGCGCCTGACGCAAGATTTTTAAACTCTCGCGCGCTTCCAAGAGGCGAATATAATAGCGGGCATAGATATCGCCGTCGGGCAATGTAGGAACGTCAAATTCAAAACGGTCGTAAATGCAGTATGGATCGACCTTGCGAATGTCATATGGAATACCGGCCGCGCGTATCATAGGACCGCTAATGCTCAGGGCAATCAGATCCTGTGGCGATAAATAGCCAACGCCTTTGCCACGCGCTTTTACAATCTCGTTGCCGCTCAAAAGCCGGTCTAGCTCATCCAGCGTGTGGGGCAGCCGCTCGTGCACCAAATACAAAGCGCGCTTGATCCAGTTGGGCGTTAGATCGCGCACAACGCCGCCAAAGCGCATATAGTTACACATGAGCCGCGCGCCGCTCACCTCTTCAAAGAGGTCGAGGATCATCTCGCGCTCTTCAATGGCATAGAGGGCCGGCGTTTGCAGTGCGCCCAAGTCGTTCAAGATAAAGCCGATTGACCACAGATGGTTGATCACCCGCGTAAACTCGGCCATAATAATGCGAATGTAGCTGGCCCGCTCCGGTACCTCAATATCCATCAATTTTTCCACGGCCAGCGCCAACCCCAAGTTATTGCTCATGGAATTGATATAATCGAGCCGGTCCGTATAGGGCATGTTCATGAGCCACGTGTTGCGCTCGCCAATCTTTTCATGATTGCGATGCAGATAGCCCATCTCCGGCTCTAGCGCCAAAATCGTTTCGCCCTCAATGCGGGCAATCATGCGGAACACGCCATGCGTGCTGGGATGGTGCGGACCCAGATTGACCACAATGCTCTCTGTATCCAGCTCGCCCAGCTCGTCGTGGCCTGGCGCCTGGCTCACCGGCACATACGTAATTGGCTCGCGCCAGTCTTCAGGATCCCAGCCTTCGGGATAGGTGGTGTTTTTCCCCCAAGGCAGCTTATCCTCGTGGAATTCATAGCCTTTGGCCGGATGGCGGCTCTTAAAGGGCTTGGCATCTTCATCATAATAGGCCTCATGCCAATCTTTGCGCATGGGATGACCATTGAACCCATCCCACAGCAAAACGCGGCGCAGGTTGGGATGACCCTCAAAATTGATGCCGAACAGGTCGTAAACTTCACATTCCTGCAAATTAGCGCCTGGATAAACGGCCGTGGCTGAGGGCACGGTATCATTTTCCGGCACGCGTACATGCAGCTTTACATGACCGCCGCCTTTACTCGTGCTGTAAAGATGATAGACCGTATCAAAACGCTCGGAGACGCCGGCGCGCAGCTTGCCACCATATTTGCTATAATCCACACAGGTGACGCTAGAGAGAAAATCGTACTCTTCCTTATCGCGCAGGTGCGTCATCAACGGAATCAGCTTATCGGCGGCGACAATCAAGCCACCGTCGCTCTCTTCCGCCCAACGTCCCAAAACCGCGCCGGGTACAGCGTTATTGTATGGCAATGAAGCATCAATCTCAGCGGCTGCCGCATCGGCAACGGGGGCTTCGGCTACTGCATCACTCATAATTTATGCCCTTTATCTTATGCAGGTTGTTTCATCTTGGCGAGATAGCGTGTGCGAATCGCTTCCAGATTCTGCTTTACATCATCTGACAACAGTTCCGGCATGACGCGCACTTCGCCGCCGCCGCTGGAACGCGAAGCAGCGCCTTCGCCCAGCGTATTCTCACGAATCAATTGAATCTGCCGCGGGTCAAAGATATCCGGCCCCAAAATCGGCACAGGCACAAAGCCCGAACTCTCTTTGCGATACCAGGCCACTTTGGCAATGCTCTGCCGCTCGACCTTTTCGTGCAGCTTCATCAAGCCAAAAATCAACGCCTCGGGCGTTGGTGGGCAGCCAGGCACATAGACATCCACCGGCAAATATTTATCAATGCCGCTGACCACATTGTAGCCTTCTTTAAATGGTCCGCCTCCCGTGGCGCAGGCGCCCATGCTCAACACATAGCGCGGCTCGGCCATCTGGTTGTAAATGCGCACAATGGCGGGCACCATTTTCTTGGTGACAGTACCGGACACAATCATCAAATCGCTCTGACGCGGGCTGGGGCGCATTACCTCCATGCCAAAGCGCGACAGATCATAGCGGCTGGCGGCGGTGGCGATCATCTCAATGGCACAACAGGCCAGACCAAAAAGCAGCGGCCACATGCTCGACCTGCGACTCCAGTTATAGGCTTTGTCCAGCGTCGTGACAAGCACATTGCTTTGCAACTCCGCCGGCACCGTAATCTGGTCGTGCAGGTATTGCTGTTCCTTTAACTGCTGAAAGCCAGCCGGATCAACACTTGCCATGTTTTACTCCAAATTCTGTGGAAAACGATTTGTGAGATCAACAGGGGATACAGATTTTTAAAAATTTGTCTTCTGTTGATGAATATTTGTTATACGAATTGGACTAAATTTTAAATGATGAAGAACTCAAGTGCAACTTTGTGTTCTGATCTACACACAGCATTCTAGTTACGCTGCTTCTGGCACGGGCATGGGCATGCCAAACTGTTCCATCACCCAGTAGATCCAGTTGACTACGCGCTGGCGCGTCCGCTCCGGCTGATTGTCATCATCCAAGGGCAAGCCCATAAAGACACCTTCAAATGCACCCTTAGAGAACTCAAACTCGTACCCGTCAGCCGGCCAAAACCCTACGATTTCAGCACCATTGGCGGCGATCTTGTTTCCAATCATGCCGATGGCATCCACAAACGTATTAGAATAGCCATACTGGTCGCCATTTCCATACAGGGCCACTTTGCGTCCATTAAAGTTCACAATATCTAATTCGTTGAACTTGACGTCCCAGTCATCCTGCAATTCACCAATATTCCATGTGGAACAGCCGAAGATGAGATATTGATACTCCTCCATGACCTTGAGCGTGTCAGAAGATACAATGCGCATCTCCACGGTCGCCACGCCGCTGCGCTCAATCTCTTCTTTAATAATATGAGCCACATTCTCACCCGCACCGGTCGAACTGCCGTAGAACAGACCAATTTTTTCCGCCATGAAGCCGGTCTCCTCAAGTCAAACAAGTTGTATAACTGATTATATTTATGCCAATAATGTTTGTACCGTTGCGGCACAATCCACTGTGGGCTAGCGATGCGCATCTTCAAGCCAAGCAAAATCCAGAAAATTTTTAGAAGCTGTCTAAAAAAGGATGCGTATCGGTCCTACAAACCTAGGCTGCATTATACTAACCGCGTCCGCTTTGTGTCAAGTACTTTTTTTCACAAATATACGACTTCCCCAGCGCCAGCGAGAAACAATTGGCTGCCCAGCCATTTTTACGCGCAAAGCGCTATGAGCTATACCAGCGCCATGACGCAGCTTTGACCACCCGTGGCGTTGGCAATTTTAGGTCCACCAACGATTTGAAACCGACGCCTATATCGCCAACCCGCTATGGTGTACTGATAACGAATAAGCGGCATGGTTTTTGCCAAATGGCTATCAGCCAAATGACTTACCGAAAAAGCAGCAAAATGGCGATGATGCGCTGACATCTTTATGATACTATTTTGACAGCCGTTCGTCACACCTTGCATCCCAAAAGTTCAAGATCAGCTATATTTCCAGAAGTTGGGGGTCAAACCATGTTTGGAACTTTTCTTATCATATTTGTTCTATTTAACATAGTATCTACGCTCATCGTGCTGGGCGCATGCGCCGTTTCAGGCGCCAACGAGCACGTTATGGAAAAAGCCTTGCTTGATAAAATAGAGCAGAAAGATATAGCCTTGCAACGTATTTCATCTGCGCGCCAGCATATTGTTTCAGCTTACGCCGTTGCGTTACCGACCAAGTCCACAGCGTACTAGGTTCCGTTGACGTTTGAATCCCACTGCTTGAAATCGGTGTCTGCCAAAGGAAACCGGCTTTTATGTATTAACAAATAGGACTGGTATCCCAGAGGTTCGACTTCTCGGAGAAGTCGAACTTCTATGCCAGTGTTAATTTATAAATCTGCAAAAGCCGGTTAGAAGTTAGTACACTTTAGCGTACCTTGGTTAGCAGAATGGCGTTTCAACGCTAGACATCACAGATTGTCAACAGATTACATAAATAAGTAGTGAATTTGCACATCGCTTTTAACGTTTGCTATACTTCCCTTAATATGAAAACTCTTTCAGTCGGCAGCAATTTTTATACAGAACTGATGTGCATGGAAAACATGGCCATGTCCATGATGCAGATGTGCAAATCGCACGCCTGTTTGTCCATGCTGGCTGCCCTTACAGGCAGGTCTGCCGCGTTGGAACACACGGAGTGCCGCAAGTGTAGCTAACGCTAGCCACAACCGGCAACATCCCTTGGTTTCAAAGGCCGTCCACAGTGTGGGCGGCCTTTTTGTATTGGTTTTTATAACAGATTACGCGTTTTGCACGGATATTAAACTGCGGTTGTGATGAAGACCATAGTTTTCCAAAACGCTATCAGGAGAGACAAACTACGGTTTTCACACAGAGCAAAGTATCAGTAGATGGCAACGGCAAGACATAAGGCCGGGTTCCCTATTGGAGACCGAGGCCTGAATCGCCAACACCGTTGCGGTGTACCAAGTATAGGAGAGAGACATCTAATGCCAAATCCAAATGAAGCATCATATCGTTATGTGACCACTTCGATTCCATATGTGAATGGAAAGCCGCATATTGGGCATGCGCTGGAGTATGTGCAGGCCGATGTGCTGGCGCGCTGGGCGCGGCTCCGTGGATACCGCGTGCGCCTGCAAACCGGGGCCGATGAAAACGCGCTGAAGAATGTGCAGGCCGCCCAAAGGGAAGGCGTTTCTGTGGACGCGCTGGTGGCCCGCAATGCGGAACGCTTTCGCGACCTGGCCACATGTTTAAATCTCGCGCTGGATAATTTTATTCGCACTAGCGTAGAGCCGGCACACGTTGTCGCCGTACACAAGTTTTGGCGAGCTTGTGCGGCGCATGGCGACATCTACAAGAAAACATATAGTGGCCTCTATTGCGTCAATTGTGAACAGTTTTATGAAGGGGAAGAATTGCAAAATGGACTGTGCCCGGTCCATGAAACCAGGCCGGAACGCGTCGAAGAGGAAAACTATTTTTTCCGGCTGTCGCGCTATCAGCAGGCGTTACTTCGGCACATCGAAACAGACGCGCTTCAAATTGTGCCGGAGACGCGCAAAAATGAAGTGCTCAGCTTTATCCGCCGTGGGCTGCGCGACTTTAGCATTTCACGTTCACACCAGCGGGCACACGGCTGGGGCATCCCCGTACCCGATGATCCCCAGCAGGTGATCTACGTCTGGTTCGATGCGCTGATCAACTACATTAGCGGGCTCGGATATGGTGCATCCGACCCGCGCTTGCCGCTGTTTGATAGATATTGGCGAAGTGGTGCGCCGATTCACGTGATTGGCAAAGACATTACGCGCTTTCACGCCATCTACTGGCCCGCGATGCTTCTATCGGCGGGCCTGCCGCTGCCGACCACCGTGCTCGTCCACGGCTTTCTCACAATTAACGGCGCCAAAATTAGCAAAAGCAAAGGCAACGTCATCGACCCGCTGGCGCTGGTCGACCAATATGGCGCCGAAGCGCTGCGCTATTATTTGCTGCGTAAAGTGCCTACCACGGCGGATGGGGACTTTTCAGAGGGCGAATTGCGCCAATCTTATGACAGCGAGTTGGCCAATCAGCTTGGTAACCTGCTAAACCGAACCGTGCGTATGGTCGAACGCTATCAGGATGGCGCCATTCCTACGCCACATGGCCAGACCGCGCTCGAAGAGGCGCTTGTGCAAACGGCGGCGCAGGTGGCGGCTCAAGTTGAGGCAGAGCTTTCAGAATTTGCGCTGCACAAAGCCACGGCGGCAATTTGGACGTTGATCAGCGCGGCCAATAAATATGTGGTTGATGTTGCGCCGTGGAATCTAGCCCAAGCCAGCGCCAATGGAGATGAGCAAGCGACACAGCGGCTGGCAACCTCCCTTTACACCACCGCCGAGGCGCTGCGGCTGATTGCCGAGTTGCTGCGACCGTTTTTGCCGCACACGGCAGCCGCCATTGCACGTCAGCTGGGAACTGCTCTGGCGCGCGAGGATGCATGGCCGGCGGCGCTACAGTGGGGCTCATTGACGCCGGGGATATTGGTCCAAGCAGAAGTAACGCTCTTTCCAAAAGCACATATTGGGGCAGCAAAGTGAAGGGGGCATTCACTGCTTTCAGCGTTTTATGTGACGCAGCCCGTCTTTATCCGCCACAATCAAATCGGTGACCAAGTCTAGAAAGAGGCCATGCTCTACAATGCCCACGCGCCGGTTGAGCTGGTCGTTGAGCTGGTGCAATTGGGCAATGGGGCCAAAGCGGCAATCCAGGATCATGTTGCCTTGGTCAGTCTGAAAAGGCTGACCATCTGCCCGGCTGCGCACCTTTACCTCCGCCCCCAAATCGGTTAAGAAAGTGCGCTGCGTGCCCCAACCAAATGGAATAACCTCGACCGGCAGCGCCCAATGTGTACCCAATTGGGGCGAGGGTTTACTTGCGTCTACCACAATCATAAAGCGCCGACTGGCCTGTGCCACAATCTTTTCACGCAATAGCGCACCACCACCGCCTTTGATTGCATTCAACTGCGGATCAATTTCATCGGCGCCGTCAATCGTCAAATCCACAACGGGATGCGCCTCCAGCGTAGTTATAGAGATACCCAGCGAGCGCGCTTCATCTTCCGTCTGATTCGACGTAGCAACACATACAATGTCGCGCAACTGGCCGGTACGCAGCAGCTCCGCCAAACGCCGCACCATGTGGACCGCCGTACTTCCCGTGCCCAGACCAACCACCATCCCAGATTCAATAAACGTGGCGGCGTGTTCAGCAGCGTGTCGTTTTTGTTCGCTTGTTTGTTCACCCATTTTGTCAACCATCCAAACTATTTGTCGTAATGACTTACGTTACGCAGTGACAGCCAGTCTACTAGAGAGAAACAGGAACGTCGGCGAGCCGACTTTCCGCCAGGCTTGCGTAACATACGTTAATGATAGGGCTTATCCCATTTGGCTCTGCAAAGACCATGCATGAGTCATTCTTTGACGCTGAGAATACGGAAATCCTTCATGGCTTTCGCAACCGCAGTTGGTATTATTGCAGTTGGTATTATTATGGTTTCTTTACAGCAAAAGTATGCAGATAGCGGTCGATCAGTCGCTGAAACGTCTCATCCCGTTCCAGCGGCAGCCCAAAACCACCCACAGCTTCCAAAGAGACAAAGCCGTGCAGGAAGCTGCGCATGATACGCACTTCATGCAGGGCGTCAGTCTCATCCAGCCCCAAGGGCGCCAACAATAACAACAATAGCCCGACCAGCTCATTGGCGGTGGCGAGCATTTCGGCATCGTCTGTGGCCGGCGCCCGCAGCGTCAGCAAGTACACACCGGGATGAGCCTGCGCAAAGGCGCGATAGCTGTGCGCCACGGCGATGAGCGCCTCCGAGCCGGCTTTGCCCACCGCCGCATTGCGTAGGTCCATCAACAACTGATGCAACCCCCACAGCGCCACGGCGCGCGTCAAGCCGTCCAATCCCTCTATATGATTATAGAGCGACGGTACTCGAACACCAAGCGCTGCGGCCAATGTTTTTAAACTAAGCGCCGCCGGATCACCGGCTGCATCGATTAAGGAAGCCGCGGCTTCCACCACAATTGCTTTGTTAAGTCGCCTGCTGCGCGCCATGCTTTACCTTTCCATACTCCCCGCCAAATGAAAACCTGAGTTTCAATGCGCCTATTAACTCAATAGAAAACGCCGGTTCTCATCTCGACCGCACGATAGCCGCTGCTTCAATGGCTTGCAACATAGCGGCTTGCGGCTGTTCCAGCACTGCACCGTGCCCAACGGCCAATCGGGTTGGCTGGCGGTCAAGCAGTCGCTGGGCTGAACGCAACGCCGTCGCTTTGTGCCAGGTGGCCCAAGCCGGCAGGGGGAAGAGCCAGCGCACGGTCCCGGCCACGGCAATCCCCGCTTTGGTCTGAAAAGCATCACCGGCAATCAAGCTGCCATCGCGCGCATCCAAAAAGGAGAGATGATCGGGCGTATGGCCAGGCGTGGCAATCACTTCTAGCGAACCGATATGATCACCCGGCGCCAACAAACGTGTGGGCTCTGTTGCGCAGGTGATGTAGCCACCGCGCAGTTTATCGGTTGGTTCATCGGGCAGCATCGTCATGTCACCATGCAAAAAGGCGGCGGTGCGCGTGCCCAGGGCCACTTCGGCCTGCGGCAACTGCGCCGCTAGCTGATCCAATGTGGCAGCGTGATCGTTGTGCGCGTGCGTGAGCGCAATACGCCTAATCGGGGCGCCCAGCTTGCGCGCCGCCGCCAAAATGCCGGCGGCACTACCCGACATGTTGGTGTCGATGAGGGTAAAACCATCCTCCTCACGCACCAAATAGCAGTTGATTGCACCCAGGCGGGTCAGCTGAATCAAGTATTGGCCATGCTGCGTAATTTTCATAATTGGGGTCTCCTGTTGCTGCATTGTGTCGCAAAAACTAATTAAGATAAATAATAAACTAATTTAATTAGTTTGTCAATCCCCAATTATAAACACTCTCTCCAAATTATAAGTACAAAATGTACACGAATTTTTACCCCGCACGCCTTACGCAGCGCCGCTGGATGGTCGGGACAGAACCGCATGGCGGAGCTGACAATTTATGTGCGCAACGTTTCGGTATGACCATCGATGCTGAGCGATTGGCCGGAAATTTTGCTGCCGGCAGGGGAGCAGAGAAAAAGTATCATATTGGCCACATCGGTGGCGGTGACAAAGGTGCGCATGGAGTTCTGGCGCGTAATGAGATCGCGCACTTCGGCCAATGTGCGCCCTTCGGCCTGAGCCTTTGCGGCCTGCACGCGGTCAATGCGTGGCCCTTCCACCAAACCGGGGCAAATGGCGTTGACGCGGATGTTGTGTGGACCAAGCTCCATGGCCAACGATTTTGTGAAACCGATGACGGCCCATTTAGAGGCAGCATAGGGGGTGCGATTGGGAAACCCAAAGAGCCCCGCTGCTGAGGACAGATTGATAATGGCGCCGCTGCCATTGGCTTTTAGAATAGGCGCCGCGCGGCGGGCGCAATGAAAGTGGCCGCTAATATTGATGGCCAGCGTGCGCGCCCAATCTGCCGGTGAAATTTCCTCCACCGGCGCTGTGGGGCCAGCAATGCCAGCATTGTTCACCAGCACATCCAATCCGCCCAAATTTTGCAGCGCGTCTTGAAACAGTTGATCTACCTGTGCGGGATCCGCTACATCAGCCAAGCTTGCCCCAATATTGGGCAGCTCTGCGGCACAATTTTGCAGCTCATCGCTATTAATATCACAGATATGAACGCGCGCGCCGTTCTCTACAAAAGCTTGCGCAATGGTGCGACCAATGCCGGAAGCGGCTGCCGTCACCAGCACGCGCAGATTTTCATGCGATTGGGCCATGATGTTTCTCCTATTTTTTTGCGATTATGCAATCATTGTTTCTTTGCAAAAGGTGCTTTATAATTAGAAACTACGCAAGCCAAGAATAAGAATTATGTGGTGAGCGATCGATTCCACGCCTGGCGATTCACCAGCAAAGTGTAACTTATAGCGTAAATGATGATCAAGAGCCCCCCATATATCTGATTCTGTATCAAAGATGAAGCGCCACTATTTTACTATAGTTTCGTACAGCGCACCGTTGTTGGCGATACAGGCGTCGCTCTCGATTGGTGAATCCAGCCCTATTTCTTATCTTGCAATCTGCTGATTATTCCCAATACTGTTCCACCCAATAACCGACAATGAATCTCATGGAACTGACCCCAAAACAGATTGGCGCTTATCGAGTAGAGACCATGATCGGCCAAGGCCGTAACACGCTGGTGTTGCGCGCCATAGACACGATTTATCAGCGACCGGTGGCGCTCATCGTTTTATCGCCCTATAGCAACCGCGCAGATGGCATTTCATCCGATGCTTTATCCGGCAGCCCCAATTTGGCGCTGGTGCGCGATTTTGTCAGCCGAGGTCGCGAAGCCGCCCGTTTGCGTCATCCCCACATTGCCCAGGTGTATGAAGCGGGACAGGCCGATGGCTACCCTTATATTGCCATGGAGTTAGCCAGCCAAGGTTCTCTGGCCGATCGACTGGCCAATCACACTGCAGCGCTGCCCGTGGCCGACGCATTGGATATTCTAGCGCCAATTGCGGAAGCGTTGGCATATGCCCATGCGCAGGGCTTTCTCCACGGCCATCTGAATCCTCAAAACATTCTGTTGGCAGAGGATAATCGCGTGCTGGTCACCAACTTTCAATCCAAGGATGTGCTAACTACCGACTACGTGCGCGATCTAACCGAGAGTGCGCGCAATCAGCAGCTGGCCTATCTGGCGCCAGAGCAGGCGCGCGGCCAGACCGACATAGACGCGCAATGCGATCAGTTTGCGTTGGGCGTGCTGGCCTATCGGCTGCTGACGGGGCGCTTGCCTTTTGCGGGTAACAACCCGCTGGCGCTGTTGCGGGCAATTATTGAGGAGACGCCGGCCTCCCCGCGCGAGTTTAATGCGGAATTGCCAGCATCCGTTGTGTCCGCCGTCATGCAGGCGCTAGACAAAAATCCTGCCCGCCGTTTTAGCCACGCCGCGCATTTTGCCCGCGCCCTCCGTGGCCAGCCGTTGAGCCCATCTGAGGCAGAAGATTTAGCCGGGGAACTACGGGGAGAGAAACAGAACATTGCCGACCAGGATGCTAATGCCTCTATGGCAAATGTTGCCGCCGGAGTAAATGCGCCTTTCATAGCAGCGTCTGCGCCAGAAAATTCACCCCAGAGCACAATGGGGAAATCCGTTGTGTTGCCGCCCATTGCCAAACAAGACGCATCGACATCGCTTGGCAAACAGCTAAAAGAGCGCTGGGGCGCCAGCAGCGAGCGGCGCATTTTGTTCGGGGCAGGCGCCTTGATTACGGTGGCCTTGATTGCGCTGCTGCTGGCAACCTTGGTGCGCTATGTGTCAGGCGGTTTTACGCAGCCCGGCGTCGTGGAGATTCAACCCAAACAGGTGGCCACCACAGCGCCGCGGCCCGCGGCCACATCCACGCTGCGCACGGCGCAACTTGCGGCCACGGCTACCGATGTAGAGGTTGTCGAGGAAGAGCCGCAAGCGCTGGTTGATCTAGCCAAGTTGGCTCGCTACGAAGATCCGGCGCAGCGTTTCCGTATTGATATGCCGGTGGGCTGGTCGGTTATCCAGCGTGGGACGATTACGCAATTTAATGCAGCGGATCAGGCAACGGCGCAGCTCTTTGTAGAACCGCTGACCGCGTATGGCGAAGTAGATGCGCAAGCCGTTATGGAGCAGTATCTCAATGATAAGGTGCTCGTCAATAACGCAGCCTGGCAAAATGTGCGCTTCATTAGCGAAGCACAGTTGCAAATTGACAATCAAAGCGCGTATGAGCAGCGGTTTGACGCCACGTTTTTGGGCGCGCCCGTCCGATTTAGCCTGATTGCCCTACGCCAGGAGGGAGCAACCTTTATGCTGGGCAGCAGTATTGCCCTGGCGGAAAGTGAAAAGCTAGCACCGCTAGCCGATGCCATATTGCACAGCTTTGAGTTCGGCGACACATCGGCCTTAAAGGTGGCGCAATTGCCCACAGAAAGCCCTACGCCGCTGCCCACGCCTACGTTGGCCCCCTCCCCAACTAATACACAGACGCCGCCGCCATCTCCCACGCCAACTTTTTCCCCCACGCCCATTCCAACTGCTACCCCCACGGCGGTTCCGCCCATTGCGGAAACGCCCATACTTTTGGCGCTAGCGGGTGAAGGGACGGGGTTAGGAATAGCCGACGAGCCGCAATCCGGCACACAACCATTGAGTGGGTTGAGCGGACGCATTGCCTATGCGGTCTGGAACCCACACAGCAACCGGATGGACACCTATATTTATTCGTTGGACAGCGGGGTAAGCTGGCCGCATTTGCCCAATATGCGCCAGCCCGATTTTCGATTTGATGGCGAATTAATTGTCAATGCCGAAGGTGGCGAACTTAACAATCTGACGCGCCTGCGCGTGGGGGCAGACAATGAATTCATGATTAGCGAACATCCTGAAGACAGCCGACCGCACTGGTCTCCTTCGGGCAAACAGGTGATCTTTGATTCTACCTTTGTGGGCGATCGCCGCTCTCGCATCTATTTATTGGCCGATGCCTCAGTGCGCCAAGAGGTTGGCCCCGTTATGTTTGAAGCGTGGGAACTGTTTGGGCGCTACCCCATCTTTTTGGCAGATGGACGCATTGCGTATAGTGGCTGCAACGTGTGGGAAAATGGCGGAAGCTGCGGCATCTATACGACAGCCATGCAGGACTTACCGCCCGACGGGGTTACCAGCAGCCCCGGTGACATTCCGACAGACAATTTGGGCTCGCAGATTCTCTTTATGTCACCGCGTGAACAAGTGGACGAGGTGGATAATTGGGACGTCTATCTAGTCAATGAAGATGGCAGCAACTTGCGGCGTCTCACGACGGACCCGGGGCATGATGGCCTCGCCACAGCTTCACCGGATGGCAACTACGTGGCCTTTGTGAGCGATCGCGACGGGAGTTGGGCGGTCTATGCCATGCGCACCGACGGCAGCGGCCAACAGAAGCTCTTTGACCTAAATGCCAATTATGGGCCTGGCGAGCAATATTGGCAATATGATTGGAAACAAGAAAGATTAAGTTGGGGCTGGTAGTTCCTCTATTATCAACGTATGGTACGCAAGCCTAGAGGAAAGTCGGCGCGCCGACTTTCCTGTTTCCCTCTAGCAGACTGGCTACCGCTGCGTAACGTGCGTTATCAGTGCACCGCAACGATGTTGGCGAAATGGGCGTTGGTTCGGTTTATTAAACCCGACGCTATCTCTTGCAATTGCGATCTACTGTTAATACTCATCTTCGCATAGCATTTACCTCTCTCACTCGATATTTGCCGCTTTTTCAGAGAGCTCACAACAAATCGTGAAATTTGACACAAAATTGGTGGTTGAAATTGTTTAATATTTCTGATATAATCGGCGCTACTGCGATTACACAGCTGCAAGGTGGGAGATATCTCCCGCTATTTTTATGTCAACAAGCCGTGTGACAGTTTGTGAAGTGCATTAATCTGGAAATGCAAATTCAGTAAATGCAAATTTTGCAATTGTGAGTGGCGTACCAGACATTGACTCGATTATATGATATGTTTGATATTCATTGTTTCACGTGAAACAATGAGTGCCGTATATCCGTTATAAGTATTTAGCTATTTATATCGCGCTCTACACGAAAAGCGCAGCATCAAAAACTGCAAAAGCGATGGGAAGTATTCGCGACGGTTTTCGTACGAGCATTGGCTTTCTTGCTGAGCACCAGACTAGCGGCACTTTGCTTAAGATATAATTTGTTTAAGATTAGGAGTTACGCACTTCAGTGCTGCTCAGGAGAAGTTCGACTTCTAAGAGAAGTCAAACTTCTGGGTCAGCTGCGTAACTTTTCAAGATATAAAAAGCATCAATTTAGACCGGGACAAGACAAGTTGAACAGTCAAGTGAAGCCTGATATCCCAGTTATCGACTACGAAGGCAGCAACTACCAAACGGATTTTTGGGTAGGCAAAGGTCGGGACTATGAAGATCAAGCAGAACGGATGGTTTTGGATCGGTTAGTGCCCCAGAAGGGCACACGTGTGGCTGAAATCGGCGCAGGGTTTGGTAGGTTAGCTGACCTGTACTTGGGATACGAACAAATTATCCTTTTTGATTATAGCCGCACATTATTGCAGGAAGCCGTGGAAAGATGGGGAGCAGACCCCAGATTCATATTTGCAGCAGGGAATATTTATCAATTGCCATTTGCTGATGCGGCGCTAGACACGCTGGTTATGGTACGCGTGATGCACCACCTGGCAAATGTAGAAACGGCGCTTGCGCAGATCAGGCGGGTTCTACATGCTGAAAGCTGCGCGATTCTTGAATATGCCAACAAGCGCAATCTCAAATCGCTGTTGCGCTGGTATGTGGGCCGCCAATCATGGTCGCCCAACAGTTTTGACCCGGTGGAATTTGTTGAACTCAACTTTGATTTTCATCCACGTTGGATGGACGAGTGTTTTCAAAAGGTGGGGCTACACAAAGAAGAACAATTGGCAGTTTCGCATTTTCGGATGCCGCTCTTAAAGAAGACCATCAGCCCTCACTTGCTTGTTCAATTTGAGCAAATTCTGGTTAAGCCGGGTGGTATTTTCCCGTTAGCACCGAGCGTTTTTGTTAAGGTGCATGCCCAACAAGAAGCACTGCCCAACGCACAAGACAACCGAGTAAATAGTCATTCTATTAATGATCTCACACAGCTTTTTCGTTGTCCACAATGTGAAACTGAATCTTTGACCCAGGAAAGCGATTCATGTTTGCATTGTAAAAATTGTCACACGCGCTATTTACGCAAAAACAAAATTTGGGATTTTAAGAATCCGCAGTAAGAAGCAGCTAACCACTTATTAATTTTTTTGATTTTTGTGCAATTTTGATTAACCCATAAAGCAAGTCTAGAGAGTAATTATCGTTTATTGCTATCCCAAAAATCTCTGTGCTGCATTTGTCACTCGGCAAAGTAGTGAAAATCGCCATCGAATTTACGGATAGCTTTTAGCTCTTGTCCATATCGATATGGATGATTGTTCCGGCTAATCTACTCAACGGACTACGCTTTATGGAATTATCACGGTTATAATGGGGAGATGAGAAAAGTATGGCTGAGCAAAGAGGTTTGGGAACTGCTCTCGGCATGGAGCTTCTTTCGGATAAGGAAGAACTCAATGACGACACAGAAAATACTTTGCAAAATATGAACCATGCCCAAGATTCGGAACTCGACGCAGAGGGCGAATTGGAAGAACAGGTCTTGCTAACCCCCGAGCAAGCGATTGAGCATTTGCTAAATTTAGGCAAATTGCAAGGGTATGTGACCTATGATGACGTGCTCAAAGTAATTCCTGATGCTGAGAACAATATGGATCAGCTAGAGGATATCTTTGCTGTACTCTTCGAGCAAGACATCGAAGTTGGTCAGGCGCGTGAAGAAGAGCCCACAAAAGATGCTTTAGATAGTGCTGCTGATGGTATTGATGAAGAAGACTTTGATCTCAGTCAAATTGAGATTGACGATTCCATTAGCCTTTATCTCAAAGAGATTGGGCGCGTGCCGCTGCTAACAGCAGAAGAAGAAGTCGCCCTGGCTAAGCGCATGGAGCGTGGACGCGATGCCCGCAAGAAGCTTTCACAAGGCTTATCCGACTGGGAAGAGCGTGAGAAGCTGCTCTGGTATGTGCGTGATGGGCAGGCGGCGCAGGAACATCTGATCAAGGCCAACAGTCGTTTGGTAGTGAGTGTAGCCAAGAAGTATGTGGGGCGCGGCGTGCCCTTTCTGGATCTGATTCAGGAAGGCAACATTGGTCTTATTCGCGCCGTAAAAAAGTTTGATTTCCGCCGCGGCTTTAAGTTCAGCACCTACGCCACATGGTGGATTCGACAGGCCGTTACGCGCGCAATTGCCGACCAGGGACGCACCATTCGCGTCCCTGTGCACATGTACGAACAGATCAACCGTTTAACTCGCACCAGCCGTCAATTGGTACAGGAACTGGGTCGTGACCCTACTACCGAGGAAATTGCCGATGAGTTGGGTGTCTCTCCGCGCAAGGTCGAGCACATCATGCGCGTCAGCCAGCGTCCGCTTAGCTTAGAGATGCCGGTTGGTGAGGAGGAAGATAGCTATCTGGGCGACTTTATCGAAGATGAAGATGCCGATAGCCCCAGCGAAGCAGCGGGCCAGCATGTATTGCGCGAGGTAATTGATGAAATATTCCAGAGCTTGACCCCGCGTGAGGTACGCATTCTGCAACTGCGCTTTGGTCTCGTAGATGGCTATTGCTATACCCTGGAAGAGGTGGGCAAGAAATTTGGCGTCACGCGCGAGCGCATTCGCCAGATTGAGGCACAGGCGCTAAGTCGTTTGCGCCATCCAAGCCGCAGCCGCAAGCTACGCGATTATCTGTAAATAGTAGAAGCGCCTGACATGGAATTGTCCATAATCAAGTATCAGGCTACAAAAATGTTTCACGTGAAACACCGGTGTCGATGACGCCGGTGTTTTTCTTTTTCACACCTGTATAAAACTGGCAAAGAGTCTCCGACCATGTATAATTGGAAATCTATTTAATTTTATCAAACACACTACACCAGCAGCTGTGGCTGACCAAATAACTTATGTTACGCAAGCCTGGAGGAAGGTCGACAGCCGACTTTCTTATTTCTCTCTAGCAGACTTGCTGTCGCTGCGTAACGTGACTTAATAAATACTAGACCTAATAAATACTAATTGAAAATGCCAATTGCGGGCTTCCCATGCACCACCAGCAGAACGCAATGAGAGGGAATAGGCAGGATGCCTTCATGAGACCGCCTCCTGAATGGTCCAGGGTGATTGCCCTTCCAACGGCATGAACAACAAGAAAAGGAGTGAACCTTATGCCAATGCAAGCCGATTACATCTGGATGAACGGAAAAGTGATACCGTGGGCCGAAGCTACGGTACATGTTTTTACCCATGCGCTTCACTACGGCAGCAGCGTTTTTGAAGGAATTCGCGCCTATGAAACGCCGGATGGACCCGCCATTTTTCGCGGTCGTGAACACTTTGAGCGTCTGCTTTTTAGCTGCAAAGTGGCGCGCATTCCCTCCCCGTTAGATATTGATGGCTGGATGCAAGCAACTGCCGATGTGCTGCGCGCCAATCAGCATCGCAGCGCCTATGTGCGTCCGCTGGTTTTTCGCGGCTACGATTCTTTGGGGGTAGATGGTCGCGGCTGTCCCGTAGAATCGATTGTGGCGTCAGTCCCCTGGGGTGCATATTTGGGCAAAGAAGCGTTAGAGCAGGGAGTCGATGTCCAAATCAGCAGTTGGCGGCGCATGGCGCCCGACACCACTAGCGCATTGGCTAAAATTGGTGGCCAATATGTAAATAGCCAAAATATTGTTATGGAGGCCAAGGACAATGGTTTTAGCGAAGGCATTGCGCTGGATATCTATGGCTATGTAAGCGAAGGCAGCGGCGAAAACATTTTTGTCATCCACAAAAATACGATTTACACGCCACCGCTTTCTAACAGCGTGCTGGGTGGCATCACTCGCAATTGCGCCATTACCATTGCCGAAAATATGGGATACACCATCAAAGAGCAGGTGATCCCCCGGGAAATGCTCTATTTGGCCGATGAAATTTTCTTTACCGGCACCGCGGCTGAAATCACGCCCGTGCGCTCGGTGGATCGCATGCCCGTTGGCCAAGGCAAGCGCGGACCGGTTACGCAAGAGATCCAAGCCAAATTCTTTGGCATTGTCGAAGGCGAGCTGCCCGACCAATGGGGCTGGCTCACCCCCGTACAGCTGTAACAGAAGTGGCAAGGTTGCACGGTAATAAAGGGCAAGATGCGCTCACCATCACGCACCCTTGTTATCGTGCAATTTTGCGTCAGCTTTAGGGCCATCGCGTACCTAAAAAATGCAGGGCTAAAACCCGCAGCTGACACGGAAAGGCGGTCTCAACCGCTTGTCATTTAGCCGTGGCGGCGGCTTTTCATTGTCAGCTGCCGGATTTATCCGTTGCGATTACGAAGTTCGCACTGGTCCAACGTCAGCTGTATTTGGCTATTGACTTCTTAAGACAGCGTGATATAATCTAACCGATATGTCGCACAAACCTTACTGTAGTACGACCTCTCAATACATAGCCTGCAATCACACCACAGCCCGTGCTGTTGGTGGTCTCCTCGCGCTTACATAGCCCGCCTATTTTGCCTTACGCTCAGCTCTTTTGGGCGGTTATGTCCCGGCAAATGCTCCAGCGGGCCAACGTACCAACAAACAACTCAATTTATTCCCAACACGACTTACGCAGCCCTTATACAAGTCCTATCCCATTGTGTTTATGCAAGTCTCGAAACTGAGCCTACTGAAATTCACTTGGACCAGTTCCAACTACGGCTGTATAGCTGCACTCAATTGATAATTTGACTTTAATCAGGACAACTCTACTGAGCTGTATCGGAATGGAGATTGTCCGTCCATATTTGCGCGAGGAGCATCGCATGATTCAAATCTATGAGCCCCAAAATATCGAGGCCAAATGGCAAAAAGTCTGGACCGAAACGGGCGCCTTCCGCACCCCAACCGCCAATGAATGGCATGACCGTCCCAAATATTATGTTTTAGATATGTTTCCATATCCATCTGGCGAAGGCCTGCATGTGGGGCATCCCAAAGGGTACACGGCAACCGACATAATTGCCCGCATGCGCCGCATGCAAGGCTACAATGTGCTGCACCCCATGGGATGGGATGCCTTTGGACTACCGGCAGAACGGGCCGCCGATCGCTATAATATGCACCCAGCCGCTATTACAAAGCGCAATATCGATACCTTCCGCCGCAGCTTGCAGCGCATGGGTTTCTCGTATGATTGGGCGCGCGAAATCAACACGTCGGCCCCCGATTACTATCAATGGACCCAGTGGATCTTTAAAAAGTTGTTTAAAAAAGGGCTGGCCTATATGGCCGATGTGCCAGTCAATTGGTGTCCAGCGCTGGGCACGGTGCTCTCTAATGAGGAAGTGCAAGATGGAAAATATGTGGAAACTGGCGACCCAGTAGAGCGCCGGTTGATGCGCCAATGGATGTTAAAAATTACGGCCTATGCGGATCGGCTGCTCAGCGACCTAGATGAGCTGGATTGGCCCGAAAGTTTGAAAGAGATGCAGCGCAACTGGATCGGTAAATCGGTGGGCGCGACGATTCGCTTTCACATCCAAAACAGTGAGGCCCGTTTTGAAGTTTTCACCACGCGGCCAGATACGCTGTTTGGCGCCACCTATTGCGTGCTGGCGCCGGAGCACCCGCTGGTAAAACAGATTACAACACCCGCGCAGCAAGCCGCAGTGGAGGCCTATGTTCAGCAGTCCATAAACCGCAGCGATTTGGATCGCACGGCGCAGCAAGAAAAGACGGGCGTCTTCACCGGCGCCTATGCCATCAACCCCGCCACGGAGCAACCCATTCCCATTTGGGTGGCCGACTATGTTCTGGTCTCGTATGGCGAAGGCGCTATTATGGGTGTACCTGGTCACGACGAACGTGACTATGAGTTTGCACAGAAGTTTGGGCTGCCCATTATTACCGTGGTGGATGGCGGGCAATCGTCCGTGGCTGAAGCGGCTTATACAGACGAAGGCATGGCCGTCAACAGTGCTTTCTTAAATGGGCTGCACACGGTGGAAGCCAAAGAGCGCATGACCCAATGGCTCGAAGAGACGGGGAAAGGGCGACAGCAGATTCAATACCGGTTGCGAGACTGGCTCTTCTCACGCCAGCGCTATTGGGGTGAACCATTTCCCATTGTACATTTGGAAGATGGCAGCACGGTTGCCGTCCCCGATGCAGAGCTGCCCGTTCTGCTGCCCGATATTGACGATCGAACCCCACAGTCTTTTGATAAACCGCCCCTGTCCCGCGCCGATGCCGAATGGTTGATGGTCACGCTGCCGGATGGGCGCGTGGGGCTGCGCGAAACCAATACCATGCCCCAATGGGCCGGCTCCTGCTGGTACTATCTGCGCTTTGTGGACCCGCACAACACGCAGGCGCCCTGGGGTGCAGCCGAAGAGGCCTATTGGATGCCTGTTGATCTGTATGTAGGAGGGGCCGAGCACGCCGTGCTGCATCTGCTCTACGCGCGCTTTTGGCACAAGGTTCTGTATGATTGTGGGCTGGTTACGACAAAAGAGCCCTTCCAACAGCTATTCAACCAGGGCATGATCGGCGCCTATTCGTATCGCAACCGGGCCGGCAAATATTTTCATCGCGATAACGTCATTGCGCAGGATGATGCGTGGGTGGTGCGCGCCACAGGCGAACCAGTGGCCACGCAGCTGGAAAAAATGTCTAAATCCAAGCTGAATGTTTATAATCTGGACGACATTATTGCCGAATATGGGGCCGATTCCTTGCGGCTATATGAGCTGTTTATTGGCCCCATCAGCGCCAGCACACCCTGGAACATGGACGGCATTGACGGGGTACAACGTTTTCTGCACAAAGTTTGGCGGCTGATCATAGATGCCGACACCGGCGCAGTAAACAGCCAAATCAATGCGGGGTTGTCCATGCAGGGAACCGAGTTGGAGCGCCCCTTGCACAAAACCATTAAAGGCGTAACTGAAAGTATTGAGTCCATCGATAAGATGAACACGGCCGTCAGCCGCATGATGGAATTTATCAATACGGCCAGCCAATACGCCGCCGATGCCAACGCCCAAATACCGAGCGGCATTATCAAGGCATTTGTGCGGCTGTTGGCGCCTTTTGCCCCCCACCTGGCTGAAGAGCTGTGGGCGCGATTGGGCGAGCAGCAGCTGGTCTCTCTGGCTGCGTGGCCGCAATATGATGAAGAGCTGGTACAGGACGAAATGATACAGGTGCCCATTCAGATTAACGGCCGCCTGCGCGATGTGATGACCGTGGCGGCTGGTACAGACAATAAAACGTTGGAAAGTCTGGCGCTGAGCAATCAAAAAGTAGTGCGTCATCTCAATGGCGACGCCGTTAAGCGAGTCATAGTTGTGCCTGGAAAGCTGGTAAATATTATCCACTAGTTCAGTAGATTTCAACAGCGGGTACAGGATTTAACAATAGAAATGAGCAAAAGCGTATGACAAGCGACCTATCATCGCTGCGCCAACGATTTCCTATTTTTCAACACAAAGTATATCTCAACAGTTGTTCGCAAGGCGCGCTCTCCAGCGATGTGCGAGCCGCCTATGAGCAACTCTTTCAGGATTGGATTGAATTTGGCTCGCCGTGGGAACAGTGGGTGGAGCGGCTGGAGGCGGCGCGCCATGCGTTCTGCGGGTTGATCAATGCCGATGCCGATGAAGTCGCGGTGACCACATCGGTCTCGGCGTCGATTAGCGCACTAGCCAGCGCGCTGGACTTTTCCGGCGAACGCAACAAGGTGGTCGTGAGCGATTTTGAATTTCCCACCGTGGGCCAGATCTGGCACGCGCAGGAAAAGCGCGGCGCCCAAGTGGTGCATGTGGGCGCCGCGGGCAACACGGTTGCAGCAGAGCAATTTGCCGATGCCATTGACGAAAGAACGCGACTGGTCTCCATTACGCACGTTTGCTATCGCAACGGTTCCATGCTGGATGTACCGGCCATCATCGATTTGGCCCACGCCAAGGGCGCCAAAGTGCTGCTGGACAGCTATCAAGCATTGGGCACCATGCCCATCGATGTGAAAGCGCTCAACGTCGATTTTCTGGTGGGAGGCGTGCTCAAATATCTTTTGGCCTCTTCGGGCTTGGCCTATCTATATGTACGCAAGGATCTGCTGCCCAGTTTAGACCCCACCTACACGGGCTGGTTTGCCCAGGCCAATATTTTTGCCATGGACAACAATGCCCACGCGCCCTCACCTACGGCGCGGCGCTTTGAGACCGGTTCCCCGCCAGTGCCGGTAACCTATGCCGCCCAGGCCGGCATCAATCTGATCCGCACCATTGGGCTGGGGCGGATTCAGCAGCACATTGGTCAAATTACCGGCGCCATCAAAGAAGGCGCCATGCGTCGCGGCTTCAATCTGGTAACGCCGGTTGATCCCAGCCGGCACGGCGCGCTCATTGCGCTGCGTTCGCATAAGGTGGATCTGCTGGTCAAGCGGCTAGCAGCAGAACAGATCGTTGTGTCGAGTCGCGACAACAATTTGCGCATTTCGCCCCATTTTTATAACAACATGGCAGATGTGAACCGTTTGCTGGATGCCTTGACCCGACATAAGGAATTGCTGGTATAGCCACAGATTATGACGTAGATTGAGAGACTTTGACAGTTCCTGCATGATACATTCATGCCCTGTAATGACATTCGTATTCAACTTTATCCGTTTCATGAACGCGACAACGGGAGTGGGCAATAAAGCCCTGGTTGAGACTTTCATGACTTACGCAGCGCATGGGACGCCAGGGGCGCATACTGTAGCTGACCTGGCCATTTTTCCGTGCGGCGCTCTGGTTCGCCAGAGGCTGCGTAAGCCCTAAATTTGTGAGGACATATGCGAAGCGTTTCTATTATTGGCATTGGGCAATCGGCCGTGGGGGAGTTATGGGACCGGTCGGCGCGCCACATAGCCTATGATGCTATATCCGCAGCCATGCAGGATGCCGGTATCGAAACTGCCGATGCCCTGTTTTTGGGCAACATGTTGAGCGGCAGCCTATTGGAACAAGAACATTTGGCCACGCTGGTGGCCGACTTTTGCGGGCTGCGCGGCATTGAAGCCGCCAAGGTGGAAGCCGCCTGTGCCAGCGGTGCGGCGACGCTGCGCATTGGCACAATGGCCGTAGCCAGCGGCATGCATGATCTGGTGATCGTGGCCGGATTGGAAAAGATGACCGACACGGTGGGGAAAGATACCACGGCCGGTCTGGCTACGGCATCCGACGCCGAATACGAAGCGCTGCACGGCGTCAGCTTTGTGGGGCTCAATGCGTTGATCATGCAGCGCTATATGTATGAGTATAACGTTCCCATTGATGCATTTGCCGGCTTCAGCATCAATGCCCATCGCAATGGCGCCAACAATCCCAACGCCATGTTTCAGGAAGCGATTGACCTAGACGCCTATGTAAAAGCGCCCGTGATTGCCACCCCCATTAACATTATGGACAGCAGTCCTATTTGCGATGGGGCAGCGGCGCTCATTTTGGCCCCCACTGAATATGTCAAGGAATTTACAACGAGTCATCATCGTGGCGCCGTACAGATACTGGCCAGCGCCAGCGCCAACGATACGCTCGCCGTCCACGACCGTCGCGATCCGCTCTTTCTGGAAGCGGCCTATGTGAGTAGCCAAAAAGCGTATCAACAGGCCAACGTAACGCCGGCCGATATTGACCTGTTTGAGCTGCATGATGCCTTTACCATTATGAGCGCGCTGAGCCTGGAAGCCACCGGATTTGCACGACGGGGGGAAGGTTGGCGCATGGCGCATGAAGAGCAGATCGGCATCAACGGGAAACTGCCGCTTAGCACCATGGGCGGGCTCAAAAGCCGCGGGCATCCGGTTGGCGCCACCGGCGTTTATCAAGTGGCGGAAGTGGTGCAGCAGCTGACAGAGTCGGCCGGCGCCAATCAGGTGCGCAATGCGCGCATTGGGATGGCGCAAAATATCGGTGGTAGCGGCGCCACCATTATTACGCATATCCTGGGAACATAGATATTCTTTCTCTGAAAAAAGCTGTCAAAACCTCTCAATCCAGCTTGTGAACAGGGCTGAGAGCCATTGGAAGCAGCAATGTGATAGTCTGCCCTTTGAATTCAGGCCATTCTTGGCAACGCTATTATGAATTCAACAAATCGTAGAATATCAAACAATTGCACATACAATTGCACATATTGTGTAGATGGTTTGCACAGAAAAGTCCACACAAAAAAGAGTGCAATGCTGGTTCCATTCGTTTAGAACCTATCCGTAAATTTAGATGTGAATCGTATGCTGTCTCTGACAGATCGGTTTAAAACAGAGAATTTACGGATTGATACTCAGGAGAGCGCAACGACAAGAGATAGGGCCGGAATCACCATTTGAGAACGATGCCTGAATCGCCAATACCGTTGCGCTGTACTGATACTTAGTACTGACAAGCTCAGAAAGGACAGAATGTCAATATGGGAATTCCGAATCTTTGGCGCACAAAGGGTCAACGCTACAGCTTAGCCGGAGAAATTTGCCCGTCGTGCTCGCAGCACATTTTCCCGCCGCGCGATGTTTGCCCTCATTGCGCCAAACCGGCTGGCCCCATCCACACCTTAAGTGGCCGTGGTGAAGTATACAGCTATACCACCATGTATAATGTTCCACAGGGATTTCAAGAGCAAAGCCCCTACACCGTAGCGCTGGTTAAATTGGAAGAAGGCCCCATGGTGACGGCCCAATTAACCGATGTGGAAAATGAGGAAGTGGCCATCGGCATGAAGGTGGAGATGGTAACCCGAAAGCTGCGTGAAGAAAGCGAAGAAGGCCAGATCGTTTACGGCTATAAATTTCGCCCGCGGTTGACAGAGGCAGCTTAAGCGACAAAGACGTCGGAGCATAAACAAAACCTGTATAATGACGTAAATTCAAAGAGCCACATGCTCATCAGGTAGAGTGTGTGGCTTTTTAGTTTTCTGCTATACTTTGGCCGTATTGCAACTTTCCCGAAAATTTCGCCGAAAAAAATAATCAAAAAGGAGCCAACCCCATGTACTATTGTGATCTCGATAGCAAAGCGCCCAGAAATCTCTTTCCAGGCGCCGAAGCGTATATTTTCTGGGGCGATAACATGATGCTTTCACGTGTTGAAATTGCCCCGAATAGCGTGGTGCCGCTCCACAAACACCCACATGAACAGGCCGGTATTGTCGTTGAGGGCGAACTGGAATTTACCATCGGCGGCGAAACGCGTCGTCTGAAACCTGGCGATATGTATATTATTCCTGGCAATGTGGAACACACGGTTGTCTCTTTTGACGAACCGGCCGTGGCGCTTGATATTTTTAGCCCGGTGCGTGAGGAATATAAATAACAGATAGGCAACCGCGACTATTTGCAGAGGTCAACTTTGCAGAGGTCAAATTGTAACGGGCAAATTCAACCGTAGGAACCCTTGGTTGTTGCACCAATATCGCTGCGGCGCAGGAAATACAAATACGCTGCAATGGTATTGGTGATTACGGTGTTGGTGATTACGTGTCGGTGATTGCGGTGTCGGTGATTGCGGTGTCGGTCTCGTTTGGTGAATCTGACACGATTTCTTGCGGTTATGATCTACTCATTATTGACATGCATCTGCCAACGTGATAAACTTTTGCACTATGATTACCCAATCACCTTTTGCCGTTTCAATCTCTTATACAGTTAGGTCACGTCGCCCAATAGCCAAACCATAAGTTTGGACCTTTGCGCGCGGGTCAGATCACGTATTAGACGGCAAAGCTCTCCAAACGGAGAGCTTTTTTTATTTGTGTTTTTATTTGGCACAAAATCAGGATGCAATTATGTACATTCCAAAGTCGTTTGCGGAACAGAACACCCAGGTATTGCAAACGTTTATGCAACAAAACGCTTTTGCCACCGTCATCACAATGGCGGACAACGCGCCCTTTGCTACGCACATGCCCTTTGTGCTAGACGCGACGCGCGGTCAAAACGGCGTGCTGATCAGCCACATGGCAAAGGCGAATCCGCAATGGCGCCATTTTGTTTCCACGGCCACACAAGACCTTGAGACGCTGGTCATCTTTCAGGGGCCCCATGCCTATATCTCGCCCAGCTGGTATGCCAGCGAATTCAGCGTTCCTACCTGGAACTACACGGCGGTTCACGCCTACGGGCGGCCGATTATTGTGGAGGATGAAGAGCGGCTGCAAGCCATGTTGGATGAACTGGTGGCGGTATATGAAAGCGGCATGCCGCAACCTTGGTCTGTACCGTGGCGCGATGACCGATACACCAATTTGACCAAAGCGATTGTGGGTTTTGAGATGGAGATCACGCGGCTGGAAGGCAAATTCAAGCTGAACCAGAATCGCCCAATGGCCGATCAGCAAGGGGTAGTTGCCCAGCTTCAGGAGTCTCATCATGCCGATGAGCGCGCTATTGCGCAACGCATGGCGCACAATCTGGCCACAAATCACCCCATTGCCCACTGACTTTGTCTGCTTATGAAGGTTAACAAATTAAATCGGTAAACAACGGCACTGGTTGAAACCAGCGCCTGGCAGCCCAAGTACGCTAAAGCGCACTCTAGAAGCAGCCTGCTTGAGCAGGCTTTCGCTAGCAGACGCAGGCTTCAGCCTGTGGGATGAATTACCTAAGAACTTCCGTGTTAATGAATTCACCAGATGAATTCACCATTGATTTTGCTTTAATGACCAGGAGGAACGAAAAATGAGCCAACAAGCTGTCTACAAAGCCGGTATTGCGGGAGCCACAGGCTACACCGGCTACGAACTCATCCGGCTGATCCAGCGCCATCCCCAGCTGGAAATCGGCTGGCTGACCAGCGAAAACTCAGCGGGAAAGCGCTTTTCCAATGTGTTCGACGCGCCGTGGGACTATCCATTGATCAGGCTGGAAGATGCGTTGAGCCGCGCCGCCGAAGTAGATGTGGTCTTTCTCTGTTTGCCTCACGCCGCTTCCATCGGACCGGTCAAGGCGTTTGTGGAGGCAGGCGTGCTGGCCATCGACCTAAGCGCCGATTTTCGCCTGATCGATTCGGCCATTTATGAAAAGTGGTATCAAACTACCCACACCGCACCCGAACTGCTGAACCAATTTGTCTACGGCCTGTGTGAAGTCTATCGCGAGCAGATTCGCAACGCGCGGCTGATTGCCAATCCAGGCTGCTATCCCACCTCGGTCAACCTGGGGCTCTATCCGCTGGCCAAAGCGGGCTGGCTGGGGGAACGGGTTATTGTGGACAGCAAGAGCGGCATTAGCGGCGCCGGACGCAAAGCCGACCTCAAATATAGCTTTGCCGAGACCAATGAAAACATGACGCCATATAATGTGGGCATGCGCCATCGGCACATTGCCGAAATGGAACAGGTGCTCAACCGGGTCAATGGTCACAAGCCGCACCGCTTTGTTTTCTCGCCCCATCTGCTGCCGGTCACGCGTGGCATTCTCAGCACCATGTATGTCGATGTGCCTGAGGGCGTAACCCAAAGCCAGATCCGCGATCTATATGCCGAAACCTATGCCAATGAGCCCTTTATCCACCTGCTGCCCGCGGGCCAAATGGCGTCGCTGCGCCACACCGTCCACAGCAATCGCTGCGCCATTAGCATTACGCCCGTTGATCCCGCCCAGCCGGACGGCACAGAATATATCATTGCCTCCAGCGAAGATAATCTGATCAAGGGCGCCAGTGGCCAAGCGTTGCAAAACTTCAACATTGCGGTGGGGCTTGAGGAAACAATGGGGTTGCTTTAAGCCATGGAAACAATTCAGATCAACGACGCGGCAGACGCGACCGAGCAGGACAAAAGGTACATTATTGTACTCAAGGTGGGCGGCAATGAACTGGACGACGAGGCCTTTCTGGTTGGGCTGGCCAACGCCGTGCAGAGCATTCGCAATGACGGCGCCTTTCCCGTAATTGTGCATGGCGGCGGCAAGGCTATTGCCGATTTGCAAAAGCAATTGGGGCTGGAGGCCAAATTTTTGGACGGGCTGCGCATTACCGACGAAGCCAGCATGGATGTGGCCGAAATGGTGTTGAGCGGGCTCATGAATAAACGAATTGTGCGCACGCTGGTCAACGCGCAGATTCGCGCCGCCGGCATTAGCGGCGTGGACGATGGCACCATTTACGTGGAGCAGATGTGGCACCCGCTGGGAGATTTGGGCCGCGTGGGCGAGATCAAAGATGTGGACACGCACCTGGTGCGCACGCTCATCGAGGCCGATATTGTGCCGGTCGTCAGTCCCATTAGCTTTGGCAGCCTGGATGCGCTGAGCTATAACGTAAACGCCGACCATGCCGCCACGGCGTTGGCCGCCGCCCTGGGCGCTATTAAACTGGTCTTTGTCAGCAACGTGCCGGGCATTATGGTGGCCGGGCGCGTCATCCGCGCCGTCACCGCCACCCAAGCGGAAAGCTGGATCGAAGAAGAGATTATCTACGGCGGCATGATCCCTAAAGTGCGCAGCGCTTTGGAAGCCGTTCGTAACGGCGTGGCCCAAGCCGTCATCACCAACCTGGCCGGCGTGCAGGAAGATAGCGGAACGGGGATTATTGGCGGGGCGTAGATTGTCCCTATAAATGCATTTTGAAGTATGGGTTATGCGTAGTGCGTAGCGCGTGTACCGGTTCAGCAACTTGTGGCGCAACTATATTGGGCTCTGTCATAAATTCACACTTTTACTCGGGTAGAAAATGTAAATTTATGACAACCGCAGGTATACATGCTTGACGCACCACGCAACAGTAATCAAACCAAAGGAGAAAAAATGAGCACACAAGATGTTATTCAAATGGAGCACGATTATGTGCTGGGCGTCTATTCGCGGCCAGAGTTTGTGCTGGATCACGGCCAGGGCTGTACGCTATATGATACCGATGGCAAAGCCTATCTGGACTGCGTGTCGGGCATTGCGGTCAACTCGCTGGGCTATAACGATCCGCAGATCAACCAGGTGATGCAAGACGCCATGCACAAAGGCGTGCTGCATGTGAGCAACCTGTATCACACGGCTCCCCATGCACAATTGGCCAAGGCGCTCTGTGAAACCTGTTTTGCCGATAAAGTTCACTTCTGCCTCTCTGGCGCCGATGCCAATGAGGGTGCGTTTAAGTTTGCCCGCCGCCATGCGTATGACAAGGGCAACAAAGAAAAATACCACATTTTGGCCTTTACCAACGCCTTTCATGGTCGCCTGTTTGGCAGTTTGGCCGCCACGCCGCGCCCCAAATATCAAGAAGCTTTTCTGCCGCTCATGCCCGGCGTCCGCTTTGCTGAATTTAACAATTTAGAGAGCGCCCGCGCCCAGATGGATGACAATGTGTGCGCCATCTTGGTGGAGCCCATTCAGGGTGAAGGCGGCATCTATCCCGCTGCGCCCGAATTCTTGCAGGGTCTGCGCGATCTGGCCGATGAGTTCGATGCGCTGCTGATTTATGATGAAGTGCAGTGCGGCATGGGGCGCACCGGCTCTATGTGGGGCTACCAGACGCTGGGCGCTGACAATGCTGACGCCATTGCGCCGGACATTATGACCACTGCCAAACCGCTGGCCAATGGCCTGCCCATCGGCGCGATTATGATGCGACAGAAGGTAGCCGATTCGATCCACAAAGGCGATCACGCCAGCACCTTTGCCGGCAATCCTTTTACCACGGCGGTGGCCACTCACGTCGTGGGCCGCATTTCTGATCCAGACTTCCTGAGCGATGTATCGGCCAAGGGTGACTATTTGATGGAAATGCTGGATGAGCTAAATAGCCCGCACATCAAAGAAGTGCGCGGCAAAGGTCTGCTGGTGGGTGTTGAAATGGACGTTGAAGTGGGACCAGTGGTGGATGCGGCATACAAAAAGGGCGTTATCCTGGTCAGCGCCGGCGCCAATGTCCTGCGCTTTGTGCCGCCGCTGGTCATCAGCAAAGATGAGCTGGCCCACGCCGTCAATGTGGTGGGTGAAATTCTGCAAGATATGTAGGATTAGAAGGATGGCAAGGTGACAAGATGAAATTCACCCTTGCACCTTGTCACTCTTTCACCTTATCATCTTTAACCGAGTAAATCACATGTCCGATATAAATATTCGCCAATTTCAACGCACCGATAGTCAACAGGTAATCGACCTCTGGTTCACCTGTGGATTGGTGCGGTCATGGAACAATCCACAAAGCGACATTGAACGCAAAATGGCCGAGCACCCCGAGCTTTTCTTTGTGGCCGAGCTAGATGGTCAGCTCATTGGTTCCTGCATGGCGGGCTATGAAGGACACCGCGGCTGGATCTACTATCTAGCCGTGCATCCTCAATTTCAGCGCCGCGGCGTGGCGGCACAGCTGATGCAGCGGGCCGAAACTGGACTCGCCGCCATTGGCTGCCCCAAAGTAGAATTGATGATCCGCAGCACCAATTTGCCCGTGGTGGAATTTTATGAAACCATTGGCTATGTACAAGAGCCGGTAGTTGTCATGAGCAAGCGACTCATTGAGGATGTGCCCTATGAACGTAGTGCATAAGGACATTCAAATCCGGCGCGCCACGGCGGATGATGCACCGACGCTGTGGACCATGCTCTACTATGCCGCCCAAATGAGCGGCGACCTGAATGCAGCCCTTCAGCAGGCGCAGCAAGACACAATGCTGCGGAACTATGTAGCAGATTGGGGACGTTCTAGTGACCTGGGTGTGATTGCAGCGGACGCGTCCACGGCTACGCATGATGGCGCCAAAGATGTTGGCCCCCTGCATGTTGGCGCAGCGTGGGTGCGCATGGGTTTGGGCGAAGCCTGGAACGCTCACGGCTATCACAACCAATTTGCAAACGGATATGAAACCATTGCCGCGCCTGAACTGGCCATTGCCGTACTGCCTACCCACCGCAATCGACAAATTGGCCAACGATTGCTAAAGGCGCTCATAGATGAAGCACGCTGCTACTATCCCGCCATTATGCTCAACGTGCGCGAAAACAATCCCGCCGCCCACCTTTATCAGCGGGTCGGCTTTATCACGGTCGGCAAAATGACCAATCGTGCAGGTGGCGTTTCGTTGATTATGCAGTATGATTTGTGAGAAGTATTGCATATTACGTGTTGCGCGTATTGGTTTACTTGTCTCAATATGAGAAACTGAACCGGTACACGCAATATGCAACACGCAAATTGAAAGCGGGGCATAGATTTGCCATGGCGGCTCAATTCGCCACGGGCAAATCACTTTCAAAAAGGGTCTTACCATGTCCACAATGATTGTGGCGGCAGAAATAGAAGATGTAGAAGCAATTGCAACTTTGGTCAACCGCTTTGCGGCGCAAAACGTTATGTTGCCGCGCACGCTTGAAAGCATAGAGTCCAGTCTATTCGACTGGCTGGTGGCTATCGATACAGAAGCGGTGGATCGGCGCGTCGTGGGCTGTGGTTCGTTGGTGCCGCTTACCGATGAACTGGTGGAAGTACGCTCGCTGGCCATTGATGAAAGTCAGCAAGGCAAAGGGCTAGGCGGAGAAATTGTGCTGGCGCTGGTGGCCCTGGCCCGTGAACAGGGCTTTAAGCAAGTTTGCGCCCTGACGCTGCGCGAAAACTTTTTTATTCGCTTGGGCTTTGATCTAGTCGACCGCTGGAGCATTAGCCCCAAAGTGTGGCAAGCCTGCATTTATTGCCCAAAATTTCACCGCTGCGATGAAGTAGCAGTCCTCATGAATCTAGCGCCGCAAACTGAAAAGGCAGGCAACGTCAATCAACCCGCGGCGTGGAACAAACTGCTAAAATGGAAAGAATGGCAGCCGCTCAAGCTGGCCTATCAGCAAAAGCAGGCCATTCGTTTTGAAGATGAACTCATCCCGTCCCCGCCACAATCGAAAAATGGGAAGGGATGAAAAGAAAATAGAACACAGATTTTACTGCTCAGAGAGATTTAACGGATTCCCCGTTTGCGAATCAGCCCAAATCCGTTAAATCAGTCCAATCAGTGTTCCATTCCCAAAGGAAAATGCATGAACGCAACGCTCGTATTGGCAGACGGTACAATCTTGCACGGCCAATCTTTTGGCGCCGCCACCACTGTGGTGGGCGAGGTGGTTTTCAATACCAGCCTCACCGGCTACCAGGAAGTAATCACAGACCCCTCATATCGCGGCCAAATGGTCTGCATGACTGTTGCCCACGTGGGAAACACCGGCATCAATACCGAAGACGTCGAGAGTGACCGACCGCAAATCACGGCTTTTATCGTGCGTGAAGTCAGCCCGGTCGTTTCCAACTGGCGCGCCAATGAAACGCTCGATAGCTATTTACAACGCCACAATATTCCGGGCATTAGCGAAGTAGACACGCGCTATCTTACCCGCAAACTGCGCGATCAGGGCATTATGCACGCGGCGCTTTGCACCGATGAAAGCCACACGTCCGCCCAGCTTTTGGAGATGGCGCGCACTTGGGAAGGATTGGACGGACGCGACCTGGTCCGCGAAGTTACCTGCCAGGAACCTTATCACTGGGCAGACGGCACGCGCGTCGAATGGTCGCCCGTGGCCTCTGGCGGTGAGCCCATGCGCAATGCGCCTGAAAAAGCGATCCAAGATGCGCCGCTTGTTGTAGCCTATGATTTTGGCATCAAGCACAACATCTTGCGTCGGCTCACCAGCCACGGTCTGCGCGTTACTGTGGTGCCGGCGCATACATCCGCCGCTGATGTGCTCAGCCTGCATCCCGATGGCATCTTTCTGAGCAACGGCCCCGGCGATCCGGCTGGCGTACCCTATGCGGCCGAGGCCGTGGAGCAACTGTTAGAAACGGGGATTCCCACCTTTGGCATCTGCCTGGGCCATCAGATTATCGGTCGTGCGCTGGGGGCGGACACCTACAAGCTTAAATTTGGACACCACGGCGGCAACCAGCCAGTGGACGATGTGGACGCTACCAATGTGCAAATCACCTCGCAAAACCACAACTACGCCGTAGACGACAGTGGTCTGCCCGCCAACGCCGAAGTGACCCATCGCAATCTCAACGATGGCACCGTAGAGGGATTACGCCTGCGTGACCGTCCGGTCTTCTGCGTACAATATCACCCAGAAGCCAGTCCGGGCCCGCATGATGCAGATCTGCTGTTTGAGCGATTTGCCAATATGGTCAAAAAGAAATGAAAATCATCAACGCGGCGCTCGTCGGCCTGGGCAACGTTAACCGCAACTTTTTAAAAATTCTAGAAATGAAGTCTGAACGATTGCGCAGCCAATATGCGCTGGCCTTTCGCGTGGTTTGTGCAGCCGATAGTAGCGGCGTTGCCATAGCGCCAAATGGGTTTGAGCCGGCAACATTGCGCCGGTTCAAAGAGCAGGGCGGGCGCGTCTGCGATCTCGATGAGTTTGTGGCGGGGCAAAGCATTCAGCAGGCGTTATCATCGCTGGCCTGCGATCTGGTATTAGAAGGTTCGCCGGTAAATCTGGCGCATGGCGAGCCCGGGCTTTCCGTCACGCGCACGGCTTTGGAACGAGGCATCAGCGTAGTGTTGGCCAACAAGGGACCACTGGTGCTGGCCTTTGGCGAACTGCATGAAATCGCCGCGCGTACCGGCGCTGGTTTGGCCTTTAGCGCTACGGTCTGCGGCGCCCTGCCGGTGGTCAATATTGGCCGCCGCGACTTAGTGGCAGCCGATGTAACGCTGTTGCGCGGCATCTTTAACAGCACCAGCAACTTTATCCTGGATGAAATGGTCACGGGGCGCTCCTATGCCGAGGCATTGGCAGAGGCCCAAGCGCGCGGCATTGCCGAAGCGGATCCATCGTTGGATGTAGAAGGCTGGGATACGGCCAACAAGCTGGTAATTATTGCCAATAGCTTTCTAGGGGTAGATATAACGCTGGCGGATGTATCGGTGCAGGGCATTACACAAATCAGCAGTACCCAGCTTCAAGCTGAATTGGCAAGAGGGCAAACCATAAAGCTGCTGGCAACTGCCACCACTACGCCCGCTGGGTACGCATTTGCCGTGGCGCCCGTTGTGTTGGAAAAAGGCGAGTTTTTGGCCAATTGCAGTGGCTGGGAAATGGGGATAGAGATACACAGCGATCTCTATGGCCAGATGTATTACAAACTGTGGGAGCGCGAACCGTTACCCACCGCGGCGGCCATGCTGCGCGATGCCGTAAACCTATTTCAGACCTAGAAAACAGATACCCAATGTCATTTAGGTAAGGCCGCTTCCAGTGCGACGCACGATATGCCACGCGAATGCGCGGACCAAAATGGCAGACACTGTGCGACGCACTTTTCGCTCACTTTATGACATTGAATAGATACCTATTCCAGGTGCTTAGGCACGACTGGATAGGTACGAAAACAGCGCCTAGTTTGGCTCCTCCACCAGTTCAACACCCAGATCAAATGACTGCCCGTCGCGCATTAGCGTGACGGTAACCTGATCTCCCACGCGGTAGTGATCTTCCAAGTAGGTTTCCAGTTCACCGACTTGTGTCATTGAAGCGCCATCAATCGCCAGCAAAATATCGCCGCCCGTGTAAACCCGCCGATTGCCCAAAATGGTTTCCTGCTGAGCGCCAACCACCCCGGCCTGCGCCAGCGGGCTCCCCTGATAGAGCTGCACGAGCAGAAGACCATGATCCACCGGCAAAGTGAGATTACGCGCCAGATTGGGCGTAATGGAATACGCATAGCGCACACCAAGCCACGGGTGCCGATATCGCCCCAATTCAAGCAGGTCCGGCAACAGGCGGCGCACCGTATCAATGGGAACGGCAAAGCCCACGCCAGCACTTGAGCCACTGGGACTGAATATAGCCGTATTGATGCCAATAACGCGTCCGCTGCTGTCCAGCAAAGGCCCACCCGAATTGCCGCGGTTAATGGCCGCATCTGTTTGAATAATGCCCGTTATGGTGCGGCCATCTGGACCTTCCAGCGTGCGGTCCAGCGCGCTCACCACGCCAATGGTCAGCGTATTGCCAAATTGCCCAAACGGATTGCCAATGGCGATGGCGCGCTGGCCCACTTTTAGATTGTTAGATGTGCCAAATTCGACAGGAGTCAGTAGTTCGGGTGAGGCATCTACCTTCAATACGGCAATGTCGTTGCGTGGATCCACACCGACAACTTGGGCATCCAACACAGTATCGTCGCTTAGATTCACTTCCACGGTTTGCGCGTCTTCGACCACATGATAATTGGTCAGAATATAGCCCTCGCTGCTAATGACAAAACCAGAACCCGCCCCTTCTTCGGGAACAACTTCAAAGAAGAAGCTGCGCCGCAAAACCTGCGTGGTAATATTAACCACGGCTTGTGATGCTTTTTCATATACGCTGATCACCCGGCGCTCCGCTATATCCAATCCATCCGCATCGATCTCGGCCGCATCTGACGAAGCGTCGGTGATAGTCTGTACCGCACCAGCACCAGGCGTTGGGGTAAATGTGGGCACAGGAATCGGTGTTGCAAGCTGCATAAAGGGCAAGGATACATTGGGGGCATCCCCAGCAACCCCATTACAACCTAACAAGCTCATGCTAATGAGCGCAACCAAAATGAATAAATATTTCTTTGCCATAATCTGACCACTGAACTGCGAATTCGCTCAATATCTGCACACGCCAACCACGTTGGCAAGTAGGACAAGATACGTGTTGGTTGCAATTGATAGAGCCCATTCCCAACTGTTGCTATCTATTTCTACAAGCCACTTCTCACGCATTATAGACACTCAGGGTACGCAGCGCCCGTGGATTGCCAAGAGTGCACTCGTTTGTATTTGGTACCATTTTCGTCGAGGCTTGCGTAAGTCCTGTTCTATGATATAGCAAGTCTACAATTCATAATAATCCGCATCCAGATCATTTGTAGGATATGATGTAAGCACCCATTTTGATAGTCAGCACACCGCAATGGTGTTGGCGATATAGGCGTCGGTCTCGACTGATGAATCCGCCTCTATTGCGATCTGCGGATAGTGGCCTGATCACTTTGCCGCTGGCAAAAAATGACTATGTCGAGCTATGACAATGGCTCAACGGGATCTCGTGTAGTCCCCTTGAGCTCCCAAAGAGCCATGACAATTCAATTAAAAAACGACAGCATCTATCAAGAAGATACTGTCGCTTTACATGGGGCAATGCAGTGAGAGTCGATTTCACCTTTTTACGCTGCCGCCCAAACGTTAGTGCTAACGCGCAACTGCTGAGAACCGCTTACGCTTTCAACGCAGCTAGGTTAGGTGTGTATGATTTACACACCCGCGGTAAAAGGTTCATACGGTTGGACTACCAACGCGTCAAGCTCATCATCGCTCAACGTGATAGCAATTTCCGACACACTGTGATTACTGCCGCTTAGCGCTGGCTCGTGTGAACGATGACTGGGCGTAAATTGCCCAGGTTCTTCCCTTGGCATCTCGGCTAAGCGCGCAGAGTGACGGCCCTCAAATGTGTTCAATCGATAACCAAAACCACGTACGGTGATAATGCGTTGCGGATCGGCCACGTCGACTTCAATCTTTGTGCGCAGACGGCGCACGGCCAGTTCCACAATATTGAGATTGTTGGAGGCATCCTCGGGCCACACCTTTTCCAACAGCTCGTTTTTGCTTACGGGCTGGTTGGCATGCAAAACCAAACGATGCAGCAAGCCAAATTCAATGGGCGTCAAATCTAGCGAAACTCCGTCGAGTTTTACTTCTTGCGTTTCCGTATTTAGCCATAGATCACCCTCCTCCAAAATCGAAAAAGTGGTAAGCTCAGAGGGGAAAAAGGCCCTGCGCACAATTGCCTGAATCTTTGCCTCCACCTCTTTAAACGAAAAAGGTTTCGTTATATAGTTGTCGGCGCCACACTCCAACCCTTTAACAATATCTTCAGGGCGACTAAGTGCCGTCAACATGATAATGGGAATATCGGAGAATTGACGGACAGCAGCACAAACCTCAAAGCCGGTCATTTCCGGCATCACCACATCTAACAGCAAGAGATCAAAAGGAGAATTCTGAAATAGTTCAAGGGCCTCCCTGCCATTGCGAGCCGTTCCAACACTATAGCCCATGCGCTGTAAGGACATTGATAATAATTCGCGCATCATATCTTGATCATCCGCGACCAATACGCGAATGGATTGCTCCTTATTAGCCAAAGGGGTCTCGGACGGACGCGCAATTAGCGCCCGTTTGTCTGAGGACCCACTAGAGTGAGAGGCCTGCGGCTGTTCCATTAATAAATCTCCTAAACTTAGCTTATCAACGCTGCCATAATCAGTACACCGCCACGGTGTGGCAATTCAGGCATCGGTCCCGACTGTTGAAGCCGGTTCTATCTCTTGCCGTTGCGATCTACTGATAATTTTCTCGCCATGCTGTATTTGCATTCACGCAACAAGAAAATTCGAATAAAATTATCTCATGTTTAGGAATAAAAATGGACCAGAATCTGGTGTATCTTGGTGTCAATAAAAAGACCGCTCTATGAGCGGCCTTTCGTCTTATGGTTCCGAAAATCTCCTACAAAAGCTGTAGATGAGCGTCGTTTTCACATTGTTAGAGCTTACGCAAGCCTCGAGGAAAAATTGCCAGGGCAGCTATGTTATGCACTCCGGCCAATCCACAGGCGCTGCGTAAGTCGTGATTGCACATCAAGCAGCGCTAGCCTCATCCAGACTCGTTAGGCCCTCTTTAAGCGCATACAAGGCGGCCTGCGTGCGATTGGCCAAATGTAGTTTGCCCAAAATATTGCTGACGTGCGTCCGCACAGTACGTTCGCTAATAATCAGGGTATCCGCTATCTCCTGATTGGAAAGACCGCGCGCCACTCTGACCAAGACCTCGACCTCACGATCGGTCAGCGGTTCATCAGAGGGAGGCAGCGTGGAAGGCCGGTTTAGCTCGCGAATCAGTTTTCGTGCAATGGCTGGATGCAAAGATGATTCTCCACGATGCACATCGCGTACAGCTTGCAGCAATTCGTCGGGCGAAGTTTCTTTGAGCAAATAGCCCAAGGCGCCCGCTTTGATGGCGGCAAACACTTTTTCATCATCTGAATAGCTTGTCAAAACGAGAATGGAAGCATCAGGATTTTCATTTTTGATGTCTGTAATGGCTTCAATACCATTTTTGCGCGGCATCATCAGATCCAATAGAATCACGTCCGGTTGCAATGAGCGAGCTTTGAGTACGGCCTCAACGCCATCCACTGCTTCACCAACAATTTCGATATCCTGCTCGGTCTCCAACAAGGCGCGCAGCCCTCGTCGTACAACATCGTGGTCATCCGAAATAAGGACTCGAATATGATCAGATTTTGGCTGTCGCCATCTAACTTGTGGTTGCATTATGCCTCCAATAAATATGATTGTGAATCAATATAGACAATTCCCGCGGCCATTGCTAAAAATGCTCAAGCGGGGCGCATCATTTTCAGTCATGGCCTATACCAGCGTCGATTGATTCTCCTCCTAGTGCCGCAAAAATTAAGCGGCTAGACAACTAAGTCCCGACACGTACCGTAATGGTGGCGCCTTGATCCGGTGCGGATTCAATACACAAGCTGCCCCCAAGTTTCTGGACACGTTCGCGCATACCAGAGAGCCCCATCCCGCCTGTCATTTTGCTTTCTTCCTCCGGAAAACCGACGCCATTGTCGGCTATCTGCATAATCGTTTCACCATCTTGCCGCTCAATCGAAACGCAAACGTGTGTAGCAAACGCATGCTTTAACGAATTATTGAGCGCTTCCTGCGCAATTCGATAGAACCCCTCTTCAACCGAAAGCGGCAGCACAATGGGTTCATCAACTTCAAATGTAAAATTAATGCCGGCGCGCTTTTCAACTGCATCCAAGCGGCGACGCAATGCACCGATCAATCCTTCTTGTTCAAGCACGGCTGGCCGCAATTCATATAGCAGCAGCCGCATCTCCTTTAAGGCCTGCTGGGCTGTCTCACCCAGCTGCCCCAAATATTCTTCAACGCGCGCATTGTCGCCCACGCGAATGAGCCGCTGCCCCGCCTCAGAAAAAAGAGAAAGGCTATAGAGTGATTGCGTAACAGAATCGTGCAACTCTCTGGCCAGCCGCTCCCGTTCCTCCATAACGGCCAACTGCTCAGCGCTTTGGTACAACCGTGCATTCTCAATGGCCAGCGCTGTTTGATCCGCCAATGATGTTGTTGTTTCTACCTCTTCATCGGAAAATTGATGCGCATCTACAAAATAAACAACCAGCGCGCCTTCGGTACCACTTCGATTTACGGATAGCGGTGCGACCAAAATAGAAGTATAGCGATGCGAAATGGCCGCGACCTGGATCTTTAATTCGCGCAAAATCTCTACGGTCAGTTCATTAATTGCCATGGGCCGCTGCTGGGCAATGGCCGCTCGAATAATCTCTTGGGCCAACTCGATTTCGGCAGGCAGCAGATCTTCCACCCCCACACTGGTCACCGGCTTTAGCCCGGCCTGTTCCGTATCGGTGGCAAGGGCAATAAAGCTCACGTTATCGGTCACAAGCAGCTTCTTGGCCTGGGCGAGAATAAAGTTCAACACCTCATCCAGGGGACGCACAGAATTCAGGATGGTCAAAATGTCCCGCATCCCTTCGGCCACTTGGCGGCGCTGCTCGATCTCCTGGGTGCGTTCGCCAACCAACACCTCTAACTCTGTCGTATAGCGGTGAAGCTCCTGACGCAACTGCGCCTGCTGAACTGCCAAAGCAACCTGATAGGCCACTTCGCGCGCAATATCCGCATGTTCGCCAGCAAATGTGGCCGCATCATCAGACCCCATGCTCAATGCCCCCAACAGTTCGCCCTGTACGACTAACGGCACATTGATAAAAGAGACCGATTCAGTTGGTTCATACCCCAGCTCTTCATTGCAAAATTCAGCCAGCACGTGGATTTTACCCACCTCAAAGACGCGGCCGTACCGCGCCTCATGTCCCGCCGCACCATTTTTCCGCGCATAGGCAGGATAGGCGCCATTTCGCGGAATGGCGCCGGCATCAACTGAATCAAAGAGCACAATGCTGGCGCGTTGACACGGGACAAGATACAACAAATGACGCAAGGCGGCGTCGGCAACCTCTTCGGGCGATTGTGCAGCCAAAATGCCGCGGTCAATTTCGTGCAGTGTCTCCAGCCGGCGTGCATAGCGGCGCATGGATTGCTCCGCGCGTTCACGCTCGGTAATGTCGCGTTGCACCACAACTACATGCGTTACCGTCCCCGCCGGATTGTAGTAGGGATAGCAGGTAACATCCATGTAGCGCATGCCAATGGCGGCATGTTCATAATAGGCCTGATAGTTAACTTCCTGGCCGGCCAAGCAGCGGTCAAGCGGCTCCTTGATGGTATTGCGGAAAATCTCCGGGCTCCACAACTCGCTCACCGTGCGACCCAAAATTTCCTCGCGCGGCTGATTGCGGGCGCGGCAATGCTCGTCATTCACCGCTTCGTAGCGATATTCACGATCGATCAGGGCCATCAATTCCTTAGAAGTATTTACGATAAACTCGTAACGACGGCCTTTTTCTATTGACAATGATTCTGTCTCAGCGCCAAACACATCAATCATCCTATTGTTCGCATCTTATTTTGATAAATCTTTCACGACGTATGCGGGGCCCGTGAATTACCCGGCCTGAGCAGAGGCATGCTCAGGCGAAAATTTAGACCACATGTAATTATCAGTCCACCGCAACGGTGTTGGCGATCTAGGCGTCGGTCCCGATAGTTGAATCCAACGCTATCTCTTGCCGTTGGCATCTGCTAAGTCATCGTCAAGAAATAAGTTGGCGGCCAAACCTGTCAGGTCTTCGAGACCTGACAGGTTTAAATCGACAAGTTATTTCTGAACAGTGACTAAGTATGGATAATAAGTATGGATAAGTTGTATAATGCCTGGGGATAAGCCAACTGCTGCCCATTCAAATTGTTATGCTATCTGTTGCCACTTTTCCCCACGCTTGGGGCTCTATACTCAACGCACCACTATATGTTGGCCTTCTCCAAGTATGCCCTTTGGGTTTTTCCAATATTTCCCAAATTTATGCGGGTACTTATCCTTTTTCGTTTGGGAAACAATTGGGATATGCCCCCCAAATAGCGTATCGGCGCTCAACATTGCTACTACATACAGGCGTTTTCTATACATCAATTAACTTATCCCCATTTCCCCAGGCCCTACTAGTACTACTATATAAGTATTATGATAAAGAGAAATTCAATTAAGTAGGCCTTACGCAAGCCCGGAAGGAACCTTGTCAGGTCGGCCATGCCGGTCTCTTATGACGAGCCACGGGCGCTGCGTAAGTAGAATTAGGGTCTGCGCATGGTCATATCTTCAATGAATAGCGGCAGGGGATTAGCAGAGCCTTCTTGAATCTGGCCCAGGGCATCCCGATTTTCAATAAACCGCAATACATCCATATATAAAAAGGGCAATGGGTTCGTAAAGCCGCCCCACCCATCCAAACGATCATAAGGCTTTATGCGCAAGCCAAAATGGAGCCGCCCATTGGACGAAGAACCAAATGGAGCGACTGTAGCAATCACATGATTGCGCGCCACTCTTTGGCCTGTTTCGACCAGCGTGGTGCGCAAATTGGCATAGATGGATTCTCCCCACCAATGTTCTAATTTGATATATTTGCCCAAACCGCCAAAATCATAGCTGATTTCAACCACGCGGCCATCACTGGGCGCAATAATTTTAGCGCCTGCTTTCAACTCAAATCCCACGCCAATATAGCCCTTGAGCGGAACCCCATGATAGGTTACTTTGGCATAGTGGTCTGGATTGTCTCCCCAGCGCTGTATAATGCGGGCATTGCCGGTAAATGGCGGACTCAAATAGATACCTTCGGGTTCATATTTGCCTGTGTCAATTGACGTGTTGAAAAAATTTTGGCGTATGCCTGCTGATTCGTATTGACTCGACATTCGTTTTCTCCTTGGGTAGCGGTTCTACCAGAGTGAATCGACCAAGTTTCAGATTATGGCGTATCCGCGCTATAAAATTCGACAACTCTGTGTCCGTTGATTATACTGGTTGACTAATTGCGGCGTGCGCGTCATGGGGTGCCAGCAAAGTAATATGGTCCTCTAAAAACCTATCTATAAATTCGGTTGTGAACCGTGAACCGTCTCTGACAGAGCGGTTTGGCACGGAGAATCAGTAGATCGCAACGGCAAGCCATAGGGCCGGATTCACCACTCGAGACCGATGCCAGAATCGCCAACACCGTTGCGGTGGACTGAGCATTGACGGATAGACACTACGTCAATGCATGTACCCGCGGACCATCTTTACGTCATTCTGAAACTATTATATTAGATACTTGTACGTTATAGGGATTACCCAAAAGTCCTAATTTAGCTTAAAAAAATAATGCTGTTTTCTTTCAGACCAGAAAATAGCTGCCCAGTCCATGCATGATTTATCGTCTTTTTACGATTGTTCCCGTCCACTATTGGGCATCTGCCGTCTGGATGAAAGCCCTGTTTTTCGGGGATTGTTTACGGTCTTTGCCAAGCCAAATAGTATATGATATAAGATAGTCAGGGTATGCGAAAACAGCGCTCAGTAGAGCGTAATGGCGGGAGTGAGCAGCAGAGTCTATGTGTCAAATGGGTGTTTGCCTTGCCGACCCTGCTGCTGTGGACTGATAACTCACGTTACGCAGCGACAGCCAGCCTGCTAGAGACAAACAGGAACGTCGGTGAGCTGACTTTCCGCCAGGCTTGCGTAACATAAGCTGATAATACGCCAGCGGATTGCGGTATGCCCGAAACTGTTGTAGATGAACTTGATAAATTATTATTTTATTCCAATATTTCACGCTCATCTATAACAAAGCTAAGCATAAAGGAGTTGAATCAAGTGCCAATTTATGAATTTATTTGCAATGATTGTGGAACAGAATTTGAAAAATTGGTCTCATTTTCGTCAACGGATGTTCCGACCTGCATCAATTGTCATAGTAAAAATGTCAAACGCCAAATGGGGTTGCCTGCTGTCCATTTTAAGGGGAGCGGCTGGTATATTAACGATAGCAAAAAATCGACCACTTCTCAAAAGAATGGCAACGGTTCTGCCCCAGAAAGCACTGAAAAAAGCACAAGTGATAGTTCCACCGACTCATCCACAAAATCTGAAAGTGTATCTGAGTCCAAGAATAGCGGAACAGAGAGCACAAGCTCAACCAAAACATCTGTTTCTGAATAATAATCAACGGCGGTTGTAAAAACTACACGATTCCGAGGAGGGGATTATGGCTGTTCCGAAGAGATTTGGCGTGTTGCGTCTGGTTGGAACTTTGTTGAAGGTGATTGCATGGATCATTCTGGCGCTATCCGTTGTATTCGCCATTGTTGTTGGTATTGCCGATCCGAGCATGGTGGGTGGCACTGCTTTGGGCGGGCTGCTGCCGGGTAGTTTGGCCGCACTGGCCAGCGGCGGTATTGTTGCAGGTATTATCGGCCTCATTTTTGGCCTCATCTATTTTCTGCTTCTTTATGCTGTAGGGGAAAGCGTTCATCTTCAGGTTGCATTGGAGGAAAATACGCGCTTGACCGCGGCCTTGCTTTTGCGCATGCACCAGGAAAGCCAAGTAGAGGCAGAATCGGACTACGTGGGTGATTTTGGGCGTGAGCCTTTTGAAGGATAAATTTGCAAAAAAAAGCGGCGGTGGCCGATCGGCCACCGCCGCTTTTTATGTTGAGGATTAAACGATGGCGGTTGTGTAACGCACAGCGCCATCGGCAATTTAAGAATTTACGTCAGCCATGCTGCTCTCTTTGGTGAACCTGGGCGTTGCGCACACATGTGGTTTTTATGCCGCCGCTTTGGCGGCGCTCAGCTTATCGCGCACAAGCTCTAACAAAAACGTGCGCGGCTGTTCATTCTCTTGAAATAGAATCGAGATGCGTTCCTCGGCGCCGCTGCCATCCAACTCCACGATTTGGCCCACGCCAAAACGTTCGTGCGCCACGGTTTGCCCAACCGCCAAATTGCGCACGGCTTTTTTCTTGCTGCCGCGCGTCGACTTTGCGGCCATATCGGCTTGACTTGGAGACAAATCTTTGATCATCCCGGTTTCGCGATCGCGCCAGCATTCGGCCAGCGTGGCCATAACCTGTTCGGGATTTTTGGCCATTCGGCTGCGCAAGGCGCTGGCTGTATGCAGCGCTTTTTGCAAGGTTGTTCGCACCGCGGCCTGGCTCATGGCCGCCTTGCGTTTGGAAGAGGGCGGCGGCGTTGCCTTTTGGGTCCGTGAGAGCGTGTGCATAAATTGATCCAGCTGCTTGAGTGGTTCTTCCGCAGGATCAATAATCGCCAGCTGCACGCCGTTGAGCCAACATAACTCTGCCCGCGTCTGGTCGCGCTGTTCCGTTTCCAGAATTTCCCATTCGCTCTGGCGCTTTTGCCCTTTGGCCGTCAACCCCACAAAGCGAATGGCCAGCCCCACATCGGGATAGTAGCGATCCAGCTTGAGCCGACGCCGCGTGGCCGGGTTGACCAGCCAAGACGGGCTCACGTTGTCCTGCGCCGGGCAATCCCCCAATGTCTGCGCCAAAATTTCTCGCCATGCACTTATGGATAGAAAGGTGCTTTGCATCTTGATTCCTTCTTCATTAGGGCTTACGCAAGCTTGTATAAACCCTAAAATGGATACATCTGCCTATTTTCGACTGTGTAAAATTGTAGCACATGTGTTCTTGTGCGCCAATTATCTGAGGAGTGTGCATACGTGTTTCAGTCGGGTAAAGGCGATTAGCGTGCGACGCACGCGGGTTGACGAGACACGTTGCACCCGCGTATCGAATTATGCACACCCCTCAATTATATAAACTTTTGTGCTAGCTTAGTGCGGGCGGAAGGGCGGGAGTTAAAGCAGCTGGCCTATGCCAAACAGAAGCACAAACAAGAGGCTAGTCAACGCCATGCGCTTTAGCGCCGGGTCCAGTTCTGGTGAGGGTGTGGACTGTACGGCTTGGCCACTGCGCACGAGCAGCGGCAAGGTGAGTACAAAGAGAAATTGCCACGGCGAATGATAGGTTAGCCATACATATAAAATAGCGCAAAGCAGCCCCGCCCCCAGCAGCGCCCAATGATAGCGTGCCGCTTTGGCCCGCCCAATACGCACGGGAATGGAGCGCTTGCCCGCGTTGCGGTCCGATTCAATATCGCGCACGTTGTTGATGTTGAGCACGGCCACGGCAAAGAGCCCACAGCTGGTAGCGGGCAGCCAGACCAGGAGAGGAAGGCGCTGTGTTTGTAAAAAATAGGTTCCCAGAACACCCAGCCAACCAAAGAAGATAAGCACCGACAGATCGCCCAACCCTACATAGCCGTACGGATGATGGCCGGCCGTGTAGGTAATCGACGCCCAGATGGCGGCGCCGCCCAACAAGCCAAAAGCCAAGGCCAGCAGCAGCCGTTCCACGCCTAGCGCTAGCCAGATCAATATGAGTCCGCTGGCCACGGCCAGAAGCGCCGTGGCCATAATGGCGTAGCGCATGGCCCGCTGTGAAATGTGTCCAGACTGCACGGCGCGCATGGGGCCGGCACGCTCGGCACTATCCGCACCGTGTATGCTGTCGCCGTAATCGTTGGCCAGGTTTGAGAGAATTTGCAGCAGGAGCGTGGTGAATGCACACAAAAACGTAATGGGCGCGCTAAAGTGTCCGTGGGCCGCAGCCAAGAAGCCACCCATGGCAATGCAAGAAAGCGCCAGCGGCAACGTGCGCGGCCGCATGGCAATGATCCAGGTTTGGAGGGTGGTTGGTTCTTTTAAGGCTGCGTTCATGATGCTCCAAAGTATATCATAGGCGCATGGGGGCATTAAATGTAATGAGCAGGGAAAAGCCTTATTATAGATGTACGCAAGCTTAAATGTAGATTACGCAATGCCAGTAGATCGTCAGGCGAGAATGGGTTGGCTGACTTGTCCGTTTTTCCGCTAGGTTTACGTAAGTCGCATTAAAGTGAAGCTGTGCCAACGGCAAACGGAGAAGCTTGCGGTGCAATCATCATCGAAAATAGCCGGAACGTGCACAAGATGAGGCCTAAAAATTACGTTGGGAGCAACATGCGTTTCTCCTGTCATGCCTTGGGCTGTATTAGCCATGTGTAGTTTGCTCTAAGCTTGCATGCAGTTAATATTTGTCATAATGAAGGAGTATAAAGTAAAATTTATGTGGAAAGGTCCATATAGAAATTGTAGGCACCCACCCAATAACTTACAGACTTGTTCTTTAAGTCTTAAGCCTCAATGCTGTACCCCCAATCATCCAAGTATAATATAACGATTTGTATGATGGCCGTTGTGCGCAGCACAGAGCCATTATCAAACTTAAAGGCTTGTATGATGGCGATTGTGCCACACACAGAGCCATCATCAAACTTAAGGACTTACGCAGCGCCACTGGAGCACCAAGATAAATGAGGGGTGTGCATAAATGCGCTGCTCGAGGGGAAATGGTTCGTGGCCCACGTGTGACGCACGACCCGCCAAGGTGGCTGCATTACGGCTGTTCTTCTGGGCAGTGCGACGCACACCAGCCCGCCCGTACTCGACTGAAATTATGTATGCAACCCCCTCAGATAAATGCGTGGCAGTTCAGGCACTATTGGCGCCAGGCGCTTTGGCTTTACGCGAGGCTGTGTAGGTCCTCAGATAGGAAGATTGGCCATGATAAAAAAGGTACATCATCGGCGATGGACCCATTATGTTATTCTCTATATGGGCGGCGTGGTCGTTTGCGCCATGTTGTTGCTGTGCGCAGTGTGGATTCTGCCCGCACAGCTATATTCAGCTCTGAACGAGAACCGCAGTATAGCAAGCAATGCGGCTTCTTACGCGGCGCGCCCAGCATCCAGCATTATGCCTGTGCGTGAATTGACGCGTTTCGCCGTCATTGGCGATTATGGCGTCTCCGAGCCAGATGCAAAGCGCGTGGCCGACTTGGTCAAGAGCTGGCAGCCCGACTTTATTGTGACAACCGGAGACAATAATTACGAAAAAGGGTTGGCCGAAGACATGGATCCCCACATTGGGGCCTATTATCGGAGCTATATAACGCCCTATTTGGGCAGCCTGGATGGCCAGAATTCAGGCGAAGCCACGCAGATCAATCGATTTTTCCCATCCTTGGGCAATCACGATTGGGAATCGATGACTTGCCGCGATGGCCTTTGTGCGGGACCTTATTTGGACTATTTTACCCTGCCCGGGAATGAGCGCTACTATTCCCTTGAAAGAGGGCGCGTACGTATTTTTGTGCTCGATAGCGACCCCCATGAACCTGACGGGATTACGCCCCTATCCAACCAGGCCATGTGGCTACGCGATGCACTAGAAAACTCTACGGCGACCTGGAACCTGGCCATTACCCATCACGCGCCTTTTTCGTCCGGCTCGCGGCACGGCAGCCACAAAGAGATGCAGTGGCCATATGCGCAATGGGGAATTGACGCAGTCCTCTCTGGCCATGACCATATATATGAACGGCTGGAACTGGGGGGCGTTACCTACTTTGTCAATGGGCTGGGTGGCAAAAGCCGCCATCCCTTTCGCCTGAATCTTTTTAAGGGCAGCCAGTTTACCTATAACAGCGACTATGGCGCCATGCTGGTTGAGGCAGACGAGGCGCAAATTACGTTTCAATTTGTGAACCCGGATAATGAGGTGGTCGACAGTACCACCTTATACGCAACCGCAACGCCAACACCGCCCGTGCTGGCAGACGATCAGCTTGTTGACATACGCATACCATCGGCGGCGGATCACCTGCTCGAACAGGCCGCGACGGGCGTCATCTCCTATCCACTGGGCGAATTGGTGACTGATGCTAATATGCGCACCTATATAGCCGGTGGGCGCTTTCCCAATGTGCTCATTCCTCCTTGCGCCACTATCCTAAGCGCCAACATTGAGTTTGCCGCAGCGGAGACATCAGACAAGCTGCCGGCGCTCATCTCCATCTATGGTGAAAGTAGCGCCCATGTGCTCCCTTTTGATATGACGCCGTATAGTCTGAGCCATCGCGCCAAAACGTCCCACAACGTGCAGTGGCATATTGGCGCCCAGTGGGAAACGGTTGGCGAATCGCACTGGACGCCAGACCTGACGCCTATTGTGCAGGAAATTGTGAGCCAGCCCGGATGGGTCAGCGGCAACGCACTGGCATTTTTCTTTAGCGGCGGCGGCGATCGATCGGTCGTGGCATACAATATGCAGCCACTGGCCGCCCCGCGCTTGGTGATCCATTTTGAACCACCAGCCGCTGACTCAGCGCCAGCGCCAGCCGGCACCATTCCCATTCTGAGCAACCACCAAGTCTATCTGCCCATAACCGCTGTTCAATATTGCAATTAAGGCGAATCCAGAAAAATAAATAAACAGATCATAAAGCTTTTCGGGAATGGCTTTAGCGGAACGTTACTGCGCCTGAAACCACCGGTTTCCCTTCGGCCAGCACTGCCGTTAACTGCGCTGGAATGGTAAAAGCGCCCTGGCTGGCGTCATAGGTAGCGCCGCGTTCACCGGTCAGCGTCAGCCCGGCCAATGTTTCATCCGTAAAGGTAACAGGTTGGGTGGTGGCGTTGATGAAAACCAGGATCATCGCGCGATCGGGGTCCAAGTCCGCCCCCTCAATTTTGTCCGATATGCTCATTACGATTAAGCCCGGAATCTGCTCTCGCCCGGTGTTGTGAAAGGCCACGCGCTGCATGACTTCCTCCTGGGTGCGCAAGTGGAAGAGCGGCGAGGCCGCGCGCACGGCTAGCATCTTCTGCATATGGGTCACGCTTTGGAGGATGTCACTCTTCTGGGGCTGCAAAGCGGTGTCTTCCAGAAATGAGGCCATGAGCGCAGCGTCGCCTTGGGTCTCCAGCGGCAGGCCCACCCCAAAGTTGTTAGCGCTGTAATCAAAATAGAGCCGATTGAACCAGTCGCCGCTGTTGTAGCTGTCCCGCTCCAGCGATTTGGAGCGCAGCATCTCGACGCCGGCGTGCAGAAAAGGCACGCCCTGTGAAAGCAGCGCAATGTCAATGGCCAAATTTTGCGCCGCCACTCGCTGCTGCATGGTTGTGTCTGCCGGCAATTTATAGATGTTGTTATCGAAAAGCGTTTGATTATCGTGAGCCGAAACATAGATGATATTTTCTTGGGGAGATTGGGTATAGCCCGTGGGCGCGCCGTTGTAATTGACGGCGGCGCCGGTCACCAAAAAGCCGTGGCGGTCGACAAATTGATAATCGGCTAAATTGCCCGCCAACCCCACGCGAATCTGGTCAGCATAGAGCAGCAGCTGCTCTTTTTCCTGGTCGCTACCGCTAGTGTTGGCATTGGGATTGTACCAAAGGCCATTGATAAAGCCTTGCTTGGTAATCAAATCCTGGCCGCCATCAAAGGGACCGCCACCGCGCACGGCGTCGCGCAGCCGGTCGTTAAAGGCGCCGATGCCCGTGCCCGCCATGTTGAACTGGGTGGCGTTGATGCCGCGGGCGTTATGGGCCACCTCGCCAAAGTTCCAGCCTTCGCCATAGATGTAAATGCTGGGATCGATCGCATCCAGCATGGCGCGCACGGCCAGCATATCGCCTTTCATGTGATGGCCCATTAGGTCAAAGCGGAAGCCATCCACCTTGTACTGCTCCGCCCAGACGTGCAGCGAATCGAGCATGAGCTTGCGCATCATGGCGTGCTCCGTGGCCGTATTGGCGCAGCAGGTGCTGGTGGCCACCTGGCCATCTTCATCCAGGCGATGATAGTAGCCGGGCACAATTTTATCCAGCACGGACTTGGCGTCTTGGCCGGCGGCGGCCGTGTGATTGTAGACCACATCCATGACCACGCGCAGCCCCATTTCATTGAGCGCCTGCACCATTTGGCGGAATTCCAAAATGCGCGCGGGGCCGTTGGGGTCGGTCGCATAGGAGCCCTCCGGCGCGGTGTAGTGGAACGGGTCATAGCCCCAGTTGTACGCATCCAGATCGCGCACGGCGCGCACCGCCGTCGCCTGTTCATCGGAAGAAGGCCCGGCCGCGGCGGGAATGGCCGGCTCTTGGCGCTGGGCGGGGTCTTCATTGATGGTGGCAATGTCGAAGACCGGCAGCAGGTGGATGTGGGTCACACCCGCCTTGGCCAACTTTTGCAAATGCTTGACGCCATCCGAATTCTTTTCGGTAAAGGCGGTGAATTTGCCGCGGTTTGGGTCCGCCACCTTTTTGTCATTGGCGCTAAAATCGTGCAGGTGCAGTTCGTAAAGCACAATGTCGGTGGGCGCAGCCAGTGGTGGCTTTGTCAGCTCGCTCCAACCATCGGGCATGAGCGCAGGATCGTTCAGATTCACCAGCAAGGTGCGCGTGCTGTTCATCGAGAGCCCCAGCGAATACGGATCGGTAACCAAGTTGTTCTCCACTTGGCCCGTACTCGGTGCGTAAACGGTTACTTCATACAAATAATATTGGCCGATCCAGCTCTCTTCAAGAGTGGCTTCCCAAACGCCCTGGGCGGCCGGCGTCATTGCCACCACCTCTGTCGCCGTTTCAGCGTCTGCCGAGGAGAATAGATGCAGCTTGACCGATTGCGCCGTGGGCGCCCACAGCCGCATGGTCACCGGCGCCACACTCCGCGGCGGCTCGGCAAATGACGGCCCCAACGGACCTTCATACGCATACAGGTCATCCAACACGCCGGGGATCTGCAAGCCAGTGGCGTCTGTCACCACATTGCCTTGCGTAGCGACGATGGCCATCTGCCCCTTGAGGATGTCGGGCACTTTGTCTAGATCATCAGCGGCAATCTGATAGGCATTGAAGCTGGACAGGTGCGGAAATTTGGCTTTGATGGCGGGGCGCAAACCGGTTTTCACCAACGTCAACGGGATCGATGCCCCGCCGCTCAGCGCGCCATTTTTTAGCTCCATGCCGCCATCCAGGCTGTAATAGAGCGCCACCTTGGTGCTCTCATCGGCCGCCAACTGCCAGGCCAGCGTATCTTCGCTTACCCAGTGGGCCCGTGCTTTGCGCAGATCGCCACCGCCCACCGCCGCAGTTGCCCGAATGGGATACGCATATGGATTTGCCGGATCGGCGCCCGCAAACTGCCAGACTTCATAGCCATGTTGCGCCAAATCTAGGAATTGGTCGGGACCAGGATCTTTGGTATCGCCGCGGTGGAAGATGTAGGCCAGTTGCTGCGCCCCATCCACCAGCGGAATCTGCCAGTAGGGACCAAAGGCATCCACGCCCGTCGGCTTAACCGGCTGTTCCCAAGATGGGCTGGGCGTGGCCGCACCGTCCCATGTATGTAATCCCCAAAAGTCGTTAAAATCGTTGCTGGTGGGGTCGCCGTAGTCGCCATCGGCGCGCTGGTAATAGATGGTGGCGAAGTTTGCCGCCGCACCCTCTTGCATATAGATCTCCTCATTGCCGCTGGTGATCCAGACCGCCGCGCCCTCTTCGGGATGCATGCTTTGATCGGGACCGGGGTCTTTGGCATCGCCGCGGTGGATAATAAAGTTGACCGGCTGCGACGCGTCTTGGATGGGCACGCGCCAGTAGGCGCCAAATTCGTCGATGTCATCAAAGGGGCGCGGGCCGGCCCATTCGGTGCCCACGCCATTGGCCAGGGCATCGCCCCACAGATGCAGCCCCCAAAAGTCATTGGCGTCGCTGCTGGCCGGGTCACCATAATCGCCATCGGCGCGCCGATAGTGGATGGTCACATAGCCCTGGGCTGCGGCTTGCGACGTGTAAAAAGCGTCATCGTCCTGCTTGAGCCAGATTTCGGGACCATCCCGCAGCGGGTTGAACGCGCGGTCTTGCTCGGCGCCATCTTTGGTATCGCCGCGATGCACAATAAAGTTGACGTCTTGGCTAGCGTCCTGCAATTTGATCAGCGCCATGCGGCCATAAGCGGTCTCGCCGCGGAAGGGCTTGGGCGCCGTCCATTCAGTTACTTCCGCGGGCGCAATGGCGTCGCCCCACAGGTGCAGCCCCCAGAAATCATTGAAATCGGCCGCGGTATCGTCGCCATACTCGCCATCCGTACGCAAATAGTGGATGGCCGCATAATCATAATTTCCGCCCGGCTCGGCTTCCGCTTGGCCCACCTGAATATCGTCTACCTGGGCATAGTTGAGATGACCGTTCAGATCGCTGACCACAACGGCAAAATCGAGCTTAGCGCCCGGCTCCAGACCGCTGGCATCGTAAAAGACGCGATAGGGCGCGTTGTCGTCCACGCCAATGCGCGCATAGTCGCCGCCGTTGACGCGCACGGCAAAGGTCACTTCGGCCAGCTGCTCTTTCCCGCCGGCGCTGGTCAGATCCGCCCCCACTTCAATGCGCTGCGGCACATCGTTGCCGTCCAGGTTGCCCACTTTCAGATCAAAGTGCTGGCCGCGGTTGGGGCTGTTAATGGTGATGTCGGGGGCGACGGTGCTCGCTGGCAGGGCGGTGTCGGCTTGATAAACAGTGTAGCCATAGGGTCGCACAGAAACGGTCAGCGCGCCGTTCTCATCGGTGGCCGTGGCCGCTAGCGGCCACGGCGCGGATTGACCATCCGCCACGAATCCATCTTCCGCCATGGGCGTGAACGTTTGGCCTGCTGCATAGAAGGTGGGGATGGTGGCCGTTTCTGTGTTAGCGCTGTTGTTGACCGCCACTACATATTCGATCTGCTCATCCCGATCAATGCGGCTAAAGGCATAGATGCCGCGCGCGCTGCTGCTGAGGCGGTGAATTTGGGCGCCGGTTTGCAGCGCCGAGTGTGCGTGGTAAAGCTTGGCCAGATCGCCAAAACTGGTGTAAAGCGGATGCGTTTCGTCAAAGTTGTCGTCGGCCGTGGTGGCGTCGGTCCCCACCAGATCATCATCGTTGTAGCTGGCCACCTGCGACGGGAACATATCCTGGCGGGCATTTTTGTCGTCGCCATCGCCCACAAAGCCCTGCTCATCGCCGTAATAGATAACGGGTACGCCGCGGGCGAAAAACATAAGGGCGTGGGCCAACTTGACCCTTGCCAGCTTTTCGGCATCGGGCAGCAGACCGTTGTCCTCGTCTAGAAAGTGGGCAAAGCGGCCGCGGTCATGGTTGCCAATAAAAGTGGGCAGACTATAGGCGTTTGAGTCGGCGTCGGTGTAATAATCGTCATCGGCAAAGAGATTGCGCAGCGCATCAGAACCGGCGCCGCCCGAAACGTAGCGGCGCACCGCTTCCTGAAACTTAAAGTCGAGCACGGCGGGAAATTGGCCGAGCGTAGTGTAATGGCTCAGCAACAGTTCGTTGCCGCTAAAGACCTCGCCAAAAATAAAGAAGTCTTCTTTGCCCTGCGCGGCCGCGTGTTCCAAAATGGCGGGGACAAAGGCCTGCCAGAATTCTAGGTTGACGTGCTTAACCGTATCGACGCGAAAGCCGTCAATGTCGTAATTGCTGATCCAATCTTTGTAGATGTCGATCATACCGTTGACCACATCGGGGTGCTCGGTAAAGAGATCGTCCAGCCCAAAGAAGTCGCCATAGAGCGAGTTTTCGCCGCTAAAGGTCGAATTGCCGCGGTTGTGATAGTAGATGGGGTTGTTGAGCCAGGCCGGCACTTTTAGCGTTTCATCGCCGGCATGGTTGAAGACCGGCGTGTAGGGGAAGCTGGTTTCGGCATCCAGCTGTGGGAACTCGCTGCCACCGGCATACTCGCGGTCGTCAAACTCCACGCCGGCGGCGTCTTTGTATGGAATGGCAGCCTTGTTGCGATACGTAAAGGCGCCTTCCTGATAGCTCAAAATGTCCGCTGTGTGGTTGGCAATAATGTCGAAAAATATTTTGATGTCGCGGGCATGGGCCTGCTCGATCAGCTTCTCCAGTTCGGCATTGGTCCCAAAGTGCGGATCGAACTGGGTCATGTCCGTGTACCAATAGCCATGATAACCGGCGGATGCACTGGCGCCGCTGCCCTGCACCGGGTTGTTCTTAAAGACCGGCGTCATCCAAATAGCCGTAATGCCCATATCGGCCAAATAGTCGAGCTTGTCGGTCAGGCCCGCCAGATCGCCGCCGTGGAAAAAGCCGCTGTTGGTGGGGTCAAAGCCGTTATCCAGTCGGCCCCCCGCAATGCCGCCGGTGTCGTTGCTCGGGTCGCCATTGGCAAAGCGGTCCGGCATGACAAAGTAAAAGATTGCGTCTTGAATCGGATTGCGCCGCGGTGGACTGACCAGCGCGGCCAATTCTGGCGGCACATCAGCCCCGGGTTGGCTGGCCGGATGAACGGCGGTGTTGTGCGCCCACAGCGGCTGGTTTTGCGTAAATAAGGGGAAGAGCAGGGAAAGGATGATCAGATATCTGGTCAGGCCCACAGCGGGCAGCACTCTTTTTTTCATGGAAGCTCCTTGGCGTCAAAATGCTCGATGCGCCATTATATCATAAGGCGAAGGGGAGTTGAGTCTACATAAACCCAAGTGGCAACCAGATCGTCACGCATACGCCCCTTTGCGGCTGGCTTTGCACGGTCAACTCGCCGCCCACAATGGCCAGCAGCGTGCTGTGTAGAGTCAACCCGTGGCCGCCCTTTGTCGCTTCACGCACAGCGTGATCCGCTCCATCATGCGAATGCGTGGCCAACCCCACGCCATTATCCTGCACCTGAATGTGCAGCCCATTCTGCCGCAACACCGCTACATCCAACTCTAGCGCGCGCTGCGGATGGTCACTGCGACCGTGGCGGGCGGCGTTGCGCATGGCTTCGCGGGCGGCGTAAAAGAGTACTTCCTGGGTCAATGGCGAAAGAGTCGCCGCCGCTTGTACTGCGTCCTCATCGACCTGCCAACGCACCGCATCAAAAGCATTGGCCAGCTCATCGGCGGCCAGCGCTTGCAGTGCGCCCACCAATCCCAGCTCGCTCAGTTGCGGCATGGCGCGGGCGGGCATGGTGCGCAGCAGCGCCGCGATCTGCTGGTGTGTATCGGTGAGCAGATCCGCAACTGGCGCCACCTCGTCTGACGGTTGCCCTTCCGGCATGCGCGGCAGGCTGGTCAGCGCCAACAGGGCGGTATGCAGCTGGGGCAGCACCTCATCGTGCAGAATGCGGCGGGCGCGCCGATCCAGCAGCTGGCTTTCGGCCAGTTGACGTCGCTGCAGCGCCAGCAGCCGCCGTCCAATCTCGAGACCCGCCTGCGTATCGATGAGCCGTTCCCCACTGGCGCGCGCCAGCTCAATCTCTTCCTGCGTGAGCAAATTGCTATTGCGCTTGCTGCCCAGTAAAAAGAAGCCAATCAGTCCCCGCTCGCTCCACAGGGGAACCGACCACTTAAGCCCATCGGAGCGGGCAGGATCCAGCGCCATACCCGCCGGACTATTTTGGGCTCTCCAACCGGAGGATGCCAGCACCGCTGTCTGCTGCTCCACAATTTCGGTGAGACCCGACTGCGCGTCATGGCGCGCCTGTGGATAGCTAATAATGCCGCCGAGCATGGGGGCCAGCGCGCCCAGCGGAACCAAATGGGCTTGCTCTACTTGCAACACGTCGTGGCAGAGATTGTAGAAGAGTGCGTATGCGTCGACGTGGTCTGACTCAGGCTCGTGTGTAGGGAATGGGCCCTGGCCATTGGGTGGAACAGAGCTGGCAGGTTGCAGAAAACTCGACCGCCCCGGTGAAGGGGTCGCGCCAAGCAATTGCTCATAAAGATGTTGGCTCCCTACAAAAGGGCGCAATTGGCGCATCTCCTCTTCACGGTGGCGATAGGCCGACCGATTTACGAGTGCATAAAAACCGGTCATCAGTACGGCGGCCAGCAGCAGCGTAGAAACGGGTTCCAATTGAAAGGCAAAATGCGCGCTCGCCAGCCCGCCAAAACAGAGCGCCAGCCCCACGGCATTGAGCCAGTTGCGGCGCAGCGCCTGGCGAGGCAGGGCGCCGCCGGTAAAAATCTCATAAGCAATAATGCCTTGGCCAACCAAGTAGATGGCCAGCCCAATCAGCGCGGTAATCAGCAGATCGACCCGCGCCAGGGGCAGGGTCAACGGGATCACGCGTTCATAAACAGTGTCTTCGGTCACGTAGAGCAGCCAAAAGATGACGCCCACGACCAACATGCTCACCACCAACAGCATGAGCGTGGCGCCAATGAGCCACGGGCGGGCGCGGGCGCGAGCCTGGTCACCCATTAAGCGGCTGGAGGGCAGCGGGTGGTAGAGCGCATCCAGCGCCAGCCCAATGCAAAGCAGAATGTAGAGCGGGAAAATGATCAGGAGCAAGGGCGCGCTGGCCACGTTCCACGCCATGGCGATCTGGCGTTGGGCTAACTCCACAAAAGTGGGCAAAGAACCGGTGGCCAGCAGCAGCGCCATGAGCAGCAGCAGCAATACGCCGGTCGCGCCAATGCCCAGCCGGTGTCGAAAACGCAGCGTAGGTTGCAAAGGGATGGAAAAGGGTTCATTCTCCCAGTAGCCAGTGTACCAAAGAACCATTAGATACCAGGCAAAGGGCGCCGCAGCCAGCGGCAACCAGCCTGCCCGCCACCAGAGGTTGAGCCGCCAACTGGCCTGCGCCAATTCTTGGATGCTCAACCCCAGCAGCGCCGTGTGGCTCACAAAAAAGGCCGCCCCCAACAGCAACCCCGCCCCCGCCAAAACCACACCGGCATCACGGTGTTCGGCATTGAGCAGCACCGTCAAGCCCAGCCAGCCCAGCAGAATTACATTGGCTAGCGAGATGGACAGGGCCGCCCAGGTGAGGAGCAGGTATTCGTGGTTCCAGAGCATGGGTGTTTGTTATCGATCCTGTTTCGGCTTTGTGAAAGGGTGAAAGAGTGAAGAGGTGAAAGAGTGATTGAGCCTGTCGAAATCACCCATGCACCCATGCACCCTTTCACCTTTACAGGTAGTCACCTTTTCACCCATTCCCTTATTCATCTTCACCCCACGGCGCCCACTGGCCCAACTCATTCTGCACGCGCGCGTTTCCCTCTTCATCCCATTGGATCAGCCGGCCCGCGTGTAGAATGAGGGCGGCGCGCGTGCGGGCTACCTTTTCATCGACCGAATTGGTATTGAGCCCCCACACGGCGTAAATTTGGCCGTTGGTGCGGCTGATGGTGCGCTTGTCGCGAAAGCCCAGCCGCTGGGCGATCTGTTCATTGGTCATGCCTTGCGCCAGCATGTGGGCCACCACCTGCTCGTTGGGCTCCAGCAGATCCAGCGGTGCGTTTTCATCTTTGTGACGCACCTCCTGCACGCGCGACTCAATGTCAGCGTCAATAAAACTGCGACCGTTGACTGCATCCAGCAGCAGCGGCAAGATCATCTGCGGCAGCAGATAGTTGGACTTGCGCACGTAGGCATAGTGGCTCAAGATGCCCGATTGGCGAAAGGCGCGGTAGTAGGCGTCATCGTCCTGAATCGAATAGAAGACCACCGGCAGCCGCGGCAGCTCGCGCCGAATGGCCACCGCGGCCTCAATGCCATTTGTGCGCCCCGCCAACTGCACGTCCATCAAAATGGCGTCCGGTGGCTGGTCCAGGCAAAGCTCCAGCGCGGCTTCGCTGCTATCGCAGTCGGCCAGGACTTGCACGCGTCTGGTGGCTTCCAGGCCGCTCTTGAGGGCGGCGCGCAGTTTTGGGTTGTCTTCGACGAGGAGGAGAGTGAGCATGGGATATTTGGGATTTGGGATGTCCGATTTACGAGTGACCTCGTCAACGAAGCCGCTCGTACATCTGAATTCGTAACTCAAAACAGCCACGGCAGCAGCACAATCACCGCCACGCCCCAAGCCACATACAGATTGGCGCCCCAGCTGATGACCTGGTGCATGGCGGTCACCCAATGGGCTTCAGGCGTCTGCCGCTGTTTAAAGAGCAGGTAGCCCAGGATGGCCATGTTGACCAGATTCCAGCCCAGCACGGTTAAGCGGTTGGGGGTAAAACCGCCGCCCGCAATGCGGTAGACAATGGCGGCGGTGGCGTAGAGGCTGACTAGCAACGCGAGCACGGCCACGGCTAGCAGCGTGCGCCGCAGCCAGCGTTCCAGTTGTGGCGAGAGCCCGCTGCCGTGGACCGGCGTGACCCCAATCAGCAGCGCCATGACGGCAAAGAGCATGACGTTGTAGATGGCCAGCACGTCGCGATCCAGAAAGGGCTGCATAAAGTTGAAGGGGATAAAGGCCACGTAGATCAGCCCCACCAGCAGCGTCAGCGGCAGCAGCAGGCGCATGAGCGTGGCGATGAGTCCGCTGAGCCCGTGGGCAAAGGCTTGGGCCATGGGCGGCGCATCTGGGTCGTACATGGCCACCACGGCCAGCACCGGGATCACGCCGGCGCCGCCGCCCACCAAAATGCGTATGACTGGTGCGGATAGCTGGATGCCTAATGCTTCAAACATGCCAATAGTAATGCCGGTAAAGGCGCCGCCCGCCATGACAAAGAGCCCACCGGTGATCATGATCTCCAGCGATTTGATCAGAAAGGCAAAACGGTTGCGGACGCCGTTGTCTACGTCAGTCGCCCGCCATAGCAGAAAGCCGCCGACTGTGGCCCAGGCGATGAGCGGCAAATGACCCGCCGCTAGATCCAGGTAATGTTCCCGATAGGTCTGATTGCCCAACTGCGGCGCCAGAAAATAGACATAGCCAAAGGCCGCCGCCGCGCCCGCGGCCAGCAGGCCAGCGCGGGCAAAATGTCGGCCCGTGGAGAGCGCCAGGAAGGTCATCACAAAGATGGCGCTGATGGGCGCCCAGGCTAGGATCAGCGTGGGGATGTGAGCGAGCACCTGTTGGTGATCCAAATCGGCGAGCGCCCAAAAGAGCACACCGCTGATCAGGCTGATCCACAGGGCGTGGCGCCACTTTCTGGCGCTGCCTGTGGTGGCGCCTTGGTCATCCTCTTCCAACCGGTAGCGCCACGCTGCCAGCAGCAGATTGTTGGGCAGCTGTGCAAACGCGCTCTGCATGGCCTCTGCAAAAGCCGCTGTGGCCCCCTGCCGACGCGCCTCTCGGTACAAACCCTCTAAGGCCTTGGCGTCGCTTTGCGCCTCTAAAATAGGTTGTAGGTAATTCATAAAACCCCCCGGGAGATTTACGATTTTTGATACTTCGGCTTGGCTCAGTACAAGTGTACGATTTACGAGGTGATCTCGTTATTCGTACTTCTACTAGGCATAGCAACCTCCGCTCCCGTGATATAGGTCATGTAATTTCCCCCTTCTCTCCGCCTAAGCTGCGCTTAGGGCCATGTGGAGAGGAGGGGGAAAGGGGGAGGAGAGGCCTACGTCTGTTTCGTAAATCATACGCTCACGCCGCACCACGGCGCAAGCACTCAGGTGCGCGGCCATGCACACTCAGCCCTGCGTGGGCACAAAGCGGTAGCCGCGACCGCGGTCGTTTTCAATGGCGCCAATGGGGGGACTCACGGCCTCTAGCTGTTGACGCAGCCGGCGGATGGCTTCCTGCACGCGGCGGGTGGTGGCATTGGGGCGCCGCCACACTTTGGCCAGCAGCTCTTCGGGCGGGATAACGGTGTTGCTGTGCTCCACAAAGTAGTGCAGCAGGGCGGCTTCGATTTTGGTTAACTGTTGATAGATGTCGGTTTCAATGGGCGGAACAGCAGGCGCTGAGCGGGGCTGTGGAGCTTCTTCCGGTTGGGTGCGGGCGGCCAGAAAATCGGCAAAGAGGGGCGAAAAGAGGCGGTATCCTTCAGGCGAGTAGCTCACAATGGCCTGGTTGATCAGCCAGTTGGCGGCGGCAAAATTATCGCGGCCGATCTGATTCATGGGCAATGGCTTTTCCTGCAGCTGTTCGACGAGCCGCTGCACGGTCTCTTGGGAGACGCGGGCCGGCGGCTGTTGCAGCTTGCGGCGCAGCGTTACAAAGAGCAACCGGCCATGCTCGGCCAGCCGCAGGCGAATCAGCGGGCGAATCTCATCCGCTGTGGCTTGCGCAATCGGCAGCATTTGGCCGATTTCCAGCAAAATATCGCCAATGCGGTGCAGCAGATAGGGGTGCTGGCCGGTCATGACGAGCAGTTCGTCGATCATGTGACCAATGACGGGATAGCTTGCGGCGTATCCTTCCAGCCAGGCGCGCGCCGCATCTGGCTCCAGCAGGTTGATGAAAAGCTGCGTCATGACGTTGAAGAGAGGCGACGCCGCCAGATCGCGGTCCAGATCGTGCAGCGGCTGTTCGGTGGCCACCACCATAGCCAGTTCGAGCGTGAGCGGGCGCAATTCATCTACGGCGTCCATGGAGATGAGTTGACGCTGAAAGACGCTGTCGAAATTGTCAAAGAGAACCACCAGCCGGTAGTTCATGTCGTTGATCTGCCGAGCGATCTGCCAAATCTGGCGGCCCATGGACGGCTGGTTTTCGACGGCCCGCCAGTCCAGCGGCAGTCGTTCCTCCTGCCGCAGCTGGTGCAACAAGCGCTGCTGCAAAAAGCTGAGCAGGTCCTCTTGCGCTTCCTGGGCGTCGCAATCAATTTTGCACACAAAAACGCGCCCGCCCGCTTGGAAGGCCGGCGGACGCCAATCCGCCAGCTCCGGATCGCAAAGCGGCCCATTGGGCGCGGCCAGGTGATTGAGAATTTGGCTCTTGCCCAGCAGCTTGGAACCCACCAGCGAAAAGCTGGCCGGTTGCGTTGCCAAGACGCCCTGGCAAATTTCGCGCAACAGGCGTTCACGGCCAAAGAAGTGGTTTTTTAAATTCTCAATCCCCATAAAAACTCCTTTCGTTAGAAGCTGGTCAGCAAGTCAGCTGGTCAGCAAGTCAGCTGGTCAGCAAGTCAGCTGGTCAGCGGCAGACAGCCTTGAATAAATTGTTCCCAGCATATTCAATCGATGGCTGCACTACACAGGACTCGCCGCCCCGCGTGTGTGACGCGTCTGTCTTCTTGCCACCTTGTCATCCCCTTACCCCTCCGCCACACTATTCAGCGCTAGCCAGCGCTGAAAAAGCAGGCTGGCAAAGCGCCACTCGCTCGTGCCGACGCGCACCAGCACGTGGTGATCGCACAGCTCTTGCAGCGTACGGCGCAGCCGGTCCGCCGGAATGGTGGGCAGTGCGGCGCTGAGCTGCTCTTGCGTAACGGTGGAGGCCATGTGCGGCTGGGCGGCGTGCTCTTCGTCGGCCATGCGCGCCAGGTGCGCGCAGATCGAATTGGCCACGCCGCGGATCACGTCCAGCAGGTGGGCGAAGAGACTTTCAGAGGGGGATAGAAATTCCATGCTAACCCGTTCCAGATCGGAGGCGTCCACGCGGCGTTTGTTGAGCTGCACCATGTGGTGCACCAGCCTAAAGCAGAAGGCCTGGATCATAAAGGGGCTGCCACCGGTGAGCAGATAGAGCTGGGCCGAAATTTCCGGCGGGAATTCAAGATAGTTGCGCATGGGCCACTCGATTAGGTGAAGGGCGTCCATGTCGGAAAGGGGACTGAGCGGCAGTTTTTCGCCCAGCTCCAGCAGCGGCCAGGCCGGGTCATCTTGCCCGCCCTGCACGCGCGCGGCCATGCCGTCATACGCCTGTTGCTGCACCACCACAATAAACTTGACGTGCAGGCGCGTATCTTGCAGCAACCCGCGCCACATCTGGAAAAAGCTTTCATCCAGCCGGCCGTGCTGATAGGCATCGGTGGTGCGGCTAAATTCGTCGAGCAGTAGCACAATTTGCCCAATGCCGGGGTGGCTCTGCACGCCTTGCAAGTAGCGCACTAAGTGGCCGGGCGGATCGTGGTCAAACATTTCGCGCAGCGGAGCGCCCAGCTCGCCAATGCGCCCTTCGCTCTGCAATTCGTTGTAGACGGCTGTGGCAATTTCAAAAAAGACGCTGGCCGTGGTCAATTTGCCCAAGAGCTGGAAATCGATAAAGACGGGGACAAACTCGGCGCGCTCCAAAAAGCGGTTCTTCAGATGGAGCAGCAGCGATGTTTTGCCCACCCGTTTTTGGCCCAGCAGCCAGATGACGCCGACGCGCGTTGCCAGCCAATTGCGCAGATCATTCAGCTCTTGGGAGCGGCCAAAGAACATGCCGTCCTCATTTACCGGCAGGCGCGAATAGGGGTTTACCTCGGCGTTGTTAACCGGCTTGACCAGCTCCTCGCGCTCAGAAAAGGGCAGGCTGGTGGTTCGCACTTCAGTTACGTGGCGGCTGGGCAGACGGCGCATGGCGTCTACAATTTCATCCAGCACGTCCTGACTTTCGGCCTCCAAGATAAAGCGCACGCGGGCGGCGCCGTGGCGGGCCATCGCCTCGGCCTTGTGCAGCGTCACGCGCGGCAGCATGGTATAAATCTGTCCCAACGCATCGCCCAACAGCCCATCCTCATCCAGCGCCTGAATCTCCAGCTGCGCCACCGTTTTCAGTTCCGGCTGCAGCCGCCACTTAAGGGGCGTGTTGCCGTGCAAATGGTGTAGCCGCGTGCACGAGGCTTGATGCACTTTGAGCCGCGTCACCACCCCATCCCGTGCGTAAGGCCGCCCCACAATGTCGTCACCCAGCCGTGGACGGCAACATTGGGCCAGCTGCAATTGGTCGGGGCGCAGCCGCATTGCGCTGGGAATTTGCACCTGGCGAATAATTTCATCGGCAAAGAGCGGATGCAGAATGCGGTCGGCGTCTAGGCGGCCGGCGGCCACCTCGCTGAGCAGCTCTTCCATAGAGGCCAGGTTGCGACGGCGCATTTCATTGGAAATGGCTTGCGTAATGCGGTGTTCGGGGATGTTAAAGCCGTAGTGATTTTCCAGCTTGGTCAGGCGGGTGTCGATGGTGCGCTGGCCGTGGTAGATGCCCTGGCCCAGCCGCTTCAAGTGGCGGTCAATTTTAGAACGGGCGCGCGAGGTGCGCGCGGCGTTGAGCCAAACGCGCGTGGGGCCCGGCGCATGGGTATCATATTCCAGTTCGACTAAATCTAGATGATGCAGCACGGTGGCCGGCTCGACCGGCACCCCATTGAGGTAAAAGCGCCGCACCTGGGCCGCCAGATCGCTATGCACATAATAGGCATAGTCCACCACGGTGCAGCCGCGGTGGAAGTGGAAGAGCTGCCCTTGCGGACTAAACACGTAATTGGTATCGCGCAGGGCGCCCAAAGGAGCCGATTCTATATCCACATAGGCGCTGGCAGCGTCATGCCACCAGGCGCCCGGCGTCTCCAGCTCTGTTTTTTTGCGCAGATGCCACGCCGCCAATCCCCAACAGTTGACTTCGTCCATGTCTCTGGTGCAGATGCAAAAATTAACGCGGCGCTTGGCGCGCTGGCTGGCATCGTCCCCTTGCGTCACCACCACGGCAGTTTGCAGCCCGCGAAAGCCGTTGAGCCGCCCGGCGCGGATATGATCGGCAAAGCCGGCCTCGATGGGCGTGTAGTGAATGTGGAGCTGATGCAGCGCGGCGTAGCACGCTTCAATATTGTCGACCAGGATATCAATATTCAAGGTTTGGCTGGGCCGATTGGGTTCAGAAAAGGCAATATCCGCGCGCAGCAAAGGCGAGGAGGAGGCATATTTGCGATAATGGAGCGTGGCATTGGGCAGGTGAGGTTGAAGCTGCTGGGCAATTTCGGCAACCATTTGGGCATCGGCCTGCTGGGCCCGCAGCAGCTCCGGCGTGGCTTGGCGGAATTGCGATTCAAGCTGCTCGTCCAGCTCTTCTTTGAGCTCGCGCATGCCCAGAAAATCCAAATAAGGGCTGAGTACCTTGCTACCCTCTTGAATATATTGGTGCTGTTGAGAGGGTTCACTTTGTAGCGCCAACCGAAAACGATCCCACAAATCGGCGGCGGCCAGAAAGGCCAGGTCAAAATGGCAGTAGGCGGCCACAAAATATTTAATGCGCTCCAGCACAACGCGCTTACCGCGCCAGCGCGTTTCCGGCATGCGTTGCAGGATGTGCTGATATTGGCGGCACAAAAACAGCACATGCTCTCCACAAGAGTTTGTAACTTCAGCGTCTTCAATTACACAATTCCACAAAAACGAGTGCAGAAGGCCGGCAGCTTGCAATGCTGGACTTGCCCCCCACTCTTGCAGCAGCGCCGCAACCGTCTGGCTGTGACTCATGATCTCAGCCAACGTCATGGCCTCGGGCTGATTGCGAAAGGAGAGAGTGGCCGCTTCGGTCTGACCGGAGAACGACGGCTTCCGTTGCAACCAGGCATTCGCCAGCTTTTGTGCGTTGCGAAAAGTGTTTTTGTGTGTATTGTGTGTGGAATTGGCGCTCTTGGTGGCCATTTTCGGTCCTTTTACGCAATTATCTCTACAACCGCAACAAATAGACACAAAATTTTAAGGTAAATTCATGTTTTTGTGTGTTGACATGCACAATTTTGTGTGTTAATATGTGCATGTCTGCCGAGGTCAACAAGATACACATAATATACACTAACACAAAAAAGTTGGCAAGCAGACTTTGAAGATTTGAAAATTGCAGGACAGTGGATCTTCATAAAATCATAGTTACACAAACCAAAGCCATTCAATAAGGAGGCGCAATCATGTACGCAACAATGAAAGATGTGTATGTGGCGCAAGAGCGATATGCTGATTATCGCGCTGAAGCCACAATGCGCCGAAACCTGCATGACATCTTCCAAGCCGATCAAGCAAAAGGCTGGGCAAAGATGTGGGGCCAGCTGCAAAACTGGCGAGAGATGCTGCGCTTCGGTGCTGGACGGGTTGACCTGTTGCAAAACAGCCCGCAGTAACAGAGCGACATTCCGGGCCATTCGATTATCTGGACAACAGATTATGAATGCCCCAAAGTACACGGTGTCGCCTGTCGAAAAACAAATGTGAATCGAAACAGACCAAAACAGGAGAACCGATCATGTACGATTTAGCAACTATCTGCTTTATGCAGGTCGCCGCTCGCAACATGCGTGAGAATCTGCGCCGCGAGCTGAATGGGATAAACATAGAATTGCCGAAAAGCCAACCCACTCGCATGGCGCAGCTGCGTGAAAAGTGCAGCGCACAGCTCATCGTTTGGGGGCAGCGGCTACAAGCCCAAAATGGCGCCGGTCGGCAGCCGACGCTGCGCACCGTCGCCAAATAATTTACTCGACTAATAAATAACATGGAGATAAAAATCATGTTCGATATGAATAATGTGTATTTATCACAGATCAAGCAGCAGGAAATGCTCAAAGAAGCCGCGCACCAACGCCTCATTCGTCAGGGGCGTATTGGCCAGCCATCTCGCATGGCCCAGCTGCGCCAGCTGCTTGGCGCAATGATGAGCAACTTGGGGCAGCGGCTGCACAATGAAGCCGCTATGCCTGGCGCTGAACGGCTGCAAAATAATGCCTAATACTTGACTTCTCCCGGGGTCGCCGACTTCCAAGCGAGAATTCATCAATCTGCTCAGGAGAGAACAATCATGATCAACTTGGGTCAACTCGAAATAGAGCAGGCTCGTTATCAGGAGATGCTTAAAATGGCAGAGCGCGAACGCCTCGTGCGCCGCGCGCTGGCCGGTCAGCCATCTCGCATGGCTCAGATGCGCTACCGGCTTGGCGCTCTGTTAAGCAACCTGGGGCAGCGGTTACACAATGAAAACGCGATGTCCACTTCTGGTCGCCTGCAAAGCAATATCTAGAGAACACCTGTTTGGATATCCGCTGCATGGACGCAGACAATCGGGCTTACCTTTTTAGTCTGTGTGCAAATGGTTGCGTCTATGCAGCCGGATTTTTACCCAAATGGCGATATAGTATGAACAACATGACTTGCGCAGCGCCCATAGATCGCCAACCGGAGCAAGAAGCGCTTGCTAAGCAATTTTACGCGAGGCTTGCGTAAGGTTTAAACAACATGACTTACGCAGCGCCGGTAGATGGCCAGTCGCAACACGAAGCGCTTACCAAGCAATTTTACTCAAGGCTTGCGTAAGTTTTAAACAAAAAGGCTCAGACACTCCCTCGATGTCTGAGCCTTTTTGCGTATCTGCTCAGCCGCGCTGGGTAGAGACATAGGCGCAGAGCCATTGGGTTAAGTTTTCTATATCACCTAGATGTCCAGTTTCAAAGGGGGTATGGGTATAGCGGGCTGGGAAAGCAACGAGCGCGCTGGGAATATCCGCCTTCATAAAGGCCGCGCCATCACTGCCAAAAGAGCCAAATACGGCATGCTGAATGGGAATGCTGGCATCTTCGGCAGTTCGTTCCAAGCGGCTGGTCAGCGCGTGGTCATAATGGGTTAGCGCATCTTTATGAACGAGCACTGGTCCGGCACCCAGGTGCAGCGGCATTGCATCATACGCCACCCCCGGAATATCGCCCGCCAATCCAATCTCCAACGCAATGGCTTCATCAAACTTTTCGCTAGCGGCCAGTGCACTGGCGCCTATGAGCCCAATCTCCTCCTGCACCGTGCAGGCCAACGTCAGTTCACAGGTTAGTTCATCGCGCTGCACGCGGCGCAGAATTTCGGTCAACACGGCCAGCAGCGCGCGGTCATCCAGCGCCTTGCCCACGACGTGCTGCCCAAATTGCTCGGTAGAAGCATCCCAAATGACGCGGGTGCCGGGGGTGACGCCCTTTGCCATGAGTTCCTGACGTGACAGCCCGGTGTCCACCCAAAAATCACGCCAGTTGAGTTCGCCCGGCTCTGGCAGCGCCAGCGTCGCCAGATGCCCGGTGGTGGTGGCAATGACGCCGGGCATCACGCCGCTGCGCGCCAAAATTTTGACCCGTTGGCCTATGGTGAAACTGTTGCGCAACCCATACGCGCGCTGCCAGCCCTGCCCATTGGCCAGCCACAGAAAGCCCTGTGGATCAATGGCGCGCACCAAATAGCACAGCTCATCGGCATGAGCCGCCAATAGCACCTTGGGGCCGCTACCGCCCACACGGGCCAGCAGGTTGCCCACCTTGGTGCGCTCGACAGCAACCCCTTCGGCGCGCCACAGCTGCTCCATGTGGTCGAGCACAATTTCTTCTTGCCCCACTGGACCAACGAGTTCAGTAAGTTCCTTTATCAAATTAAACATGCGTAATTCTCCTTATTTGGCGAAAGAAAGTTCAATATCTTTCAGTTGAATTTTCTGCGCATAAAAAAAGCATTTTGATCTGCTCTATTTCAGCCCAAAATGGGCCGTCTGGCAAATCAAAATGCGCTATTGTTGGCTGTATGTGAATGTAAAACTGGAAGATTACAAACGGGCCAGCAGTGCTAACAGCAGCTGAATGAGGCGCGGCACAATGATTTTGCCCGCTGCGTTGACTTCCTCATGGGTGGGTTCAGCATCAAAATCCAGCTGATCGATGCATATGTTGGTAATGGTGCTAATGCCCAGCACCTGCATGCCCGCGTGGTGCGCCACAATGGCCTCGGGCACGGTGCTCATCCCCACGGCATCTGCGCCAATGGTGCGCAAATAGCGGATTTCAGCGGGCGTTTCAAAATTGGGGCCGGCCAGGGCCGCATAGACTCCATGTTGCACCGCAATGCCAATGTCGGCCGCCGCGGCATCGGCCCGTTGACGCAGGCTGCGCGTATAGGCTCGGTTCATGGCGGGGAAACGTACGCCAAATGTATCCAGATTGGGGCCGCGCAGTGGATTGGCGCCCGCCATGCCCAGCAAATTGAGATGGTCGTCTATAATCATTAAGTCGCCCACCTGAAACGTCTGATTCACACCGCCGGCGGCATTGGTCAGAATCAGCGTCTCAATGCCCAGCCGCTGCATGACGCGCACGGGCAAGGTCAATTGTTGCATGGAGTAGCCTTCGTAAAAGTGAAAGCGACCCTGCATCACGCAGACGTTTTGGCCCGCCAACCGGCCAATCACCAGTCGCCCGGCATGTCCCTGCACGGTGCTCACGGGAAAGTGCGGAATTTCCCCATAGGGCAGCACAATGGCATCTGCCACCTGCTCGGCCAAGGGGCCAAGCCCGCTGCCCAAAATCAGGCCAACTTTGGGCTGAAGACCCGTGCGCTGGCGAATAAATTCTGCTGCTTCATCATATGCGGCCAGGGTAAATGCTAGTTCTGTCGTGGACACGTGACTCATTTCTCGGTTGGATTGTTCGGTGCACAGCATCTTTAGAGAGCACAAATCGGTATCATGCCTCTATTTTGCGATTCTATTAAGTGTGCGCCAACCACCGGCACATCGGCAAATTTGCCACCCACAAGCGCAAAGTTTGCGGCCATCTCTGCGCTTGTGGCGTCGGAAACTGGGCAAGGGCGATGCTTAAACACGACCGCCAGCGGTTGATGAAGGTTAAGAAAACAAATCGGTAAACGACAGCACTGGTTGAAATCAGCGCCTGTCAGCTAAAGTACGCGAAAGCGCACTTTAGAAACAGCCGGCTTGAGCAGGCTTCCGCTAGCAGACGCAGTGGCATCTATGACTTTAGGCTGTGGGCGATTTGTGCTCGGCAAAGTGCGCCGATTTTTCGGCGTCGGCTTCGCGGGGTTCTTCAGCGGGGCGGCGATGCTTACCTTGAGGCGCATCATGCCGGGCGTGGCTGGCTTTCGCTTCCGCGCTGGGCGAACGATGACCGGCTTTTCGCCAATCGGCGCCAGCATTGATGAGATTGGCGGCAAAACTATGGCGCAGCGTATGCGGCGTAATCACATCCTGTAGCCCCGTCTCCTCCACATAGCCCTTAATGATTAGCCACAACCCCTGGCGCGTTAACCCCTGTCCACGATGGTTGAGAAAGAGCGATTCTTCATCTGGCTCTACCAACAGGTGGGGGCGACCTTCTTTTAAATAGCGCTCCAAAACGCGCAGCGAGCGCTGCGGCAAAGCAATAATGCGCACCCGTCGGCTTCCCGGGTCACTCTTGAGAACGCCATTTTCCAGATCCACGCTGTGAACCGACAAACGGATCAGTTCTGTGATTCGGATGCCCGTCGTATATAATAGTTCCATGAGGGCTTGATCGCGCAGAGCTTTGGGGGTATTGTGTTCGGCCGGTTTTTCCAGCAGGCGTTCAATATGTTTTGGGCTAATGGCGCGGGGTTTCTGGCGCGTCACTTTGGGCAGGTCCAATTCGACAATGGGATTTTCTGCAATTACTTGGGCCTGGACTAGAAAGTGAAAGAAACTTTTGAGTACAGCCATTTTGCGGGCGACCGTAGAAGCTGCATAGCCCTCTTTATCTCGCATGTATTCGAGATAAATCTGGGCGATTTGGGGCGAGACATCTGCCCACTGTTCAATAGGTGCACCGATTAAATCGCTGTTCGATTGGGTAAACTCATAAAATTGATAAGCGTCTGTGCTGTAGGCGGCAAGTGTATTTTCGGTACAATCTTTTTCTGCAGTCAGGAACTGCAGAAATAAAGCTATTTGTTTACGCATGTCTAAATGTCCTCCGCCATGCAAATATTGCGGTTACTGCCGTTGCCAACCAAGTTGTGGACCGTCAATAGGCAAAAAAAATTGTCTTTCAAAAACGATTATGCTAATCACGACTTACACAGCGCTTGTGGATTGTCCGGAGAGAGTTCAATGTATTAATGCGATTTTACGCAAACCTTGCGTAAGTCTATCATGTGATTTAGGTAATATTAAATAAGCTACCTTGGAAAACCTGCTTTACATAGTTGCGGAATGATACGGGAGAAAAAAACTGATTCATTGAGGTTTCATAGAGTCTTGTCTTACGCAGCGCCCGGGGTTCGTCAAACGTAAATCAGTTCGCCTTCCCTAAAATTTTGCACAAGGCTTGCGTAAGTCTTGATAGTTAAGTCCTCGACACTTTCGAAACCAACTTGCAGTCGACGGAATAGCGTGCGGGGGGCTTCAACCATATACGATTCGATTGAATCAAGATGCTTATGATTATATCACATTATTGTCATATGATAAAACATTTGTTTACGTTGTAGATTAATATTAAACTATTCGTCACTCATACCCTTCATTATTGTAAGAAAATTGAATGTCAGCCCCAATACCGACCTTCCAATCATACAATACGCCCAATAGCAGCCACGCATTGGCCCAATTTGCCGCAGACTTTTTTAGCTTTTTTGAAAGCGACGTAAAAGTTGCGTCCAAAGATGGCCAAGCCGGCCCAAAGCGGGCTGCGCAGAAAACCATGGACGCCGCGCCAGCACCCATTCATGTGACGCTGGCCCCAGAGCTAGGCGCCTACTTTGGCCATGACGAGCTTCATTTGGTCTTTCGACATCAAGATGTGGCATCCAATACAGAATTGGTGGCCGCCGGCAGCCGCATATTTGACCGCATGATCAACTATCTGGCGCAGCGTGCGGCGTTGACCGTCCAGCGGGCGCCCAGCCGGCACGTGGGGGGAGAAGAGCTGCTGCGCGCTGTGCGGCCCGTCAATACCAGTATTGCCAAGCTAAATATGCAGCAGATAATGCAGCTGCTGTATATCTACAACTGGCGCATTGTCTATCGCGCTGACGATAAACGGGAAGAACTGTACACGGTGGTGCTGGACGAAAATGGCAACCGGGTGCTTTTGCAAGGGGAGCCCGGCGCCGCTGCGGGCGCCCCGATGCTTGTCACGCTACTGGCCGATGTCCAGCCGGTGGCGCTGGTGCAAGGTGATGATGCAGCAGCCGATGCGCTACGGCTGCCTCCCATGACGCAGCTGACGCGCCTGGCCGAAACCGCGCGCAAATACGCCATCTATCACGCCGATGTGCGCTGTGTAACGCACGAAGCGGAAATTCAGCCCCGTCTGTACAAGGTGCTGAATCGGCTGCACGGCTACTATAGTCAGCAAATTGAGGACGTGTACGATTCACACGACCCCACAGGGGAAAAACGCCGTGCGCTGGAGGATGATTTGCAGCGCAAGCTGGCCGAAGAAGTGGAGAATCACCGGCTGCGCGTGGGGGTGGAACTGGTCAGCTATGCCATTATTCAGATGCCGGTGGCCACGGCGGATGTGACGCTTTCCGACGGCAAGCAGGAAGCGGCGGTCAGCGTGGCGCGCAATTTATACACGGGCGAACTGCATCGCCCGCGTTGTCATGCCTGCCATCAGGAGATCAGCACCATTGCGCTGGATCGCAACGGCCACCTCATGTGTGACGATTGCCTTTTTCAGTGTGCTGCCTGTCTAGATTTGCTCTGCGCGACCTGTGGCGTGGCGGTCTGCCCGGTCTGCCAAAAGGAAAATTGCGACCGCTGCTCACAGGAGTGTTGGGCCTGCGGAGAGCGGGCCTGCGCTGAACACATTAGCCGCTGTCCGGTTTGCCAGGATGATGTGTGCCACGCCTGTCAGACCGAGTGTGCACAGTGTGGCGCGCGGCAGTGCCGCAGCCATCTGCGCGCCGATTGCGTTACGCCGGCCGCCGGCCAGCCCGAGCTGATCTGCGCGTCGTGCGCTGTGCGCTGCGCCGGCTGCAACCAATACAGCGCCCACTTTGATGTGTGTGACGCCAGCGGTCAGCGCTTCTGTTTAAATTGTCTCAAAACGTGCGCCGACTGTGGGCGCAAAGTGGGGCCTGGCTTTTATCATGCCGCTGCGGGCAACCGGGGCGTCTATTGCGCCGACTGCATTACGCTGTGTCCGGGTTGTAGTGCGTCCGCAGTCAACATCCGCTATTGTGAAACGTGCGGCGCAGCCCACTGTGCCAATTGTGGCCATACGTGTGACACCTGCCAAAAACATTTTTGCCATCAACATGCGGCGCGTGACCGTGTGTGCAAACACGTGTTTTGTCGTGAGCATGGGGCCGCCTGCGGTGTGTGTGGCGATCCCCTGTGCGCCGCATGCAACGCGACCTGCGGCATTTGCGAGCGCTACTATTGCATTGCGCACAATGCCGTATGTGAACTGTGTCGCTGTACCTATTGTCGCGAATGCGTGCGTTCGTCTGTCAATCTGTGCGACACCTGCGCCACCATTCAAAATGAGGGTGAACAAGTTGACCTAGCCGATGAACCCATTGCCGCTCATCCCGATGTGCAGCCGCTGGTTGCGCGCCACGTGTGGCTGCGTGGGGTCAATATGAACTACACTATCTATTTGGGGCTGGCATCGCACAACATGGGGGCGTTGGTGCTGGTGGAAAACGATGCGCCACCAGGGGAAATATTGGTGGCGCGCAAGCTGCACGCCGTCGATCTTTATTGGAAGAAGATTTGATGTCCGCCAAGGTATCCGCCGCCATCCAGCAGTGGCAGGATTGCCATCTTTGCCCGCACCATTGCGGCGCCGCGCGGGCGACGGCAGCGGGCGTCTGCCGCGTGGGCCAACAGAGCTTTATTGCCAGCGAAATGTTGCACATGGGCGAAGAGGCCATATTGCGGCCGGCTCACGCCATCTTTTTCAGCGGCTGCACCGCTACGTGCACTTTCTGCACGGCGGCTAAATTTGCCTTTCGCCCCACCTATGGCGTGGCGGTGACGCCCGCGCAACTGGCCCACCGCATTGGCCAGCGCCAGGCCGAGGGCGCACGTTCGCTCTGTTTTATCGGTGGTGATCCGGCGCCGCACATTCCATTTATTTTGCAGACATTAGATGTTATGGGCAGCGCCCGACAGATTCCCGCGGTCTTCAACAGCAATTTCTATTTGACTGATGTCGCCCTGGATCTGCTGGATGGCGCCATCGACATTTATTTGCCCGATCTAAAATTCGGTCCGGCGGTTGGGGCCGCAAGCTGTGGTGAACGCGTGGGTGGTATGCCTGATTATTGGCGGGTGGTCACCGGCTCTATTGCGCGGCTCTATAGCGAAGGGAAACAGTTGCTGGTGCGCCACCTGCTGATGCCGGGCCACTTTGAATGCTGTACGCTGCCGGTGCTTACCTGGCTGGGCCAGCACCCAGGGATCCAAGTGAGTCTGCTGACGCAATATGTGGCGCCGGCCCACGCACGTGGAGAATTGGCGGACGCGCTGGCGGCCGCGGACGTACAGCGCGCCCAAGTGCTGGCGCATGAGCTGGGATTGACGCTGGTTAAGTAAAAGGGGGTGGGCAACTTGCCCGCCCCCTTTTACTTATGGTAACTCCTATTTCTCCAGTGAAACCATCGGTAAATAGACTTTATACAGTTGATCTAGCGAATCATCTTCCTCTAGCGATGTGGGCGTCTGCACCAGCCCCGCATCCAGCGTTAAGTTTTGTTCACCCGAGTTCAGCACTAGCACGGCCGTGCGCTGCGTGTCTGGGTTTACGTCCGAGTCTTGGGTATCGTCACCTTGATCTGAGGTGGTGATCTGGTATCCTGCCGGCGGCGTGAACTGAACGCAATAACTACCCGGCAGCAGGTTGGTGAATAGATAGAGCCCATTCTCATCCGTTTGCTGGGCAGGGATCTCGTTGCCATCGGCATCGGTCAAGTTGAAGAGCGGAACGCCATTCTCATCCAACATGCATAGTTCCACGATGACGCCGGGCACGGCCGGTTCACCAGGCTCTTGGTCGCCGTTGCGATCTTGATCCAGCCAGACAAGGTTGCCTAGCGCGGCGGGCATAAAGTAGCCAAAGTCCACCGTCATGTTGGCAAATTCATCGATCTGGCCCTGTGGGTTGGCTTTGGCCACTAGATCGGTCTCGGCGGTCGGTTCGCTGGCGCCCAGGCCCAGCGTGACCAAGCCGCTGCGAATGCCTTGGGCGGCGTCCGGCTGTACGCCCAGGCCGTTGTCCAGGCTGTCACCATCGCGGTTGGGGTCGGCTTCGTCAATTGTGCTGCTGCGGAAACCCAGCAGCGCGCCCGAATATTCGCGGTCGGGCTCAAAGTTGTTCTCCACATTTTCCACCACATAGCTGCCCGCGCGCAGCGTATCAAAGCGATAGTAGCCGTTGGCGTCGGTAAAGAGCGTATCGATCTGGGTCTGGCCATCGGCCAGGAAGAGGCTCACCTGCACGTTGGGCAGACCTGGCTCGCCGTCATCGATCTGGCCGTTGTTGTTCAGATCGTGCCAAACTCGATTGCCCAAACTAAATGGGCGGTAGAGACCAAAGTCCAGCGTCAGATTTTCGCTGGCGTCCGGCGTGGCGGGGTCGTTATCCAACACCTCCCCGGTTGGTTCCTGGTTGAGCTTGAGCGTTATCTCGGTGGAGCGAATCACAGAGGCAATGGATTGACCATTGTCATCATTGTCAATGGCGTTCCCCTGCGGTCCCGTTGTATCGTCGGGGCTGGGCGCCGGCTCGTAGTCGCCCACGGTACCGGCTACAGCATCGTCGCTGGAAATGTAGCCTACTAATGGCCCGCCCGCCGCAAAGTTGCTGGGATCCAATTCGACCACGTAAATGCCAGGCACCAGGTTTGTAAATAGATAGAGGCCGCCGCTCGCCGTGGTGGTGGTAAGGACGGGCGAGAACATCTCATATGGATCAACGATGCCAGTGGTGTTGAGATCCATGTAGAGGTTGAGCAGCACGCCATCAATGCCCTGTTCGCTGTTGTTAAAAAGCCCATCATCATTCAGGTCGTCCCATACCAGATTGCCCAAGCTGAGCACCGGACGCACAAAGCCAAAGTCGACCGTCATGTTGACGTTGTCATCATCATGGGCGCCGGTATAAAGCGCTTGGTCGGGTTCGCCGCTGGGCTCGCTATTGGGCCGCGCGTCAATAAGGGTCGAGCAGATACCGGCGGCGCTGAGCGTATTTTGGCCATTCTCATCCACATTATCATCACTGGCCGTGTCGCCCCCCTCTGGCGCTGAGGACGTTGCCCCTATTAGCAGACTGCCGCTGGCAAATTCGGCGTTGGGAATGCATACGCTATAAGCGCCGCCGGGCAAATCATCAAAGAGATAATGGCCATCGGGATCGGTCTGCGTGCTCAGCAGCAGCGTGCCGGAAAGCGGATCGCCGGCGTAAAGATCGACCGTAACGCCGCTCAATCCCGCTTCCCCAAGATTCGGCTCAAAAATGCCGTTGTCGTTGGGATCGATCCAGACCAGATTGCCAATCGCCACCCGTTCGGTCAGCAGCACAAAGCCAAAGTCGGCGGTAAAGTTTACGTTGTCATCGTCCAGCGCACCTGTATAGTTGCTTTGATCTTCGGCGCTGACTTGGCTGTTGGGTTGCAGATCAAAGCAGTTGCTGGAGATGCCCAGAACGGTCAGCGTGTCGCCGCCATTTTCATCAGCGTTTTGGTCGGAGAGTTCATCCGCGCCCTGGCCTGTGCTGGAGACGTAGCGGGCCAGCGGCTGACCGGCGGCAAAGTTGGCGGGAGCCACATGCACATAGTACGAGCCCTGCACAAGTGTATCGAACTGATAGAAACCGCCGCCTGCCGTTACGGTGTTGCTCACCGGTGTTCCTACACCCGCCTGCACACCACAGCGATAGAGTGCCAACGACACGCCGTCGGCGCCAACTTCTGTTCCATCCAAAATACCGTTGTCGGCCACGCCCCCACCGGCGCCATCATCAATCCAGACCAGGTTGCCAATGGCCACCCGTTCTGTCGGTGGATAGAAGCAGAAATCGGCCGTAAAGTTGACGTCGGCATCGGGCAGCGCACCCGTGTAGTTGCTCTGGTCTTCGCCGGTTGGCTCGGCGCCGCTCTGCAAGTCGAATATGTTGCTGCTGATGCCGCCGGTTACCATTGTATCTTGGCCATTTTCGTCCACATTTTGGTCGCTCACTTCGTCGATGCCTGCGCCTGTACAGGTGGCAAAGCCGTCCAACGGCTGGCCGACATCAAAGTTCGCCACTGGAATGTGAAGCTGGTATTGACCGGGGCGCAGATCGTCAAACTGATAGAAACCGCCACCGGTGGTGGTGGTTGACGCCATGGGCGCATCGCGTCCAGGCGTCTGGCTGGCGCGATAGAGTTCTACGGTGACGCCGTCAATGCCCGCTTCGTCACCCTCCAGAATGCTGTTGTTGGTATTGGCGCCGTTGTCGTTCCAAATGCGGTTCCCAATGGCTACGCGTGCGGCTGGCGGGACAAAACCAAAATCATGGGTGTGATCGCTCACCCCGGGACCGCCGGTGGTGAAAATAATCGTGGGCCAAGTACCCGCCGGCGAACCGACCGGATTGGTCATATACTCGCCATCAGAGTCGTTTAAGTCGGAGCCAGAGGTGGTGGGAACGGCGTCATCTTTCTCGGTCAGCGTCAGCTCGTCCAGCGGGCCACCCGGCGCAAAATCGGCGCCGCGGTCTATGCGGATTTCGTAGGCCGTATTGGGGAGAAGCTCGCCATTGTTGTAGTTGATGATGCCCAATTCATCCGACTCCAACGGGTCATCAAAATCATCCTCGTAGAAATAGTAATCACCGGATTCATCAGTGGTGGCCGACGCAATGGGCAAATCATCATCGGTCGTACCTGGTTCACCATCTTGCCCCACGCCGGGCCGATATAGCTGCACCAGCACACCTGGTATGGGCGGCTCGTTCGGCTCCTGAATGCCGTCGCCGTTGACGTCCAACCAGACGCGGTTGCCCAATTCAAAGGGCGCGCGGTCACACAGGAACTCCAGATCGCCCAGACCGGCGGCTTTGCCAAAGGTTGCCGTGGGCCCACCGGCATCCTGTTCAAAAACTTCATAGGCGCGGTCGCGGCGACCGCTCGTGTTGTTAAACCAGCCCACGCCGCCCGACCGATACGAATTCACCGGATCGAAGAGAGTGGTCATCACCTCACCGCTGCCGGGCAGAAGCGCAATAGCGCCCAATGTGGTCTCTTCGTGTTTTCCACCGTCCACATTTTCATCCACCGGATACATATCCTGCCAGTAGAATTCGCCATCCCCTGGCCCTTGCCCGGGATTGCTATTGGCGCCTTCTGAAGTGACGCCGCCGCAGCTGGCGTTGGCCTCCAGCACATACGCACCATTGACCAAACAGGCGCGCAGCATATCACCCACGGCCACGCCGCGATAGAGTTCTGTATCGTTCACATCCGGCTGATAGTTGTTGGTGCCAAACTGATGACCAAAACGGTCGCTGAGCCCCAGAATTAACGCACCAGTTTCGTCGAACTCGATATCGCTCAAAATGGGCTGCGGATACATGAGCTGGCCGCCCACCGGGCCTTCGCCCGGCGCCGGATTCTTGAGATCCGCCCACGACTTGATCCAGGGGCGCCATTTAGCACTGACCTGATCGTCGGTCACAAAGCCGCGCGAATAGGTCAGAGCAAAGTTGAATATCGACGCAAAGTTGCCGTCAGCGCCGGCTGGGTCATGCTCAAGCACATAAGCGCGCAAATCAGCCGGATTCTGCGATGTTTCCGCCGAGCAGACCACGCCCACATAGACTTTGCCCCGCTGCACCTTGAGCGCCCACGGGCGAAAGTCGCCATTGGCGCAGCCGGGGTCCGCAATGGGGTGTTTGGTGATCTGGGCAGCTGTGGGCACTTGCGCCGGCAGCCCCACAAAGATTTCGTTGAGCGTGCGGTCGGCCAGGCTAACCACCCAGAGTGTCTGGTCATCTTCGGACATATCGATGTCGCCAAAGGCGATTTTGCCCACGTCATCAAACGCGTTGGGATCGTGATTGGGGGTGGTGGCATCTTTGGAGAGGTCGCCGGGGCTGCGCGGATCATCGCCCACGCCCACGCCCAGCGACTTGAGGTCCACAAACGGTGCGGAGACCGGTGTGTCGCCGCTGCGGTCAACTTTATAGATGCCGCCGGGGCCCAATGGCCCAAAACCGGCATGGCGCTTTAGCAGGGCGGCGGCAAAGAGCATATAGCTATTACGCTGATAGGCCAAGCCCCAGGTGGCGCCCATCTCGTTGGCCAGACTCAAATGGTCGGGTTTGGGCGTCGTGCCCTTGTCATGGTAGCCAAAAGAAACCAGTGCCTTAGACTGGCTGGTTGTGCCGCCCAGCAGCGGGTCGCCATTGATATAGCAGGGCGTGGCCACATCTGGGTTGTCTTGGCAGAATTTGACGGGATCCACCAATGCCACGTTTACATGTTCGGCGCTATCCGTCACCACTATCTGGACGCGTGGGCCGGCCGTAAACTCGGTTAACGGGGGGTTAGTGGCGTTGCTCATGGAAGAGACGGTAGTCATGCCGGGCGTATAGCCATCGGGAATGTTGGTGAATTCCACGCGATAGGGCGCCGAGCCGGTGACGGTCATCACATATTTACCATCGGGCGCTGTGGTGACGGCTGTGCCCACCACGTTGTTGTTCACATCATACGCTGTGACGGTGACGCCAGCCACGCCGGCATCCACAGCGGGGCGGGCATTGCTATACGTGGGGTTGAAAAAGCCATCGGCGTCATAATCCAAAAAGGCTTTGCCGGAGATGGTGTTGGCGGCCTGCGCGATCGCTCTGGACGGGGCCGCGCTGATGGCCGACGCCGGGCTTGATGAAGGCGCCGCCAGATTTGTTACATCTATCATTTTGTCTGTGGCCAAAGCCGGTTTGGGCGAGAGTGAAAGTAAAAAAGAGAAGATATATAACCAAACAAATGCGCGATGATTGCCGATACTCCTCAGCATAATGGATTTCCTTGAATTTGATGATTATACGATTTAGATGATGGCGGTTGTAGATTGCCAAGAGTGAACCCGCTGGCACTCGACACAATTTTGGTCGAGGTTTGCGTAAGTTCAGGATAAATGATTGTGCCAGCGAACAGAAGAGGCTAATCCCGTTAACTTGGTGGTATAGATATGGGTATGAGATGCAGGTAAGCGACAGGAGTATATCACGACAAAAGTCGGAGAAAGATACGTAATTTGTCGTATATTTACATAAGTAGGCCTCTGTGTGAGGCTTCATACTGCTGTGAATGTAGTACCTATTGAGTGTTTCCGCTAGTACTATTGGCCCATTTACCCGTGTGAATGGGCCAAATATACTAGTACTGATAGTCAGCGGGGAGTCTTTTGCCAATTTAGAATACCGGGGCTGATGTTCGTCAATTTTGCTTTGACGAATTACCGGAGACAAATATTTGTTTTGCGCCCTTGCCTTTTGGTTTATGTATCACTCAAAGGAGATTCAACATGTCACAAAAATATCTAGTGACGCATGCGCGCGTTTTCATCCATGCGTTGCTGATGGCTGCGCTGCTGGCCGGGCTGATTCCGCCGCCGCTGGTTTCGTCGTTGTTGAACCAGACCTTGCCGCAAGATATTGCGCCATCAGTGGACCGTGTCATCGACAACGTTATCCCCGAGCCTGCCATTGCGCTGGCGGCCGGTGCGATCAGCGGCGCCGTCTTTGAAGATACGAATCTAAACGGTTTGCTGACAAGTGGCGAGCCCGGGTTGGGCGCCGTTACGGTGACTGTTTTTGACGCAGCTGGCGCGACCTGTGTGGCTTCGACGAGCGCGGCCGGCACATACTCGATCAATACGGCTACTTGTGGTTCGTTGGCGGCGGGACCGTACCGCGTTGAGTTTACGCTGCCGGCTAGCTTGAACTATCTTGAACCGTCCATTGCCGGTGGCACCACCGTGCAGTTTGTCAACGACGGCGGGGGAACCGCCAATGCCGGCTTCCATGATCCGGCCGATTACTGCGGCAACAATCCCAGTTTGGCAACCTCTTGTTACCGCAACGGCAGCGGCAGCGCCGATGTGCTTTACAGCTGGGACTATACCTACAGCGGGCTCATTAGCGCGAACCGCCCGGCGCCGACCCGTGAGGCGGATAACACCCAAATTGGCGCAACGTGGGGCCTGGCCTATGAGCGCTCGACAGACAGTCTCTATGCCGCCGCCTTCCTCAAGCGCCACACCGCCCTGATCGATAATGATAACGACGGCCAGGGCGATCTGGGCGCCATCTATCGACTTTCTGTGGATGGCAATACCGGCAACGACAGCAGTCCGCTCTGGCTTGATTTGGATGGCGCCATCGACAGCAATAGCAACGCCATCGCGGTGGGCGCCATTGCCAACAACAGCGGGCGCGGTCTTCCCACGGGCACCACTGGTCCCTCTGCCGACTCGGATGCATTTTTAAAAGTGGCTAAAGTGGGGTTGGGCGATATCGACATCAACCCCAGCGAAACCATGCTTTGGGTTGTCAATGTCTTCCAGAAGACGCTCCACTCCATTGTCATTAACCCGAATGGTACGCCAGGCGCGATTGATACCTATGCCCTGCCAACGAACCAGTGTAATGGCTCTGGCGCCACAAATGATACGCAGCCTTTTGGCGTCAAATATCACAATGGCGCGGTCTATGTGGGTCTGGTCTGCTCGGGCGAATTTACGCAGAGCCTGAGCACCATGCGCGCCTACGTCTATCGCTTGCCCGATGATGGCGTCACGACCACCTTTACCGAAGTGCTGAACTTTAGCCTCAATTACACACGCGAAACCGCCGACGTCAACGGCTCCTGTAACTCAATCACAACCTGGCTCCCTTGGGTCACCTCATTTCCATCGAACTGTGACAGCACCTCTCGCACATACGTTGTGCCGCAACCGGTTTTGTCGGATATTGAGTTTGACTCGGCCGATGGCGATATGATGATCGGCTTCTTTGATCGATGGGGACATCAGTCTGGACCGGCGAACAATGATATTAATGGCAATAATGTCGTAAACAGACCGGTGACGGGCGGAGAGGTGTTGCGCGCCACGCCAAATGGAAACGGCGCCTTTACCATTGAAAGCAACATTTCTAGCGGCGGCGAATTCTATCAGGATGACTTTGTGGATACGGGGAATGGCTCCGGCCACTTCGAATTTTCCGTGGGCGGCCTGGCCCACTTGCCCGGTTCCAGCGACCTGGTTTTGACAGCTTTTGACCCAATTAACGGTCAAGGAAATCAGGGAGTTTTTGTTTCGGGCGGTGTGGCCTTTCTCAGCAACATTAATGGCAGCAAAGACAATGCGCGCGGATATCAGATTTATCAGCTTGGTTCGTCGCCAGATACGTTTGGGAAGGCCGCCGGTCTGGGCGATTTGGAATTACTCTGTGCGTCTGCTCCCATCGAAATCGGTAATCGCGTCTGGAATGATGTAGATGGCGACGGCATTCAAGATCCAGGTGAAGCCGGCATCAACGGGGTGCAGGTGACGCTACACAATATGGATAACGGCGGTACACAGGTCGGGGCGGCGCAAACGACCAGCGGCGATGGCGGCTATCTCTTTACCAATCTGAATCCGCGCACCAACTATGAAGTGCGCGTCTCGCTGACCGACGGTAGCCTACCGGCCAATAGCGCCATTACCCAAGCCGACCAGAACGGTGACAGCACCAATAATAACAAAAGCGATCTCGATGATTCAGACGGTGATAACGGTGTGCTCAATGTCGGCTTTTCCACCATTGCCTTCACCGCTGGGGGACCAGGGGGAAATAACCACACGCTCGACTTTGGCTTTGCGCCGGCTATCGCCAAAGGCGCCATTGAAGTGACCAAGAACATTGCCGTGGGCAGCGACCCAGCGGGCGTCAGCAGTTGGGAGTTCACCATTGCATCGACCACGGCGGGTTGTGCGCTGCCGGCGCCATACGATACGAACCCGGTGCTGAACACCGCAACCGGCGCCGATGGGCAGACGGTCACCTTTAGCAACTTGCTGGTGGATGACGGCAGCAGCAACACGTGTAATTACACCGTCACCGAAACGAGCATCCCCGCAGGCTGGCAGACGACCAGTAGCACAACCAATCCGCAAACGGGGCTCACGGTCAGCGATGGCGGGACCACGCAAATCTCCTTTACCAATGAAGAGGCTCCCGTCACCGCCATTGATCTCGTCAAAATCGTCAATACGCCGACGCCAGTAACGGTAGGTTCACTGATCAGCTTTACCATCCGCATTACGAATACGGGCGATCTGCCCATTACCTCCTTGCCGTTGACGGATACGTATGAAGTGAGCTATCTTTTGTATGACAGCGTGCTGGACCAGACCGGGCCTAATCCTGCCAGCGACCCCACGGATGATGGCAGCATCACTTGGGACAACGTGATTGACTTTGACGGCGATAACCAACTTGTGCCCAATGAATCGCTGGCGCTCATCGTGAGCTTTATCGCCAGGGCAGAGACAACGGGTGCGGCAGCAACCGAATGCGCCACGGCGGGCATGAGCTACAACAAAGCCAGTGCGCTGGGCGTCGATGCCTGTGTCGAGTTTGCCATTGATCCACCAGAACCCAAACTGCTGCTGGGTGACTACATCTGGCACGACATTGATAATGACGGCGTGCAAGACGCCAACGAACCGGGCATCAACGGCGTGCTGATCAATCTATATGAACTGGATGGCAGCGGTGCGCGCATTGTCAGCTCGCTGGTGACCACTACCACGGCCACCGTATTAGGGGTAGACGGATCGTACAACTTCCAAGTGATCAATGGTAAGAATTATGAAGTGGAGGTAGATGCCACCAACTTTGATCCGGGAGGCCCGCTGGCTGGCTTTGTGCTGGGCCAAAATCAGCCCAATATTACTGATGGCGCGGCAGATACGCAGACCTCCGGCATAATGACCACCAACAATCTGGACCTGGACTTTGGCTATTATTGCCGCTTTGACCTGGCGTTGGATAAGAAGCTGGCTTCCGGCCAGCCGGCCAATATTGAGCCCGGCGATGATGTAGCCTTTACTATCACCATCTACAATCAAGGTGTGGTGACGGCGGCTGATATTCAAATTGCCGACTATATACCGGTCGGCTTCACTTTAAGCACTAACGATAGCAACGGTTGGAGTCCAACGACTGGCACGGCCCTCGCCACCGTGGCGGGACCGATTGGGCCAGGCGAAAGCGCGGTCATCAATATTGTGCTGACGTCGGACGCGCTGCTGGCCAATGGCGTCTACACCAATACGGCGGAGATCGTTGACTATGTGTCGAGCGCGACCGATGCCAATGGCGCTAAGTTGCCCGATGCAGACTCGACGCCCAACAGCACCAACGGCGACGGCGCGGGCGAGTCTACAAACCTAAAAGACGACGTGGTGAATGAAGACGGCCAGAATGGCGGCGATGAGGATGACCACGACCCGGCGGGCGTCACCGTAACGGCCGCTCCCGCTAACCCCATGTTGGCTCTGAGCAAAACGCTCAATGGCGTCAACCCATTTGGCGTGGGCGCAACCATCTCCTTTACCATCCGCATTACCAACACGGGTAACGTCACCATCACCGTTTTGCCGCTAGAGGATCGCTATAGTAATGTCTTCATTAACTATCAATCCGTCGTCCCTACTTTACCCGCGCCAACCGTAGCCAATGGCATTTTGACCTGGAGTGACCTGCTGTCAAACGATCCGGATGGACTAGGCGCCGGAGAAAGCATCAGCATGGATGTGTACTTCACCACTTTGGCGGACACCACGCTGCTGCCCGCCATGACCAATTGTAGCCCGGCTGGCCATGCGCCCAACCTGGCGCGCGTCACCAACGCCCTGGCGGGCGGCGCGCCCGTACCCAAAGATGGCGATGATGAGGATTGCGCCAGCGTGCAGATTCTCAACCCCACGGGCATTCAACTGGCCGCACACAGCTTGACCCAAACGCCAGATGGCGTGCTGGTGCGCTGGCAAATGGTGGATGAAACAAACGTAGTGGGCTTCTATATTTGGCAGTCCAACGGTGTTGAATCCAGTCGGCGTAGCGAGCTAATTCCCAGCATGGTCAACGGGCAATCCCGCCAGGCAGCTACCTATGATTGGCTGGATGCCGGCGCCACGCTCCAGCATAACGATGCCTACGTATTGGAGATTGTCAAGGTGGATGGGACAAGCGAGCGCGTGGTGATTGACGTCATGCGCGGCGGTTCGCTCTATCTGCCGTTGATTGCGCGATAAAAATTGCGCGTGTCTGCATAGCTGATGCAAAAAGCGCCACCTCGCAAGGCGGCGCTTTTTGCATTTATTTTATTATCGCTTCTGCGCACTATCTTTGGCTTGGTTGGCTTGGCTCTTGGTAACGCTGGCGACGACGGCCACTTTGGGCGCTTTGCCAGCGCGTCGTTTGGTGGCAGCTGCTTTTGGTGTGGCGGCAGCTTTGCTCTTGGTAGATGGCGTGCTTGGCGCTGTAGATTTAGCCGCACTATTTTTGTTGCCTTTAGCGGTGGCAGATGTTGCATTGCCTTTGGCCGCCGCCGCAGATTGGGTGGTTTTGGTTGCGGCTGTTTTTTGCGCACCGGTGGACTTTGCCTTTTTGCGACCACTATCTAATTGGGTGCTATCTGCCTTTGGACGGCTGGTTTTTGCACTAGCTGTTTTTGTATTGCCAGCTTTAGATGTTGCGGAACGTGGCGTTTTGGCGGGCGCGGCTTCGGTGGCGACAGTCGATTTTCGCGAAGTTGTGGCTTTCTTTTCGACGGTTTTGGACTTTTTATTGGATGAACTGCTTGCCGCGACGGTTTTGCTGGGGGACGTTGTTTTGGGCGCCGTGGCTTTTTCTTTGGTTGGCTTGGTTATGGGGTGGGCGGTTGAATCAACCGTTTTGCGCTTTGAGCCGGTTGTTTTTGTGGTGACGCTCTTGCGCTTTGCCGCGTGCGCAGATGGCGCGGCCTGAGACGATGATGCAGTGGCCGTGCTCTGGGCCGCTGTTTTCTTGGTGTCAACTGCTTTTGCCGCAGGTTGCTTGGCCTTTGCCGTAGACGTATTGGCCCTAGATTTATTGCTGGCAGATTTATTCTGTGTAGATTTACTCGTTGTAGATTGATTTGTTGTAGCTTTGTCTGACGACTTATTTTTGTTATGCTTGGCTGCTCTTGGCGATTGGCTGGCAGCGGCAGATGAACTGGCTTTGGCCGCGGTTGTCGTTTTGCGGGCGGCTACGCCACCTTTCGGCTTCGCAGATTTAGATGTGGCAGATTTAAGGGCAGCAGATTTACGTTTTGCCCGCGCCTGTGCGGTTGTTCGCACTGCCGTCTCTGTTTTTTTGCTTGCTGCCCCGTTGCGCCCCAATTCAGGCTCATCCTCGGGGGCGCCACCATTGGGCGCATGTGTTTCTTCCGGCATCTGCAAGTGCGTAATGTTTTCCACGGCGATGCCCATGCCCGCGGCCACCACCTGTTTGCCCTGCACCCCACGCCCCATTTGCGGAATCTCGTCGATGGTCAGCGCAGTAGGCGTTCCTTTGGAGAGCGTCACGGTGAGCCATTCGTCTGCTGCTTGCACCAGCGCACGGCCAGGCAACATCAGCGCTGCCACCACGGGACCCGTGCGCGACGTGGGTTTGTGCGTGACAATGCCGCCGCCATTGCGTCCCTGCGTGCTGTATTCTTCCAGAGAGGAACGCTTGGTGTAGCCCTGTTCGGTCATGGTGAGCAGTTCGCCCGTCGGCTCGACCACGCTGGCATAAACAATCTCGTCATTCTTTTTGAGCTTCATACCGCCCACGCCGCCGGCGGCCAGCCCCATGCTGCGCACATCTTCTTCATTAAAGCGGATGGATTGGCCATTCTTGGTCACCAGAATCACATCCTGGTTGCCATTGGTTTGTAGCACCCAGCCAAGCCGATCGCGTGCGTCCACGTTCATTACCACCGGGTCCGCATGGGCTACATTGGCGAAATCGGCCAGCGTCACCCGTTTGACCATGCCCTGGGCCGTGGCCATAAAGAGATAGCCTGCGCCATCGGCCAGATCGCGCGACAGCGCTACCGCGGCCGTAATGGCGTCGCGGCGCGTGAACTCGGTGTAGTCTGCGGCATGGCGGCTGCTGCCATCCTGGGGAATCTCGTGGATGGAAAGGCGGCGACACTGGCCATCTTTGCCAAAGAGATAGAGGAAATCGCGCGTGTTGGCGGTGATGAGCGTCAGGTCGGCCTTTTTGCCCATTTGGCGCGCCGTGGTTTTGGATGCGCTGCTCACATCCTGGCGGCGCAGGTCGCCATCACGGCTGACCGCCACCCACACATCCTGCTCGGGCAGCAGGTCGGTGCTGGTGAGCGTGCCCTTGGTGCGTTCGACGATTTGAGTGCGGCGGGCGTCACCATATTCTTCTTTAATTTTGAGCAGGTCTTCTTTGATGAGGGCCAGAATTTTATGCGGGTTGGCCAGCAGATCTTCCAAATGGGCAATGAGCGTTTGCAGCTCTTTGTACTCATCTTGCAGCTTTTTGCGCTCCAGTGCGGCCAGTCGGCGCAGCTGCATATCCAAAATGGCCTGGGCCTGAATTTCGGTAAACTGGAAGTTTTTGACCAGATTGTTGCGCGCCGTCTCCACGGTGCGGCTGCTGCGAATCGTGGCAATCACCTCATCCAAAATGTCCAGCGCCCGCAGCAGCCCTTCCACAATGTGGGCGCGCGCCTTGGCCTTGGCCAGCTCATATTCCGAGCGGCGGCGGATCACTTCTTGGCGATGATTGACAAAGAGCTGAAGCACGCGCTTGAGCCCCAGCGTGCGCGGTTCGCCTTCTACCAGCGCCAGCATCTGCATACCAAAGGTCTGCTGCAGCGGCGTATATTTGAAGAGCCGCTCCAGCATCTGCTTGGGCTCCACCGTGCGCGTCATCTCCACCACAATGCGCATGCCCGTGCGGTCGCTCTCATCGCGCAGATCGGTAATGCCCTCCAGCTTGCCGTCGCGGGCCAGGGTGGCAATGCGTTCTAAAAGCGCCGTCTTATTGGTTTGATAGGGCAGCTCGGTAACCACAATGCGGCTGCGGTTGCGGCTCATCTCTTCAAAGTGCGCCTTGGCCTGCAAGATCAGCCGCGACTTGCCCACGGCGTAGCCCTGGGCAATGGCGTCGGTGTTTTCATCGCCTTTGGAATCTTCGCGGAAGCGATACAAAATGCCGCCGGTGGGAAAGTCCGGCCCTTTGATAAAGCGCATGAGCTCTTCGACGGTGATCTCGTCGACCTTGTCGAAGTGATCGATCACGTAGGCCAGCGCATCCACCACCTCGGACAAATTGTGAGGCGGGATGTTGGTGGCCATGCCCACGGCAATACCGTTGGAGCCGTTGATGAGCAGATTGGGCAAGGCGGCGGGCAGCACCTGCGGCTCGCGCAATGAGTTATCAAAGTTGTCCTGCCAGTCGACCGTATCTTTGTCCAGGTCGTCCAGCATTAGGTCGGCAATGCGCGCCAGGCGGGCCTCGGTATAGCGCATGGCCGCCGCGTTGTCGCCGTCAATGGAGCCAAAGTTGCCCTGGCCATCCACCAGCGGATAGCGCAGGCTGAACTCCTGGGCCATGCGCACCATGGCGTCGTAGACCGCGGTATCGCCGTGGGGGTGATATTTACCCAACACCTCACCGACAATGCGGGCGCTCTTTTTGTGCGGCTTGTCCGCGGTCAGCCCCAGATCGTGATACATGGAGTAGAGAATGCGGCGATGGACCGGCTTGAGCCCATCGCGCACGTCCGGCAGCGCCCGCGCCACAATGACGCTCATGGCGTAGTCGAGATAGGCCGTCTGCATCTCGTGGTTAATGTTGACGGCGCGTATTTCACCCACGCCGTCAACGTGGCCATTTAGCTGGCCGTTCACCTGCCCGTTGGCGTGCGCCATTTCCTCGTCTGGGTCGGTGGTTTGGGGTTGTTCGTCTGTTCCGTTGGCAGTGCTCATTCAGTCTGTCCTAAAGGCTAAATTTTCGTATGTTCTTGAAAGATTTGTTCAATGCCGTTTCGGTCAATTTCACCAGCGGCAATTTGGAAAATGAGTTGTTCAAGCCGCTCATTGTCCAACGCAAGATAGGCACCATTCAACTCAAAAAACGCTTCAGCCGCCATTGCGGCAATGCGCTTATTACCATCTAGAAATGCATGCGCTTCACACAGGTGGAACGCATATGTGGCAGCGCAACTTGCCAGGTCGGCATTTTCATAATAGGCGCGATTTTCGGCGGCTGCAAGAGCTGATTCTAATATGCCATCATCGCGCAATCCATGTACCCCGCCATACTCATCTATCAAAATAGTGTGCATGTGCAGAATGTCTCTCTTATGTAAAAAGTGAAACATGCGCTATTCAACGCCCGATGCCAGGGCTTCATAAACACTCTTGCGTTTTTTTAGAAGACCTTGAATAATCTTATCAAGTTTTGCTTCTCGTTCTGTTTCACTAAGAGGACGAACAATCAGTGCACCATCAATGATGGAAAACTCAAGTTCATCACCGTCCTGAATGTGTAGTTCTTCAACAAAGAACCGTGGGATTCGAAGAGTCGCTTCATTATTGGTTATGATCACTTGCTCACGCATTGAGAAAATCCTTTGTGTCTATTGGCTAATTGTCAATCCATCACACCCGCATCCCTAACTCAGCCTGCCGCAACTTCACGAGCTGATCGCGCAGCTGGGCGGCCCGTTCGAACTCGAGGGCTTTGGCGGCTTCTTTCATTTCGCGCTCCACTTGCTTGATCAGCTTGGCCAGCTCGTCGGGCGGCAGCAGGGCCGGATCCATTTCGAAGCTTTCTTCGGGATGTTCCACTTCATACGTCTCTTTGGACTCGGCTAGAATCTTGACGCGGTCGGTCAAGTCGCGGATGCTTTTGACAATGCCCTGCGGCGTAATGCCGTGCTCCTGGTTGTGCTTCTCCTGAATCTCGCGGCGGCGGTTGGTCTCGGTGATGGCCGTTTCCATGGCGGCGGTCATCTTGTCGGCGTAGAGAATCGCCTTGCCCTCCACGTGGCGGGCGGCGCGCCCAATGGTCTGGATCAGCGCACTGGCGCTGCGCAGGAAGCCCTCTTTGTCGGCATCCAAAATGGCCACCAGCGACACTTCGGGCAAGTCCAAGCCCTCGCGCAGCAGGTTGATGCCCACCACCACGTCATAGACGCCCATGCGCAGATCGCGCAGAATCTCGACTCGCTCAAGGGTGTGAATTTCGCTGTGCAGATAGTTGACCTTGATGTTCAGCTCGGCCAGATATTCGGTCAAATCTTCGGACATGCGCTTGGTCAGCGTGGTGACCATAACGCGCTGCCCCTTATCCACGCGCAACCGAATCTCTTTGAGCAGGTCGTCGATCTGCCCTTCGGTGGGGCGCACCTCTACCACTGGATCCAGCAGACCGGTGGGACGGATGACCTGCTCCACAATCTGTTGGCCGGCGTGCTCATATTCGTATGGGCCGGGCGTGGCGCTGACGTAGATGGCCTGATGCACGTGCTGCTCAAACTCGTCAAAGCGCAGCGGACGATTGTCCAGCGCGCTGGGCAGCCGGAAGCCATAATCGACCAGCACCTCTTTGCGGGCGCGGTCGCCATTATACATGCCACGCACCTGCGGAATAGACATGTGGCTCTCATCCACCATGAGCAGCCAATCAGCCGGGAAATAGTCGAGCAGCGTCCACGGCGTGCTGCCCGCCGGACGCTGCGCCAGAGGGCGGCTATAATTTTCGACGCCGTTGCAATAGCCCACCTCGCGCAGCATCTCAATATCATAGCGCACGCGCTGTTCCAACCGCTGCGCCTCCAGCCGCTTGTCGCTGGCTTGCAGAAACTTGAGCCGCTCTTCCAGCTCTTCTTCAATGTCGTCAATGGCTTCGGACAGCCGATCCTGGGGCGTGACAAAGTGCTTGGCCGGATAGATGTCAATCTGCTGATGCTCGGCCAGAATCTCGCCGGTCAGCGTGTCGATCTCGCTAATGCGCTCGATCTCATCGCCCCACAGGCTAATGCGATAGGCAAAGTCGCTGTCGGCAGGCTGCACTTCCAGCACATCGCCACGCACGCGGAATTTACCGCGCTGTAGCGTGCTGTCGTTGCGTTCATAGTAAATCTCCACCAGGTGGCGCAGCACGCTGTTGCGCCGGATCATTTCGCCCAGGCGCAGATGCACCACGGCCTGCCCATAATCTTGCGGACTGCCCAGGCCATAGATGCACGAGACCGAAGCCACAATCACCACGTCGCGCCGGGTAAAGAGAGCGCGCGTGGCGGCCAGCCGCAGCCGGTCGATTTCATCATTGGTCTGCGACTCTTTTTCAATGTAGGTGTCCGAACGCGGAATATACGCTTCCGGCTGATAGTAGTCATAATAGCTGACAAAATATTCGACCGCGTTGTTGGGAAAGAATTCGCGGAACTCGCTGTAAAGCTGCGCGGCCAGCGTCTTATTATGCGCCAACACCAGCGTGGGCCGCTGCACTTGCTCAATCACTTTGGCCATGGTGTAGGTCTTGCCCGAACCGGTTACGCCCAGCAGAATCTGGTGGGGCAGCTCGCTGCACACGCCCTGCGCCAGCTTCTGGATGGCCTGCGGCTGATCGCCCGTGGGCTGGTATTCGCTGATGACTTTAAAAACCTGGTTAGAAGAGTCAGGCATGGGATTTCCTTTGTGAACAAGAAGGCTCAGAACATAAGTTCTCTGTCTGTATTATAGCGTGTTTAGAGTGATTTGTCCAAAGCAAAATGGTCGACTAACAGGGCAGTCACGAACCTTTACAATGGACGCAGCGCAGGCGGATCGTCAGGAGTGCATAACATAGTTGACCTGGTAATTTGCCCTCTGAGCTTGCGTAAGTCCTATGGATAAAGAATTTTTCCGATTCCACTTTATCCCGCTAACTACACAACCCCATCACCCTATGCTATACTTCCCGATATGAACCTCTTTGCACAGATCCAAGACCTTCACTTTCCAGCCCCATTGCCCGCCACGCTGCTGGAGATCGAACAACACTTTGACGCGCCGCGCGTGGCAGATGTGGCAGCGGCCGCTGCCCGCGCCGTGCAAGAGAGCGGCGTGCTGGCCAAAATGCCGCCCGGCGCCAGCGTGGCCATAGGCGTGGGCAGCCGCGGCATTGCCAATTTGCCCCTTATTGTCCAAGCCGTGGTGGCCCAATTCCAGGCCGCGGGATTGCATCCGTTTATTACGCCCGCCATGGGCAGCCATGCCGGCGCCACGGCGGAAAGCCAGACCGAAATGCTGGCCAACCTGGGCGTGACCGAGACCAGCGTGGGCGCCCCCATCCGCGCCACCATGGACGTGCGCCAAATCGGCCAACTGACAGACGGACCGCCGCTTTTTCAGGATCTGCTCTCGGCCGGCGCTGACCACACCTTTCTGATCGCGCGCATTAAACCACACACCAGCTTTCGCAGCCAGATTGAAAGCGGGCTGGCCAAAATGTTGGTGATTGGGCTGGGTAAGCAGCAGGGCGCGGCGGTCATGCACGCCCGCGGCGTCTACGGGCTGATCCACTACATGGGGCCGGCTGCGCGCGTCTATGAAGCCCAAACCAACATTGTGGGCGGGCTGGCAATTGTGGAAAACGCCTACGACCAGACCGCCGAAATTCACGGCCTGCCCGCGTGCGACATTGGCGCCGAACGCGAAGCGGCGCTGTTGGTCAAGGCCAAAGCGCTCATGCCCAGCCTGCCTTTTCCGCAGATCGACGTGCTGGTGGTGCGCGCGCTGGGCAAAAACATTAGCGGCACCGGCATGGATACCAACGTCATCAGCCGCATGAAGATTCCGCGCCAGGCCGAACCTAGCGATGGCGTGGATATTGCCACCATTGCGGCATTAGACTTAACGGAAGCCACCCACGGCAATGCATATGGCATGGGGCTGGCCAACGTGATTACCGCGCGCTTGGCCCGGCAGATCGATTGGAAGGCCGTTTATACCAATGCGCTTACTTCGGGCGTATTGGGCATGTGGCGCACCAGCATGCCCATGACCATGGCCGATGACCGTCGCACCATCCAGGCCGCGCTGCGCGGCTGCGGCGAGGAGCAGGAGAGCGCCCGCATTGTATTTATGCGCGATACGTTGACGCTGGATCGACTTTGGGTGAGTCCCAGCCTGCGTCCCGGCGTAGAGGCGCACCCCCGCTTGAAAATCGTCGGTGAAAGACCGCTTGCCTTTGACGCTGACGGTGTAATGTGCAGCCCGTGGGATCTGTCGCCCTGATCCCCTTGCCACGCCGGAAAAGGATACCGTTGGCCCATCCATTAAGGCTGATCCAGAAAAGTAAACCATGGAATTCATTTGATGGAAAATTGTTCATACAAAGACGCTCCCCTTGCTTTAGAAAGGGGAATTGGAGGGGCAGGTGACCCCAAGCGGATCATGCTCCTGACAACCGCACGCAGCTATCGCAACCAGGCCTTTGCCGATGCCGCGGCGCGTTTGGATGTGGATGTGATCTATGTGCAGGATATGGCTGGGCAATTGGCCACGCATTGGAACTATCGGCAGGGGGTCGATTTTAGCCGGCCCGACGCGGCGGCGCAGGCCATTGCCGATTTGGCTGCGGAAATCGCCAATGCGGAAATGAACAACGCCGCCCCCATTCAGGCCATCCGCGCCGTGGATGAGAGCGGTACGCTGGTGGCAGCCAAGGCGTGCGCGTTGTTGGGCCTGCCGCACAATTCATCGCAAGCGGCGGAAGCCGCGCGCGATAAACATTTAATGCGTACGCTCTTTGTGCAGGCGGGCGTGCCCTGCCCCCGTTTTATGCTTTTCCACACGGGCGATGATCCCCATGTCGTGGCGCGGCAGGTGGCGCAACAGGTCACATATCCGTGCGTGGTCAAGCCCATCAATCTTTCCGGCAGCCGCGGCGTAATGCGGGCGGACGACGAAGCCGAGTTTGTGGCCGCCGTCCAGCGGCTGACGCAGATGCTGCACGAATTGCGCATTGATGATGCACCCCAGCCCTATCAGGTGGAAAGCTTTATTCCAGGCTTTGAGGTGGCGCTGGAGGGCATTTTGGATCACGGCAAGTTGCAGGTATTGGCGCTGTTTGATAAGCCTGACCCGCTGGATGGCCCTTTTTTTGAGGAAACCATTTATGTAACGCCCTCCCGTCTAGCGGCGGAAACACAAGCGCAAATTGCCCAGTGCGCAGCCGATTCGGCCGCGGCGCTGGGGCTGCGCGAAGGGCCAATTCACGCCGAGCTGCGCGTCAATGCCCAAGGCCCCTGGATTCTGGAAGTGGCCGGGCGCTCGATTGGCGGGCTGTGCGCCAAAACGCTGCGCTTTGATGATGATGTGTCGCTGGAAGAGCTAATTTTGCGCCAAGCGTGTGGACTGCCGCTGGGCTTTATGCAGCGCGAAGCCAGCGCCCGTGGCGTGATGATGATTCCGATTCCAGAGGCTGGCGTGCTGCGCACGGTGCAGGGGCTAGCCGAAGCGCAAAATGTGCCTGATATTGAAGAGATTGAAATCACGGCCAAGCCCAACTATTCGCTAACGCCGCTGCCCGAAGGCGACAGCTATTTGGGCTTTATCTTTGCGCGCGGTCAAACGCCGGAACACGTAGAGACCGCGCTGCGCTTGGCGCACAGCAAATTGCATTTTGAGATCGTGCCGGAGCTGGCATTGGTGCTGGGCTAAACGTCCAATCCACTCGTCTTCTGTCAACCCTGAAATGATCGAGATGAATCAGCGTCAGAACACCAATGTCTCGTCACATAATGCCTGGGGCATTTCTATCAAAGCAGACGGGACGAGCCACTAGAGATTATCGGAATGAAGATTGGGTACGCGGATGAATACGGATAAACGCTGATGCTCTCTGCACAATCTGTGTTCATCCGCCTGTGTTCATCCGCGTGAATCGGCGTACGATTCTTAAATTACCGTATTCCCGATAATGTCTACAATACAAACGGGAGCATGTAGTGTCAGATTTATCACAAAAGGCGCCAGAAGATAGACCCAGCCAGGCGCGGCTTTCGCTGCTGGGAGACATTCAGCGTGTGCTGATTGATGAAACTTCGCTCAACGCCCGCGTCAAAGAATTGGGGCGCATTATTTCTACTGAGTATGCCGGCAAAGACCTGCTTTTGATTGCCGTGCTCAAGGGCAGCTTTATCTTTATGGCCGACCTGGTGCGCCATATTGAGATTCCACACGAAGTGGATTTTATGGCCATTAGCAGCTATGGCAGCAGCACCAAGAGCAGCGGCGCGGTCCAGATTGTTATGGATTTGCGCCGCCCCCTGGAGGGTCGCCATGTGCTGCTGGTGGAAGATATAATTGACAGCGGCAATACGCTGCACTATTTGCACCGCATTATGTTGGAGCGGATGCCCGCCTCGTTGCGCATTATGACGCTGCTGGACAAGCCCGACCGGCGCGAGGTGGAGATGAAGGTGGATTGGGTGGGCTTTTCCATTCCCAATGAATTTGTGGTGGGCTATGGGCTGGACTATAACCAGTATTACCGCAACCTGCCCTATATTGGCATCTTGCGCCCCAGCGTCTATTCACACGAGTTGGCGGAGTAAGATAAGACATTCTATCATGGCAGTTTCAAAAAAGGGCAGAAGCCTCTGTCCGCTTTTACTTTGGTGCATATTTCTTCTCGTTGGTTTCCGCCTGGCCTTTGGTTTCTCCATTGCGCATGCGCAGGAACAGGTGGGCTCGTACACGGTGGTGGCGGGAGATTCGCTCAGCGCCATTGCCGGACGCTTTGGCGTCACGGTGGACGACCTGGTGGCGCTCAATAATATTGCCGACCCGGCGTTGATTGAAGTGGGGCAGGTGTTGCTCATTCCGGGCGCTGCCAGTGGCGAAACGCTGGGTGAAGTCCCGACGATTTTGGCAAACGCCCTGCCCGGTGAGACTTTGTTGGCATTGGCCCAGCGCACCCTGCAGGACCCAGCCGTGCTTTCGGCGCTCAACAACATGAGCGATACGCAGCGCCTTTTCCCCATGCAGCCCATCCGGTTGCCCGCCAATGGCCAGCTCAATCTGGCCGAGCTACACTTGGGCGCCATCCAGTCCGTCACCTTGCCCGACGTGCTGATCCAGGGGCGCACTGGCCATCTGCTGGTGCAGAGCAGTCGCCCCCTCTCGCTGACGGCCACGTGGAACGGGTTGCCCATTGCATTTACGCCGTTGACGTCGGCGCCGCTCACGGAGACAGCATCATCCGCGGCCAGCGCGCTCACCGAGTTTGCGCTGCTGCCCGTACCGGCGCTGCTGGCGCCGGGGCCATACACCATCAACCTGCGATATACGGCGCGTAATGGGTTTGTTTTGCAGCGCGATTGGCAGGTCACCGTGGCGGAAGGGCCATACGAGACGCAAGATATTGTCTTGCCTGATGAAAAAGGGGGGCTGCTGGAGCCAACGCTGGTCGAAGATGAATTGGCCAAGCTGACGCAGGTCTGGTCTGCGGTTACGCCGCAGCTTTATTGGACGGGCGTCTTTTCGCTGCCCATCAGCAGCGAATATGCCACCACCAGCCCCTTTGGCACGCGGCGCAGCTACAACAGCGGCCCGGTAGCTTCGTATCACTCTGGGCAGGATTTTGGCGCACCCGAAGGCGTGACAATTACGGCGCCCGCGCCCGGTGTCGTGGCGCTGGCCGAACCGCTCAACGTGCGCGGCAACGCGGTGCTGATTGACCACGGCCGCGGCATCTTTACCGGCTATTGGCATTTGAGTGAAATTAAAGTTGCGGTGGGGCAGCAAGTACAGACCGGCGACGTCATTGGCTTGGTGGGTACGACTGGCCTGAGCACCGGCGCGCATCTACACTGGGAACTGCGCATCTATGGCGTGGGGGTCGACCCCATGCAGTTTGTGGCTGAGCCGTTGATTCCCCAGTAACCTCCACCATCAGCCTGTGGCATCGATTGCCAAAACCTTTACTTTTTGCGCTGTTAAGTCCGACCAAATAAAAAACAGCCCAGGCGCTCCACAGTCGCCTGGGCTGTTTTGATTTTTGCGACTTATGCAAGCACTGGTTGAAACCAGCGCCTATCAGCCAAAGTACGCTAAAGCGCACTCTAGAAACAGCCTGCTTTAGCGGGCTTCTTCTAGTACACGCAGGCTTCAGCCTGTGGCTGTGACCGGCTTCTTGGTGGCAAAGAGCGTGCCCAATTCTTCACCAGGCAACACCGACTTGCCTTCATATAGATAGCAGGATGCCACGGCATTTTCACCGACTTGATAAAGAGGCGGCGCGCTTTGGCGACATTTGTCCATAACGTGCGGGCAGCGCGAGGCAAACTTACAGCCTTGGCCAATTGCGGCCGCTTCGCCATCCACGGCCACAATCTCTTGCTGCCCCCATTGACGGCTCAAATCCGGCCACGGAATCGAGTCGATGAGCAGTTGCGTGTACGGGTGCTGGGGGTTGGTAATGACCGTTTCCACATCGCCTGCCTCCATGACTGAGCCTTTGTAGAGGATGAGGATGTGGTCACTCACGTGGTAAGCGGTGGTTAGGTCGTGGGTAATGTAGAGAATGGGAATTTGGTAATCCACATTGAGCGTGCGCAGCGCCTCTAAAATGGTGGCGCGCAAAGAAGCATCCACCATGGAGACCGGCTCGTCGGCGACCAGCAGCTTGGGGCGCAGCAGCAGCGCACGCGCCACCACCAAACGCTGACGTTGACCGCCGCTCAGCTGATGCGGAAAGCGACCCAAAATTTCATTGGGGCGCAGGCCAACGCTTTCCAGCGCTTTTTCAATCTGCTCTTTGGCTTGGGCTCTGCCTTTGGCCAACTTAAAGTTGGCGACCGGCACTTCCAAAATATGATCCACGCGATAAAACGGGTTGTACGCTGCAAACGGGTCCTGAAACACGGCCTGCACCTCCTTGCGGAAGTCAAACAGTTCTTGGCTGCTAAAGTGTTTCAGTTCTTTGCCCTTATATAGCACTTCACCCGATGTTGGCTCTAAAAAATTCATGGCGATTAACCCCAGCGTGGTTTTACCGCTGCCGCTTTCCCCGGCTACGGCAATAATGCTGGGGTTCTCGTCATCCACCCACATGGAGACATTGTCGAGCGCCACTGTGCCGCCCTTAAAGCGCTTGGTAATGTTGCGTAAGTCGAGTAAATGAGTCATGGAAAATTATGCTTATTGCGTATTGAGTTTGAGTATGGCGTGAACTGGTTGAGAAAATGATGGTTGAGTGCAAATCGCTGCGCTGTCCGCACTCAGATTTGCGACCATGAAGCTATTTGGGGAGCCAACCTCTATCTCATTCCAGCAAATGGCAGGCGGCAAAGCGGCCCGGCGCATGTTCGCGCAAAGGCGGCACTTTTTGCGTACAGATGTCCATCACTTTTGAGCAGCGCGTGTTGAAGACGCACCCCGTGGGCAAGTCCAACAGCGATGGCGTAATGCCGGGCAACCCGTTAAAGATGCCGCGGTTGGCCAATACGGGCAGGCTGTCGATCAGCGCCTGGGTGTATGGATGCAAGGCGTCGGTGAAGATGTCTTTGACGGTGCCCAACTCCATCATGCGGCCGGCATACATTACGGCAATGCGGTCCACAAACTGGGCCATGAGCCCCATGTCATGGCCAATCAGAATCACGGCGCTGCCCATTTGGTCTTGAATTTTGCCAATGGTCTGCATGACCTGCCGCTGCGTCACCACATCCAGGGCGCTGGTGGGCTCATCGGCAATAATCACTTTGGGCGTCATCACAATGCTAATGGCAATGCAGGCGCGCTGCTTCATGCCGCCGCTCAGCTCGTGGGGATAGCTGCGCCCCACTTTGGGGTCCAAGTCTACGGCGCGCAGCGCTTCGGCGGCCATCTCTTTCATGACGCTCCTGGAAAGCCCCAAGTTGTGATCGACCATGCCGTCAATGATCTGATCCTCAATGCGCATGACCGGATTCAGCGAGTTCATGGCCCCCTGCGGCACCATGCTGATCTCGTTGCCGCGCATGCGCCGCATCTCTTCATCGGAAATTTTGGTCAGATCCACGCCATCCAGCCAGACCTCACCGCCGGCGATTTTGCCCGGCGGCCGGATCATGCGCAGAATGGCCAACGCCAATGTCGATTTGCCGGAGCCGGATTCACCCACCAGACCCAAGCGCTCTTTGGGGCGCAGTTCAAAGGTGACGTGATTATTCGCCTTGACTGCACCAGCGTCAGTGTGATATTCAACATCCAAATTGTTTACACGTAAGACAGCATTGCTCATTGCTCAACAAATACCTTCTATATGAGATAGGGCTTACGCAAGCCCAGAGAGAAAATTGTCAGGTCCGCCATACTGTTCTCTCCTGGCAAGCCACAGGCGCTGCGTAAGCCATATAAGACTTATGCAAGTCGTATTTATATCATTTGGCTCTGTAAAAGCGATAAATAACTGACAATTCTACGCTGAGAAAGGGGTGATTATTCATCGCTTTTACAACCGCAGTTGGGATTATTCTGCACGGCGCACGCGCGGATTGGCCAATTCATCTAAACCGGCTGAAATCATAAAGAGCATGACAAACATGAGGATAATGATCACAATGGGTACCATGAGCCACCACCACAATTCACGCAAGAGCGCGTTTTGATTCATGGCCCAGTAAATTGTGACGCCAATGGTTGGTTCACGCAGCGGACCCAGCCCCAGCGCCGGCAGACCAACCGAAGCAAAAATAGCGCCGGTTACTGAACCCACCAGGCTAGCGCCCAAATAGGGCAGCAAATTAGGCATGAGCTCGCGAAAGATGATGCCCCAGTTGCTCATGCCGTTGAGCCGCGCCATCATTACATACGGATTCTCTTTCATGCTTAACACTTGCGAGCGTATGACGCGCGTGGGGCCCATCCAGGCCGTCAATGCAATCACCAAGGCCATGCGGGTCAACGTAAAGCTCTTAGTGTCCATGGAAGAGGCAATGACAATGAGGATCAACAACCCCGGCACCGTTAAGAGAACGTCGACAAGCCAGCGTACGATTACGTCATACCATCCACCAAAGAAAGCTGACGAGAATCCCAGAAGCGTCCCAAAACCAACCCCGATAATGCCGGCAATCACGCCAATACGCAGGGTCTCCCAAATACCCAGAATGGCCACGGCAAAGAGGTCGCGACCCTGTCCATCAGTGCCAAAGGGGAATTCCCACGAAGGCGGCTGGCTGGCCGGCGCTCCCAACGGATAGGCGGCTGTTTCATCAATGTAAAAAGAGCCGACCACCGAGAAGACAATAAAAAAGACGAAGATGGAAAGCCCAATGGTTAACGGCCAGTTGCGGCGCAGATAGCCAATGATAATTTTAAGGGTCCCTGGCGAGCTGGGCGGGGCCTTTGCTGCGCCAGCAGATAAACTCTGTACAGCCATGTCAGTTTCCTTCGTATGCAATGCGCGGGTCGAGCAGCGGGTAGATCATATCAATAATGAACATGGCGATGCCAATGGCCACGGTCAAAATAAAGACAATTCCATAGATCAAGAAATAATCTAATTGACGAATAGCGTTGGCCAACAAAGTGCCCAATCCTGGATAGCGGAAGATCACTTCCACCAAGACAGAGCCCCCCACAATGTAGCTAAAGGCAATGGCCAGACCGGTCACCTGCGGCAACAACGCGTTGCGCACGGCGTATTTGTAAAAGAGTCGCCAATCTTTGAGCCCTTTGGCCTCGCCAAACGTCATGTAATCTTCACCCTGTACGGTTACCATCATGCCGCGCATGCCAATGGCCCAACCGCCCGCCGTGGTCAAAATAAAGGCCAAGGCCGGCAAGGTCGCGTAGCGAATGATTTCCAATACAAAGCTGGCGTTGAAAACCGGGAGCTTGGTGGCATCATACGCGCCGCCCAGCGGCAAAAGCTTCCATTTGAAAGCCACAAAATAGATGAGAAGCAACCCGACAATAAAAGAGGGAACGGCGCTGAGCACCAAAATTCCCGGCAATATATTGCGTATGACAAAGCTCGATTTCTGCCAGGCCATGAGCGCGCCCAATAAAGTACCGATGAGAAAGGTAAGTATGGTGGTGACCGAAAGCAGGCCAATGGTCCACCAAATTGACTGACCGATTAACTCTGGTACGGTCTTGGGGAAATTGGAAATCGAATAGCCCAGATTAAAATGCGCCATCTCATTCAGATAGGTGAGATATTGCTTCCAGACCGGCTGATCCAGGCCAAAGCGTTTTTCATAACTTTGCACCATGTCTTCGAAGCCCGGGGGGATATAGCCGCCACGCGATGCTTGTTCCAGCAATTTCTCACGGATCGGGTTGCGTGGAGTTATTTTGGGAATGAAAAAATTGAGCGTGGCCGCAGACCAGATAACAAGAAAAACAAGCAGAATGCGTCGAACGACATAGGAAAAACTCATAAGTCATACCTCAATCCAACTAGAACAGTGCACGGCGGTTGTGTTGAAAACCAGCGTTTCTCGGCGTATGAAGCAGACGCAGCATACGCCGTACCGGAGGATGCCAAGAGGGGGGCTTCTCTTGCCCAGAAAGGGCCAGTTTTCATTCAGCGCTTGGGATAGAAGCTGCGTGCAAAGATGCACAAAGTGGCGCCGAGTTTGGCATGTGGGGCCAGTTACAAACCGGCCCCACATGTCAAAAAATGATTTACAGCCTAATTTACGGATAGATGCTTACGCGGCGGGCTGCAATTTTTGCAGGATGAGCGGGAATGTCAAGTGCCAAAACGCGCCGTTGACATAGGGATTCTCAGCCGTGGGCCAGTTGACCCAGTAGGTCTGGTTCATGGGGATGCGGTGCAGCCACTGCTGGATCGGGCAGTCGGGCAGCTCGTCCAGGAAGATTTCCAGCGCCTGCAAATAGAGATCCATATATCCCGCATCTTCCTTGGGCAACTTGGCCATCTCTTCCATAATGGCGTCATAGTCGGCGTTTTGGAAGCGCGAGTTGTAGGTCGTGGGCGTGCCAACCGGCTCATAATATTTGCTTGTAAACATGTCCATGGTGTCAAACGGATCGTTGATGCTGCCACCATGACCATTGAGCCAGATATGCTCACGGCCTTCGCTGATCTGCGTACCATGATCGGCCGGCATCTGGAAGTCCAGATCAAAGCCGCCCTGGCGCAGCTGCTCGGCCAGCACCGGTCCAATGTCGGCAAAGACGCCCCAGCCACCGATAATATCGGAGATGCGGTTGCCGTCTTTCACCCAGAAACCTTCGCCGTCCTTCTCATAACCGGCCGCCGCCATGCGTTCAGCCGCCTTATCCAGATTATGTTCGCCTGTGTTGTATTTTTCCAGAAGCGGCGCCGCTGCCTCAAAGAAAGGCTCCAAACCGGGATATTGGGGGAATGGCAGCTGCGTCAAGATGCCGGAGCCTTCCAGCGCCACCTCTAGCATCTGCTGGCGATCAATGGTATAGCTTACCGCCCAGCGCACATTCTTATCGGCAAAGGCGCCTTCATCACAGTTAAACCAGAACGAGGTTGGCCACCAGTCAATGTAGCCCAACGGCAGCTCTTTGCCCGTGTGGGTAATGATCTTGTCGTTCTGCGCCACCACCTGCTTAATGGTCGAGGCCCGCAAGTCCAACAGCGAATCCAGCTCATTGTTGATCACCATTTGGGCCATGGTGGTTTCATCCGCCGTGGGGAGGGCCAGAATGCGTTCCACTGCGGGCATGGCTTCCACAAAGCCCGTCTTCACCGCCCACCAATCGTCGCGCAGGTCAATATATTTCTGCTGCGCTGTCCACGCCGTAATCTTGTATGGGCCCGTGCCAACCGGCAATCCAGATTCCGCATCAAAGCCCTCATACGCCGAAACATCCTCAATATCTTTGTAAATATGCTCAGGGATAATGTAGATGCCGGTATCAAATTTAGAGGAGAGATGGCTAAACATAAAGCGGGGGCGCGGGTCATTAAAGGTAATCACCGCTGTGTTGTCGTCCACCACCGTGGCTTCTTTGACCCAGCGCGAAACTTCTACGGAGTTGCGAATCTTGGTCAGGTTGTCGTCGGCGCCCACGCGCACCAATGTGTTGATGGTAAAAGCCACATCATTGGCCGTGAAGGGCGTACCGTCGCTCCATTCGGCGCCCGGGCGAGTCTTAATCGTCAACTCGGTAAAATCATCATTGTACTCAAAACTCTCGGCCAACCAGGGGATATGCTCATCTGAGAAGGCGGAATAGAAGTAGAGCGGTTCCCACAAAGCCGCGCTGCCAATTTGATGCGTAGCGCCAGCTGCATATGGGTTGCCCAACCCCACATCCGTGAATTGACCCTGGCTACCGCCAAACATAATAATCAACGTCCGCTCGCGTGGAATATCCGCCACGCTGCCCACTGCCTCGGGAGCGGCATCGCCGCTGCTTGTATCGGCCGCCGCTTGTCCGCTGTCTGCCGCCGGTTCGCTATTGGGGGCTGGTGGGGTGCCACAAGCGACCGCCATTACGCCCGCCGCCGCCAAACCGCTCAAACGCAAAAAGTCACGGCGCGTCACGTCCATGTTGATTTTCGGGGAACGATTTAACTTGTCGTCCATCGAGGTTCTCCTTAAACTATTTAGTTGGTATAAAATGATGTAAGCATTGTACTTGCGTAATAATCAGTTGAACGCAATGATAATTGATGGGGGGAAGCAAACATGCAAACCACATCGAGGCCCGTACGACATCTTCCTGTACGGACATCTATCATATTGTCAACACCATTGCGGCGCACTGATGAAAAACGAGAATGCTCTACAAAGCTGGGGAAGCATTGTTTGTGGAGTTATTTGAGTATATGATACATTTGAAACAGTGTCAAAACCATAGGCTATGTAATCGTTGTCATGAAACCTGTTCGTTCACGACTTACGCAGCATTAGGGGATTACCAGGAGAGCACCAAATGGCTGACCCAGGCTCAGTTGGCATTTGCATAACCACCGCTTGAAATCGGCGTCTGCTCAGAAAATTGGCTCAAGCTGCTTCACATGCAGTGCGCTTTAGCGTACTTTGATTAGCAGACTGGCGTTTCAACGCTAGGCAAGACGGAGTGCCAACAGATCCTAGCCCTGTTTCTCTAGGCTTGCATACGTCCTTGGTTGGATGATGGCTCTGCGCTACGCACAACTGCCATTATACAAGTCCGAACGTTATGAAAATCAGTAGAAGGCAACGGCCGGCAATCGGGCTGGATTCAACAATCGAGACCGCGCCTATCTAGCCAACACCGTTGCGGTGTACTGAAAATGGAACTGTAGAGAGTGTCTACCCTGATTAGAACAACTGCGGGACCCACTGCGAATAACCACGCGCCACCGGCCAACCGTGCGCCAGAGTTGACCCAGCTGCGCAATGGCGCGCTGCAAGGGCGTGCGCTTTTACGTATAATTAATAAAATCGGCGGCCTCATTGTGCTGGCGCTGCGCCGCTTGACTTACTATCCCGGCTTGAGTTTGCTGGCCCTGGCTGGCGTTATTTTGGCCGTGGGCTTGGTGACCAGCGCGGCCTTTTTTTCCCAAGCTGTAGACAAGGTAATTTTGACGCGCCAGATGGCTGAATATACGGCCATTACCAATCGCCCCCCCTTTTCGGCGCGCGTCTTTACCACCTCTTCGCGGGCGGTGCCGCTGACGCTGGAACGCTCCGAGGCATTGGGCGAGAACGTGGCCGGCACCATGACTGGCGAGGTGCGGCTGCCGGTGAACTATCAGGGCCTTCAAATTGATAGCGGGGCGCTCAATCTGAAACCGGGGCCGAATTCACAAATTCAAAAAGCCAGCAACACCTATAACAAGGTCAATCTGCTCTATATCCGCGATGTCAGCGACTATATGGAGATTGTAGAAGGAGACGCGCTGGATGCCGATGGCGTTTCCACCAGCCCCATGGATGTGTGGATGTACACCATCCAGGCCGAGGCCATGGGCGTTCAGGTCGGTGAAATTTACGAGGTTTCGTCCAGCGCCACCGGCGCCGTCATTCCGGTACGCGTGGCCGGCATTTGGAAGGCCACAAATCCCGACGATGCCTTTTGGCTCAGCGATCCCGATCAGGCGCTGGCCGATAAATTTCTGGTGCGGCGCCAGGACTATCTGGCCTTTGTGGAACCGGCGCTAGAGGTCAAGGTGCGCACAGCTACTTGGCAAATCGTCATGGACGAACAGGCCGTGGTGCCGGCCCGCGTGCGCAACTATGCGGAAGGCTTTACACGCGCCGAAGCCATCATTCTCAAATATCTGCCCGATGCGCGCGTCACGTTGCCTTCGGTATCGCTGGATAAGTTTGTGCAGCGGCAGACCGCGCTCACAACCCTGTTGCTGGGCTTTAACGTGCCGGCGCTGGGCTTCTTGCTCTACTTTCTCATTCTCACTTCGGCGGTGATTGCCTATTGGCAGCGCCGTGAAACCACCGTGCTGATCCGCCGCGGCATGAACCGGCTGGAGATCTTTGGCCTGACGCTGCTGGAAGGTGCGCTGCTCTTTCTGGTCGGTTGTCCCATTGGGCTGGGCTTTGGCCTCTTGCTGGCGCGCATGATGGGCTACTCGGTCAGTTTTCTCACCTTTACTTCGCGCGTGCCGCTGCCCGTGTCGATCTATGGCATCAATATCCCGCTGGTGTTTCTTACGCTGGGGGTGGTGCTGCTGGCCAAGCTGTGGACCGTGGGCAACGTGGATCGGCGCAACATTGTGGCCCAAGAGCGCGAACACGTGCGCCCGCCCACCGGTCCCTTTTGGTATCGCGCCTATCTGGACTTGATCCTGCTGATCCCCACCTGGTACGCCTATCAGCAGCTCACCCAGCGCGGCTCGCTTTCCATGCTGATTGAAGACCGGCCCGAAGATCTCTTCCGCGACCCGCTGCTGATTGTGGTGCCGGCGCTCTTTATTCTTTCCATGTCGCTGCTGGCCATGCGCGTTTTTGCCGTCACCATGCGCGTGCTGGATTGGCTTTCGGGCCTGTCGCCGTGGCTGTCGCTGCATTTGGCGCTGCGTCAATTGGGACGCCACAGCCACACCTACATCAACCCGCTGCTGCTGGTCATTGTATCGCTGGCCCTGGGGGTATACACGCTCTCCATGGCGGCCAGCCTGGACCAATGGCTGGTGGACCGCATGTATTACCAGGCCGGCGCCGATCTGGCCTTTGAGCCGTATTTGGAGAGTGAAGTATTGTCGGAAACGCCGCGCGTGGGCGCAGACTGGATCCCGCCCACCGGTGATTATGAAGCGCTGCCCGGCGTGGCCGCGGCCGCGCGCGTGGGCGATTATAAAGCCATCATCAAGCTGGCGGCCAACGATACGCGCGTGGACGGCCGCTTTCTGGCTATCGACCGCATTGAATTTCCCAAAGTGGCCTGGTTTCGCTTTGATTTTGCCCGGGAATCGCTGGGGGGGCTCATGAACCGGCTGGCGGCGGCGCCAGAGGGTATCTTGGTGCCGCAGGACTTTTTGGCGCAGAACAATCTGCACATCAACGATCGCGTTGAGGTGCAGGTGCTGGCCGATTTTGGCGCCAGCATGACCGAACAATTTCTAATCGTGGGCACCTACGAACATTTCCCCACGGTCTACAATGACCAGGTAACCTTTATTGGCAACATTGACTATATCTTCACCTATTTTGGCATGAACATGCCTTACCACGTCTGGATGCGCATGGCGCCCGGCGCCGATGGTGAATCGGTGATCAAGGTGATTCCTGAAACGGGCGTGGATAGCATACGCGAGCAGGATGCCCAGGCCATGATTCATGAGGAACAGGCCAAAATGGAGCGCGTGGGCGTCTTTGGCACGCTGACGGTCAGCTTTCTGGCGGCTACCGTTATGGCCGCCATGGGGTTGATGACCTACAGCTATGCTTCACTGCAAGAGCGTAAATTTCACTTTGCCATTTTGCGGGCGGCCGGGCTCAAACGGCTGCAAATTGTGAGCCAGGTGGCGCTGGAATATGGCATCCTCACCGCCTTTGGCGCGCTGGCCGGCATTGTGGTGGGCTCGGTGGCGGCGGAACTCTTTGTGCCGCTCTTCCGCATTACGGCCGGGGGCGGCGCCATCGAACCGCCGCTGCTGCCCATTATTGCCCAGGCGCAAATTTTCCCCCTGGCCACCGCCTTTGCCGGCGCCATGATCGTGCTGGAGGTGGTGCTGATTGTGGCTGCGCTCTATCGACGGCTGTTTGATGCGTTACGATTGGGATTTTAGATATATCCCCATGCATGTCCACTGGCTAGACCAAGAACTATTGAAAAATAAAGAGCAGATGATACTCTGGGCGCCATTGGCGTGTGAATTATCAGCTAGATCCAATCACGTACGGGCGCAGACGTTTCCAGGCGCAAGCAGAGGGACGCCCGTGCTGTTTTAAGTACCCCAAAATTGATTTGTTGATTTTATACATCAAGGAGAAACCATGACTCAAGAAACAACCCGCGTGCGCCAGGTGGTGGATTGGGGGGCGGCCTTGTGGGCAGGCATTGTATCGGGGTTCGTGTTTCTGGGGCTGAACCTGGTGCTGACCCCTTACCTCACGGGCATGACGGCCTCGGTCTTTATGCGCTATTTGGCCGCCATGATCCTGGGGACCAGCGTCTTGCCGCCGCCCGCAGATAGCGTGACCGTACCGATTATTCTGGCCGCCCTACTTGTGAACTTTGGGTTGGCCATTATATTTGCCATTGTGCTGGCCATTGTGACCCATCAGTGGGGCATGATCATGGGCATCTTGGTGGGCGCGCTCTTTGGGTTTGCGCTCTATTTCATCAATCTATACGCTGTTATGCGCCTCTTTCCCTGGTTCTTTATCTTGCAAAACAGCCTCTTTGCCGTATCGCATGTAATCTTTGGCGTCGTGGCCGGCGCCGTGTATGAGATGCTGGAAGTGGAAAAATATGTGCCGGTTGATGATCTGCCCGTGAACGGTGTGGCGGTGGATGATGTTGTGGTGGAAAGCCGAATGGAGGCTACGCATGGCTAGCAGAGTGCAGTATCGCGCGGTGCGTCCGCCGCGCGGTTCACAAATGGCGTTGGGGATGGGCCGAGGGCGCGGGCGTTCCGGCGCCGGCATCCGTATTTTGATTGCGCTGGCGCTGGCGGCCTTTGCGCTCATTTCTTACTTCTCGTCGCGCGAGGTAAACCCAATTACCGGCGAGACCCAATATGTGGCGCTGGAACCGGATCAGGAAATTGCCATGGGCTTGCAGGCCGCCCCCGAAATGATCCAGCAGCATGGCGGGGAGTATCCTGACCCCAAATTGCAGGACTATATTGACCAGGTGGGCTATCGCATTGTGCGCAACAGCGATGCGGCCAAAACCAACTGGCAATTTGACTTTCATCTGCTGGCCGACCCAGAGACCATTAACGCCTTTGCCCTGCCTGGCGGCCAAGTGTTTATCACTGCAGCGCTCTATAAAAAATTGCAAACTGAAGGCCAGCTAGCAGGCGTTTTGGGTCACGAAATTGGCCACGTGATTGCGCGGCACGGCGCCCAGCGCATAGCCAAGGGGCAGCTCACCGATGGGCTAATTGGCGCAGTCGTGGTGGGGTCCGGCAGCCAGAATACGGCCCAAGTGGCGGCCATGATTGGCGAGTTGGTCAATATGAAGTATGGCCGCGAGGATGAATTGGAATCTGACGATCTGGGCGTGCGTTTTATGACCCAAGCCGGCTATGATCCCAACGCCATGATTGGCGTCATGGAGATTCTGGCAGACTCGTCTGAAGGCCAGGCGCCGCCGGAATTTTTTAGCACGCATCCCAATCCAGAAAATCGCATCCAGAAAATTCAGGCCGCGATTCAGAAATATTATCCCAATGGATTACCGGCCGGGCTGGAAGAATAGAGGCTTAACCAAAGCTCATGTGGTCCCCTGGTCTGTGGGCGGTTGTGCGTGGCACAGAGTCAACACACAATCTTCTTGGAAGAGACAAAGATGGCTGTGGCTCGCGTAAAAGTGGCTGCTGCCCCTGCCCTGAAAATAGGCTGCGTTCGCACACGAAGAAGGGCGGAATTTTCATCGCCTGTGGCGCGCGTGGGCGCATGGGCAGCTTCCAGGAAGGGCAAGAAACCAGCGTATTAACCACGGAAGATCCCAAAGAGCCTATCCACCTTTGGTGACAGAGGGTGGCAGGGGTGACAGAAAGCGTGATTGTTGCTCTTTCTGTCACCCTCTTTTTTACTGTCATCAATGGCGCACTTCGGCTCGCGGTGCTATTACGCCTGCGCTGTAACGCGCACCATCCTCCGCTCTTGAATGACGCCCCAAATGCTCAAAGCCAGCCCCAGCATGACCAGCACGCCGCTTATGCGAAATGTGCCTTGCAGACCGACCACCTGCGCCGCAATGGGCGCGGCCGTGGCGCCCCCCGTTGGCACTGAACCCAAGAAGGCAATCACCTGGGCCGCCCAGATTGCGCCAAAGATGGCAATGCCGCTGGTCTGGCCCAACGTGCGCGTAATCGAAAGAAGGCTGGAGACAATGCCGGTGCGCTCGCGCGGGGCAGAGCCCATAATGATGCTGTTATTTGGCGATTGGAAGATGCCCATGCCAAGGCCAATGGGCAGCAGCCGCAGCACATACCCCAGCACACCGGTAGATTCTGATAATGTGCTCATGGCAAAGTAGCCAATAACCAGCGTGGCCAGCCCAATGACCGTAATGGGGCGAGCGCCAAACTGGTCCGAAAGGGAGCCGGAAATGGGCGCCATTATGCCCAACCCCACCGGCACCACGGCCAGCATGAGCCCCACTTGACTGGTGTTATAGCCCAGCACATTTTCCAAATAAAACGGGATCAAGATAAAGACGCCGGCAATGGAGATAAAGGTCAAAAAGCCCGTAATCAGGTTAATGCTAAAGAGTTGATTGCGAAACAGCCGCAGGTCGATCATGGGCTCTTTTGTGCGCCATTCCACCGTAATAAAGCCAACGAGCGCCACCAGCCAGATGGCAAAGAGCAACAGGATTAACCCGCTCGTAAAGCCCATATCTTGGCCCAAGGTCAGCGCCAGCAAAAAGCAGAGCAAGCTGATCAGCAACAGAACGCCGCCCCAATAATCAAACTCCTGCCGTCCCACTGGTCGGAACGCCGGAATATAGCGCATGCCCATCCACACGGCCACAATGCCCACCGGCAGGTTGACAAAAAAGATCCAGTGCCAAGAAAGGCTCTGGATGAGCAATCCACCCAAGGTGGGGCCCACGACAACCCCAATCGAGACGCTGGAGCCGATCAACCCCAGCGCTTTGCCGCGCTCTGCGCGGGGAAATGCTTCGGTCACAATGGCCGTGGTGAGCGCCAACATCATGGCCGCGCCCACCGCTTGCAGCACGCGCGCCGCAATGAGCCAGCCAATGGTGGGCGAGAGGCCGCACAGCGCAGAACTCAGCGTAAAAATGACCATGCCGATAATAAAAATTGCTTTCTTGCCAATCATGTCGCCCAGGCGGCCAATGCTCAAAAGCAGCGTGGTCTGCGTCAGCAAATACGAAAGCACCACCCACTGCACGGTGGCAAAATCGGTTTCAAACGCCCGCACCAGCGTGGGGAGCGCCACGTTGACAATGCTGCCGTCAATGGTCGCCAGAAAAATGCTCATAGCCGCCGCGGCCATAATGTACCACTTGCGGCTGTAGTCTACTACGGGTTGTTGCATAAAAAGTTCGCCTTTGGATATACTGGGTGGGAATATTGCCTTATGAGTACACCGCCACGGTGTTGGCGAGCTAGGCATCGGTCTCGCTTGATAAATCCGATGCTATTGCTTGCCATTGCGCTCTGCTCATTATTTTCACGACAATTTGGATTGTATAATTTCGTCAAGCGCGTTGTGCCACCTGAGTATATCATCTGATGCGCGAGTTGCTGCAAGCACCATACCCATCTCTCGTCATTCCTAAACCGTACGATTTTGCCGCCAGCATCTGCGATCACGGCTGGCCCATGTTGGCGCCATTTGCCTGGGACGCAGAGCATAAAACGCTGCAGCGGGTGGAGCTGCTCGATACTGGGCGCGTGGTTTTGCTCCGTTTAACGGCCCAAGAAGAGGGTGACAACGTGCAGCTTCAGGTGGCCGTCAAAGCCGACCAAGATTTGACCGTCGCAGAAATGCAGGAACTTGAGGGCAAGCTGCGCTGGATGCTCAAACTGAACGAAGATTTGAGTGAGTTTTATGCCATTGCGGCCCAGCACAATCGGCTGTCGCACGTGGCGGCTAGCGGACGCGGGCGGCTGTTGCGGGCGCCCACGCTGTGGGAAGATGTGGTCAAAACTATCTGCACTACCAACGTTAGCTGGCGCAACACGGTCAGCATGGTGCAGCGTTTGGTGGCCAGGCTGGGCGCGCCGCTGGTCGCCGACCCCGCACGGCGCGCCTTCCCCACGCCGCAGCAGGTGGCGGCCGCCGATCCCGCGCTGTTTGACAAGGAGATTCGCCTGGGCTATCGCAACGGCTATGTGATTCAGCTGGCGCGGGAAATTGTGGAAGGCCGCCGCGATCTGGAGGCGTTAAAGCAGAACGCGCTACCCGGTCCCGAATTGCGCCAAGAGTTGCGCAGCATCAAGGGCGTGGGCGACTATGCGGCCAATACACTGCTGGTGTTGCTGGGCCACTACCATGAACTGCCTGTGGATAGCGCCTTTCGCAGCCACGTTAAGATGCGCCATTTTGCACACATACCGGCCGATGCACCGCCGACCGATGCTGAAATGGCCGCCGTATATGACCAGTGGGGCGCTTGGAAAGCGTTGGGATATTGGTTTGAAGCCGGCGAATGAGTTGTCGCCATTAAGCCGGGAATGGGTCTTCTCTGTTGATGAGCTAAGCGTTACCCACAAGTGGGGCGAATGGAACTGTGCGTCGCACACTGTCCACGAGAATCGTTCCAGTCTACCCGTGTGCGACGCCCCTGGCCTCCACGCGGGGCACAAGAAGGGTGTGGGTAATAATAAGGTTGATGAGAGGGGCTCAATGGTTTGCCAGAAGCGTGGGCCATAAAGCGGCCATTCTCGGCATGCAAACAGCAAAAACAACGATGGGCGCGTTGGGCTTCGTCACCACGGCATGCGCCCATGCAGGCCACGCGCGACATACAATCAGCACACGTTATGTAGCGACAGCCAGTCTGCTAGAGCGAAACAGGAACATCGGCGAGCCGACATTCCTCCAGGCTTGCGTAACATAAGTAATCACGACTTACGCAGCGCCAGTGGACCGCCAGGAGAGCACAGCTTAGCTGACCGGGCAAATTTTTTCTCCAGGCTTGCGTAACAAAAGTAATCAGTACACCGCAACGGTGTGGGCGATCTAGACGGCGGTCTCGCTTGTTGAATCCGACGCTATCTCTTGCCGGTGTGATCTACTGACAATCAAAAGGATCCGAACAATCATGCACCATTCAACGAACCTATTTGCCGGTTACAATGAACTTTCCCTCTTTTGCCAAAACTGGCGTCCCGACACCACGCCCAAAGGCGTCTTTGTCTTAGTGCCCGGCCTGGGCGAACACAGTGATCGCTATACACAGCTGGTGCCTTCCCTGGTGGAACATGGATATTGGGTCTATAGCTATGACACGCGTGGCCACGGGCGCTCGGCCGGCAAGCGCGGCCACATAGATAGCTGGAGCGACTACCGCCAAGATTTGGGGTGCTTTCTGGACTATGTGCGCCAAAAGACCGGTTTCCCCAAACCCTTTCTCTATGGCCACAGTCTGGGCGGCCTCATGGTGCTCGATTACGTTCTGCACGATGAAAGCAGCTTGCAGGGCGTCATCGCCTCGGCGCCTGCTGTGGATGCCACCGCACAGCCCGCGGCCTTTATTACGCTTCTCAAAGGGCTCAACAAAGTCGCGCCCTCTTTGCAGCTCACCTCTCCGCTTAAAACTGGCGGGCTCTCCCGTGTGGAAGGTGTGGAAGAGGCTTACCGCACCGACCCCTTGGTCCACCACAAGGTGACGCCCCGCTTTGCCGTCGAATCGCTGCGCGCCATCGACTGGGTGCAGGCGCACGCCGGCCACCTTACATTGCCCATCCTCATGTTGCATGGCGAAGAAGACATCATCGTCGATATCCAGGGCACGCGGCGTTTCTTTGCCAACCTGACCACGGCGGACAAAACGCTGGTCACCTATCCCGATGGTCGCCACGAATCCCACAATGACATCCAGCATGCCGAAGTGGCGGAACAGATTGTCGACTGGCTGGAGGCGCACTTGCCGCAATACGCATAAGCAGGACTTTCGCTTGGCGCGTGTGTCCCACAATCGATCCAATCACCAACTGCCGCCGGCCAAAAAGCCGCCATCTACGGCAATGGATGCGCCGGTCATATAGGCCGACGCCGGTGACGCCATGAGCAGCGCCGCGCCGATCAGGTCGTCCACTTCACCAGGGCGGTCGGCGGGAATACGCTGCATGAGCCAAGCGCTGCGCTGTTCGTCCTGCCACAACCCAGCTTCGGTCAATGGCGTGCGGATAAAGCCGGGCACCAGGTTGTTGACCTGAATGTTGTCCGGCGCCCACTCCACCGCCATTACTTTGGTCACCTGGGCCAACGCACTCTTGCTCATGCCGTAGACCGAAACCTGCCCCAGCCCCCACGTCGAAGTCATGGAGGCCACATTGATGATCTTGCCGCCGCCCTGCTCTTTCATATACGGATGCACGGCTTTGCTCAGCATAAAGGCGCTGCGCAGATTTACGTCCATAATGGTCGCGTAATCGTCGTCGCTCACCTCTACAATGGGTTTGCGCCGATTCATGCCAGCGTTGTTCACCAGAATGTCGATGCGCCCCAACTGGACGTGGGCTTGTTCCGCCAGTGTGCGTGCGTCCGCCGCATTGCGCAGATCGGCAGGCAGCGCCACGGCTTGACCACCGGCATCGCGAATGGTTGCGCACGTCTCGGCCATGCGCGCTTCATCGCGCCCGTGGACGCCAATCACCGCGCCCGCTTGCGCAAAGGCCACGGCTACGGCGCGCCCAATGCCGCTAGATGCGCCGGTGATCAGCGCGGTTTTGCCCTGCAATGAAAAGAGTCGCTCCAAGAATGAATTGCTCATGTTCGTCCTTTCTTAACGTGCAAAACTATGATTTTTGTGATTCGTTGATGAGCTATGATTTTGGGCTCTTTCGGATCTCAGGTGGTTGACACGCTGGCCGCGTCCCCTTCCTGGAAGGGGACCACACGAGATCCCATTGAGCCTGATTTTGTATGGCGGATAGCGCCAAGGAAATGACAACGAACATTGGCCCGCAGCATCATAGCCCTCATAAAATCATAAAAATCATAGTGCAGACAAAGTTTAATGCTCGATGACCGGCGCCAATTTGCGAGTCCGATAGTGGCTGGCAAGCAGCACGCCCCCCAGCACCAAATAGGCCAGAATGATGGCGCTGCCCAGGACCGCAAAGGTGGTCCGCAGCCCCAAACTCTCAAAGAGAAAGCCGCCAATAAAAGCGCCCGTGGCCGAAGCCAGCCCCATGGAAACGCCGGCAAATTGTCCTTGTGCCGTGGCGCCCAGTCCCGCTGGCGCAATTCGATCGGCATAGGCGACGCCCGCCACCCACATGGCCGAAAAAGTCAGCCCGTGCAGCAGCTGCACCGGCAATACCAGCACGGGTTGGCTAATCGCCGCATAGGCAAACATCCGTACAATCACCGCCCCAAACGCCAGCACCAACAGCCAACGCACGCCCAGCCAGCGCAGCAGCCGATCCGACGTGGCAAAAACGGTCAGCTCGCTAACCGTAGCCACCGTTAGCGCAATACCCATCAGCGTTGAGGATGCACCCAAAGATTGCATATAGAGAAAAAGATAGCTGTTGATGACGCCCGAGCCAACTCCGGCAATAAAGACAGAGAGCAGGAAGATCAGCCACGCCCGATTGCGCACAAAGCTGGTTAGTCCCTGCCAAAAAGGCGTCCCCATTTGCACCGAGTCTAGCGGCAGCCGCCATATGGCTATTATCCCTCCACCCAGAATCGCTGCATACGCATAGAAGGTCCAGCTCAAGCCAAAGCGCTCCACCAAAAGCCCCGAAATGGGCGCCATGAGACCCCACCCCACGGCGCCCCACAGGCGCAGCCGGCCATACAGATGTTTGCGCCCTTGCAGCAAATTGAGGGCGGCGTTATCGGCCAGCGGCATTATGGGGGCCGTAAATATGGCCCACAGCGCCACGGCGCCAGTAAGCTGCCCAAAGCCCTTGAATTGGGAAACCAGCAGCGCCATCCCAATAGCGCCGGCAATGGCCACCATTTGCAGCCGCTTGTGTTGATTGAAGGCGTCGGCCACACCGTTCCACAACGCCGCCGCAAATAGGTTCATCAGCGGCGGCAGCGCGGCCAGCACGGCTATCTGCCGTCCCGAAAGACCGATCTGTTCATAATACAGGACCAAAAAGGGCATTAGCGCGGCCATGGCGCCAAAATAGCAAAAGTAAAACGCTTTGATTCGATTCATGGGCTGGTAGTTGGTAGTTGGTGATTGGTAGTTGGTAGTTGGTGATTGGTCAATGTAATTCAGTAGCGAAAAGTGCGTCGCACGGTGTTAGGCATTTGGGCCCTAGCATTTGAGGGGCACACCGTGCGTCGCACTTGAAGCGAGCTTACTAAATGACATTGGCTAATTGGTCGTTGGTTGATAGCTTCTATGATGATTCTGTGCATTATACGGGTGCCTTTTAGTGCAGCGGCCTCTTCCTGGAAGGCATACATCTGGCCCCCAAACCGATTGGCTACCTGATTATACTCAGGCTTATGTTGAATCAAAAAGTTATGATATAATCATCATAAGGCGCGAAGCGCATTGCGTTTATTTTATATGGTGTGCAAAAGGCGGGCTGCGCCTGCGGATTTTTGTAAGGCGGCGGACGCAAAGAGCGACTTAGAGCCGCCATGATAAAGTCCGATATTAGAAGCTGTATGACGAGGTAACCAGACGTGTTACGACGATTTTTGGGTGCAGAAGAAACCCACACGCAAGACGACGACAAAATTGAGCAGAGCCTGCAAAAGACGCGCTCGGGCTTTATGGGGCGCATTGGCTCTATTTTCCAGGCAAACGAGATTACGGAAGAGCTGTGGGAAGAGCTGGAAGAGACGCTGATTCTGGGCGATGTGGGTATGGCCGTGACCAGCGACCTGGTGGAAAAGACGCGGCGGCGCGTTGAAAACGAAGGCATTAAGTCGACTGCTGATGCCTATTTGGTGCTCAAGCAAGAGATGGTAAAGCTGCTGCAAACCGACGAGCCACTGCACATTGAGGAAAAGCGCCTGCTCACGGTGGTGCTGGTGGTGGGCGTCAATGGCTCGGGCAAGACAACCTCTATTGGCAAGATGGCCAAGTGGTACAAAGCGCGCGGACGCAAAGTGGTGCTGGGCGCCGCGGATACCTTCCGCGCCGCCGCCATCGATCAGCTCAAAGTGTGGGGCGAGCGCGCCGGCGTGGAAGTGATTGCCCACGAACCGGGCGCTGACCCCGGCGCCGTGATCTTTGACGCCATTCGCGCCAGCCAAGAGAGCCGCCAGGCCGATCTGCTCATTGTGGATACGGCTGGTCGCTTGCAAACCAAGTTCAACTTGATGAAAGAGCTGGAAAAGATCAAGCGCGTGGCCGGCAAACAGGTCATCGCGCGCCCCACGAGGTGCTGCTGGTACTGGATGGTTCCACGGGCCAAAATGCCATTTCGCAGGCCAAAAGCTTTAAAGAGGCCGCCGGCGTCACCGGCATTGTGATCACCAAATTGGACGGCACGGCCAAAGGCGGCGCTGTCCTGGCCATCAACCGCGAACTGGGCGTCCCCGTCCGCTTTGTAGCCACCGGGGAGAAAATTGACGACTTTGCCCTATTTGACCCCATTACTTTTGTGGAAGGCCTTCTAGGGGAATAAAGACATTTACGATTTTTGATGTACGATTTACGCAGGGTGCTTGGCGTCCATTAATATTCCAAGCGTCCCGTCACTCTCGTACATCGTAACTCGTAACTCGTACATCATAAAAGGAACAATCATATGACTGAACTACAAACCCAACTAACTGACCTGCTCGACCGCATTGACACGATCCGGAGGCGTCTTTGACTTTCCAGTCAAGGAGCAACGGATTGAGGAGCTAGACAAAGAGTCGGTATCGCCCGGCTTTTGGGATGACCAGCAGGATGCGCAGAAAAAGATGCAGGAGCTGAGCAGCCTGCGCGAATCGGTCGAGCTGTGGAATGGCATGTACCAGCGAGCGGCTGACGCTGCTGAAATGGTGGAGCTAGCCGAGGATGATCCCGGCCTGCTCACGGAGCTGGAGCAGGAAGCGAATGCGATTACGGCTGAGTTTGACCGGCGCGAGTTTGCGCTGGCCCTGGGCGGCGAGCATGACCGCGGCGCCGCTATCTTTAGCATTCACGCCGGCGCCGGCGGCACGGAAGCGCAGGATTGGACGCAGATGTTAATGCGCATGTATCTGCGCTGGGCCGAGCAGCACAAATATAAAACCGTCATTACCGATATGACCGAAGGCGAAGAAGCGGGCATTAAAAGCGTTACCGTGGAGGTGGATGGTGAATACGCCTATGGCTATTTAAAGGCCGAAAAAGGCACCCACCGGCTCGTGCGTCTGAGTCCGTTCGATTCGGGCAACCGCCGCCACACCAGCTTTGCCAAAGTGGAAGTCATGCCGGTGTTGGATGAAGATATTGAGGTCGAAATCGACCCCAAAGACATTCAGATCGAGGTCTTTCTCAGCGGCGGCGCTGGCGGCCAAAACGTGCAGAAAAACGCCACCGCCGTGCGCATTCGCCACTTGCCTAGCGGCATCATCGTCACCTGCCAGAATGAGCGCAGCCAGGTGCAAAACAAGGAAAGCGCCATGAAGGTGCTGCGCGGCAAGCTCTATGAGATTGAGCAGGAGCGGCTGGCCGAAGAGAAGGCGCGCCTCAAAGGCCAAAATGTGGACGCCAACTTTGGCGCCCAGATCCGCAGCTATGTGCTGCATCCGTATCAAATGGTCAAAGACCTGCGCACCGATGCCGAAACTGGCAACACGACCGCCGTGCTCGACGGCGATATCGACATGTTTATTGAGGCCTGGCTCAAAACCCAAGTGGGTGAAGAAGAGTAGTATCATGCCACATCAGGTTATCGGTTGGGAATCAACCGACCCCGTTCCCAATCACGTCTTTAACAGTTACCTCTCCTCGCGTCACGGCCAGCTCTATTACGACGACCTCAATCTGGCGCGTCTGATGACCGCCGCCGATCATGCGCCAGCGCCCTATCCCAGCCCGCTGGAGCTGATTTATCTGCCCATGATCCGGCGCAAAATCCACGACATGCAGGATATTTTTGCCCGCGCCATTGCCGATGTGGGCTACGGTGGACGCTTTCATTATGCCTATGCATCCAAGGCCAACACGGCGGAAGAGGTGGTGCGCACCACGCTGGAGGCCGGCGCACACCATGAAATGTCATCGGTGGTGGATGTGGAGATCGTGCAGATTATGCGGCGGGCGGGGCTGTTGCGTCCTGAATGCATGGTCTTTGCCAATGGGTTTAAACCGGCCGGCTCGGCCTATGCGGACAGCCTGCTCCGGCTCAAGCGCACGCACGATAACCTGATTCCCATTGTGGAAAGCCTGGACGAACTGCCGCCGCTGCTCCATGCCGATGAGCGTTTTGATCTGGGGCTGCGCCAAAAAAGCTATGGGTTTCATCCAACCTTGGCGGACATGGATGCCTCTAGCACCCGCTTTGGTATGGATACTGAACAGCTCTGGCAGGCCGCCGCCCAAATTGACGCCGCCCCCCATCTACAACTCACCGTGTACCACGCCATGATCGGCTCGCAAATTACCGATGTGGACCGCTTTGTTGCCGGGTTGGAACCAGCTATTGAGCAATATGCCCGCCTGCGTCAGCAATATCCATCGCTCTCAATCTTCAACTTTGGCGGCGGTATGCCCGTCGCCATGACGCTCGACTTTGCCTTTGATTATGACGCCTTTGTTCACCGCCTGTTGCAAACCTTCCAACGCGTCTGCGGCCAGCACAACGTGCCCGTCCCCGACGTTATGGGCGAATTTGGTCGCTATACCACTTCTGAACATGGCGCCCATTTCTTTAAAGTCATCACCGTCAAAGAGGCCGGCTACCAGTATCCTTGGTACATTGTGGACGGCTCCATTATGACCTCTTTTCCTGATAGTTGGGCGCTCAGCGAACACTTTATTGTGCTGCCGCTCAACCATCTGGACAAGCCCTTTCGCCGTGTCCGGCTGGGCGGCGTCACCTGCGACAGCGATGATGTCTATCCACCCAAACCCAGCCAGGCCCCGCTCTATCTACCCGTGGAGACCGATGAGCTGTTTCTCGGTTTTTTCAGCGTGGGCGCGTATCAGGAAATGTTGGGCGGCGTGCGCGGCTCCAAACATTGCGTCCTCCCCGAAGCCGCCGAATTGATTGTGGACCGCGATACGGACGGCGACTATAGCTTCTACCGCCTGCCCGGCCAAAGCACAGAGGATGTGCTGCGCAACTTGGGCTATGTTTAATGGCCGCGGCAATGCATAGAGCGTGGCGCCAAATGTAAGGCGATTTTCCAAACCGCCTGGTTGGGGTCAACGAATTAAACGCATCTCCCGAATAAATTCCATTCGCCGAATGGAGTTTATTCGCCGAATCGATTGATTCGCCGAATGGAGCGTGCGCGTTTCTCATAAGGTGACGGTTTAATTGTGAATTAACAAAATAGTACTGATATCCCAGAAGTTCGACTTCTCCAAGAAGTCGAACTTCTATGCCGGTATTAAATTGTAAATCTGCAAAAATATCCCTGTAAGAAATGACGCATTGCTATTTTGCTGCTCCAAGTCAGCCTATTGTCGTGAAATTCGCCGCTGCATATGGTTAAATAGACAAAACAGCTGGTCAAGTGGTCAGCTGGTCAGCCAGATGCTGAAGTGCTGACCGCTGAAGTGCTGAGCGCTGAAATAGTGACCGCTGAAATACTGAAGCTCTTTCCCCCATTATTTTAGTTGTTCCAATTCAAAGGATAGTCGTTCAATGATGAACCGAACTCGAATGGTTTTCTTTCTCATAATTGGCCTGGCGCTGCTCATTGTGGCCGGCTCCATGATCGCCAACTTTGTGCGCGAAGATCCGGCGCCCACGCCCGTGGCCCAAAGCGGCGCAACGCCGGCCAGCCAGGGCGAACTCACCATTCCCACCACCAATCTCAAATCACCGGATCCGGTTTTCGCGCCCGATTATGACGCTGGCGATGGCCTGCCAACCTATATCTGTGGCGCCGATGCCTTTGGCAGCTATTTCACGTTGCAGCAAATGCAGATGGCCGGCACAGATGTGGAGCACGGGTTCCACCTGGGCATTGTGCCGTTCTTGCTGGACGAGAATCCGGCTTATGATGTCTCTGAAGAGCAGCGCACCGCCCTGCTCGACAGCGGCCAATGGAACTGCCTGCTCACCACGCTAGACTCGGTGGCGCTCAGCGGCGCTGGGATTGTGACCGCCGTGGTGGATGAGAGCGCCGGCGCCGATCAGCTTTGGGTGCGCGACGTGCCCACCATCAATGATTTGCGCGACAAGCGCATTACCTTTTCGCGCGGCAGCGTGGGCGAATACTTTGTGTATTACGTGCTTTCCATTGCGCGCTTGAACCCGCGCTTTGATGTGACGTTGGTGCCGCAGGACACGGTGGCCGATGCGGTGGCCGCTTTCAATGCTGGTCAGGCCGATGTGGTATCGGGCTGGGAGCCGGACATTTACGACGCCGAGCAAAGCGGCGGCGTGCCGCTGATCAGCTCCAACCAGATGCGCATTGCCGTAGATGTCATCGTCACGTCGCGCCAATCCATTAGCAAAGACGCCAATTTGGTCCAGCAGTTTCACGATGCCTGGTTTGCCGCCTTGAAGGCGCAAATTGAAGATTTTGACACCGCCGCCAGCCAGATTGCCCAATGGGGCCACAACGACTGGAGCTTTGTTTATACGGAGAGCGCGGCCGATGATCTGCGCACCTGGCTGGAAAATGTGGCGCAGGCCGACCTGGGCGACAACGCCTTTGTCATGCGCGACCCCACGGCGCTGATCAACCGGCTGGGCATTGCCCGCCGCGTCTGGGCGGCTTCCGGCGTCGATGCTCCTGCCGGCGACGTAGCCGAGCTAGTCAACCCCGGCTTTGTGGCCCGTTCCGCCGCGCAGGCCGATTTGCAGGCCAACGGCGCCCCGGTCAACGACAGCTTCTCCATCTCGGCCAAGGTGGAGCTGGCGGGCGTCAACGTCAACGATGCTGAAACGCTGGCCGTGCTGCCCTGCCGCCGCTTTGCCTTTGTGCCGGAATCGACCGAATTGACGCTCGAATCGCGGCGCATTTTGGACGACTGCGTGGCGCCCACGTTGACCCAAAGCGTAGGTCTTTTCCTGCGCGTCAAAGGGTCATCAGCTTGGCCCGGCCCTGCCGGCACTTATACCGAGCAGGAAATTCTCGATTTTGCCGAAGCGCGCGCCCAATCTGTGGTCGATTACCTGGTTTCACTGGGGATTGATCGCACGCGCTTTATTGTAGAGGCCACGCTGCCGCCGGTGGAAAATCGCGAAAGCGAAGACCCGGAAGTGCAGGCTGAAGATCGCTATGTAGAAATGACGCTGATCACGGTGGGGCGATAATCATGCAGAAAAAAATAAAATTACACCCCTCCCGGAGTGGCTCCTCCTCCGCAAGGGGGAGGCTGGGAGGGGGACTCATGCTCCTCCTGCTGGCCTTCCTCCTGGCGGCCTGTGGCGGTGGCGACGGCCCGCCGCGCAATGCTGCCGTGGTCAACGTGACCGCCAATACGGAGCTGACGGCTTGGTTGGAAGAGAGCTTGGCGCTCTTTAATGATGAGCAGATCGAAACGGCTGATGGCAAAACGGTCTTTGTGCAGTTGACGCCAATGGAATCGGGCCAGGCCGTGGTAGATATGAGCGAGATGCAGGAACTGCCGGCGCTTTGGCTGCCGGACAGCCCGGTCTGGACCAATGTGCTGGCCGAACGCGGCCTTAACAACTTTCAGGGCGATTGCGTTTCCACGGCGCAAAGTCCGCTGGTAATCGGCATGTGGCGCCCGGTCGCCGAGGCGCTGGGCTGGCCGGGGCGCTCGCTGGGCTGGCTGGATGTGGGCAGCTTGGCCGCCGATCCGTCGGCGTGGGAATATTATAGCGGCGGTCAGTTTGGGCCTACTTTGCGCATTGGCCATACGCATCCCGGCCTGTCCGACAGCGGAGCCAGTACGCTGCTGGCGGTGGTGCAAGCCGCCCAATCGCAAGTGGACCCGGTGAGCGCCAGCGATATTGAGCAGCCTATTGTGCAGGCTTCGGTCAGCGCGTTTGAGAGCGCCGTCTCTTGGTTTGGCGCCGATACGGACACGCTGGGCCGCACCATGAGCGAGCGCGGCGCATCCTATTTGGGTGCGGCGGTGATGTATGAAAGCACGGTGGTGCGCTATGGACAGAGCGGCGCCGATGGCTTCGACATTATCCCGGTCTATCCCTTTGAAGGCACCTTTATGGCGACCTTCCCTGCCTGCATCAACAGCGCTGCGGATGCCGAAACGCAGGAAGCCGCCACGCTCTTTCGCGATTTTCTGCTCAGCGTGGAGTCGCAGCAGCGGGCCATGAACCAGGGCCTGCGCCCAGTCAGCAATCAGGTGATTATCAGCGCGCCGCTGGACGCGGCCCGCGGTGTTGACCTGTCGCAGCCGGAGGTGATCTTTGGCCAACCCAGCGCACAGACGATTTACGCCGTGCAGGATCTGTGGCAGGCGGCGCGTAAAGATGTGAACCTGGTTATGTTGCTGGACGTTTCGGGCAGTATGGAGGGCAGCAAGATACGGGGCATGCGCGCGGCTGCCGTGCAGTTTGTGGAGCAGATGGGTGACGAGGATTATTTGACCATCATTGGCTTTAGCGATGAACCCTATCTCTACATGGACCGCAAAATGGTGGCCGACGGGCGCGCGGAGATGATCAGCACCATCAACGCCATGCAGGCTGGGGGGGGTACGGCGCTTTATGATGCCATAGGGGCCGGCGCGTATATGATCAACGAATCGTCCAGCTCGAGTGCGGCCAATGCCATGGTGCTGTTGACCGACGGCCTGGACACCAACAGCATTCGCTTCACTTTTAACGACGATCTGATCGATGTGGCCACGGCCAACGACACGTCGGTTTTCACCATTGCCTATGGCGATGACGCCGACAGCGATATTCTGCGCGACTTGGCGACGCGCGCCAACGGCAACTTCTATCAGGGAGACGAAGCCAACATTGCCGCCATTTACCAAGACTTGTCCACGGCTTTTGGCGGCAGCCTGGGCATTGGCCGCTAATCTCCCATTGGCGCGCAGCGCAGTACCAACGCCTGCGGTTGTAATGCGCACTGCGGCCTACCACAGATCGATTGTTCACAATGGCGCAATCAATCTGTGGTACAATAATAGCGAGCGTTCACATAACTATAATCTGCCAGTAGCTAATGTATCTATGACTCACGTTACGCAGCGACAGCCAGTCAGCTAGAGCGAAACGGGAGCGTCGGCGAGCCGACTTTCCTCAAGGCTTGCGTAACATAAGTCTATAAGATGGCTATTGACGCATAGGATTCACGAAACAAAAATATTGTGCGTACATTTATTCAACTCATGCCAGGTGTATTGCACCGCTGCGCCACCGCGCGGCAACGCCTGATGCCGCGCCGCATCGGGTGGCAAATTTGTCGACTCCTCCTGCTGATCACCGCTCTTCTTCCGCTCACGGCCTTACCGGCTCAAGCCCACGGCGGTGTGGTTGTGGCCGGTGACCTGACCGCAAAGTATGAGTGGCTCATTCAAGTCAGTCCCTATCCGGTGACTACCCCTGGCGAAACCTTTGTCTCGTTGGTTGTGTACGACATCAAAACGTACCAGCCCATTAATGGGCTGACTGTGGAAGCCTATCTGGCCCCGCCCGGCTCGACTGAATTGTGTTGCCAGCCCGGCCGCGATCTGGGGCCGATCGATATCCTGATCGATCCCGAACAGTATCCAGGCGACTATTCAATCCTGTATGACTTTACACCGGTTGGCCAGTGGAGCGGCCTATTTATTGTCAAGGATGAGGATGGAGAGTGGACGGCCCCCTTTACGTTTTTGGTGCTGCCCCAAAGTCTGGAGCAATTCGAAAGCCCCATTGTAACGCCCTCTTTTGTGCTCACCAGTCCGCTGGCCAGCGGGCAAAGCGGGGCGCCGGCGGTAAATGTACAGGCTGGTAATGGACAAGCCGACAATGGCGCGACAGACGCGTCTGCGTCCACGGGGGAAACGACGCGCCCGGCGAATGCGGCGCCGGCCCGTGGTCTGGCCGGGCTCTCTATGGGCTATTTGCTGGCTATCGGGGGGGGCGCACTGATTCCCATTCTGCTATTGTTCTTTTGGTTCTTGCGCTCGTCGAACGGTGAAGTTGACGATGGGGAAGACGAAGAGGAGACCGCCCATGATTAGCTCAATTCAAAATCGTCGCTTTCGCTTCGACATCTTGCGCATTCCGCTGCTGGGCTCGCTGCTCAAGTGGAAGCATGCCCGCACCATGGTGCAAATTGTGCTCTTTACGCTGGCGGTGGCCATTATTGTGGATGGCTTTTTCGGCACCCAAATTGCGGCCAAAAATGTGGGCACGGTGAGCGCCTGGGTGCATTACCGCGGGCTGGTCGTGTTGGCGCTGCTGCTGGTGGGCAACCTGTTTTGCGCGGCCTGTCCATTTATGCTGCCGCGGCGGCTGGCCAAATGGTTGGGGCGCCCCACGCGTCGCTGGCCGCAAGCGCTGCGCAACAAGTGGCTGGCGCTCATCTCTCTGCTGCTTATTATTTATAGCTATGAGCTTTTTGATCTGTGGGGTACGCCGCTGTGGACGGCATGGCTGACGGTGGCCTATTTTGGCGTGGCCTTTGTGCTGGAAGCGTTCTTCACGCGCAGCAGCTTTTGTATGTACGTCTGTCCATTGGGCACATTCAATTTTCTCTACAGCACCATTAGCCCCACGCAGATTACCTCGCGCAGCCTGGATACGTGCCGCAGCTGCAAAACGCAGGATTGCATCAATGGCAATTCTGTTACCCATCAGGACGGTTGCCAGCTTGAACTGTTTGTGCCCACCATCCAAAGCAACATGAACTGTACGCTCTGTCTGGATTGTGTGCGCGCCTGTCCACACGACAACGTGGCGTTGGCTCTGCGTCCGCCCGGCAATGAGCTGTTCCGGCAAACCTGGCGTCATCGGCTGGACCTGGCCTGGTTGAGCATTGTAGCGGCCTCGCTGGCGCTAATGAATGCCTTTGGCATGACCCCGCCCTACTACCGCTTGGAGAAGTTCCTTGGCGACTCGCTACATACGCAGAGCGAACCATTGGTATTGGGGCTAGTCTTCCTGCTGGCCGCGGTTGTGATTCCACTGGCGCTGAGCTATGTGGCGGCCGGGCTGGGCAAGCTGGTCACCAAGGGCAAAGAGTCGCTCAATCGCATTGTCATGCGCTATGCGTATAGCTTTGTGCCGTTGGGCTTTGCCATTTGGTTTGCCCACTATCTGTTCCACTTTCTCACCGGCGCCATGACGCTGGTGCCGGCCTTCCAAACCTTTTTCGCCCGCACGCTTGGTCTGCCGCTGCTGGGCGAGCCGGACTGGACGCTGGCCGCGCTCTTTGTTCCATCCACCAATGCGATCCAAATTTTGCAGACGATCATCACCTATGGCGGGCTGTTTGGCGCCATTGCGCTGGCGCTCAATGCTGGCGCCAAAGCACACCGCAACCGCGGGCACGCCTTGTTGGAAGCCGCGCCCTGGCTGATTATCCTGCTGGTATTGGCCGTTTCTAGCGGCATGACCTTCCTGCTGCCCATGGAGATGCGCGGCAGCGCATTGGGTGGATGATGGTGAAGGGATGACCGGTTGACCGATCAGGCTTCACCCGGTCACCTTGTCCTCTTGTCATCCGGTCCGCGTTGCCCATTCGCAATTCGATTCCTTTCCAATGGCCCCAAGACACCCGCGCCGATGGCGTGTTGACTTCCTCATTGCGCTTGCTCTGGCGCTTTTTGTGCTGCTGCTCTTTTACCGGCTTCTCTTTACCAATCGTGTACTGGCCAGCGGCGACATTCTGCTCTATTTTTATCCCTATCGTGACTATGCGGCTGACGCCTTGCGCCACGGCCGTATTCCCCTTTGGAATCCCTATAGCTTTCTGGGTGTTCCCTTTTTGGCGAATCCGCAATCCGCCGTGCTCTATCCGCTGCACTGGCCGCTGAGCTGGCTGCCGGTGACCAAGCAGATCTACTGGAGCGCGGCCATGCATGCGTGGCTGTTGGGCTTGGGTGGTTATCTGCTCATGCGGCGCTGGGGTTATGGCGCCGGCGCCGGACTGATCACCGGGTTGACGCTGTGCGGCAGCGGCTTTTATGGCGGGCTGATCGGGCATATTAACCAGATGAATGGCGCGGCCTGGCTGCCGTGGCTGGTGTGGATTTACGATGCTTCGACTTCTTCACTCAGCACAAGTTTACGATTTACGATTTACGACGGGGGGGCGGCTGGAAAATTATGCGAAGGTCGAGAGAGGGAATGGGTGGACGCCGCGGGGAAAAGGCGGCGCTTTTGGCGGGCGCGGAGATTTTATGGACAGGTGGTTGGCCTGAGCGCGGTCATCGCGTTGATGCTGTTAGCTGGGCATACGCAGACGGCATATATCAATCTGTTGGGCCTGGGGGTATGGGCGGTGACGCTGCCGCTGGCGCGCCGCTCTGTAGGGCATGTTTCCAAAATTGCCCACCCCACAATCCTTTGGAATTCTCGCTTGTGGTGGGCATTGGGAGAGCGGCTGGTGCTCTATGTGGGCAGCGTGGTGCTGGCGCTCTGGATAGCAGCTGCCCAGCTTTTACCCACGCTGGAGCTAAGCAACTTGGGGTTACGCAGCGGTGGGTTGAGCTATGCCGAGGCCACCAGTTTTAGCTTAAAGCCCCTTCAGCTTTTGTGGACGCTGTTCCCCAGCTACGGATTGGCCGATTTGGGCGTGGTCTTTGGTACATCTGGCTATACTGAATTTGTGGCCTATGTGGGGTTGATTGGGCTATTGTTGGCGCTGCTGGGCGTATGGAAAGGGGCGTGGCGCGGTGGTGTTGAAGCCACGCCACGCGGCTGGCTCTTTGGGTTGCTCTTTGTGGGGCTGGGGCTCTTTTTGGCCGCTGGCCGCTGGAATCCGTTCTATTTTCTGCTCTACAAATTTGTGCCCGGCTTTGACCTGTTCCGCACGCCGGCGCGCTGGATGATGCTCTATACAATGGGGGCGGCGGTGCTGGCCGGTGTGGGCGCCGAATGGATGTTGTCTAAAATTGGCGGCGCGGGGCAAAGTGAAGGGCGCTGGTGGCGGCAGCGAACTTGGGCATGGACGGCGTTCCTGATGGGGCTGGTCGCGCTGGATCTGCTGCTGGCCGCCAATGCATTGCCCCACACGCAACCCACCGCACCAGAAGCCGTGGCCGGCGTGCGTACCGGTCCGGCGCACCTGCTGACGGATCCGGCGCGCGCGCGCGTGGGGCCAGCCGCCATGGGGCGCTTTTTGAGCATGAGCAACACGCGTTTCGACCCCGGCGATATGGCCGATTTGCAGGCGATTTTTGTAGACGGGGGGGATGGCCCTTTTCGCCTGGACAAGCGGGCGTTTGACCAGCTGATTGTGGCGCTCAAAGAGCAGGAAATATTGGCGCCCAATCTGGCGCTGCTCTGGCGCGTGCCTTCGGTAGATGGCTTTGATGGCGGCGTGTTGCCGCTGCAGCGCTACATCCACGCGCTGTCGCTCTTTGTGCCGCCCGACCAGGTAGTGCCGGATGGTCGCCTGCGCGAGCAGCTGCGCCAAGTGCCGTCGACCAGCCTGCTCAATTTTCTCAATATTCAATATGTGATGACCGACAAAGTGCGCGATCTCTGGGTTGACGATATTTATTATGACCGCCAGATCGGGGCAAAATTAGATGTGGCCCAACCGACTACGGTGGTTAATGTGCCGCAGCCGCTGGAAGCCACGCGGCTCGATTTGATCGGGTATCTGGAAGGTGATGCATCCGCCCTGCGCATGCTGGCGGCGGATACGGCGGTGGCCCGCGTACAGGTTCATGGCGCTGATACCACCCAAACGTTTTCTATTGTGGCCGGCGTTGATTGGGCGGACGGTGCGCTGGATAGCCCACTGGCGGCTAGCCGCGGTGCGCAAATAGCTTTGCGGGATGTGGATGGGGGACGGCAGGAATACATTGTGCGCTTGGCGTTTGATGCGCCCATGACGCCGCAAGAGATCGAAGTGCAGCTAACTGCCCAGTTTCAACAAGATTTGGCGGCGCTGGCGGCCGTGCTGCAAGCGGCCACGCTGGTGGACGAGCGTACGGGCGCATTTGTGCCGCTGCTGCCCAGCGACCGCGGCCATTTTCAGCGCGTCCACAGCGGTGACGTGAAAATTTACGAAAATTTGGATGTGTTGCCGCGCGCCTATTTGGTGCATCAAAGCCTATCCGCCACCGATGAGCAAGAAGCATTGGCCCTGGTTGAAGAACATGCGGCGGAATTAGATCGAGTGGTCATTCTGGAAGGCGCGCCACCGTTTGTGGCAACCGCTCATGCTGATGATGCCGTGGAGATGATTGCATACGCGTCGGAGCGGGTCGAATTGCGCGCCCACAGCCAAGAGGCGGCGCGGCTTGTGTTGAGCGACAGCTATTATCCGGGCTGGCGCGCCTGGGTGGACGGCGCCGAAACGCCAATTTATGCGGCCAACTATTTAGCGCGCGGCATTGAGCTGCCCGCTGGCGACCACACCGTTGTCTTTGCCTACGCGCCCGCCAGCTGGCGGCGCGGCGTCCAATGGAGCATGGCCGGACTGCTGATTTGGTTGGGATTGTTGTTCAGTGTGGCTGTGCTGCAAGTGAAATTCAAGTAGTCTTGAAAAATCCGCTCTTGCGTACAGGCAAGGCACACGCCTTGCCTGCTACGTGTGTCGGGCGCTCTCATATTATCCGCATCCAGCCCGCTTGTGATAGCATAGATTTGACCATTTTGTTCAGCGTATCCATTCACGTCACCGGAGCAAACAGCAATGTATCCCATCCAATTTGGTTTTTGCGTTCCCATCTTTGCTTCTCCGGGCGGGCGACTTTTTCGCACGGCCAATTATGCCGCGCTGGACGCGTCGGTGACCATGGGCATGGCGCAAGAAGCCGACGCCCTGGGCTACGACGCGCTGTGGGTGGCGGATCATTTGATGTTGGGGCAGGACAACGCCATTTTGGAGGGCTGGACCACGTTGGCTGCGTTGGCGGGGGCAACCAAACGCGCCCGTCTGGGCTTGATTCATCAGGCCCACTTTTTCCGGCAGCCGGCGCTAACGGCCAAAATGACGGCCACGCTGGATCAAATCTCGGGCGGGCGTTTTATCTTCTTTATTGATGCTGCCTACAGTGCCGCCGAGCATCACGCCTATGGGCTGGACTTTCCGGCGGATGAGGATGAGCGCATGGCGCGCACGCTGGAGGGCGCTGAAATTGCACGCTTGCTTTGGCAAGCACAGGAACCGGTTAGCTATCAGGGGCGCTATTATCAGTTTGAAAAGGCCACGGCCACGCCGCGGCCCGTGCAGCAGCCGCATCCGCCCATCTGGTTTGGGCGCAACCATCCGCTGATTTTGGAGGCGTGCGCGCGCTATGGCCAGGGCTGGAATACGACGCCGGTGAGCCTGCCGGAGTTGCGCCGGCTGCTGGATGAATTGGCCATAGCGTGTGCGGCAGCCGGGCGAAATATTGATGAAATTGAGCGCAGCTTGGAGACGCAGATCTTGATCGCCCCCGATGTGGAGGGCATTCGCCGTCAACTGCGTGCGATGATGGCGTTGGCCCCCACTGATCAGTATGCGGCTGATGTAACGGCCTTTGTCAGCGGCGCCACCGATGAGTTGCCGCATACATTGACCGAGCACTATATTGTGGGCACGCCTGCACAGGTTGTGCACGACTTGCAGCAGTGCATTGACCTGGGCATCACGCACTTTATGCTCTGGTTTATGGATGCCCCGGCGTCGGAAGGGCTGCGTCTCTTTGCCAAAGAGGTGGCGCCGCGCTTTCGTGGGTAAAGTTCAACGCTAGCCCACAAGAACGTCAATAGAGGCTCGGAGATGGTTTGGAAAAATAAGGCAGTGGTGAATTCGTTGTGTATAGGAGGTTCTTGTGGGTAAATTATCAAACTTTATTATCGGCGCTGCTGTGGGCGTAGCGGTGAGTGCCGTGGTCAGCTATGTGTTTGGGCCAACCAATGATGCCGAGTACGATGCGACGTACCGGTCACGGTTGGACCACGCCTTGGCCGAAGGCCGCAAAGCCGCCCAGGCGCGTCAGCTGGAAATGCAGCAGGCGTTTGTCGAAGCCAAAAAGCCAAAGCCGAAGCTCATGGAGGGGTAAAATAATGCGCCCCCGTCTAGCTGTAGCGGTGGGCCGTCAATACGCTAATGAGGCCAGGAGTGACATACCCTGGTCTCTTTTTCTTTTATAATCACTCAACAGGCTTTCCCGGCCTTCCCCGAAGCGCTACTGACTGATCGACGCAGCGATTAAAGCCACATTGCCACAGCCCACCGCCCCTAAGATCAAAACGATACCTGCCTCAGCCCGCTCAGCCCACCGTCACTGACTTCCCGCCCATCACCGCTGAGGATGATGGGCTGCTCACCACGCCCAGCACTACTACAACAGCCGCGACTATGATGACCGCCTGGGCAACCAACCGATGGTTGGCTTCCTCTCGCCGGATACGCTGGTGCCGGATGCGACGAGCGTGTTTGCTTGCACGCTAACAGGCTATCCAGTTTGATTATTTCGCCTTGCCCACCAGAACAGCCCCAGCATCACAAGCAGGGCGCCCCACGAAATGGCGGTCCCCAAGCGGCGCACCGGCGTGGCTTCCATGCGTACGTCCAGGCGATGCTGACCGGCGGGCACGTCTACTTCGATCAGCCCGTGCGGGTCGGAAATGCGCAGTTCCGCAGGGGTGTCGTCAATGTATGCCCGCCAGCCGGGAAAGTAGAGCAGGTGCACGCGTACGGTAATGGGGCCATCGGCCTGCACCACGCCGCCGGCGCTGGACCCGCGGCTATATTGGCTTTCAATTTGGCCACGACCGGCGATAATGGCCAGCCGCTCCAGCATGTCATTTTCCCCGTGTGCCTCTTCATAGCTAGCGGATTGATAGTCCTTGGTCATGGGCGATTGGGTAAATGGCTCCTGAACCCACTTGGTATAGGCAATCATATCTGGGTGCTCTTCTTCAAAGCGGAAGATGGCGCGCCCATCCTCGCGCCAGGGCTCTACGGGCTGTAGGGGCGCGCCAATATAGCTCGTGCCGGCAAAAACGGCCAGTAATCCAAATACCAGCAGCTCACCGGCCATTTCCTGGCCCTGCGTGGAGCCAACCTCCAGATTGTGCAGCAATTGCCACAGCCCCAACCCGCCCAGCCCGCTCACGGTAAACCCGGCCAGGGCCAGCAGCCGCCACGGAAATTGGATGACGGCCAGCGCGGTCACCGTTTCCCACAAGGGCGCGGCGAGCGGCGTCATGATAAAGAGGAGCGCGGCTGTTATCGCAATGAGATAGCCGGTCAGCCAGAGGAAGGGCGGGGGACAGAGCGGCGAGTCAAGTTGGGAAACTTGACCCACATTGGCGCGCGGCTGTGCTAGGCAGAAGACCGCGGCCAGTGCCAGCAGCAAGGCCATGACGCCCACCTGAAAGCTCATGCCGTCGTTGACGCCAAAGGGATCGTCTGAATAGCCAAAACCCCACACGGGGCTGAAAAACTGGCTGAGATAGACAAAGTGGCGGTGAAAATCATAGGTGTTGGTGGTATAGACTTGATCCTGCAAATTCTGCCCTTCCACCAGCAGCGGCAAAATAAAGTTGGCGCAGAGCAGCAGGCTGCCCACGCCGCCCAGTCCAGCCAGCAATGTGCGTTGCCATAATTGGCGCAGCGCCATACCGGTCGCGCGTTGACGGTCCATGCGCCAGGCCAGGAAGAGCCGAAAGAGCACGAAAGTAACCGTCAGTGGTGCAAAGGAGATGAGCGCAAAGGTGTGGGTAAGCAGCATGCCCGCCATGCATAGGCTGGCCAATGCCAATCGCCGCGGCCAGCCGGGCGTCAAGCCGCCGTCCACCAGCTTGTCAAAGGTAAGGAACACCCAGGGAAACCAGGCCAGCAACAGCGTATCGTTGAGCGCCGCGCGCACGTAGATATCGACCAGGTGATAGGGCAAAAAGACATAGATGAGCCCCGCCGCGGCGGCAGCAAGCTTGATGCGTAAATCCGGCGCACTGCTTTGCGCGCCATAGCGGCGAATCCAATAGCGCACCAGCGCGTACATGCCCCAGCCGCTGACCAAAAAACCGACCGCCCACGAAAGTTTGGCCGCCAGCGTGTACCCCGCCCCCAGCAACACAAAAAGTTCGCCCAAATAAAACCCCAACGGCGCTTGAATGATAAAGGTGGGATAGCCATAGCCCTGTATGTGGTGCATGGCCCAGCGGGGCCACAGTGCGCCATCGCGAATGGAGGCGTCGAATTGGATGAGATAAAAGACGCTGTGGCGACCATCATGGGCATTGTAAAAATAGCCGGGTGCAAAGAGCGGCGTAATCGCCAACAGGCTGAGGCCAAGCAGCAGAATGAGAATGGAGTCGACGCGGGTCAGGTAGCGGCGGATCATGTGCATAGCCGCTATTCTCGGTCAGAACCGCCTTGCGGTCAAGTCCGTATTGGCTCGCGCAAACGCGGTGGTTGCCTCTTCCCGGAAGGCATACATCTTGCCCCCAAAGCGAAACGCTGCCGCCCAATAAAACTTACCAGTACCCACATCTTACTTGCCCCGAGTGAAGGCCCAGGTGCGTCGTACGGTCCGCGCCCGCTGTGACTGCGCAGGCAACGTCTGGACCGTGCGTCGCACACGGGTAGACGAGGACGATGCTCGGAGAGAGTGTGCGACGCACCGGTCACAAATCTATCTGTTTCGCCTTATGCTCTGCGACCGGTGCGACTCACAGATGCATTGGCCCCCAAAGCGAAATGCTCCCGCCAAACAGAAGGGAAAGCCAGAGCCAAGCCAGATGGCGGCTTTGGCGTGATTTGCGCGGGCCATGTGACCAAAGGCGCCTATTACCAGGCTTCGCCTTGCGTGGCTGGACAGCAACAGCCAATGAAAAAGCCCACTGCCTGTGGTAAAAGCAGCGGGCTTTGTTATTTTGGTCTACACAGGATACAACTAAATCTAGCGCATGGAAACCGGTAAGAAGACCTTAACCGTAAGCGGTTCTTCGCCGTCAAGACCAGTGGGCGACAGCAGAATTTCCAGCGAAAAGGCAAAGGAACTGCTCTTAAAGATCTCGTCCACAATCAGCACGCTGTTGACTACTTTGGTAATATCCTGCGGCAGCGGTCGGTCCACAAGGACGGCGAAGACGATATCTTCACCCCCGCTGGCGCCAGACGGCAGGAACCCAATTTCATAAGTGCAATTGGTGCCGGCGGCAGTCTGATTGTCTTCGCATTGCCAACCGGGTGAGCTGTGGGCTGGATCAAAGGTGGTGTGCTCTGGCACTTGCTCTCGAATCACCACGCCGTAGGCATCTCCAGGCCCCGTATTGGTGTAGAGGAATGTATAAGTGATCAGATCACCAGGCTGCACCGTAGGCTGATGCGAAGATTTGCGAATGGCCAGCTTGGGCAGCGGCTGAATGCCGGCGTCCCAGCTCATGTCGTTTTCACCAGAGTCCAGCGTTGTGGTCATTGTGCGGCCGCTGCTCACATTGGCGTCGCTGTCCACATTTTCATCGCTGCCCTGATTTTGCGGGCTAAAGCGATAGTTTTCGTCGGGCAAGGCAAATGCCACTGCATAGTCGCCCGGTTTTAGATTGTTAAAGAGATATTTGCCATTGGCATCGGTTTCCGCAACGGTCGCGGCATTACCTGCACCGTCATAGAGCGTAACCGTTACGCCGGCAATGCCTGCTTCGTCGCCATCCTGAATGCCATTGATATTTTTGTCCAACCACACATAATCACCAATGGAGGCAAGCTCATAAGCATTCACGACCGCGTCATCCTGATCATCTTCTTCAGGAATGTTGTTGTTTGGTGTGGAATCGCTGTCAGGCTCATTGGCCAACACGACTTGCGCCACGTTGGTGTGCAGACCGGGCGCAGTCACAAGGACCTGCATGCGCATGGTAACTGTCTGCCCCACCTGCACTGTGCCAATGCTCCAGATGCCGCTTTGGGCGTTGTAGGCGCCCTGGCTGGGCTGGGCGGCCACAAATTGAAGCGCTTCAGGCAGCACATCCTCGACGGCTACGCCGGTGGCAACCGCCGGCCCCTGGTTGGTCACATCGATGACGAAGACGGTCTGTTGTCCCACGGCCACGCTATCCGGCTCGGCGTTTTTGTGCAATTCCAGGTCAATAAATTGATAGAAGCCGGCGTCAATGGTCATATCTTCCGTGCCGGCGGCCAGCTGAATCAGCGGCGAACGACCGCTGCTGGGGTCGGCATCGCTATCTGTGGCGTCGTCACCCACATTGGGCGTCGTGGGTGCGAAATGGGTCGGCGCCATAAACTCAACGATATAGTCGCCCGCTTCCAAATTGTCAAAGCGATAGCTGCCGTTGGCGTCGGTTTGCATGGTGTTGATGACAATGTCCTGCTGGAGCAGATTGACGGTCACGCCGGGCAGACCGGGCTCGTCATTTTCCTGCACGCCATTCTGATTGAAATCGTACCAGACGTAGTCGCCAATGGCGCCAAGCAACATCTCTGTGGGCTCCGTCACCGGAATGCGCGTGATCAGTCCATTCCAGACCCCGCTTTCGCCATCCGCTTCGTCGGGCGATTCAATCTGCAAACAGACGCTGTTATGGCCGGGACGCACCAACATCGAGTTGCTGTACATTTCCCATTCACGACCGGGATTGTTGTTCATGGGATCCCAGATTTCACCGGCGCCAGGCAGATCGACCAGATTGGCCGGCGCCAGGTCCGTGCCGGATAGATACCAAATGGCCGTGGTGCGGCTGGGCTTTTCCGTGCCGCCTACCAGCACCTCAAATTCTAAATAGCGATCTTGTTCAGTCGGCGCAAAGGAGACGCAGCGCACGTCCGAATCGGGACCAAACGGCGCCACCGGATTGCGGAAGCGGAACGAATCCAGCCCCTGGAAGAGGCTGATCTGGCTATAAGCGCAGTCCGCTGATTCATAGACCACCACAAGAGCAACCCCGTGATTTTCGCGGTTCATGTCGTTGACGTTGAGCCCAGAGACGGCGTAATAGTTAACGCCGCTCTGTACATATGCCAGCGTCGCATCCTGATATAGATAGGTGTACCACTCGAAATTGTTCTCGAGCGATTCATATGCATGTTCTGCCGTAATGGTCACTGGCGCACCACCATTGGCCACCATTTCAAAGTCGTTATCGCCATGGTGGGGGGCCACACGACTGCGCCCGCTCCAATACCAGTAGGCGGCTACCGGTTCACCGGGCACTTTTACATTAAATTCGCCTGTGTAGGGCGCATCGGCCAGGCTAACGCCGCCGCTGGCTACGCAATAGTGACCAAAGATTGGCGAATCTTCGAGCTGGAAGAGCGGCTCATTCTGGGCATGGACAGATGTGGGAACAAGCACACTCATGCTGGCGAGAATAAGCAGCATCAAGACGCAGATGAGAGAAAAGCGGCGGCCGCCACATTGGGGTCGTCGCCCAATCAACGTAGCGCTGAGATAATTTTTGCGGGGTCGATATAATGCATGAAGTTCAGAAAACATAGCCTCTCCTCCGTAGAGATGCATATAGTAGAGATGCATATAAGGGTTCTGCCTGGCTGTATCGGTTGTCGCAGCCCACTGCAACACTATTTTTGGGTAAAAAAAGGCCTTGTTAGGAGGCCTATACTGCGGTTGAGATGGAACCGGAGTTTTCTGTTGTCTCAATCGGAGTGATAAAACTCCGGTTCTCATTCAGAGCTGGGCATAGAGTACCGATAAGTAGCAGACTATATTCTATTGTGTTGAATTTTGTTGTGCTGACTTTTGCTTGTGTTGATGCTTGTTGCGAACTACTTCGGAATGAATAAAGTGCGTGATGGCGTCGGAGAGGAGACTGCGATGAACCGAAGTACTGCTAACGATATTTTTAGAATCTTGCGTAATGCCAATAAAAGATTAATATATTGTAATGTTGTTGCCCGATTCAATCTGATGTAGCTTAACTTTTTTCGAAAATAGCAACTGTTTTATGTTGGTGAAATAGGCCAAGGTGCGTATTGCACCCGTATGATATCCGTTGTGTTAGAACAAGCTTAGCATAGATTTCTAAAATAAACTGTTACGATAAGCTTACATAATATCGACTTTTTACGACAAAATATTTAGATTATCTACATTGTCCAGCTGATCTAATTATCATTCATCTTCTGTTCCGACTATAAGTATTGACGAACCCCCTTACAAAATGTTACGGCGAATTTCAAAAAATTGGTATATCTTTTTTCTGAATAGAAAAGTGGCTTGGCGAAAACAGAAAGAAAGAGGGCTGGTGAGGAATGTGGGGGCAATCATAACGCGGCTAAGCGCTAGAATGGGGGACCGGGAGCGCGTAGTGCCGCGACCATTTAATTTGGGGAAACCACAAATCGAGCAAAAGTCATACGGGATTTCTAAAAATTAAGCGGCCAGACAAGTAGGTATGCGCAGTGCTGGTGGAGCATGGCATGAAGCATTCTAATCGAGCACGTCGGTGAGGACTTTGGCCACGGTGGGAGGATGCAGCAACATATTGGCATAGTTGGCATTGGCCATGGGGCAGGCGCACTCTTTGCGTTTGATGCTGCCGCGCAATTCGGCCATGGCGGCGCCGCGCCAGAGCGCGGCTATATCATAATTGTTTTCACGCAGATTGCCCACGGATTCGGCGCGGATGCAGCAGCTCCACAAGTCGCCATTGGGTGCAATATGGGCGCTGGCCCAGCCGGCATAGCAGGGAATTACCTGGTCGCGTTCGTGGAGCACGCGCTTGGCCATTTGGTAATATTGGGCGCGGAAGGCTTGCGTAAAGCGGGCAATGCCTTTGGCCGGCGTCTGTTTGGCTTGCTGGCTGAGGAAGTCGGCAATTTCGTCATAATCGTCCGCCAACGGCGTAATGCCCCAGCCCACCGTGTCTAGCTCGACGCGCTCTTCGGCCACTTCGGTAATGTAGCTATCTGGCTCCAGAAATTTGAGCCCTTCCTGAATCTGCATAAAGCGGTGGGCGTTAAAGCGGCTGATCACCGTGTGCACCGTCAGCACTAGATTTTTGTGCTCTTGCTGCAAGGCTTTGAGCCGACGCCACGTTTCCATGGAGAGCGCCCAATTGCCCTCCACGCCGCGGATGTCGTCGTGCTCGTCGCCAATGCCGTCCAGGCTCAGGTTGATGCCAATGGAGCTATTGGGGCACTCGCGGCACATGCGCGCCACTTTTTCAATGGTGCGCTCCGTCAACATGCCGTTGGTGGGGATGGTGATGACTTCGGGCTGGCAGTGCCTATAGGCGCTGATGACCAGGTCGTCCAGGTCTTTGCGCAGGAAGGGTTCGCCGCCGGTAAAGGTCATATAAAAGGGCGCGCGGCCCAGGCTGGCAAACACTTTGTCCCACTCTTCCAAGGTCAAATCATCATTGGGCTTGCGCCAGATGTCACAGGTGCGGCACTTGCTGTTGCAGCGGAAGCTGACGCTAATGACGACGGAGAAGGGTTTGATCTTGGGCCAACCAAAGGCTCGAAAGGCCCAGTAGAGAGGCAGTTTGGGGATGAGTCCGATCATAGGTTATTACCCGAAAAAATAACCCGCGGTGTGCATTCACACCGGCGGGCTATATTTTACCACAATTGAAGATAAAGTTGCGTTGTAATTTACGCCAGCACTTTTGCTTGATCATTTTTTTTGGTAGAGCCATTCTGATCCTTGGCGCCCACAAAGAAGCGCATGGCGTTGTTCATCGTGCGCGGCAGGTCCAGCCACAGGTCTTTCATCATCATCTTTTCCAGCACGCGTTCGGGACGATACAGATAAAAGCGGCGATAGGCCTCGCGCCACTTGTGGACCACCATATCGGCATCGTAATTCTCGTTCATTACAAAGCGCGTCTTTTGCTCGTGGATGGCGAAATCGCCCCAGTTATCGGCAAAGACCTGGCCGCCCTCCAGAATTTGGTCATACATGACCGTGCCGGGGAACGGCGCCGCCAGCATAAAGTTGGCCAGCTTGGGGTCCAGCTCCAGCGCCAACTGGATGGTCTTTTCCATGGTCTCTTCGTTATCGCCGGGCATGCCAAAGATAAAGAAGCCCATGGTCTGCAGGCCCGCCGCCTTGGCGTTCTTAAATGCCTCGCGCACCTGGTCCAGCGTTTGCCCCTTGCGGATCACGTTGCGCAACATCTGCTCGTCGCCATTTTCCACGCCAAAGCCCACGCGCTTGCAGCCCGCTGCCTTCATAAGCTGAAACAGCTCCAGATCGGTGTGGTTTACCTTCATGCCGTGGACGGTGGTCCAGGGCACGGTGTTGAGACCCTCTTCCACTAGGCGGCGACACAACTCTTTAGCCCGCGGCAATTTCAAGTTCCAAATGTCGTCGGTGACGCCGATTTCGGTGGCGCCCAGCCCTTTGACCAGCCACTTCCACTCCTGCACCACGCTCTCCACCGAGCGCGCCCGCCAGGTGTCGCCGGTGACCGGTTTGGAGCAGAAGGTGCATTTGTAGGGACAGCCGCGGCTGGTCAGAATGGTAAAGCTGCGGGCGTGTCGGTCCAGCCCATCGGTCAGCGGCTGCAAGTTGGTATAGCGTTCGATCTTAAAGAGATCATGGGCCGGAAAGGGCAGCGCATCCAGATCGGGGATCATGGGGCTTTCGGGGCTGGCCACAATTTCATCACCGCGGCGGAAGTGGATGCCGGGGATGATGCCGGGCTCTTTGCCTGCCTCCAGCGCATTGACCAGTTCCAGAAAGCTATATTCGGCTTCCCCCTTAAAGACATAATCCACATAGTCGCTGTGGGGTGGCTGCACAGATTCCAGCGGCATAATCGTCAAGTGGGGACCGCCCAATACGGTGGTCAACCCACGCGCTTTGCCCATCTGCGCCATCTCCCACGCCTCGGGCATGAGGGGTGTCGTGGCGGTGATGCCAATCAGATGGAAGGGCTGGCCCGCTTCAGCGGCGCGGTCCAGGTAATAGTCGACGCCCACATCTTCGATGGCGGCGTCGTAGATCATGCATTCGTGGCCCCCCTCGCGCAGCACGGCGGCCAAATAGCCCAGGCCCAGCGGAATATGTTTGCGTTCGCTCCAGACTTTGGCCTCTGGACTGGCCAGTATAATTCGCATAAGTTTATACCTGTGCTGAGGATTGTCCTCTTGTAGCTAGCCATGCATTCAGCGAGCTTTCTGATTCGCGACTTGGGGTGCCTGTCAACAACGCGACAACCGGGATGAGTTCATCTAGCTCTTCCCAGAAGATGATATCGCGATCGTCTGTATCTTCGAAGATGCGCCAGTTTCCCCTTTCAGCGTCGCTGGCATGAAGCAACCGCGGATACCAATTTAGCGGCATCATCACTGAACGTCCATCTTCCATTGTGACAGACAGGGTCTGATGAATGAATTCAATATTTTTAACGCGAGGCTGAACTTCGATTGTTGCAATGCTCATGCCACATCTCCAAAAACAAAGCCCGATTCTCCTCTACGATCCGTTGTGCGCTACGCAGCTCGCTGGCATTTAACCCTCGGCTATTCTGCAGAACAACGGGGTCGAGCCAGAACTTGGCTGTCGGCGCCCGACGTTCCCTGCCTTTCGCCAGATGAATGTGTGGCGGCTCTATGCAATCGTATGAAACAAAATAACACATATAGCCACCGATACGAACTGTTGGCATCGTTATTTAAATCGCACCTTCGGCTTCCATCTGTTTGCGCAGGCCATCTTTTTCTTTCTTGGGCAGGAAGGTGCGCAATGCAATGCGCACGTTGCGATGCAGGTTAAACCAGAAATCCTTGGTCTTCAGGCGGCGCATAACGGGCGAAGGGCGCAGGTAAAATTGGCGGTAGGCCTTGCGATACATCTCTTCGACCAGTTCGGCGGTCATCTCGCCCATTTCATAGCGCGCCTGCTGCTCAAAGAAGACATAATCTTCCCAGTCGTTAATCAGGAAGCGTCCCTGCCGCTTGACAATTTCATAGACTTTGGTGCCCGGATAGGGCGTCATCATAGAGAAGTTGGCAATCAGCGGGTCCAGCTCGATGGCAAAATCGATGGTGCGCTGCATACTTTCGCGCGTCTCGCCGGGCAGACCAATAATCATAAAGGCAATGGTCTCTAGACCCACTTCTTTGGCATTTTTGAACGCCCAGCGGATGGTGTCGTGATCCACCTTCTTGTCGATGCTCTTGAGTATCTCTTCATCGCCGGTTTCCACGCCAAAGGCGGTGCGCTTGAGCCCGGCCTGTTTGAGCAGCGACAGCAGCTCTTTGCTGGCCAGGTTGGCGCGGATGCCGTTCACAAAGATCCAGGGCACATGGTTGAGCTTGTTCTCGATCAGCAGCGTGGCAATCTCTTCCAGCCGTTTGACGCGAATATTGGCGCTGTCGTCCAGAATGCCTATTTCCTGCGCGCCCATTTCGTTCACCAGGTGCTCCCATTCGGCCAGCACGCTTTCGGGGCTGCGGCTGCGCCACTTAATGGGCATAATGCTCTGGCTACAGAAGGTGCAGCGATAGGGACAGCCGCGGCTGGTCATAATGCTAAAGCTGCGCGCACCGTCTACATTATCGGTGGCGGGCTGCAAATTGGTGTAGCGGTCCATCTTAAAGAGATGATAGGCCGGCCAGGGCAGGCTATCTAAATCGGCAATGGGGTTGCGGTCGTGGTTATTGTGAATCTGCCCATCGCTGGTCTTATAGGTTATGCCCAGGCAGTCATTAAACACTTCATTTTCTGGATGCATAAAGGCCTGCGTTGAATAGTCCGGCTGGTCGGCCAGGAATTTTTCCAGCCGCGCGCAGATGTCAATCCAGGTGTCTTCACCTTCACCGCGCGCCACAATGTCTACATAGGGCTTTTCGCAGCTCTCTTCGGGCAGCACGCTCACGTGGGGACCGCCCAGCACAATGGGGCAATCGTAGACTTCTTTAATGGCTTTGGCCGTGCGCCACGCCTGCTTTACCTGCGGCGTGTTGGCCGTAATGCCCACCACGTGCGGGCGATATTCCTGTACAAATTCGGTGATGGGCTTCTTTTCCACATCACAATCGTAAATAATCACTTCGTCGCCCCGCTTTTCGCTCACTGCGGCCAGATAAGCCAGCCCTAGGTGTGGCGTTGTGCGTGTATCAATGGGCAAACGAAATTTTGGATTTACCAGAACGACTCGCATTTTCCCTCCTATAAGCCACGGAAATTCACCCCAAGATAAGGAGCTATGAATGGCGGGATTGTATCACGTAAAGATATTTCAGCCAAAATTATTATAAAACTTTTGATAAAAATTAGGCTTTCCCCAAAAATTAAAAGATATTAGAAAGCCTGGCCGCTAATCCAGTAAAACTTAGATATAGGACTTACGCAGGCCTAAGGGAAGAATCGGCTTCTAAAAGACCGTCTCTTCTCCTGGCGATCCATAGGCGCTGCCTAAGTCGTGAGAGATTTATTTTTCTGGATTAGCCTTAATAGAATCCAACCGATGAGTCCACTTCGGTAGCCCAAGCATCAATGCCGCCTGCCATGTTGAGCACATTGGTCCACCCTTGCTGACGCAGCCACATGACCACCTGCGCGCTGCGGATGCCGTGGTGGCAAAAGACCACAATCTGCTGCGCTTTGTCCGTCAGTTCGTCGGGAATCACGTCAAGCTGATATTGGGCCAAGCGACTCAGGGGCAAATATATCACGTTATCGGCTTGGATGCTGACGTCGTATTCAGACGGCTCGCGTACATCCACCAGCCGAAAATCAACATCATCTGCGTGCATTTGGTTCACTTGCGGTGCGCTAATCTCCGGCGCGCCATATGGATTGGGCATGATGTTTAGGCTCCGCTGGGAGATTGGCGATTGTAGAGCGCCGAAATGTCAATATCGGTAATGGCGTTGACGCCCGTAATTTGGCTAAAATTTTCCTTGAGCAGCCGCTGAATGCCTAGCTTCATGGTTAGCAGGCTAATGGGGCAGTCGATGCAGGCGCCCAACATTTTAATGTGGGCCACGCCTTTTTCATCCACATAGAGCAATTCTACATCCCCGCCATCCATATAGAGAGTGGGGCGGTAGCCGTCAAGCACTTGCTGAATCTGTTCTTCTAAAGTTTTGGGGGGGACAGGCGCAATTTTGGAATGGGTCATCAAATTTTAACCAAATACAAATTTTATAGTCAAGCGTGCGATGCGCGGCTGCGCGCCATCTCGTGGTATTGCGCCACGCTCAAACGCCAGAGCGTTAGATCACGCGGGATGTCTTGCGATTGGGCAATAGGCGGCTGGGGCGCCACGGTAGCAGACATAGTCAAGAATTCCTCTGCGTCTACACAAAGACAGGCGAGGCGCAAAGTGCGTCCCTCGCCTGTCTTCTCTTCGAACTCCTAAAACATGGAACTGCGGTTGATTAATGACCGCAGCTGTTGGGCATCTCTTCGCCGGTATGGCTCTGCGCCGTGCGGAAGCTGCTGCCGCAACCACAAGAGCTGACCGCATTGGGATTATCAATGTGGAAGCCGCCGCCCATCAAGTTGTCCACATAGTCAATGTTGGCGCCCTGAATGTAGAATAAGCTGGTCGGGTCCACAATCACGCGCATGCCGTGCGACTCGAAGACCATGTCGTCCTCGCGTGAAGATTCATCAAAAGTCATGCCGTACTGCATACCGCCACAGCCGCCACCCTTGACAAAAACGCGCAGGCCATGCGAACCGGCCAAACCCTTCTGCTCCAAAATACCACCCAGCTTTTCGGCTGCGCCTGCGGTCAACGTAACGGCCGGTGGTGCCATTGTCAATACACTATCCATAATCGTTATCTCCTAAAGTTAGCAGTTGAAACAAAGATATCTGTTTGATACAAAAAATTAGAGATGATCAACAGATTTTAGAAATTTCCAGCTCGTGCACAGCGATTTTCATGTAGAGCAAAGTCTAATTGGTAAAATCTGGGCAATCCGTTGATCAATATTTCACCCACCAATTTGATTCATGACGCGATTGGCGGCGAAAAGTCCTTGGGACAAACTGTGGCCCCACGGCTTGTGGTACGCCCCCTCGCGCATGAGCGTGCGCATTTCCTCAAAGCTGGCGCCATTGCGCAGCGGTGTGAGTAGATCCACTTCATCATCGCGCAGCAGGCAGAGCCGCAGCTTGCCGTCGGCCGTCAAGCGCACGCGGCCACAACCTTGGCAAAACGGTTCGGTTACGCTGCTGATAAAGCCCAGCGTACCCATGGCGCCCGGAATACGAAACGGCCGGCTCGGATCTACATAGTCATAGCTTGCTTCATCCAGCGGCCCAAAAACCGATTCGATCTTGGCCCGCATTTCGTGGAAAGTGACTACATTGGTCTGCTGAAAATCGTTTACTTCGCCAAAAGGCATCATCTCAATAAAGCGCACTTCAACGTCATCGTGCAGCGTCAGGCGCGCCAGATCAATCATATCCTCATCGTTAAAGTTGCGCACCACGACGCAATTGAGCTTAACCGGCGTTAGGCCGGCCGCCTTGGATGCATCAATGCCGCGCCACACATCTTCAATGTGCCCCCAGCGCGTGATCTGGTGAAACTTTTCCGCGTTGAGCGTGTCAATGCTAATGTTAACTCGCTTTAATCCAGCGTCGGCCAGCGGTTGCGCCAGTTTGTCCAGCAGCAGCGCATTGGTCGTCATGGCAATGTCTTTGATGCCCGGCACGGCGGCAATTTCACGCACCAACTCTACAATGCCGGGTCGAATGGTCGGTTCGCCACCGGTCAAGCGAATCTTTTTTACGCCCAAGCTGGCGCCCACCTTGACCAAGAAAATAATTTCTTCGTCAGACATGAGTTCATGGCGCGGGCGAAATTGCATCTGCTCCGGCATACAATAGACGCAGCGCAGATTGCAGGCATCCGTCAAGCTGATGCGCAGATAATTGATGGAGCGCCCATAACTATCCGCCATGGGTTCAACCGCAAAGTGGGCGGGCGCCGGCGGAATGTTGACCACGCCATAGCCTGTGCGCAACTGTCGTCCGCTTTGAGAGCCGCTATTCGATTCCTCTAAAGTTACTGCCGCCATAAATTTATGCTTTCACTCATCAACCGCAAATTGTCGGTTTTCACACTCTGTACAGATGAGCCTATATTGTGTAAGGCTTGTATGATGGCGGTGGTGCGGAGCACAGAGCCATCATAGAACGAAAGGGCTTACGCAGGCCCAGATGCAAAATTGTCACGTTCGCCATGCCGTTCTTTCCCGGAATGTGACACACCTCTACCATCTTTTCAGACAGCTTCTAAGACCTGTTTTGGCTATTTCTAGGGCTAGATGGGTAGAGAATGCAGGACAAACTCCGGCATCAATTCATCGGCTGGATTTTCAGCCTGGCATTTAATCTGATAGGTGCAGCGATAGCCGTTTTCGGTCATCGAATGCTGGCGATGGCACGCACACCCCATCAATTTATTGACCAGCGCTTGGTCCATAAGACAAATTTCTGAATGTGCATCCGATACACCGGCATAGGGACAATTATACTTGTGGAGCAAATATCCATCCGCCGCAGAATCGCCGGCTGGTTCCCAACTGGCCAAATAGCCGCGCTCACTCAAAAATTCGGCGACGCGGTCGAGCCGTTCTTCAATATCATCTGCACAGAGATTTTCGCAATTTAATTCTGCCGCAATTTCGCAGGCTAGCGCACTAAAGGCGCGCTGCGTTTCTTCTGGCGGCAATACGGCCTTCATTTGGCGCACCAATCCTTCGGCCAACGTAGCAAAATTGTTGGGGAAAAATTCGCTGGCCGCTTCCGTCAACGCATAAACCTGTTGTGGCCGACCTACATTGCCCTTGCGCTGCACCCGTTCCACACAAATCAGATCGTCGCCCTGCAAAATATCCAGATGATGGCGTACAGAAACCGCCGCCATTTCTAATTGTTTGGCCAACTCGGCCACCGTGGCGGTGCGATTCTCTTTTAATATTTCCAAGATCTGCTTACGAACGGCGTGCACGCGATTTCCCAGAGAAAAAAAGAACACAGACTGCTTGATACGAACTGATTTTTAACAAGAGTAATATACCATAATTGGGCCAGTGTGTCAATTATTATGAAATTTTTGATAAATATTATCTGTAACCCCAATCCCTCTATGGCGCAAATTTGCGCGCCGTCAGTGAACTCACCGCCACGCACGCGTTTTGTTCAATCAATTGGCGACCTTTATCGGTCAAAAGGTAGGTGGCGGCGGGGAATTTTTGGTTGCTTGCGATCAGCGCATGCCGTTTTAGCGCATCTACTGTGTGTGGGGTCAGGAGCTGGGCCGGCCCCTGTAGGGGATGCAGGCGATAGACTTTGTGGCCATCCAGATCGCGATGCGATTTTAAAACGGCGCCTGTGGCCAGCGCCGCCAACAGATCCGCTTGATGGGCTGAGAGTTTTAGGGGCATTATGTCGAATCCAAAATTAAAGCTGCCATTTCACGACTTACGCAGGGCCCGTAGATCAACAAGAGTGCATACCATAGCTGACCTGGCCATCTTTCCGCGCGGCTTGCGTAATCCTACATTGGTCAGCGCCAGCGCATCAGCCCAACAGATGGACATATTCCTGCATAGTGCGCTGTGAAATCTTGATATAGTGCTCGCTCAAAATCTCGTTCATTTCGCTCTCACTGAGCCGAATGCGCAAAATGTCCAGCGCATCCTCTGGCGACTGGCCGTATGCCAGCTTTTTTTTGCCATTTTTCATGTCGAATAGATACATATAGTGTGGGTTGCTAAAGCTGCTCATAAAATTATTAAATTATGTTACGCAAGCCTAGAGGAACTTCGGCGAGCCGACGTTCCTGTTTCTCTTTAGCAGACTGGCTGTCGCTGCGTAACGTGCGTTATTAAGATGAATAATCAGGAGATTATATAGATTGAGAAAATTATTTTGAACCGCAGATTGCGCAGAGTTGGTGGCTTTGGAGAAAATCTATGTAATCTATGTAATCTGTGCAATTTGTGGTCTATAAGCGGCTATGCCTTAATTAAGGTGCCCTCGTACAGATCGGCGCCATACTTAACGTCGCCCATGCCGCGGTTGATCTCAGTATCAAATTTGCCGGCCAGCAGCTCGCGATAGAACTGGTAGTCCACGCCAATGACCTTTTCATCATCGGGGAAGCGATGATAGTTGTCTTTGGTCATCAGGCTTTTGCCTTCGGCGATTAGCTGATTGCCCAGCGCCGAACCGGGGTAGGGTGCATAAAACGCAATAGAGGGGAAAACCCGCTTCATGCGTTTGAGCATGCGCATGGTCTTGAACGCATCCTCAGGTGTTTCGCCCGGAATGCCCAGCATAATGTTCGACCAGAATTTGGGCGGCTCTTCGCCTTTGGCCTCTAATTCATCGCCCAGCCGATTGACCAGATCAATGGCAAAGAAATTGTCCTCTTCGGTACATTCTTTGTTGAGCAGCCGCAAAATGCGGTCGCTGCCCGACTCAAAGCCAATCGAAATTGTTTTCCATTTGGTTTCGCGAATCAGCGCTTCAAATAGGTCCGGCCATTGACGCACCGTGTCGGCGCGGCCGGCAGCCCAGTAGGGCCAGATTTTATTGGCCTTGCGCGGATATAGTTCAATCCACTCTTTGAGCCAGCTGGGGTTCTGAAAGAACATCGAATCGTGAATCACCACCGAGCCCACGCCATACTTGTTGTCCAGATAGTTCAGCTCGTCGATGACGGCTTCTACCGGGCGGCGGCCCATGTTGGGAATGTACGAATTTTCGTTGCAAAAAACGCATTGCCACGGGCAGACTCGGCTGGTAATAATGGTGGCCACCGGTCCCGGCCCCCAGCCACATTCTGGCTCCAGCGGCCAATTAAATTTGCGGCGGGTGCGGCGGCTGGCTGGCTTGGGCCACAGCGTGCGGTCGATCATGGGCCACTCGGCCATGGATTTGGCGCCTACGCCGCGGATCATGCGCGGGAAGTCGCGCGGATTGCGCGCCAGATCCACAATGGTCTTTTCACCCGGCCCCTGTACAATCTTGTCGAAAGCCTCCACCGCCTCCATCTCATCCGGCGCCACCGTGGCGTGCATGCCGCCGGCCAGCACCAGCCCGTGGGGATTCACTTCTTTGTAGAGCTGCGCTGCCCGATAGGCGGCCGGATAGGTATAGCTGCGCACGTTCATGATCATCATGTCGTAGCCCGGCAGCTTTTTGCGCAATTGCTCCCACGAAGTAACGGCCCGCGTCGACAAGATGTCGGTCTGAATGCCTTCCTGATGCATAATCGTGCGCAATAACCCCAAGCCGTGATCCTGCCACTGCTCATGCGGTCCGTCTGGATGCACCAGATCGCCCAGATCGCCCAGATCCAGCCAGAGTATGTTCGATGTGCGTTTATATCCCCAAGGCCAGGAAATAGCCAAAGTATTTTGCCTCCGCGTTACAGGACATGCTTTGCGCTTGCCCTTATCCGTCAATCTTTATCTCATCAATCTTTGCACCATCAATCATTCAATGCCAAAGTGGCGCGCAGTATAACATACCGCCCTAGACGTGTCAATTATTATGAAATTTATGATAAATATTACCGGCGATTTGCAATAAAAAGATAGGGCTGAATGCCTCCCTTCTTCTCTGCTTTCGCATCCGCTTTATCAGCGGTATAATCCAACTATGCAATTTTTATTGGCCGTGGATATGGGGGTAAAGACCGGGCTGGCCCTCTATGGCAATGATGGATCCCTGCGCTGGTATCGCTCACAGAATTTTGGCAATGCCGCCCGTTTGCGTCGCGGCGTAAAAAGCATCTTGTTTGAGCTAGACGATCTAAGCTGGGTGGTGATCGAAGGCGGCGGCCCGCTAGCCGACATCTGGCAAAATGAAGCGCAGCGTCGTCAAATTCAGACGGTGCAGATTAGCGCCGAAACGTGGCGTCAGCAGTTGTTCTATGCGCGCGATCAGCGCAGCGGCGCCGCAGCCAAACAAAAGGCCAACCAGCTGGCGCGCCAGGTCATCGACTGGTCTGGCGCGCGCCGTCCCACCTCGCTGCGTCACGATGCCGCCGAAGCCATTTTGATCGGGCTGTGGGGTGTGCTGCATATAGGTTGGCTAGATGTGGCGCCGTGGGATCAACAACATTTGGCCAGGTGAAAGGGCGCCAAGGTGACTGAGCCTGTCGAAGTCACCCTTTCACCCTTTCACCTTTTCACCCAATCACCCTTTCACCTGGCCGCCTTTTCATCCTCCAACCCGGAGTTTCTCATGCAATTACCCTTTCCGCTCCAAAAACGCATCCACAGCGTCACAAATCTGATTGCCGTGGCCAGTGGCAAGGGGGGCGTGGGCAAGACCACCATCGCCGTCAATCTGGCGCTGGCCTTACAGCAGCAGGGCGCCAAAGTGGGGCTCTACGATGCTGATCTCTATGGCCCCAATGTGCCGCTCATGCTGGGCATTCGGCGCAAGAAATCGGCTGCCAGCATCCACCCCAGCGGCATGATCCCCACCGCGCGCGTCAACAATGCGCCCTACATTCCGCCCATTGCGCGCTATGGTCTGCAAATTATGTCGGTGGGGCTGCTCATGGCCACAGACGATGCGGTAATGCCCGACCCGCGCATGGCGGGCCACATAATTCGCCAAACGTTGCAGGATGTAATGTGGGGCAATCTGGACTTTTTGCTGCTGGATTTGCCGCCCGGCACCGGTGAGCCACAGCAGACGCTGCTAGAAGCATTTCAGCTAGATGGTGTTGTATTGGTCACTACGCCGCAGGACCTGTCACTTATGGATGCCGGGCGCTCGCTCAAGTTTTTTCAACAGTTCAAGGCGCCGATTCTGGGCGTGGTTGAAAATATGAGCTATCTTATGTGCCCCCACTGTGGGGAACAGATCGAGGTGTTTCAGCGCAGCCCGGGCGAATCGTTTTTGCAGCAGCAAAATGTGGAACTATTGGGGCGCATCCCCATGCATATTGAGATCAGCCGCGGCATCAGCGCGGGTCATCCGCTTATGGAAGACGCTTCGGATGCTACGCATGCCCAAGCTTTCCAGCAAATTGCGCAGAAAATCATGCAAAAGTGTACTGGTCAAAATGATGGCAAATAGTGCGCTTATGAATGTTCAACAAAAATCAGGCAAAAAATGGAGTAAGCACGCGGGTGAAAAATGCAGGCCAATCGCGCATCCCCCGTGCCCATGCTGAATCATGAAAACCAACTTACTTAGCCTACGCTGGCGCTATGCCCTGCGCGACTTGTGGCGCAATAAATCGCGCACGCTGCTGGTAATTCTGTCGATTGCCGTGGGGATTTTTGCCTTTGGTCTCATCGCGGGTACGGCGGGCACGCTGAGCACCGAATTGCCGGCCAACTACCAGGCCATTCAACCAGCCAGCGCCACGCTGCATGCGGCCCCGTTTAATGAGAAAATGGTCGAATCCATCCGCCGCATGCCGCAGGTTGCCTTGGCCGAGGGGCGCACCAGCGTAATGGTCCAGTTTTTGCTGCCGGACAAAAGCTGGCACGACATGCAGCTCTTTGCGCTGGAAGATTACCATGCCAATCAGATCAACCTGGTGCTGCCCTATCAGGGGGCATGGCCGCCGCCCGATCACGAATTGCTGATCGAGCGCAATTCGCTCTTTTTAACGGAAGCGCAGGTGGGCGATGCGCTGCTGCTCGAGACCAGCGATGGCCACCAGCGCACCTTGCCCATTGCCGGGCTGGCCCACGATATGAATCAGCCGCCGGCTCAAATTACCGGTATTCCCTATGCCTATGTGGATCAAGAGACGCTGGAGTGGCTGGGGCTGCCGCGTACCTTTAACGAATTGCAATTTGTGGTAGCGCAGGATCGCTTTGACAAAGCGCACATTGATCAAGTGGCGCAGGCCGCAGCCGATAAATTTGAGGAGAGCGGTCTGCCCGTCCATTGGATCGATGTGCCTGAACCGGGTCACCATTTTGTGGAAGAGTTTTTGCCCACCATTTTGCTGATTCTGAGTACGTTGGGGGTGTTGGCCCTGATTCTCAGCGGTTTTTTGGTGGTCAATGTAATTACCGCTATTCTGACTCAGCAGATTCGCGCCGTGGGCGTTATGAAGGCGATCGGCGCGCGCACGCCGCAGATCGCCTGGCTCTATTTGCGTATGGTCTTTGTCTTTGGCGCGGTGGCGCTTGCCCTGGCCATACCGCTGGGCGCCTTGGGCGCGCAATCCTTTGCGCGCTTTATTGCCGGCCAGCTCAATTTTGATATTGTGCACTTTGAGCTGTCGCCCTCTGTGCTGCTGCTGGAAATTGCCGTGGGGATGCTGGCGCCGATGCTGGCCGCGCTCTATCCCATTTTGGTCAGCGCCCGCATTACGGTGCGCGAAGCCGTTCAAGACCAGGGCATGGACTATGAACCAGGTGGTGGCCAGGGCATTGAGCCGCTGCTGCAGCGCGTCCAAAATGTGGCGCCACTCTCGCCGCCGCTGCGCCTGTCGCTGCGCAACACCTTTAGACGCAAAGGGCGATTGGTGCGCACGCTGATTCCATTGGTGTTGGGCGGCGCCATTTTCATGAGCGTACTCAGCATACGCGCTTCGCTATTCCGCACGCTGGAAGATACGCTCTCTGAGCAGGGCTTTGATGTGCAGATTCAATTTACGCAGCCATACGCCATCAAGCGCATTGAGAGCGAAGTGACGCAAATCGATGGCATTACGGCTGTGGAAAGCTGGGCCTTCCGCCAGGGCGTCCCTATACGGCCCGACGGCACAGAGGGAGATAGCGTGCGCGTCTTTGCCGTGCCCGCCAATACGCAGATCTTTACGCCCGATCTGGTAGACGGGCGTTGGTTGCAAACAGCGGATCAGAACACTGTTGTAGCGCCCACAAGCTTTCTGGCCGATGAGCCCATGGTGGCGCTGGGGCATGAGTTCAAAATGCGCATTGGCGATCAGGAGAAGATGTGGCGCGTCGTGGGCGTCAATCAGGTATTTCAGCCGCCCATTGCGCCGGCCGTCTTGTATGTGAACCAGCCCTATTTTTGGCGCATTCTTGGTTATACCGGTCAGACGGACACCATTCGCCTACTCACGGCCAAACACGATGCGGCCACACATGCCCATATTGTGCAGCAGGCTGTGGACCGCCTGCGCGCCGCCGGCATCGAAGTAAGCTCCACGCGCACAGCTTCTGAAGATCGCACCATCTTTACCGAGCGCTTCAATATTATTACGGTTGTGCTCATGCTCATGTCCTTTTTATTGGCCACGGTGGGCAGTTTAGGACTCATGGGCGCAATGGGCATTAACGTGCTGGAACGCAAGCGTGAAATTGGGGTCATGCGCGCTATCGGGGCGTCGACACCGGCGGTGCTGCAAATTTTTCTAGTGGAAGGGGTTGTGATTGGGGTCATCTCCTGGCTGGGCGCGCTGATTGTGTCGCAGCCGCTAAGCCGGGTCTGGGGCCGGGTCGTCGGCATGACGTTTGCCAAGCTGCCGCTGACCTATGTTTTTGATCTGCGAGCGCCGCTCTTTTGGTTTCTGATTGTGGTTGTGGTATCCGCATTGGCCAGTTTGCTGCCGGCGCGCAACGCCGCCAATCTCAGCGTGCGCGAGACGTTGGCCTACGAATAGAAATCGGCTCTGTGGGAGTTCATGTGGTTGAACCAAAAAAAAGGGCCGAAATTCCTGGGGTCGAGGGAGTCCTCAGGAAATGCCGGCCCAATCAAAGATGGATAAGTCCAAACTTCTCTAACTTTTAGAGACGATTGCGCAATAAAAAAGTAACGGCCAATTTTAGCAGTTGCGATAACCATATGGCGCCGCCGCCATTACACAAGCTTTACACTCTGCTCTGAATGCAAACTGGCGTTTTCCATCAGGCAAACGCGCGATTGAAAAACGTCAGTTTTCATCATTAACCGCAGGAGAACATTTAAAAATACCATTATTGGCACGCGTAAGGCCCAGAAATGGCGCCGGATCAAACGTGTTTTCCAATACTCGTTCATCCAAATAGCTCCCATCTGCATTTGATTTAACAATGGAAAAGTGCAGGTGGCGACCTGTAAACCCAAAGCGGCTGCCAGACCAATTGCCCTGGCGCCCCAAAAGCGTGCCCGCCTTGACAAATACCTCATATGTTCCGGGTGGGAATTCAGCCGCTACATAGGAGACGGCGCCATCGGCCGAAGCCATGTGGGTATAATAGGTCCAAATTTGCGCGCCGGGCGCAATGCCCAGTTCGTCGCGGCTGGGGAAATCGGGGTGGCGAATGATCACCGTGCTTTTCCAATTGGCCTCGCGCGTCAGATAGCCATCATACGCGGCCACAATGGGCGTCACATTGTTTTCACCATCCGGTCCGAAGATATCCAGCCCCGAATGGTGATGACCGGGTCGAAAGCTATCGTTCCAGCCAAAGCCAATATAGCCATTGGTGGGCTGGACCATTATGGCGTTGCCACAGCGCTTTCCGGCCGCAATTGCCCAATCGGCGTGGGCAGCCGGATTGGCAAACCAACTGCGCAAACGGGCCAGTCGCTCCGGCGAAGCGGTAAAGCGCGGGCCAAAGATGTAAAAGGCAATGGCAAGAGCACCAGCTGCCAGGATGATGACTCCGCCAATAATTCGCTTTATCTTCATCATATTGTGCCAATTCTGCTTGGCCATACGTCATAGCGGAACCACTATGAATTAACGAACGTTATTGTCCTGCAATCGTATACCGGGCGGCGTGGCTGTGGAGTCAAATAGTACGCGTAACGCTAGGGGAACGCCCTGCTCTGCCAGGGCATCTTGAGCAAAACGCAGCTGATTGCCTAATTCATCCAGTGGCTGGTTTGGATAAAGACCAAGCTCACTTTGGAGCGCCAGCCACATGAGCTTTTCCACCCGCATGGCGGCTTTATCCACCTCGGTTTCCTGGCGATTGATTAGCTCTTCGCTAATTGTATCCAGGTTGCGGGTGATGGTGGCCAGCTCTTGCAGGAGGGCGTCGCGGTTGGCTTCCCACTCGGGTACGAGCGAGAAACCGAAACCGAGTGAGGCAATGCGCACTTTTAATGCGCTCCAGTTGCGATATTCTTGCAAGATGGCAAATTGCTGATTGAGTGAAATATCGGTATTGGCCGTATTTTCCAGGGCGGCGCGGCGCAGTTGATCTTCCGCCAGCAGCGTTTGGATCAGTTCTTGCTGTTCAGCCGCAATGCCGGCTTGGAAGTCGGCTTCGTTTTGCACATAGGCCAAAGCCGTAATGCGGGCCACCAAGGCTTGGGCAGCGAGCTGTCTGCGCGCGGTGGCCACGTCCAGTTCGGGCGCTGTTTCCACGGGGTCGCTCAGCATAAAGAGCCCGGTGGGCAAAGCGGCGCCTGTATTGGCAAAGAATGGGTTGCGTAACAATTCGTCGATCTGCTGGGTGAAGAACGGATCGGCAATCTGGCGCGCCAGGGGGTCCAACCGTGTGAAGATTTCAGCGCGCTGGGCCGGCAGCAGATCGGGTGCACTCATGCCCATGCGCATGGCTTGGGTGGCGGCATCCAGCGCTTCGGGGGGCTGTGCGGCGGCCAAAAAGCCCTCAATGCTCTGTATCAGCAGCTGGATGCGCTCGCTGGTCGGCAAGGTGGGGTCCAGAAGGGCAGTCGCCCGCATAGCGCGGCTGAGAAACGCCAGCTGTTCCATTTGGCCGGCGGCGCGCAAACCAACGGCCAGTTTTTGATAAAGAGCCGCGCGGCGCCCGCCCGTGAGTGCAGTATCATAGAGCACAATGGCGTAGGCCGTGTCGAGTTCGCCGGCCGCAATGGCTTGATAAGCCAGCGCTTCCGCCGGATCGCCAGAGAGCTGGTGCAGCGCCAAGGGCCGCGAAATTTGGACAGGCTGTAAACTCTGGCGCAATGATGGCAAAAGCACGGGGGTGTCCGCGTTGCGCAGCCACCAAAGAGCGCCAAAGGCGCCGATGCCGATCAGCAGGCAGAGAAAAAAGCTTAACAGTAAAAGAAGTTCTAATCGCTTGCGCCGTTGGCGCACAACCGGACGCGATGATGCCAAATTCATTCCCATAAATATAAGTATATCATGCGGCATCTAATCCAAACGATTTTTGCTGCATAATTTGTATATGCTAAGATATGGTGCAATACACATGAGGAGAAGTGTGTAGAGCGCAGTAGGTTATTGTCGCGACTTACGCAGTGCCAATGGATGGCCAGGCGAACATAGATCGCTGGCCCAAGATTTTTATTTGAAGTTTGCGTAAATCCTATTTGTATAGTTTACGGAGTAAGAAAACTCATGCAGAACACCCAATTCGAAACGCCTTCAACCACATGGTCCGGTTTGGGCCGTCTCCTTGAAGGTCCAGTAGGTTGGCTCATTACGCTTATTTTGATTGGCGTATTATTGGCAGCCGCGCTGCTGTTACCGCCCGTTAATTTGTTAGAGCGCCTGGGCGGTTTGGCCACCACGCGCATCCCCGCCGGGATTGGTGGTTCTGTGCGCGATCCGGATGGTACGTTGCTCAACTTCCCGGGGGAAGGCGTCCAATCCGCCTTTTCGGCCTCATTAGAAAGCACGCCACGGGCAGATTTTATTGAAGGGCGCGGCGGCCAAGACATTTATACAGCCGCCAGCACGCTGCCTAATTTTCTAGTACCTAAGAGTCCACTGTATCACACCACGGTCAGCGGGCAGGCGCCAGATACAACGATTGTATCGATTCCCATTCCCAACGACAGCTTGCCTTATGAAACCTTAGATCTGTATATGTGGACCGGACAAAGCTGGGAGCATTTACCCAATGAAGTGCTGGCCACGAGTGACGTCGTGGAAGCGCGCCTGAATTTTGTCCCCGAATATTTTATGATTATGCAGACCAGCGGTGCGGGCAACATCCCAGAAGCCACGGCAACGCTGGAGTTTAACAGCCAATTGCCCGATGGCGCCGTGGTGGCCAATGAAATGGTCTCCGGTTTGCGGCTGCGTGGCGATGGCGCGTTGGATGGAGATGCGCCCTATAATAACGATGGACGCACCATTCCGATTATCCGCAACTGGGAGGGCGATTCGTGGGCGCCCACCGTGCGTACGGATCTGATCAATAATTTGCTCATTGACATTGGCCAGCAGGAAAATCAGCTCAACGCGGTTGAGCAGACGATTTTGCTCAATAGCTATCCGGGTGTGGTCATCGACTATCGCGGCGTGGATGCGCTACCCAGCGCCAAAGCGGACTTTGTCTATTTGATGAAGCGGCTGGCCGATCGGCTCCATGCAAGCGGCAAAAAGCTATACGTGCGCGTGGAAGCGCCCAGCCCCATATCCGCCGAAACCTGGGATACGGGTGGACACGACTGGCGGGCGCTGGGGGCGGTGGCGGACACAATTATTGTGCCGGCGCCCATTGATCCGTTGGCCTATCAGCCCAATGGCGCCATGGATGCGCTCCTAAAATTTGCGGCGGGCGAAATTGACCGACGCAAGATCCAAATTGAACTGCCTGGCCAATCCATTGAGCGCGCGGGGCAATATCTGTTGCCCAAAGGGTATCAACAAGCCTTTCAGCCGCTGCTGCAAAAGATTGACGCGCAGAGTGACAGCAATGGCGAGTTAATGTTGACGTTGCAAAACCCCAGTGTCCAGGGACAAGTCACTTTGGATACCACATTGGGCATGTACACGTATAATTATGAAGACGCTCAAAACTTAACGCGCACCGTTTATATTGAAAGCGCCAGCAGCATTGCCAACAAGCTCAATCTGTTGGCCAAATATAATATCCGCAAAGTGACGCTGGATACGCCCGTCAATGGCGATGTGGACCCCATGATCTGGGATGTGCTGCTAAAATTCCAGCAGGGCCAAGAGATAAATGTCGAGCAGAGCAAGCTGGATGTAGTCTATTCGCTCTATAATCAGTCCGGCGCCTTGGTGGCGCAACAGCTCAGCCCGATCGAATCGCCCTCTGTGGCCATAGCCTCTCCGGGCGGTGAGAATCTACAGGTAGAAGCGACCATTGTGGATAATGGCCGGGCCGTAGCACCGGCGCTTTCGCACACAATTGGCGCGGCCGTTGCTGCTGCCAAAGCCGCCACCACCGGTGAGGTTGCGGTGCAGGCTGCCGACGTGGCAGCGGCTGACGATGCCGCCGTTGCCGTCGAAGTGGCTGAGGTTGGGCCGTCCAGCCCCGCTGTCAGCGTGAGCCAGATCCTCAACGTGCGCGAGGGGCCAGGCACAGTTTACAACATTTTGGGGCAGGTGAATCCTGGCAACAACTTCCCCATTGCGGGCAAAAACGATGCCGGCGATTGGTGGGAGATCGAATATGCGCCGGGTCAAACCGGTTGGGTGTTTGGTCAGCTGGTTGATGCCAGCGGTGATGTAGGTGAGGTGGCCGTGGCCGCTGACATTCCGGAAGCGCCCGTAGTGGCCGCACCGGCCGCGGCGCCAGAGGCCAGCGCGCCGGCTGAGCAAGCCGCACCCGCGCCCGTGGTCAGTGCACCGGTTTCTGGTGGCGGTCCTGGCTTTGGTTATGGCGTGCAGGCCCACATGGTCGATATGGGCAACGAAGGCCAGGTCATGGGCATGGTGCAAGGACTGGGCTTTGGCTGGGTAAAACAGCAGATCGAATGGAAACGCTTTGAAGGTTCCCAGGGCAACATTGAATTTGGCCCCATGGATACCTTGATCAACGCCGCCAACGGCGCCGGGATCAGCATGCTCTTTAGTATCGTCAATTCACCAGGCTGGGCGCGCGAAGGGGGCTTTGATAATAACGTGGGCGGTCCGCCGGCGGACCCGGGCACCTATGCCAGCTTTGTGGGCGCCGTGGCCGGTAAATATTGCAACAGCTCGCTCAAAGCCATCGAAGTATGGAACGAACAGAACTTGCACTATGAATGGGGCAACAAGCCGCTCAACGCCGGTGAATATGTAAATCTATTGGCCGCGGCTTATAACGCCATCAAAGGCGCCTGCCCCAGCATGACCGTGATTAGCGGCGCTTTGACGCCCGCCGGCAACAACGGCAGCCTGGCCGTAGACGATTTTACCTATCTGGAGCAGATGTTCCAGGCAGGCGCCAATAATTATCTGGATGCCGTGGGTGCGCACCCCAGCGGATATAACGTGCCGCCGCAATACACATGGCAAGAAGCGTGTGACGCCATTCAGGTCAGCGGCAACAGCTTCAACGGCGCTTGTGATTCACCGCACCATTCTTGGAGCTTCCGCAGCACGATGGAAGGCTACAAGAACATTATGAACGTTTATGGCGCAGGCGGTAAGCGCATATGGCCCACTGAATTTGGGTGGGCCGCCGGTGGCGCGTTTAACCCCAATTATCAATACGCCAACGACAACGACTATGAAGAGCAGGCCCAGTGGACGGTGCAGGCCTATCAGATGATGAAACAGTGGGGTTGGGTAGGACCAGCCTTCCTGTGGAACCTCAACTTCCGCATGATTGCCAACGGTACGGAAAAGGCCCAATGGGGCATTGTGGATCCAGGTGGCGGCCCGCTGCCCGTCTATAATGCGCTGCAAGCCATGCCGAAATAAGGTGAACATTGATTGCGCACCATCCATACGTAGCTCTGTTGGAAAGTGCAAAGTTTCTAATCGATTTTGGCTGATGCCGATGTGGATGTAGAGTTCGGTGCAAAAGGATCTGGCGCTGGTCGCTAGATCCTTTTTCATGCACTGAAAACCGTAATATTGCCCGCAACGCCCATTGCGGTTAGAATAGGCGTCGCTTATTGATAAGCGAAGATAAATAGTTTGCAACGGATGTGGAGAAAGCGGATTTACAAGGTGAGACTACCGTCTAAATCGCCAACCCCGTTGCCGTTATTGAGTATGCAGCACAAACGGAGTGACCCGCCCATATGAGGAAGAGACAACTGGCAGCCTGGAGCGTTCTGTTTATCGGGGCGCTCATGCTTTTGGGTGGCTGCACGCAACTGGATTCACCGGAAAAAGTAGCCCATGCGCTTATGTCGATTGTCCTCCCCCCACCCGACGCTACGACCGAACCATCCCCCACAGAGGCTATCGCCCTGAATCAAACGACCGCTATAAGTACCACCGCTACACCCACCGAGGCAAACGTGGCACAGGCAGCCACGCCCACGGCGGTAATGAGCACAACTGTGCAGCCGGTGCAAACCGCGGTGGCAACGGTTGGTACAGAGCGCGCGGAAAGCGCCGCTCCCGCCGAAACCGAAGTGCTCACCGTCGGTGAATTGCGCACCCGGCAAGCCACAACTCAGCAGCCCCTAACGGAGACAGTGGAGTTAACCGACACTCAAGCTATTTCGGGTGCTGTTTCTATATCAAGTACTTTATCGATGTCGGATACTCTGTCCGTGTCGAGTCGTGAGCTTGTAGCTGATACTGAGTCATTGACAGATACTTTGTCCATCACGGGCACAGTGTCTGTCACGCGTGCCGTGCCCGTAACCGGCACGGCCGCACTAACGCCCACCGCCGCCGTTTCGGCCACGGTGGATGTGCGTACAGTTGGTGATGTGGCTGCTACCGTCGCGCTGGCCAAAGCGAAACAGATGGTGACCATTGTTACCGATGGTAGTCGCTTAAATGTGCGCAGTGAAGCCGCAAATGACGCGGCGATTGTGGGCAAGTTGACGCCAGATGCGGTGGTGGAAGTGTTGGACAGCACCGCCGATGCCGCGTGGTTGCAGGTGGCTTTTGATGAGGCCGGCGCAACTGGCTGGATCGCCGCTCAATTTACGCAGCCCGTCGAATCTGAAAGCAGCGTGGCCAATGGGCAACTCGTATCCGCCGCCAACTCCCCAAGTGATGATGAGCCGGTCGCGCCCATTGTGCTGGCGCCCACAGAAGTGACTTCGACCATGACGACTTCTGTGTCCGTTACGACCTCCGTGTCCATTACCGGAGCGTTGCCCATTACGAGCAGCAAGGCGCTCACCTCCTCAGTGGTGGTTACGCCGGCGTCTTCAGGCACAGTTACGTCTACTTTATTGGCCACCGTATCGCTCACCGAAGCGCTGCAAAGTACCATCGCCGTGGCGCCCACTGAACCCACCGCGATTACAAAACCCGCCAACATGAACGTGCGTAGCGGGCCGGGCACCAATTATCCAGTGGCCACCGTGGCGACGGCCGGCACTCAATATAAGATTCTGGCGCTCAGCCCCAATGGCGAGTGGTATCAGGTTGAGCTGCCCGATGAAGAAGAGCCAGCTTGGGTGTATGGCCCGCTGGTGGACGCTGCCGGCCCTATGGGGAATGTGTCTGCACTTGCTGAAGAAGAAATTCCCGCCCCGCCGGAACCGGTGGTTGCGCCCGTATCGGCAGCAGCCAGCGGCGCCCCTCCTCCCTCGGGCGCAGGATTCTTTGGCTATGGCGTGCAGGCGCACATGTTGGGCGGCGGCATTAATGAAGCCGTCAACGCCACGGCGGAAATGGGCTTTAACTGGCTAAAGCAGCAGGTGGAATGGCGGGCGTTTGAAGGCAGCCCCGGCGCCATTGATTTTAGCGAATTGCGCCGAATTGTGGATGCGGCCAGCGGACGCGGCATCAACGTGCTCTTTAGCGTGGTCAACTCACCGCCCTGGGCGCGCGAGCCCGGTTTTGACCCCAATGTGGGTGGGCCACCCGCTGATCCCCAAACATATGCCAACTTTGTGGGGCGCATGGCTGGTGAGTTTTGCGGCTCTGGCCTCAAAGCCATTGAAGTGTGGAATGAACAGAATCTACACTATGAATGGGGCAACAAGCCGCTGAATCCCGCCGACTATATGAATCTGCTGCGCGCCGCCTATGGCAGCATCAAAGCCGCCTGCCCATCTATGCTGGTGATTAGCGGCGCCCCCACCCCGGCCGGTGATGCGGGTGGCATTGCCCGCGACGATTTCGCCTATTTGGAAGGCATGTATCAAAACGGGTTGGCCAATTATGCCGACGGCATTGGCGTGCATCCTAGCGGCTATAACGTGCCGCCCAATGTGCGCCACGAAGATGCCTGCGCCGTGATCCAGGGCACGGGCAACCAGTTTAACGGCCCGTGCGATACGCCCCATCATTCGTGGAGCTTCCGCAGCACCATGGAGGGCTATCGCAACATTATGGTGGTTTATGGCGACGCCAACAAGCGGCTCTGGCCCACCGAGTTTGGCTGGGCCGCGGGCGGCGCTTTTCACCCAGCTTATGCGTACGCCAATGATAATGACTTTGAAGAACAGGCCGCGTGGACCGTTGAAGCATATCAAATGATGCGCAATTGGGGCTGGGTGGGACCAGCGTTTTTGTGGAATCTCAACTTCCGCGTGATAGCCGACGGTACGGAAAAGGCCCAATGGGGCATTGTACGGAACGATTACGGACCGCTGCCCGTCTACAATGCACTGCGCAGCATGGGAAAATAGCGAAGAACCTATCCGTAAATCCAGTTGTGAATCGTAAGCTGTCTCTGGCAGTTCGGTTTGGCGCAGAGAATTTACGGACGGACACGAAGTGAGCGTTCAAAAACAACTTGTAGATGCAAACCTATCAGGTCTCGAAGACCTGCCAGGGTTGACCGCTAACTTTTTCTGGACGCTTACCAAGTTAATTAGAAGACTAAAGGTGGGGAATTAATTGATGAATAAGCTGGTTTGCAAGATAAAATCGATGAACGGTCGCGGTTCAAAATGTGGGCTGCTCCTGGTTGCTATTATGGTGGCGACGGTCGGTTTGGCGGCCTGTGGCAGCGCCGGGCCGGAGCCCACGGCCACACCAACCAAAACGCCCGGCGGGGAACAGCCTGTGCTGGCTGCCACAGCTACGCCCGCGTCCGCCGCGCAACCGGCGCCTACAACGCCCTCTGAACCAGCTCCAACCGCTGCTGAGGAACCAGCCGCCGATGTGAGCACGCCTGCCCCTGAAATTGCCGTGGTGGTCAACACGCCAATCTTGAATGTGCGCAGCGACCCGAACACATCCGCCAATATTGTGCGCGAGGCCAAGCAGGGCGATCAGTTTGAAGTGCTGGACCGCTCGGCCGATGGCGGATGGATCCAGCTTGGTGAGAATGGTCAAGCCTTGGGCTGGGCGTCTGCAGACTATTTGCAAGTGAGTGCGGGGGATGCTGGCGTTTCCACCGGCGCCCCAGCTGGGGACCAAGCAGCCGCGGAACAGCCAGCTACGGTACAGCCCAGTGGTCCTCCAGCGGGCGGCTATTTGCCCTCCACCATGCTCAGCCCAGACTATGGCGCCCAGGCTTTTCTATGGTGGAAACCCGAAGTGGCGCACCGCGATTTAGAACTCATGAAAAATGGCGGCTTCAACTGGGTGAAACAGGCGTTTGCTTGGGAGACCATTGAGGGCGCTGGCAAGGGACAATACGATTGGTCGGTGGCCGACCGCGTGGTGCGCGACGTCAACGCCAGCGGGTTAAAGCTGCTGGCGCGCGTCAGCAGCGACCCCGAAAAGACGAACTTTTGGCCCGGTCCGCCTCCGGGAAATGCCGGAAATTTTGCCGAGTTTGTGGGCGCATTGGCCGCCCGCTACAACTGTACCGCGCAAGCGGTGGGCTGTATCCAAGCGTTCCAAATTTGGAATGAGCCCAATTTGGCTCGCGAATGGGGCAACAATCAGCCCAGCCCGGCCCAATACGCCGACTTTTTGCGGCAAGCTTACAGCGCCATCAAAGCGGTCAACCCCAACGCCATTGTGATCAGCGCCGGCATGGCGCCAACCGGCACCAACGACAACACCGCCATGCCCGATGACGTTTTCTATGAACAGATGTATCAGGCAATGGGCAGCAGCAACGGGTATTTCGACATGCTGGGCGTGCATGGCGCCGGCTTTGCCGCTCCACCCGAGCTGGATCCGGCTGAGGCCGCCGCCAACAAAGATCAATATGGCGGCTATCGCTTTTTTGCCTTCCGCCATGTGGAAGATATTCGCGCCATTATGGAACGCTACGGAGACAGCGGCAAGAAGATAGTGCTGCTGGAGTTTGGCTGGACCTTTGATTCAGTCAACGCTAGCTATAAGTGGCACGGCGCAGATGCCGGCATTGATCAATTTGTGCAGGCCGATTATCTCAAGCGCGCGTATCAATATGCTGCCGCCAATTGGCCGTGGGTGGGGCTCATGAGCCTGCTAACCATGCCCAATGTGGATTGGTTGGATGATGGCAACCCGCAGGATGAGGAGCAATATTGGTGGGCCATCATGGACCCCAGCCCCACCGATGTGCGCATGCGCGCGGCCTTTATTGTGCTGTGCGATTACTTCAATGAGGTGCAATTCAACCTATACTGTCCGTACGATCCGGATCCCAGCCGCCGCGGGCAACGCTAAGCGGGAAATCAGCAGTCGCTGTAACGATTCAGCCGTCTCCTGAGCGCCCAAGCGCCCAACTTGCTGGGGCCCCTTGGGCCGTCCAAGGGGACGGCTGATTTCGCCAAAACTGCGGCGTGAGTTCAGTTGTGGATGCTGTGTATCTGTGCCACACCGCAATGGTGGCAAAACAGAAGCGCTCAGCTCTCGGGCGCCGGCGTAGTGACAATCAAACTCATTGGGTGGGTCCGGTCAGTCCCAAGAAAAGCTGAATCGCTTCTTCGCCCAGCGTGGCAATAAAGTCGATCCAATTAAAGTCTTGGCCGGTTGGCAGCGCAATGGTATCGGGCTGCATTTGCCAATGGGTCGAGGCATACCACCAACCAAAAGCCGCTGCGGCCAGCACGAGGATAAAAAAGAGACGCGTGACTTGTCTATTGTTGCGTACTATCATGGGGATATGATATACTACTTCTCATTGAATTTAAAAATTAGGGTGAGTAGCTCAGCTGGTTAGAGCGCACGGTTCACATCCGTGAGGTCGGGGGTTCGAGTCCCTCCTCGCCCACACTTTTTACCGCAGGTCTGGCGCCTGCGGTTTTTTGTATATTGCTCCATCCTGCTCACCGTCAAACTGGCGTTTATGGGGGGGAGTATTTGATCGCGCTGCAAGTTGGTGTATACAATAGAGCAAGAAAGGAATAAATGTGTCTACCAAACAATCGCAGCGCAGAAATAGTAAATCGAGCATGTCCCTGGGGTCGGCGCTGTTGCTGATCCTGGTGGTGGCGTTGGTGCGATGGTACGGCGGCAGTTCCGGCGACACAACGGCCACCCAATCGACTGCCGCAGACCAAGCGGCGCAGGCAACGCCGCTGCCGGCGACCGCAGATTCGGCAACGGGGGCGGAAGGAACGGCGGAGGCGCTGGCTTCTGCTGTCGCCACGAGTAATAATGAGGACGCCGCCACCGCGGTGGAACTGGCCGTGGCAACCCTGCCGCCCGTTGAGCCCGATACGCCAGCGCCCACAGAGACCGCCACTGCCGCCGTAGTGACGGCGCCGGAAGATACGGCGACGACGGCGCCCACGCGTGCGCCGCCAACCAATACCCCGAAACCTACTGCTACTTCGAAACCTAGTATCACTTCGAAACCTACTGCTACCCTGGAACCGACCGCGACGCCACGACCGCGCCCCACGGCGACCGCGACACCAGTGCAATCTGTGAGCGGGCTCCCCCTGGTCTATTACGATGAGCTGCCGCCGGAAGCCCAGGAGACCATTGCGCTGATCGATAGCAACGGACCGTTCCCCTATTACAAAGATGGCGTTACATTCCAGAATCGCGAGCGCATCTTGCCCCGTCGCTCTAATGGGTACTACCGCGAATACACGGTCATTACGCCTGGGTCAGACGACCGGGGCGCGCGCCGCATTGTGGCCGGCGCCGATGGGGAACTCTATTATACCGATGATCATTACGACAGCTTTCGCGAGGTGGTGCGCTGATGAATAAGATTGAACTGCTCACTGCCGGCGCTTATCAGCCAGGGGTTTATCAGCTTCTTTCAGCCATTGCGACGGCAGAGATTCAGACCGCGGTTGAAAATGCTGGCTGGCGTTTTGGTCACTTGGATGGCCGCGCCATCCAAAGCAAGGCAGACTTCTTGACCGCTGTGGCCGCTGTTTTGCACTTTCCGCCCTATTTTGGCCACAATTGGGACGCATTTGAAGAGTGCATCCAAGATTTGAGCTGGCTGTCGGCGCCGGGGTATGTGCTGCTTTATGAAGGGGTTGCGCACTTTGCCCAACAGCAGCCGGCGGAATGGCGCACTGCCCGCGCCATTTTGACCGCGGCGGCCGCTCAGTGGCGCGCCGAAGGACGGCCCATCTATTTTCTTGTGCGCGAGGCCGCCGATTTTCGATCTCATTTAGAATGGCTTTAACGCTTGTACCTATCCACGTGCTCAGGCTACGGCTGGATAGGCGCTTACTCGTCAACATCGACAACTTTTTGTCGATATCACAATAATTTTTCGTCGCTGTGGCCAGAGGCTCTATTGGCGCCGCCGACCCAAGCCCCCGCGAGGGCGCAAATATGTAGGTACTAACGAGTTTCTATATCCAACTTTTCCATGTCCAATTATCGTCTGCTTCGGCACAAAAATTTTGATTATAGCGCCAGCCGCCTGCCCACCACCATTCGCCAGAAGGCGCTGTGGGCGCAGGTGCTGCTTGGTACGCGCGGTCGCACGCCCAGCGTTAAAAGCACGGCGGGAACCAACGCCCGTTGGCGGCGTACGCCCGTGCAGGGCAATCACTACTATATGTGGTGGATTCCACAGAGTGAAAGCAGGCTGCGCACGGCTGGCAATGCTGAAACACAGATGCAGCAGACGATTCTGGTTCACTCCATTCGTCACCACGATCAGACTGATGAGCCGATTGAGTTGGGCGAACTGAACGATTACGATGAGGTGGCCGTTGGTGACTTGGACCCGCGCTTTGAGGAGCAGCGCCGCCTCAGTTTTCAGCTGGATGAGCCAGATGTGGCGCTGGCCACCATTAAAGGGTTGCCCGGCAGTGGTAAAACCATTTCGCTGCTCTATTTGGTCAAAGATATTCTCAAACGCGCCGGCCAAGGTGACATACTCTATGTAACCTACACGAGCCGTCTAAAGCGGGCCGCCGAGGAATTTTTGAAAGCGCAGGCGCCCATATTGGCCCAGCGCGTCCGTTTTCGCACGCTCAATGAGATTGAGTCGGAGCTGACCGGTACCGCCGTCTTTAGCGAACCCTTTGGCGTTTTGGGCGATTTTGCGCGTTTTTTAGAGAGCCAAAGCAATAGCGTTGTTGGTCCGTGGCGCAAATATCCGCAGACGCTCTACACCGAAGTGCGGGCCCATTTGCTGGGTCGCTCGTTTCCGGCCGGCTATCAGCTGCCCACCATCGGCATGGATGAGCAGCGCTTTGGCCTCGATTCGCTGAGCGCCGCAGCCTACGCCGCCTATCGCCACGTGGATGCCGATGCTGCTGAAGCGGCGCATCGCATGGCTGTGCGCGTGGCCGCAGGGCGCTTTTTTGTGGATCAGATTGCGGCCCGCACCGGGCTGGAGCAGCTAATGCGCAACCAGCAGCCACGCTGGCTCCACGATCTGAGCGCGCTCATTGTAGATGAGGTGCAGGATCTGACGCTGCTGCAAATCGCCCTGTTGGGTGAAATGGCCCGTCAGCGCGCTGAACAGATTGCCCGCGCGGCTGCGCCCGACGCACCCTTCATTTTCACCGTGGCCGGCGACGAATCGCAGATTGTCCAGCCCAGCGGCTTTGATTGGGGTGTTACCAAGAATGTGCTGGGGGAACAGCTGGGCACCTGGCCGACTGAATTTGAATTCCGCCACCAGCGTCGCTCGCCGCGCGTGCTGGCGCATCTGATCGACCAGAGCTGGAACTTTTATCGCCATCTGCCCAAATCGCATCGGCCCAGCGCCCAACGCCAATCATTTTTGGACGAAGCCAGCAAAGCGGCCCATCGCTATGAAGACGGTGGCGCAGTTCTGCTGTGTCCACTGGACGATGTGCCGGCGGGTGGCAAGAATCGGGGCGATGGCGCCTGGGCCGCGCTGTTGGACGAATTGACCGACAAACCGGGCCGCGTGATCATCGATGTAACCGAAACGCTGGCGACTACGCTCTCTCCCTCTCTGCGCCAGATAAGTGAAGAAGTGCTCTTTTTGCCGCGCCACATTAAGGGGCTGGAGCGCACCACCGTTATTGTGTATGGCCTCAACGAGACCTATTTGCGGGCGGTGCAGCTTTGTGAAGGCGCCGTTGGCATGACCGATAATATTCCGCGTTTTGAGGCGCGCCGGCTCTTTGATGAGCTGCGCGTGGCGCTGAGCCGTTCAACGCAAAACCTGGTGCTGCTGGAACCGGCCACGGCCCCGGTGTTGGCCGAAATTGGCATTACCCCGCACCACAATTTTACGCCCCAAGAATTGAGCACGGTGGCGTGGGACGATCTAATCGAGCTGCTGCGCACGGAAGAGATGTCCGAAATTGAGGCCATTGAAGGCTATTTGGACGAGGTCGAGGATCTGGTGGAGCGCGGCCGCTGGGATCAGGCCTATCGCCGCAACCGCCGCGCCCATGAACTGGCCGTGCAGGTAAATGATGCGGCGCTGCAGCGGGAAACCCAATCTCAATATATTGAAGCCCACATGCAAGAGGCGGAAAGCCTGTTTAACGCCCAGCAGTGGGCCGCAGCTTATACGCGCAATCAGGATGCCAAAACCCTGGCGCTCCAGTTTGGCGATCCGCTGCTGTTGGATCGGGTGGAGAAGCAGCGCAACGAAATAACGCAGCGTATTACCGAGCAAGCCGAGCAACTTTTTGAGCAGGCGCAACAGTGGGCCCACGGGCGCAGCTACCAAATGGGGCTGCGCGACATTCAAGCGGCCAGTGAATTGGCTGGGGCCGTGCAGGATAAAGAGCTGCAAACCAGAATTGCCGACATTCAGGCTGAAATTTGCCACGATTGGGCCTATCAGCTCACCGGCGTGGGCGCCACCCCCACCAACATAAGCCGCGCCGCCGCGCTGCTGCACGAAGCGGCCGCAGTATCCGCGGCGCACCTCAATCCCACCTTTGCCCAGGCCATGGATTTGCTGAGCCAGCGCTATCGAGAAGTGACGCAAAACGGTCAGTTATCGCGCGGGCAGATTGAAAGTGTGTTGGGGGTGGCCGATGCTTATGTGGCGCTCATGGCGCCGCTGACCGATCGCGGCGAGGCTTATACCTTTATTGTGCGCTGGCTGGATGAGACATTTGTGGACATTGGGGATCTGGCGCCGCTCTTTTATCGCTGGGCGCTGGCCGCACAGCGGTTGGATGAAGCATCGCTCTATCCCGATCTGGACGAGCGCATTTGGGACCTGGAGAACCGCATTGAGCACATTGTGGCGCGCGCCAATTTCTCGCGCCGCGAACAGACCGAGGTGGCGCGTTTTCAGGCGTTCTTGCTGGGCTACAATGATGAAGCCGAGGCCGCTTCTGCGGCTTGGGAAGCATTGGGCGATCTGTCCGAAGCTGCCCATCAGGCTCGTCGTGCGGGTCAGTTAGAGCGTGCTTATGAGCTGCTGCGCAGCGCCAAAGAGAGCAGCCCCGAAGAGCTGACCATTGCGGTGCGAGCGCTGCGCCTGCTGCGTGAATTGGAACATAAGCATAGCGGATTGACGCCGCTGGAAAAAGAGACGTTCAGCCGTCAGCTTGCCGCCCTGCAAGAGTTGCTTCAACCGCCTGAAGCCGGCGCCGATCCATTTGAGCTGGGCGCGGATGATTTTAACCCATAGGTCGTTATTCCACCGTCGTTATTCCACCGTCGTTATTCCACTGTCGTTATTTCACTGTCGCTTTTTCCCCTTGAGACTTTTTGCGCCAGGGTTCCCAAAACAGACCGGCTATTGAAATTGCACCTACCACGGCTACGCCAATGGCAATGTCTCCAAACCGAGATGTGACCGGGCCCGATGCTTTGCGCAAACCGTTGAGGCCTTGCCCCGTCTTGCGCAGCCCACGTTGGACTTGCGTGCGAACGCTACTGATGCCGCGCTGGGCCACCGATTCAGAATTCACCCCATCAGTATCGTTCACAATTTCAATCTCCGCTACGCCATCCGTCAAATTTTCAACCGGGATTTTTCGCACTGCGGGTGGCCGAATCGGTATTGCAGAACCGTCGGGCTGCGCGTTTTCCACCGGGGCTTCTTTGACAATGATGCCTTCTGCGGTTTCGATGGTGGGGCGTTTTTCTTCGGCATCGGCTTCTTGCAAAAGCTCCTGTTCGCGCCACCGCGAACCGTATGTGCGCCCGTAGACCTGCGTAAATTCGGCGCCCAGAAAGAAGATCAGCGCTGAGTAGTATATCCACACCAGCAGCGCCACCAGCGACCCCGTTGCGCCAAAAATCGATGGGATGCTCATGTAGCCCAGCCACCAGATAATGAGCGCCCGCGCAATGGTAAAGAGCAGTCCAGTCGTCACCGCGCCAATGAAGACATCATCCCAGGCCACCTGCACATTGGGGACGAATTTATAGATCAATGCAAAGATGAGCGTGGAGAGGCCAAAGAGGGAGAAAAAGACAATCCATTCCGAATAAATCGTCACGTGGAGATGGGCGTTGGCCCACTGATTGGCGGCGGCAATAATGCTGGCCACAATTAATGACGCAAAGAGCAGCAGGCCGCCAGAAAAAACCATGACAACCGCAAACAGGCGATTGAGAAAAACATCTTTTATCTCGAGGCTGTTTTTGATGGGGGCATCCCAAATCACGTTGAGCGCGCTTTGCAATTCGCTAAACACATTGGTGGCGCCATAGAGCAATGCACCAATGCTAATGAGCGTAAGAAAGGGGTTGGCGGACGTATCTCTGGAATTGGTGAGCACCGTTTGGATCAGCTCTACCACGCCGGGGTGATGCACATAGCTGTCCGCCAGCGCCATAATTGTGGATTCGGCATCTTGATAGCCATAAATAGTCGTTGCAATGGCCAGAACAATGGTGAGTAAAGGTGAAAGCGCAAAAATAGTATAGTAGGCCAGGGCGGCGGCGTGGCGGGGCGTGTTGTCCGCAAACCACTCTTGCATGGTGAGTTGCGTTAATTTGAATATTCGTTTCTGTTGCAGATCGGCAAAAGACATGGCTTGTAATTTCGATGAGACTTACGCAGCGCCAGTGGATCAGCAGGAAAGAACAGCTTGGCGGACCTGGCAACTTTTCACCAGGCGTGCCACGATTTACAAATCTTCTTCTGGCGCGCTGGGTAAATTGATGTTTGTCACGTTGCCTTCAAAGTCAATCTGAATGTGAAACCCTAACATGCCCAGCCATTGGCGCGCTTGCTCGGGAATGGGCTGGCCGACCACGTCTTCCAGGTTGTTGATTGAATTTTCCAGCGCGGCTTTGGTAAAGATATCGTCTTTGCCCATCATGTCCAACATGGCGTCCACGGCCATTGCGCGGTTGTCCTCGACCTGGCCGCGCATAAAGCGCATGACCTGGCGATCTACCTTCTCGGCATCAATGTGGCGCAAAAAGCCATCGTCATCCACCACATAACAGGCGTTTTGACCCACCATTTTCACTTGGGCCGCGTGGCCATTTTCATCCACCACCAGCCCGGCAAACATTGCAGTCTGTGCCATTGTTCACTCCTTAAAATTAGGAACCGTCGTGTCGTATTCAACGAGCCGCTCGCGGAGACCCGTAAAGCGCTCGGTTACTTTATTGTTGCGCACGGCCAGGGCAATGGCGCGCGGTTGACCCACCAGCACCACCAGCCGCTTGGCGCGCGTAACGGCTGTGTAAAGCAAGTTGCGTTGCAGCATCATATAGTGCGTGGTTAACACTGGAATCACCACTGCCGGAAACTCACTGCCCTGGCTTTTATGGACGCTGACTGCGTAGGCGTGGGTCAGTTCGTCCAGCTCCAAAAAGTCATAGGGAACCAGCCGCCCATCAAATTCAACGGTCAGCTTTTGCATCTCGAGGTCGAGCTTGGCAATGGTCCCCATATCTCCATTGTACGTATCTTTATCATAATTGTTGCGAATCTGCATGACGCGGTCGCCGGGGCGATAGATGCGGTTGCCCAAGCGACGTTCCGGCTTGCTGGCGGCGGGCGGGTTGAGCGCCGCTTGCAACGCCTCGTTGAGCGCACCTACGCCCACTTTGCCCCGATGCATGGGGCTGAGCAATTGAATATCGGCTGACGGAATGGCAAAGCGCCGCGGAATGCGCGTCTGCACCAGTTCCACACACAGCTGCGCCGCTCGCTCCACGTCATCGGTCTTAAACACAAAGAAGTCAGTCGCCGCGTCATTGTCTAGAATCGGCATCTGCCCCTCATTGATGCGGTGCGCATTGGAAATAATATAGCTCCCCTCGGCTTGACGAAAGATCGTTTGTAAGCGAATAATTTTCGCGCGCGGCAGAGCGCTTCTCACTTCCTTGTTTTCGGCCTGCTCTTCTTTATCTGGTTTATCTGGGGAAGGCTCAATGGCGTTGATCACATCTTTCAGCACGTTGCCCGCACCCACGCTGGGCAGCTGATCCACATCCCCCACCAGCAGCAGATGCATGCCGGGCGGAATAGCTTTGAGCAAATGATTGGTCAGCACCAGGTCGAGCATGGAGGCTTCATCCACAATCAGCAGGTCACCTTCCAGCGGATGTTCATCATTGCGTTTAAAGGCCATGCCCTCATTGGGCTGAAATTCAAGCAGCCGGTGCAGCGTTTTGGCTTCCTGGCCGGTGGTTTCAGCAAGGCGCTTGGCGGCGCGGCCCGTGGGCGCGGCCAGCAGCACGCGACAATTGGCCTGTGTGCACAGCTCGATGATGGCGCGCACGGTGGTGGTTTTGCCGGTGCCAGGGCCACCGGTCAGCACAGTGAGACGGTGGCTCAACGCCGCCTGTACAGCTTCGGCCTGCTGTGGCGCCAGGCGAAAACCGGTGCGCTGGGCAAGTTGCTCCAGCTGCGCTGGCCAATCGAACCCGCGGTCAAAAACTTGCTCCAGCGGGCTATATCCATCGCGGCAAATGCGCCACAGCCGATTGGATACGCCCACTTCGCTATAATAGAGCGGCGTGAGATAGACTGCTTTCTCGGCGGTCAGCAGCGCCTTGGCCTGATCCGTGGTGGCGGCGGCGTAAAACTGGCCCGATTCGGCCAGCAGCTGGGGAATTTCCGGCTGCGCGGTCGATGATGCCGGGGGTGTAAGTTCACGAACGTGCATTTCAGGACCACCAGCCGCGTTGGCCACTTTGATCTGATCGCGCCCCCAGAGCTGGATCACACCCAGGCCGGCCTGCTGGGGATCAACGCCAAGCAGCTCTGTGGCTTGCTGAATGAGCGTGGGGCGTGGGCAAATAGACGTGGCCCTCATCGGCAGCTTGGTTGAGCGCATAGGCAACGCCGGCGGCCACGCGCTGCGGCGAATCGGGCGCCATGCCCAGCCCTTGGGCAATTTTGTCGGCAGTCAAAAAGCCAATCCCATAAATGTCTTGCGCCAGCCGATACGGATCCTGCTTGACAATGCCAATGGCCTCATCACCGTATGTTTTGTAAATCTTGGTGGCCAGCCCGGTGGTAACGCCGTGGCTTTGCAAAAAGAGCATGACGTCTTTGATGGCCCGTTGCTCTGCCCAGGCGTGCATGATCATCTGCACGCGCTTGCGGCCAATGCCCGGTGTCTCTTGCAGGCGTTCCGGATCTTGCTCGATGATCTCCAGCGTCTCCATGCCAAAATGTTTCACAATGCGCCGCGCCATGACCGGGCCCACGCCTTTGATCAGCCCGCTGCCCAAATACTTTTCCAGACCGGCCACGGTAGCAGGCAAGACCATGCGCACGGTCTGCACGGCAAACTGTTTGCCATAGTCGCCATGAATGGTCCAGCGCCCGGTAAGCTCTACGCTTTCGCCCACATTAATGCCCACCATGTTGCCCACAATGGCTACTTCGCGTTCGCGGCCAAAAGCATGGCGCGGACGCTTTTCCGGCAACAGCTTGGCCACCGTGTAGCCGTTCTCTTCATTATGATAGGTAATGCGCTCTATAACGCCTCGCAATATTTCTGGCTCACGCGCCAAATCAGGTTCGTGGGGAGGCGGACGCAGCGGGTTGCGTTTGCATATGGGCAAGAGTATCAGATTGGCGGAACCTGGGCAAGTCGAGCAGCGTTGATCCCGTTGTATTGCGTGAGACATGTTGCAATCATGGGTACGGTTTTAAAGCCATTGAGATATTCAAACAAAAAACAGCTTTCGAGTTTGGGAAAAATGATAATGTAAGGTATAATAATCGAGTTATTAATGTTGGTAGAACAGTTGTGCTAAGCTATGCGCCTGGTACAGCGCTGGCTTGGCCTTATAAATGTGCAATACACGTTTGACTATTTTGCCATATTTTTCTATGGCCCATGAAGTTTGGTTTTGTGTATAGCTTGTCATATACACATGTGTTAATTAACCAGTTGTTAAAGGCTTGTACCTATTCTCATGACATCACCTAATTATAATTAGACACGCCTTACGCAGCGCAAGTGGATCGCCAAGAAAAAACAGCATGGCTGCCGCGGTTCATCACTGTGATGGATAGCTGTCCACAAGCGAACAACCACGAATTGCCGGTTATAGATAGATGGCTAGTTTAGTTATAGACAGATAGGTTAGATGAATAGTTAAAATGAATGGGTAAGTGCCGGTCTTTACACGATTCTCTTCTTAGAATAGGAGTACCAAATGAGTATTACCAAGGCTAAAAAAGCCGAGTTAATTGAAGAATTCCGCGTCAATAACAACGATACGGGTTCACCAGAGGTGCAGGTGGCGCTCTTGACAACGCGCATTAATGCTCTGACGGAGCATTTACAGAAGCACAAGCATGATGAAGGTTCTCGGCTTGGCCTGCTCAAGCTGGTTGGCCAGCGACGGCGGCACCTGGCTTATCTCAAACGTAAGGATAGTGGACGATATCAGCAGTTGATTCAGCGGCTCGGCTTGCGTCGATAATTGGGGCGCAGATAGCCAGGAGCAAATTGTTGAAAGTGAATGTCCAGGATTTATGTCGGGCTTACAAAAGGCCCGAGAATTGATGATGTTAAGATTGAGGGGGCGAAAAAGCCGCGCCAGCCGCGAGCTTCGCTCCCTTTTTTCTTCATAAAGGGTGGCCATTCAAATGGTCGAGTCTTGAGCCTGTTGAGGCCCATATTGTCTTGAGCAGGCTCGGCTAACAGGGCAATAGTCACCACCTTATTTTGAATCTGGTCTGATGGAGTAGACAAAGTTTCACTTCTGAACTCAGTACGCCGCAGCGCTGTTGACAGTGTAGACATATATCTTAATTAAGAAATTTAGATTTGTCTTTTCCTGCTGCGCACTACTGAGACTAGGCTCTGAATCAAAACCGGAGTTTGTATTCTACATAAAAACTCCAGTTTTGATCTCAACCACAGTACAACCAGCAACTGTCAAGGTTCGGCATTGGAGCGTGCGATCAAGCGACCCGTTTGACCGCACGCTCCAGTCCCGCACCTTTTGACACAATCCTGGTATGTTGGCGGTTGTGCGTAGCACAGAGTCAACACACAATCTGGGAGCTCAATCTTTTGTCGCGCCATCAGCCTGGAAACGTATTTTTATCTGTCCTATTGCTCATAGAGCGTAGGCAAAAGGAGTTAACCTTATGCAACTTTTTGATGGCGCGCGCGTCTATACCACTGAGGTAGGGGGACGCGAGCTTAGTATTGAGACTGGCGTGCTGGCTGCACAAGCTGGCGGCGCGGTCACCGTGCGTTATGGCGATACGGTGCTGTTTGCCACCGCCACCATGAGCAAAGAAGTGCGACCGGGCATCAACTTTTTCCCGATGACGGTCGAATTTGAAGAGCGACTTTATGCGGGTGGGCGCATCCCCGGCAACTATCCCCGCCGTGAAGGTCGCCCGTCGGACCAGTCCATTTTGCTGGCGCGTCTGGTTGATCGCCCGCTGCGCCCGCTCTTCCCCAAAGGTTTCCGCAACGAAGTACAAATTATTATCAGCACGCTGAGTTCCGACGGTGAAAATCTGTTTGATCCGCTGGTAATTATTGCGGCCTCTGCGGCGCTTTCCATTAGCGACATTCCGTGGGGCGGCCCCATTGCGGCCTCCTCCATTGGCTATGTAGATGGCGAGCTGGTGGTGAACCCCACTGCTTCCCAAATGGCCAACAGCACGCTGGACTTATGTGCGGCTGGTACGGCAGACAACATTCTGATGGTGGAGGCCGGCGCGCATGAGCTGCCTGAGGATATGGTGCTGGATGCGTTGAAGCTGGCCTATGAATCTATGCAGCCCGTTGTGCAGCTGATTCAGCAAATGCAGACCGAACTGGGCAAAGCAAAATATAGCGACTATCAAGTTTTCCTGCCCGGAGAAGCGACCAAGCAGCGCGTTTCCGACATGATGAAGGAGCGCGTCCATTCTCTGCTGGCTGGTGGCCCAAGCAAACAGGAAACCAACGAAGGGCTCAGCGCCATTCGCCAGGATATATCCGAATCTCTGGCCGGGGCGGTTGAGGACGAAGAAATGAGCGTCGAAGACCTCAGCGATTCTATGGACGCCGTGGTCAAGGAAGCTGTACGCAAACGCATTTTAGAGCAGAGCGTGCGCCCCGATGGACGCAAGCCCACGGAAATTCGTCCCATCAGTTCGCAGGTGGGCCGGCTGCCGCGCACACACGGCTCTGGGCTCTTTATGCGTGGGGAAACGCACGTGCTCTCCATTGCCACACTGGGCACGCTGGGTGATGTGCAGCGGCTCGATACGCTGCAGCCCGAAGTGGAAAAGCGTTACATGCACCACTACAATTTCCCGCCCTTTAGCACTGGTGAAGCGTATCCCATGCGTGGCCCCAAGCGCCGCGAGATTGGTCACGGCGCGCTGGCGGAGCGAGCGTTGGTGCCGGTCATTCCCGAAGATTTCCCCTATACGCTGCGCGTGGTAAGTGAGGTGGTCAGCTCTAATGGCTCCACCAGCATGGGGTCAGTCTGTGGCAGCACGCTGGCGTTGATGGATGCCGGTGTGCCCATTTTGGCGCCGGTCTCTGGTATTGCCATGGGGTTGATTCAGGACCAGGAAACCGGTGCATACGTAGTGCTCAGCGACATCCAAGGCATGGAAGACGCGCTGGGTGATATGGATTTCAAGGTGGCAGGTACGGCCCACGGCATTACGGCATTGCAGATGGACTTGAAGATTAAAGGGCTCGATTTTGAGATTCTGCGCCAGGCGCTGTCTCAGGCCCGTGATGGCCGCATGCACATTATGGAGAAGATGTTGGAGCCGCTGGCCGAGCCGCGCAAGGAGCTGAGCCCCTATGCGCCGCGCATTCTCTCTGTGCAGATCGATCCTGAGCAGATCGGCAAGGTGATTGGCCCGGGTGGCAAGACTGTACGCGCCATTCAGGACAAATACAAAGTCAAGGTCGATATCGAAGAAGATGGCACCGTCTATATTGCCGGTAGTGATGGCTTCCTGGCCGAACAGGCGCTGGAAGAAGTGCGCAATATGACGGAAGAAGTGGAAGTGGGCAAGATTTATACAGGCACCGTGGTGCGCGTGGAGCCCTATGGCGCCTTTGTCAATATTTTGCCCGGCCAAGATGGCATGGTGCATATCAGCCAGCTGGCCGATTATCGCGTGGATAAGGTCGAAGATGTGGCCAATCTGGGCGATGAGCTGACCGTTATGGTCATTGATGTGGACCCGGGTGGTAAGGTGCGCTTGAGCCGGCAAGCGGTGCTGGAAGGCTGGACTGCCGAAGAAGCGCGCGAGCGTGATCGTGGTGGCTCCCGCGGCGGCGGTGGTAATCGCGGTGACCGTGGGGGTTCACGCGGCGGTGGCGATCGCAATGGCCGCAGCCCGCGCCGCGAACGTTCTCGCAGCGATCGTCGCGACCGTTATTAAACGAACGGCCGTTTGAAGCGGACGTTTGTGTACGACAATCTAGCGATTTTAAAGAGCAGCCCAAACAGGCTGCTCTTTTGATTTTGCTACTTACTTGAGGGGTGTGCATACGTGTTTCAGTCGGGTAAAGGCGATTAGCGTGCGTCGCACGCGGGTCTACGACACATGTTGCACTCGCGCATCGAATTATGCTCACTCCTCACTTACTTGTGCTGTCGGTGTGCAACGCACTGGCCGCCACCGTGGCTGTTATTGAGCTGTTTTTCTGGCTAGCGCCGCGAATATTTAATTTTTAGAAATCACAGCTCGAACAAAAGTTATACGGGAATTCTAAAAATTAAGCGGCCAGACAACTGGTGTGATGCACAATAGCCACGTCTCATTGACTCAATATTTATACGTCTCTCAATTAATTGATTTGGCTCTTTCTATAAGATAGCCTAAAGAACAGGGGGCTATACTCCCAGACTGTTAGAGACGCATGTCCAAAACAGGCGCGACAAATATTTGCTCCTGTAGGAACAAATATTTGTTGATGTCAAGGCGAAAACGCGTTGGTTGGGGGCAGAAATCGCGGTCAAAATGTAGTACAATTGTTTTGAGGATTGTTCTATATATTAGGAGTTACGCACTTCAGTGCTGTTCAGGAGAAGTTCGACTTCTCTCAGAAGTCGAACTCCTGGGGCAACTGCGTAACTTCGCTATATTTGAGACTTACGCAAGCCTAAAGGGAAAATTGCCAAGTCAACATGCTGTTTTCTCCTGGTGAACCAAAGGTGCTGCGTAAGGCGTCTATTTTCATGATCGGCAAAACCACTATGGAATCTCAAAATTCTACGCCTATCTTAGAGGATCAACATATGCCTGAACAGCTTTTTGAGTTGGCATCGGCTGGCCTTCTAAACGCCAAAGCGCTGCGCCACGGTCTGCGCCTGGTGGGGCACTTACCAGGGCAACGGGATTGGCAACGCTTTCTGGATCGTCTGCTGCTCGTTTTGGGGGCACTTTTGCTCGTCAGCGGCGCCTTCTTTTTCTTTGCCTATAATTGGGATGCTTTGCACCGTTTTGCCCGTCTGGGCTTGGTAGAAGCAGCAATTTTGGTCACAGTTGGCTTGGCCCACTATCTGGGTCTGCACAAACTTTCTGGTAAAGTGGCGCTCCTGGTTGCGGCGCTGTTGGTGGGCGCATTGCTGGCTGTCTTTGGTCAAGCATATCAGACCGGGGCAGATTCGTATACACTTTTCCTGATGTGGATGCTGCTGATTGTGGGCTGGGTAGCGGTGGGAACATTTGCCCCGCTTTGGCTGCTCCTATTGGCGCTGGCCAATGTAACGCTGGTGCTCTATTGGGATCAGGTGTGGTCCCAAGACTATACGTTGCACTTTGAACTCCTCTTTCTGCTCAATGCCCTTGCGCTGGCCGTTTGGGAAGTTGCTCGGCTGCGCGGTTTTTCTTGGCTGCAAGCACGCTGGTATGCGCGCATCGTTGCGGTGGCCGCGCTGGGCTGGATCACCATGGCCGTACTCACGTTGATTGTGGAGGGGGCGCCCACACCAGCTGAAATGACGTCTGCCGAGTGGGCCGCGGTTGTACTTTATGGAGCCTTTTGGGTCGTGGTGCTCTTTGTGTACCAGCGTTACATTCGCGACCTTTTTGTGTTGACCGGCGCTGCGGTCAGCCTGATTGCTGTGATCACGATGTTTGTGGCGCAGCGGACCGATCTGCATCCGACCTTGCTGCCCTTTGTGCTGGGCGTGCTGGTGATCGGGCAGGCAGCGCTGGCGGTGACCTGGCTCTTGCGCGTGCAGCGGAAATGGGAAGAGGTGGGAGGTCTATAATGGAAGCGGAAAGTCAAGGGGGCGCCCGATCTGTGGCGGGCGTGCTGGCGCAACTAGTCGAGGAGGGCTTGCTCGATGCCCATGAGCTGGCCACCGCCACGGCGTGGATGGATCAGCAACGCACCGAGTCACCAACACCCTGGTACATCAAGGCCTTTGTGGGCATCAGCGCGTGGCTGGCCGCCGTTTTTATCATTGCGTTTTTAGGCATGGTCGGACTCATTGATAGCGGCGTCTCCATGCTGCTGTTTGGCAGCATATTTGGCGTGGCGGCGTTGGCGCTCAAACGGATGGCAATGGACTCTATTTTTGGCGGGCAACTTGCCTTTGCCGTGAGCTTAGCCGGACAGGGCCTGCTGATTGCGGGCGTCAGTATGTTTACCGAGAATACGACGGCCACGGCGCTGGTGGCGCTGGGGCTAGAAGCATTGCTCTTTGTGGCTTATCCAGACACAATGCACCGACTGATTTCGGTGGTCGCTATGGCGGCGGCATTGGTGGTGCTGTTGCTGGAGCAAGAGCTGCCCGAGGGCATCCATGTGGTCATTGCACTTTTTGCCGTTTTGGCTATCTATTTGTGGCGCAACGAAGTTTACTTGCGCAGCTCTCCCAAGTTGGCGGCGTATTGGTCGGCCGCGGCGTATGGAACGCTGTTGGTGCTGGCAGGGCTGTGTGTGCTGCCGCTCATTGGCCAGCCTGATACAACAAAATGGTGGATTTCGACGGCCGCTTTGGGGGTGGGACTGCTCTATTTGTGGGACCAAGTTTTGCGCGAACTGGAGATTTCGCGGCAGAGCGGGCCGGCGCTATGGCTGCTGGCCGGTGTTGGATTGCTGCTGATTCCCACCTATCAAACCCCAGGCATACTGGCCGCGCTCATTGGATTGCTGCTGGCGTTTTGGCGCAGCAACAACTTGCAAATGGGGCTTTCCAGTGCGTTTCTGCTCTTTTTTATTGGCGTCTATTATTACAATTTGGATTTTACGCTGCTGGAAAAATCGTACATTCTTTTGGGCACGGGGGCGGCTCTGCTGGTGATTCGTTTGGGGCTGCTGCGCTGGGGGAGACGTGAAGGCACATGATGAAGCGACAAATTATTTGGTTGTGGGTAGTGGCCATTTTTCTTTTAGGCTTTGTAAATTACGGCATTGTACAAAAAGAGACGCTGTTGCGCACCGGCACGCTGGTTTTGCTTGAAATCGGTCCTCGCGACCCGCGTTCGCTGATTCAAGGTGACTATATGGCCATCCTCTATCGGCTGCCGGAGCAGATTCAGATTGATGATCTGCCGCACAGTGGCCAACTTGTTGTGAAACGCGGCAATCATGATGTGGGTGAATTGGTTGGTCTTTATGATGGCCAGACCTCGCTGGCCGCCGATGAAATAGTAGTCAACTATTATAAGCGCCGCGGGGATATTGAAATCGGCGCTACGTCATTCTTTTTTCAAGAGGGGCAAGCTCAGGTGTACGAGGATGCGCGTTATGGCGAATTGCGTGTGGCGTCATCGGGGGAAGCTATTCTGGTCGGATTAGCCGACCAGAATTTTCACACGCTCGGCGCCACGTATGAGGACGCAGTTCCGTGATTATACACGGCAAAGCATATGTTTTATCTTAATACCCCATGCTCTCTTCATTGGCATCAAGACGGTACGAAATGCCCGCTTCTTTATACGTGGCCATTTCGTTGAGCGTAGAGACGGCCGTTTCCAAAATGGGAAGTGCTAATACGGCGCCCACGCCCTCACCAATCCGAATGCCCAAATCTAAAATCGGGGTCAGCTCCAAAAAGCTGAGCAGGGCGCGGTGACCGGGTTCCGTAGTGCAGGTGTGCCCGGCAAACATGACATGCTTTGCCTGCGGCGCCATTACGCAGGCAATTGCAGCTCCTGCTGTTGAAACAATGCTATCGATTACAACCGGAATATGGGCGGCCGCGGCGGCCAGCACAACGCCGGCGATAGCGCCAATTTCCAAGCCGCCCACTTTGCTCAAAATGTCAATGGCATCGTGAGGGTCTGGCTGATGTAGATCGATTGCCTCTTCAATGACCTGGCACTTGCGTCGCCAGCCCATGAGGCCCAAACCGGTGCCAGGACCGGTCACCTCCTGCGCGCTCAACCCCGTCAGCACCGAGGCAATGGCGGCGCTGGGCGTTGTGCCACCAATGCCAATCTCACCGGCTACTAACAGGCGGGCGCCAGACTCAATCTCGGCCCGCGCAACGTGGATACCCGCTTCGATGGCGGCAATGGCTTCGCTGCGGCTCATGGCCGGTTCATGCAAAAAGTTTTGGGTGCCTGGACGTACTTTTAGGCTGCGGAGCTGCATGTGCATGGGCAGTTCAGCCGCCACGCCCACGTCCACAATAATCATCTTTAAGCCAAATTGGCGCGCCACAACGTTGATGGCGCCCCCGCCCGCCAAAAAGTTGTGTACCATTTGCCGCGTGACTTCCTGTGGATAGACGCTTACCCCTTCTGTTGTTACGCCATGGTCACTTGCGCACACAATAACGGTGCGCGGTGATAGAGCGGGTCGCAGCGTGCCGGTAATACCCGCCAGTTGGGCGCTCAATATTTCCAGGCGCCCCAATGAATCTTCGGGTTTGGCTAGTTTCCGCTGGCGCACGCGTACGGACTCCATAATGGCGCCATTGAGTTCGGAAATCTGTTCCAGTGTCTCGAAGAGCAAACCTTGCGACATAACTGTCTCCTGTCTTTTCAGGGGGGCCAGCACGCTCTCTGGGATTAAAAGAGCGACGCGAAAATTATATTATAGTTATACTGCAGCGACGAGAACCGGAGTTTTCTGCCTCAACCGGAGTGATAAAACTCCAGGAACTGAGTATAGTAGCTCACGTTACGCGGCGGCAGCCAGTCAGCTAGAGAGAAATAGCAATGTCGGCTCGCCGACGTTCCTCCAGGCTTGCGTAACATAAGTTAGTAGAGCGCCAATGTCATAAAGTGAGCGAAAAGTGCGTCGCACGGTGTCCGCCATTTTGGTCCTCGCATTCGAGAGGCATACCGTGCGTCGCACTGGAAGCGGCCTTACCTAAATGACATTGAGTAGAGCGTAACGGCAAGCAATAGCGTCGGATTCATTAATTGAGACCAACGTCTGGACCGCCAACGCCGTTGCGGTGTACTGATGGTGCATTGAATATCTGGCGGCCGTAATGTTGTGCTGCAACCACAATTGGATCAAGCGCGGTTTCAGTATCCACTATAAAGCCGTTGGCCACCTGTAGAAAAATTGCGTCCCCCGTACTCAATTGCTCTACGTGGATGAAACGGGGCGGATCGATGATGGCGGGGGCTGGAATTGTTCGGGTTGGATTCAAGCTTATAACGCTTGGCATATCTGGCGCCGAAGCGAGTGTATGCACAGACATTGCCGCTGCATTCCCCACCAGCAGGGGTGAGGAGGCTGCATCACGCCATGCTTGATATTGGGCTTTACGTTCGGCAGTCGTAGCGTGAATCTCGGCCGTCGAACTTATATTCCATTCGCCCGTCATCATCTGCTTGATTTCTTCCAAGTCGAAATAAAAAACATCCTCTGGGCTGGTCAGCCGACCATCGCTCATCGCCTCTTTGGCCGCCGCCAGTGCCCATGTGCGCGTCCCCGCCTGAATATAGCTGAAAGCGTGCAGCGCCCGGCTTTGCAGCGCGTGTAAAGCCGCGGCTTCTTGTTGCCACTGCGCAAGCTGTTTCTGCGCACCGGCAGCAAGCTGGTTCTGCAATAAGGATGGCAGTGGCTGTGCATCCACCGCTTGGAATGTGGCAGCGTCGCCCGTTGCTGCGGCCTGCAGGGCCTCTATTACTGACGCCGGCGCCTCTAGCCAGCGCGGAAGCGCCAATTCTCCCTCCAGGGCACAACGTTGCCCATATTGCGTGAAAAATGTTGTGAGCGCCGATTTGAGCGCACCTTCCGGCAAAGCCAGACGCCACTCTGCCCATGTCGCTGTTTGAGCCATTGTCGCCAACGCAGGCTCGGTGGTGGGCGCTGACCGCAAAGCGCCACCCATTTCGGCAATCTGCCGAGCTATATCCAACTCGTGCAGCGTATCGGCCCGACCCAGCGCTGTCTTCGTCTGTTCCCAGCTCGCAGCATTATGACTTTCGGCGCGCAAAAGTTGATAGGCGCGATTGTAGAGCAACATTATGTTGTGGCGCGCCGCCAGAAAGGTCATCAAACTATCGGCCCCGACGCGTTCAATCTCTTCCATTACCTGCAAAATCTCGGCTTGAGACCAGCGCAACTCCTGGGTTTTTGCATGCCAGGTGCGGGCTCGCTGTTCTATCTGCGTCAATTCGGTGGCGAGTTCGTTGAGTAGCGTAGAAATCCGTTTTTGGTTGCGTCCTGTTTTAAACGCAGCTAGCAAGCCACTTTTGGGTTTGACCGCAAGCGGCGTCAATTGGTCATTGAGCCAAAAGGCCAGAGGTTCCACGCCCGCGCGCTCGGCTTCAATCTGCGCTGAAATGGATAAGTTTAAGTAGGCGCGTCCGTTATGCTGACGCAATAGGTGGCGTCCAGGGCGCGGCTCAAATCCCAAACGGTCATAATAATTGTACCAACTGCGACGCGCAATCTCGGCCAAAACGCTAAAACTAAACGGAGTCAGAAGGCCGGGCGCCACGGCCGCAAGAGCCTGTTGACTCCAAAAAATCGTATCCTGCACCGGTGTATTAGATTCAATAGAATAAGCGAACAAAAAGGGACCTCATATGTATCGGTAGAGCACATGCGTTGAGAATATGTATTAGTACATCACGACGGCGTTGATGAGCTAGGGCCTGTTGACGATCTGTGCGGCCTAGCGTTGAAACGCCAGTTTGCTAGCCAAAGTACGCTAAAGCGCACTACATCCGAACCGGCTTGAGCCGATTTCCTCTAGCCGATGCTGATTTCAATCGATGGTTATGCCAATGTCAGCGAACCTAAATTGTGACTGCTGTGAAGACGCAGCTTATTCAGTCATGCTTTTTGCCGTAGTAAGCTACGGATAGTATGTAATACTATGTAAATTATAGAGATATTGACGGTACGTATTATTACGCGAAAAGCATTTTCTGTAAAATAAAGTAATATGTTAACTGATTCTTTCAGAATAATAAGTACAACCCGCGCCTTAGCGCTTGAGCGAATGGATTTGTCAGCTGCATTCATGGGGGCAAATGTTGGCTGAGACATGAGGATGCTGGCCACGTCACTACTTATGCAGCTATGCTTGATTGTCAGAGGGAAAGCCGCGCTCAATGGGCATTTGTACGGGCGGTTTGCCTTGGTCCCGTACTTGTCGTATTCATCAAACTACGACTAATGATATAAATTAGCGTGGGTCAAAAAGTACACAAGCGTACCATAGAAGCGTATAAATGGGACGAGCCCAGAGGATGAGGAGAGGCCGGCGAGGAGATGAGGAACGGCGCAGAGCCACAATAAAATATTGATACGGGAGACCGCCAAGTCGCAAAGGGCAATGCAACTTTGCCACTTGCAGCTTTGTTTAATAATCGCAACTGATACCATGTGCCGAGTCAAGCGCCATGAATACGCTCAGACCTGACAGGTTTTCTTGTGTATTAACAAAATAGTACTGGTATCCCAGAAGTTCGACTTCTCAGCGAAGTCGAACTTCTATGCCGGTGTTAATTGATAAATCTGCAACAAAACCTGTCAGGTCTTGTATCAAACATAAACTCAGCAGTTGGTATTAAGCAGCGCCTGTGAATTGCTAGAGTAGAACAGGCTCTATGCATTGCACAACCGCCATCATACAAGTTCTAATAATGTACGTACACTTCGGTGCCAGGCGGCGCCCAATTATAGAGAAACGCCGCTTCATCTGTGCGCATGTTGACGCAACCGTGGCTCATGGGGGTGCCAAAATTATTGTGCCAATAGGTGCCATGGATGGCATAGCCGCCGTAGAAGTACATGACCCACGGGACGCCAGGCAGATCGTATCCAGGACCGGTCATGCGCTGGGCCGTGTATTTGGTGCCAATGCTAAAACGTCCGGTCACAGTGGGCGTGGCCCAGGTGCCCGTGCTCACGCTAGTGTATAATACGGCGGTATCACCTTGCCAAGCCGTCAGGGTTTGCGCGCTCAGATTGACCTCAATATAGCGATAGCCGCTGGCCGGCGCGGACACAATGGGATTGGCCTGCGGGACCGGCGCGGGTGCTGGCTCTGGCTTGTAAATGCGTAGTCGTTGGCCCACCCACATAAAGTTGGCATTGGGCAGCCCGTTGGCCACGAGCAGCTCTTGCTCGGTCACTTCAAACTGGCTGGCAATGTCGGCCAGCGTGTCCTCGGCCTGGACTATATAAATGGTATCGGCCAGTTTGGGCTTGGCCGCTTTTTCCGGATCCCACTGCGCCGGTGAAACACGCGCCGATACGCGCAACTGCTGTCCAACCCAGATGAAGTTCGGATCGCTCAGCCCATTTAACCGCAGCAGATCGGGCAGCGTCATTGCGTTATTGCGCGCAATCTGCGAAAGCGAATCGCCGCGGCCCACGGTAAAATAGCCTTCGTCGCCCGGCAAAGTAGCGCTGGCAATGGGCACGGCATAGCGCGTGGCGGCAGAACTGCCCGGAATAACCAGCCGCTGACCCACATAGACCACATTGGGGTTTACAATGCCATTGTTGAGTGCTAGATCGTTCAGCCCTACGTTATACTCCTGTGCAATACGTGAAAGCGTTTCACCGCTTTGCACCACATGCACGCCATCTTCGGCTTGCACTGTATGCGAAGTAACTAAGAGCGGCAATACCAATGCGGCGACTAATAGCGCCCGCAACGAGCAGACTCGTTGCCAAAATGAGCGTCTTAAAAGCGCAGATTGCAGTGCGGGCGTGTTGCCGTGGGGAGGTTCGGTTTGGGCGGCCGAATCATCATGTTGCCAGGGTTTTTTCATGATTGAGCCTTTCGGTTGATGAGGATAGCGCAGAGAGGAACAGCCAATTTGTGAAATCGACTGTTCGCTCTAAAAAGTAGGTCGGGTGGGATTCGAACCCACACAGGTGTTAACCCGGCGGATTTTAAGTCCGCTGCGTCTGCCATTCCGCCACCGACCCGCAATAGAAGAATTAGTGCTATACTAACGGTTGCCAAAATTTGCTATGTTGGCAAATTTTATGGTTACGACCGAGGTGTACCGATAATGGGATATTTTAACTCACGTTACGCAGCGACAGCCAGTCTGCTAGAGGGAAACAGGAATGTCGGCGAGCCAACTTTCCTCTAGGCTTGCGTAACATAAGATTTTAATCAGGATATGTTGATAATGGAATGAATTGTCAATTTTTCGTATAGCATTGCATTATTCTATTCATAACAAATGGAGTTGTCAACTTTAATTATGCACTTTGATGCCATCACCCTAGCTTGTATCAATGCCGAATTGAACCAAAAGCTGCTGCCGGGGCGCGTGCAGCAGGTGCTGCTGGTAGATGAACAGAGCATCGGGCTGGAGATTTATGCCAGCCAGCAGCGCCAATATTTATGGCTGAATGCCGATCCGGCGGCGGCGCGCATACAGCTGGGGGCGGGGAAATTGCGCCGTGGGCCAGATAGCCAGCCGCCGCTCTTGCTATTATTGCGCAAATATGTGCGCAATGCCATTCTCGACACCATCGTCCAGCCCGACCCCATTGAGCGCGTGCTGCGGCTGGGCTTTGAACATGCCGAACACGGCTCCACCACGCTGATTGTAGAATTGATCGGCCGGATGAGTAACCTGATTCTGACCGGCCCCGGTGACAAAATATTGGACTGTCTGCGCCGCACGCGGGCGCAAGGTGAAGGACAACGCGCGCTGTGGCCCGGCGCAATCTATACACCGCCGCCAAAGCCCGCCAAAATAGAATGGTTAGATCTAACAGATGCCGCGCTTGCCGCCGAATTCAAAAAAATGCTGCGGCAAGATGGTAAGCTTTGGCGCGTCTTGGTGGATACCTTGGCCGGCTTTAGCCCCACCCTGGCTCGGGAAGTGGCTTGGCGCGCGGCTGGCAATAGCCAGGCCGCGGCCACGGCGACAGATGTAGAAAAACTGATCCAAACCGTGCGCGCGCTGTGGCAGCCTGTGCAAAATGGCCATTGGCAGCCCGGCCTTGTAGTGGAAGATGGCCGGGCTATCGGCTTTGCACCTTATGTGATTCATTTTCGTGGTGAGTTTGCACCCATGCCTTCCATTACCCAGGCCGTGGCGCGTTTTTACGAGGCGCCCCACCGCCATGCCCCTGGTGTGGCGGTAGCGGCGCAAAGTGCCGATGCATACGCCGCCCAGCGTGGCGCGGTCAATGCCGCCATCGGCAAAGTGCGCAAACGGTTGGCGCGCAACCTGGACGCGCTGGCGGGTGAAGAACCGGCGCCCGGCCAAGTGGAGCAGATGCGCATCCAGGCCGAATGGCTGCTGGCCTTGAGCAGCCAAATTGCGGAAGACCAACAGCAGCTTGACATTGACCTAGATGGCCAGCGGCTTACGATTGCGCTGGATCCACACAAAACGCCGGTGGACCAGGCCGAAGCCATGTTTAAGCGGGCGGCCAAATTGGCGCGCGCGGCTGAGTTTATTCCCCAACGCCGGGCGGCTCTCCAGGCCGATTTGGACTTTCTGGCCCAATTGGCGGTCGATCTGCACTTTGCCGAAAATCATCCCGAGATTCAAGCCGTGGAAAGTGAATTGCGCAGGGCCGGCTTGCTCAATGACCGCAAGCGCACCAAGACGACCCATGCCCCAACCAGCGCTCAACCTCTGCGCTATTTGAGTCCAGATGGCCTGGCCATTCTAGTGGGGCGCAACGCCCGCCAGAATGAACAAGTCACTTTTTCGTTGGCCGGGGCGGATGATCTGTGGCTACACGCCCACGGCGCGCCCGGCGCCCACGTGGTGGTGCGCAACGGTGGGCAGCCAGTCAGTGAAGAAACAGTGCGCATGGCGGCCCAATTGGCCGGTTATTATTCCGGGCTGCGCGGTGAAAAAGCCGCACCCATTACCATAACCACGCGCCGTTTTGTGACGCGCGTACCCAGTGGGCGCACCGGGCAAGTATACGTGCGCAATGCCGACACCATTACCGTGGCGGCGGAACTCCCCGACGACGCGCTGTTGATTTCAACGCCGTCAAAGACTCGTGGAACTACGCACGCTTAGTGCCGCGAACATTTAATTTTTAGAAATCACAAATCGGGCAAAAGCCATACCGGATTTATAAAAATTAAGCGGCCAGACAACTAGAAGCAATATGGCTGAAGGCGCCGTGATTGCCCGTTTCCGTGCTCCGCTGGCGATGCGTATATCGTGTCGCGTTCAATATAGAAAGCCCAATGTAGAAAATAGATCGTCGTAGAAAATAGATCGTCAATCATCCAATTATCAAAGGAGACCATTGCTGATGCACGTGGAACAACGTCAACAAACGCACGCGAAATTCAAATCCGCCGGTATTTCCCATGCGCTGCTGGCCAATGAACAGAGCGTGCGCTGGCTCACCGGCTATGCGCCGCCGATGCAGTTGGGCACGAACCTCTTCTCCGGCGGTCCGGCGCTGGTTTGGTATGAAGATGGCCATTTTACGCTGGTTGTGCTGGATGGGATGGCCGGTTATGCTGCCGGGTTTGAGGCCCAGCCCGACTGCACGCTGGTGACCTATCCCGGTTATACCATCCAGCAACCCATTGCCGGGGCCGACCGGCTGAGTGATGCCTTGCATCAGGTGTTGCCGCCAAGTGGCGTCAAGCGAATTGCCGTGGAGCAAAACGCGCTGCCCTTGCGCATTGTGCACGAGCTGCGCCAGGCATTGGGGACCGCGCTGGATATTGCAGCCATTGATGGTTGGCTGGAGCCGCTGCGCATGGTGAAAAGTGCCGAAGAGATCGCCAAATTGCGCGCCAACTTTGCATTGACCGATATCGGCCACGCTGCCGCGCGCACCGCCACCCAAGTGGGACAGCGTGAAATTGATGTGTGGACCGCCATTCACAGCGCCATTCAGCAATCCGCCGGGCAGCGCGTGCCGCTGGGCAACGATTGCGTGGTGGGCTATCGGGAAAACAATATTGGCGGCTGGCCACTGGATCTGGAGATTCGCACCGGCGATTCGCTTATTGTGGATCTGAGCACCATTTTGCATGGCTATTGGAGCGACAGTTGCGCCACCTACTATGCCAGCGACCCGACAGCCGCCCAGATCAAGCGCCATAAGATGCTGGAAGAAGCGCTCGATTTTGCCATCTCGCTGGTCAAGCCGGGCGCCGTGGCGCGCGAGATCGACAAACAGGTACGCAACTTTGTTGGCGATCGTGGCTATGCTGTCTATCCGCACCATACGGGCCATGGCGTGGGCGTCACCGGCCACGAAGCGCCACGCATTGTGCCCTATTGTGAGGATGTGTTGGCCGAAGGCATGGTGATCATGCTGGAGCCCGGCACATACGAACCCGGCGTGGGCGGCGCTCGCCTGGAAGATGCTGTGCTGGTGACGGCAGATGGCGCCGAAATTTTGACCAAGCACGACAAACGCTTACCGTGAAATAGGGAGGATTTAGGCTCTTTGGGATCTTAGGCGGTTGACACGCTGGCCTTTTGCCCTTCCAGGCAGAGGCAGAGATGGCTTTGGCTCACTCAAAAGTGGCGGCTGCCTCTGCCTGGAAGGTGACCACATGGCATCCCATTGAGCCAGGATTTATGCATAGCCCTTGACCATCCTTTGCGCGGCGCGTCCTTCCATGCTACACTGATGGATGGTTTCCAATTACCTCTTTCCACAACCAATCGCCGAGCGCCCCATGCATGAAATGATTTGTCCTCGCTGCGGGACAATTGCGCAAGTGACACCCGATTCCGACCGCTGTCCAGGCTGTAGTCAAAGTTTACGGAGCGCCTTGCCGCGCGATATAGCCGCGCACTATTTTTATGAGCGGGCCGAAGCGCTGGTTGCAGAACAAGGGAGCCCAGCGGCGTTGGCCGAAGTGCGGCGCGGTCTGGCCTATGCGCCCACTTCCGAACTGCTGCTGCTGGGGGCGATTCTGTCGGAGCAGCAGGGTGCATACGATTTGATGCGCGGTTTTGTGGCCGAGATTCCGCTGGAAGACAGCCTGCGCGAGGAAGCCGAATGGCTTTTGCGGTCGCACCAAATGCGGCAGCGCGCCCTGCGCCAGCGCACCACCTCTCCTTCTCCCTCCGGTGAAGAAAGTGCAAGCAAAGCATTCGGCCCGGTCCGGTCGGACGGAAAATCGCATACAACGGCGCTGGCGCCCTTGCCGCCCCCCCCTGCCAGATCGCACAAACGTGGGGCCGGGCAGCGCGTTTGGCCCACGGCTATTACGCTCATCCTGTTGGGCGCGGTGCTGTGGGCGGGCTGGCGCGCGCTCAACCCCATTTTAGATTCAACCACCGTGCCGCCGCTCACCCAGCTTGCGGAACCAACGCCAGATGAAGCCAATATTGGCACAATTGAGGGCGCTTCTGCCCGCGCGTCCCAGGCCGCGCCAACGCAAGCAGCGGCTGCACCGGCTGTGAATGGCGATGCGTCGTTGGCAACTGGCGAGCCACAGGTTGAGGTTGACGCTAGCCAAGTGATTACAGATAACAATGCCGCCGTTGACGAGGGGGGGACGGAGGCCGCTGCCGTAGAAGGCGCTGCTGAAGAAGAACAGCCTGCCGATGCACCCGCTGTGGCGCCGCCCACCAGCACGCCCGAACCCATTGTGGACAGTACGCCTGCGGGTGCGCTGCTGGATCAAGACCTAAAACCGTTTGATATTTTGGCGTATCTCAAAGAGGCTGGTCGGCCCGATTTGGCGCAACTTTCTGTGGATGCGCAGATACGTGATGGTGAACTCATCATTTACGGAGTGGTGCCTTGGGCCGAGCATCGACGCGATATTTTAGAAGCCACGCAAAACGTGCCCGGCGTCGAGCGCGTCAACAGCGTGGATCTGCGCGTGCGCGTCCCCGAAACATACACCGTGCAGGCCGGCGATACGCTCTGGATCATCGCCTATCGTCTTTACGATGACCCAGCGCGCTGGCCGGAAATCGTCAGCTACAATCAAGCCCTGATCCCCAATCCGCAATCGCTGCGGCTGGGCAGCACGCTCCAAGTGCCGCCGGCGCGCTAGTGGTGGGACAAGTCTCCCAACTTGTCTACCCCATGAATGAGGACAAGTTGGGAAACTTGTCCTACACTGCCATCGGCGTGTAATTCTCTTCGGTCAGCATGGGCTTGAGGAACTGACCCGTGTAGCTCTTCTCCAGCGAGGCAATATGTTCCGGCGTGCCTTCGGCCAGCACGTAGCCCCCCTTGACGCCACCCTCCGGCCCCATGTCGATGAGCCAGTCGCAACTCTTGATTACATCCAAGTTGTGCTCAATCACCAGCACCGTATTGCCCATGTTGACCAGCTCTTGCAGCACGTCCAGCAGCTTGCGCACATCTTCAAAGTGCAGACCGGTGGTTGGCTCGTCCAAAATATAGAAGGTGTTGCCGGTGGCGCGGCGGCTCAGCTCTTTGCTCAGCTTGATGCGCTGTGCTTCGCCGCCGGAGAGCGTGGTGGCGGGCTGGCCCAGGCGAATATAGCTCAGGCCCACGGCATTGAGCGTCTCCATGCGGCTGCGGATGCGCGGCACGTTCTGGAAAAACTCCAGCGCCTCTTCCACCGTCATATTGAGCACATCGGCAATAGACTTGCCGCGGAACTTGATCTCCAACGTTTCGCGATTATAGCGTTTGCCCTTGCACTCTTCGCACGGCACGTAAATATCGGGCAGAAACTGCATTTCAATGCGGATAATGCCATCGCCCTGGCAGGTTTCGCAGCGGCCCCCTTTGACGTTAAAGCTGAAACGACCGGCCTTATAGCCGCGCGCCTTGGCTTCGGGAATGGTGGCGAACAGCTCGCGAATGGCCGTAAAGACGCCCACGTAAGTCGCCGGGTTCGAACGCGGCGTGCGTCCAATGGGGCTTTGGTCAATCTCAATGACCTTATCCAGATGCTCAATGCCCTCTAATGCATCGTGTTTGCCGGGTCGGGCTTTGGCGCGATACATCATCTGCGCCAGCCGTTTATAAAGCACCTCCACCACCAGGGTCGACTTGCCGCTGCCGCTGACGCCGGTCACCGCCACAAATTTGCCCAGCGGAAAACGCACGTCTACATCTTTGAGATTATTTTCGACCGCGCCTTTGACAATAATATATTCACCATTGCCTTCGCGGCGTTCGGTCGGCACGGGGATGCGCCGCTCGCCGCGCAAAAACTGGGCCGTCATGCTGTTGGGGTCTTGAATAAAATCATCGTGGGCGGCGGAGCAGACCACATGGCCGCCGTGTTCACCGGCGCCCGGTCCCATATCCACCACCCAATCGGCCACGCGGATGGTGTCTTCGTCGTGTTCCACCACCAGCACCGTGTTGCCCAAATCGCGCATACCTTGCAGCGTTTGGATCAGCCGGGCGTTATCGCGCTGGTGCAGCCCAATGCTCGGCTCGTCTAAAATGTAGAGCACGCCCATGAGCTGGCTGCCAATCTGCGTGGCCAGGCGGATGCGCTGCGCTTCGCCGCCGGAAAGGGTGGCGGCCATGCGACTCAGCGTCAAGTAGTCCAGCCCCACGTTGACCATAAACTCCAGCCGCGCCCCAATCTCTTTGAGGACCTGCGTGGCAATGGCCATTTCGCGTTCCGAAAGCGGTGAATCAATGGCGCTTTCCTGGGGACCGCTGCCGTTGTGATACGAACCGTTTATGGAAATGGCCCCATTAGCGGCGGCGTTGCCATGTCCATTGCTGGACTGGCGCAAGGCGTTAATCAGCTCGGCATGTTTGCCGTTCAATACGGGCTCAATCGGCGTCAAATCTGCAAAGACATCGGTGTTGAGATCATGTGCGGTAGCCAAGCCGCGTAGATATTGAATCCAGGCCAGCGATTCACCAACCGGCAGGCTCGTTACGTCATCAATATTCTTGCCCACCACGGTCACAGCCAGCGCCACCGGCTTGAGCCGCTTGCCCTGACAGGCGGGGCAAGGACGCACGCTCATATATTCTTCCAGCTTGTTGCGAATGTAGTCGCTGCCGCTTTCGTTGTAGCGTTTGCGCAAGCTGTTGATGACGCCCTCAAAGGTGGTTTCGTAGTGGCGCACCTGCTTGCTGTTGCCCGAGCGATACTCCATGCGCACCGTGTTGTTGTTGCGCCCGGCGCCATATAAGACAATGTCGCGCTGCTTCAGGCTCAAGTCGCCCACCTTGGCGTTGACCGGAATGGCATACTGTTTGCCCACCGCCCGCAAAAGCTGCCGATAGTATCCTTCGCCGCTGTCGTCATTCTGGCGCTGCCACGGAATGACCGCCCCGGTATCCAGCGTCAGCGTTTCGTCCAAGATCAGCTCCGGGTCAAACTCTTGCAGCATACCCAGGCCGTCACACTCGGGGCAGGCGCCGTGCGGGCTGTTAAAGCTAAAGGTGCGCGGCTCGATTTCGGGCAGGCTGGTGCCACACTTGGAGCAGGCAAAAAACTCGCTGTAGGTGCGGTCGCGCGGATTGTCCGCGTCGCTGACGTCAGAGACAATCAGAACACCCTCGCCCCGCTTGAGCGCCGTCTCCACCGAATCGCTGAGCCGCGTCATATCGGTGCCGGGAATCTCCTCATCGGGATCGTCCGGATCGGTCTGGGGCAGCCGCACCACCAGCCGGTCGATCACCGCCTCAATGTTGTGCATCTTGTAGCGGTCCAGGTCCGGTACTTCGGTCACTTCATAGATTTCGCCGTTGACGCGGGCGCGCACGTAGCCCTGCTTCTGCATATCTTCAAAGACACCCTTGTGGTTGCCCTTGCGATCTTTGATAATGGGCGCCAAAATCATCAAGCGGCTGCTCTCTGGCATCTCCATAATGCTGTCTACAATTTGGGTGGCCGTTTGCTGGCTAATGGGTGCGCCACATTCGGGACAATGGGGCTGACCAATGCGCGCATAGAGCAGACGCAGATAGTCATACACCTCGGTGACCGTGCCCACGGTGGAGCGCGGATTGCGGCTGGCGCCCTTTTGGTCAATGGAAATAGCCGGGCTCAAGCCTTCAATTTGATCTACGTCGGGCTTTTCCATCAGCCCCAAAAACTGGCGCGCATAGGCCGAAAGCGATTCCACGTAGCGGCGCTGACCCTCGGCATAAATCGTGTCAAAAGCCAAGCTGCTCTTGCCGCTGCCGCTCAAGCCGGTGATGACGACGAGCTGGTCGCGCGGGATTTCCAGGTCAACATTCTTTAAATTGTGTTCACGGGCGCCGCGGATGATGAGCTTATCTAAAGCCATAGGGGATGAGTCCTTTTTCAGTCTGTACTCGCGGTTGGCATAAAAGAATGGGCCAACTATACATGTCTTGCGGCTGGCATAATGTGACAGAGCCAGCTGCATATAACGAACAGGTGTTCCAACCATTGATTGTATCGCAAGTTGCGGCAAAAATCAATCAGCGATTTGGGCCGCGCGGGGATTGTTAACAGAGGTGAGCCCGCTTACATCCACGCACAATTCCCAAACAAATTGCCCAATTCGCCCCTTTATCGCACAATGGTCTCAGAAGTAGTCTGAAAAGTCACAATTGGGTCCAAAAACATTCCGGGAAAGGGCCTATTGCGTATGATGTGACCAGGAATTTTGTGGCTTTTTCCCGGAATATGACACACCTGAACCACCTTTTTAGACAGCTTCTCAGGAAACGGATTTTAAAGGAGCGCAGCGAACATGACAGCAAAACTTTCTGATGAAAACGTGCAGCAATGGGCCGCGCAAGCGGTTGACTTGGCCGCCCAATTGTTGACGACGGCGCAAGCCCAGCAGACGGCGGCGGAGAAGCGACAGGCGGCCAAGATCGCGGGCATGATGCGTGACCCCCGCGGCAAGCTAATGACCATGGCGCTGTCGGATCAAGCCTTTCGCAGCCACGACCCAGCCCGCATCAACGACCAGATCATGCATCTGATCCACGATTATGGCGTGCCGGCCTACTTTGCCGATTGGGAGCAGGTGGCGCTGGAGCTGGGCACGCGCATTGGTCAATACATTCCGCATCTGGTGGTGCCCTTTGTGGTGGCCCGGCTGCGCGCCGAAACCAGCAGCGTCATCCTGCCCGGTGAAGAGGACGACCTGCGCACCTATTTGCAAAAGCGGCGGGGCCAGCACACGCGCCTCAACCTCAACCAGTTGGGCGAGGCTATCTTGGGCGAAGGCGAGGCCCAGCGCCGCCTGGAATCCTATATCGAACTGTTATCTCGGCCCGATGTGGAATACATTTCGGTCAAGATTTCATCGGTCTTTAGCCAGATCAATTTGGTGGCTTTTGACGCCACGGTGGAACATATTAAAGAGCGGCTGCGCATTCTTTATCGCGCGGCTATGCAGCACTACTTTGTGCAGCCGGATGGCGCCCAAACGCCCAAATTCATCAATCTGGATATGGAGGAGTACCGCGATCTGCATCTGACCATTGCGGCTTTTCAGCAGGTGCTGGATGAGCCCGAGTTTCTGCCCTATAGTGCCGGCATTGTGCTGCAAGCCTATTTGCCCGATTCCCACGTGGCCCAGAAAGAATTGACGGCATGGGCCAAAGAACGCGTGCAGCGCGGCGGTGCGCCCATCAAAGTGCGCATTGTCAAAGGCGCCAACCTGGCCATGGAGCGGGTCGAGGCGGCGCTGCACGGTTGGGAACAGGCGCCCTATTACACCAAGGCCGACGTAGACGCCAACTACAAGCGCATGGTGCTATGGGGCTGTCAGCCCCAAAATGCCGCCGCCGTGCATCTGGGCATTGCCAGCCACAACTTGTTTGACGTGGCCTTTGGCCTGTCCGTGCGCGACGCCATGCAGGTGCAGCCCGATGTTGAATTTGAAATGCTGGAAGGCATGGCCAATCATCAGGCGCGGGCGGTGCAGGCAGAGGCCGGTGGATTGTTGCTTTATGCGCCGGTGGTCAAGCGCGATGATTTCCACAGCGCCATTGCCTATCTGGTGCGCCGGTTGGATGAGAACACGGCGCCGGAAAACTTTCTGCACGATCTCTTTGATTTGCAGGTAGGCAACCCCACGTGGGAGCGCCAAAAGCACTTCTTTATGGAAGCCGTGGCCCATCGCAATCAAGCTTCCACTACGCCCAATCGCACGCAAAATCGGTTGACCGAACAGCGCCATTTTGCGGCCACGGCTCCGTTTCAAAATGAGCCGGATACCGACTTTGCGTTGCCCGCCAATCAGCAGTGGGCCAAAAGCATTGTGGAAAAGTGGCGCGACCGGATCATCGAGCCCATCCCGCTGCAAATTGGTGGCGAGCAGCTATTGACCAATTATAATGGTATTGGTCGCGACCCCAGCCGCCCCGATGTAGACGTGCGCTATCGCTATGCCCAGGCGCAACCAGACCAGATCGACCGTGCTTTAACCGTGGCCGTGGCCGCGCAAGAAGGTTGGCGCAATCGTTCTATTGGCGAACGCAAGGCGCTGTTGCTGGGCGTGGCCGAAATGCTGGCCGCTCGCCGCGCCGATCTGATTGGCGCGGCCATGTTGGACGGCGGCAAAACCATTCCGCAGGCCGATACCGAAGTGAGCGAGGCCATTGACTTTGCCAACTATTACGCCCGCGCCTTTGACGAGCTGGGCGCCGCGATGGAGTCGTGTCAATTTGAGCCGCTGGGAACGGTGCTGGTGACGCCGCCGTGGAACTTTCCCATTGCCATTCCCGCTGGCGGCATGTTGGCGGCGCTCATGGCGGGCAATACGGTGCTGCTCAAGCCGGCGCCGGAAACGGTGCTGGTGGCCTGGGAGCTGGCCAATGCCTTTTGGGACGCCGGCATCCCACAAGACGTGCTGCAATTTACGCCCACCACCGACGACGAAGTGGGCCAGGCGCTGGTGACCGATGCCCGCGTCGACGCCGTCATCTTGACCGGTGGCTATGAAACGGCGCGCCTCTTTTTAAGCTGGAAGCCCGAGCTGCATCTGCTGGCCGAAACCAGCGGCAAAAACAGTATGATCATTTCTGGTCTGGCCGACCACGACCTGGCCATCAAAGACTTGGTCTATTCGGCCTTTGGCCACAATGGGCAAAAATGTTCGGCGGCCAGCCTGGCCGTGCTGGAGGCGGAAGTGTACGATAACTCCACCTTTTTGCGCCAGCTCAAAGATGCCGCCGCCAGCCTGCCCGTGGGCCCAGCGTGGGAGCTAACCAGCCAGATCACGCCGCTGATTCGCCCGCCGACCGGACCGCTGGCTCGCGCCCAGAGTTCGCTGGAACCCGGTGAATCGTGGCTGCTGGAGCCGCACATGGTGGAAGGGAATCCCAATTTGTGGACGCCGGGTATCAAGCTGGGCGTCAAGCCTGGCTCGTTCTATCACAAAACCGAGTGCTTTGGACCGGTGCTCGGTTTGATGCGGGCGGCCGATCTGGACGAGGCTTTGCGCTTTGTCAATGCCTCTGAATTTGGCTTGACCAGCGGTCTACATAGCTTGGACGACCGCGAAGTGACGCGCTGGCGCGAGCGCATTGACGTGGGCAACGCTTATGTGAATCGAGCCACCACTGGCGCCATTGTGCGGCGGCAGCCCTTTGGCGGCTGGAAGCGTTCTGCCTTTGGCAGCGGCGCCAAAGCGGGTGGTCCCAATTATGTGCTCAGCCTGGGGCGCTGGCGCGATCGGGCTGACGATCTGGCGGCGGCGGAAGTGCTGCACCGCAGCCGAGCCAGCTATCGGCAAGCGTGGGCGGAACATTTTCACCAGGCGCACGATCCCAGCCAAGTGCTGGGCGAAAGCAACATTTTGCGCTATCGACCCATCCGCGTCATGGTCGTGCGCGCCGAATCCACCACGCCGCCGCACAAGCTGCGCCAAGTCGAGATGGCGGCGGCAATCTGTGGCGTTCCGCTCTCCATTAGCTTGCCGGTGGGCCAGGAAATTCCCGCGGGGCTAAGCGGCGGCGCCACCATCACCACCATTGTGCAGGAAAGTGAAAGTGAGCTGGCCCAGCGCATTCACACCTTTGAGCGCCTGCGCCATCTGGGCGCGCCCACTGACGAATTGCTGACCGCGGCCCACGCCGCCCACGTACCGGTCATCCACGAGCCGGTGACCACCAGCGGTCGGCTGGAGCTGCGCTACTATCTGCGTGAACAGGCCGTCAGCGAGACGCGTCATCGATATGGAAATGTGATCAAGAGGGACACGGAATGAACGCCCTGCGGCGTGGTTGATTGTCATTGCGATTGGATATTGAGTATAATGCAGTGGTTAATACTTTCCCCAGAAGAGCAGCTGGCGCGGGAAGAGTCGGCTTATCGGCAGATGCTGCCCGCATTGCGCAATATGTATCTGGGCCAATCTGTGGCGTTCCACCAAGTCTTGGTAATCTACAGGCGCTGCATACATCGTAACAAATAATCCCATGCAGATCATTCCGCTCCAGCCCACACACGCCCGCGCTGCCGCCCGGTTACACATAGCCGGCCAGCCGGGTACGTTTTTGACTAGCCTGGGCCCACAGGTCTTAACTGTATTTTACGAGAGCTTGCCGCGTGCGGCGGTGGGCTTGGGGTTTGCCGCGGTGGACAACACCCAAATGCTGGGCTTTGTGAGCGCCACCACCAGCGTGGGGCGCCTATTTGTAGAATTGGGCACGCGCCGCGCTGGGCTTTTTTTGCCGCCGCTGTTGGCCTGTTTTGCGCGTCAGCCCAGCCTGATGTTGCGCAGTCTAGAGACCCTGTTCTATCCTATGGTGGCGGCCCGCCAAAGTCACCGGCAGGGGCACAGCGGCGGCTCGACTGCCGAACTGCTCTCCATTATGGTGGAGCCGTATGCACGCAGCCATGGCGTGGGCGCTCATCTGATGGCTGCGCTGACCGCCGAGTGTACACGCCGCCAAATTGAGCTGCTAGACGTGACGGTGGACAAAGCCAATGCCGGCGCCCGCCGCTTTTACACAAGACACGGGTTTAGTTTGATGCACGATTTTACGCTTTATGGTCGCGCCATGTATCAATATCAGCTTGCATTAAAGCCACATGAGAAATTCCGCCCCGCTATCTGAAACAGTCGAAATGGCTGAGGCGCAAAGCTGGCTCCGGTTGGACCGCAAGCGGCTGCTTGGGTTGGGGCTGCTTGGTCTGCTGACCATTGGTCTGGTTGTGACATTGGGCGGAGGGCGTCAAGCGCTGACGGCCATGCTGGCGGCGGATTGGCGGTTGGTGGGTCTGGCTATTTTGATTCACTATAGCGGGTTTGCCGTGCGCGGCGATCGTTGGCGCAGAATTTTGCGGATTTTAGGCTATCAGCTGCCTTATTTGTACACCACAAATTTACTCATCAGCGGCTGGTTTATCAGCGCCTTGACGCCTGCCCGCGCCGGCGATTTTGTGCGTATCGGGTTGCTCCACCGGCCGTTGCACGCGCGCAATGAGCTGCCGTCGGTTCCCCTTGCTGCGGCAACTAGCTCGATTGTGCTGGAGCGCAGTCTGGATATTTTGGCGATTCTGGGGCTGGGTGGCGCTTTGGGCCTGACGCTCTTGCGCGGCAAGCTGCCTGCCAGCTTGCTTTGGGCCTATGGGAGTGGGCTGCTGTTGGTCGGGCTATTCATCAGTGGATTGTGGATTTCGCCCTGGTTCTTGGGATGGATGCGCGGCTGGTGGGGCCATGGGCTGTGGCAAAAAGCGCTTGACTTCATGACACAGCTGGTAGACAGCTTGCGCATGTTGCCTACGCAACCCATGGCCGCTTTGCTCGTGCTGCTGGAGAGCATCTACATCTGGCTGTGCGATGCGCTGTTGCTGTGGCTGGTGCTGTTGAGCATTCAGCACGGGGTCGGCGCAGCGGTTACTTTTGGCGGCGCAGCCTTTGTAGCGCTGACTGTGGATGTGTTTGCCACCATTCCGCTGTTGCCCGGCGGTATTGGGCAGATCGAATCGGCCTATGCCGGTCTGCTGGCGCTTTTTGCTTTAGGCAGCGTCAACATTTCCGCCGTGGTGCTGCTTACCCGCGCCATTAGCTACTGGAGCTTTCTACTCTTTAGCGGTATTGTTACTTTTGCCGCCGGTCTCGGTCAGGTTTTCAGCGGGTCAGCTGGTCAGCCAAAAACCTAACTAGCTGACTGGCTGACTTCTCTTCCTAACCCTATGATGCTTGAGCGCTGCCGTTCTTTTTATCGCAAACATGAGCTGTTTTGCCTAATTTTTTTACTTTTTGTCAGCTTTCGGCTGCTGGCGATTTTGCTTTTTCGACCGGGCGGCTTTGTGGCCGACGCGTCCGATTACGATTTTTATATGGCCTGGGGCGAAATGACGCCGCAGGGCAAGCATGTTTATGACAACATGTGGACGGCCTATCCGCCGCTTTTCCCCGCCCTCATGTTGCCCGTCTTTGAACTTGCCAGCCGCATCCCGCCGTGGGTCGAGCCCCGTCTCTTTTTTCACACATTTTTTGGCATGCTTCTGCTGCTTTTTGAAAGCGGCAACCTGATTCTCATTTATCGTCTGGCGGCCAAGCTCATTGAGAGACCCAACATAGGCAGCCTCGAAAGCGGGATACGAAAAACGGCGGTCAACTCAACCCCATCTGGCGAAAGCGCGCGCCCCCTCATTCAAGTGCCTAGCGGCTTTGCATCCCTTTCCTCTGTTCTTCCCGTCATCCTCTACGCCCTGCTCTTCACTCCTGTCTATACGCTGTTGGGCTGGTTCGAGGCCACGCCACTCTTCTTTATGCTGCTGGGGCTGGATCTGCTGTTGAGTCGGCGCCGCGGAAGCTGGTTGCTCAGCGCGGTGGCGGCGGCACTGGGCTTTTTGACTAAATTGACGCCGGCGCTTTTGGCGCCCATTGCCGTGCGTTGGCTGGGCGCCCGATTGAGTTGGCGCGCATTGCGCACCGAGTGGTTTCATAGCCAGTCGCGCGGTAATTTGCTGCGCCCGACGTTGTATGTGCTGCTGTTTGGCGCGGTGATTGTGGGGGTGGGCTACCCGCTGGTGGCGGCCAATCCGGCGCTGGCGTTGAGCAGCTTCCGCATTCAGGGCATTCGCCCACCGTGGCAGACCATTTGGGCACTGCTGGATGGCTACTATGAAGCGGGCATTGTGCCGCTGCGTATGGACAACTTGGTGGGGCTGGCTACGCCGCTGTGGCAAAGTAGCCTGCCGTGGAACGCCATCTTGCTGCTCTTTGGGCTGCTCTATGTATGGCTCTATACGCGGCCGTATGATTGGAGCCACCCGCGCACGCCCGTGGCTTTTGCTGCCACCAGCGTCATCTGGCTCTTTTTGTACAGCAAAGGGTGGAGTCCCCAATTCCTGGTTTGGATTCTGGTCTTTATTGTATTGCTGCTGCCCACCTTGCGCGGCCTTATGGTGTCCGTGCTGCTCATGGTGCTCAACTTTGTGGAGTCGAGCGTTTTCCTGATTATGTTGCCCAGTGAGCACTGGCTGCTGTGGAGTACCGTACTGGCGCGCACAGTTTTGCTCGTGCTGCTGCTGGTTGAATTTGTGGCGCAGATTTGGCCCGTCGTCAGGCAGAAATTCATTTTACAGCGTGTGACGGCGGTCGCCATGTGGGCCGTGACGCTGTTGACCGTGGCCGGCGGGCTGGTGGCAGCGCCCGTTGCGGCGGATGCGTATCAAGCCCGGCGTTGGGCCGAAACGCCCTGTCGCGACGCCATGGCCTTTTTGCAGGAGCAGGCGAGCTGGCCCAATCGGCTGATTGTCACTGCGCAGCCCGAGGTGTGGCGCGAATTTTATCCGTGGCTGCACAGCCAGTATGACATGCGCATTGTGGAAGCCTATAGCCCGATCGATGAAGCGCCGGAGGTGGTTATGAGCCGTCTGTTGAATGAACTTGGCCAAGCGGGCGAATTTTGGTGGGTGGAAAATAGGCAGGCCGCCAGCAATCAGGTGGCCTATAGCGCACCTTATTTTGCGCAGCCCAATGTGCAAATTTTGGCATCGCAGACGCTGGGTAATTGCATTGTGCAGCGCGTGGTGCAGATCAACGGAGAAGCTGCGGCCACAGTCCAGAGTGAGCCCATTCGCCTACAAGCGATAAAGACGGGAGCGGCTCAAGCAGCCGTCCCAACGGCCGCTGAGGCGGGCGCAGATCTGCATTTGGTGCTATACTGGCAGGCTGATGCGCCGGTGCGCGGCAGCTATACGGTCTTTACCCAGCTTTTTGACCGCGACGGCGCGCTGGTGGCTCAGCAGGATAATTTGCCGGTGGAGGGGTTGGCGCCCACCAATACATGGCAACCGGGCGTGTTGATACGCGATGCGTATCGGCTGGTCCTTCCGGCCAACAGCCCAGCGGGAACTTATCAGCTTCACATCGGGTTATATGATGACGCTGGTCGTCTTCAACTAACGCTGGCGGATGGCGTCAGCGCCGATCACGTGGTGGTCGCAGTAGAAGTGGAGTAAGGTCTGTTGACATTTGCATAACCGCCACCTGATGTGAATTACTAAAATTGTATTGGTATCCCAGAAGTTCGACTTCTGCCAGAAGTCGAACTTCTGCGCCGGTGTTAATTTGTAAATCTACCAAAATTGGTGTCTGCCACGGAAAACCGGCTCATGGACATTCATAAATTATTTCGGTCATAGACGCCACAGGCGGAAGCCTGCGTCTGCTAGCGGAAGCCCGCTCAAGCAGGCTATAACAGGAGTGCGCTTGAGCGTACTTTGGCTGACAGGCGCTGGTTTCAATCAGTGCTGCCGTTTACCGATTTAATTGGGTAACTTCCATCAACCAGTGCTATCGCTCGCCGTTGGTGGGCGGGTTGGAGAAGCCAGCTTCTCTATTTTCAATACACCGCAACGATGTTGGCGAGCTAGGCGTCGGTCTCGTTTGTTGAATCCGACGCTATTGCTTGCGATTGCGATCTACTGATTTTCAATATGGATCATGAATTACGCATCTTACACATTACGGCAAAAGACCGGCATATTGCGTTTTTAATCTTTGGCTTTCTGCTATCGTGCTACCTTTTTACCTTTACGGGCGTATTGGAAAGTAGCGATGGCATGGCCATGTTTGCTACGGCGGAAAGCATGGTGCGCCGGGGCGAGATCGACAGCAATCAGCTCTTGTGGATGGGGTTGCAGCAGGGCAGCTTTGGGCCGGATGGCGAGCTATATAGCCGCAAGGGCTTGGGCATGCCGCTGTTGGTGCTGCCGTTGATCTGGCTGGCGCAGCAGTGGCCGGCCATTGGGCTGGTACAGGCCGCCATGTTGCTCAATCCACTATTGTTGGCGTGGAGTGGCGGGCTCCTCTATCGCACCGGGCGTCGCTTTGGCTGGTCGCGGGCTGCGGCTTTGATGGTGGCGCTGAGTTTTGGGCTGGCTACGCTGGCCTGGCCCTATGCGCAGACCTTTTTTAGCGACCCCATGTCGGCGTGGGGGCTGATGGGCGCGTTTTACTGTATGGTTGGCTTTCGGCAGACTGGGCGCAAACGCTATTTATTGATGAGCGGCCTGTCTTGGGGGCTGGCTTATCTATCGCGCAGCATCAATTTGATCACGCTGCCGATTTATTTGATTGCGCTGCTCAATATCATTATGCGCTACGCCCGACCCGGGCGCGGCACGCCCTTGCATGCGGTCTGGCCCGTTTTAATGCGCAACTGGCGTCCCTTTGCCAGCTTTATGATCCCGGTGGTGGCGGCGGGGCTGGCTTCGCTCTGGTGGAACTGGGTGCGCTACGGCAGCATGTGGCAGAGTGGCTATGTAGAGAGCGAAAGCTTTAGCGCCGACTGGATTATGGGGATTTACGGCCTGTTGGTGGGGCCGGGGCGCGGGCTGCTTTGGTATTCACCAGTGCTGCTGCTGGCCATCCCTGGTGCATGGCTGCTCTGGCAAAGGCGCCCGTGGGCGGTGGCCATGTGTGTGGCGCTGGTGGGGGTCTACGTGCTGGTCTATGGCAAATGGTATATGTGGCACGGCGGCTACAGCTGGGGACCGCGCTTTATGGTGGTAACGCTGCCCTTTTTAACGTTGCTCACGGGGCCGGTTTTTCAGTGGCTATTTACGGGTGAAACAGCTGGCCAACATGGCCGGCCGCCAAGCTGGCTAAACCGCGTGGCGGCCGTGGGTGTGGCGTTCCTCATCGTCATTTCGGTGGGGGTGCAGTGGCTGGGCATGTTGGCCCCCTTTTCCATGGCGCAGAACTGGCTGGCGGAGACGGTGCAGCCCCTCTTTGCGGCGGAAACGTTTACCCAGTGGCGCTATTCCCCTCTGGTGTTGCAGTGGCAATATCTGGCCCAAAACAATGTGCCGTTTGCCTGGTGGCGCCCGGAATGGTCTGGCGGCGCCCAGATCCATGGGGCGGGCCTGGCGGCGCCCATCATTGGCATTGTGGCAGGCGTCTGGTTTTTGGGGCGCAATTTGTCCAATACCGGCGAAGCGTCCGAAGAGCGCACTGATGCCACAAGCTGGCTTTTTGCGCTATTATTAGGGCTCATTGTATTGGCCATTCTGGTGCAAACGCGCACAAATACGACCAGCCTGACGCCGACGCCCTATGACAACATGGTACGGGTGGCCCAGCGCATTGAACAACTTGAGCAGCGTAGCGACGCCATTTTGCTGCTGGAGCCAGAGCAGACCCAACGCTTTGCCAATCTGTATCACGGTCATTTGCCCACGTATGGCCTGTTTGCCCAGGCGCAACTGGACGAGGCCAATCAACAGTGGTTGGCCCGCCTGCGCGCCCAATACCAGCGCCTATGGGTGGTGCCGGATAGTACGCTGCCCGACGCGTCCGGCTGGGAGCGGCCCCTGCGCACCGAGGATTATCTGTTGTGGGAAAGTCGCACTGCCGATGACACGGGGCAGCGGTTGGCTCTATATGCACTGGCGCCGGCGCAAACTCTGGAAGAGCGTGGATTGGGCGCCGTCTTTGGCGATCTTAGTGATGTCGGTTCGACGATTACACCGGAAAATGGCCGCATTCGGCTCAATGGCTATGCGTTTACCCAGCAAACACAACCCAACGGTGAACTGCTGCTAACGTTGCGCTGGGAGAGTTTGCAGCCGGTTGAAAATAATTATCACGTTTTTGTGCATATTCTCAATGAGGCCAATGATAAAGTCGATCAGCGCGATGGACAGCCCGTACAGTGGATGCGCCCCACCAGCAGTTGGCGTCCTGGCGAGCTGATCATCGATCATTATGGCCTGCTGCTGCCGGCGGATTTTCCACCGGGCAATTACAAAATTAGCATTGGTCTCTATGATCCGGTCAGCGGGCAACGCCTGCCGGTCAACGGTGGCACCAGTGAATATGCTATTGAATTGGGGCCTGTGCAGGTGCAGCCCCGTTAGCAAAATCAACTACCTAATCATCGTTCAAAAACAACCTGTAGATTTTAACTTGTCAGGTCTCGTTGCCGATTTATAAATTAACACCGGCCTAGAAGTTCGACTTCTCCGCGAAGTCGAATTTCTGGGAGACCAGTACTATTTTGTGAATACACAAGAAGACCGGGCGGATTTGATAGCCAACTTTTTGAACAATCACTTAACTGATGACGTAACCTGATGTCAGCACGTACCAATCGATAACCCAATGAGAAAATTACTAAAGACCTTAAACTCGACAAAATTCCCCATGCTGCTTGCCTCCCTTGTCATCGCCGTGCTGCTGTTGGCCGCTTGCGGTGCTGAGGATGAACCTGCGCCCGTGCAGGTGACGCCGCAGCCGGCGCCGACAGCAACGGATACAGCTGTTCCCGTACCCACATTTACGCCCACGGCCACGCCACTGCCCACAGAGACCTCGGCGCCACAGGTTTCTGCCTCGGCCGCAATCACTGCCGAAACTAGTGCCGAAACGACGGTGGAAGGCGTCAAAGATGCCGAGGGCCACTGCCTGATTGAAACCAATTTGGATTTAGTCGGCTATCCCAATTTACACGAACAGATGGGATGCGCCCTGGATTTGGCCTCATTTGATGATGTGGCCATTAATGAATTTGGTGAAGGGCCAGATTATGATCGCTTTATGTTCTGGTTCAGCAGCAATCATGAGATTCTCGTGCTGCTGCCCAACCAAACGTGGGAAGCGTTCCCCGATACGTGGACCGAGGATCAGCCGGAGCTAACCTGTACGCTGGATGGGGTCCCGGCCACCTCGCCGCCGCTGCCGCGCCGCGGCTTTGGCAAGCTCTGGTGTACAGTAGGCGAGCTACAGCAGATCATGGGAACCATTCCGCGCGAGGAGCGGCTCTGTCAGCATTCAGTGGTGCAGCCCTTTGAGCAGGGGCGTCTGTTGGCCTGTTTTGAAGATGCCAGCGTGCGCTACATTCGTATTTTAAATGATGGCGCTTGGGATCAGGTGTTTGTGCAATGAGTTCACGCGTCATTACGGGGAAGGCCAAAGGCCGCAGATTGCAGATGGTGCCGGGTGATTCGACGCGGCCCATTACGGATCGCGCCAAGGAAGCTTTTTTTAGCATTATTGGCGACTGGATTGAGGAGACGCGCGTGCTGGATCTCTTTGGCGGCACCGGCGCCGTGGGCATTGAGGCGCTGAGCCGCGGCGCTGATTTTGCCCATTTTGTGGACCTCAATCGCAACGCCGTTAGGACCATTCAGGCCAATCTCAAGCTGTGTCAGCTGGCCGACTTGGCCAAGGTGGAGCGCGCCGATAGCTTTGCCTTTTTAGATGGCTATCAAGGCGAGCCATTTGATCTGATCTATGTGGCGCCGCCTCAATATAAAGAGCTGTGGAGCAAAGCGCTGTTGCGAATCGACAGCCGGCCCGAACTGCTCAATCCGTATGGCGCCGTGGTGGTGCAAATTCACCCACGCGAGAATGCCGCGGTGGAATTGGTCAATCTAGAGGAATACGACCGGCGCAAATATGGCTCGGTCATGTTGATTTTTTACGCCAACGCGGAGGATTTGGCGGAAGAGGAAGATGACGAGGTGAAAGGGTGATAAGGTGAAAGAGTGAAAAATATTGGTCACCTTATCCCGATTAAGACCAGATTTACGCCCTTACTACGAAACGCCAACCAGCTCTATTTCGTTGGCCCGATGGCAGCTGACAAAGTGGCCGGGTTCGATTTCGTTTAGTTCAGGTGATTCGGTTTTGCAGCGGTCCACGGCGTAGCGGCAGCGCGGATGAAAGTAGCAGCCGCTGGGCGGATGCGCTGGATCGGCCACTTCACCCTCTAAAATAATGCGCTGAGAGCGCAGCCTTGGGTCCGGCTTGGGCACGGCAGAGAGCAGCGCCTCGGTGTAGGGATGCCGCGGCTGGCTGAAGAGCGCGCTGGTCTCGGCGATCTCCACAATTTTGCCTACATACATAACGGCCACACGGTCACTCACATGTTTGACCACGCTCAAATCGTGGGCCACAAAGAGATAGGCCAACCCTAATTCGGCTTGCAAATCGAGCAGCAGATTGACAATCTGCGCCTGTACCGATACATCCAGCGCCGATACCGGTTCATCGGCCACAATGAGCGCCGGGTTGAGCGCCAGGGCGCGGGCAATGCCAATGCGCTGCCGCTGGCCGCCGCTAAACGCGTGCGGGTAGCGATTCATAAACTCCGGGGGCAGCCCCACCAGCTCCAGCAGCTCGGCCACGCGCTCGCGTCGGCTTTGCGGCGTACCCACATTGTTGACCACCAGCGGCTCGCTGATAATGTCAAAGAGCGTCATGCGCGGGTTGAGCGAAGAGAAGGGATCCTGAAAGATCATCTGCATTTGGCGGCGCAGCGGGCGCAAACGGCTCTTGGGGAGTTCAGCCAAATCCACCACGGTGCTTTCATTGGAACGGTAGCGGATTTGCCCCGCAGTGGGATCCAACGCGCGCAAAATACAGCGCGACGTGGTGGTCTTGCCGCAACCGCTTTCGCCCACCAGCGAAAGCGTTTCGCCTTTGCGGATGGCAAAGCTCACATCATCCACGGCGCGTACGTGGCCGGCCAGGCGACGCAACAGTCCTTTGCGAATGGGGAAGTATTTTTTTAGATTTTTGACTTCAAGAAGTGGCTGTTCGTTCATTTTGGGCATTCGGATATGATGGCCGGATCAGACGGCGCCAAGTAAGTGGCTGTTTGAGTAAAAAGGATTGTTGGAGCTAAGCCGTTATTCTTCATACAGAAAACAGCTCACTTCCTGGTTTTCGCCCTGACGCACGAGTTCCGGCTCCAGAACATCGCACTTGCCCGGCATGAATTCAGGGCAGCGCGGGTGAAAGGGACAGCCGGCTGGCCGATTGTACGGGTGTGGAATTGAGCCCGCAATGGTGGCGAGCTTGGTGCGCGGCCGGGCCAGAATGGACGGTATGGAGCGCAGCAACATGCGCGTATATGGATGTTTGGGCGCATGGAAAATCTCATCCACCGGCCCCTGCTCCACGACGCGACCCAAATACATGACCACCACGTCGTCGGCCATCTCGGCAATCACGCCCATGTCGTGGGTGATCAAGATGATAGACAACCCCTTTTCCTCCTGGAGCTGTTGAAGCAACTCTAATACTTGCGCTTGCGTGGTCACGTCCAGCGCCGTGGTCGGTTCATCTGCAATCAGCACCTTGGGGTCGCTGGAAAGCGCCATGGCGATCATCACGCGCTGGCGCAGGCCACCGCTGAGCTGAAACGAATATTCATCAATGCGGCGATCCGGACGCGGAATGCCCACCATGCGCAATAGTTCAATGGCCTCTTGGCGCGCTTCCGTCCGGCTGACCGGCTTGTGCAGACGAATGGCTTCGATAATCTGATTGCCCACAGTGTGAAAGGGGCTGAATGAGGTCATGGGCTCTTGAAAAATCAGCGCTATCTCGGAGCCGCGAATGGCGCGCGCCTGGCGGCTGTCCGGCTTGAGTTTAGCCAAGTCTAGAATATCATTCTGCCCGTTCCCAGTGGCGCGGCGCAGCAAAATTTCGCCATCCTCAATGCGTCCGCCCTTATCCACAATTTGCAGAATCGAGCGCGCCGTCACGCTTTTGCCACAGCCGCTTTCACCCACAATGCCCAGCGTACGACCCGGATAAATATCAAATGAAGCGCCATCCACGGCCCTAACAATGCCCTCATCCTGATGGAAGTAGGTTTTTAGATTGCGGACGGAAAGGATGGGTTGACTGGTCTGTTGCATAAGTGAATGTTTCTGGTTGTTGCGTGTTGCGTAGTGCGTGAACGGGTTGAGTTGCTGGTTAGGTGGCTTGTTGCCTGCATCGTAGGGCGGTTTGCCAAACCGCCGTTCGCATTGGGAGCAAATGATCTTGATTCTTCGAGCAAATTCGTCGAGTAAGAATGCCCGACCTACCATTTTGTCTTTCGCACGCCGTCAAGGCCACCCGCCGGTACACGCACTACGCACCACGTAATACGTTTTTACCCATACGGATCCGCCGCATCCCGCAACCCGTCACCCAAAAAGTTAAATGCCAATACGGCCACGATAACGGGAATGGCGGGCAGCAGCAGCCAAGGCGAAATGGCCACGGCCTGCACGTTTTGGGCATCTTTGAGCAGCACGCCCCAACTAATGGCCGGTGGGCGCAACCCCAACCCCAAAAAGCTAAGCGACGTTTCGGCGATGATCATGGCGGGCAGGGCCAGCGTGGTGGCGGCAATAATGTGGCTTAAAAAGGAAGGCACCATGTGGCGGAAAATAATGCGCATTTGGCCGGCGCCGGCCAATTCTGCCGCGGTGACAAAATCTTCCGACCGCAGCGACAAGAAGCGGCCGCGCACTACGCGCGCCAGCGTGGTCCAACCGATGACGCCCAAAATGAGCACAATGATGAAGTAAACGCGCTCAATGGGCCACTCGGTGGGAACGGCAGCCGCCAGCGCCATCCACAATGGAATGGTGGGCACCGAGCGCACAATTTCGATGACGCGTTGGATCATATTATCCACCAGACCGCCATAGAGACCGGATAGCCCGCCAAGCAGGATACCCAGGAAAAGGCTCAGCGCCACGCCGGCCAGACCAATCGTCATAGAAAGACGCGTGGCAACCATCAAGCGGGAAAAGAGATCGCGGCCCAATCCATCGGTGCCCAGCAAAAAGATGCTCTCTTCCGGCGGTGCATCTTCCACACCAATGAGATGGCGCTCGGTTTTAATAAGGCCAAATAGGGTATATTCATAGCCTTTGGCAAATAGAACCAGCGGCAGCTTCTTATCGGGATCTGGCTGATATACTTTTTTGAACGTTTTGGGGTCGCGTTTGCCGGTGACCCCAAAGACGTGGGGCCTAAACTCGTCGCCATCGTACCAGTGTATTGACTGCGGCGCCAGCAGAAGTAGATTGGCGTCGTCGTGCTGTGGGTCCGAATAGGCCAGAAAATCGGCAAAGAGCGCGACCAGATAGAACAAGATGATCACCACGGCGGAGGCCATGGCCATTTTGTGCTTGCGAAAGCGCCACCACATGAGCTGCCACTGGGTGGCTACCGAAATCCGCTCGGCGGCGCTGCTTTCTGTTTCCACCGGCGGCGGCGATTGCCGCTGCTCGGCCCCGGTTAATGTGCCAATTGCTTCTGCCATTAATTGCTTCCCTCCATGCCAAAGCGGATGCGCGGATCGATCCACATGAGCAGCAGGTCAGAGATAAAGGTGCCGATAACTGTGAGAATGGCCAGCAGTAACAAAATCGTGCCCGATAAAAAGAGATCCTGCGCAATAAGCGCTTTGTAGAGCAGCGGCCCTACGGTGGGCAAGCTGAGTACGAGCGATACAATAATGCTGCCGGAAACCAAAAACGGGAAAATATAGCCAATGGTGCTGATAAATGGATTCAAGGCGGCGCGCACTGGATATTTGGCAATGACGCGCGTTTCGGCCAACCCTTTGGCGCGCGCCGTCACCACATAGGGCTTGCGCAGCTCGTCCAGTAGATTGGCGCGCATAATACGCACCACTTCGGCCATGCCCGCCATGCCAATAATCACGGCCGGGATGGGCAGGTGCTTGATCATGTCCCACACTTTGGGCCAGCCCCATGGCTCCAGCGCCATGCCTGGCGAAAAGAGACCGCCAATGTTTTGCACGTCAAAATATTTAAAGCTGACGTAGAGCAACACCAGCGCTAGCATAAAGTTGGGAATGGCAATGCCGGCAAAGCTCAAAAAGGTGAAAAAGTAGTCGCCCAGCGAATATTGGCGCACGGCCGAATAGACGCCGATGGGCAGCGCCAGTACCCAAATAAAAGCCACCGCCGCCAGCGAAACCACCACCGTAATCGCCATGCGGTCGCCAATCACTTCACGCACCGGGCGGTTATACTCCATGGCCATGCCAAAGTTGCCCTTGAGCATGAGCCCCATCCACTTGGCGTACTGCACGTACATGGGACGGTCCAGCCCATATTGCTGGCGCAGCGCCTCTGCCTCTTCGGCGCGGATCACCGTACCGCTGCTCTGCAAATTGGCAATATAGGAGGTCACAAAGTCGCCCGGCGGCAGTTGGATCACCACAAAAGTGATCACCGTGGCGGCCCAAATGGTGAGAAGGCCGGCTAAAAAGCGGCGGATTATGTAGGATACCATAGTATGATTCTCAACGTCCGTTCAAGGGGTGGTCGTCTAGACCGCCGGCGATGTCGATTTTAGCATAGACATCGGCTAGTGGTAGATCGCAACCGACGCTGGGTAAATTGATCGTTTCGGCGAGACTATTGGCTTCCGAAAATAGCCATTGCTCATTGGGCTGGCGTACAAAATGCTCAATGTGATGGGCGTCCTGCGCTACCATAATGTATTCTTGTAGCGCACCAATGGCGCGATAATTCTGGAACTTTCTCCCCGATCGTACCCTTCGGCGGCGCTGGAAAGCACTTCAAAGATAATGGTCGGATTGAGCAGAATATCATTGGCGGCATCTTCTAGTTGCGCTTCGTCTGCCACCACTGTGACATCCGGATACGTATATCGTTCGCCAATCATACCACGGGCGCGGACGGTTTACAACGGGGGAAGAAAATGGAGGAGTTGGGAGTAGAGGAAAAGCGTCCACTCCTCCACTCCTCCACTCCTCAACTCCTCTACTTCCTACTCCCCTGCATCCGTAAAGTAGAACGTTGACGGACGCGAAATGTTCGGCGTTTGGCCGGCCTGAATGTTAAACTGGCGGCTGGGAATGTTCCCCATGTTGTTCTTGACCACGCGCACGCCCATAAAGGCGCCCGACTGGCCAACAGTGCCAATGGTCCAGACCTCGTCGGTAATGATCTGCCAGATCTCCTGACCGATGGTCACGCGTTCTTCCGGCGTAGCTTTCAGGCCCTGGCTAAACAGGTCGAACACCTTGATGTGACTCTCATCGGTCGGTTCAATGCCCTGGGCGCCATTGGACGAGTACCAATCGCCGTAGGCTGGCCCGGTGCCAGAAGTGTTTGCCACGGGCAGAGCGTGATATGGATAGAGATACAGCTCATCGGTGCCGTCATTCTGCCACAGGAACATCTGAATTTCATTGGCGGCGCGGCGCGTCTCAACCAAGCCACGCTCCTGCTCCACTACGTTGAGGAAGATACCGAGCTCGGCCCAATCATCACGGACCAATTCCGCCACTTTGGTGAACTGGATAAAAGCCGGGATGGGGTTGACTTCCAGCACCAGGCGTTCACCATTGTCTGTGCGCAGGCGATAACCGTCAGCATCCTTTTCGGTCAGGCCAATCGAATCCAATAATGCATTGGCCTGCTCAATATCAGGCGTGGCTGGCGACCAAAGCTCGCGATATTCGGGGCCGGGGTTGAAGGGCGAACTTTCCGCCACCACGGCTGAACCAGGAACGCCAATGCCTAGGAAGATGACCTCATTAATGGCGTCGCGGTCGATGCCCAGCGAAAGCGCACGACGGAAGTCCGCATTTTGCAGCCACTTGGCAATCTCTTCATCGGCGCGATAGCTCTGGTTGATCTGGAAACCAGCATCAGCGCCGTGCTGGGCCGGATCCAAATGGACGGAGTAGTTGCCCGCTTCGGCGTTTTCCAGCAGAACGGGTAAGTTGGCCAGCGAGATATGGCGGGCTTGGTAATCATATTCACCGGCAATGGCGCGCAGGTTGAGCACTTCCAGGTCCTCGGCCAGCGTCATGGAGATGCGGTCGATGTAGGGAAGCTGGTTGCCATCGGTGTCCACGCCAAAGTAGTAGGGGTTGCGCACCAAGACCCAGTTGTCGGTGGTAATGGGATTTTCGGTCTTCCAGGGCGTCAGCACCGGCAGATCCGGGTTGCGCTGCCAGGTGTTCTTATCCTTGAACAGGTTGACCCAGTTGTCAAAGCCCTCCTCGGCTACTTTCGCATCAATGTCGGCCTGATCGGCAAAATCGGGGTGGAACTGCTCCAAATAGTGGGCCGGCGCAAAGCCGCCCATGCCCGTGTTGCCAAAAATGGCTTGACCACCAAAGACGTTGACCGAGCTGCCCAACACTTCCAAAAAGAGGCTGTTTTCAAAGGGGAAGGTAAAGCGCAACGTATATTCATCGGTCGCTTCCAGCGTGGCGCCCTCATCCACATTAAAGAAGGGCGAACGTACGGGCACCAGCTCTTCATTCATGTACATGTGTTCAAACCAGAACATCACATCGGCCGTGGTGAACGGTTCGCCATCGGACCATTTGACGCCCTCGCGCAGGTGCAGGATGATCTCTTTGCCGCCGTCGTTGATTTCCCAACTCTTGGCAAGATTCGGCACCACCTCGGGAAAATTGACTGCATCCCAGAAGACAAAGCGGTCGCCACCCGCCACGCGGTGACCGTTCTGGCCATCGGCGGGACCGGTAAAGCCGCGGCGCCAGGTGCCGCCATACTGGCCAATTTCATGCACCGGCTGGATGACGAGCAGATCGCTGGGGACGGGCAGGCGGTCAGCCAAGGCCGGCAGATCGCCAGAATCGACCATTTCCGTCAGCATGGGCGCTTCAGCAAACTCGGCGGGGAAGGTCGCCTCATCAGTAATAATTTTGGGGCCTTCAATTTCACCAATCAACGAGGAGCCAAGCGCCTCTTCTTCGGCCGGGGCGGCTTCTTCAGCGGCAGGTGCTTCTTCAGCCGTGGCTTCTTCGGCGGGCGCTTCTGTGGCCTCTTCCGCCGGCGCGGCCGCTTCTTCGGCTGGGGCGGCTTCTTCGGCAGCTGGTTCGCTGCCGTCGCCGCCACAGGCCGCCATCACCAACGTAAAGATGGTAAGTAGGGTGAGGAGCAGCATCCAGCGCGCACTCCTCAACGTGTCGCGTTGCGAATACAACATATGGTTCTCCTTAATCTAAATATTAAATTGAATTTGTGGCTATCAGTGGATAAGAATTAGGTGGGTTATCAAAAATAGCAGAATTCGGGGAGATCACCGCTATTTTATACACTTTGTGCGTGTCACAGGGTAGCATAAGCCCGCAGGGAAGTCAAAGATGGCAAGGTGACAAGATAAGGGGGCGCCGGGCGACTGAGCCTGTCGAAGCCACCCGGCCACGGGATTACGTTTGCAAAATCTACACGTGCGAAGGGCGCTCAGTTTCCAGCAATGGGCAGGAAAATAAGCTGTTCCGCTTGGGGAGCCATCATAATGGCAAAGAGGCGGTTGTGCGCAATGCCCAAGGGCAACGGCCAGGACAGTGTATCGCGGCGCGTGCCATCTTCAATAGTGGCGTTGATAAGGTATTGCGTACCATAAGCCGCGTCTGCCGGCGTCTGTACGCGCAGCCGGATCAAAACGGCGCTGCGCGGTTCCACAAGTCCTGTCCAGTGGAGCACACCGGCTTGGATGGTGCATTCGCCACTGGCGCAGACCAGGCTGTCCGCAATGTAGGTTAGTGCGCTGGGCAGCGTCATGCTGACCGTGGCCGTCGTGGCCACGGCGCCACTGTTGTGAACGTAAAATTCAATGCCGGCAATGCCGCCCGGTTCTACAAATGGCAGGTAGAGATTTACCCGCGATGCGCTCAAATCCGAGCTGCGCGCCAGAAATTCATACGTCAAATCGGAGATGGTTCCGTGACCGTCGTCTACCTGGGCCGTGGTGGTGACCAGCGTGCGGTCGCGCAGTGGCTCGCTCAGAATGGCTTCATAGCGCACGGCCACCGTTTCGCTTGGCGCAATGGGACCGCGCCAAAGGATCTTGGCGTCTTGAAAGCGGCAGTCGCCCACCGCGCACTGCACCGAGTCCGCCACATAAGTCATGGCGGACGGCACGTTGTGCAGCAGCGATGCATTGGTGGCCGTTAGCAACCCCGTATTGCGCAGCAAGAAGCGGATCTCTACGCGTCCACCCACGTTGACCTGCTCATTGCTCAGCTCAATGGCGGATGTACTCAAACTTAGCGGGTTGATGTTGGAGGTGACGGACCGCGTAAAGCTGTTGCGGCTGCTGGTGATCTGCATTGTGTTTGTGATCTGCGTATTGACCGGCGCATCGGCGGCCACGCGCAAACTGTAGGAAACATCGGTGGCCGCACTGCCCACGCCGCCATCGGGGGGTACAAAGAGCACCGCCAGTTCATCTTGCAGTGAATCTTCAGCGTTACAGGCATAGGTGGCGCCGCGGCGCCCCGTGTCGTCGCTGATGCCGGTTGTGGAGCGGATGCCCAATTCGCCGCCGGCGTCTTTGAATTGCACCTTGAGCAGCCCATTTTCGTAAAGGATAATCTGGAAATTGGCGTAGGCTAGACTGGCGCCAAAGTAATGCAGTGCATCCACCCACTGCACCACCAACGAGCGGTTGGGCGCCTGTCCAACGGTCTGATAGTAGACGCCATTTTCCACATAGAGATCATCCCATAGCGCCGCAATCATGCTCTGTGCAAAGCCGCTGGTGGGCAGCGGACAGATGTTTGCATAATCTGCACTGCCGTCGGCATCGAAGGTAATAAAGCCATTGGTGTTGATGCAGAAAGTGCTTTTCTCTTCCCCATAAAACGGGAACGCAAAACCGACGGGCAGGTCACACAGCGAACGTTCGTCCCCGTCCACCGCCTTTGTGCCGCTGTCGGCAATATCCACCCAGTTATAATCAACCACAAAGCTATCGGCCAGCGCGCTATATTGCTGCTTTGAATCGCCCCATTCATAATCGTGGCCAAAATTGATATAGGTCTGCGGGCCGCTGTGGACGGAGCCAGACCAGTAAATGGTGTTCTGGTCGGCCTCATATTTGCCGCTGCCCGTGGTGTAATTTAGGCTGCCCGGTACAAATTCCAGCCCGGTCGGCACCGGGTTGCGCAGCGTAATCGGCCCGCCGGCGGCGGTGCGACTCTCTAAGTGGGCCAAATAATTAAGCGTCTCATTTTGAATGGCCGCATTGCGATCGGCGGTTAGCGTGCTGCTGGCAAAATCGGGCAGGAAAACCGGGCTTTGCACCGTGCGCGTAAATACTTGCCCCGGCTGGCCATTGGCGGCCACGCTTTCAAATGTGGCGGTGCTGGCAATAATTTCGCCACCGTTCCAGGTGCGATCTTTTAGGTTCACGCTATACGAGAACGTTTGTGGCGCGGCATCCGCCGGCAGAAGGCCGCTCCACTCGACCCGATTGTTGGCGCTGTTAAAGATGGCTCCCACGCTATTAATACCAAATTCGCCAAAGGTGGTCTCGCTGGGAATGGGCGCCACAATCGACGCATTTAAATCTTGGGCGCCATCGCCATGAAGTTCTACTGTATATACAATTTTGTCCAGCGGCTGCGCAATGGGGCTGTCCGCCGTCATCTGGGAAAGACAGAACGAGGTGTCCAGCATCAGCGATTCATTAGTGCGCGAGCTGTTGCGCCCGCCGGCCAAATAGACGCGCCCCGCGGCAAAGGTCGCGCTGGCGCCGGCCCGATTGCTGTCATTTACTGTCGAGAGAATCTCCCAGCTATCGGCCGCTGGGGTAAAGCGTTCGGCAATGGCCACGCCGTCCCAGCGTTTGCCGCCACCCGCCAAGTAGAGATATCCGTCCGGCCCTACCGTGAGCCCGGGCGATTGCCGCCCAAAATTTGTGGCTGGCGCCGCAGCCCAGCTGTCGGTTGCCGGATCGTATACTTCCACCCGGTTCAGATCGGGCCAGCCGCCCACTACATAGATTTTGTCTCCCAATGTGGCCGCCGCCGCATAACGGCGCGTCCCACCTGGCATGGAACTCTTTGCCGTCCATGCACCGCTATGCGGGTCATATTCAAATACCTGGTCAGACTCGATAACGCCCGTCCAGCCACCAAAGGTATAAAGCTTGCCGTTGTATGCCGCCATGGCCACACCGCTCAGCTTTTTGGGGAAAGCGGCTCCCGTGGCCCACGTATTGGTCGCTGGATTGTATATGTAGAGCGCTTCTTGCGGGCTGGTGCTAAAAAGGTAAGAGATTTCGCCGCCGGCCACATAGATTTTGCCATTGAGCATGACGGCCGCCAGATTGGCCAACCCTGCGGGCAACGGGGCCATGGTGTCCCAGCGTCGCGTGCAGGCATTGTAGCGCTCATTGGCCGCGCTGGCAGATGAGCCATAGGTGGCGTCGCCGGCCCCATCTTCCATCCAGCCGCCAATGGCGTAATAGTGAATGTCGCCGGGTGCAGCCACAATGGCCAGCCGGCTGCGCGGCGTGGGCATGGATGGTTCAACCTGCCACTGGTTAAAGGTCCGTGTGAGCAGATCAAAGCTGTCGGTAATTGGACCATCGGCCTGCATGGTGGCGCGGATGGTGACGGCATCGGCATCCCCGTTTTGGGTTTCGCGCGGCACATTGACGACCACTGTCATGGTGCGCAACTCGCATGGCGCCAGCGTGACCGGCGTCAATATTTCGGCGGGCAGCAGGTCATCATTGGCCCAATCGAAAGAGCTGGTAATGGCGCCGTCGAAAATGCGGGTCGGCCAAAGCGCACTTTCCGTATGTACATCTATAGTCGCCGTCATGGCGCCTTTATTGATGAGCTGGAACTGATAAACCACGGTGTCGCCCTGGTTGCCAGTCTTTTGGAGCGTATCAAGCGCGGTCACGCTCAGCCCCAGCGGCGGCTTGTGTCCCAAGAGCCACGTAATGCTGCGCGCCATAAGTTCGGGGAATTGGGCGCTGCGGTTTTCGCCGCGCGGGCCCAAATTTTCATAGCCAACGGGTAAATAGATGGCCCGATAATTGGCCGAACAAGGGTTAATGGCTACCCCCGCTATGCCCTGTCCATTATCGTAATTGAGAATGGGGAACGCGCTGCCCTCACCGGCCTTAATGGCAATGGCATCTGGTGATAGCACAAAGGAGCCATTCTGAAAGCCATAGAGGGCGGCATTGGTCAGGTCTAGCTTCAGGCCGTCTAGAAAATCGACGCCCGACACCGAATCGCCCACGTCGGCGGCGGAATCGTCGCGCAGCGAGGCGTAAAGATATTCTGGGAATAGACGCGCCGATGGTTCATCCTGGTTGCGCCCAATGTCCTGGCCCGACAGAATGAGTCGACCGCCTGTGTCTAAATAGTTGATCAGCGCGTCTTCTGCGCCAATTTCACGCGGCGATCCGCCCAAGTTGCAGTAGTAAAAGCCACAGCCGCGATGCACCCAGATAACCACATCATATTCATGCAGCGTGTCGGCGCGCGGAATGCCGTAGCCAATGGAGCCATCCTCCAGTTGCGCCTTGTCAAAAAAATTCGTGTACTCAATCGACCAGAGATCAAATGGATAGCCGGCATTGGTCAATGCCTCTTCAAAAATAGTATGGACGGGCCAGCCGTAGAACCAGCCGCCGTGGGCATCGGCATCCACAATGAGAACAGCGGGCGCAGCATCCGGCGTAAAGTCGACCACCACATCGGTTCCCGCTGCCAGCGTCGGCACGGATATGGTTTCCGTAATTACGCGATGGCCGGCCGCTTCGACCACGACGGTGTGAGTTCCCAGCGGCAATGTGAGTGAATAGGCGCCGCTGCTGTCGGTTACAGACTGCATGTCGGGGTGTTCGGCCACATAGACGCGCGCGCCGGCCACCGGTTCACCGGCTGCTGCTGGAATGACCGATTCGAATGAGAGCACCTGGCCGGTGCGCACAGTGCCGTGGGCCGTGGCCGCTTGCATGGGCGTCAGCTTAAAATCGGCCACGGAAAGCGTATCGGGGAAAACGGTTTGGGCGCGAAACGTGGTGCTCACATAGCCCCAGGCATTTACCGTGATGTCATAGCTGCCGGCTGGCACTGTAATCGAATAGACGCCGTCGGCGCCGGTTTGCGTGGTGAACTTGGCCGCTACGCCACTCTTTTCGCCACTAATATTTGCGTGCAGAATGGGGGCGCCGCTTTGCGCATCGCGCACTGTGCCGCGCAGATCGCCCGCCGAGAGCGCCCAGCGCACGGCTTCATACGCATTAATGCGGCCATAGCCAAAGTCGTTGTCGGGGCCGGGTTCGCCCAAGTCTACGGCGGTGAGCTCCATAAAACGTTCAATCTCATCAACGGAAAAGTCGCGATGTCCATCTTGCAGATCCGCCGACACAAGGAGCGCCACTAAGCCGGCCACGTGGGGCGCGGCCATGGATGTGCCCGAATTGGTATCGTATGACTCATTGCCCACGGACGAGCGGATGCTGACGCCGGGCGCGCTTAGCTCTGGCTTGCGTTCACCCGCATAAAAAGAAGGGCCGCGCCCGCTGAAATCGGCCACGTCATCATCGTGGTCCGTGGCGCCCACGGTGATGGCTTCTGGCGCGCTGGCGGGCGAACCAATGGAGCCCTCGCCGGCATAGGGATTGCCCGAGGCAAAAACTGGTGCAATGCCCGCTGCGCGCAGCGCCTGAATGGCGGGCCGAAACACATTGTTGACGGGGTTGGCCGAGCCCCATGAATTGTTGATGACATCGGGCGCTTTGGCGCAATCCGCCGTGGCCAATTCACCGGTTAAATCGGTGGGGCAGAGCAGCCATTGGAATGCTTTGAGCCCGCCAATGTCGTCGCCAATGCCGCCGGGCATGGTGTTGTCGCAAATGCCGGGTACGGCAATCCAGCGCGCGCCGGGCGCCATACCCACCGCCGAACCGGTGGCGCTGGTGCTGGCGCCCACCATGGTGCCCATGGTGTGGGTGCCGTGGCTGCTCAGCGCGCCGCAATCCGTCGGCGCATTGGAAACGCTGGGCCCCAGATCGCCATTGACGTAAAGTTTGCTGTCCGGCTCGAACCAGTTGTAATTGTGATTCAGGGAGCCGTTGTTGTTGCCGCGATAGGAGTTGATTAACGAGGGATGCTGAAAATAGACGCCCGTATCAAATCCGGCCACCACGGCCCCTTCTCCCCGTACGCCCAACTCATTCCAGACGCGATTGGCGCCCACCAGCGCCAGGTTCCAGTTGAGCTGTGGGTCAAAATCGTCTGGGGCGGCGGCCACCACGCTTTGCTCATTGTTATGCACATTGGCTGAATGCTCTGGCGCGGCAGGCTCCGTCCAGAGCGGAACCACCGGATAGTTGGCCACAATGCGCTCCACGTCGTAGCGCCGGGCTAAATCTACCAGCGTGGCCAAACCGCCCTCCACGGCAATGGCGTTGACAATGTGAAACGATTGGTAACCAATCACATCCCCCGCTTGCTGTTGGGTGGCCAGCTCTGCCCGCAGACCAGCCTGGCTCTGTTGCGCCGTGGCTGCCAATGTACTGAAGACAGCCTCACGCTGCTGGAGCGCGCTGGCAAAGACGCTCTCTCTAAGCATGGTTTGCAAATCGGCCGTTTGGCGCAGATAGACCAGAAAACGCGTCTTTTGCAGCACTTTGCGCTCGGCGGGGGGAACGGTGGAAGAGTCGGCATCTCCGCCCAGATGTGCGGGGATAATCTCGCCGCGCAGTTCGGCCAAGAGGCGCGGATCTACCTTGCGCTTATATTCTTCCGGCAGACCGCGCCACGCCTGCCAGGCGGATGTGTCTAATGGTTCATTTTTGGGATCATCTTGGAGAATGGGGGCGGCCAATACAGTTGGGGGGGCGGGCCACAGCGCGGGACGCCACAGGAGTGCACAAAGTCCGCTGAACAGGAAAAGCACGACCAAAACACCTGTCCGCAAGGGGGATATGGGGCGGAACAACTGAAATCTGAATGACTTCATATACACTATGCACTTGTATGTTAATTACACGGCGCCATACTCTGTGTAATTTTTCTATCTATCGATATAAGCGATGTGCGCTTTCGTGGCGATCCACCAGCGCTGCGCAATGCGTGATGCTGATTTGGGTTTCACCTCAATTGCACTTTAGCGCTTATAGGCCACAATGCCAAATGCGTCACGTCGACGCTGAATTCTAGTAAATCCCACTTCGGTTAAGCGGGCGCTGGCGCCAACCGTAACGCTGCGCCCACTTTTGCTTTCAGGATTCCCAATATAGTGAAAAAGTTTACCCCGCGGCTGCAAGACGCGATACAGTTCGGCATAAAAATCGGCCGAATAAAGATGGCCCGCCAAACTGAACATGGGCGGATCGTGAATAATCTGCGCAAACGTATTGTCCGCCATTTCGGCAATGAGATCAAAACTGTCGCCAATGAGTTGCGTAATCTGCGAACCTTCAAAGAGCGCTTGCGACCACGGATTGCTGCGGCAGATCTCCAGCACGACCGGATCGAGTTCAATGGTTGTGACGTGCTGTGCGCTTTGGGCCGCGGCAATGGCCGTGTAGCCCAAGCCGGTGGCTGTATCCAGCACGGGCCCGGTAAAGGGACCCGCAGCGCGAATTTTGGCTTTGGTGTCGCGCTGCGGGTCCGTTCCCTTAATGCGATGCATGGGAATGCCCGAAATGAGCATGGTGGGCGCAGTTTCGCGGCAGGCGCCATTGCGCATATTCTCACCGGTAGGCATCAAAGAATAGAGGCGATTAAATTCGGGCGAGAATTCTTGGATCTTGTAAATTGTACTATCATCTGCAACGGCAAAGCAGTTATTCTGGTTCCGAACAATTGTGTCTAAATCCAGCCACGTTATGTGCAGCCCATTTGGCAATTCAACACCCGAAGCATTCAGCAACAGCTCCACATAGGTGCGCCCCAAATCCAGCGACACGGCCAGCGCAGAGTGGTCGGCTTTGTGCGCATTCAGCAGCTGTTGCGCCTGCACGTGCGAGAGTATCGGATTCATGCATTTAGTTGCCAAGCTAGCTGGGCGCGCAGCCCATCAACAATGCCGGTGCTGGGCGCGTAGCCCAGCCGCTCTTGCGCTTTGGCAATATCGGCCAGGGTGCGCTTTTGATCTCCTGGACGTTTGGGGCCGGCTTTGGTAACGGCTTTTTTCCCTGATAGATCTTCCAAAATCTGCAACACGCGGTTGACCGTAACCTCTTCGCCGCCGCCGATATTGAAGGCTTCCCCCACGCTTTTATCCGGCTGCTGCATGGCCAGCACCAACCCTTGCACACAATCGGTCATGAAGGTGTTGCTGCGGCTGTCTTCGCCATCGCCAAAAATAGTAATGGTATCCCCATTCAAGAGCGCGCGGATAAAGATGTTGTAGCCCATATCGGGGCGCTGGCGCGGACCATAAACTGAAAAGAGGCGGCAGACCGTGACCGGCAGCTTATCCTTGGCCGCATAGGCCCAGCAGAGCTGTTCGGCGGCCAGCTTGGTAATGCCATAGGGCGACACCGGCTCCTTGGGTGAATCCTCGGGGCCCGTGGCAAAGCGGCCGTAGACCGATGAGGTGGAAATGTTGATGAAGTGGGGGCGTTGGCTTTGCTGAGCGGTAATGGCATCGAGCAGGCGCTGGGTGGCCTGCACATTGCACGTCATGTATGAATCGAACTCGCTCCAGCTGCGCAATAGCCCAGCCTGCGCGGCCAGATGAAAGACCACGTCGACTCCCTCAAAAAGTGGTCTCAATTCGTCGCTGCGGAAATCAACTTCATGAAAAGAAAAATTGGGCTGCTGTCGCACCTGGGCCAGGTTCTGTTCTTTGAGCGCACGCGGATAATATGGAATAAACGCGTCCAGCCCCACTACCTGATGCCCATCGGCAATCAGCCTTTCACTAAGGTGCGAACCCACAAAGCCGGCTGCACCGGTCACAACAATTTTTGACATGTGAACATCCTATTTGAAATCGAAAAACAACAAATATAATAACCTGCACAGTATACTACACGGCGATTGCCAATTCAACTATGTCAACTGAACTGTAAGGTTGTTGCAACAATTCGCATCCCGTAAATGTTCCTGGCGCGGGCCAGAAATCGGCGCATCGAGGCGGATACGCAGCATCGGGGGCGTTGTTCTGGCATGCCATATTTGTGTGCTAAATGCTCCCGTTCTGAAATACCACGACTTACGCAGCGCCTGATGATTGCCAAGAGTGAACCCGTTCGCATTTGATACAATTTTAGTCTAGGCTTGCGTAAGTCCTGATACTCAGGTGCACTGCTCATAGAAATCTTTATGCACGCGTACATTTTGCAGATAGGACGTACGCAGCGCGGCCTCCGTCAAAGAGCGAGCACGCTGTTCGACCAAAGCGCGTCCCATTGCTAAAAGGGTAGCGGCGCGTGCGTCCGCATACTCTTGCAAAATTTGCCCACAGAGCTGGCAGACGCGCGCGGGTTCATCCATGCCTTCTAGCGTTGCGTTTTCGAGAAAGTCCAGAACATGCTGCACGTGCGCCAGGGCCGCAGCGGCATCGCCACGCCGGTCTGTTGCCGTGGCCAGCCAAGCGTGCATCTCGGCCGCCAGATGCGGTTGACGCAGCTCCAACCGTAGCTGCAACGCGCGCTGCAACGCAACCGTTGCCTCGTCAAAACGCTGCAAACCAACGAGCGCGCGCCCCACATTGGCCGCGCTGTGGGCCTGCCCCAGCCGATCGCCCAGCTGGTCAAAGAGCTTTACGGCTTGTTGCGCCAGCACCAACCCGTGTGCCGAATCGCCCACTTGCTGGTAGAGCAAGCTGAGACAGCAAAGATTCCATCCCTCGCCACGCTGAAACCCAATGGCTGTGGCCGCGGCGCGGCTCTGTTGGAAAGAACGCTCGGCCGCGGAAAAGTTTCCTAGGTCGCGCTGCACAATGCCCAGATTGGTTTGCGCAATATTCTCGCTGCGCCGATCGCCGTGCAGGCGCGCCCAATGGGCCACCGCTTGGTAGCGCCTGCGCGCCGCCAAATAGTCACCTTGATAAAGCTCAATGTCGCCCAGCGTATTAAGAATCCGCCCTTCGCTGCGGAAATCGCCAGTTTGGCCCGCAATCTCTAGCCCCTGGAGCAGATAGCGCCGCGCCTGCCCATAGTGGGCCTGGTTGCGATAAGCGGTTCCCAAACAGTAGAGCACGCGGCAGGTGCGATAGGCATCACCCAAAGCCAGGCTTAATTGGTGGCTTTCGTCATAGCGCGCAATGGCCACGTGATAGTCGCCGCGCCGTACGGCAATCAATCCCTCCAGGCAGAGCTGATCGGCCCGGAGCTCCTGCGCTGCGGGCGCATCCGTCTGACCACGCTGGCCAAAATGGTGAGCCACCTGAACGAGCCGCGCCTCGGCTAGCTCCATTTCGCCGCGATACCAGTAGGTTTCCGCACGACGCACTAAAATTGTCACCCATATTGTAAAGCGCCAATCTCCGCGGTGCTCATCTGAGGGCGCCCCGAGCTGCATGAGCAGCTCTTCCGCCTTATCAAGCTGAGTCAGCGCGCTGGCATAATTGGCCTGGGCCATTTCCAAAACCGCCCATTCCACCATGAGCTCCAGCAAAACCGCTGGTGCTTGGACCGGCGCGCTTGCCTCCGTGGTGGCTGTGGCCGACGCGCGCATTGCGCTCACTGCTTCTGCAAGGGCATTGCCGCCCTCCCGCAGCAGCCCAATGGCTGTATAAAAGAAAGCCAGCACCGCGGCACACTGGCCAATCTGCGGCCAATCGGCTTGTTCAACGGTCCAACGCCAGGCCTGGCGGATGTTATCCAACTCCGGGCGCAACCGCTCCAGGTGCAATTTGCGCTCATATCCTTTGAGCTGTGATGCAGATTGGCGCAAGAGCGCCAGATAGTAAATGCTGTATCTGTGCCGGAGCGCATCAAGCGCAGCGCCGGCCTGGAGAGCGGCATCCAGCTTTTCCAGACAGAATTGGCGCAGCAGCTCGTGGAGCAGCCAGCGGCCCTCATCACTGCGTTGCAGCATAGAATTATTGAGCAGAGCCATGAACACGCGGCTGTTTTGCCCGGTAATTGCCTGGGCCGCCTGCCGGGTGCAGCCACCGCGAAAGAGCGCCATCTCCATGAGCGTTTGCTGTTCCAGCGGGGAGAGCAGCCGCCACGAATATTCAAAGACCACGCGCATATTGCGGTGTCGTTCGGGTGCATAGGGCAATGACGCGTCTAAAAAGTCTGGCCCGAGGCGAATTTCGGCGGCAATTTCTGCACAGCTCATATGAACCAGCCAGGAAGCCGCCAGCTCGATGCCCAATGGGCGACCATAGACGTAGCGGCAAATATGGGCGATGGCGCGCCAATTCTCCGGCGTGGGGGCAAAGTCCGGCTGAATGCGGCGGGCGCACTGCACAAAGAGCGCCATACTTTCGGGCAGCAAACCTACATCGGACATTGCGGGCAATTCAGCATCTTCTGGCGGCAGGGCCAATCCCATGAGCGGAAAACGCCATTCTGCCTGCTGCTCCAGCGCAAGGCGGGAAGTGACAACGATCTGCACGGCGGGCGCCTTTTGGAGAAGTGCCGAAAGATAGGCGGCGCTGGCCACCAGATGCTCATAATTATCCAGAATCAACAGCATAGATTTCGCACTAAGCGCATCGATGAGCTGAAGCTGTGGGGAACGCGGCCCTTCAAAGCGCAGCCGCAGCGCTTCGGCAATGGCGTCAGCCACGCCATCAGCCACAGAATCGCCCATGGCGTCTGCTACATCGGCTTGGGCATCTATGCCAGTGGGGGTATCCACACCGGCCAGGGGCACAAACCAAACGCCATCGGGAAAAAGCTCACTTGCGCGCCCACCATACGGTGCGGCTGCAGGCGTGGGCGTCATTGTCTCCAAAATGGCCTGGGCCAGGGCCAGCACAAGACGAGTTTTGCCCAAGCCGCCTTCCCCAAAGAGCGTGACCAGCGGGCGCTTCTCCGCCAAAATGAGCTTACCGAGGGCCGCTAGCTCGTTCGCGCGTCCCACAAAGGGTGTTGGTTGACGCGGCAAATTGTGGGGTGGCGTTGCCGCGGCGTTGGCTGCGTCATCAAATGCACCTGCCTTAATTTGTTCATAAAGCGCCACCGTCTCCGCCGCAGGATCGGCAGCTAGCTCGGTGCGCAATATGTCAGCACAGCGCTCAAATTGGGCCAGCGCCGCTGCGCGTTGACCAGTGCGGGCCAGCAGATGCATGAGCTGCCGGTGGGCTTCTTCCTGCCAGGGCTGTAGCATCAAGAGCTGGGTGAGATAGTGCTTGGTCTGCGCCGGTTGGCCCGCTTTTTGACTCAGCCCAATCAGCTGCTCTAGCGCGGTAATAGCGCGTTGCCGCCACAATTCGCGCTGTTGGATCAACCACAGTTCCAAATCGGGCGAACCATCGACCACCATGCCATCCAGAAAATCACCGCGGAAAAGCGCCACGGCTTCCACTAGTGATGCTGCAACATCGCTGGCGGCGGTTAACTGCTCAACCGCCAGCAGATCGACCCAAAGGGAGGATGGCGGCGCAAACCGAAGCGTGTGGCGCGTGGCTTGGATGGCGTTGGGGAGCAGATTAGAGAGGTTGTTGACGGCCCAGCGCAGGTTGCCGCGCGCCTTCTCGTCGCTCACATCGGGCCAGAGCAGCGCGGCCAAGCGCGCGCGGCTCTGCTCGTGTGGGTTGCACACGAGATAGGCCAGCAGCAGCAGGCTATTTTGCGAGCCCAATTTTTGCAGCGGAATGCCATCGTGCTCGATTTGCACAGGCCCTAAAAGCCGGAGATGAACTACAGTAGACATAAAGACAATAAAACGTACGCAAATGCATCCACAAACGGAATACAAACGGAACCAATATACGCTTGGTTCCAGCATAGACGAATTTGCACTTTGTATGGTTTACGCAGCGCGTGCACCTTGCTTGCAGAGCCAAGATTCGATTTTATTATACATCAGTTTGAGGAGGATTTTAATGTTTACAATCGAAAATAGAGCCCACACCATCTATTATGGTCTACTGAATCTGACCATTGTGGCGGCGCTGATTGGCGCCGTGGTGCTGATCGCCAACAATCTGATGCAGATACCAGCGCTCTGGTTTATTAGCGGTTTCGGCCTATTGACCCTGATGCTGCTCATGGGGGGCTGGCAGGCTCAGCGCACCCAGGCACATGATGCGCGCACCATCTGGTCATTCTGGGCTGGCATTGCGTATGGGCTGACGCTCTTTGCCGGCGGCCATTGGTTTGGCCTGAGCACCTTTATTCCGGATCTGCTGCTGCTCTGGATTGTGGGGCTGGCGCTGCTGGCTTTTTGGAACGGCAGCACGCTGCAAATGATGCTGGTTGCCGGCTTGACCGGTATCTGGCTCTATTTAGTATTTCTCTATGGCTATTCGTATATGCCGGGCCTGTTGATCATCATGGCCATCTATGCCTTTGCCGGCCAGCGCCGTTTTGCGCCAGCAATCTTTTTGGCCGCCATTGTACTCACCCTGCTGCTGCTCAATCTCTATGCCTATGATCTGCTATTGCCAGCCCACTTCCCGCTTCAGTTTTCCATTACCCAGCTGCTGATTACGCTGGCGCTGGTGAGCAGCCTGCACGCGGTGGTGGCGCTGTTGGAGAGCCGCAACGCCGCACAGTCGCCCTGGCCCGCATACGGCGAAGCGCTGCATAAGCTGACGCAGGTGATTGGGGTGGCCGCGCTGCTGCCATTTGCCTTGCGGGCGCCGTGGGAAATGTTGCGCGCCGCCTTTGATGGCGGCTTGGTTGGGCTGGTCTTGGGCTTTGCATTGCTCATGGTGACGGCGATTCTCGTCTTTGGCCGCCAGACCAGCGCGGCGCTGCGCGCGACTTTTTGTGGTTGGGCGTTGGGCTATCTGCTGGTGGCCATTGGGATTGATGACCATATGCTGGACATGATGCACTTTAGCGGCCAAGCCTATTTGCCGCTCATCGGCATTGGCATGACCGTGGCTGCCGCTGGCGCTTATCTGGTCTCTGGACTGTACCGAATTTGCCTGGTGCGCATGAGCGTGGGTGTTGGGCTGCTGTTCGTAGCGGCAATGGCATTGATGACGGAATGGATTGATGGGTATCGCGGTCAGGCTTTGCTCTGGTTGGGCGTGGCCCTGATTTTGTGGATTGTGACGCAGAATCTGCATCGCCAGCTCAACCCACTCATTGCGCCGCTGGCCGCCCGCACTGCGCCCCGTTTGCGCCAGGAGGCTGCGTTATGAGCCTGCATCGGCAAACCACGAATCGACGAGCGTTTTTGCAGGGGGCGGCTCTGTTGGGGGCAGCTGCATTGAGCTGGGGCTGGAGCACGCAGCGGCGTGCGCAGGGCGCGATTTCCAATGCGGGTGAAAGTGCCGTGGCCAGCCGGCCAGCGGTCAACACCAACCCGCTGGGCAATGGCCGCGCTGAATATGACTATATTGTGATTGGCTCTGGCGCGGGCGGCGGCACAGTGGCCGCCAACCTGGCGCAGGCTGGTTTTCAGGTGCTGGTGCTAGAAGCTGGCGGCATGGAAGTGGATGATCTTATTTATAAAGTGCCGGCCTTTCATCTGCTTTCTTCGGAAGATCCGCGCATGAACTGGAATTTTTTCCCGCGCCACTACACAGAAACGGTGCAGCATGGCCGTCGCTTTGTGCAGGAAAAAGGCGGCATGCTCTATCCACGCGCCAGCACGGTAGGGGGCTGTACCGCCCACCACGCCATGTTGGCCATGCGACCCGAAAATCGCGATTGGGAAGATCTGGCCAAAGTGACCGGCGATCCATCCTGGGGCAGCTTCAACATGCGCCAATATTACGATCGCGTGCGCAGCTGGCTGCCCATAGAGACCACGCCTCCTTCGCTGCTGCTGCGCGATCAGGTCGTGGCGCGGCTGGTCACGGCGGCGGCGCTGGAGACCAATACGCTGGGCCGCGGGCTGGAGTTAACCCCCAACCTCAACCGTTTCTCGATTGAAGGGCTCAATCTGCTGGATCCGCTGGACCAAAGTAACCTGGATGAATTGCGCGAGGGACTCTACACCATTCCGCAATTTACCGAAAATGGTGAGCGCCGCGGCACGCGTGAGCGCCTTCTCAACGTAATGGCGCAGCAGCCGGAGCATCTCTTCCTGCAAACCCACGCCCTGGTCGAGCGCGTTGTTTTTACCCGCGATGCCGATGAACAGTTGCGGGCCACCGGGGTTGAGTTTCTGCACCGCCCCCATCTCTATCAGGCCGACCCGCTGCAAGAGGAAGTGCCCATGCCCCAGCGCGCTGCTATTCGCCACATGGTCAAAGCCCGGCGCGAGGTGATCTTGGCCGGTGGTGCGTTTAACAGCCCCCAATTGCTGATGCTTTCCGGCATTGGCCCGCGCGCCCATTTGGAAGCACACGGGCTGCCTGTGCTTTTGGACCTGCCCGGCGTGGGCCAGAACTTGCAGGACCGCTATGAAGTGTCGGTGGTGACCGAGTGGGACAAAGATTTTTCGATTGCCCAGGATTGCACCTTTGGGGAGCCGGGGGATCCCTGTTTGGATGAATACAACCAGAGTCCGGCCAATCGCATTTATGCCTCCAATGGGCTGATTGTGGGCATCAAAAAACGCTATAGCCAGGGCCGCGACCATCCTGAGCTTTTTGTGTTTGGCAGCCCCGGCCGTTTTGAGGGGTATGCACCTGGCTTTGCGCGCAAGGGCCTCATGGGCAAAAACTATTTTACCTGGGCCATTCTTAAAGGCTTTTCGCAAAACGATACGGGCAGCGTGCAGTTGCGCTCGAGCGATCCCACGCAGACGCCCGCGATCAACTTCCGTTATTTTAACGACGGTCATGGCGGCGACTACGACCTGGATGCAGTCAAAGAAGGGCTGGAACTGGCGCGGGCCATCAACAGCCGGGCGCGTCAATTGGGCTGGCTGGATCAGAATAAGGATCACGAAATTTTCCCCGGTCCCCAGGTGCAATCCGAGGTCGCCATCAAAGACTTTATTAAAAAGGAAGCGTGGGGTCATCACGCCTCGTGCAGCAACAAAATGGGTGCGCCCGACGATGCGCTGGCCGTGGTGGATTCTCAGTGCAAAGTCTACGGCACAACCAATCTGCGCATTGTGGATGCCTCGGTCTTCCCCAAAATTCCCGGGCTTTTTATTGTGTTGCCCCTCTTTATTTTGGCCGAGAAGGCCAGTGCAGAGATTTTGCAGGCGGCGCGGGGTGAGGGGTGAGAAGGTGAAAGGGTGAGAAGGTGAAAGGTAAACATTTGAGTATGAACCAACCAATTTATGAACGACTTTCTGTTACGCAACCGCTAGGCAATGCTGATGGTCAGGCGTTTTTTGAATGCGTGATCGTGGGCTCCGGCTTTGGCGGCGCCGTTATGGCGGCGCGTTTAAGCCCTCATTTTGCGCCGGGTCAGCTGGCTGTGTTGGAACGCGGCCGTGAGTATCAGCCGGGGGACTATCCAAGCAACCTGCGTGAGGCCGTAAACGAATTGCGCACGCCGCTGCAACCGTTGGGCATGTATGATTTCAGCTTCAGCAACGACATGGATTCGCTGGTGGCCAATGCGTTGGGCGGCGGTTCCAATATCTATGCCAATGTAATTTTGGAGCCGTGGCCCGAAGTGTTTGATACCTGTATGGACCCCCGCAACCCGAGCAAAAGCCGCTGTTGGCCACAGGTGATCAGCCACGATGCGCTAAAGCCCTATTTCCGGCGCGTGCGTCAGATGATGGCGGTGGAAAAGTATATCGACAGTGACGATCTGGCCGCGGGCGTGCAGACGCATGACCCGCGTTTGGAGGGTTCGCCTTTTTATGGCGCCGAACAAGGCATTGATCCGGCCACCGGTCAACCCCTGCGCGATTACCGCGGGCGCACCTTTGGCGACCGCCCGCCGCTGGCCAAGGCTGCGTATCTGCGCGATGCGCTAGATTATATTCAAAATGTGGCCGACGAGAGTGGTCAGCCTGTTAACGCCAGCGAGCAGCCGGGCTGGGCGCGCTTTCGCAATGGAAATTTCCAACCGGCGGCTCCGGCCAAAGGCGAATTTGGCAAAGCGCCCATTGCGGTCAACCTGACGCTGGTAGACGATGGTGAGCCCAATGCGGTGGGCGTGCCGCAGCGCAAATGCACCCTCTGTGGCGACTGTGTGACTGGCTGCAACGTGGGCGCTAAAAACGTGCTTACCATGAATTACCTGCCGCTGGCCCGTCAGCACGGCGCCGCCATTTTTAGCCAGGTGGAGGTGCAGAGCATTCATTCGTCGGACCGAGCCGACTATCGTTATGGACTCGTTGTCCTGGTGCGTGAATTTAAGGATGGCAAGCTGCAAAAGCGCCAAGTGGTGGTTTACACCAATATGTTGGTGCTTAGCGCTGGGGTTTTGGGTACGGTAAAGCTACTCTTTAACGCCCAACAGCGCGGGGAAATGGTGTTTTCCGCGCAATTGGGCCAGCGCTTCTCTGGCAATGCCGATGCGCTGGCCGTCAGCTATAATGGGCAGCGGCAGCTCAACTCCATTGGCTACGGTCGCCACGACCAAGCATCTTGGGAAGTGGGCCCCACCATCACCGCCATGGCCGACTTTCGGCGTACGCCCGGTCGCCACCATCTGGTGCAAGACGCCGCGTTTCCCTCACCCCTGGTCAAGTCGATTGGGCGGCTCTTTGCTGCGCCCAATTTCTGGAAAGTGGACCCACGCGTCTGGCGCGATCTGTTGGCGCCAAATGTGACGACCAAAGCCAAAGGCGCGCTCAACCACTCGCAAGTTTGGCTTTCCATGGGGCATGACGCCGCCGCAGGAGAACTCCGTTGCGACGCCCGCGGGAATCTGCGTCTTTCCTGGCTGGGGTCGGGCGCCCAGCAGGTACATGTGGCCACGCGCAAGACCTTTCAGATTCTGTCGCAAATTGTGGGCGCCAGCCACATTGCCAACCCGCGCGATAGAAGCTGGTTCATCAAGCGAACGTCTACGCCGATTACCGTGCATCCGCTGGGCGGTTGCTGCATGGCCGACGACATTGAACACGGCGTAACGGACCATGCCGGGCGCGTCTATCATCCAGAACGCGGTGTCTACGATGGCTTCTACATCAGCGACGGTTCGCTGTGCGATGCATCTGTTGGCGCCAACCCCTCGCTGACCATTGCGGCCCTGGCCGAACGCGCCGCCGAACAGATCATCACGCAAGATTTGCCGCGGTTGTTGAGAGAAGAGCGCGCTACCCCCGCCGCTGGGCCGGGGCTTAGCACCACCTTGCTCACGGAGGGTCAATTGGTGGACCCACGTACTTCCCCTGGCGCATCGAAAAGAGGCCAGCCGCAGCCAGCTGCGACGCAAACGCTTGCTCCTTTATCCGCTTCCTCACTTGCCGAAGGTGGGCGCTTTCCTGCGCGCTCTACGCCGGTAAAGGCGAGCAAAGACGTTCAGTTCCCCCGGCGCAATTTTGCGCGTGCCCATTGGCTAACGGTAATCGAAATTTTGTTGCTGGCGCTGGTGCTCAACGTGGCCATACGCATTTCTAGCGCAGCCCAACCATCCATAGCAGATGCACCGCTTGGGCAACCCATTATGACCACAGACAGCCGCGTCGTTCCCGGCCTACAAGTGGGCTTTTTGCCCGTCGATTCGATCAAGCCCAACAGCCCGGGCCAGATGCGCATTGGCATCCTGTCGCCCAATGTGCCACCCAAAGCCGATATTCTCTTTATTCACGGCCATGCCGACCGGCTGGATAATCACGGCGCGCTCTTTGGCGCCTGGGCGGATGCAGGCTATCGCGTGCTTGCGTTTGATCTGCCGTCGCATGGTGAGTCGAATATTTTGCCCATCGATCTGTACACTTTTGACGATCTTTTTGCCCTTGTGCGGCTGGTAGAAGCGCGCACGCGTCAGGATGCTGACCGTCCGCTGCTGCTGGCCGGCTGGTCTTTCGGCGGCTTGGTAGCCACGCGTCTGGCCCAACAGCCCGACCAGCTTGCCCACTTGGGGCGTGTGCCGCAGGGCTTGCTGTTGCTTGCCCCGGCCGTAGCGCCGTATGGCTTTGCTGGGGGGGATGGCATTGCCCGGCTCAGCACGCTGACCCATCAGCCGGATCTGCCGGTGGCGGGCGCGCCCAGCCCCGCCGCGCCCGCGGCCAACCCGCTCTTTGCCGGTCGCCTGCTTTATGAAGCGTGGTTGGCCGGCCGCGCTCAGCTGCCTACAACGCTTCCGTCACTGGTCATCGCCGCTGGTGAGACTGAAGATTGGTACGTAAATAGTGCAGGCGTCAAAGCATGGGCCCTGGCGCAGCAGGCACAGGATGCGCCCCTGGCGCTTTTCCAGTGCCAGGGCGCTCGCCATGCCATTGATAATGAGGCCTATCCCATTGGCGTCACCGTGCGTCAATTGGCGGTTGACTTTGCCAACAGGGTGGCGCTGGATGGCGCCCCCTTTGTTGCGGCTAATCAAGTTTGTGGGCAGCTTGAGTAAAGATTGGCGGCGTCAAGCATGCCTGCGCAATTCACCAGCAAATAATATAACCAACCCAATTCTGAGGGAAAAAATATGCCAACGGCAATTCCAACAATCACATTCGTTCCAACCATCACGTTTGTGGAAACAATGCGCGGCCAGGTAGTCATGAGTCAATTTACCGGTGCGGAAAAATATCGAGCAGCCCTGGCCGACCCCCACGCAGAGAATGCGGCGTTAATTGATGCGAGCTTGGCGGAGGGCGAAGAGCGCGACCTGGTGCTCCCCATGTCTTGGCAAGATCTAACTATAGCGGTTGAAAATCGGCCAGGCGCCAATGGGGAAGGGCTCACCGGTGTGATTAGCGCTGGTAAGATCCAGGTGGGTGGGCTTGCCGAAGAGCCGCTACAGATTCGCCGGGGTGAGTTTTGTTTGCTGCCCATCACGCCGGCGGGTGAACGGCGCATGCGCTACCGGCTCGAATGCCTGGCGCTAGACGGTCGCTCTTATTTGCTCTACGGCTTTAAGCGCATTGCGCGCGCCAGCGGACGTCTATTGCCCCTAGCCATCTGGCAGGACACTACCACACTTTACGTGACGATTTATGAATTGAGCGCGCATGATGCGCTCAAAGCGCTGGTCGCCACCGGGGTGATCCAGATTCATCCGTACGATTTTTTGCAACAGTTGTTCACCCTGCGTTCGCTCTATGCCGCAGGGCCGTGGGGCGCATTGTGCAATATTGGCCGCTTTGGCCGCTTCTTTGCCACAGGCGTGTTGGCGGCGTACGGATGGGGTACTCAGTAAGTAAGATGGTAACTATTCAAGTTACTCGAGTGCTGAGCTTGTCGAAGCCCGTGTCCCCTTCGCCGTCCCAAGCGGTCCCAACAAGTTGGGCGCTTGGGCGCTCAGGGGACGGCTGAATAGCTATGTAAGATAAATCTTAATAGCCACAAACATACACATTTGTTTTGTGAATCTTGTGTGTTTGTGTGGTGGTTGCCATGATGATAGCAAGCCCGCCAGCGGTTGTGCCAAGGGTTTAACGCTGATGAAAATTATCCCAATGCCACCAGTGGATCGGTATACGCCAACCCAAATGCCTGGGCCACCGCCGCATGGGTCAACTTGCCGCGGTGCGTATTCAGCCCGTGGCGCAACGGCTGGCTTTCACGCACGGCATCCAGCCCGCGGTTGGCCAGCTCCAGCGCATAGGACATGGTTTGGTTGGCCAGGGCAAAGGTGCTAGTGCGCGGCACGGCGCCGGGCATGTTGGCCACACAGTAGTGCAGCACGCCATCGATGACAAAGGTGGGGTTAGAATGGGTGGTGGGGCGACTGGTTTCCACACAGCCGCCCTGATCGACGGCCACGTCGATAATGACCGAACCATCGCGCATGTGGGGCAGCATATCGCGCGTGATCAGCCACGGCGCGCGGCCGCCGGGAATTAAAATGGCGCCGATGACCAGATCCGCCTCAAAGACAGTCTCTTCAATGCTATATTCGTTGCTGGTGCGCGTCTGCAAGCGGCCGCCGAAAATGTCATCCAGATACTGGAGCCGGTCGTGATTCAGATCCAGCACGGTGACTTGGGCGCCCATGCCCACGGCAATTTTGGCCGCATTGGCGCCCACCGTGCCGCCTCCCAAAATCACTACGTCGGCGGGGGCCACTCCCGGCACGCCGCCCATGAGCACGCCGCGTCCACCGTGGTGGCTCTCCAAATAAGAGGCGCCCACCTGGGTGGCCATGCGCCCCGCCACTTCGCTCATGGGCATGAGCAGCGGCAACCTGCGCCCAGGCGTTTCTACAGTTTCATAAGCAATGCCGGTGACGCCGCTTTCCAGCATGGCGCGCGTTAAATTTTCATCGGCGGCCAGATGGAGATAGGTAAAGAGCAGCAGCCCTGTGCGCAGATATGGATATTCGGTTGCCAGCGGCTCTTTCACTTTGACCACCATATCGGCTGACCACGCATCAGCGGCATTGGACACAATTTCGGCGCCCGCATCGCGATATTCCTGGTCGGCTATCGAGCTGCCCAACCCGGCCCCTGTTTCTACCAATACGCGATGGTGGCGCCGCGTCAACGAACTGACCGCGCCCGGCGTCATCCCCACCCGATTTTCGCTATCTTTGATCTCTTTTGGCAGACCGATAATCATGCTGTATTCTCCCTTTGACCGGCAACGCAATTGATAAAAACTTGAATGATGACGGTTGTGCGCAGCACAGAGCCATCAGTAGTCATATTGTTTTTTCACGACAGTTTAACAGCAGCCCAAAGTTGGGGCAAGTGGTGGGCTTGGCATTTGCCAATTGGCGCGAATGGGATGAAAATGACCACATGGATACTCACAATTTTTACTCAGCTCTGAATGAGCACCGGCGTATCATGATGCCTGTTGAGCGATTAGAAAACGCCAGTTCTCATCTCAACCGCGGTATAACGCAGAATCTTGATTCTCAAACAGCCAAAATCGAACATCATATTGAATCTGATCAAGTGGCGGGCGCCGTGCGCTCAAAGGAGCGCGGGGCAAGGGGCATTGGCGTGCTGCTCGCAATTTGGTGGCGCTTTTTGCTCTGCACGCTTTCGAATCTGCGCCGGCGCATGTGGCGACGGCGGCTGGCCGATTTTGCCGTGATTGAGCTGCATGGCGAGCTGGTTGAACGCATTCCCGAAACGTCCTGGTGGCGCGATCTATTGCCTGGCAACCGGCAGCCGTTGAGCCTGGAATATTTGGAGAATGCGCTGACCAGGATTGCCGATGATCCCGACGTCAAAGGGGTCGTCTTTCTATTGCGTTCACCCGCGCTGACGTTGGCCCAAGCGCAAAGTTTGGCCGCCTTGTTTACGCGCTTTCGGCACATGAATGTGCCGCAGCCCAAACAGATCGTGGCTTTCATTGAAGAGACAAATGCCGCCGGCTACGTAGCAGCCTGTGCAGCCGACCGCATATACATGACGCCGCTGAGCGAATGGAACATTGTGGGGCTGCGCGTGGGCGGGCTCTATCTCAAAGATGCGCTCAAGCGGATTGGCGTGGCTTTTGACGTGGTGCGCGTGGCGCCTTGGAAGACGGCCGGCGACATGTTTCACGATGCCACCATGAGCGATGAGAGCCGCGCCCAGTTCAACTGGCTGTTGGATAGTTTGTTTGCCGACATTGTGAGCGCCATTAGCCAGGGGCGCAAGCTGAGCAAACAGACGGTTTGCGAGCTGATCGACCAAGCACCGCTGGGCGCCGAGCGCGCGCTGGCTGCCGATCTGGTTGACGGGTTGGCCTATGAAGATGAGTTGCCGCTGCTGCTGGGGCGCAATAAGCAGCCTGCTACGCTGAAGCCGTACGATAAGGTGAAGCGGCTGCTCTGGCGTACGCTGCGCAAACCGGGCCGCGGCGCTGTCGGCGTCATTAGCCTGGAGGGCGCCATTATGATGGGCAGCAGCCGCAATTTGCCCTTGCCGCTGCCCCTGGTGGGAGGCCAGCAGATGGGGCACCAGACCGTGCAGCAGCAGCTGCGCGATGCCCGCCAAAACGAGTGGCTGGATGCCGTGGTGCTGCACATTGATTCTCCGGGTGGCTCGGCGCTGGCCAGCGACCTCATGTGGCGCGAGATCGATCTGCTGTGCCGGGAAAAGCCGGTGATTGTCTACATGGGTAACGTGGCGGCCAGCGGTGGCTACTATATTGCCGCGCCGGGCGCCAAAATTGTGGCCCAAAGCGCCACGCTCACCGGCAGCATCGGCGTGATCAATATGAAGCCAATCACAGAAGATGCGCTGCAAAAAGTGAGCGTGCATCGTCAATTCTTACAGCGCGGCGCCAATGCGGATATCTTGGGCGAAGATAAACATTGGGACGCCAAACAGCTGGATCAGATGAAGGTAAGTGTACAGCACATTTACCGCGAATTTAAAGAGCGGGTGGCCGCGGGGCGCCAGCTCGATTACGCTAGCTTGGACCCCATATGCAACGGGCGCGTCTGGACCGGCGCCCAGGCCAAAACGCACGGGCTGGTGGATGAAGTGGGCGATATGCACACGGCTCTTGAACTGGCCTGTACCGAAGCGGGGCTGAACTTGGACCAAGTGCGCGTGATCAATTTGCCGACGCCCAAAGACAAGCTGCCTGCCGAACCATTGGCCGACGTGGCAAAGGTGCTGGGCGTGCGCAACATGGCGCAAGCGCAGAAGATGCTGCTAGAGATTGCCCAGGGCAACTGGGCCGCGCTGTGGGGCAATGAACGAGTTTGGTTGCTGGCCGATAATCTACCGAAGATTGAGGGATAAGGGGAATTGCGCGGTACGATAGTAATAACTTAGACCAGTTGACAAAAGAGATGGTTTAGCTTTTTTTAAACGCAGAGGATACTTTCTGGTTGATTCGACATATAAACCCGTGAATAGGCTGAAGGGAAAAGCAAGAAACGATAAAATCCTGGCAGACTTTAATAATTTGATAGACGATCTGGAAAAAATAGATTCAACGCAAAAAACACCGCTAATTTTGGTAAAAGCAAATATTTGCCGGTTGCTTGAGAACAGATTGGCATCAAGGGGCTTTATTGTTTTAAACAAGGGTATTGTTGTGCCATTTCCCTCAACTGGGCAGCAAAAACGTTTCCAAACAGAAATGGACAACATTCTTAAATAAGCGCTGAATGCAGTTTCGGTAGATCGCAATCCCAAACGACAGAGTCGGATTCAACAAACTGGACTAGCGCCTATTGCGCCAACACCGTTGCGGTCTACTGAGTTTAAGATATGTTGCCGCTTGAACTCGTCACCACCGGCGTACCAGCGCCCATGGCTTCCAGCACCATCAGGCCAAATCCTTCGTACAGGCTGGGGAAAAAGAAGGCCACGGACTGCGCATAGATGGCCGGTTTATCGGCCTCATCCACCCAGCCGCAAAAGTAGAGCTGTTCAGCCAGCCCCAATTCAGCGGCCATTCGCTGCGGATCGGGGGCAAAGGCACTATCTTGGGCGGGCAGCTTTCCAGCAATCACCATTTTAATCTGCGGGTCGCCGCCTTGCGCAAGATAGCGGGCATAAGCCTGTAGCGTGGCCTGCACGTTTTTGCGCGCGTCAAAGCCGCCCAAATAGAGAAAGTAGCGGGCGGGCAAGCTATACTTTGTGCGCACCTGCTGCAAATGGGTTGCGTCGCGCACCTGGGCATCCACGGCGTGCATGCCGTTATACACCACATGTACCTTTTCACCGGGCACGCCCAGATGTTGCACTATGTCGCGCGCGCCGGCCTGGCTGACGGTGAGGATGGCATCCGCCCGCCGCGCCGTGTGGCCGACCAGGGCCGTATAGAACTGCTGCAAGCGGCCGCCGCGATAGGCCGGCAGCAGCAGGTGGATCAAGTCGTGGATCGTCACCGCAGTGGGGCAAGGCTGCCAAAGCGGCGCCGCCCAATAGGGAACCCAAAGCAGGTCGGCGCGGCTGTGGCGGGCAGCCAGCGGCATCTGTACCTGCTCCCACCAGAGCTTGGCCAAGTTGCGCGGCAGCTTGGCCAGCGGCGTGGGAATGATGTTGAGATTGGCGGCATCAGAAGTCTGGCTTTCTGAAAAAGCTGGGCTTCGCCTATCATTGCCAGCGCGTTGTGGCACATACACGTCAAATTGCGTTTGCGCGGCTTGCCCTGGCATCCACGCCAGCAGTTGGTGCAGATATTGCCCACTGCCTGCGCCCAGTTCGTTCCAGAACCAGCCGTTCACGGCGATGCATCTGGCGCCAGCCCGATTTTGCGTCTCCTCCACTCCTCTACTCCTCTACTCCTCTACTCCTCTACTCTTCTACTCCTCTACTCCTCTACTCCTCTACTCCTCTACTTTCTTCGCATCCATTCGACCGTCTGGTGCAGTCCATCGGCCAGCGCCACTTGCGGCTGCCAGCCCAGCACCGTGTGGGCCTTTGTGGCATCCAAATAGGTTTGCAGCACTTCGCCCAATGGGCGCGGAATGTAATTGGGCGCCCGCTCGTAGCCAGCCGCCGCGGCCAGAATTTCATAAACGGTGTTAATATTCGTGGGGACGCCTGTGCCGATGTTGAAGATGCCGCTGGCGTCGCTCTCCAGCCCCAGCAAATTGGCGCGCGCCACATCTTTGACAAAGGTAAAATCGCGCTGCTGCTTCCCGTCGCCGGTGATGTTGATGGGCTCACCGGCCAGCATGGCGCCGGCAAAGATGGCGACCACGCCGGCTTCGCCTTTCGAATCTTGGCGCGGCCCGTAAACATTGGGATAGCGGAAGATCACGTAGTCTAAAGCATAATTCTGCTTGTAGAGGTCAATATAGAATTCCATGGCCAGCTTACTGGCGCCATAGTTATCCTTGGGTTGGGGCCATGTCTCTTCGGTAAATGGCAGCTTGCCGCCCTGCGGACGGTAGCCTTCCCCATAGACGGCGCCGCCAGTGCTGGCAAAGACGAACTTGCGGCAGCCATGCTTGCGCGCCAGCTCCAGCAGATGCAGCGTGCCGATTACATTGACTTCAGCATATTGGACGGGGTTGTTCATGCTGTCGCGCACGTTGGCCAGCGCCCCCTGATGGCAAATGGCATCAATCTGGTGGACGTTGAATAGCTGCGCCACAGCGTTCGCGTCGCGTAAATCCACTTGATAAAAGGTTGCTGCGGGCGGCACATTTTCTAGGTGGCCCGTGTGCAGATTGTCCAAAATGAGCACGTCGTGCCCAGCCGCCAATAGCGTATCCGCCACATGGCTGCCAATAAATCCGGCGCCGCCGGTAACTAAAACTTTCATGCAAACTCCTGGTATAATTGATGAGAATAAGTACTGACTTGAATCATTATGGCGATGAATATTCATTGACGCAAATGTGCCCTGTGACAGTGTGGCCATGATAAAGCAGCCATGACAAAGCGGCCATGAACAAAGTCGGCCATGACAAAGCGGCCATGAACAAAGTCGGCGGTAGCGCGTATTTCACGGGAACGCCAATCCGTTTTGTAACCGAGCCAAGTATGGCAGAAAGCAGATATGTCCTTTCGCGATGCACCTTTGATTTGCCCCATATGCGGCAACTTGTTGACCCAGCAGGAGCGGCAGTTGCTCTGTGCCAATGCGCACTCATTTGATATTGCGCGTGCGGGCTATGTGAATCTATTGGGGTCGTACAAGAATAGTCACAACTTGGGCGACGACAAGACCATGCTGCACGCCCGGCGCGCCTTTTTGCAGCGCGGCCACTACATGGCTATATTGAACGCCGTGAAGCGCATTGTTGCGCACTTAGTATCTGTACGTAAATCCTCTGTGCCAAACCGTTCGCTCAGAGACAGCATTGGGTTCACAACCGAATTGACGGAGAGGTTCTTGGCGGACGCGGCAGGTGATGGCGCAATGACCGACGGCACAATGACAGATGAGACAATGACCGATGGCGCAATGACGCGTCCATGTTGGGTGGCCGATATGGGCTGTGGTGAAGGGTTCTATCTGCACGGGGTCATGCAGCATCTGGCTGGCTCCATACGCGGGGTGGGTCTGGATATTTCAAAAGAGGCCGTGCGTTTAGCGGCTGGGCAAAACAAAGCGGGCGCGTTTGCCGCCGCCAATATTAACCGGCAGGTTCCACTGGCGGATCAATCGGTCGATCTGCTGCTGAACATTTTTGCCCCGCGCAATGCGGCTGAATTCGCCCGCGTATTGGCGCCCGAGGGCTTTCTGGTGGTTGTCATTCCCACCGCCGCGCATCTGCACGAATGGCGCGCGGCATTAACGGCGCAGGGCGCGACGCCACTGCCCATTGCCCAGGCCAAGCAGCAGCGCACAGAGCATCAGTTTAGCGACTACTTTGCGCCGTATCCGACGCGCCAAAATGGCCAAGCTGCCGCACACGTGCACGAAGTATGTTATCGCATCACATTGGATCAGACCGATCTCCAGAATCTGCTGACCATGACGCCAAATGCTTGGCATATTGCTGCTGAAGACCAGAAACGGGTGCACAGTCTGACGCAGCTCTCGACCACGGTCAGCGTGCAGATTCTTACGTTGCAGCGTGGGCCGCGCAACAGTTGAATCGAGTGTTCTGCGTTGTAGACCAAGCGCACAGACGAAGAAATTTCACATAATAAACTCACATGGACAACGAACCAATCGTAAATCGTACATCTGAAACTGGTGCTGAGCCCGGTGGAAGCATCGTAAATGCCTTTACCCCGCGTCCCGCCCAACAGCGTATTCTCGACTATGCCGGCGGCCCCATGGGCATTAGCGCCGTGCCGGGCAGTGGCAAAACGTTTACGCTGAGCCTGCTGGCCGCACGATTGGTGGAGCGGTTGGCGGGCCAAGGGCGGCTGGATGATCGCGAAGTGCTGGTGGTTACTTTTACCAACAGCGCCGTGGAAAACTTCCGCAGCCGCATTGCCAACTTCTTGCGCCAAGAGCGTGGCTTGCTGCCCGGCGTGGGCTACCGCGTGCGTACGCTGCACGGGCTGGCCCACGACATTGTGCGCGAGCGGCCCGGGCTCGTGGGGCTCAGCGAAAGTTTTGACATTGTGGATGAGCGCACGGCAAACGAAATTAAGCGCGACGCCGTGATTGCCTACGTGCAGCAAAATCCCGATGCCTTTAGCGCCTACATCCAACCCGACTATTTGCAGAACTTCCGGCGCATAGAGCGCTACGTTTTTGACGACGCCATCGACATTGCCAACGCCGCCATTCGTATTGCCAAAGAGCTGCGCACGCCGCCCTTTGAGTTGCAGGCCAAGCTCAATGCCCAGTCCGGCGCGTGGCCGCTGCTCGACTTTGCGCTGCACATTTATGCCGACTATCAGCGCAGCCTTTTTATGCGCGGCGCGGTGGACTTTGACGACCTGATTGTGCTGGCGCTGCAAGCCTTAGATGCCGACCCCGACTATCTGGCCCGCCTGCAGGATCGTTGGCCCTATGTGCTGGAGGATGAGGCGCAAGACTCGAGCGCGCTGCAAGAGCGGATGTTGCAATTGCTTACTGCTCGCCACAGCAACTGGGTGCGTGTGGGCGATCCCAACCAGGCCATTAACACGACCTTTACCAGCGCCAACACCCGCTTCTTGCGCGCCTTTATGGAACAGTATCCGGCGGGCGCCCGCGACCTGCCCAATTCGGGTCGCTGTGCACTGCCCATTATTGACGCCGCCAATTTTCTCATCGACTGGTCTATGAATGAGCATCCGGTGTTGGGCCAGGGTGATGCGCTGGCGCTGCCGCACATCCAGCCCACGCCGCCGGGCGACCCACAGCCCAACCCGGAGCCAGGCGAGCCGCCGCTTTACGTGTTTAACCGTGAGCTGACGCCCGACGAGGAGATCAGCGTGGTGGTGACCAGCCTCAAACGTTGGTTGCCCAACAACATGGCGCGAACGGTGGCTGTGTTGGCGCCCGAAAACACGCGCGGCTTCCGCTTGACCGAAGCGTTGGAGCGGGCCGCGCTGCCTTTTGACGACAGCCTGTTGCGTTCGGACAGCGCCACCCGCGCCGCGGCCCAGGCGCTTTCTACCGTGCTCAGCTACATTACGCAGCCCCATGTGGCCACCCATCTCGAGCGCGTCTGGAGCGAAGTCTGGTTTGTGCGTCACGCCTTTGGCGTGGGCGCGCCCCCCACCGCAGATGAAAGCGACGGGGCAGAGGAGCTGATTGAAGAAGCGTTTGTAAATCGCAAATCCCAAATCCAAAATCTGCCCGAACCTGTGACTACCTTTGGCCGCGCCCTGCGTCAACTGCGCGAGCCAGAGAGCTTTCTCTTTCCGGGAACCAGCGATTGGCTGGCGTCTATTGGCTGGCTCGATGAAGTCGAAGGCTTCCGGGCCATGGTCGAGGCCTTTCGATTGGATTTGCAGCGCTGGACCGCGGCGACGGTGCTGCCGGTGGATGAGCTGCTGCTGACGCTGGGCAACGATCTCTTTACCAAACCGGCGGATCTGGCGCTGACGCATCGGCTGGCCGTGCTGCTGCACAAGCTGGGCAAAGAGAACCCCACCTGGCGACTGCCCGAATTGGCCGGCGAGCTGGAAAATGTGGCCCAAAACAAGCGGCGCATTTTGGGCTTCACCGACGAAGGTTTGGGGTATGAGCCCAAAGCGGGACAGGTGACGGTGGCCACCATGCATGCGGCCAAGGGATTGGAGTGGGATCGCGTCTATCTGATTGGCGGCAATAACTTTAGCTTTCCTTCAGGGGGTGCTGAATTTGGGGATAAATATCGGGGCGAGCGTTGGTATGTGCGGGACAGCCTGAATCTGGTGGCCGAGACGATTGCCCAGGTAGAACAGCTGCACATGGGCACGCTGGACGAATACGAACCGGGCCGCGCCACCGAACAGGCACGGTTAGATATGGGCGCCGAGCGCTTGCGATTGCTTTATGTGGGCATGACCCGCGCCCGTCGCGAGCTGATCCTTACCTATAATACAGGGCGCAACCCAGAACGTGACCCCAATCAGCCAGCGCTGGCTTTTCAGGCTTTGGGGCGCTTTGTGGAGAGAGAGGCGCAGGACGGTGAGGAAGGTTAAGCCAATGGCTGCATAAACGAAAGATCAGATTTCGCTGGATTCGCTGGCGCCGTTCAGCTGCTCAATGGCCAGCCGCAGCACGTGGCGTTCCGCCTCAAACGTGAGCTGTTTGAGCCCTTGTTCAAGGGTAAACCAGGCCACGGCATCCACTTCATAGCTAGCATCGCTGAGCTGACCACCGGTGATGTGCAGCAAGTAAAAGTCGACCTGCTTATGCACCAGACACGGTTCGCTTTTTTGATAAGTATCCCAGTACCAATATTCAACCGTGTGTAGGAACTGCTTTAGTTCTGTGGAAACGCCCGCTTCTTCTTCCACCTCGCGGATGGCGGTTTCCACAGAGGTTTCGCCCGCTTCCCGTGTGCCTTTGGGCAATTGCCAGCGTCTCTCATGATGGGTGGCAATCAGGGCAATTTCTATACGGTCCGCCTCAGCATCTGATCGCTCGCCAATGCGGCGATACGCCACGCCGCCAGCCGAAAAATCCCGGCGCTTGGGCTGCCAGGTTCGCTTGATTTCTTCTGTGATTTTGGGCAAATGACGACGGTCGATGGACATGATTTACAGTGGAACGTAGAGGCGGGGAGACTCTTCTCTACTCCCCTACTCCCCTACTCCGCTACTCCCCTACTCCCCTACTCCTCTACTAATTTCCTGCCAATGTTGATCAGACGGCGCGCCGGCCAGCGGTCCATCGGCCACGGCGGTGGCCAGCGCTTGCGCTGTGCGTTGCCACTGATGCGCGGCGCTGGCGCCGTTGGTGAGTTCCGGCGGCAAATAGGCGGGCGTCATGAAGACCAGGGCGTGGGCCAATTCATCGACATTCCAGTGGGCGCGCGCCCGAGCGATGACGACAAAGGTTTCCATGTAGCCATCCAACAGCACCAGCCAGGCCGCCAGTTCGCGCGCCAGCCCCACTTGCATAAGCCGTTGGGGGTGACGGCCATTGGCAAATTGAAAAACCGGTGTTGAGCTGGTCGTTAGCCAAATGCGTGGCGCTCGAATTTCCCCTGGTGAAAAGCCCAATGCGCCCCATTGGCCAAATGCCTGGTGCAGCGCGCTAATTTGGGGCGGCAGCAGGCGCGGGCCGACCTGCGCAAATGGCTGCGCCCCTTGGGGCAAGCGCCCAGATTCTTGCAAATTTTGATTTTCAATCCAGAAGTAAGCCATGATTATTAGATCCAGCCGCGGCGGCGAAACATCCAAATCATACCACCGGCAATTAAAAAAAAGAGAATCCAGATCGTCGGGTAGGTCCAAACGCTGTCTAATTCGGGCATATAGTGAAAATTCATGCCGTAGACGCTGGCAATAAAGCCCAGCGGAATGAAGATGGTCGAGATCATGGTCAGCACCTTCATGATCTCATTCATGCGGTTGTTGACCAGCGTTAGATGGGTTTCAATCGTGCTGCCGGCCAAATCGCGCATGCTGTCTGCCAGCTCGGAAAGGCGAAAGAGATGATCATATACATCCTGGAAATAGATGCGTGCGTCGTGTGGAATGACGCCATATTCATTCCAGGCCAGCTTTTCCATAATGTCGCTTTGGGGCCGCAGAGTGCGCCGCATGCGCAGCGCGCTGCTTTTGGCCGTTAATATGTCGTTGAGGAGCGCCTTTTCATTCTGTTTGCCATTGGCAAAAATCAGATCGCCCAGCTCTTCCAGCCGCTCTTCAAAGCGGTCGATGAGCGGGATATAGGCATCAATTTGCTTGTCCATCAGCTCGTAGAGCAAATGGACTGGTCCGCGCGCCAGCCCTTTGGATTGATGATGTTCTTCGTTCCAAAAGGCATCGATGACCGACATGGACTGTTCGTGGACGGTGATCAAAAAGTTGGCGCCCACAAAAACATCCAGCTCTTTGGTGTGGATATCCATGCGTTCGTCGCCCATGCTAATGGCGTGCAGCACCAAATAGAGATAGCGCCCATAATCATCCATTTTGGGCGTGTGGACATCGCTGAGCGTATCTTCAATGCTCAGCGGATGAAAGTGAAACGCCTCTTCCAGCACTAGTTTGGCTTCGGCGTCTGTGGGCTGCTGCATGTCGATCCAGAGGCGCGCCTGTTTATCTTGCACGGCGGCCAGCAGCTGATCGCCCGGTAGGTTCATGAGTTGCGTGCCACTGCGGTGGCGATAGAGCGTGCGAATCATAAGTGATAATTACGGTCCATAAAAGTTGATGATTGCATGATTACAGGTATTGGCATCACCGTCGCTGGTAAATGTGGCCATAGGCGAAATGCGGACGCCCGCTGCATCTACAAGCCAAGTATACCAGGTTCCGGGGCGGAAGAACGTAATGCTGATGATGTGTGTATAGACTCCGGCTGGAGAGGGGCCGCTGGTCACCGGCTGTGTGGACCAGTTGCCATCCGGTTCATAGCTAAAAACGACGCGATAGCCATCGGCGGGCTGATTATTCCAGTAAACCGTGCCCGTAAAATCGGTGCGCTTGTTGGCCGTATTGCCTGGCTGGCACGGTCCATCCAATTGGGCGCGGCTAAAGAGTAACGACGGCGTGGTGGTTGGCGTTGCCGTGGGCGTATGGGTGCTGGTCGGTAACGGCGTTGGGGTAAAGGTGGGCGTGCTAGTGGGTGTAACGGTGATGCTGGGCGTAAGGGTGACAGTGGGTGTAAGAGTGACAGTGGGCGTAACGGTGAGGGTAGGTGTAAGCGTGAAGGTGGGCGTGACCGTAACGGTGGGTGTGCCCGTGGCGGTAACCACGGGGGTGGGTGTGGGCGGACCACTGCCTTGCGCAATGGTCCACTGCCACGTAAAGCCGTAGCTGGTGTGGTGAGCAATAAATGGCTCTTCAACGGTGCCCATCCCCAGCCGGCTCACCGTATCGGCTGGGGCGCCATCGTCGGGCCGGGCTGAATATTCATAGCCCACAGAGAACATGCCATAATCGGCTGCGTATTCTTCACCGGGTTTAAGCTGCGTGTTAATGGTCGAATTGCCGTCTGGCCAGCTAATCAATACCGGTACGTCGCTCTGGCGCGCGCTGTTCGGGTCGAGCGTATCCACAAAGATATGGTGGCGCCCCTCCGATTCTGTCACATCGTACCAAACGCCTTTGATCAGCTTCCAATATCCCTGGCCAGGGCTGGGTTGCGCAGTTGTCAACTGTACCGTGCGCTGATCCAGCCGCGGATCCCATTCGAGCTCGCCGTTGCCCGGTACGGGAGTGGGGGTAGGGATGCCTTCACCGGGGCCAGCGTTGGCAGAGTCCCGGTTGGCAATGGGCAGAAATATTTGGCTGTTCACGGTCATCATGCTGGGATCGCTCAACATGAAAATGCGATTGTTGTAATCCAGCATATAGATATTGCCCACCTCATCAACGCCAAAGGAGGTGATGCGCGCGTCGGTGTCGGCCAGTTCCGCCCATTCCCAAACGCCATTTTCATTTTTCAGCCCCCAAATCCGGCCGGAAACATAGTCTCCATAAAAATAAACGCCCTGCATGCGCGGGAAGACCGTACCGCGATAGACATAGCCGCCGGCCACCGCAAAATCAGTGATGTGGGCATACTCTTTAAGCGGCATGGTCAAGCCATCCTGATCACAGTTCTCTTTGTGATCAAAGCAGTGGCGCCCTTCCATGACGTTCCAGCCGTAATTTTCGCCTCCACCGCTGGCTGCCTCTTGAAAGTCAATCTCTTCGTAATCATCCTGACCCACGTCGCCAATATAGAGATCGCCCGTCAAGCTATCGAAAGAGTAGCGCCACGGGTTGCGCAGGCCATAGGCCCAGATCTCATCGCAAGCGCCGCCTGGCCCATCGACCAGCGGGTTATCCGCCGGGATGCGGTAATTGGTGACGGCGGTCAAATTGGTACAATCGGGCGCATTGCCATTTTGCGTTTCCACATCCAGCCGCAGAATAGAGCCCCAGAGCGTACTCTTATTCTGGCCATTGCCCAGCGGATCTTTGTGATCGCCGCCATCGCCCAGGCCAATGTACAGATAGCCATCTGGCCCAAAGGCAAGCTGACCGCCGTTGTGGTTATGAAAGGGCTGATCCAGCACCAGAATGCGCGATTCGCTGGCGGCATCAGCCACATTGGGATCGCTGGTCAAGCTGAATTTGGCCACCACCGTATCGCATTTTGTATCGTGGCTCCCCGCCACCAGATCAACATTGTGGCTATAGTACACATAAAAAACGCCCTTATCCTTATAATCGGGCGGAAAAGCCACGCTCAAAAGGCCACATTCACCCTGGGTATAAACGTGGTCGCTAATATCTAGAAAAGGTGTGGGGCGTAAAACGCCGTTTTGCATAATGCGAATGGCGCCGGCGCGCTCCACCACAAAAATACGTCCACTGCCATCATGGGCGTTGGTCAGAAACATGGGCGCCACAGCGCCGCTGTTGACCACGTTGACCGTTAGCTGCGGCCAATCTACCGTTTGGGCATAAACCTGCTCCGTCGCGCCAAACGCCAGCCCAGCCCAACCCAATACAACCACGAACCTGCACAAGATGCGCAAAAGCAATTGTTTTTTCATATTGATCGATTTCCTGTTTGACACAATCGTAATGCACGAGTAACATGAAGCTGCATGGACCGGTGTATCCCCTTGGAGACCCAGAGATAAACCCTTTTGCTTGATTCAATTTCCTATCGTTCTATCAGAGCCACAAACTTTCTCTATGGATAATCAAAAGCCTTCACATTTGGGCGCGCCCACGCTTGTACACAACGTTGCCACCTTTGCCGAAATGATGGCGCATCTGCGCTCCCAACCTATTATTGCGATAGACACCGAAAGCGATAGCCTCTATAGCTATTATCCCAAAGTCTGTCTGATTCAAATCTCCACCGCCATTGTCAATGGTAACACCGCAGATAGTAACACCGCTACGGTTGCCGAAACTGATCTCAACGTCGCTGATTATCTGCTTGACCCGTTGCGTTTTACCGAATTTAGTGAGCTTGATGACGTGCTGTCTGATCCCACCAAAGAGATCATTCTACATGCGGCGAGCAATGACATTTTAACCATGCAGCGCGACTTTGGCTTTTCATTTAATCACATTTTCGATACGCAACTGGCGGCGCGTATTTTGGGCTGGCAATATTCTGGGTTGGCCCGCTTGCTTGAAGATCATTTTGGCATTGTGAGTGATAAAAAAATGCAGCTTACCAATTGGGGGCGCCGCCCGCTCACGTCCGAGCAAATTACCTACGCCCAGATGGACACCCATTTTCTGCTAGCCCTGCGCCAAATTCAGCTGAACGAGCTGGCGCAGCGTGGGCGTTTGGAGGAAGCCCAAGAAGCTTTTGAGCTGCTTTCGCACATTGATTTTCAGGAGCGAACACCCAGCGAGCGTTCCTTTTGGCAGATGCGCGTGACGCGCAAAGTGGACCGCAAAGATACCGCCGTGCTAGAAGCCCTCTGGCTGTGGCGTGAGCAGGAGGCCCAACGCCAGAATCGGCCGCCGTTCAAAATTGTCACCGATGCCGTGCTGGCGCAAATTGCCGCGCGGCGACCCACCACCACCAAAAAGCTGCGCAGCATCCAAGGCATTGGCGGCGCCCAAACATCGCGCTATGCCAAGGCCATTTTGCACACCGTGCAAGAGAGCGCCAACCGTCCGCTGCCCGAGCCGCCTGAACAGAAGCCACGCCCCGAATCCTTGTTGGATTCTGACGTGCTGGCGCGTTACGATGCACTGCGCCATTGGCGCACGCAACGCGCCAGCGAGCGCGGCGTCGACCCAGACATTGTCTTCAGCAATGACACGCTGCTCACCATTGCCATGCGCCAACCCACCACCGAATGCGCCCTGCAAGAGATCCCTGAAATTGGTGCCTGGCGCGCCCATACCTATGGGCCAGAGATTTTTAAGATTGTAGGACGAGTTTCCTAACTTGTCTTGCGCAGCAGGGGACAAGTTAGGAACTTGTCCTACTCCTCAATCACCCGCGCCAGCGCCTGAATCAGATGGACTGGTTGGCGCTCAGTAAAGTGGCCGATCTGGTGACGGCAGCTCGTGCCGCTGGCCACAATGGTGGTATCGGCTTCGGCCGCCCGCACGGCAGGGAAGAGCCGATCCTCGCCCACTTTGCGGCTCACCTCGTAATGGTCTAATTCGTAGCCAAAATCGCCCGCCATACCGCAGCAACCGCTGGGAATCACCGAGACAGCATAGCCAGCAGCTTTGAGCGCGGCCACTGTGGGTTCGTTGCCCACCATGGCTTTGTGATGACAGTGCCCGTGCAGCAGCGCCTGGCCCGCATTAGCTTTCCAGGACGGGGTAAAGCGCCCGGCCTCGGTTTCCGCCACCATAAATTCTTCAAAAGTATAGGCATTATCGGCCAAGATCTGGGCGCGCCGTTTATCGCTGGCTAGGTTGAGATATTCATCGCGCAGCGTTAAAATGCAGCTCGGCTCAATGCCCACAATGGGAATGCCCTGGTTGGCAAAGGGCGCCAGCAACGCCACGTTGTGATCCACCCACGGCTTGGCCTTATCCGCCTGGCCGCCGGTAAGAAGCGGCCGGCCACAGCACTTGCGTCCATGCGCCAGCTGTACGTGATAGCCCGCGGCTTCTAACACGCGCACCGCCGCCTGCCCAATCTCAGTTTCATTGTAATTGGCCCACGTATCGTGGAAAAGAATGACGCGTTTCTCGGGCTCGGTGGCGGATCGGTCGCGACGCAACCCCGGGCGGACCTTCGTTTGACCGCGCCCTGTAAACCAACTTTCCAATGTCTGCGGCGCATACGTGGGCAAGTCGCGCGCCGGATGCACGCCGATCTTTTCAAAGACCGTTTTGGCAAGCGCGCTGTTCAGCAGCGTGTTGACCAGCGGAACCAAGGCCGGCGCCGTTTTAAAGAGCAGCGCATTGAGCGTGGGCAGCAGCCCCATCATGCGGTTAAAGAGCGGCAGTCCATTTTGCTTGTAATAATGAACCAGATATTCAGCCTTAATTTTGGCCATATCCACCGCTGACGGGCACTCGCTTTTGCACGCCTTGCAGCCCAGGCAAAGGTCCATTACATCATAGAGCTGGGGCGAGAAGAGTTCTTCTTGGGGAATGCGCCCGGCTAGCGCATTGCGCAACGAATTGGCGCGGGCGCGGGTGGTGTCCTTCTCATCACGCGTGGCCATATAGCTGGGACACATGGAGCCCGAGTTGATCTTGCGGCAGACGCCGGCGCCGTTGCACATTTCAATGGCTGGGGCATAGCCGCCATCTTGCCCCCAATCGAAGACCGTGTCCAGCGTGATGGTCTGATAGCTGGGGCCAAAGCGCAAATTTTCGGTGACCGGCGGCGCGTCGACAATTTTGCCGGGATTCATCAGGCTGTTGGGGTCAAAGGTGCGCTTGACTTCTTGCAGCGCGCCGTAAAGCGTGGACCCAAAAATCTTGGGGTTGAGCGAACTGCGCGCCAGCCCATCGCCATGTTCGCCGCTCATGGCGCCGCCATATTCCACAGCCAGGTCGGCGGCAAAATTGCCCACAGATTGGAGCAACTCTACGCCGCGCGCCGTCTTCAGGTTGAGCAGCGGGCGCACGTGCAAACAGCCTGCCGAAGCGTGGGCATAGACCGCCACGTCGGGAATATCACCCTGCTGGCCGCAGAAGTTGAGCACGCGTTCCAGATATTCGGCCAACTGCTCTTGCGGTACGCTGACATCCTCAATACCTGGCACGGCCTTGTAATCGCTGCGGCGGCTCATCAAAATGTTGAGGCCCGCTTTGCGCACTTCCCAAATTTCGTTCTGCTGCGCCGGGTTGGTGATGCGTAAAATTTCGCCGCGCCAGCCCCGTTTTTGCAGATGATCTTCCAAATGGGCCAGCTTTTGCGCCACCTCCTGCTCGCTGTTGCCATAATATTCGGTCAACAGCACGGCCTGCGGATCGCCCTGCACAAAGCCCATGCGCTTGTTCCACTCGGGCTGGGCGCGCGCCAGGTCCATGAGCATTTTGTCCAGCAGCTCGGAGGCGCTGGGGTCGGTCTCCAGCACATCCGGAATGGCCGCACATGAGTCGATGAGCCGGTCAAAGTGGACCACGGCCAGACCGGTAAACTTGGGTTTGGGCGTCAGCTTGACCGTGGCTTCGGTCATAACGGCCAGCGTGCCTTCGCTGCCGGTGATGAGCTGGGCCAGATTAAAACGGTCGATGAGCGTGGGGTCACAAACGGGCGGGCGGAAGCGGCTGTCGAAGCTGAGTTTGGCGCGTTCAGCGGGCGGCAGCAGCGCCGCGGCCAGCCGATCCAGGTTATAGCCCGAGGCGCGGCGCCAGTGTTTGGGGAATCTATCCACAATGTCTTCCATCACATTGTGGATAACTCTGGGGATATCTCTATAAATTTTCCCCTCCAGATTGTCATAACGCGCTTTGGCAGCTATTGTATCGGCATCCACCGGGCCAAAGCGGGCTTGTGAGCCATCGGACAAAATGACGGCTGTCTCCAGCACGTTGTCGGCCATCATGCCGTAGAGGATGCTGTGGCTGCCGGTGGCATTGTTGCCAATACTGCCGCCGATGGTGGCGCGATTGGCGCTGGCCGGGTCGGGGCCAATCATGAGTCCGTGCTTGCCCATTTGGGCGTTCAGCGACGCAAAGTTGATGCCGGGCTGTACGGTGGCCGTCTGGGCATCCGCATCCACATTGACGACTTGATTCATATATTTGCTAAAGTCGATGACAATGGCCGCGCCCACGGCTTGCCCGGCCAGCGAGCTGCCGCCGCCGCGCGGCAACACGGGCACACCGCGCTTGGCGGCCAGCTCCACCGTGGCCTGCACATCGGCAATGGTTTTGGGGATGACGACGCCGATGGGCTTGATCTGATATTGGCTGGCATCGGTGCTGTAGAGCATGCGCGTATAGCCATCAAAACGCACCTCGCCCTGCACCACCCGCCGCAAATCGGCCACCAGATCGCGTCCTTCGGCTGGCAACGCCCCCATGTCTGCGCGCGTAAAGGAGGATTGGGATGTGAGCAATTGGGCGGTCATAAGCGTCTTTCTATTGGTTGTGGAAGTTTCTGAAAATCAGTAGATCGCATCGGCAAAAGATGGGGCCGGATTCACCAATCAAGACCGACACCTATATCGTACACACCGTTGCGGTGTACTGAAAATAAAGAAATGATTGATTGCTAGGATCGATTCTAGCGCAGAGGGCGATGCGCGTCAAAGTGGGGCAATCCTATGCACACCTCATCCAACTTGCGGTACATTGAAAGTAAATGTTCAATGTTATTGAGTTAGCGAAAAGTGCGTCGCACGGTGTCAGGCATTTTGGCTCCGGCGTTCGAGTGGCGCATCGTGCGTCGCACTTGAAGCGGCCTTAACTTAATAAGAAACGTTACGCAGTTGACCCAGAAGTTCGACTTCTGAGAGAAGTCGAACTTCTCCTGAACAGCACCGAAGTGCGTAACTCTTATTAATAACATTCAGTAGATCGTAACGGTAAGAGGTGCGGCTGGCCTCACCAATCGAGACCGAGGCCTGTATCGCCCACACCGTTGCGGTGTACTGAGTATATGATGTACAGTAGATGTTTAGGCATTTCTGCATAGGCGTTGCTTTCATTCCATCGCAGCGCCATGGGGAAACATAGTGGGCAGAAACAAGCGCAACTTTTTGGCGCCGTTTTCGTAATGTTATACTGGTGGTCGTGATAAAGTAACACCACTATTCGCAAGAAAAAGTGTTACTTTATGCGCAGCCTGTGCACATGTATCAAGGTAAAATGACTTTATACTGCGGTTGAGATCAGAATCGGAGTTTTCGATAGGTTTCACAGGCATAATGAAACTGTGGTTCTTATTTAGAGCTGAGTATAGAAGCTTGTATGAAAATTGCGGGAATATTCAAAATCCCATGATTATAGAAGGAGAAAAAACGTGGTGAACACACAAAATGAACTACGAAGACAAAATGGTATGCTGGCCGGTGTGGCAGGCGGATTGGGCGCCTTTTTTGGCATCAACCCACTCTGGTTTCGCATTGCGTTCTTGTTGCTCATGATCCCTGGGGGCATTCCGGGGCCGCTGGTCTATGTTGTGCTCTGGCTGATCATCCCCAAGAAATAAAAAACAGGTCTAAAACCCACGGCTAATTATCAAGCGGTCTCAACCGCTTGATAATTAGCCGCGGCGGCTTTTAATTTCGGATCAGCGGCAGGAGCAGCCAGCGAATGGAGCTTTCATAACGGAGATGGGTGTCCAGGTATTCGCCGCTCCAGCCACCCAATAAGTGCAGGCTGCCATCAACGGCAACGGCGCCCATGTTGCGCCATTCTCCACGAATGGGCGAAGCAAAGTTGCTCCACAGGCCAATGTCTGGATCATAGCGCTCGTGGGTGTCGATGGCGCTGGTCCAGCCGCCGCCCAGCGCATAAATAGCCACATCATCGGCCACCAGGCTCAAACCGCCGCGCTGGGTTGATAGATCGGGCAGCTTTTGCCATTCGCTGCTGGACAAATCAAAAACGTCGGCATTGCCCACCTCGCGTTGACCATCAAAGCCGCCAACCACATAAAGTTTCCCCTTGAGCACCGTGGCCCCCAAAAACGATCGCCCTTGCGGAATGCGCCCCACGCGCGCCCACGCCACCGATGCCGTCGAGTCATCGGGGGTTGGGGTATAGCGCCATATCTCATCGTGCGTAGTTTCCCCATCCCAACCGCCAATCAGATAAATTGAGTCGGCGTTGCTGGTTAAGGCGGCGCCCACCAGCGGATAGGGCAAATTGCCCAATGTGCGCCACGCTTGATCCGTGGCGGAATAGACGAGCAGCTGATCGCTCAGTTGACGCGTGGCCGTTGTTTCATCCATATAGCTGCCCCCGGCCACATAGATGTGTTGATTTAGCCCCACGGCGCTGGTGTTGGAAAGGGGGCGGGGCAACGGCGGCATTGACTGCCAGACACCCACCTTGATCTGATAGCGCTCAACATCGGCCAGCAACTCACCTTCTGTGCTTTCCCCCCCCATAATATAGATGGAATTCCCGATGAGCGCGGTAGATTGGCGGCTGCGCGGCGTCAACATGGGCGCCAGCGCTTCCCAGCGCGGAATCATTTCCACTACGGTGCGGCCCAAAATGGCGCTGTCTGCATCGGTAAGCAAGTCGATTTTGGGCTGGCTGCGGCCAATGAACGTGGGCACAAAAAAGGCGACAATGCAGACCAAAATGGCGGCCAGCAAATAGATGAGTTGCCAATTGCGCGGTTGCGCCGGCAAAGGCGTCAATGGCTCAACGAGCGGCAGGGCGGTTTCAACCGTGTTTAGGGTGGCCGTCGTGTCAGATTCCAGACCGGGCAGCACGACCCAGCCCCGTTGCAGGAGTAGCGTAGATGCTTCGGTGCGGCTGCTGACCTGTAATTTTTCAAATATATTGCGCAAATGGACCTTGACGGTCTGGGGGCTAATGGTGAGCCCGCGCGCGATTTCGGTGTTGCTGGCGCCGGTCACCAACAGGCGCGCCACATCCATCTCGCGCTCGCTCAGCGGATTTTCATTCGGTTCGGCAGATAAGATCGTGCTTTCGTTGGCAGCCATTGGGGTCAAAAATCAAAGGAAAGGGTTGGTTGGGATCGGGTTATATTCCCAAAACTTACGTGGCGCCGGTGTATCGCTAAACACGCGCTAGGAGAAGCATACACCCTTACCAAGCGGTTTCATATAAAGCTCGCGTACGTTCTAATTTCTAGAGACGGTATGGATGCCCAAAACCTTTCGCCATACACATGTACAATTTATGGGCTGGCGGCAAGACCAAAATGTCCCGTCTGCCCAAAACTGCATGACACTATCTGTAGACCGCCATGGCAAGCGATAGCGTCGGGTTCATCAAGCGAGACCGCCGCCTGAATCGCCAATACCGTTGCGGTGTCCTGACCAGACACTATGACAGAATACACTATGACAGAATACACTATGACAGAATACACTATGACAGAATACACTGTGACAGAATAGTGTGCCAGATGTTGGTCATTATTCCATAAGATGCCAATGGCACAAAATGTTTGTTGATCTGTAAAAAAATGAAGCCTGCGCTGGTTCGGTAGATCGCCAAACCAGCGCAGGCTCAAAAGAATAAGCGAATTTTAGTTGTTATACGGTGGTTAAGATGAGTACCGGTGTTTGATTACCCCTGTTGAACCAAGAGAAAACACCGGTTCTCATTTAGAGCTGAGGAAAATTGATTTACGTGCCAATACGCAAGCCGCCGTCGACGCGGATAACGGCGCCGTTGATAAAACTGGCTTCGTCGCTGGCCAGCCACAAATAGGCGTTGGCAACATCTTGCGCAATGCCGACCCGTCGCAAAGGCGTATTCTGCACCATCATGTCGAAAATTTTCTGCGGCATCTGCGCAGTCATGGGTGTTTCAATGAACCCTGGCGCCACGGCGTTGACGCGGATGCCTTTGGGGCCTAGCTCGCGTGACCAGACTTGCGTCATGGCAATGACGCCCGCCTTGGTGGCGGCATAATTTGTCTGCCCAAAATTGCCATCTAACCCCACCACGCTTGCGGCATTGAGAATGACCCCGCCTTGTTCTTGTTTAGCCATCTGGTTGGCGGCTACTTTTCCACAATTAAAGACGCCTTTGAGGTTAATATCCATGACCAGCTCAAAATCGGCTTCACTCATTTTGCGGAGTTGGGCGTCTCGCGTAATGCCGGCGTTATTGACCAGAATATCAACGTGCCCAAAGAGGTCCAATGAGCTTTGGAAAAGCATTTCCACGCTCTCTGTATTCATTACGTTGACCGGGGAAAAAATAGCCGTGGGTTTGCCATTGGATGAAAATGGACGCCCCAAAATATTTAATTCGGCGGCCGTTTGACGCCCTAGTTCCTCATTTACATCACAGATTACAACCCTGGCTCCTTGGCGCACAAAAGTAGCTGCCGTAATCGCGCCAATGCCGCGGGCAGAACCAGTGATGATCGCCACCTTGTTTTGGAGACGCGGCCCATTTTGCACGGATACGGCGGATTCAGGCTGAAGCGTATCGGCTAGCATGGAATCAATCCTCTCATCCTATACTTCGCTCGAGCATAACGTGCGGTGGACGCGCGCCATGCAATGGCAAAGTTTTGTGTGAAACACCCATAAGTGGTTTAGTTTGTGGGGAGTCAACAACTCTTGTATTACTGATTTAACGGAACTACTCAGGCCTCTCCCCCATCCCCTCTCCACAGGTGGAGAGGGGCGTTGTTACCTCGTTAGCGGAGAGATATTGGCTATCGAAATCTCTCCGCTAACGAGACTGCCGGTCCTCCCTCCACCGCGTGGCGGGAGGATTTAGGAGGGGGGCTGAGTAGTTACTGATTTAACTATGAAAGCTAGACCATTAAAGTTACAGAGGAGTTGCAGAGGCAGGGGCCGTGCGACACAACGCGCCCCATTCCGCCAGCGTCAGCGTTTCGGCGCGGCGTTTGGCATCAATCTGGGCGCGCGCCAGCCATTCTGTGCTGTCGGGTTTAGAGAGCGCCAGGCCGCTGCGCAGGCTGTTGTGAATCTGTTTGCGCTTCTGGCTAAAGCCGGCGCGCACTACCTTGAAAAAGAGGCGCTCATCCACGTCGGCTATGGCCGGTTGCTCATAAATATCCAGCCGCAGCACCGCGCTGTCTACTTTGGGGCGGGGATAAAACGCGCCGGCGGGGATGCGATGCACCAGGGTGGGCGCCGCATAAAACTGTACGCTGACGGCCAAAAGCGACAAGTTGCCCGGCTCTGCACAGATGCGTTCGGCCACCTCTTTTTGCATAAGCAGCACGGCCAATTGGGGGCGCGGTGTGGACTCGAGCACATGGCGCAATACGGCGCTGGTAATATAATAAGGGAGGTTGGCCACAACTTTGAACGATGTGGAAGCCGGGGGGATAAGGTCGGCCGGCTGCACGTTAAGAATGTCGGCATGCACAATGGAAACATGGGGCCGATCGGCAAACTGCTCTTGCAGCACCTCAATAAGCCGGTCATCCAACTCCACAGCAATGACGCGGCCGGCCTGGGCGGCCAGATGTTTGGTCAGCACGCCCAGGCCGGGACCGATCTCTAAAACGGTATCATGGGGCGTCAATTCGGCAGCGGCGGCTATGCGCGCCAGATGCGCCTCATCGGTTAAAAAGTTTTGGGCCAGCGAACGTTTGGGTTGCAGCCCATAGCGACGCATGAGCGTCCGGGCATCATTCATCCTCCAGCCTCAATACGGACATAAAGGCTTCCTGGGGAATTTCCACGGCGCCCACCATCTTCATGCGCTTTTTGCCCGCCTTCTGCTTTTCCAGCAGCTTGCGTTTACGCGTAATATCGCCGCCATAGCATTTGGCCAGCACATCTTTGCGCAGCGCCTGTACGTTGGCCCGGCTGATCACTTTGTTGCCAACCGCGGCTTGGATGGGCACTTTAAACATTTGGCGCGGGATAATATCCTTCATTTTGCTGACCAGCCGCTGGCCTTTGGTATAGGCATCGTCGCGATGCACAATAATGCTCAGGGCGTCTACTGGATGTTCATTGACCAGAATATCCAGCTTGACCATATCTGATGGACGATACTCATCCAGCGTGTAATCCATGCTGGCATAGCCGCGCGTGCGCGCCTTGAGTTCGTTGTAGAAATCCACAATGATTTCCGAGAGCGGCATCATGTAGGCCATTTCGATGCGCTTGCTGTCCAGCCAGGTTTGGTTCTTGAATTCGCCGCGGCGCTTGGTCACCAGGTCCATGATGGGGCCGATATAGTCGGCTGGCGTAAAGATGCGTAGCTCGCACCAAGGCTCTTCCACATGCGCGATTAGCGTCGGTTCGGGCAGCTCGGCGGGGCTATCAATCACCTTGATCGAGCCATCGGTCATGAGCACGCGATATTCCACAGAGGGCGCTGTAAAAATAATGTCCATATCATACTCGCGCTCCAGCCGCTCTTGGATGATCTCCATGTGGAAGAGACCCAAAAAGCCCAGGCGGAAGCCAAAGCCCAGCGCTTGGCTGGTTTCGGCTTCATAAACCAGAGCGGCGTCATTGAGCTGGAGTTTCTCCAACGCATCGCGCAAGTCGTTGTAATCATCGGCATCGGTGGGATAGAGGCCGGCAAAGACCATGGGCTTCATGGGCACATAGCCGGGCAACTGCTGCTTGGCCGGGTTGGCGGCCAGCGTAATGGTATCGCCCACATCAATGTCCTGCACGCTTTTGAGGCCGGTGGCAATATAACCCACTTCGCCGGCGCCAAGCTGGCTGGTGGGCAACATGGCCGGGGTGAGGACGCCAATTTCCAGCGGCTCAATCTGCTTGCCGGAAATCATAGCTTTGAGCCGAGGCGTGCCGCTGATGGTGCCGTCGAAAACGCGCACATGGGCAATTACGCCTTTATACGAGTCGTAATAGCAGTCAAAGACCAGCGCGCGCAGCGGTGCTTCCGTATCGCCTTTGGGCGGCGGCACTTGCTCGACCACCATTTTGAGCACCGTTTCAATGTTGAGCCCAGACTTGGCGCTAATGTGCGGAATATCTTCAGCTGGATAGGCCAGCAGATCTTCAATCTCCTGGGCCACCTCATCGGGTTGCGCCGCTGGCAGATCGATTTTGTTAAGCACAGGGACAATCGTCAGGTCTTGTTCCAGGGCGGCAAAAAGGTGGGCCATGGTTTGGGCCTGAATGCCCTGCGAAGCGTCGACGACTAGAATTGCGCCTTCACAGGCTTGCAGCGCCCGGTTTACTTCGTAGCTAAAATCAACGTGGCCCGGGGTGTCAATCAGGTTGATCTCATATTCTTGGCCAGTGCCATTGTCGCCCGATTTGTAGATCATGCGTACGGCGCTGGCCTTAATGGTGACGCCCTTTTCACGTTCCAGGTCCATAGAGTCGAGCAGCTGCTCTTTCATTTCGCGCTCGGTGACCGTGCCGGTCATTTGCAGCAGACGGTCGGCCAGCGTACTCTTGCCGTGGTCAATGTGGGCGATGATTGAAATGTTGCGAATGTGGTCTAAATTCATTGAGTTTATTTTTTACCTATCTGATCCTCAACTCGACATGAGAACGGCGCTTCCCCCAGAATTTACCGGAAGAAGGGTCACCATTTTCGTCTCAACTGCACTATAAACACAAAAGTGCTTAAGTTGCTTATTGTACATCATGGCCCGCTTCTGTTCAATATTTTTAGAAGCTGTCTGAAAAGGTGGTTCAGGTGTGTCATATTCTGGGAAAGGGCCACAAAATCCTGGTCACATCATGCGCAATAGGCCCTTTCCCGGCATGTTTTTGGACTCAATTGTGACTTTTCAGACTGCTTTTTAGGACTTATGCAAGCCTCGAGTAAGATTTGGCTGGTCGGCCCTACTGCTTTCCCCATCAATTCGCTGGCCCAGGCTGGTGTAGTTTTCATCTAAACGAAAACAGCGGCTGCGAACGCATAAGGTTCTGGCCGCTGTCGGTTTTCGCTCTGCAACATCAGTAGATGGCAACAAGAAGCGAGAGGACTGGATATAGGCGCTGCATTTTCAGCCGCTGAGGCGGATTTTCTCTGTCCGGAGCCCGCTTGAGCGATGGCTTTTCGGGAAATGCGCTGCATCAACTCTCTACATATAGCACTTACGCAAGCCTAGAGTAAGAATCGCCTTGTAAAAGATCGTCTCTTCTCCTGGCGATCCACGGGCGCTGCGTACGTCGTGACATATTTATCTCAGCTCTCTACATATTTATCGAGGTTCTCTTTAAACCAGCCGATGGTCCGCTCCATGCCTTCATCCAGATTGACTTTGGGGTCCCAGCCCAAAGTGCGCCGCGCTTTATCAATATTGGGCTGACGCTGTTTAGGATCGTCCTTGGGCAGCGGTTTGAACTGGATGCCGGCCGTGTTGCCGGTCAATTCGTTGATCTTTTCGGCAAATTGCAAAATGGTGATTTCCGCCGGATTGCCAATGTTCACGGGCTCATGCTCTTCGCTCATGAGCAGCCGGTAAATGCCGTCCACCAGATCGCTGACAAAACAGAAGCTGCGCGTTTGACTGCCGTCGCCATACACGGTAAGCTGTTCTCCATCCAGCGCCTGCTTGATGAAGTTGGGCACCACGCGGCCATCATTGAGCCGCATGCGCGGGCCATAGGTGTTAAAGATGCGTATAATGCGCGTATCGACATTGTGATAGCGATGATAGGCCATGGTCATGGCTTCGGCAAAGCGTTTGGCTTCATCATAAACGCCGCGCGGGCCAATGGGGTTGACGTGCCCCCAATAGTCCTCGATCTGCGGATGCACCAGCGGATCGCCGTAGACTTCACTGGTGCTGGCCAGGAGCAGGCGTGCGCCTTTGGCCAGCGCCAGCCCCAGTGCGTTGTGTGTACCCAGGCTGCCCACCTTTAGCGTAGGAATGGGCAGCCCCAAATAGTCGACCGGGCTGGCCGGGCTGGCAAAGTGCAGAATGGCGTCCAAGTCGCCCTGAATGTATATATAGTTGCTCACATCGTGATGCACAAAGGTAAAATTGCGGTTGCCGGCCAGATGGGCAATGTTGTCTGTATTGCCCGTGACCAGATTGTCCATGGCAATAACGGTATGGCCCTCAGCCAGCATGCGGTCGCTCAAATGGCTGCCTAGAAAGCCAGCGCCGCCCGTAATCAAGATTCGCATGAATTTCGTCCTTTCAATCAAATAATAATAACATATACAAGCGCCCTATTTTAACAGAACCTTACCGAAAGGTCTCTTTCAATTTACTATCAGTAGACCACAAAGGCAATAGGGCCGGTTTCAACCATCACAGCCGACGCCTATATGGTCAACACCGTTGCGGTGTACTGACTATCAAAATTTTTATCGAAGAATATGTATCCAACTCTCTCTGTAGGACCACTGGCTCTGCCAACCGGACCTCTTTTGACCATTGCCGCGGCCGTGCTGGGGCTGGAAATTATGGGACGTTATGGTCGACGTTTTCAACTCTATCCCGACTTGCTCTGGAACGGCGGGCTGATCGCGGCCCTAGTTGGGCTAGCCGTGGCGCGCCTGTGGAATGTGTATCGCTTTTGGTATGTGTATCAAGCAGAGCCGCTGCTGATTCTGAGCCCGCGGCCGGGCGGGTTTGCGCTGTGGCCCGGCATTATCGCCGCCGTGCTGGCTGCTTATGTCTATATGATCTATCATCGCCTGGATCCATTGCCGGTGAGTGCGGCGGCCGCGGTGGGTTTGATTGCAGCGGGGATGGTACGCAGCTTGGCGGATTATTTGACGGGCGCGGCCGTGGGGGCGCCTTCCACTTTGCCCTGGGCGCAATTTTATTTTGGCGCATGGGTGCATCCAGTGGGCATATATCGGCTGCTCGGGCTGGGGTTGCTGCTACTTATATTGTGGAACATAAGCGCCTGGCGCAAAAGCGCGATGAGTCCGGTGCAGGTGCTGCTGTTTTCCCTCTTCGGCTATAGTTTGGTGCGTTTAATGGCCGACGGCTTTCTGGCTGAACCCCTTCTCTTGGGCCAAGTGCGCGCGACGCAAGCGCTGGCGCTGGTTGGCTGTTTGAGTGCCGCACTGCTGTTGGCGCGACTGCATAATTCAGCGCACTCCACCAAATAAGAACGTACGCCGTCTCCGGGAATTGAGCCATCACGCATTTCGTAATAGAAACGGATAAATCCGGCAGCTGACAAAGAGAAGCCCCCGTAGCGGCTAAATATCAAGCGGTTGAGACCGCTTTGTCATGTCAGTTGCGGGTTTTACCCCTACCCGACATACCAGCCGTACAACCGCCGCTTGCGTGGGTAGCGCATCGCAAGTGGATCTGCGAACAAATGGCCACTCGCGCCGCGAATGATGCACACCCCATATATAAATTTAAGTGCTAAAAATGGCGCTGAACACCTAGAAATCTCCATTACCCCTGCACTGTTAGCCTACTATCTGATCGCATGTCAGCCAATTGAAAGAAATCAACATATTATTCTGAGCTAAAATTACGTCATAATGTAATATGTTTTTCTGGCGATGCTTAAGGCAGTTCCTCATTATACTCCTTCATAGTTTCATTTCAGATCTCCGTAGCATCATGCATAACAACTGACAGCTCGCTGCGGGCTGTTCCATAGTAGTTTGGGCACTTTACGCACCCTGAGCTTGCCATGTCCTGAGCGACGCTAAAGGATGTCATACATGGCTTCGACAGGCCCAGCCGGCGTGTACTGTGTAAGTCCTTTATCTTGTGAAAGCGGCATATGCGCGCGCTCCCGTTTATCAGCATCTGCGTCTTCACCTTTTGCCGCCAAACGGCGTTCAGACCTGTATTGTAAACAAAACACGCATCCGCTGGCAGTGTGAAACTCACAATATCGGGTTTTTCGTGGGCGTCGGTATGGCTTCGTTTAGCACCTATGTTGATAGCTTGACAAAGGGGTATTATGAGCATTTTAAGAGAGAATATTGTCTATACCATCTTAGCGCTTGTGGCAATTGTGCTGATTGGCGTGACGATCGGATTGCAGCTGGTCATCATCACCGGCCAAAACCCCACTGTACTCAATGGTGCTGCACAGCAGGCCACTCAGCAATCGTTGAACGGACAGTCGGTTGCGTTTGCGGTTTCCACGGCCACTGAGACCCCGGCTGTTCTCATTATTCAACCTGCGCCCATCGGCGCAGCGCAGAGTGAACCTACAGCCGCCATGCAGGACAATCCTGCCCCGGCAGGCTCAAACACTATTACCCAGGAAGTCCAAAGTGGGGATGTGCAGCCCGTTGCCACAGATGTGGCTACCGTTGAGCCGACCGCCACTGAAGTGACCCAACCTGCGGCTGAACAAATTGCGGTTGATGCACCCACCGAAACCGCTTTACCCACACCAGTGCCGCCGACGCCAGCGCCGCCGACACCCATTCCGCCCACGCCGGCGCCGCCCACCGCTACAGATACGCCAACCATTTTGCCTACAGAATCGCCCACGCCAGTCGATGCGACGGCTTTTCATATTGGGTTCGCCAATCGTGGATATGGATGTCCGGTTGTTTCGCAAATTGTCGAGCGCATCCTAGAGGATCGTTTGGACACCGCAACGGAGCTGATCAGCTTTGATACGGTGGAATCCATGTTCCGCGCCGTGGCCAATAACGAGATTGATATGACGTTGTGCTATGTAGACCCCGATGATCGCGAATTATTGCGCGGGGATAATAAGCGCACAATCGGCTTTAAGATGGTGCAGCTTGGGTCACAGTATTGGGAAAGTGACGAGCAGAAGCTGCAAATGTGGGTCAACTTGCCCACCATGAGCGCCCTGCGGGCTGCCGATCATACATGTATGCTGAATTTCTTTTATTCCCTGCGTTTTGTCGAATCAGATTTGCAAATTATAGATGTAAATAGCTGGTTAAACGCCCACGCCGCCGATATAGATGAATGGGTGAATTGTGAATGATGATGCGAAAAACGTAATAAGAACTATCCGTAAATTCGCTTGTGAACTGTGTACCGTCTCTGGTAGAGCGGTTTGACGCAGAGAATGTACGGACAGACACTAAGTCAGGAGTTATTGTTTATGCACTTGAAACGCAAAACGGCGTGGGCAGCGAATCTCAGTATCGTTTTTCTGCTGCTGGCGACCACCATCTTGCGTGCGCCTGCAGTCTATGCCATTCCAGCTGCCCAGGCGACCGAGGAAAAAGGCACGATTATTGTTGGTTCGCAAGAAGCGCTGAATACGCAACTTCTCGCCGCACTTTCGCGCAATCTGTTGGGCGAGCTGGGGTATGATGTCGTGCCCGTGACCACTGAAAATGTGGGGGCTCCCGCCGATCTTTTTTGGATCGAGACGCGCATCTCTTCTACATCTTTTCATCAAATATCAGGTGTTTTTCCCGTGGTGGGCGCAGAAACCCCCGAAATGACCGCCGATATTGATGGCATTTTACAGACGGTGGGCGCCAATGTGGATGACAGCGCCCTGGCAGAGATGAAAGCGCTGGTCGAGAACGGGCCGGATGGAACCGCAGGCAGCGGGGATGAACAGAGCATTGAAGACGTGGCCAAAGAATTCTTGCGCACGCGCGGGTTGATTCGCCCCGAAAGCAAAGGACAAATCAACATTGGTTCATGGGAATGGACGCCGCCGCTGATCGTCACCGAGATCACAAAACAGTATTTGGAAAGCGCCGGTTATGATGTGAACTTTGTGCAGGATGAGTTTGTGCGTGACGGTGTTACCAATGGAAACATCGATCTGTATTGGGACTACACGGGCAGCGGCATTACGCTGTGGCACGGCATTCCCAGCCGCGGCGTGCCGCAAGACCCAGAGCTGGTCTGGGAGATGATCGGCGAATTGGACGGGCTGCACAACGACCTGACGTGGCTGCAATATTCGTCGATTGACGAAGCGTGGGTGCTCATGGCGAGCCATGAACTCTATGATGGCGGCATGCAAACCATTGACGATCTGGCGGATTATGTGCGCACCAATGGCGACGATTCGCTAGTGCTCTGTGTGGAGGACGATTTCTACAGCAGCACGACCGATGGTCTGCCGGCGCTCTTCAAATTCTACGACTTTGAGCTGGCTGAATCGAACATCAATGTGGTGTCATACGATGAACTGTACGAGGGAATGCGCGCCGGCGAATGTGATGTGGCCGAAGCCTTTCCCGATGATGGGCGTCTGCTGGTGTGGGACTTGCCCACCTTGGAAGACCCGCGCCACTTCTTTGTGCCTTTCAATCTGGCGCCGGTGGTGCGCAACGAGACGCTGGCCCAGTATCCTGAACTCCGCGAATTGTTGGAGCAGGTGAGCGCGCTGATCGATACGCCATCGATCCAGCAACTGTCGGCGCTGGTGGATATTGGCCCCGATGGCGAACCGCGCACCGGTGACGAGCAGGCCATTACCGATGTGGCGCACACCTATTTGGAAGGCAGCGGGCTAATTGAGGTTCAACAGCCCGCCGCTGCAGATGCAGCTCTGACTGGCGCCGGGGAAGGTGATGTGTCCATCGGTTCATGGGAATGGACGCCGCCGCTGATCGTCACCGAGATCACAAAGCAGTATCTGCAACAAGAGGGCTACAACGTAAACTTTGTGCAGGATGAGTTTGTGCGTGACGGTGTGCTCAACGGCACCATCGACCTATATTGGGACTACACGGGCAGCGGCATTACGCTGTGGCACGGCATTCCCAGCCGCGGCGTGCCGCAAGACCCAGAGCTGGTCTGGGAGATGATCGGCGAATTGGACGGGCTGCATCACGACCTGACGTGGCTGCAATATTCGTCGATTGACGAAGCGTGGGTGCTCATGGCGAGCCACGAACTGTACGATGGCGGCATGACCACCATCGAGGATCTGGCGGATTATGTGCGCACCAATGGCGACGATTCGCTGGTGCTCTGTGTGGAAGATGACTTCTACAGCAGCACGACCGATGGTCTGCCGGCGCTCTTCAAATTCTACGACTTTGAGCTGGCTGAATCGAACATCAATGTGGTGTCATACGATGAACTGTACGAGGGAATGCGCGCCGGTGAATGTGATGTGGCCGAAGCCTTTCCCGATGATGGGCGTCTGCTGGTGTGGGACTTACCCACCTTGGAAGACCCGCGCCACTTCTTTGTGCCTTTCAATCTGGCGCCGGTGGTGCGCAACGAGACGCTGGCCCAGTATCCTGAACTCCGCGAGCCGCTGGAGCAAATCAGCGCGCTGATTGATACGCCCACCATTCAGCAGCTGTCGGCGCTGGTGGATATTGGCCCCGATGGCGAACCGCGCACTGGTGACGAGCAGGCCATTGCCGATGTGGCGCAGAATTATCTAAAACAGGCGGGGCTGATTCCCAAACCACAGATTGTGGTGGGGACTGGCAAGCAGCTGGAACAGTTGATTCTAGGCAAAATGCTCATCTTGTTGCTGGAAGGCGCCAATTATCCCGTGGTTGATATGACGGGAATGGAAGATAATGTAAGCGTGCGCGCCGCGATGGACAATGGTGAAGTTGACGTTATGATCGACTTTAGCAGCGATGCGCTGATCAATCAACACGGTCTGCCGCTGGTGGCGTTGCCGGAAGATGCCGAAAAATCGCATGTGTTGGCGGCAACTTTGGACATGCGCCGCAATATGATTTGGCTCAATCGGGGCGCTTTGAGTGACTGGTCGGCGGTGATTGCCCGGCAGGAGCTCGCGCAGCTTGGCGTCACCAGCATTGAAGATCTGGGACGCTATATTACAGAAGCGGCTGATTCTTTGACGTTGTGTACCGACGGCGGCTTCTTTGGCGATGAACAGAGCGGTTTGCTGGCTATGCAGGAACGGTATGGCTTTACATTCGATCTGGATCGAGTGGTATTGATGGAAACCGATCAGGTCTACGAAGCGCTGCGCGATGGTGAATGTACGGTCGGCATCGGCTCTAGCACCGACGGGCGGATTGCTGCCTGGGGGCTGGTTGAGCTGACCGATTCGTTAAACTTTTTCCCATACAACACCCCAGCGCCGGTGGTGCGCCAAGCCGTGCTAGATGAAAATGACGAACTGCGCACGCTGCTCAATGGCTTTATGTCCACATTGGATGAAAACGCAATGAGCAAATTGACTGCGCAGGTGTTACTCGGCGCGGACGGTGTGGAAGAAAGCGGTGATGAGGCGACGCCTGCTGATGTGGCCCAAAGCTATCTGGACAGCCTGGCTGCCCAGGAGAATGGCAGCGATGATGGCGCCACAGTGGAAGATGGCGCCACTGTGGAAGACGCCGCCCCAGAGGAGGAAGCCCCTCCTCTGGACGGTGACGCTGCGCCTGCTCCAGATGAGCAAAGCAGCGATGGCCAAACCTCTACCCCAGAAGCGTCGGCAACTGCCGGCGCTTCTGCCGGTGTAGACCAGGTCAACTACGACGGCGCTGAGTTGCTGCGCGAGGCGCTGGCGCTGGTTGTGGAGTTGGGGCGCTCGGGCCAACTTCAGTCGCCGCAACTCATTGTGGGCTCCAAAAGCTCGACCGAGCAGATGTTGCTGGGTCAGATGATGATCATCATGCTGGAGGACATTGGCTATCGGGTTGAGGATAAGACCGGTTTGGGCTATTCGCAACTGGTGCGCGATGCGCTGCGCAGTGGTGAAATAGATATGTATATGGAGCTAACCGGCACAGCGTTGGCATCATATCACAATCTCCCGCTCTCCGCCCTGCCCGGCGATCCGGAGCAGGCATTTAACCTGGCTCGGCGCATGGACGAAGCCAAGGGTCTGGTCTGGTTACCGCCGGCGCGTTCCAATGATACCGATACGCTGATTGTGAACCAAGATCTGGCTGACCAAAATGTGCAAACTATCGAAGATTTGGCCAACTATATCGACGCCAACGGCGCGGTGCTGAAGCTCTGTGTGGAACAGGAATTTGCCGAGCGCCAGGTCAAAGGGCTGGATGATCTGCTGGAAACCTATGGGTTGCACTTCGCGCCGGATAACATTTTAGTCTCGGATCTCAATGAGACTTATGCGGCGCTGCGCAATGGCCAGTGCGATGTGGCGCAGGGCATTGCCACTGACGGTCGCATCAGTGCATGGGGCCTGGTGGGTCTGGCTGATACGCTTCAGTTTTTTCCGGCATATACGCCCGCTCCAATTGTACGCAGCGAAGTGCTGGAGGCCAACCCTGGTTTGGCCGCCTATTTGGGCCAACTGGGCGAATTTGTGGATGATGACGCCATGCGCCATATGAATGCCTTGATTGTGTTGGGCGAAGATGGTCTACAGGCCAGCGGCGATGAACATGATATTCGGGAGGTGGCGACCACTTTTCTGTGCGAGCGCCGCGTCATCACCAATTGTGCGGGCGTCGCCGGTGATGCTGTAGCCAACACGGTCGTTTCGGCTGAACCGGTTGTCGAAGAGCCGGCCGCGCAGTCCGCAAGTGAAGATACGAACAGCAGCACGGCCTCTACGCCCAATGCGTCTGACAATAGCGCATCCAACGCGGAGGAAGCAGGGGATAGTGCGGCGGATGGCGAACTGCCCAATGCTGATGCGAGCGCAGACACCACCGACACCACCGGCGCCGAAGTGATAAGCGAGACTTTGGCCATTGAAAGCCTGGCTACGGTTGAACCGGCCCCTACCATGGTGGTTACCATTCCCAACACGTATGGCGTCAACGCACGGCGAGGCCCATCGACCAGTTCGCTGGTGGTGCAAGTGCTGACGCGCGGTACGACCGTCACCGCCATTGGGCGGCTGGCCAATAGTAGTTGGGTACAAGTCTCGCTGGCTGAGGATCTGACGGCCTGGGTGTTTGCCGGCGCCGTGCTCTATTCGCCTAGTGAAATGGAAACGTTGCCCATAGTGACGCCGTAACGGCCACTATGTTTTTTGTATGTTCTATGTTTTTTGTATGTTCTTTGTGTTGTCATCCCTCTCTACGTCTTCTTCGCACTTCTTCTTCGTACCTCCCCGGCCCAGAATGCTATAAAATGCAGCCGCTTTAATCGCGGTCCGTCGTGTTGCACCATGCTTACATTCCGCTTGCACCACGATGCGCTGGGTCGCGCCCATCTTTATGGGACAATGGGCAAAACTGTGTAGTAGGACTTCCGTAAGCCTCGAGTAAAAATCGCTGACGCAGCCATGTGGGCTCGTTTTGGTCATCTGCTGGCGTGGCGTGAGTTGCATAGTATACGTTTGCTGTACGTTCAGTGGTCGTTTTCTATTCGGGCATGAAAGGATCCTACAATTTTCTGTCTAAGCCCTCAATTACTCAACCAAGTCGGTTTTGCGTTCGGTCTGTATTAAGCTACAATTTTTACCATAATTAGTACACCGCAACGGTGTTGGCGATATAGGCGTCAGTCTGGTTTGTTGAATCTGGCCTATCCCTGTGCCATTGCGATTTACTGACCTTGCAACATCCCATGTAACGTTGCAACTTATACCATTTGGCTCTGTAAAAGCTATGAATAAATACTCTTTTCTCAGGCTAAAATTGCCAATTATTGATAGCTTTTACAACCGCAGTTGGTATTACCTGCACCCAAACGAAGCTTGTTTGAGAATGACGGTTTTGGCTTAGAATCTATCCGTAAATTCGATTGTGAACCTGTGCTGCCTCTGATAGAGCGGCTTGACGCAGAGAATTTACGGGCGGACACTTATTGACTCACGTTACGCTGCAACAGCCAGTCTGCGAGAGAGAAACAGGAACGTCGGCTCGCCGACTTTCCTCCGGGCTTGCGTAACATAAGTTGTTAAGGTGTATGTATAGCTGACAAATAGGCAGATCAATTATGGTAGTAGCGTGGGTCACTCTCTAAGAGTGACCTGTTTTCGCTGATGCCCAGTTGAAGTTTTCACGACTTACGCAACGCCTGTGGATGGCCAAGCGTGAATCCGTTTGCATTCGACACAATTTTAGTCGAGGCTTGCGTAAGTCCTGGTTCTACAGAATTCTGTCTATTGGCTGTACGAGTTTATGTGAGCCATTGATGTGAGCCACAAACGTGTTTTCAAACCAAGCGCAGTGTAAAAGAAATCACTGTGCCATATCATCGATTCTTACCTAGCGATTCACACTCAAATTTTAACAATCTAGTTCTGCCAAGCAATTATACAGATGATGAACTTAAAGTCATCGAAAGTTTACCGACACCGTTGTTGGTAATAGATTGCGAGCAAATCCGCCAAAATGTTCGGGCAATTCAGCAAGCGTTGCCCGGTGTTGGGGTCTATTATGCGCTGAAGTGTAATCCTGATGCTGAAATTGTGCGTACGTTGGCCGCAATGGGGATTGGCTTTGAAATTGCATCGCAGCAGGAAGCACAATATCTGCTGCAACTGCATGTGCCTGCCTCGCAAATCGTCTGTTTTCACACCATCAAATCGCCGGCTTTTCTACAATTTCTACATGCGCATCAGATTGATATTGTGGCGGTGGATAGTGCCGAAGAGCTGTACAAGATTGCGCTGTACGCCCCCAACAGCCGGGTGGTGGTCCGGGTGGAAGTGCCCAACGATGGCAGCGTTGTCGATCTGTCCGGCAAGTTTGGCATTGCGCCGCAGGATGCGCCCCAGCTGCTGGTTCAGGCCCAAGCATTGGGATTGCGGCCGTATGGCATTACCATGCACGTTGGTTCCCAATGTGTCGAACTGGCCGCCTGGGAGAAAGCCGTGCGCATCTGTATGGACGCCTGGGCAGAAACGCGCCGCCTGGGGCTTGAACTGCGCCTGTTTAGTTTGGGGGGTGGTTTGCCGGTCCCCTATCGTAAACCCATTGTCTCGTTGGCGGATATTGGGAGCGTGATCACGAAGCATGAATTAAATGGGCTGCACGACGGCCAGGGCGCCGTTACCGTGGAGCCGGGGCGGGCTATTGCCGCCACGGCGGGAACTATGGTCACGTCCATTATTGGCATCGCGCGCCGCGCCAGCGGTCTGTGGGCCTATTTAGATGTAGGCGTTTTTAATGGCCTCATGGAGACTTTGCTCAATAACGATTATGAGTTTTACCCCCTTTTGGTATCCGGTGAGGACCGGCCTACCGTGCGGTACAATTTGGGGGGACCCACATGCGATAGTGTAGATACCCCCTTTCGTAATGTAGAATTGCCCGAGTTGCGCATTGGCGACCGGCTCTATGTTTTGCATACGGGCGCCTATTCTGCCAGTTGTGCCGGTAGCTTTAACGGTTTCTTTCCCCCAAGTGTCGTCTATTTCAATAAAACGAAGCAAACGGATGCGGGCGGCTCAGCGGTACCGTCAGGCGCCCCTGTACAAGATATCCATGGACTGCCGTCACACGACATGGAAGAAATAACGACATGGGAGAGATAATCAGATGGAAAAGATAACTAGATGAAAGCGATAGCAAAGCTTGGCACTTTATCCATCACGTCAACGAATTCCCAATTTTTGTTTGCCCCTACTACCCTCATCCCTGTTTAGCTGTTTTGCATTGACCGGATTGGCTCACCCAACCAGTCGGGCGGATGCTGAGCAGGAAACACCAAGAAGGATTTCTGTGATTCCCTACCCTGCATTAAACCTGCAACGAAGAAGAGTGGAGTAAAGTTATGAACAGTGTATCCGTATTTACAGAATGGGATCCCCTTGAGGAAATCATAGTAGGTCGCGCTGCAAACATCCGCGTGCCAATGGCTGAACCGGGCTTGTGGGCTGTGGAATATAAAGAACAGTGTGCTTTGCCGGATATTCCATCCGGGCCGCATTGTCAACAAATTGTAGAAGAGACAGAAGAAGATCTGACCGACCTTGTCGAAACCTTTGAGGATTTGGGCGTAGTAGTCAAACGACCCGAACCAATGGATCACGCCAAAGTGTTCGCCACGCCAGATTGGCAATCGGACGGGCAGCAAAATTACTGCCCGCGCGATCTCTTTGTGGCCGTTGGCAACTGGATTATCGAAGCCCCCATGACGCTGCGCTCGCGCCAATTTGAAACATTGGCCTACCGCGCAATCATGCTTTCGTATCTGAAAAGTGGCTGTCGCTGGATCTCGGCGCCCAAGCCGCGCCTGCGTGATGAAATGTATGTGTTGGACGCGGCTGCAAACGACCAGCTCAGTGGAGATGCAGAGTACCGTGCGCCTAGCACAGATGCCGGTCATTCCAATGGCCAGGCCAGTCTCGATGCTCAATATGGCCCGCTCAGCCGGGTGATTCGTGAACACGAACCGGTGTTTGATGCCGCCAACATATTGCGCATTGGCCGCGATATTCTCTATCTCGTTTCCGATACGGGCAACCTGCTGGGCGCCCAATGGCTGCAAACTATTTTGGGCTCCGAATTCAAGGTGCATCCGTATGAAAATGTCTATAACGGCAGCCATGTAGACACAACCATTACGCTGGTGCGACCGGGCTTGGTGGTGGCCAACGCCGAGCGCGTGGGTCCGCATAATTTGCCCGATCTCTTTGCGGGGTGGGATGTAATCTATCTCGATGAAGTGGTCGACATTGGCTTTAGCGGTCCCTGCACCACCTCCAAATGGATCGGCATGAACTTTATGATGGTCAATCAAGATCTGGCCATTGTAGACGCCACGCAGACGCCGCTGATTCGCGAACTGGCCAAGCGCAAAGTGGATGTGATTCCGCTGCGGCTGCGCCATGCGCGTACGTTGGCTGGCGGCTTTCACTGCGTTACCCTGGATGTACGCCGGCGCGGTGGCCTAGAAACGTATTGCGCATAATCAGTAGAGCGCAATCACAAGTGAGAGAGTCGGATTTAACAAAGCCGACCGACGTCTATTTGACCAACACCGTTGCCGTGTAGTGCGTAATTCCTAAAGTCCTAAAATAATCGCTCCGACCATCGGGGCGATTATTTGTCTACCCATCTATTTTTTGTGCAAACCGTGGAGAGTTGCTCCGATGCAGGTTGCCTTGCCCATTTTTGTCCTCATGGTGGTTGTGCTCACAACGCGCCGGGTGCTGTTGGCGCTGGCCGCAGCTGTGGTAACGGCCTGTTTGGTCTCGGTTTCCGGCGTCATGTTGGCGGCGCTGACGCTCTTTTATGTCCGGGTGACCGAGGTGCTTACAGACAGTTTGAATCTGCGCAGCCTGCTATTTGTGATTCTATTGGGCATGTTGGCCAACCTGATGAGCGAATCTGGCGCGGTGTTACTGTTTGCCAAATATGTGAAAAAGCGGTTGGCCTCCCGAATTAAGGGGCAGTTTGTGCTGATCATCTTGGCCTTTCTAACGGCCATTGATGACTATTTGAGCACCTTGACGCGCGGCGTTTTGGCCCGTTCACTGAGCCGCGAGAGCAATGTTTCCGCCACCAAATATGCCTATCAGGTGCATGGCACCTCCTTTTCAATGCATATTCTCTTTCCGCTTTCGTCCACCGCCATTGTGATTATTGCAATTTTGCAGGCCACGCCGGCTTTTCAAAGCTTGCAGATCAGCCCCATTACCTTTTTTATCCAAACGATTCCCTATAATCTCTATGCCCTTTTGGCCATGATGCTGGTCATCATTACGTCGTTTTCTTCGCGAGAGGTGCCGGCGCTGCGCAAGGCCAGCGATTCCGCGTTGATCCTCAGCGCCGAGGACGGCGTGCCGGAAGAACAACGCGGCGCCGCTCACCCCCTGGATTTTGCCCTGCTGGTCTTTCCGCTGCCCGTGGTGGCAACCGGCCTTTTTCTACTGCCCTTACTGTTGCAGCCCGATATGAGCTTATCCGCCCTGCTGGCCCAGGGCGACATTTCCATGGCTTTGCTCTGGTCGTTGGCGCTGATGTTGATCGGCGCGCTACTCTTCTTTTGGCTGGTGCGCGGTTTTGCGCTTTCCAGCCTTTGGCGCTGGAGCGGGCGCGGCGCTTTGCAAATTTTGCCCGTCTGCCTGATTCTGACCTTTGGTTGGACCTTTGGTCTGCTTATGAATTTAGATCTAGATACCCAAGCAGTGGTATCTAATGTATTTGGCCATCTATTCATTGGCTCTTCGTTGATTCCCGTGCTCTTTTTTATCCTCAGCGCCGTGACCGCCGCCCTGATTGGCTGCCCGTGGTCGTCGTTGGCGCTGTTATTGCCCATTGTGCTGCATGCTGGTTTGCAAATCAATGGCGAACAATCGTGGCTGGTGCTGTGTGGCGCAGCGGCTATTTCTGGCGTGGTGCTGGGCGACCAGATTTCGCCCATCTCCGATCTCTCTATCCTGACGGCGTCCAGCTTGGGCATTTCCCCCGTGCAGCATGCGAGTACGCAAATCTTGCTGGTGGCGGTCACGGCGCTTTCGGCGCTGTTGGGCTTCGTGCTATTGGGGATTGGTCAAAGTCTGCTGCTGGTCATTTGCATTACGCTGCTGGTCGAGTTGACGCTTTTCCGCTTGGTTACACAGGCATAGCCCAATTGTGCAACATGGCTAGACTGGACGCATCTGTACAGGTACGCGATAATCTAGCACAGCAGGGCGCGGCGTTTTGTGCGCAGAGTGCGCCAACCGAATAGATCTTTAGGAACCAAAGAGACAGAAACGAGGAAAACCAAAATGAAGTATCGCTTATTAGGAAAAACAGGGGTTAAGGTTTCGCAGCTCTGTTTTGGCACCATGTCTTTTGGCGGTGATGCGGATGAGGCCACATCGGCAGCTATGTTTAAGCGCTGCCGCGATGCGGGCATCAACTTTTTCGACACGGCCAATGTGTATAGCGGCGGGCGTTCTGAGGAGATCCTGGGGCGTTTGATGAAGGGGAGCCGCGACGAGTTAATTATTACGTCCAAGGTCTTTGGCGCGGTGGGCAGCGATGTAAATGCCCGCGGTCTTTCACGGCGCCACATTACCCGAGCCGTGGAAGATTCACTGCGCCGTTTGAACACGGATCGGCTCGACCTCTATTTTGTGCATCAGCATGATTACAATACGCCCATTGAAGAGACCGTCGGCGTGCTGGACGATCTGGTGCGGCAAGGCAAAATTGTCTATCCGGCCGTGAGCAACTGGTCGGCTTGGCAGACGGCAAAGGCCTTGGGCATTGCCGAGCGTAAGAATCAGGCCCGTTTTGAATGCATGCAGCCCATGTATAGCCTGGCCAAGCGCCAGGCCGAAGTAGAATTGCTGCCGCTGGCTCAATCTGAGCAGATCGGCGTGATTCCTTATAGCCCATTGGGGGGCGGTCTCTTGACGGGCAAATATACAACGGCCAACCGACCGGCAAAGGGGCGCCTGGTGGAGAACCAGATGTATATCAAGCGCTATCAAGAAGAGCTGTTCTACGAGGTGGCGGAACGCTTTACCAACTATGCCCAAGCGAAAAATATGCATCCGGCCACGCTGGCTGTGGCCTGGGTAATGGCGCACCCGGCGGTCACCGCACCCATTATCGGCGCCCGCAATTTAGAGCAGCTGGAATCATCGCTGGCCGCCGTGGATGTGGAGATGACGCCCGAGTGGCGAGCCGAAATGTCGGCCATTTCCCCCGAGCCACCGCCCGCCACCGACCGCAGCGAAGAGCAAAAGGGATGATGCCTGGCTGCAATTGAGCCCAAAAGAGTGTTTATTCAGGACGCGAGGGCCTGAATCGGCATAAGAAGGCTGCTTTCTACTAAGAACCTGTCCGTAAATTTGGTTGTGCATCGTGCGCTGTCTCTGGCGGCGCGATTTAGCACAAAGAATTTACGGATAGATACTTAACGGAAAGCAGCCTTTTTGATTGGTGAACCGTGGATATTATTGTGACTGCTTATTTTCTGCAGCCGATTCCATTTTGTGGCCGTAACAATTGCCCCACAATTCAACCTGCTCCACGTTATCGAACAAGAAGTGGGCAACGGTTTGATCTTTAAGCAAAATGGGGAGTTCATTGAACTCGCGCAGGAAGTTGTAGAAGCAATGATCTTTGGCTTCCAGTTCGGCGGCAAACCCCACATGAGAGACCGTATAAAGCTTCATGGCGCCATCGTCGTAATAGCCATTGCCAATGATGCTGATTTCGTTGAGATACGTGGAAAAATATTCTCTATCCACCGGATCCGTGTAGCAGAACGTCATATGCGACTGATTTTCGGCTAGGTCATGATAGCTCAAGTGACGATAAAGTTCATCCGGGGTGGTTACCTCATCCATGCGGATGTGATATCCCCAGCTTTCCATGAGATGCACGACGAGTTGGGTGGCCACCGTACACTCCTCGCGTGAAGGGACATAGCTAAACACATAGTCAATGTCTGGCGCTGGCGTCGGTGGTGCGGCGGTAGCGGCTACGTCAGCTACAACTGCCGGCTCATCCACAACCGCGGCAGGCTGTTCGGTGGGCAATGCCGGTGCAAAGTTAGCGGTGGGCGCCGCAGCCTGGCCCGTTGTGGGGCTGGCGCTATTGGCGGCTGCGTTGTTATTCAGTCTCTCTTGGATCAGCAAATTAACGAGTTGTGAATTCAGCTCCTCGGTTTGAGTAACCTGCGACGAATTCATGAGGTTGGGCAATTGGAGCCCGATAACAGCACTGATAATAATGACAACAACCAGGGCAACAATGATCAGGACATTGGGAATGCCGGACATAAATGGTCTCCTTCGATCTAAAAATAATTTGCTTCTTTTGGCCCATTCTATGCAAGAACAGGGGCTAACCATGGGGTAACAAACAAATGTCTCTGCGGATTTATCTGATTCACAGGGTAATGTGGCCTGCTAACTTCTGGCGCGGGGATGCGATGCATTATCAGTAGATCGCACCGGTGCAAGATGGAGCCGGATTCATTAGGCGAAGCTGGCGCCATAGTCGCCTGCGCGGCGGCAGTATACTGATTTTGGAAGGAGATGATGTTGGGCTTTAGCGTTGGCTGGATGCGGGAAAGGCTACGAAGTTAGATGTGACTCTCTAAATCACAATAGTCATTTTCTGAAAATATAGCAGGAATAGTACAAAAGTTTTGTTACATTTTGCTGACACTAACTGTAAGGATACAGGTTATAAATCTAATCGGAAATAAATATTCATGTATTATGTGTGTATTTTGTAAGCATTTGTCACTTGAAACAAGATAAAAACAGATATATGCTTTACTTGCTCTTGTAAAAAGTATGAAATTAACCTTAAAATCCATTTAAGTTTAATGACTTGGCCTAACTCAAAGTACATCTCCTCGATTCTTTTAGCCAAGCTGAGATTTTTGGTCGTTTCTTTGCTGTCTAAACCATACACTATTTCTTCGTCCCTCTCTCCACTATCCTCGTAACGACCATTTGGCCATAACCAGTAAACCACAACGGTAATTGATGGGATCGGGCCCACCAGAGCCCGCAATTTATTGATCAGCCACGGCACATATTACATGTCACTTTTGATCGCGCTCTTGATTAGGATCGCTGCTGAAGTTTGTGATATTGGGCATTTTCAAAGCTGTTATGCACACCTAACGATCCATGTCCGCTGCGTAAGTCGTGTAGATTCATACTAAAGGGATGATTGAATATGAAAATTTTTTGTCGCTTGTGCATACTTGGATGTCTGCTCACAGCGCTGACGCTCTGCGCCGGTTGTGGGGGGAGTTCATCTGCGGATAAATCGGAAGAAGCCAGCGTTCAGGCTGCATCGGGTCCCAACTTGGGTGCGGATGTGAACGGGCGAACGATTGTGATTGGCTATAGCGACTGGCCGGGCTGGTGGCCCTGGTATGTTGCCGAGCAGGAAGGTCTTTTTGAGCAGCATGGCCTTGACGTGGAACTGCGCTGGTTTGAGGATTATCACGACTCATTGAGAGCGCTGGCTGCCGGCGAAATTGATGGCAATGCGCAAACGCTTGACGATACCGTGGCCTTTGCGCCCACCGCCGTCAATGGCGAAGTGGCGGTGCTGGTCAACGACAATTCCATGGGCGATGACAAAATTGTGGTGGCGGCAGAGGTGCAGTCTCTGCCAGATCTGGCGGGCAAAAAGATCGGCCTGGAAGGGGGGGCGGCGGAAGATTTCCTGCTCACGCTGGCGCTGTATGAAGCTGGGCTGCGGCACGATGATGTGGAAATCGTCAATATGGAGACGAGTGCCGGCATCAAGGCCTTTGTGGCTGGTGAACTGGATGGAATCGGTACTTTTCCGCCCTATGGGCTCAAGGCGTTGGCCCGCGCCGGCAGCCATGAGTTGGTCACATCCGCCCATTATCCCGGCGCTTTTCCCGATCTGCTGGTGGTGAGCCAGACGCTTGTCGATCAGCGCCCGGACGATGTGCAAAAGCTGGTCGAGGTTTGGTTCGATGTCATCGGTTTCATGAAAGTGAACCTCAAAGAAGCCGAAGATTTGATGGCCGATCGGGCGGGCATTAGTGTCGAAGAGGTGGAGGTATTTGAAGAAGGAGTGCGCATTTTTTCTGTGAAAGACAATGTGGACGCCTTTGCACCAGAGCAAGGCATGGCGCATCTCCCTTTTGCGGCGCAACAAATTGCCCACTTCTTGGTGGAGATTGGATCCATGCCCACCGCCCCGACCGACTTTAATGCGCTCTTTGATGGTCGGTTTGTTCAGGCCTATTCAGATTCTTTGGCCCATTAAGGCCGTTTAAAAAATCGTACGCGGATCAATAGGGATCAACATGATTCTCTATGAACAATCGGTGCTCATGCGCGTGAATCCGCATACTCAATCTTAATTCCGATAATTCCTAGTCTATCGGTGGGCCAGGGTGTTGGTAGAAGTAAAAAATTGGCACTTGACGCGCCCAAAGTTCAATGGTATGATCCATTCCATCAGCCTATGGCTGCCCTCGGTCCTACCCTATACCTCAAGCCTGCCTGGTTGGCCTTCCCAACATTAAAGGCAGGCATGCAATTATCAAGCGCCTCTACATTGTAGAGGCGCTTTTTTGTACGATTAGGCTACGAAAATCCTACGATCTGTTGGGGTGGGGATATGAAAGCGCTTTTTGGCCAGAGAAATCAATTGTGGGAATTTGTAAGATTAGTACATCGGCAGTAGTATTTGGGCTGGTGCGTCAATATATCGCCCGCAAACAGAGAGAACTGGGTATTATTGTTGGAATTATTGGCGAATTGTCACATTTGCCTCAAGTACGCAGCGCATGATTTCGGTAACCTATACAGCAGGTTATCGTTCGACAATAATACGACTTACGTAGCGTCACACGAATATATCGATAGACCTGGCTATTTTAGCCGAGACTGCGTAAGTTCTATATAGGTACGGTTTCAGGAGAAATTCAATGGTCAAGGTACTTGCAAGCAATATGCTACTGGTTTCTGGTATTGGTATCCTAACGGTTTTCGGCGCCATGCAGGTGTTGGGCCTTCACACGGAACCCCTAATGCCCGCTTCCGCTGCCTTTTGCATTGGCTGCACCGCTGTCCTGGACCGTATTGGGCTCGGCAACGTCAACTGATTCTGTGACGACTGTTGTCTGCGCCGCCGGTCGTTTGGAGCGTCCCAAAATGGCCGGCAAATCGGCGCCCAGCACCTTGACCGCCGTCCGCATCCCCGCCATATAACCACTCGTTTTTGCCACTGGCTGTACAATATTATCGCTCACAAAGGTAGTTGTCCCGCGCACTGTGCCGATGGTATCCTGCATATCGTCTATCATCGGCTTGATCTCAGTCTGCACCATTTTAATTAGCCGCCATACTTGTAAGATCAACACGGCAATCAGCGCGCCGATCACAATGCTCTGCACGGCAATAATAATAATGGCAATATCCCGCATATAGGCAGTAACCACATTGAACCCCTTTACACAAACAGTCTAGCAATCAAAAGCGCTAGCCATGCGCCCACCGAAGCTTCTACCACGCACAGATGGCCGATCTGAAATAATTCAAACTGCATAATGGCGCAGGCGCCCTGCCCCAAGGCAAACCCGCATCCGGCCGCAATCAAATAAATGATCAGATCGCGCAAACCAGATCCGCCCCAAAGGTGATAGAGGCTGGCGTAAAAAATGCTCAACAGCGCCCCTAAAATAAAAGGCGGCGACCAGATAATGCTGTTTAAAAATTGACCCGACTCAGCCATAAAATTGATCTATTCAGCGCGCGATGATTCCGCCGCCCAGACATACGTCACCATCATAAAATACCGCGCCCTGCCCAGGCGAAATGCCGTACAGCGGCTCGGCAAAATGGACGGCCACCGTTGTCTCGTCTGCGTCCGGCGGCGCTGGATAAAGGCGGCAATCTACTGGCTGGGCGCGATAGCGGATCTTGCACTGAGCCGCAAAGCCCGCCGCCACCGCCGCATCGCCAGTCCAGTTGACGTGGTGAGCCAGCAGCTGCGTTCGCCCCAACTCTTCTTTGCGCCCCACCACCAGCGTATTACGGGTGCTGTCCAGTTCTAACACAAAAAGCGGCACACCCACCCCCCCAATGCCCAATCCTTTGCGCTGACCAATGGTGTAGCTGGGCAACCCGGCATGCTCCCCCAAAACGTTGCCCGCACGGTCTACAATGGGACCGGGCTGCATGGCGTGGCTGGCCCAATCCTGCAAAAAGCGTCGATAATCATCATCTGCAATAAAACAGAGATCCATTGAGTCGTGTTTACTGGCAATGGGCAGGCCCCACTGGGCGGCCATTTGGCGAATCACCGGTTTGGTGAAATCGCCCACCGGAAAAAGCACATCGCGCAGTTCTGCCTGTCCCATAACGCTGAGCACGTAGCTCTGATCCTTGCGCTCATCCACGGCCTTTAAAAGCTGAATCTCACCTGTATCCAGCCGGCGCGTGCGGGCGTGATGACCGGTCACCAGATAATCCGCACCCAGCTTGCGTGCATAATTGAGCAAATAATCAAAGCGGATGTGACGATTGCAGGCCAGGCATGGATTGGGTGTAAGACCGGCGCTGTAGCCCTCAATAAAGAAATCGACCACGTTCTGCTTAAAGGGCTGCTCGACGTTGATCAGATAAAACGGAATGCCCAGCTGATCCGCCACCTGGCGCGCGTCGGCCATACTCTCCACGCTGCAACATTTATTCATAGAGCCTTCGCCGGCCCCTGTCTCTGCCCACAGCCGCATCATAATGCCAATGCATTGATAGCCGCGCTCCACCATGAGCGCCGCCGCCACCGAACTATCCACGCCACCGCTCATGGCAATGACAACGGTGGTCTCTTCTGGGGCTTTCAAGTGCTTCAAATGCGTTTAATCCTTTTGGCAAAGCGGCAGAAAACCTGCCCCTGCACAACCCTGCAACTCTGTAACCTTGCAACTCTGCAACCCTGCAACCCTGCAACCCTGCAACCTTGCAACCCTGCAACTCTACTACCCTGCAACCCTGCAACCCTGCACCAACTGCTCCACCACATAATCGACCTGCTCTGGCGTATTGCTGCGTCCCAAGCTCAAGCGCAGCTGCGCCGCCGCGCGGCCAGAGGGAATGCCCATGGCTTCCAATACGTGGCTGGGACGCAGGGCGCCGCTGGTACAAGCGCTGCCGCTGCTGGCGCCGATGCCGGCCAGGTCCAGCCGGATAAGTAGCGCCTCGGCATCTACGCCGTTGATCACAAAGCTGGCCAGCGAATCGAGCCGCTGCGTGTGGCTGCCTGTAAGACGGGCGGTGGCCAACTCTGCTAAAACGGCGCCGATCAGCCGGTCGCGCAGGGCGCGCAAGCGGGGGCGCTCTGCGTCGCGCTCCTGCGTAATGAGCTCTAGCGCCTTAGTTGCGCCCACAATGAGCGGCACGTTTTCGGTGCCAGCGCGTCGATTATCCTCCTGCGCACCGCCGGTCTGGGTGGGCAAAAAGGGGACGCCGCTGCGCACATATAAAATGCCCACGCCTTTGGGACCATAGATCTTGTGGCCGCTTATGGTCAGCGCATCCACCGGCAGCGTGTCCACATCCAGCGGAAGGGTGGCCGCGGCCTGGACGGCATCCGTATGAAACGGAACGCCGAGCCGGCGACAAAGCGCGCCAATCTGGGCCACGGGCTGAATGGTCCCCACTTCGTTATTGGCATACATGACGGTGACCAGCGCCACATTGTTCCCTGCTAATTCTGGGTTCCCTATTAACGCTGGGTTCCCTGCTAATGCTGGGTTTCCGGTTGGTTCTGGACCCCCGGACGATGGGGGCGCGCTGCTGTCGCCATCTGCATAAATGGCGCGTTCAACCTCTGCGGCCTGCACCAGTCCATCTGCATCGACGGGCAAAATGGTGGCGCTGAAGCCATAGTTTGTGGCCAGGTCTTGCACGGTGTGGAGCACGGCATGATGCTCGACAGCCGAGGTAATAATGCGGTTGGCGCCAGTTTGCCGCCGCCGGGCCAGCGCAATGCCGCGGATGGCCGCGTTGGCCCCTTCTGTGCCGCCGCTTGTAAAGATGATTTCGCGGTCGGCGGCGCCCAGCAGCGCGGCCACCGTGCGCCGGGCCTTGGTCAGCGCCACGCTGGCTTTGCGCCCGGCACTGTGCGTGCTGGATGGATTGCCGTACTGCGCGCTGAAATAGGGCAGCATGGCTTCCAATACTTCTGGGCGCACTGGAGTGGTGGCGGCGTGATCCACGTAAATAAACGGCTTCATGGCGAAATTGTAACATCCTGCGATAGGCCGGTCAAGGAATCACTCGATGACTTTCAATAAATTTGACTTAAGTTTCCATGTCAAACTAAAATAGCCAGGTTAATCATCAATTTGGTTTATTAAGGAGGATTCTCTTGTTACAAGGAACAGCATCCGTTGTTTTTGCATTTTTATTTGGCCTGATGGCAATCGGTTTTGTGCTCTGGCAGATTCGCAACGTATTGGAAGAAGATACGGGGAATGAAAAGATGCAGGAGATCGCTGCGGCCATTCAGGAAGGCGCGTCTGCGTTTCTCAATCGCGAATATACGTATCTGGCCGGTTTTGTCGTCGTGGTCGCCATTGTCATTGCCGCGTTTCTCGCTTGGCAGACCGCGGTCTGTTTTATTCTGGGCGCCGTTGCGTCGGCGGCCGCTGGCTATCTGGGCATGTATATTGCCGTGCGCTCTAACGTGCGCACCGCCGCCGCCGCCAGCCGCAGCCTGAATGATGGCCTGCGCGTGGCCTTTGGCAGCGGCACTATTATGGGCATGTCTGTGGTGGCTTTTAGCATTCTGGGTATTACCGTTCTCTATATGATTTTTGGCGGCAATATTGATTATATTACCGGCTTTGGGTTTGGCGCCAGCAGCATTGCGCTTTTTGCCCGCGTGGGGGGCGGTATCTATACCAAGGCGGCTGATGTGGGCGCCGACCTGGTGGGCAAGGTGGAACAGGGCATTCCTGAAGATGACCCGCGCAACCCTGCCGTGATTGCCGACAACGTGGGTGATAACGTTGGCGATGTGGCTGGCATGGGCGCGGACCTGTTTGAAAGCTACAGCGGCTCGATTATTGCGGCCGCTGCGCTGGGGGCTACCATTGCCACCGATTCGCTGGCCTATATTGGCTTGCCTTTCTTGGTGGCCGGTGTGGGTATTATTTCGGCGCTGGTGGGGACCTTCCTGGTGAAGACCGAAGAAAATGCCGGTCAGGAAGAGCTGCTGGCCACGCTGCGCAAAGCCGTTTGGGGTGCATCTGGGCTGGTACTGCTGCTTACGGCTATTGTGGTGCCCATGTCGGGCTTGAGCTTCCGCTTCTGGTTTGTGATTTTGGTGGGTCTGGTTGCGGGCAATGCAATTGCCTATTTTACCGAGTATTATACATCGTATACCGAAGCGCCCACGCAAAGTATTGCCAAAGCGTCTGAAACGGGCGACGCCACGCTGATTATTCAGGGGCTGGCCGTGGGTATGCTCAGTACAGTGGCCCCTGTGTTAATTGTGGCGGTGGCTACGCTGCTCAGCATTTGGATTGGCATGACGGCTGGTGGCGGCAATATGACTTCGGGGCTTTACGCCGTGGCGCTGGCCGGTGTGGGTATGTTGAGCACGCTGGGCGTTACGCTGGCCACCGATGCCTATGGCCCCGTGGCCGACAATGCCGGTGGGATTGCCGAGATGAGCGACTTGCCCGACGAGGTGCGCGATCGCACGGACGCGCTGGACAGCTTGGGCAACACAACCGCGGCCACCGGTAAGGGGTTTGCCATTGGCTCCGCCGTACTAACGGCGCTGGCGCTCATGGCGGCGTATGTGGGTGTGGCCCAGGCCAACAATCCCGAATTCACCTTGAACCTGCTGGATCCCTCCATGGTGCCCGGCATTTTGATCGGCGCCATGTTGCCCTATCTCTTTGCGGCCTTGACGATGACGGCGGTGGGCAAAGCTGCCTATGAGATTGTGTTGGAAGTGCGTCGTCAATTCCGCGAAATTCCGGGGCTAATGGAAGGCACGGGCCAGCCCGACTACAAGACCTGCGTAGGCATCAGCACGCAAAGCGCGCTGCGCGAGATGATCATCCCCGGCGCGCTGGCGGTGATTGTGCCGCTGTTGGTGGGCTTTATCCTGGGTGCAGAAGCGTTGGCCGGTCTGTTGATTGGCGCCATTGCATCGGGCTTTATGCTGGCCGTGATGATGGCCAATGCGGGCGGCGCCTGGGACAATGCCAAAAAGTGGATCGAAACGGGCCAGATGGGTGGCAAGGGCTCCGACGCCCACAAAGCCGCCGTGGTGGGCGATACGGTGGGTGACCCATTCAAGGACACAAGCGGGCCATCGCTGAATATTTTGATCAAGCTGATGAGTATTGTGAGCTTGGTCTTTGCCAGCGCCTTTGGCAGCGGCATTTTGGGCCTATAATAATACGCAGCACATAAAAAATAAGGGCGGCTGAACTCGTTCAGCCGCCCTTATTTTTTAGATTGGGGTAACTATTTAATACCTGGGGCCGGAGCTTGTCCAAGCCTGCCTTCAACAAGCTTCGGTTACGATTTGGCAGATAATCTATTCCGGCGTGACGTAGGCCGCTGTAATGCCGCCATCCACTACAAATTCGGCGCCGGTCATGAAGGATGATTCATCGGAAGCGAGCCAAAGCGCGGCCTTGGCCATTTCCTTGGCTTCGCCAAAGCGCCCCATGGGGATATGGACCAGGCGGCGCTGGCGCTTTTCCTCTGTGTTGAGAAAGCTCATGAGCATCTCGGTGCGCAGCGGGCCGGGGCAGAGCGCGTTGACGCGGATATTTTCGCGGGCGTGGATTACGGCTAGTTCGCGCGTCATAGAGAGGACGCCGCCCTTGCTGGCCGTGTAGGCAATTTGCGGCGTGGCCGCGCCCAGCAGCGCTACAAACGAGGCCGTGTTAATAATAGAGCCGCCGCCGGCGCGTTGCAGGGCGGGAATGCCATATTTGCAGCCCAGAAAGACCCCTTTGAGGTTGATATTGATGGTCAGGTCCCAAATCTCTTCTTCGGTGGTCATGGCGTTGTCGTCGCGGCTGTGCATAATCCCCGCATTGTTGAAAAGCACATTGAGTTTGCCAAAAGTGCTTTCGGTCTGCGCCACCATCTGTTGGCAATCGGCCGCTTTGGCCACATCGGCCCGCACATAGAGGGCGCGACCGCCCAATTGTTCGACCATACGCACGGTCTCTTGACCGCCTTCATCGTTAATATCCACCACGGTGATGCTGGCCCCTTCCTGGGCAAAAAGCAATGCGGTTTCGCGACCGATGCCGCTGCTGGCGCCCGTAATGAGCGCGACCTTGTCTTGCAGACGCATAGGGCTTCTTCTCCTCTTGATTGCATGTTGCGTAAATAGTGCGGTAATTATCACCACAGGGTATTGTGAATTAATAAAATAGTGCTGGTATTCCAGAAGTTCGACTTCTCCGAGAAGTCGAACTTCTATGCTGGTGTTAATTTGTAAATCTGCAAAAGCCTGTGTCTGCTAGAGAAAGCTCGCTAAAGCAGGCTATAAAAGGAGTGCGCTTTAGCGTACGTTGGCTGACACGGGCCGGTTTCAACCAGTGCCGACGTATTACCGATTTAATTTGTTGACCTTCAGTACCCCAGCAAATATGAAATTCAACAGAATCTCAATAGAATCCTGGTTGAAAATAGGCAGTAGATCGCACTGGCAAACCATAGCGTCGGATTCACCAATCGAGACCGACGCCTGGACCGCAAACATCGTTGCGGTGTACTGATATTGCTATAGTATAGCAGATGCCGCGGATATGGGAACTGTTGCCAATGAAAAACGCGCCTCCACGCGAGCGCCATTGTTCGGGTGGGGGCGCGTCTAATGCTGATACGCATTTCAGGCTTAAAATTTTAGTATTGGGTGCAGAAGTGGGCGGTCCTATCGATACTTCAGATGGGCTATAATTTCTCTTCGATGATGAATCCGCCAATAATTCCCTGAAATGTTGGAGATAAAAAGGGATAAGTTCTAATCGATACGCCATTGTATGAACTAGGGATGGCTTATCCGTTTGAGCCTGGGGGAGTGTCGTGATGCAGCAATGTAGGCTAAAAGCCGACGGCACAAATCAGTTAAATGTCTGACCGCAAATTTGGTTTCCGGGATATATCGAATGCAAATTCTATGTGCAATTGATCAGGCGGAACCCATGTCCACGAACGGTGATAATATAGTCGGTCTTGGCATCGATTTCAGCAATGCGTTCGCGCAAGCGGCGCACCAATGCGTCAATGGCCTGCTCGCTGATGCCTTCAAAGTTATCGGCGGACCAGACCACATTGACAATTTCATCGCGAGTGACAATGCGGCCATCGGCATCCCATAGCAGTTCCAGGAGTAGATATTGGGGGAGACTGAGTGGAGGACTTACTACTTTTTTGCCAATGTGAAGGGTACGGCTGCCTTTGTCTAGGCTGAGCCCCTTCTCTGTTTCCAGAGCCAGCGGCGCCGTAGCGCCATCATCGACAAAGGCCAGCTTAAAGCGAATGCCGATTTGAAATTCATCACCGTCCGTCAGCGGAATGGCGCCCTGTGGACTCTCGCCATTGACGTGCGTACCATTCTTACTGCCCAAATCTTCTATCACATACTGCTGACCATCCCAGCTAATGCGAGCATGAAATCGGCTTACTTGTCGGTCGGCCAAAACCACATCGCATGTATCGCTGCGCCCAATCACAATGGGGCGGTTCCGGCTGAGGGGCCATTTACGGGGAGATTGTAGTCCTTGATGCAATACCAGCATAGCGGTATCGCGCTGCATTAGGGGAGGTTCTTCATCATTCTCTTCCACAACTTCAAGAGGGTTGAATATCTGCTGATCAAATTCAATAGCCATCCTTTTCTCCTAGACTTTTTGAACGAGTTGGCAATGAATCATTAGATAAATCATTGCGCTCACGCCCAGCTTTTTAATGTAATACAATTGTTGCTGCTATACTCGGCCAGAAATAAACCGATAGACCACTTGCTAGAGCAAACCCCTTTTTGTGGAAGAACTGGCTGATTTCGCAAAATCTGGCGGCTCTTCTCCATGTAGAGTGTCTAACTTAACAAGTGGCATCACATTGACTTCTGTGCCAAAGAGTATACAAAAATGTAAGGTTCTGCTGTTTATAACCGCATGAATCATGTGTAAGCTTGGGACATAGAAAGTTTTCGTGGGCAGTACGAAACCCCGCTTATGATATTGTTAATAATAAATCCAATTTCAGAGAATCGCTACACTAAAACTCGACGGAATTCATACTCGGAGCTAACAAAGTGAAACTATTTCGTGGAAAACGAGACCTATTCTGGCCATGTTTTAAGAGAAAGTTAAGTCGATAGATACCTAACGGAATATTAATGTTAAGATGCATGGCGGTATTTTCATCGCCTTTTCTGCATGCGTACATGCCCCTTTTTATAGGGACTTACGGGCAATGGAGACTGGTCAGCAAACTTTGCGCTCTGTCCATCCGTCGCTGCTGCCGAAGCCATGATAAATCGGAGGGATGATTTCTAAGCTTACTATCTGCATGATACAATGGCGACTCAATACGCAGTAGATCGCAATTGCCAGAGATAGCGGCGGATTCAATAAACCTGACCAACGCCTATTGCGCCAACACCGTTGCGATGTACTGATACAGAGGGCTAAAAAGCTGTCTGAAAAGGTGGTAGAGGTGTGTCACATGCCGGGAAAGGGCCACGAAATCCTGGTCACATCATGCGCAATGGGCCCTTTCCCGGCATATTTTTGGACCCAATTGTGACTTTTCAGACAGCTTCTAACATGCGCCCCCGTAAAAAATTGCGTGGGCAGCCATACTGTTTCTGCTTGCATTTCTCTGCGCTGTGTAGATTGCATCTATTTTCATACCTGGCCCATTCTTTTTGATAGAAGATACCATTGTGAATACCCATACTATTTATTGTAACCCATGCAGATTTTATTGTGACCCATACAGATTGTGCCGCCTGCTTCTGCTCTGTAGCTTTATAGTCCTATGCGCGGGGTGTGGGCGCTCCAGCAACGCTGGGGCAGGGACACCGCCGCCGTCCACTGCCACAACCGATCATATTGCCAACGGCGCTTCGTCCCTGTTGGACCATCTGGCCGACGTTGAACTGCTGGGCAGGGCAGATTTGACGGCCCGTTGTGATCATTCAGCGGATGTGCAATTCACGTGCGAGCATGAAGCCACTCAGCCGCTGCTGGCGGCGGAAGTAGGCGCATCCAGCTATGCGCGCTGGAGCTTGGCATTTGGTGAGCAGCTGACCACGGATTTTACTCCCCTCACCGGAACCGAGACGCTCTATCTGCATATGCGGCGCACGGGCAACCTAATGCCGAATCTCTATTTGGTGGAACGTGACGGGGATCGCATGGCGGTGCGGCTCAATGCTTTTGGCCTGCGCGATGAGTGGAGCGATGTTCATGTGCCGCTGGCCGAAATTGTCGATGATGAAGGCAATCGGCCCGATTTTGCCAACATTGTTGAGGTGCAGGTCGTCCTGGAATGGGCCGATATGGCGGGTGAGCTGGAGATTGATAGCGTGCGTTTTGCGTCAGTTTGGCGCGAGCCGGTGACCATTGGCGATTCGTCGCTGGCATTAGCGCAGGCGTTGCAGCTGGACACCGGCTTTGCAGCAACGCCCATTGCCGATGGCTTGAGCGCCATTACGCAAATCCAATTTACGCCTGACCACGACATGCTGGTCAGCCTGCAAACCGGGCGTATTTGGTGGTATTCTGATGGCGATGGTGATGGCGTGTACGACGAGCGTCATCTCTACGCCACCGGATTGCCGGAAGTGGTGGGGCTGCTTTACGATGCCGCCGACGGCGCCGTTTGGCTGGGTGGACGTGGCCAATTGGTGCACACATTTGACGGTGACCAGAACGGTGTGGCGGATAGCTATGACGTGCGCATCGATGGCTTGCCCTGGGGCCGGCATCAGAATAATACATTGGTGTGGAATCCCGACCCCGATCCTTTTACCGGTGAAAGGGGCGCGCACTGGATCTATTTTGGTCTAGGGTCCACGGAGGATTTGGAAGTGGGTGGCCCCTATAACGCGTCGATTCTGCGCTTTCCACGCGATGGGCAGGGCCAGGATGCGTTAGAGATAGTGAGCAAGGGCAACCGCAATCCATACGCACTGGTTTGGGGGGCGGCGCCGGTAAATGGTGAAGCCACATGGCAGCTCTTTGCTAGCGAGAATGGCCCCGATTTTAATGACGCACCCGACGAAGTCAACCATATTCGTTGGCATCATCACTATGGCTTCCCCACTCACTTTGGCGCCACGTTTGACTTGCCTGCTGATACCGCGCCCACCGAAATTGACGGTTGGCCATACAGCGGCGCGCTTTACGATGTGACGGCCCACGCCAGCGCCAGCGGTCTGGCCTACGTCAGCAATCCGGCTTGGCCGGCGGCCTATCAGACGCTCTATGTGGGTCTCTTTGGCCAAGTTTTTAGCGAGGAAATTGTGGGGCACACCGTGGACCGCATTATGCTGACGCCGATTGAAACAGAAACCGGCCTCACTTTCCGCGGCGAGCCATCGGTCTTTATGGCCGGCCTGGAACGTCCGCTGCCCATGATCGCGGACAATGACGGAAATCTGGTGGTGGGAGATTATGCCACGGGCGTCGTCTATCGGGTTGAATATAAACAATAGGACGCTACATCAAACCCCCAGGCCTCATGTCCTACTGCACCGCCACATAGGCGCGCAGCTTTTCCACTGTAGAGGGGCCAATGCCGGACACGCGTTCCAGCTCCTCAATGCTGGCATAGGGGCGGCCAGCCACAATGCTTTCGGCTTTGGTCTGGCCAATGCCGGGCAAAGACATGATCTCTTCAAGCGTTGCCGTGTTGATATTGACCAAGCCGCTGCTGGATGATGGCGCGTTGCTCAAAAGGGCGCCTACCGTAAGCGGCGGATTAGAAATGCCGGCGGCTAAGGCGCCAGGCGCGGCCGCGGGCTGTCCGGCAACCAGGGTCGGTGCAAAGATCTGCGCCCCATCAAAGAGAAATTCGGCTTGGTTAATGCGCGCGGTGTCGGCCTCTGGCAACAGGCCACCAGCTAGGTCCAGAGCATCTCCAATGCGTGAGCCTGGCGGCAGCGTATAGAGCGCCGGCTGTTGGACGGCGCCGCTCACATAAACCGTAATGGGGCCGGGCGTAGCGGTGGGGAATGGCGTGATGGTAGGCGCCAGCGTAGGCGGCGGGTATAGCGCAATAGCTGGTGGATCCGGGCGCTGACGGTAAAAGATGAGGATGCCAATCACTAAAATGGTGAACAGGCTGCTGATGGAATGGTATAGCAGCGTGCGCATGGGGTTTGGCGCCGGGGAGGGAGTTTGCTTAAAGGCCGTTGGCGGAGCTGCCGCCGGCTGGTCAGTGCGATGTAGAGCCATAATGTTCCTTTATGCATAATGAGGGACAAGCGGAGCAACTTGCCCAGTTGAGCTTTACGCCCATTATCAGTAGAGCGCAACGCCACGCGATAGGGTCGGATTCAACAATCGGGACCGACGCCTATATCGCCAACACCGTTGCGGTGTATTGATTATAGGAATCCATGACTCGCTTCACAACAGGACTTTAGTACTATTTGGGGAATTTGAAAATAAATATGCCCGCCATTTCTACCGTTGGCGGGCATGTTTTAGAAAATCGTTCGCTTGCGGTCCAGCGCTATGACGGGATGTGCCGGAGATATTACGCTGAGCGCCTAATCGGTATTTTCTGCGCTCAGGGCGGCAATGGCCATTTTGCCCAGCGTCACCAGCGCCATGTCGTCGTTCATGGGGTGGTTGAGCCCGCCGCGCACATCGCGGTAATAGCGTTCTAGCGGCAGCGTTTTCATCATGCTAGCGCCGCCAGCCACCCGCATGCAGTGGTCCACGGCCTGGATGGCGTTGTTGGTCGCCGTAAATTTGGCGGTGGCAATGGTGGCAACCATATCGCCCCGACGTTCGGGAAAACGATCCCACATATCTGCTGCTTGATACAACATAATGCGGGCCTGGCGCAGCAAAAGCTCGGCTTGACCCAACCGCCGCTGGATGCCTTCGACCGTGGCAATAGGCCGCCCCAACGCCGTGGGGACGCGTTCCTGCGCATAGCGAATGGCGGCGCGGTGAGCCGCCAAGCTCACGCCCACATAGGTGGCGCTGATCAGCAGCATGAACCAGGCGTTGACGCCCGGCCCGCGAGCGGCTTCCCCAGCACTGCGCCCGGTGATGTTTTCATGCGGCACGCGAATGTTCTTGAGCTTAATGTCGTGGCTGGCCGTGCAGCGCATGCCCATGGCGTTAAAATTGTTCATGATTTCCAGCTCGCCGCCGTCGGGAGTTTTTGTGGAGATTACAAAACGACCCACCTCGCCGCTGCCATCTTGCAACGCCGCGGGGATGATCATGTAATCCAGCGCGGGGATCATGGTGGCCCATGACTTGAGTCCGTTGACCACCCAAAAGGCCGGGTCGCCGCTGGTTTGTCCATCTGTGTATGCGGGAGCGGCCGTAGTTTTGGGCAGGCCACCCCGGCTGGGGCTGCCTAATTCTGGCTCGGTGGCAATGGAGTTGATGAGTGCGCCATCTACCACGGCTTCGCGACAGATTCGTTCAAAGAGAGCCGGCGACCATTTGCGGCTTTCGGCGGCGGAACCCATTGTTTGGAAATGCATGGTCAAGCAGAGCGCCGTGCTGCCATCGCCCACGGCTAATGCCTCCACGGTCATCAGCGAATCAAGCAGACCCGCGCCCCAACCACCGAACTCTGTGGGGATGATGAGCGAGGGCAGGTGAACCGCACGGGCGTCGTCATAATTGGCCAGCGGGAAGTCGCCCGTGGCATCATGTTCCGCCGCGCGAGCGTCGAATTTCCGCGCCAGTTCCGTGGCCAGCGTCACATAACGTTCTTGTTCTGCGGTTTTCGGGTACAACATCAATTATTCTCCTCTTGGTTTGAACATCCATGGGTTGGGAAAATCAACGATTCCCCAATGTGTTTGTGCAAATTGTAACATACTTTGGCGTGATTCTATAAGCATTTATTCTGGACTTACGCAAGCCTTGGGTAAAATTTTAGGAAGGCAAACTGGTTTACTCTTGGCGAACCACGGGCGCTGCGTAAGTCGTGTTATTCACAGGTGCGCTTCGGTGGGAAAAATGGTACACTTATTGTGTTGGCCCCCGAATTATTCAACACAGATTTTGAACCTATCCGTAAATTCGGCTGTGAATCCAGCGCTGTCCCTCACAGATCGATTTGGCGCAGAGAATGTACGGACAGATACTTTGTCAGTGATAGGAAGAGAACCGTGAATCAGGCAAACATACGTGTATTAGTAGCCAAGCCCGGGCTGGATGGGCACGACCGCGGCGCCAAAGTGGTGGCGCGGGCGCTGCGCGACGCCGGCTTTGAAGTGATCTATACCGGCATCCGCCAGACGCCTCAGATGATCGCCGAGGCGGCGTTGCAAGAGGATGTGGATGTGGTTGGGCTCAGCATTTTGAGTGGCGCCCATATGACGCTCTGCCCCAAGGTGGTGGAGCTGTTGCGTGCGCAGGGCCAAGGGGATGTAGCGGTGCTGGTGGGCGGCATTGTGCCTGATGAAGATGTGGCCAAGCTGCAAGAGGCGGGGATTGCCGCGGTCTTTGGCCCCGGTGCATCCACGCAAGATATTGCCGACTTTATTCGCGAAACTGTGACGGCGCGGGTGATGTAGTGGTCGAGCATCTCTCGGTTAGGCAAGCGGCTTTTAGCGATAATTATATTGCGTGTTGCGTGAACCGGTTCAGTTTGTGCAGGGGTGGCATGTAGCAAAATGTAGGGCGATTTTCCCAAATTGCCGCCTGGTCGGAAACGAGCAATCTCCATTCGGCGCATAGAGTCCATTCGGCGACAGGCATGGGTGGGTATCCTTACCCGCCCTACAATGGATACAGCGCGACCTCAATAGCTCCGACTACAGTTCACGCAATACACAACATACCAAACCAACACACGAAACGAGAATACTCTATGACGTCCCACAATGTTCTTCAACTCTCCCAAGATCTTATTTCCATCGCCTCAGCTAGCCAGATCAGCAATGCCGACGTGTCTGATTATATTGAAAACTTTTTTAAGCAGAATGCGTTTGAGGTCGAACGGCTGGAATATACGGACGACGCCGACAATCGCAAAGTGAGCTTGGTGGCGCGCAAGGGCGAAGGCAAAGGTGGCCTGGGCTTTTTCTCGCATTCGGATACGGTGCCCGGCGCCGAAGAGTATTGGGACCCATATGATCCGGTGGTGAAGGACGGGCTGCTCTATGGCCGCGGCAGCTGCGACATGAAGGGCCCGCTGGCTGCCACCATGATTGCCGCCGCCAATGTAGATGCCAAGCAGTTGAAGCATCCCATCTATGTAGGAGTCACGGCCGATGAGGAAGTGGGCTTTGGCGGCGCGCGCCAGGTCTGCGAAGAGAGTCAGCTGCTTAGCCAATACGGCTGGCCCACACAGGTTGTGGTGGCCGAGCCCACCGAGCTGCGGCCGGTCTATTCGCACAAAGGCGGCTTTCACGTGGCCGTTACGGCGCACGGCAAGGCCGCCCACAGCAGCACTGAAAAGGGCATTTCGGCCAATTTCTTAATTGCCCCTTTCCTGGCGGAAATGGCTGAATTGGCCAAGCTTTTTAAGACTGATGAATCCTTTATGAATCACGAATTTGATCCGCCTACCATGGGGTTTAACATGGTGATGACCGATCACAATTGTGCCGGCAACGTGACCGCCGCCCGTACAGATGTGCGATTGGGGCTGCGCGCCATGCCCAATGGCCGGCACGAAGATGCCGTGGCCATGATTGTGGAGCGTGCGAAAAAGTATAATTTGGAGGTGAGTTCACGCGGCGTACAAGCATTTTATACATCTCCCGATGCCGAACTGATTCAGGTCGCCTTGGCCGCCACCGGCATTGCCAAAGCCGAGACGGTTCCCTTTGGCACCGAAGCCTTGCTCTATCAGAATCATGTGGATGAGCAGGTGATTTTGGGACCGGGCAACATCGCGCAGGCGCACACGGTGGGCGAATACATTGACCTGGCGCAGCTGGAGAATGCAGTCGGCGTTTACACGCAGATGATTGAGGAATTGTGCATAAGGAAATAAGAAGCTGTCTGAAAAGGTGATAGAGGTGTGTCACATTCCGGGAAAGGGCCACGAAATTCTGGTCACATCATGCGCAATTGGCCCTTTCCCGGAATATTTTTGGACCCAATTGTGACTTTTCAGACAGCTTCTAAGATATGACCATCGTTTTTGAGGTAACGCCCGAATTGGAAAGCCAGATTCACGAAGCCGCTAAAAATGCCGGAATTTCTACCGACGCTTTTATTCTGGAAAGCATCCAAAAAGGGCTGGCTCAAGCAAACCGACCAGTGATATCACGCGCACGCTTGCCGCAAAAAGAAGCCGACTTGATCCAAAAAATCAACCAAAGCATGACGCAGTTTCAATGGGGGCGTTATAAAGAACTGCTAGCCAAACGACAAGCAGAAACGTTGACCCCAGACGAGCAGCGCGAGCTAATTGCCTTTTCTGACCAAATTGAAGCGGCCAATGTCAAGCGAATCGAGTTTGTTGCAGAACTGGCGCAACTTAGACAAACCACGATTCCAGCTATTATGCACGACCTAGGATTAAAACCGATAGCCTATGCCTAATTCACGCGTGACTGCGGGGCAAAGAGTTGCGGTCAAAGCACGGGCGCAAAACTGTTGCGAGTATTGCTGGTGGCAAGAAGATTATTCCCCTGACTAATTCTCAGTGGAGCATATTACGCCGATTACAAAAGGAGGAACAAGCGAGGACTATAATTTGGCCAATGCATGCCAGGGCTGCAACAACCGTAAGTATATAAGCACTGACGCTCTTGACCCCCAGACAGGCGATATGGCCCCGTTATTCCACCCCCGCCGCGATCAGTGGCCAGATCATTTTGCGTGGAACGAAATTTTACGCTAATTATTGGGTTGACGCCAACAGGTCGTGCCACAATAAACAAACTAGATCTAAACCGAAGTGGCGTGGTCAATTTGCGCCGGTTGTTAGTAGAACAAGGTTTGCATCCTCTAAAGTGAAATCGGATAGAGAACAGTAATTTGTGCAGAGCCATCTTCCAAGAAGCGGCGCAAAGTAGCCGGACTATCGAGGCCACGTGCGGCCGCTTCTTGGAAGATTTGGAACTACGTCTAAAGTCATTTCACTTTAGGTTGACCAACCAAACTCCGCAAAAAAGATTCCGTTTTGAAAATTTAGCAGCGCTTGTCGTACGTAGGGAATTGTGTTGGGCGGCAACGCATCGAAGGCCGCCCAGCGCAGCTCATCACATTTGTGCGGCTCGCAATTGGTGGGCTGGCCACGCCATTCATCGGTAGCCACAAAAAAGTCAACGCCTTCGCGGTCAGACAAACGGTGCATAATCCCTACCACGCGCAGCGCGGCAGGCGCGATTGCCACGCCCACTTCTTCACGGGCTTCGCGCATGGCCGCCTGCGTGACTGGCTCGTTGCCATCCAGGTGACCTGCCGGCACGCTATAGTTGCCATCTTCGTAGCCCGTGTTGTAGCGGCGCAGCAGCAACACTTTTTGCTCTTGCAACAAGAAAATGTGAACGGCAATTGGGCATGTAAAGCGCATCTTTACCCCGCCACAATGCCGCCGTCTAAAACCAGCGGGTGTCCGGTAATAAACGCCGCCGGTTCGGAACAGAGATAGAGCACGGCTGCCGCCACCTCTTCCGGTTTGCCCAGTCGCCGCGCCGGAATCCCCGCCAGCATGCGTTGCGTGGCGGCGGCATCGGTTCCCGTTACGCCAGATACCATGGGCGTATCGGTCCAGCCTGGGCAAACGGCGTTGATGCGAATGCCCTGGCGCACATATTCCAGCGCCGCGGTTTTGGTCAAGCCAACCACGCCATGTTTGGCCGCGGCGTATGCCGAGAGATAGGGCGCACCGATTAGCCCGGCAATGGAGGCCAAGTTGACGATGACGCCGCGCTGTTCGCCGACTGCTTCTTGGGTCAACATTTGGGTGATTTCGGCCTTCATGCAGTACCAAACACCAGTCAAGTTGACCGCCAGCACGCGCTGCCAGGTTGCTTCGCTGTAGTCACCGGTCAAAGCTTGTTCGCCGCCAATGCCGGCGTTATTGAGCGCAAAGTCAATGCGTCCATGCGCCGCCGCCGCCGCTTCCACCAGATGCATCACCTCTTCCTGATCAGACACATCTGCGCGCACATAGCGCGCGTCGCCGCCGGCATCTTGAATCTGTTGGCACAGCGCCTGGCCATCCCGATCGTTCACATCGGAAATAACAACATGGGCGCCCGCCTCGGCAAAGGCCAGCGCCGTGGCTCGCCCCAGCCCAGACGCACCGCCCGTGATGAGCGCCACGCGATCCGCAAACGAAAATTGCATCATGTGAAATTACCTCCGCTTCTATGCGTTCTGCCTAGAGATGATTATAATAGGGAAGAATGTTTTCGAGCAACCGATTTTTGCAGATTATGACGCTTCAGCCGCTCGGGGCTGAGCTTGTCGAAGCCCCCGAGAAGAAAGCATAGCGATGGCTAATCTGTGCAATCAGTTGCTCATCATTGTTTTTCAAAAATCAAAGGAGAACCACATGCCCCTTACATTTGATATGCCGCTGGAAAAGCTGCGTGAATACCAGGGCCGCAATCCGCGTCCCGCCGATTTTGATGCGTTTTGGGACAGCAGCCTGGCGGAAATGCGCGCCATCGACCCGCGCGTAGAGCTGACGCCGGCTGAGTTTCAAACGCCATATGCCGACTGTTTCCACATGTATTTTACCGGCGTGGGCGGCGCCCGTGTCTATGCCAAATTGCTGCGCCCCAAGCAAGCCCCACAGCCCGGCCCCGCCATTGTTATGTTTCACGGCTATTCCGGCTCCTCGGGAGACTGGGTGGATAAGCTGCCTTATGTGGCGGCGGGCTATACGGTGGCGGCGCTTGACTGCCGCGGGCAGGGCGGACTTTCTGAGGATGCCGGTAGTGTTAGAGGCTGGACCCTGCGCGGCCACATTGTGCGCGGGTTGGATCACGCGCCGGACAAGCTGCTCTTCCGCCAGATATTCTTGGATACAGCGCAATTGGCAGGTCTGGTTATGGATATGCCGGAAGTGGATGCCACGCGAGTGGGCGCCATGGGCGGTAGCCAAGGCGGTGGGCTGACGCTGGCCTGCGCCGCATTGGAGCCGCGTATTCAGCGGGCGGCGCCGGTCTTTCCCTTCCTAAGCGACTATCAGCGCGTTTGGGAAATGGATCAAGCCAAGGATGCCTACATGGAGCTGCACGAGTGGTTCCGCCGCTTTGACCCGCTGCACGAGCGCGAGGAGGCGCTTTTTACCCAGCTCGGCTATATTGACGTCCAGCATCTGGCGCCGCGCATTCAAGCCGATGTGCAAATGGCGGTGGGCCTTATGGACACCGTCTGTCCGCCTTCTACTCAATTTGCCGCCTACAACAAAATCACGTCGCCCAAAAACTTGCGCATCTATCACGACTATCGCCATGAAAATTTGCCCGGCAATGCCGACGCCACGTTTCAATTTATGATGGGGTTGTAAAAGTTAGGTGATTGGTTGATTAGGAGATTGGCTCTTCTCTATCCCTAATCAACCAATTGCCCAGTTCCTTAATTACTGCTGAACTCCCCAATTCTCCTCGACGGGCACCACCGCCTTTTCCAGCAATTCTTTTAATACATCTTCCACCGGGCGTTCATGCAGACGCGTTTCCACGCTGGGTATAATGCGGTGAGCCAGCACGGGCAGCGCCAACTGTTTGATATCGTCGGGCACCACATAGTTGCGGTTGCGGATGGCGGCCAGCGCCTGGCTGGTGCGATAGAGCGCCAGCGAGCCGCGCGGACTAATGCCCAGCGCAATCGATGGGTGGTTGCGCGAGGCGCGCACAATGTTGAGCAGATATTCTTCCAGCACGGGGTGGACAAAGACTTCGCGACAGGCCTGGTTCGCCGTGCGGATCTCTTCTGTACTGGCCACCGGCTCAATGGACGTCAACGGGTTTGTGGTGCGAAAGCGGCGTAAGATCAGCCGCTCTTCTTCCAATTCCGGATAGCCCATGCGCAGCCGCATGAGGAAGCGATCCACCTGCGCTTCCGGCAGCGGAAAAGTGCCTTCCAGTTCCACCGGATTTTGGGTGGCCAACACCAGGAATGGATAAGGCAGCGGACGCGTCTCCCCATCCACGGTTACCTGCCGCTCCTCCATGGCCTCCAGCAGGGCGGATTGGGTGCGCGGACCGGCGCGGTTGATCTCATCGGCCAGCACCACCTGGGCCATAATCGGGCCGGGGCGATATTCAAATTGGTTGCTTTGCTGGTTAAAAATGCTGACGCCCGAAATGTCCGAAGGCAGCAGATCGGGCGTAAACTGAATGCGCTGAAAGGTGCAGCCCAAGGAGCGGGCCAGCGTGCGCGCCAGCGTGGTTTTGCCAGAGCCGGGCACATCTTCCAGCAGCACATGTCCTTCACAAAAGAGGGCTGTGACCAGCAGATCGACTACATTTTCCTTCCCCACAATCACGCGCGCCACGTTGGTGCGAATAGCGCCGGCAATACGCTGAATCTCTGCTAAATTATCCAAAATCATTCCTTTGGGTAGCTTTTTCGTAAAAACGATGGATAGACACAAAAACGCAAAACCCACAAAAGGCTCAGGAATTTTTGTGTTTTCTGTGTTTTTTGTGGCAATTAATCCGGCAGGCGACGGGCAATGGCTTCTTTAACGGCCTTTACATCCGCCGGCAAATAGATGGGCGGGTTGGCGTACTGGCTTTCCACCGAATTCAGCGCGCCATCGTGATAATCTACCTTGAACTGGGTGAATTTAAGACCGTGGGCGGTGCTGATGACCACCGTGCGATCGTCGGGCTTAATTTCGCCGCGGGCGACTAGCTTTTCCAGCACGGCCAAGGCTACGCCCGTGTGTGGGTCGCAATACATGCCCGTCAGATCGGCTTTGGCGGCGGCATTGGCTAACTCGTGCTCGCTGGCCTGCTCCACAATGCCATTGCTCAGCTGTACCGCTTTGGCCGCCTTCTCATAGCTGACCGGGTCGCCGATTTGGATGGCGCTGGCCAATGTTTGGCCCGCCGGCACGTGCACCTTTTCGCTGAAATCGTCCAGGTAGCTGAGATAAAAGGGATTGGCGCGTTCGGCCTGGGCCGCGGCCAGCCGCGGCATTTTGGTAATAATGCCCAGGTCCATGAGCAGCTTAAAGCCTTTATAAAGCGCGCTGATGTTGCCCAGGTTGCCCACCGGAATCACAATCCAGTCGGGCACCTGCCAATCAAATTGACGCACAATTTCAATGCCCACCGTTTTTTGGCCCTCTATGCGCAGGCTATTCATCGAGTTGGCCAGGTAGATCTGCTTGTCCTGCGTCACTTCTTGTACAATGCGCATGCAGCCGTCAAAGTCGGTATCCAGTGCCAGCACGTGGGCGCCGTTGGCAATGGGCTGCACGAGCTGGGCCGTGCTCACTTTGCCCGCCGGCAGGAAGATAATGGCCGGGATGCCCGCATAGGCGGCATAGGCGGCCAGGGCGGCACTGGTGTCGCCCGTGCTGGCGCAAGCCACGGCGCGCACCGGGCTGCCGTCGGCCATCATCTGCTTGACCACGCTGACCAGCACCGTCATCCCCAAGTCTTTAAAGCTGCCGGTGTGGCTGTTGCCGCACAGCTTGATCCAGAGGTCCGGCACGCCCAGCTGTTGGCCCAGCCGATCGGCCCAGAAGAGGTTGGAATTACCCTCAAACATGCTGACCACGTTTTCGTCGCGCAGGTCCGGCACCACCCATTCGCGCATGGCCCAAACGCCACTGCCATAGGGCCACACAGTGCGTCCTGCCCGGCTGTCGATGAGGGCTTTCCACGCATCGGGCGATTTGGTGCGCAGCGCATCAATATCGTGATGCACTTCCAGCAGACCCCCTGTTTCCGGGCAGGTGTAGATCACGTCATAGAGCGAATAGCGACCGGGATGGCCGTTAAAGGGACGGAAATGAGCGTTGTAAGCTGCTGCTTGTGGAGCAGACTGAATAGCTTCGCGTTGCATAGTCAACTTTCGTTTGAGATGTCTTCGAGAAATTTTGTGAATGTGCGCAGTTCGGCATGAACACCGACCGACAGCACGATCAGTTTTTTGACCAATAAGCCGATGCGAACGGGATCCAAATTATACTAAGTAGATCGCAACGATAAGAGATAGGGCCGGATTCACCATTCGGGAACGATGCCTGAATCGCCAACACCGTTGCGGTGTACTAATGCTGTATACGTTGCGTACAACATGCCTGAAGCCACGAAATTCATCAAGCGCATTTCTGTTTTCTGCGCTGAGAACAGCGGGGCGGATGGCAGGTATCTCTATTGTCATACGGTCATTATACCTGATGGCGCTAAATTCGTGGAGAAAGAGAATTCTTGATGCAAGAAACTTCAATATGGAATACAAAATAGGCTCGGCGTCTGCGCAGACGCCGAGCCTATTTTGTATTCCATAAAGGTCTTCTTCAACCTAACCGCTTCTGAAATTCTTCGGTCAGTGCCGGCAGCACCTCAAATAGATCGCCCACAATGCCATAGTGCGCGCGGCCAAAGATGGGCGCTTCGGCATCTTTATTAATGGCCACGATCAGCTTGCTGGAGCCCATGCCGGCCAAATGTTGAATGGCGCCGCTAATGCCCGCCGCAATGTACAGATTGGGGCTGACGGTTTTGCCGGTCTGTCCCACCTGATGCTTGTAGGGTATATAGCCTGCATCCACGGCGGCGCGGCTGGCGCCCACTGCCGCGCCCAGCACGCGGGCCAAATCGGCCACCAGCTTGAAGCCCAGTTCCGGATCTTGCGCCACGCCACGCCCGCCAGAGACAATGCGCTCGGCGTCGGTGAGGGCGATTTCACCACCGCCGGCGGATTTGCTCTCCAGCACCTTTTCCGGCACGGCGGCTTCGTCCATGGCCACATCCAGCGCTTTGATTTCACCGGCTGCTGCTCCCTCTTCCGGCAGCGGAAATGAACGGGGGCGCACGCTGGCAACCTGAATATCACTTTTAAAGGTAATATCGGCCAAGATATTGCCGGAGTAGACGCTGCGCACCGCCACCAATTTGCCCGCTTCAATGCGCAAATCGACGGCATCGGGCGCCAGTCCAGCGCTCAGATCGCAGGCTACGGCCGCGCTCAATTCGCGGCCGCGCAGGGTGGCGCTAGTCAGCACAACGGTGGCGTTTGCTTCGCGAATGGCCGCCGTCAGCACGTCTGCGTAGGCGCTGAGCCGGTAATTGCTGAGGGTGGGACTGCTGGCGGTGAGGACCAGATCGGCGCCGCGTTTTTGGGCTGCATCGGCGCCGGCGGCCACGTCATCGCCCATGAGCAGCGCCACCAGCGGGCTGCCCAGTTCATCAGCCAGCTGACGGCCTTTGCCCAGCACTTCCCAGCAGCTGGCAACAGCGCTGCCGCCTGATTGTTCGATCCAAACTAAAACAGACATGGGTTTCTCCCGATTTACGATTCTGGATACTTGGACACTCTGGATGCTTCGACACTCTGGATGCTTCGACACTCTGGATGCTTCGACACTCTGGATGCTTCGACACTCTGGATACTTCGACAATGTTGTCGGTCGATACCCAGCATGACGCTAAATTCCTAAAGTACAATTGCTTGTTTTTACTTTAGATCACTTTTTCAGCAATTAGAGCTTCGGCCAGCTTGGCCGCTTTTTCCGGCACGCTGGCGCCCTCAATGATTTTGACTTCGGTGTGACGTTCTGCCGGCTTGCGGATGTTGGTCCAGGCGGTTTGGGCGCTGTTCATGTCTACCCCAAGTTCAGATGGCGACAGGGTGGGAATCTGCTCCCGGTTGGCTTTGCGGATGCCCATAAAGCTGGGATAGCGCGGGTCGTTGATCTCTTTGGCCACGCTGATCACCACCGGCAGCGGCGCGGAAACCGTTTCTTCGCCGCCATCTATCCCGCGCTGCACCGTAATGACGCCATCGGCAACATCGGTAATTTTCAACACGTTGACCAGCAGCGGGTGGCCCAGCTTGCGCGCCACGCCCACAAAGACGCTGCCGCTGTTGCCATCCACGCTCTGCTTGCCGGTGAGCACAATATCTACCTCCCCCTGTGCCTTGATGGCCGCCGCCAATAGCGCCGCCGTTGTCCAGTCATCACCGCTGTCACTACTATCTGCGTCATTTTCGATCAAGACTGCCTCGTTAACGCCCATGGCCAGGGCGTGCTTTAACGCGTCGGCCGCGTCGGCTGGGCCAAACGAAATGGCCACCGAATCACCGTCAAAACGGTCACACAGATCAATGGCCTCTTCGGCGGCAAATTCATCCCATGGGTTAATCACCATAGTGGCCTGCACTTGGCCGCCGCTGGCGTCCGCCGCCGATATTTTGGGCAGCTCGGCGGTGTCGGGCGTCTGTTTAATCAACACGGCGATTTTCACGGTATCTATTCTCCTATGTTATTCTGGAAAATTATGATTTACGGATCTCCTCACCCTCTGGCGCATGTGAGTGCTGGAACCAGCATATTCGCCAGCAGTTTAATCTATGTTGAGGCGCAGTTGTCAACTCGTTGCTGTAGCGCGGTTCTCAATCAAAGCTGAGTGTAAAGAAGCAGTGGATCGCAACGACAAGGGATAGGGCCGGATTCATCATTCAAGAGCGATGCCTGCATCGCCAACACCGTTGCGGTGTATCGAGAATGCCCAACATACCCAACGGGCCAGGCATCTTGGCATCATTATTCTTAGTAAGTTGTCTGAAAAGTCACAATTGGGTTCAAAAATATGCCGGGAAAGGCCCAATTGCGCATGATGTGACCAGGATTGCGTGGCCCTTTCCCGGCATGTGACACACCTCTACCACCTTTTCAGACAGCTTCTTAGTAAGCATGGTGGGTCCGACCAGCGCCCACAAAAAAGCGGGAACGCCATTGTTCCCGCAGAGAGGGCTAGTAATTCCCTCGGATGTTACTAAATTTTAACATAGAGTTTTGCATGGCGACAAGTTTACCGTTTTTTAACATTGCTCCAAACATGCGCTACTACATGTTTGTGCTAATCACCAGCGTGCTCATTGCCTTTCTGGGCTATGGCACCTATACAACAGCCAAACTTTTGCGTACATGGCGTCCCGATCGCAATCTGATTTTGCTGCCGGCCGAAAATATCTTGCGGATCTTGTTATTGCCTGTGTGTGTGGGTTTGGGGCTTTTAAGCAATCTGCCGTTTGCGCAACTGGGCTGGCGCATAAACAGCCTCTTGATGCCGGTCGCCATCCAGATTTTTGCAGGCATCATTCTGGGCTGTTTGCTGGCGCTTGTTTTCTTTGTTTCTACCCGCTGGCTTATGAATAGCGCGGGGGCGCGTTTCTATTCGCCTACGCTTATTGATGCAATTGTGCCCCACAATCGGCGCCAACTGGCCCTGGTCATTCTGGCCATGGTCCCCATTGTGCTTTTGGAAGAATTGCTCTTTCGCAGCTTGCTCATTGGCGGCTTTGCACCGCTTCTCCCCATGCCGGCCCTGCTCATTGGCACGGGCATATTATTTGGCGTCATGCATAGCCCGCAAGGCGTATGGGGCATGACGGGCGCCGGCATGGCCGGGATTCTGTTTGGTTTGCTTTTTCTGGGGTTTGGCGGCCTCTTGGCGCCTGTTGTGGCTCACTATATAGCCAATATTGTGCAGATCGGCATTGCCATGCGTATGCAGAGGACGGACCGTTGGACGACAGGCTGAGCCGCTAGGCCGCGTCTATTTTGGTAGAGGTATGGGCAATGCGCCCGTAGACGCCAATGAGCAAATTCCAGCGCACGCGTAACGTTTCGCGGATCGAATCGACGTAGTCGCCAAAAGAGTGGACGTTGGTGCGCGGGTCATCGATCCAATACGCCGCCACAATGCCCACGGAGTAATGAAAGCGACGCGCCAGCGCCAAGGCTTCGACATCGAACCCCCAGCGGTCGATCTGCATAAGTGGGAAAATTTTTTCGGCGGACTCTTTGGTGAAGGCTTTAAAGCCGCACTGTGTATCCCAAATGCCGGGCACCGCCACAATTTGGATAAAGAGGTTGCCCAGATTGCCCAAGAGGCGTTTGCGGAATGGCTGGGGCACCGCCTGGCGGGCGCCAGCTACATCTTTGGCATCGCGCGAGCAGATCACCACGTCGTAGCCCTGCTCAAAGAGGGGCTGCATCTTATCCCAATGGGTAATATCGGTCGAGTTATCGGCATCGGTAAAAAGGCGTATGGCGCCGGTGGCGGCCAACATGCCCTGACGCACTGTGAACCCTTTCCCCCGGTTCTCACGACGATCTATCCAACGGATATTGGCGCGCTCCTGGGCAAATGCGCGCACCTTTTCCAACGTGCCGTCCGTGGCGCCGTCAATCACAATGAGCATTTCCCAGCAATATGGTTGGGGCTCTAAATAGCTATACACCGATTCTAATGTGGCGCCAATCCGCTGCTCTTCATTATATGCAGGAATAATCACGCTGAGAAAAGGTGGTTGCGTCTGCGTCATAGAGACGAATCCGTTTCAAATCATTGGGTCTATATCATAAGGCCAGCCAAAGCCAGCAGAGCAAAGAGCTGCACCACCACGGCGCCACCCCACAGCAAATAGGCCCCAATGGGCTGTTTGCGCGCCACCATCCAGCCGCCCCATAAACCGTTGACTACCCAGGTCATTAGTCCCATGAGCGGCAGCAAAAAGAGCGTGGATTTGCTCCGAATTACTTCCGGGGAACCATCTGCATTGTAACGCATAACCAGATCGGATGGTAAATTGGGGAAGCGAATCATCAACAGACCAAAAAGGGCAAAGACCCCCAGGCCACCGGCAAACATTAGCAGCTTGCCCACCGCATCCTGATTGTTGAGCAGCCACCATACCCGCGGCAATGCGCCCGTATATGCGCGGGCAGGCCGCACGCTAATGGCCGGGCCAAGCTCAAAACGTTCCTGAATGACGTCCAGAAAATCCGCTTTATGCGCCGGCGAAAGGGCCAGGATCTCATTGCCCGTATCGACCAGCAGACAGTCCGACAGCGGCCGGGTGGCCAACAGTTGCAGGTTGAGCAGCCCCATGGCGCGCCCCACGCGCATGTGCGAAGCCGGCCAATGCGACCAGCGGGAGTGGCTCAGATCCTGCACTTCGCCATCGATAATGCGCTTAATGGTGTGCAGCGGCACAATCTGGCGGATGCCGGCCCAGGAAATGGTGAGGGCGTTGCGGTCCACCCAATATTCGAGCGTGAAAATGCTCCAGGTGCGATAGGCCAAATGGGCCAACAGCGGCAGGCTCAAGCAAAAAAGCACAATGAGCAAAAACTTTGTGGCGTCAACCGGGCGCCGCGCCATCCAGATCAGCAGCAATATGTCAATGAGCACGATCCAGGTGCAGGCCAGCAATCCTTCCCACTTCTGACGCGATAATGCCGTTTTGAATACCATCAGTTTTATCTCATAAACAGATAGGTCGTAATATTTGCAAGAAGGCGATTTCGGAAAATCGCCCTACATGTGAACGCGCTGCGACAATTCGTCCATAAAATCATAATTGGTGGCGTCTAGGGTAATGGGCGTGATGCTCACATACCCATGGGCGACGGCGCCCACGTCGGTGCCCTCATCGTGATCATCAAACGGCCCGTCTCCCATGGGCCAATAGTAAGCTTGACCAAATGGATCGGCGCGTTGCTCTGGCTCCAGTTTATACGACCGGCTGCCAATACGCGTAATTTTTAGCCCCTTTAACTGTTCATAAGGCAAATCCGGCAAATTGACGTTGAGCAGTGTCTGACGCGGTAGGCCATTTTGTAAAACGTTGCTCACCAGCGTAGCGGCTATTTTGCCACAGGCTGCCCATATCTCTTCAATGGGCGCCGTGGCCCGGTGCGGATAGACCGAGCTAAAGGCAATCGCCGGCAATCCGTTGATGGTGGCCTCACGGGCGCAGGCCACAGTACCGCTATAGTAGATGTCGACGCCCATGTTGTGGCCGGCGTTGATGCCGCTGATCACCAGATCCGGCTTGACGCCTAAGACGCCGCCAGCGGCCAGCCGCACGCAATCGGCCGGGCTGCCAGAACAGGTGTGAGCGGGAGTCCCATCGGCCAGCACCACCGGTTTGACGCGCAGCGGTTTGTGCATGGTAATTTGATGGCTGACGGCGCTGCGGTTGCGTTCGGGCGCCAGCACAATGACATCCGCCAGTTTTTCCACCGCCCGCTTGAGCGCCAGCAGCCCGGGATCGTGTGTGCCATCATCATTAGTAATTAAAATTGTAGACATACTTCGTCAATTCTCTGCTTTCTTGTGACGGACGTAAACCGTCACTTCTGTGGTTTCAGTCTTGTTGCCGGCGCCATCAAAGACTTCGGCCTTGATGCGATGACGTTCAAAATAGACGCCGGCGCTGGTGCGGATGGCGGCAAAGCCACCTTCCCCCAATGGGCGCAGACGGCCTGGCTGCACGTCGGGGTCATCGCTTTCAAAGCCCAGCCAATTATCTGTTTCCGGCGCTTCGATCTGCCCCACGTCCTGCATTTTAATCTTCCACGCTTCATTGTAAGGCGCAACCGTAGTCGTGACAAACGGCGAGCCATCCACAAAGAAGACCACGCGGTCAATGTTCCAGCGATCGCTGGGCAGCACGTTGATGTTGATCTGCTCATCATCTTCCATGACGTAAAGCTGATCGGGTTTGGGCTCGCTGAGCACAGCCGTGGGCGGCGTGCGGTCCACCGTAAAGGATGTGCGATATTCGCGGCCGCCATCCCGGTTGACAAAGAGGCGCAACGTGTAGCGGCCTTCCTCCAGCGGATTTGTGTCCAACCGTTCCAGCACGCCGTTGGACACCTCTTCCCCATGTTCAGGGCCAATCTGCTGCCAGCTTTGCGGATCGTCACCGGGGCCAAATTCAACGCGATAAGAGCCGCCGCGGGCGTTGCCGCGAATTTCCACCACATCTTTCACGTATCCCTGTGGCGGCGGGAAAATAATTGCTACGTCTGGATCCACATCGGAGGCCAGCAGACCGCTCTGCTCGGTGGGCGGCTGGGTAATGCCATTTTCGCGCACCCAGTCGGCGGCTTCCTGGGGCAAAATTTCATACACGCGCACTTCGCGGCGTTCGGGTGGGGTGGAGGGGCTGGCCAGCTTACCGGTTTCGCTGTCAATCTCAAAGGGCTGCCAGATGTTGTCGGCCAGCGTGGGTTCCGTGCCGGCCACAAACAGTTCATAGCGCTGCCGGTCACCCGGGCAATATTCGGTGGGCAACAAGCCACTGGGCTGGCAGATGGCGCGGGTGGTAATGCCCGGCGGCTGATCGTACCAAATGGCCGGCTTGTCCTCCAGATATTTGCTCATCACGGCGTGCCAAATGGGCGCGGCGCCGGAGAGGCCGGTGACATTTTGCATGGATTCGTTATCGGTATTGCCCACCCAAACGCCCACGGTAACCTGCGGTGCAAAGCCCATGGTCCAGTTGTCTTTGAAGCCGTTGGTGGTGCCCGTTTTGGCCGCCACTTTGCGGTCCGGCAGCGTCAGATCGGTGTTGGAGCCAAAAGCGGGCGCGCGCGCTACATCGTCGCTCATCATGTCGGCCATGAGATAGGCCACTTCGGAGCTGAAGATACGTTCTGTCTGCGGTTTGCTCTCGGCATAATCCTTTAGCACGTTGCCGGTGCTGTCCACAACCTTTAGGATCGAAACCGGCTCCAGCGAGCGATAGCCCGGCTTCAGTTCATCTGGCGGCGTGGGCTCGCCAATCATAATGCCCTGGTTGCCAAAGACGCTGTAGGCAAAGGTGTGGTCCAGCAGCGTCACTTCACCGCCGCCCAGCACCAGGTTGAGGCCATAGTAGCTCAGGCTGTTGGAAAGCCCGTTAATGCCCATGCGGTGGGCGGTGCGCAGGGCGTCGGCCACGCCCACCTGGCTCATGACGCGGATGGCTGGAATGTTGTAGGAGCGGGCCATGGCGTTGCGCAGCGACACCGGGCCGTGATATTGACGGTCGTAATTTTCGGGCCGGTAATAGGTGCCGTCCGCCTGGGGGAAGGCCGTTGCCACATCCATAATCATGGTGGCGGGCGTCATATCCTTTTGCAGTGCCGTTAAATAGACATACGGTTTAAAGCTGGAGCCGGGCTGACGCTCCGAAATGGCCACGTTGACTTGGCCGTCGATCTCTTCGTTGTTGTAATCGATAGAGCCAACCATGGCCAGGATTTCGCCGGTGCCATTTTTGATGGCGACCACCGAGGCGTTATGAGCGTTTTTGCCATCTTCGATCAGTTTGGCCACCTGCTCGCGCGCCACCTGCTCGGCATATTTTTGCAGCCCTACATCCAGCGTGGTGTAGATGGTAAGGCCGTTGCGCCAGATAAAATAGGGATCGTCAGTTGTGTTGTATTCCTGCTTGATCTTGTCCAAAACGTAGAGCGCAAAGTGGGGCGCGGTCAAGTTGTCAAAGCGCTCCACATAGGATGTGCGCGTCTCCAGCGTTTCGGCAAAAGCGGCATCGGCTTCGGCCTGTGTAATCATGCCCGTTTCCACCATGGCCTGTAGGGCAATTTGCTGCCGGCTCTTGGCGCTTTCGGGATCATTGATGGGATTCAAGGCCGGGAAGTTGGGAATGGGCGCCAACATGGCGGCTTCCGCCAGCGTCAATTCGCTGCTGCTCTTGCCAAAGTAGATTTGGCTGGCCGCTTCAATACCGTTGGCCAAACCGCCATACGAGTTGTTGTTGAGATACCACTCGAGAATTTTGTTTTTGGGGTATTGGCGCGTTACCTCGGTGGCTAGAATGACCTCTTTGATTTTGCGCGCATAGCTCTGCTGAAAACGCTCCTCGGGCGGAATAATCACGTTTTTGACCAGCTGCTGCGTAATGGAGGAACCACCCTGTACAGAGCCGCCGCCCAGGTTCGATACAAAGGCGCGCAGCAGACCGCGCACGTTAATGCCCGTGTTTTCAAAGAAGTTGCGATCTTCCAGCGCCACCGCCGATTTCCAAACCCAGGGCGACATGCGGTCAATCGACATGTAAATGCGGTCGCCGCGCTGGGCGTCCACGCTTTCATAGAGCAGCACCGTACCCGTGCTGTCGTAAATGCGCACGGTCTGAAATTCTTCCTGCTCGTACTCAATGGCGCTGGCGTCGGGCAGCTGGGCGGCGTAGGTGCGATAGATGCCCATGACCGCGGCAAAAGAGATGCCCACAACGGCCAGCAATATGACAAATAGGGTCATAAAAATGGCCAGGCACCCTTGCCCCAGCCAGAAAAAAGGGCGCACATGGTTGACAACTTTGCGCTGTCGTCGGCGCCGCTCCATTAATATGTGATCGTGTCTGTCCAGTCGTTTCATAGAATTTTATGGTTGCTACTTACGCCGCGCCCGTGCATGGCCAAGGGGCGCATATGCGCTGGCCAAACGATTTTACCCAAGGCTGGCGTAAGTGAGTCAATATGGTGTATCAACTTTTTCAATTACGAGCAAATGGCTATTGCCCAGTATGGTTAGAAACGAATTTTCTAGCCAATAAGTGCCGCTGCGCAATATGCGTCCCAAGAAGGGGCGTCGCCGCACAATGTTGTCGTAGCCCGGGAAAATTTGGGTGTGATGCACAACGCGCACGGGTTGACCATAAAAAAGGCGCCGCAGCCCCTGGGGCGTATATGCGCGCACATGGGGCGCCAGCCGGTTGCGCAGCGAGTCGGGCAGATAGTTGATTAGCGGCGTGTTGCCAAAGTGGTACTGACCGCGCCAATAGTGACCGTGGGTTTCAAACGGGTGAAACCGATTGGGCGCAAAGATAATAGCGCGTCCCCCTGGTTTGAGCACGCGGGCGATTTCCGCCGCCGCCGCGCCATCGTCCTGCACATGTTCCAGCACTTCGTGGCTCAACATCAAGTCAAAATAGTTATCAGGATAGGGCAGATGCTCGCACACGGCGTATTGTAAATGGGCCTGTGGCACTGTGCGCGCGGCAAACTCGAGATGCTCTGGCTCAATGTCATTGCCAAAGAGCGCGTCGGCAAAGGGCTCCAAGGCTTTAATGTACATGCCCACGCCACAGCCATTATCCAGCACGCGCGCCACTTTGTGATGTGCATCCAGCTTGCCCCATTGCACAATCATGGCCAGCCGGCGGGCTTGCCCGGCGCGCCAGACCAGGCTGGGCACGCCGCGCAGTGCGGCCAGATCATCGTGACGTTCAAAGTCGGTGGTCATGGCATTGTCCACTTACTGTTTCGTCCCCACGTGAATGGCCACCACGCCCATCATATACTCGCGATAAAAAACGTGACGCAACCCGGACTCTTCCATAATGCGTTGCAGCACTGCCGGCGCCGGAAAGTCCACCGTGCTGTGCGGCAAGTAGGAATAGGCTTCGCCGTGCCGGCTGATCAGCTGACCGATGAGCGGCACAATGTTGAAGAAATAGAATTGGAAAAGCGGCCCCAAAATGGTATTGGATGGCGGTGTTGTTTCCAGGCAGATCACTTTGCCGCCCGGTTTGGTCACGCGCGCTTGCTCTTGGAAAGCGCCTGGGCGATCCACCACGTTGCGGATCAGGAAGCCGCAAACCACGGCGTCAAAAGTGTTGTCGGGGTAGGGCAGATGCAGCGTGTCGGCCTGTGTAAAGGGCAAAACCCGCCCGGGCATTTTGCCTACGCCCGCCGCCATCATTTCATAGGTGAAATCGGCCCCGTATGCTTGCACAGATGGATAGCGCTGCATGGCTTGATAAGCAATGTCGCCGGTGCCGGTGCCCACATCCAGCAGGCGGCCATGTGGCGGCAATTCGCACAAGGTCAGCAGCTCGCGGCGCCACAATTGGTCCAGGCCAAAAGTCATGAGGCGATTCATCAAATCGTATGTGCCGGCAATCTCGGCAAACATATGGTTAACGTAGGTTGGCTTCTCGTTGATATTGGGTAATGGACGTTTGGACATAAGCGGTTGATTCATTTTACCAATCCAACTCCAGCAGTCGGATCAATTCGTCGGGCTCGGTTGTGCCGCGGATGCGCACGCGGTGAAGCTGGAACAGATCATCACTGTGGTGCGTAGCGCCTTGAATCGTGGTTAAGCCGGCCCAATAGTTGGCGCTTTTAAAGAGGTCAATGGTGGCTCGGTCATACTCGCCAGCCGGATACGAGACAAAGCGCGGACGTACGCCCAGCTCATATTGGATGGTTTCCAGGCTGCCCAGAGCTTGCCAGGTTAGATAGGCGTTGTCTTTATTTTTCAGGCTAACGTGGTTGCGCCCATGCGACTCAATGGACAGGCCATAGGCCAGCATTTCGCGCGTCATGTCCCAGGTCAAATATTCGGGACGCTGCTCGTCAATAAAGTCGGTCACTACAAAGAGCGTGGCGGTCATGTTGCGTTCACGCAGCAATGGAAAGGCATTGTCGTATACGTCGCGGTAGCCATCATCAAAAGTCAGGATCACCGGCTTTTCTGGCAGAGGCGCACCGCTAACCAGATTGTCGTAAAGTTGATAGAGGCTGATGGTGGTATAGCCTTCAGCCAACATGCGGTCCAAGTGCTGGGCAAAAAGCGTGGGCGCTACCGATAGATCCAGACGATAGATGTTGGCGTCAGCGGGCGGCACGCTTACGTAGTGATACATTAGGATCGGTACATGCACAGTACGCACAACTCCATCGGCCGCGGGTTCAGTGGCAATGAGTGGCGGCGCAAGCTGCGCGCCGGGCGTTACCGCTGCCGTGCTGGTAGGCGCTGCCGGCTGGGTGATGGCCAAGGTGGGGGTGATAGCCAAGGTGGGGGTGATAGCCAAGGTGGGGGTGATAGCCAAGGTGGATGTCGGCGTGTTGGCCGAACCCGTTTCTACCGAATCTGTATAGGGCTTTTGGGTATTGATTTCAACGGCGGCGGATAAATGGGTCAGCAACTCTTGCAGCGAGACTTGGTGGGCCGATGCGTGCAAGGGCGCGCCATTGGTGGGTGTTACAGCGAGACTTGCACCGGCGGCAACTGGCTGTGTCGGGCTTGAGGAAACGGCAATAATGGGCAGCGAAAGTTGCAGTTCGTGAGGGTGCTCTGCGGTATGCATGGCAATTTCAGGCGCGGTAGCCGTCGGCAGCGGCGTCCTCATCGGCTGTGTCGGCACATTGATGGCAGCTGCCGTTGCGTGCGTGGTGGACGAATGTGATTCAATGCCCTGGATAGTCGCTGGCGTCGAATTGACGTGAAAGTACGCGGCACTGCAAAAGAGCACAACTATGGCCACGGGCCACCAATATTTTGACTGTTTAAGCATACAGCATAAATCCAAAAAAAAGAGCAAACCGAGTCGAATCCATATTTAGTACACCGCAACGGTGTTGGCGAACTGGGGGTTGGTCTCGATTGTTGAATTTGACTCTATCGCTTGCCGTTGCGAGCTACTGATAGTACACACACCCAATATACGTAGGGCGAACGTAATAGTATCACAAATGTTACATGGTATCACAACCAATCCGATCTCTGTTAAAATTAGAACTTACGCAGCGGCTATAGTGCGCCAGGCGTGGTGCTTGTCGGCAACCCAGTGACTTTTACCGGGCGTACAATGAGCCCTTGTAATGCATATGTTAGCTTCTTGAGGTCGAGATTAAGCCGTTCTATTTATTGGGTAAGCATGCGCTCTATTTTGGTCTTTTGTAATATTATTTTGCAAATTATATGGCTGACGTAAGAAAAAATGACCATGAATCGTGTTAGGAGGCCGGTCTTCGCCTCTGTTTTTGACACTACTCTATAAAAAAAGTATAATTTATTAGTTAACTTTATTATTAGGCATCAAAATGTAAACTGTTTCCTTACATCATTCTTTCCTTGAAACGCCGATTTCTTAAAGGTAATTTACCCCCCTTTCGAGATTTAGACTGCTTGTGTTGGTCGCCTACATTGAACTTTACACATGTCTAATCGAAATTCCCGTCCAACCACCTCTAAGCTTAGAAAGGACTATAGGCTCCCTCTATGTATCGTGAAAAGATAAGAGAATATTACGATCGTCTCAGCCGCAGCTATCGCAAGGTAGCGGATTTCGCCATAAGTAACTATTATGAGGTCGCGTTTATGACCGCAGCACAATTGGCGTATGCGGTGGGCGTCGATACCACAACGGTTGTTCGTTTCTCACAGCGTTTGGGATACAATGGTTATCCAGAATTGCTCAACGACATTCGGGAACAAGTGCGATCAGAGATCTATGCCAGCTATATACCGGCCACGCTATCCCCCGACGATCCGGAAGGCCTATTTAAAGAGCGGGCCCAACAAGAGCGTCACAACTTGCAACAGATGCTCGTTCATAATCCGCCAGACCACATTCGCCAAATAGCCAACATGTTTTTTGCCGCGGATTATATTCTGCTGTTGGCGGAGGGATATGCAAATACGGTGGCGGAACTGACGGCACAGCAGTTGCGCCATCGGGGCATTGCCGCTGAATATGTGGTTGATGAACCGGTGAAGCGGGCGGCAACGCTGGCCAATTTGCTGCCTAAAACATTGGTCATTGGTATTAGCGCCACCCAATATGGCGATGCCGTGGCGCGGGCCTTAGAATATGCGCGGACCAAGCAGTGTATGACGTTGGGGGTTGTTGGGTCATTGGCCAGCCCAGTCAATCGCATGGCCGAGCGCGTGCTTTTTGCCCCGACCGATACGCCGGGGCCGCTGCCCAGCATTGTGGCGATTACGGCGGCGCTGGCCGCGCTGGTCCAGATTGCCAGCAAAGATGATGCCGCGGTCATTGAACATTATCTGCGTAATTTTAATGAGGCGTATTACTTTTTAACCGATGTTGCACCCGCCCCTGCCGAAGGCTAACCTAAAAGACAGAGGAGTAGCGAACGCAGCCCAACTTGCGCCGCGCCCGTGGGTTGCCAAGCGCGAACCGCATGGCTGAGGCAATTTTTATGCCGAGCTTGCATAAGCCCCACCCCAAGGCCAGGCGCTTGGCGTTCGCTATTCCTCTGGTCTCATCTGTTTGTTCGGCAAAAGTATTCCCAACGCGGCAAACGCTAGAATATACCCCAAATAGTTTTCGTTGAGAAAGCGACTGGTATAGAAGAAGCAGAACAAGAACAGCGCATAGTGCCAACACGCATTTGCAATGGTGTTGTATAGGCGCTGCCGCTGCATGAGCCACCACAAGAGGGGAATTGAAACCAGCGCTTCCGTGATCCAAAATGGCCAATAGCTAAATCGGTCGGCCACCAACCCCAGCGCCAGCACAAAGTTGCTGCCCCCCCAGCCCCAGATCTGATAACCCGTTTCGCCTTGGCCGCTGCTCCAACGCCACACATCATCGTAAAACGCATCTGGCGACCAGAGCACATATGGCGCCAAAATGAGCCCAAAAACCACTAGGGCTGGCCAGACGCGCCGCATCAGCAAGGGGATGTGGTGCCAAAGGGCGCGCCAGCTTAGGGATGGGTCTGCATTCCATTCGGGCTGAATGAGCAGCAAGCCAAAGAAGGGCGCCAAAAACCAGGCGGTCGGCTTGCTGGCACAGGCCAGCCCAAAGCAGATGGTGGCGGCATAGAGCGCCGGACGGCCAGCGCTGGCGAAGCCACTTGTTGGTTGGCTGGCCTGCCAGCGCTGCAGAAAATAGAGGCTAAACAGAATCCAGCACAGCACAAAGCTATCGTTTTGGCCGAAAATTACGTCAATGGCCATGACGGGATTGAGCGCCAGAATCATGGTGGCGGCCAGGCGCTGCCGCGGCTCGGTGATCATGCGCGCCGCGCAAATCAGCCCCAGCGCCATCAACGCCAGATAGACCATGCGTTGATCGTAGAGCCCCGCCGCGTTGCCCAACAGATAAAATGGCGCGCTAAACAGAAATGTCCAGGGCAAATAGGGATAATGGTAAAGCGCAGTGCGATACTCGCTGAACCCCCATTCGGCCATGGGTGTTTCTGTATAATCTTCAATGTAGGGGTTTTTGCCCTCAAGCAAAAATTGAATGGTGGCCTCGGTCTGGATGACGCCGCCGTCATGGCTATAGCTGGCTGGCCCGCTGCCCTGGCGCAGCAGGATGAGCTGCCATGTTGGCGCCACCAACGTTGTTGCCAAAATCAGGATCAGCAGCAACCACTTGGCCCGATAAAGCCAGCGCCCGCGCAACGCCAGATCTGCCGCAACGTAGAAAATGACCAAAGCCAGCGCCAGCGCGTTGAGGAGCAAGCCAATGGGCTCGCCTGGCCGCGGCCCCACCTCCCCCAGCGCCGTTGTGCCGACATTGGAGATCAAGTTGCCGAGCAAAGGGTGCCGCAGCACATCTTGCAAGCGATAGGGCAAGGTGGATTCGGCAAAGCCCCAAATTTGGAGATGGGCAAAGACCAACAGCATCAACAAAAAGGCATCCCAACCGGGACGCGTTTCCAGCTGCTCAAGCGGGTCATTGGTCAAATGGGGCATTGCTCCTCGCATTTTCCGGTAAGTTCAAGCCAATGTAGGCAGATCAAGGAGCGCCAGTGTAAACGCGCAACGTGTTGCCCGTGGTGGGAACGACAATATACGAGCCGGCCACAGCCGACGCCGTAATTACATTTACCCCCATGGCCTCTGTATCCAAGCTGGCGCCATCGGCGGCGCGCAATAGCTGGATCACGCCGCTGTTGGTGGCGGCCAGCACCACATTGGCCGAGACAATAATGCCACCCACCGGTTCGCCGCTTACATTGACGCGCCAGATCTGGTTGCGATCCTTACGCGAAATGGCTTTGACGTAGTTGGGGCCGGATAAGAAAATCATGTCGTCATTCACGGCAATGCCGGTCACGGCCTCGTTTGTAGATAGGGACACCCCCGCTGGGATCCCCGTATTGGCATCCAGTACATGCAGCACATTTGCCTGATCGACCAAGTATAGTTCGGCTAGCGCAATGGGTCCGGGCGAACGATAGACGGGCGCCACAACAATATTCTTAATATCAGAATTGCGCCATATGGTCTGGCCATTTGACACATCAATCGCCTGCACAAATTCACCACCCACAAAGACCAATTGATTGCCAATGGCCGGGGCGCGTATCTGTCCGCCATCAATCTTGACCGGTGCAAAATGGTCGCTGCCATCGCTGCGGTTGAGTGAAATCAGGTAGAATTCATTGGCGCTGTTGCGGGCGCCATAAAAGATAAAATCGGCCAGCATATTCAAGCCGGTTACGGCAATGGCGGGTTGTGCATTGGCGGTGACCTGACGCACCCAGCGCACTGCGGCATTGTTGTTTAGATCTTCAACGCCATAGGCGTTTCCGCCATCATCCGCCAGATAGATCATGGTGTCGCGGATGGCCGGCGCTTTGGTAATTTGCGCGCGAAATTCATTATTGCGCCAGCGCTGATCGCCATTTTCCGGCGTGAAGCTATAGAGGTGCCCATCGCCGCTATAGGCAATTACGCCCCTATCTGACACAATGGCGGGTGACAAAAATGGTTGGGCCGCGCGTTCGTAAATGTTCCAGATAGAGTTAAGCGAAGATTGCGGAATGGCCGGGACAAAAGCGGTGTTGTTTTCATTATAGCGCGTCAAAGGATATGTATTGGGCAGAATGGTTGGCGACTGGGGCGGTAGCCCCAGCCCTACGGGCGGCGCACGGAAAGGCAGCCAGCGCACATTATTGGGATCGGCGCCCTCGGGGGCATTGTCGGGCAATGTGTTGCCGTTGAGCGGCACAGAATGTTGACGCACCCACCCCGATTGATTGTCTGTGCTGCAACATACGTAGACCCACTCGCCGGTGGCGTCACGCGCGCGCAGGAGCACATCCATGCTGGCGCCAAGCGTGGTGACGTCTTTATAAATTGAACTGGGGCCTTCCTTCATGGTGGCGCCATCTGCATCGACCCGGCCTTTGAGTTCGCCGACAATGAATATGGTTGGCGTGGGTGTTGGTGTGGGGGGCGGCGTAAAGGTGGGCGTCGGCACATCTACCGCCTGTGTGGCCGTAGCCGTGACCACCTGCGTGGGCGTAAATTCTGGCGTGGCAATGTTGGTGGGCGTGGCCGTTGGTAATGGCTCTGTAGGCGTGATGGTTGGCGTTTCCGTTGGCGTAGAAGTTGGATCCAGCCGCACCACGGGCAGCAAAATAGTTTCTGGCGTCGGCGCAGAGGTGGCAATCACAACCGTGCTAGCGGCAATGGGGGTTGAGGAAGAATTGGGCGCCACGGGCAACAGGACGACATTGTCCGACGTGGGCGTGGTTTGCCGCGGCGGACTCGGATTGGCGGCCACTTGACGCGTGGCTATCTGGGTCATCACCGCTTGCGCCACTTGGGTCCCGGCTCGATCCGGCGTGGGCGTAGGCGGCAACGCCTCTGTCGGGGTTGGCGTGGCCGTGGGGGCCAGCGCCAAGCGCGTCCAACTGCCCCAGAGCAACCCGCACACGCCGATCCCTAGCAGCGCAATCACTAACACCAAGAGCGCCAATAGATCATTGGCCCGATTGGAAACCTGGGTGTGTCGGACGGGCGTTCTTGGTGGTTGAGTGGGTAATCCTGAACCATTTGCCATGCCCTCATTGTAGCGATAAACGGAGGGCTGTCAAAAGCTGTTTGCCCAGGTGCAACTTTAAAGGCGTCAATCACGTAAGAATGGTCACAGATGGTGGATTGTGGCATAACGTAAGATATGGCTTATGTAACAACAGCAGCAATTATATCATCTGTCCGTAAATTCTCTGTGCCAACCCAATCGGCCAGAGACGGTGCACGGTTCACAACCGAATTTACGGATGGGTTTTATTGTCTGTCCGTAAATTCTCTGTGCCAAACCAATCTATCAGAGAACGCGCACGGTTCACAACCGAATTTACGGATAGGTTCTTAAGCTATAAAATGGAGGTTGGCGTAAACGCCAAAAACACGGTATGATACCTAATAATATTCGTGTTGATGATATCTGTATTGATGATATTTGTGTTGACATATATGTAGCTGATCATTGTCCAATTTGTGTCTATTCCCATGAAGTGGCCGAGTTTATCCGGGCGCAATTTCCGGCGGTCATATTGCGTGTGATCAACATTGAGGCTGGCCGAGAGTTGATTCCGGAAGCGGTCTTTGCCACACCCACATACATGCTCAATGGTCGCGTCTGGTCGCTGGGGAATCCCTCCCCTGCGCAAGTAAGCGAAAAGCTGCATCGTCTATTGGTTGAAACAGGTAGAGAAGAGGTAACAACGTGATGATTGATGACCGCTATGGCTCGCCTCAACCCGCTGAGAAAATGCGCTATCTTTCTGAACTATCGGTATTTCAAGATTTGACGCCGCGCGAGATGGAAGAGCTGAATCGCATTACAACCATGAGCACTGTGCCCAAGGGACGCGTCTTCTATCGTCCAGAAGAGCCCGGTGAAGTGCTCTTTATCCTCAAAGAAGGTCGAGTACAGCTCTATCGCATTAGCCCAGAAGGCAAAAAGCTGGTGATTACGACGCTCAGTTCCCACGCCCTATTTGGCGAAATGGCGCTGTTGGGCACCCAAATGCATAACACATTTGCCGAGGCGGTGGATGATTGTCTGATCTGCGTGATGAGCCGCAATGACCTGGAGCGCTTGATTCTGAGCCGGCCACAGGTGGCGTTGCGCCTGCTGGAGATTACGGGCAAGCGGCTGCGTGAAGCCGAAGAGCGGCTGGAAAATATGGCGTTTAAAGGGATTCCGGCCCGTCTGGCCAGCTTGATCTTGCGGCTGGCTGATGAACAGAGCAGCGATACCATCTCCGGTTTGACGCATCAAGATCTAGCCGAAAGCGTGGGCACCTATCGTGAAACAGCCACCCAGGTGCTCAATGATTTGAAATCACAGGGCTACATTGATATAGGCCGCAAGCGGATTACTATACTTAACCGCGATGGATTATTAGAGGTGGCCGAGAGCTAGAAGGCATGGGCGACGAAAAGTCGCCCTTTTTATTGTGCGGGCCGCTTGTACCAAAAAATGGCTCTCTCTATTGACAATTGCCAAAATAGTGTGTACAATTTCGACGCATCCGTCGTCTGTGCATTCTCAGTACATGGCAACGGTGTTGGCGAGCCAGGCGTTGATTTTGTAGATAGAATCTACTCCTATTTTCTTCTGCACGTTTTGGTTCTGCGAAATTTTAATTTTCAATTGGCGTTTTGTAAGATGCCGATTTTATAAACCTGAACGTATCAAATATACTCTTTTAATAGCTATCTACACTTTTCTATATAATCCATATAATTTGTGAGATGCACGTTAGAGAGTAGATGAGGTTTTAAGCAACAATGTTTTGCGCCTGGCGCGAAACCACGCACTAGCTTAGGAGAGCAAACCGATGACCCATGTTATCTTTGACTTATGCATTCGCGATGGCGCCTGTGTAGCCGTCTGCCCTGTTGAATGTATTATTCCTGGTATGCCAGAGGATGAATGGCCGTGGTACTATATTGATCCGGATACCTGCATTGATTGCGGTGCGTGTGTGCCGGAATGTCCTACCGAGGCGATTCTGCCCGAAGAAGATCTGCCTGAAGAGTATGCCTACACAACAGAACTGAATGCCCTCTATTTTACAGACGGCCCTGGCTATGCCGCCTTGGATATGGTCTAAACTCCACGTTTTTAGCCAAGCATAGTATACTGAAACCTCTGCCACCGCAGGGGTTTTTTGTTATTTATACTTACTTTGGGGCTTCCGCTCAGGAGTACGTTCCACGCTCTGAGCTCGACCCAACCCCATATAGCCGAAAGGATTTTCCTCATGGACGCTCAAGCTCCCGCCACTCAGCCCGACTGGGAGGAAGTAGAACGTGCGCTCGTTATTATGGCGCATCCTGATGATCCCGATTTTTCATGCGCCGGCACGGCGATTAAGATGGTGCAAAAAGGCATTGATGTTACCTTTATGATTTTGACCAATGGGGATAAGGGCAATCATAACCCGGAAATTACGCGCAATCAGCTCATAGAACTGCGCAAGATCGAGCAGCGCGCCGCCGCCGCGGTGGAAGGCGTGCAGCATGTGCTCTTTATGGGGGTCGAAGATGGATTTTTGCAGTCCACGCCCGACCTGCGCAAGCGCGTCACCCGTGAAATTCGTCGCATTCAGCCCCAGCTAATCATCACCTCCAGCCCGGACCGCTACTTTGGCGGCAACGGCTACATCAACCATCCGGACCACCGCAACGCCGGTATTGTAACGCTTGAATCGATCTTCCCGGCCACCGACAATATGATGTTCTTCCCCGAACTGCTGGATGAAGGCTATTTGCCCCACAAAATCAAGCAGCTCTACATTATGGGCGATGCCCAGGTCGATCTCAAGATTGATATTACCGAGGTTTTCGAGCAGAAGATCGAGGCGATTATATGCCATAAAACCCAGGTACGCGAACCCGAAAAGCTGCAAGAGCGCATGACCCAGCGCGCTGGCCAAGAGCAAGAAGATGGTTCCGTGCGCTTCTTTGAACAGTTTCGCGTTCTTAAGTTTGGCTGAAATAGTTGATGCATAAAAAAAGGGGGCGCCCATGGCGCCCCCTTTTTTTATGCACTACCTAATTTTTGCTACTGTACTTCTTCCATCAACTCCGCCTGCGTATCGTTGGCGAAGGTGGTCAGGTTGTCGAGCGTGGTTTGCACATCGGCGCCCTGCATAATCTCATTAAACGCCTTGGTTGCTTCATCGCGCACGGCCTGGTAAGAGATGAGCTGTGGTTCGTATGCGCTATAAGGCAGCAGCGCCAACGCCTCACCCCACTGCGGATTGGCGCTCACGTAGTCGCCCAGATAGTCTTCTGTGCTGGCGCGCGTGGGGAAGTAACCGCTGATTTCTACCCACTTGGCCTGCACCTCTGGCGAAGTGAACCATTTGACAAAGAGCCAAGCGGCCAGTTCCTGCTCTGGTGTGGTTGACGTGATCATGACATCCGCACCATAGATGTTCTGTACCGGATCGGCAGTGGTGTGCGGAATAGAGGTCACACCCCACTCATCGGGCTCGCGGCTGTTTTCCTCAGCGGCTGTTTGGACATCGCTCTCATAAAACGGAATGCCGGAGCTGGAGCCCTGGGCAAAGACGGCGCGGCGATTGGCAAACTCTGGATTCGGGAAGCCTTCGGTAAAGAAGTAGGCGCAGCCATCGTCCAGCATGCCCTTGAGGAACGTCAGAGATTCGGCAGTGGCGGCATCGCTGTAGTTGTAGCCGCTGCCATCTGCGGTCAAGACGTTACCGCCATAGGCAAAGGTCCAGGCTGCCACGGCAGAAGCATCATCACGCAGAATGTAGCCGCCCGTGCCGTCGCCATTGGCTTCCGCCGCTGCGCAGGCCATCTCTTTGAACTCGTCCGGCGTGGTGGGTGGGCCATCAAAGCCAAGCTCGCTCAGCCAGGTCTTGTTGTAATAGAGAACTTCCATGGAGCGGTTTGGCGGGAAGCCCAAGCGCTGACTACCAAATTCGGGGTGCACGCCCTGGTCAAAGAAGCTGGGGAAGAAATCGGCCTTGTCTTCTTCGCTCAATCCCCAAGTTGGGTCATTGATGAACGTGTCAAAATCGACCAGCGTATCGTTGAGTTGGTAGAAAGCCTGGTCATTCTGATAGCCCACAATGAGCGCCGCCGGCTGTTCGCCCGCCGCCGTGCTGGCATTCACTTTATCGCGAATGTCATTGTAGCCGCCCTGGTTCTGAGCTTCCACCGTAATGCCACACTCGTTGCTGGCGTTGAACTCATCCACCAACACCAGCAGCTGCTCTTCGCGCGAACCGCTGTGCTGATGCCACCAGACAATATTCTGTCCGTTGGGGTCCACACCGGCCAAGTCGCCCTCGGTAGCCGGGACACAGGCGCCTTCACTGGCCATGGCGTCACCAGACGAAGCATCATCCGACGTAGCGTCGCTTGCTGCCGCTTCTTCCGCCACCGGGGTGTCTGCCGCCGTGCTGTCGCTAGAGGTATCGGCTGCCGGTGCTGCCGGGGTCGCCGCAGGGCAGGCCGCCAACAGCAGTGCCGCCAGAATCACCAGCGGGAGCCAAGTAAACTTTCTTGACATATGTTTTTCTCCTTGTGATACAAATGTTCAATGTGAACTGGATTTCACCAAATCCACACTATTATAAAATGCAGAGCGGCCACATGGCCATCTGCAATATTTGAACCCAAATTACGACAGGCGTTCTTTGAGTTGCTAACAGATCATGGGGCAAAGAGGCAAGGGAGCAAAGTAACAGGGCTGCAAGTTAATCCCCGCTACTTTGCTACTTTGCAACGCTGCCCCCTTTACCCTTTCAGACCGGACGAAGCGATGCCCTCCAGGAAGGTGCGTTGGGTGAAAAAGTAGACAACCAAAATGGGCAAAATTGTAATGACGGAACCAGCCATTTGCAGGTGAAATTGCGAGCCAGATTCATCCAAGAAGGCCAGCAATCCGTACGAAATTGGTCGCCACTCTGGCGTGGTTGTCACCAAAATAGGCCAGGCCAATGCATTCCACGAACCAATGAACCCAAAGAGGGCTAGCGTCATAATCGGCGCTTTCGAAAGCGGCACAATAATGCGCATTAGATAGCGCAGATGGCCGGCGCCGTCAATTTGCGCCGAATCCCACAGTTCATTGGGAATCTGTTGAAAAAACTGGCGCAGCAGAAAGATGCCAAACGCGTGCGCCATAAAGGGAATGGTCAGCGCCGGCCAATTGTTAATCCACGGAATGGGGCTGATGCGCCCCAGCCAGGAGACGGTAATAAAGTTGGGTACCCAGGTGACGGCTTCCGGCAGCATGAGCGTGGCCAGCAGCAGTGAAAAGAGAAACGTCTTGCCTGGAAACTCCATGCGCGCAAAGGCATAGGCCGCCAGAATACAAAAAGCCAGCTCGCCCACCAGCGTAATAATCACCAGCTTGACGCTATTCATAAAAAAGAGCGAGAAGCGGGCGTCATTCCACGCCCGCGCATAATTTTCCCAATGGGGTGTGGAGGGCAGAAACTCGCCGCCGGTCGCTTCGGTCAAATTCATGAGCGACACGCTGACCGTGTATAAAAAGGGCGTCAGCGCCACAACCGCACCCACAATCAACACCAAATAGGCCAGACCGCGGCCCACGCTCAAGCTGAATGATGTCGGTTTAGTTGGAGTTGTTGTCATGCTAGCCATAGAAGACCCGTTTGCTTGCAATTCGGTTGTTTACATAGGTCAAAATCAGAATAATGAGCAGCAGCAAAATGGCCAGCGCCGATGCATAGCCAAAACGCGTATCGCGCTTAAATGCCTGAAAGATCACCACGCTGGCCGTATCTGTGCTGCCCAGCGCCGCCGCCGTGCGCAGCACAAAGATATGATTGAATGCCTTAAAGGTGCCAATCACAGAATAGAGCGTTAAAAAGTAGATGGTGGGCGAAAGCAGCGGCAGCGTGACGTGGCGAAACTGCGCCCAGCGCCCGGCGCCATCAATCGCCGCCGCTTCATACACGGTGCGTGGAATCGAGCCCAACCCAGCCATAAAAACGACGGTATTGAAGCCAATGTAGGTCCACACACCGTAAATCATGATGACCACCAGCGCCAAACTGGGACCGGCTGCCCAGGTGGGCAAAGTCACGCTGTTGCCCAAAAGGAGCTGAAAGAGGCCGGTAGGCTCATTTAGCCATTGCAATGAGCTGCCGCCAAAAGCGCCGATGAAACTATTGATGGGTGCATTGGGACGGTTGGAAAAGAGGATGCGAAAGATGGCTGCCGTTCCCACAAAAGGCGCCACATAGGGGATAAAATAAACAATGCGGAAAAAGCCTTTGCCGCGCAGATCTTGAAACAGCAATGCGGCCAGCAGCAGTGAAATGGCCAACTGCGTGGGCACCGTCCCCACCGAATACCAAACCGTGGCCTGCAAGCCGACCCACCACTCTTTATCTCCCTGGGCAATAATGCGCGGCAGCTCGCCAATCAGCACCCAGCCGCCCACCAGCAGCACGGCCGCCGCACCCAAACGAGCCACCATCGCATAATCCGAAAGCTGCTCGTCGGCGCCGTCCCACAACCACCAAGCAATCAGCAACAGGAAAAAGCCGGCGCTAATCGTCACAATTTGGGACCAGATTTCCAATCCCTCGCCCGCTTCCAGCGCTTCGGCATACGCCTTTTGGATCTCAGTCCACGTTAGCCAACCCAGAGACGCTGCCACCAACAGCAGGACCGTGGCGGCAATAAAAGGGCCCATGTAATTGGCGTGATGCGTATGGCCAGCCGCTCGCTCTATTATTAAGTAAAGCGCAATGCCCACCACGAGCAGCACCAGCGATCCCCAAAAGGCCTGCTGTACACCGCCATCTAACCAAGCCTCAAACATGAGCTGGCGAAAACGTACGCCCGTATTCTGGGCCCCGCGCAGCTGCGATGGAATATCCAGCATCAGCGGGAGCAGGCGAAAAATATAGGCCACCGCCACGCCAATGCCCAATCCAATGAAAACGCCCGGCCAACTCCATGACCAGAACGTTTCCCCTTTTTCGCGCGCCGTCTGGGACCCCGTCATTACGCTGCGGACGGCCAGGAAAAGACAGGCCGCCGCCACCCAAAAGGCCAGCACATACGTTAAATTATCGATGGCGCGCACGTAGTTGCCCAGACCATCATATGGACCGACAATGCGGTTCAGCCCGCGCAGCGTGCTTTCGTATGCGGCAAATAGCAAGGGGAAAAGGCCAAATATGGAAATAATGAGAAAGGCAGGAAAGAGAAAAACATATGCCAGAAGCGCTTCGCGCACGCGGCGGCCCCGCCGACCAGACAGCCAGTATGACCCAATGCGTGCGCCACTTCCCGTAGTGGCCTGGTTGGCGTTGTTACGAACCAGTGTGCTGTCCACGTAATTCTCTCCAACAGGGTATAAATATGTTCGAAGTTCTAATTTCAGACTGTCGTCTTATACTCTAGTAACAGTACACGCAACGGCGTTGGCGTTCTGGGCATCGGTCTCGTTTGAAGAATCCGACCCTCTTCTCTGGCCGTTGCGACTACTGCGTACTGCAAGGCAAGTATACCGCACTCGGTCGGCAGCGTCAACGCTGGCTGGCACAGGTGTAATCTTAGCGCAAGCCTATTAATGTGCTTATTAAGATGAGGTTAACAGGCGTTTATCAATCTGCACCCAAAATGGTGAGTCTGGAGCTTTTGAGCGGCCTAGTGAATACGAGCCAGCAGCTTGTCTGTTACCTGCTGCTTGAGTTCTGCGAAACCAGCTGAATTATCAATCTGGATATATGAACCAACCTGGATGTCTGAGCCGTCCAGGATATCTGAACCAACAATGGGCTCAAATTGGTCTGCCAATTGGTGATACACGCTCACATCCGCCTCTGAAACATCGCCCACGCGTGCGGTCAGGCGCGCTGCGGTCACTTCTGGCGCACACGTGATCCAAACAAAATATAGTTGCGTCCCAGTTACGCGCGCCAAATTAAAAATGGGCTGCCGGTACGCCGCTTTGGCAAAAGTGGCGTCCAGCACCACATCTGAACCTGCCGCCAATGCATCTGCCGCCCGCTGGTAAAGAGCCTGATACACGGCGCGGCTCTCTTCTGGCGTATACGCGCGCGTGGCAAAGAGCGCACGGCGGATGCGATCCGAATTGAGGTGAACCGCCTCCAGCTCCTGGGCAACCATTCTGGCCACGCTGCTTTTGCCCGAGCCCGGCAGCCCGCCAATGGCTATGAGAGTAAGTGTCTTGCGCACGATGATTCTTGCTGCTTTCCCTATGTCTGCCGCTTTTACAGTGTCTGTGTATTTTACCATGATTTACCCAGAGCCATCATGCAAGTCCGATAGATAATCAGTAGATCGCACCAGCAGGAGATAGGGCCGGATTCACCAATCGAGACCGACGCCTGTATGGCCAATGCCGTTGCGGTGTACTGATAATGTAGGGAAGTCAGGTTCGTCAGTGAGGATTTAAGCCCTGGCATTGGCGCATGTGCGCAAACGTTTGGCCCTCATTCCCAACGTTGTTATTTTTCCACATTGACAGAAGGCATTCGCCATACTATACTCAACTCAAGTGTGTATATTCTCTATCCATTCAACCTCACCTGAACATGTTCGTATGGCCTCACTCTCGATTTTGGGGCGTCAAATGTGCTCGCGTTTACCCGTTATCCATACGCATAATTTCTGATGGATCAGTCTACTGTCACTCCGGCACAAAGCTATTTACCGCAGCTTGATCGCGCCGAATCGCTACAACTGTCGGACCCAATACAGGCATTGGCATTAGTCAATGAGGTACAATCGCTAACCGCAGACGCGTCAGCTGCGGATCAGATTGATCCGCAGCATCTAGTGCGCTGCTTGGCGATTCGCGCCCGCTGCCATGTAGAGTTGGCAAACTTTGCCCAGGCCGTATCAGCCGGCAAACAAGCCATCGAACTGGGCGAAACAATCCCATACACGCCGCACCTAGGGTTAGCCTATGGACTGACCGGTTATGCCAATTCGCGCATGGGTAACTATGTGGATGCCTTACGCACATTTTTACAGCTGCAGACAAAGGCTAGTGAAAACAATGACCAAAGTGGCGTTGCGTCAGCCTACACCGGACGCGCGCTCATCTATTCATTCACGGGCGAAGTGGAACGTTCGATTGCCAGTGATTATGAAAGTTTGCGCATTGCCCAAGAAATGGGTGATGATTTCAGACAGATTACCCAACTAAATAATCTATGTTGGAACTATACCATCTTGGGGCAACCAGAGAAGGCTCTGGCATATGGTCTGCAAGGTCTGGCTTTGAGTAAGGACCTCCTCGGGATTGCAATTATCAACTTGCTGCACGTGAATGTAGGTGCGGCCTATTTACAATTAGGCGACATGGCCAACGCCAAACAACAGATCTCAATCGGCCTGGCCAAAGCGCGCCAAAACCACGATCCCTATTCAGAAATGAATGCGCTTCTCGAATACGGACGCTATCATTTGGCCGAAAAACAGCCTGAGCAGGCTATTGTATGTCTAGAGAAGGGCCTCAAGCTGGCTATGGCGAAGAGCGAAAAACTATGTCATTATGAGGCGCACCAGCTAATTGCCCAGGCCTACAAAGCACTGGGCGATTCTCACACCGCATTGGTGCACCATGAACAGTTTTACGCAATTCGCGAATCTGTGCTCAATCAACAGAGCCAGGTGCGCCTGGCCACGCTAGAATTTGAGCATAAGCTTGACCTGGCGCTTCACAAAGCTGGGCTATCTCAACGCGAAGCCGCCAATCTGGAAAGGCAAGTACAAGCGCGTACAATCGATTTGCAGGCCGCCTTGGAGCGCGAGACAGAACTATCGCACAGGCTAGAACACGCACTAGAGCGGGAATCTGAACTGCAAGAGTTGAAGACGCGCATTATCAACACGGCGTCACATGAATTTCGCACACCGCTGAGCATTATTGATCTAACCACCGCCCTGCTCTACAAACGGTTCGATAAACTGACCAAGAATGAACTCGACACCTACCGAGAGCGCATTAGCAATCAGATTTTTTACCTGAAGGACATGATACAGGATGTGCTCACCGTGAACACATCCACCAGCATTCAACCCATATATACAGCATATCCCTTTGCAACTTTCTGCTTACATCTGCAAAACAATTTGGCCACAGAGTTGCAAGGGTTCGAACGCGTGACTGTACAGTGCAAAGCGTGCAATCACGTCCTACATACGGATCTGGATTTGGTACAGCGAGTGGTCTTCAATCTCATCACAAATGCCATTAAGTTTTCGGCCACAAATAGCCCCATCGAACTCATTATTGAACCTGATGAGATGGAACCCGACAATATGCCCACGTCTATCAATATTCGGGTCAAAGATTTTGGCATCGGCATTCCGCAGACCGACCTGCCCCATATCTTTACCATGTTCTATCGCGCCGGCAACATTAGTACCCAAAGCGGCTTGGGGCTAGGGCTGAGCGTTGTCCACAAAATTGTCAGCGCGCTACAGGGCGCCGTCATAGTCGAGTCCACTGTGCTCAATAAAGGCACCACCTTTTGCGTAACGCTACCGCTTCACCCGCTCAGTTAAGTGACCGCAAAGCGCCTGGCAAAAGAGAGGCCAGACGCCCTCAACAAAGCCGCCATCGACCTATTCAGCCACCCGAGGCCCATGCGCCTAAATACCCTCACCAAAAGGAGTTACCCAACATGGAAGAACGCCAGCTCATTCAGGAAAAATTGACGCAAGCGGCGGAAATCTTAAACGAGCAAGATGTTGATGTATGGCTCACCTTTGTGCGCGAAACAGCAATGCAGCCCGACCCGGCGCTAGAGCTGATCTACGGCAGCGATATGACCTGGCAATCCGCCTTTTTGCTCACCAAAAGCGGCGAGCGCATTGCCATTGTGGGTCATTTTGATAGCGCCAATCTGTACGAGCTGGATGTTTATACGCAAATCATCGGCTATCACGAGGGCATCCGCGCGCATTTGGTGACCGAGCTGGAACGCCTTCAGCCGCTCTCAATTGCCATCAACTATTCCGAAAGCAATGTGGCCGCCGATGGCTTGAGCCACGGCCTGTATCGACTCCTGTGCCAACACCTAAATGGCACTCCTTTTGCCGAGCGGTTAATCTCCGCCGAACAGATCAATTTTGCGTTACGCGGCCGCAAAAGCCCCACTGAAGTCGCCCGCATCCGCACCGCCATTGCCTCTACCCAACAGCTCTTTGACGAAGTCGAAGCGTTTGTCCGCCCCGGCATGACTCAGCGCCAGATCGCCGCTTTTGTCCAGCAGCGGATGGCCGAGTTGGGGCTAGACTACTCTTGGCCCAAGCCTTTCAACCCCATTGTGACCTGTGGCCCCCACTCGTCCATTGGGCACGCCGCCCCGGGCGATGTGGCGCTGGAAAAAGGCCACCTGCTGCACATGGATCTGGGCGTGCGTCAGAATGGGTACGCCTCTGATCTACAGCGCATGTGGTATGTGCTGGACGACGGTGAAGAGAGTGCCCCGCCCGAAGTGCAGCGGGCCTTTGATGTGGTGGCCGGCGCCATTCAGACCGGTGGCGCCCACATGAAGGCCGGCATGCCCGGTTGGCAGGTCGACGAAGTGGCGCGCGATTTCATTGTCGACCACGGTTATCCTGAATTTATGCACGCCTTTGGCCACATGATGGGCCGCGTGGCGCACGATGGCGGTACCGTATTGGGACCACGCTGGGAAAAATATAAAGGCACATGCGAGCTGCCCGTGGAAGTGGGCAACGTTTTCACGCTGGAGCTGCATGTGGTGGTGGCAGACCGCGGCATGATGAGCCTGGAAGAAGATGTGCTGGTCACCGAGACGGGCATTGAGTATTTGAGCACGCCGCAGAAAGCGTTGCGCTATCTACATGCATAAGGTATAAAGTTCCCGACTTACGCAGCGCCTGGGGCGAGACGACTCTTGCGGTAGGCTTGCGTAAGCACCCAAGTTGTCTTCCAAGGAAGCTCCCCATGCCCACCATCAAAATTTTAGCCCCAGGCGACCAGAACGCGCTGGAAGCGTTTTTGTTGCCAAGGCTCGACTCCTCGATCTTTTTGCTCAACAATTCGCGCGCCTCTGGCCTGGTGGATACCGGCCAACGCTATACCGGCGCCTACGCCGCAGCAGTTGAAAATGGCTCTATTATAGGCGTGGTGGCCCACTTCTGGAATGGAAATCTCCTCTGCCAAGCGCCCCTAGAGCTTTTGGAACCGCTGTGGCAACGCGCGGTAAAAGCATCGGGACGGGCGGTGGGTGGCGTCGTGGGCCCAGCCCAACAGGTAGCCGCCATCCGCGCGGGCTTGGGTATGCCCACAGATCGCGTCCAAATGGATGAGAGCGAAGGGCTTTTCAGCCTGGCGCTGGGTGAACTCGTTGCGCCGGAGCCCTTGCGCGCGGGCGCCGTACATGGCCGGCGCATGGAGTCCCGCGATCTGGATCTGCTGGCCCAATGGCGTACGGCGTACAATGTGGAAGCACTGGGCGCGGCGGATACGCCCGATCTGCGCCAACGCTGTCGCGCCGACATGGAGCGTTCTCTGCGTGAAGGGACAACGTGGGTGCTGGAAGCTGATGAACGCCTGGTGGCATCCACTTCCTTCAATGCCCGCATAGCCGAAGCCGTGCAGGTAGGCGGCGTATGGACACCGCCAGCGTTGCGCCGCCGCGGTTATGCGCGCGCTGCCGTGGCCGCCTCGCTGCTGGACGCGCGCGCCGATGGCGTCGAAAAAGCCGTGCTCTTTACGGGCCAAGATCACATTGCCGCCCAGAAAGCCTATCGGGCGCTGGGGTTCCAATTAATTGGTGACTACCGCTTGCTTTTGTTCAAGGAATGAAGTTCACATCAGTAGAAGTTCACATCAGTAGAAAGTGATAGACGGCTCTCAAATAAACAGCCGTTGAGGTTAGATCAACCGCAATTCCTGCAATAGGCGCTTTGTCTCTGGAATATGCTCCTCAAAATGCTTTTTGCGCAAAAAGGTACTGCCAGGGTAGAGCAGCGATGTGGGATGATAGAGATGAATCACGTTTTTGTCCATAAAGATGGGGTGGCGTGTATCTAGCGGATCGATCTGCTGGTTGGCCAGCAGCGCTTTGCCTGCAATATTGGTAAACGTAATGTCGCCGTGCGGCTGAAAATCGGCGCTGCTGTGCATCATGCGATAGACTTCTTCACCCAGACCAATCACTAGCTCAGGCTGGCAGAGCGCTACTTCTTGCAGCAGGTTGCGCTGCATACAGGGCGCCGCCACCGCCAAATAATCATCGCGCGTGGCCTCTACGGTTGGATTGAGCGGATCGATCCAGCCCAGATTTTGATACGCTTCCACATGATGCGTATCTATCAAAAAACACTTGACCATATTGGTCAGCCAGATATCCTTGCGCAGATCCAGCCCCAGCGGTTCAAAATAGTTCCGCTGCAAGCTGTCTCCCGTGGGATAATCCCGCACACCCACGTTATCGAAATAGCGCGCCACGTCAAATGGTTCAGTAATATCATCCACCGGCACAGACGTTTCGGCGCCAACCGTGGCAAAGCGACAATTGGGGTAAGCACCGATCACCATAATGCGCTTTTGCGTCAGCCAAGTTGGGACCACCGGCACCAGCGGCGTTTGTCCGGCAAAGTGCGGCGGTTGATTGGGCGTGGGATAAAAGGGATGCTTATTGGCCACGGGGCATTCCGGAATGCGGCAGGTGGAAATGAATTCCAAATGCGTCCGCACATCTTCATCAATTGTGGGAATATAGGGCACAAATCCGTTTGACATGGGGGAGTTTCTCCTTAACTGCGCCAACTATTTAAATTTACGTAAGCGTAGAGGGAAATTGCCCGGTCAGCTATGTTATGCTCTCCTGGCGATCCACTAGCGCTGCGTAAGTCGTGCTCTGTTTGCAATGCCTCTAGTCTACCTTGAATTGGCGGTAACGTAAAGCGCTATACTGCGGTTGAGATGAGAACCGGAGTTTTCAACAGGCTCAACAGGAGCAACGAAACTTCGATTCTCATTCAGAGCTGAGTATAAGTATCTAACAGAACAGTTTGCTGGCTCAGCATAACATCTGTACGTCGAATAGCGCAGAAGAGGCCGTAACCGATGCGCTGGCAAAAACGCTCAATATTTCAGCATCCAGACCGGCCTCCTCTAAGTATGCGCGCAGCTTCTTTTTGCCGCGGAAGACCAGCAGATTGACGGCATTGGCGCTAACGCCCAATCGATTGCCCACCTCTTCGGCAGAATCGCCCTCAACCAGGCGATCCCAGACGGCAATGCGATAGTTTTCGGGCAATTTTTGCAGGCAGCTATGCAGCACTTCCCCAATCTGTGCGGCTGCCGCCCTTTGCTCTGGGCCGTCATCCACGCTGACTACATAGGCCAACAGCTCGGCTGGATCATGGGCGTAACGCTTCTGCCAGGCGGCGCGACGCAATTCGCCGGCAATCTCGTTGCGAATCACCTGCGCCATCCATGAGGTAAAGCGACCCGTTCCACTATATTTAGCCAGCAGCGCATGTTTATCTCTAACCAGCTTGCCCAACGTCTCTTGCACAAAATCCTGGGCCAGTTCCGCCAATTCCCAATCTGCAAGCGCATATAGAATCGATACGCTCTCCTGGCGCAAATCTAAATAGCTGATGGCCACGCGGAAAAGATAATTGGCCAGATCTTGATGCGCCGCTTCTTGATGCTGCACGCCATTACGACCGGACAGATCATCAACCCATTCTTGATCGGTGCGTCGATGCGCCGCTATTTTGGCTTGACTGCGATGCCCAGCTATAGGTAAAGCTTCTACCTCTTTTTGTTCATGTTTTGAGTACATACGGGGGACCTTTATTGGTGAGCGCTCCCCACTGTGCGCGCCTCTGCTTGATTCACAACTTATACAATATCAATGAATTACCAGAGCAGGAACATTACGGACTAAGCGATTTTTACGCAAAGCGCTCTGGCGTGGCAAGAAGTGCGCGAGGCGACTGCGCCGCAAGCCATGGGCTCTGCGACGCGGGGCCGGGGGAAGAATGGCACGAAAATCGTACTCATATTAGCACCCTGTGCGTCATCTGTGCGTGGCAATTGTCCGCACACCGCAACGGTGTTGGCGCTTCAGGCATCATGCTCGCTTCAGGCATCCAGCCCAGTCTTGTGCCGTTGCGATCTACTGCTTGTGCGTCGTGCGTCCGGCCCCGTGCGGTGCGCACAGCGGGAGCGTTTTACGTTGGGGGCAACCTTTAGAAATGGGCGCCTAACATTGGCTAAATCGCCGCCGCGATTTAGCCCCAGCCGCGGTGGCGGCTTCTCGATTTTAGCCGAGGATTCTATCCTGCCGTCCTATGTTCGCCTCTAAATCCAAATGCACCCCAGAAAGCAAAACTCTTTACCTACACTGGGCAAAGTGCTATTATAAGAAGTAGATCGCAATCGCAAGAGATAGAGTCGAATTCCATTCCAGATACACGTAGGAGACACCCGTTGTCCGAACCGACCCCGGTTCCGCGTTTTGGCGACAGCTTGGCTGTCTTTGTGGCCGATTTGCGCAGCTGGGTTTTCCCATCCCAAGTAAAAGCGGCCCGCTATTTCAATCTGACGCACTCCACCATTTCGCGCTATGAAAATAGCCGGTTAACACCCCAACTCGGCTACGTAGCGCACCTGGCCCACCTGCTCATCGCACAAAATCATGCCGTGGCCCAGCATGATATCGGAGGTGCTGAGTTGGCGCGCGCTCGTCAAACGCTGCTGGCCGAAGTCAACCAGGCCGTACGTTGGTGTTACCCAGGCGAAAAACCCTTCCAAAGCTGGGACGAATTGACTGCCGTGGGTACGGCCTATCTGAGCAATCCCATGGCCACGCGGTCGACCTCACCACCAGTGCCGGCTTTGCCGCCGCATGCCCAGGCCGATTGGGATGCCGCGCCGGATGTATCTATCTTCTACGGTCGCCAGCCAGAACTCAACACGCTGACAGATTGGGTGATCAACAAGCGCTGTCGCCTTGTGAGCATATTGGGCATGGGCGGCATTGGCAAGACCGCATTGGTAACGCGTGCGGCGCAGCAAATGCAAGAACAGTTCGAGCGGCTCATTTGGCGCACATTGCGCAACGCGCCCCTTCTGCATGAACTCCTCGACGGTTTAATTGACCTGGTGCATGACGAACCTCTTGATTTGGCCAACGTCACGCTGGATCAAAAGTGTGCGCTGCTGCTAGAGGGGTTGCGTGCACACCGCTGCCTGCTGGTGCTGGATAATTGGGAAACGTTGCTCAGCGAGGGCGCCGACGCGGGCCACTTCCGCGCCGGCTATGAGGCCTATGAATATCTTCTGCGCACCGTGGGCGAAACACATCACCAGAGCTGCTTGCTCATGACCAGCCGTGAGAATCCGGCTATTGTCAGTCTGTTTCAGGGGCAATCCAACACGGTGCAATCACTGCGTTTACCCGGGCTGGGCGCCGAAGAGACGCGCCGCATTTTGGCCGACAAAGGGCTAACCGGCCCCGATAACGTGTGGGCCATGCTAAACCAGCGCTATTCGGGCAACCCGCTGGCGCTCAAATTTGCCGCCGAAACGATTCAAGAAACCTTTGTGGGCGATATTGAGCTCTTTCTCAACGCGGATGTGGCCGTGGTGGGCGAGGTGCGCCGAGTGCTTGATCAGCAATTTGCCCGCCTCACCACGCTCGAACGCGACATTATCTTCTGGCTCACCATCACGCTGGAACCCACCACGCTGGCCGCTTTGCAGCAGCTCATGGTGCAGCCGCCCCCCATCGGTGAGCTGGTGGAAGCCTTGCAATCGCTGCGCCGCCGCTCACTCATCGATCAGTCTAACCGCGGCTTTACGCTGCAAAACGTCATGCTCGAATATAGCGCCGCCCGTCTGATCGCCCAAGTATGCCATGAATTTCTGGGCCACCCGGGCTCCATTCTGCACAGCCACGCCCTAATTTTGGCCCAAACCAAGGAGTATGTGCGCAACAGTCAGACTCGCCTGCTCTTGCAGCCCATTGGCGAAAACCTACGCCGCCAACTGTCAGATGCAGAGCTACACGCTCATTTTCAGCAGCTGCTGGATGGGTTGCGCCATCGTTCCCATGTGGCCAGTGGCTATAGCGGCGGCAATCTGCTCAACCTGCTGCTGCATCTGGAGTTATCCGTACGTGGCTACGACTTTTCCGGCCTGGCCGTATGGGAAGCGTATTTGCGCAACGCGGCGCTACCAAACGTCAATTTCCAGGGCGCAGACCTGGTCCGCTCGGTATTTACCGATGCGTTTGTGGGCATCAACTCGGTGGCGCTCAGCCCGGATGGCGCCCTAATGGCCGTCGCTACCGAAAGCGAAATACATGTATGGAAGGTGTCCAACGGTCAACTTTTTGCCATTTTTCAAGGGCACACAGATCTGGTTTGGGCCGTCACTTTTAGCCCCGATGGGCGTACGCTGGCTAGCGCCGGCGCCGACCAGACCATCCGCATCTGGGATTTAGAAACGCTTCACTATCGCCAAATATTGGAAGGTCACACCAACTGGATCTGGTCCATAGCGTTTGCCCCCGACGTGGGGGCAGATGGCGTTACGCTCTTTAGCGGCAGCGAAGATGGCGCCATTCGCCAGTGGGATCTGGTCAGCGGTCAATGCCGGCGCATATTTCACCATTCGGCGGCAGTCTTTGCTGTGGCGGTAGACGCGGCGGGCGCGTTGCTGGCGGCCACGGGCGTCGACGGCGCCATCCAAATCTGGCATACCCAAACGGCGGAAAGCATAAAAACCCTGACCGCGCCCATTGTGGGCGGCGCCGGCGAAAGGGAGAACGTTGAAATCGTGACGCTGGCCTTTAGCCCCGACGGCGCGCTCATTGCCAGCGGTGGTCACGATGGCGCTGTGCGCGTGTGGGACGTGCAAATGGGGCGAATGGTCCAGGCATTACACGGCCATACCCGGCGCATCTCAACGGTCCGTTTTACGCCGGACGGCGCGCTGATTGTCAGCGGCAGCTATGACGAAACCATTCGCTTGTGGGATGCCCGCAGCGGACAATTGCGCCACTTGCTGCACAAACACAGCCAAGCCGTGCGCGCGCTGGCCGTGAGCCGTGACGGTCAGACCCTCATCAGCGGCAGCTATGACCAGACCATCCGCATTTGGCATTTGCCCAGCGGCCAAGTGCTCAACACGCTGCACGGCTACACGCAAGAAGTACGCACAGTAGCAGTAAGCCCCGACGGCAGTACGCTGGCCAGCGGCGGCGCGGACCAGACCGTGCGCATTTGGGATGCCGCAACCGGCCAACTGCGCCACACGGGCCGCGGTCATCGCCGTTGGGTGCAGGCCCTGGCCTTTAGCCCCAATGGCGAATTTCTGGCCAGCGGCAGCTACGACCGCACCGTATGCATTTGGGACGCGGCCACGGGCCAACTGCTGCGCACGCTGGAGGGCCCCGCGCGCTGGGTGTGGAGCGTGGCCTACAGCCCCGACGGCACGCGGTTGGCCGCCGGGGCTGCCGATGGGGTTATCACGCTGTGGGATGCGCGCACCTGGCAGATTCTGCATCGGTTCACGGGACACACGCGCGGCGTGTGGGCCGTTGCGTTTAATCCCAGCGGCGCCCTCTTGGCCAGCGCCAGCGAAGATGGAACGGTGCGGCTGTGGGATACGGCTGCCCATCAAGAGCGCCACCTTTTGCTTGGCCATTCAGCTTCAGTCCATGGCGTGGCGTTTGGCGCGACAGGCAATACGCTTTTTAGCGCCGACGCAGCGGGCGCCATGTGCGTTTGGAATAGCGCCACCGGCGCGCGGCAAACCACGCTGCGTCCCACCCAACAAGCGATTACGGCGCTGGCGTGCAGCGCAAACGGTCGCTGGCTGGCCATAGGTGAAAGTAATGATGGAGGTAATGATGGAGGTACTAATGCAGGCAGTGGGGCGATTCACCTGCTGGATGCCACAACTGGTGAACCAATGCGCACGCTTATTGGCCACAGCCGAACCGTTTCTAGCCTGGTTTTCGGCGCCGACAATACCTTGCTCATCAGCGGCAGCCACGACGAAACCATCCGCATTTGGCATGTAGAAAGCGGCCAGCAGATCAAGCTATTGCGCGTCGAGCGACCCTACGAAAAGATGAACATCACCAACGCCACCGGGCTAACCAGCGCACAACGCGCCACATTGAAGGCATTGGGCGCCATTGAGTCGTAACCGCATACACAAACATACACAAATGTGTAATCATCAACAAGCCCCGCCTGCGTTTGGCCATGACAGGCAGGATAACCGTCTCATGCGCCTAGGGCCAGCGCGAACCTAAAAAAAGCAGGGTTAAAACCTGCGGCTGACACGGCAAAGCGCTCTCAACCGCTTGCCATTTAGCCGCGGTGGCGGCTTTCCATTGTGAGCTGCCGGATTTATCCGTTGCGATTACGAAGTTCGCAATGGCCCTACTCATATGCCCCAAATCGCTTGCGTTGGCTAAACCTGTGGTATAATCCAGCCAAACGAAAATTGAGCGGCTTAGCCGCCTTATAGGTACTCTTTATATGCGCACAAATTGGTGGGAGATTCTCCTCGGTATTCTATTTCTAGTTCTCTGTTTGATTGGCGGGCTGGCGCTCAGCGAGCAAACGGCCCCCAAACCGGTCATTGGCGTGCTGCGCTTTGCCGGCGTCATCGACTTTGATAGTGCCGACTATCTGATCAACGTGCTGGACGTCGCCCGCAAAGATGACAGCGTGGCTGGCGTTGTTATGGAAATCCTCAGCCCCGGCGGCTATTCGACCAGCAGCGAAAGCATCTACTATTCCATGCTGCGGCTACGCGATGAAAAGCCGCTGGTGGTCTACGTGGACGGGCTGGCGGCCTCTGGTGGTTACTATATGGCGGTGGCCGGCAACCGAATTTACGCCCCACCCAGCGCCAACCTGGGCAATGTGGGCGCCCGCAGCATGCAGCCCGAAGATCCGGTTCTCTTTCCCGACGAGCTGAGCACCGGTCCGTACAAGCTCAGTGGCGGCAGCCGGTTCGACAGCATTCGCCAGCTTGAGCTGGTGCGCGATTCGTTCCTGGGCAACGTAGTGCAGCAGCGTCAGAACGCTGCCGTCAACCCGCTCAACATTCCGCCTGAAGAAGTAGGCGAGGCGCGCCTCTATTTGGGCAGCGAAGCGGTGGCCGTAGGGCTGGCCGATCTGGCGGGCGGGCGCAGCGACGCCATTCTGGGCGCCGCCGAGCTGGCCGGCATTACCGATTACGATGTGGTGGACCTGGCCGAACATGAAGGCGTTGAGCCGCCGCAACCCATCGGCGTTAGTTTTGCCGCACAGGCCGCGGCGCTGGCGCAACAAGCGCCGCCCGAAACCGTTTTCTTGCTCGATAGCCGCATTCCGCTGGCCCATAGCCTGTCGGCCTCCCAAGTGGAGGCGCATCTGCTTTCCCTGCGTAACGCCGATATGAACCCGGTCAGCAGCGCAACGCAAAACCAGGCTGCACCGCCCGCCTTTCTCAAGAACATTTTGCCAGCGGGAGATGCGCTGCAATGAATGAAAAAATAACGCGCCGCGTCCTCTTTTTGCTCAGCGGGCTGCTGCTGCTGATCGCGCCCATTTTGGTGCGCACCTATTTTGCGCCCAGCGAAGCGCCTCTTGACCTAGCCTATACGGCGCCGGATGTGCCCGCCTTCGACGGCGCCGCCACCCCCGAACCCACCTGGACGGCCGAAACGCTGGCCCAGCCCGTGGCCCTGGCCGATGACCTGCTGCGCCGCGGTCCCATTGTGGTGGACCTGGCCCACTTCAACCGCGTGGATCGAGCCAAATTCCAGCCGCTGGCCGATGATCTGGCGCGCCGCGGTATTGGTCTGCGCTTCTGGCTGCCCAATGGCATTGACCCGCTGCAAATTCAAAACTTTCTCGATTTTCCAGACCAGTCTAACCAGCTGGCGGCCCAGCTCAACGACGCCAGCGGCATCATCATTGCCGGCCCTTTCTTTCTCTGGTCGCCGCAGGAAATTGAGCTACTTACCCGCTTTGTGGCCGATGGCGGTCGCCTGCTGCTGATTAGCGACCCCAGCATTGTGGGCGATGTGGCGCGCGATATCAATCACGTGGCCGAGCCATTTGGGGTGGTCTTCAACGATGATTATATCTACGACACGCAACGCAACGACGGCAATCACACCTACGTTTTCCAACAAGCGAACCAAGACAGTGGATTTCAAGATGCTTTGGATCAAGGCTTGGGTCAAGATTTGGACAAAGAGGCGGCTAAAGGTGATGACGCGTCGGCAGATAACGCCATTGCGTTCTATGGCGCCCGCAGCATTAGCGGCGCGCTGAGCCCTCAGCTCACCAGCGTTGACAGCGCGCTGAGCAGCACGCGCAGCGGCCTGCACGAATTTGTGACCGTGGCGCTGGCCGGTCTCGAATCCAACGCCACCTATGATCGCGTGCTGGCCATGAGCGATCTGGATGTGTTAAGCGAACCCTTTGTGGACCGGCACAATAACCGTGCACTGGTCCATTTTGTGGCCGATTTCCTGGCCGGCGGCGCTCGTGAAGAGACGCTGGTTGATTTCCCCAACTACTTGGGCAAGGAAGTGGCATTGGTCTATGGCAGCGCCAGCGCCGCCAACGCCGCAACGCTGTTACAGAGCGCTCGCCTTCAGCAGCGTCTGGTAGACAGCGGTCGTGAGCTGGCTTTAGCCCAAACCGCGCCGCTGACCGATACCGGTCCAATTAGCGCCACCATTTGGGGGCTGCCCACCAGCGCCGCCACCGCCAGTGCCACCGGGGCCAGCGCGACGGGTACGCCCGCCACGGCCACGCCAGTTCCCCTGCCCACCGGCGTAGATTTGATATATTTGGGTGATTTTAAAACCACGGCTGAAAAGACCGATTTTCTGGTGCAAGCAGGGTTTACCCTGGTGGAAGTGGAGCGCACGCCTACGCCCGCGCCCACTGATACCCCCACGGCCACCGCCAGCCCCACCGGTACGGCCACGTCGACGGCCACGCCCAGCCAACCGCCAACCGCCATGCCCACAATGGTTGCCACGGCCACACCCATGCCGACCGAGCCCTTGCCAGAGAGCGAAAATAGTGAGGAAGAGACACAGTCCACAGAGGAGACATCGGCAGAAACATCCGAGCTGTTTGCCACCCAGACGGTAACGAGTACGCTTTCGCCAACGGCAGTGATTACGGCGACGAAATCGACCGATACGCCGGCGCCCACTGTGCCCACGTTTACATCAACGCCGACTTTCACGCCCATGCCAACGGCCACGGTGACGCCAACGGCTACGGAGACGGCCACGCCCACCAGCTCGGCTACGGCCACGGCTACTGAAACACCCACGCCAACCGCTACGCCCACGCCAGAGCGCACTTTCTATTTGGAAAACAAGGCGGGGCTGCGGCTGTTGGCCGATGAAACCGTGCTGATTCTGCAAACCACCACCAAAGAGAATCGACGCTTGGTGGTCGTCCTTTCTGCCGATACGGCGAGCATTAACGCCGGCGTAACGCGCCTGCTGGAACATGATTTTTCCGCCTGTGTTCAGGAAGAGGGATTGGCCATCTGTCCCTATCAACGCCTGCGCGCCACGCCCACGCGAGAGGCCACCAAGACGCCGGAGTCCAAAGATAAAACCCCCACGCCTGCAGACGAAGCTACCGATGAAGCCCCCGGCGAATCTACACCCACCCCCACTGCGTCCGCCACAGCCGGGGATAGCGCCGACAGTCGGGATATTTTGATCATTGATGACAATGACAACGCGGCCGAGGGGGAAGATAGCGAAGCTGATTTCTATCTGCGCGCGCTGGGCAGCCAAGGCTACGAGCCGGACTTGTGGAGCATTAGCGACAAAGGCTTGCCCAAAGCCAGCGACTTGAATGGCTATCGCTGGGTCGTCTGGAGCAGCGGCGGCTATGAATCCGGCGGCCCCACTGTCGAAGATTTGGATCCCATTTTTGGCTTTATCAACGAGGGAGGCCAGCTGACCATCAGCAGCCGCACACCCTTCTTTGGGGAAGGCCGCGGCGATCCTGAACCCATTGCCGACGTGATGGCGCCAGCTGACTCTGGACCGCTGGGGGCCGGTTTGCCCGCCGACGCCATAACGCTGGAAAGTGAGTCGCCACCTGTGCGACCGCTGGAGATTGACCCCGAAGAGAATAACAACGTGGCCGTCGTTCTGCGCCGCGGTCCCAATAGCACCCCCGCCGACGCCATCTTGCTCTTTGCGCTGGTGGATGATGAAACCGCTCAGGCCACCGGCGCTCGGCTGATTGTGCTGGGTATGGCCATCACCTGGCTGCCCAACGAGGTGGGTGAACAATTGGTGCAAAACATGGCCGAGTGGGTGTTGGCGGAATAAGGCGAATCTACGCCTTAGTAGACCATGAACCGCTGTTGGCAATCGGAAATCAGTCGATCGCCATCGCAAGAGATCGAGCCGGATTTAACAAACGGGACTGACGCCTATCTCGCCAACACCGTTGCCGTGTACTGAAAATGCAGGGAAAGCAGTCGTATGAGTTTTCTGAAAAATTTGTTTGGCGCCAAAAAGTTGGATGGTGTAGCGCTGGCCAATTCGGCAAATAAGGGAGAATATGCCCAGATCGCGCTCCTTGCGGAATTTCAAGACGCGCGCCCCGTACATGATGAGACGCGGCAGCTGCGCTGGGGGCGCGTGTTGCCGCGGCCCTATGCGGAAACGCTGGAGCTTATGCAGAAACAGGGGTGGCTAACAGCCACGGGCGCGGCGCATCAAACAACGGAAATTGCCCTGCCATTTGTGGCTCAATATGCCCAGCGGCTGGCGCGTGAAAAAGCAGACGTCATGCCCAAGGTGCGAGCGGCATTGGAGGCCAAAGACACCAGCCAGGCGTTGGAGATTCGCCGCCAATATGAAGCGCAGCAGCCCTTGGGCCAAGCTGACTGGACCGGCCCAGAGCCACAAATGAGCCACAGCGCCTTGACTCGCCGCATCCTCTTTTTACAACACTGGTTGCTAGATGGGCTGAGCGCCGAAACGGTTGCCTGGCTCAAGCTGTATGCCGCTGAACAGCATATGTGGGGCGCATATTGGCAGCTGCCCCCGGCAGAGATCCCGTTCGCTGTGCAGGCTGAACTGGCTTCGCCGCATATGCCCATTGCCGAGGCGGTTTACTGGCGAGCCTATGGGCTGGCGCTCTATGTGGATAACCAAGAGACGTGGCAACGCTGCAAAGGGGGAGACCACGTACGGCGGCTGGAAATCACCGGGCCCAATGATGAACACACGTGCGATGTTTGCCGCGCCGTGCTGGGGCAGCAATTCCTGGTGGCGCGTGCGCCAGAACTGCCGCATCGCGACTGCATCTCCACCCGTGGCTGCCGTTGCCGCTATGAACCGGTGTTGGAGATGTACGACGATCTCGAAGCGTAAACCTGGGGAAGACATTGCCGATGCATCGCAACGTAACTGTTTGTTTGTGGCCATACATTTCAGATAAATTGCAGATTATTTACCCTCGCACATTGTTCCACCGTCTATCGCTCACGCTGGCTCTGGTCTGCCTCATCTTGTTCGCAACACCCAACGTATCTTTCTCTTCGCCCGCGCCTCAAAACGCTTTGCCCGACGTGGTACACATATATGAAATCCAGGGCGCGGGAATGGCCACATCCTTTGCCAAACAACGTCTCAACACCATGGGGCTGGTGACGGGGGTGACGGCCACCGGCTTCTATTTGCAGGACCCCACGGGGGACGACAACCCACAGACCAGCGATGGCATTTTTGTATATACACGCACCCGGCCGGCACTGCACATGGGCGACTGTTTGCTGCTGCAAGATGTGTACGTCCAGGAATTCTATGAAAAGACCGAGCTTTCCGAACTTTCAGCGCGCTCGCTGCAGCCGGGCAACTTTTGCGGCACGGGCCAGGTGCAACCGGAGCCAGTACCACTTCCCCAGCTAGCGCTAGATCCGGCGCTCGCTTATGAGCGCGTCGAGGGTATGGTGGTGGCGCTGCCGCCATTTACCGGTGTAGTGCAAGGGCCGACCAAGCGTTTTGACGGCAACGAAGCCGAAATCAGCCTCATCGATGAAAAGCTCTTTCCGTACATTGAGGGACAGCGCATCTTCCAATGGCAAGCCGAAAATACGACCGCGCTCATGTTCTGGAGCAGCAGCCTGGGTGCACAATTTCCCAACGTACGCTGGGGCGATCGGATTCGCGTGGAGCCAGCGCAGGGGGAACAGATTCTCGCGGTTGTGGACTACAATTTTGGCAAATATCAGCTTCTGCCGCTGGCGACGCCGCGCTTTATTTATGCGGGCAGCGTCCTTGATGCAGACCAGCTGTCCGATCCACCGGCGGCGCCGGCTGCCGCAAATGAATTTACCATCTGCACATTTAACGGGCTGGGCATGGGACGGGGCACGGCGCAATATGTGGAACGCGCCGAATATGAAGCGCAGCTGCACAAACGGGCGTTGGCCATTGCCACGCAGCTCAACGGCTGCACCATTATCGGCCTGCAGGAGATCGGTACGCCAGCCGTGGCCCAAGAGCTGGCCGATCTGTTGCGCAATGAGTTTGCGCTAGCCTATCGGGCAGTCTCCATTCCCGGCCCCATGACGGCCAATCTGGAATTCCCGCTGACCAACACCTTTTTGGTGCGCAGCGACCGGGCGCAAATCGTGGATGCCCAGCAGCGCCAAGCTTGTTCAGGTAAAGATTATGAAGTACCCGCCGCACCAGACACTTGCCCCAATGGTCAATTTGCGCTCTTTAATCGCCCGCCCCTGGTGCTGGATGTGACCATTCACGGCGAGTGGGGCGAGCCATATTCATTGACCGTCATAACCAACCATTGGAAGAGCAAGGGCGGTGATGAAAGCGTTAACCTGGTGCGGCGCATGGCGCAGGCGCGCCACGTGGCCGGGCTGGTGCAGGAGCGGTTAAACAGAGATCCCGCGGCTCATCTTGTGGTGCTAGGCGATCTCAATGATTACTATAGCAGTGAACCGGTAGCCATTTTGCAGCAGGAGACGCATCCGGCGCTGGTCCACACCTATGACTTTTTGCCAAGGACAGATCGATACACGTACAATTTCAATGGCGCCAGCCAGGTGCTGGATCACATTTTGGTTTCACCAGCCATGTTGGCGCACGTTGCACAGATCGATCCCGTCCACATCAATGCGGACTATCCGTATCCAGAGCAGACCGACGCCAATAGCGTCCATCATTCTAGCGATCACGATCCCGTGGTGCTGCGCGTCCGGCCCGGCGGTGCAAGTTGGGTCAGCGGCGACATCAAGTTTGCCGGCGTGGACGTACAGCTGTGGGATGAAGCGGGCAACATGGTTGGCCAAGCGACCACTGACCGGGCCGGCCAATATCGCATGTGGAATCTAGAACCCGGTGCGTATATGATCCGCTATGCCTTGCCCGAATATGTACATTGGGCCGACAATCGTCACAACTCAATTCTAGAAGAAGCTGTGAATCTGATCCCAGGCGCCAATGCCTTTCCTGTTCCCGGGCTGCAACATAGCGCCATCCAAATCGGACGCGCTGCGGCCCAATTGACCAGCGCGTTGGGGCGAACCCCCATGCAGCCATAAAATCAAGGACCACTTCATGAAAAATATTTATCTTAGCTGGCACGATACTGAAGAATTAATTAGCAAACTGATCTTTCAATTGCGCCCGCCCTACGATGCGATTCTGGTCATTACGCGCGGCGGCATTATCCCTGGCGGTATGATCGCCGAGGCGCTGGAAATGAAAGATGTGCTGACGGCGGCTGTGCTCATGCCGGAAGACCCCAGCCGTCGCACCAAATTGAGTTGGCCGCGCTTCTTGCAGTTTCCGCCGGATGCTGTTTTGGAGGAACGCAAGATATTGATTGTGGACAATCTCTGGTTTCGCGGCCGCACAATTATGGCCGTAAAAGGGCGCGTGGAAGCGGCGGGTGGCATTCCCGAGCTGGCCGTGCTGCATTGGAAAAAGGATAGCAGTCTTTTTGAAGAAGATACACCTGATTACTATGCCGAAGAGACCGAAGATTTCGTTCACTATCCGTGGCAGCGCATTGACGATTCGGACTATCGATTGAAAGCGATACCAGAGATGCCGTTGTCTTAGAGAGTATTGCGCGCTGCGCATTGCGTGTATCGGTTCAATAGCTAGCCAATGTTATTAAGTTAGCAAAAAGTGCGTCGCACCGTGTCAGCCATTTTGGCCTTCGCATTCGATTGGCACGCCCTGCGACGCACTTGAAGCGGCCTTACCTGAATGACAGTGAGTAGCTAGCAGCGAAACCAGCCGCAAAATCGGTTCACGCAACACGCCACAGATTCTTTCCTTATGCCTATACAAATCATTTTTGAAACCCACTCTTGGAGCGAAGATAACGAAGCAGGTCGGGCGTCCGGTTGGCGCCACAGTCGGCTTTCGGCTAAGGGGCGCGTCTTGGCGGCCGAACTGGGTGAACGGCGGCGTAATGACGGCATTCAAGCCGTCTTCACGTCGGATCTGGAGCGGGCCGCGGAGACGGCGCGCATTGCCTTTGGGGAAACGGATATTCCCATTTTGCAGGATTGGCGGCTGCGCGAATGCGACTATGGCGATGGCAACGGCATGTTGGCCAGTGAACTGCACGTGGATCGCGCCCGCTATCTGGACCAGCCGTATCCCAACGGCGAAAGCTGGCAACAGGCGGTCTATCGCGTTAGCCGTTTTCTACAGGATTTACCGCTGCGCTGGGATGGCGGACGCGTGCTGGTGATTGGGCATGTGGCCACGCGTTGGGGGCTGGATCACTATTTGCATGGCCAGACGCTAGAGAAATTGATGACGGCCGACTTTGCCTGGCGCGAAGGCTGGGAATACGTCATGCAAGCGTAACTATGCAGTCGTAGCCTGAGCTTGTCCAAGGTTGGCGATAGCTGCGGTGAGTCAAAAGAGTGAAACTATGGCAAAGAAAGCAACCAAAAAGAGACTGCCGGCAGCGTCCAAACGCATGCCCGAAATTTTGGAACGGCTGCATGAAGCATATCCCGACGTAAAGTGCGAGCTAAACCATCGCAATGCGCTGGAGCTGCTGGTGGCCACCATTTTATCGGCGCAATGCACCGATGCCCGCGTCAATATGGTGACGCCGGCGCTTTTTGAGAAATATCCCAGCGCCGAGGCCTTTGCCAATGCCGATATTACCGAGCTGGAAGAGATGGTGCGCTCGACCGGATTTTATCGCAATAAGGCCAGCAACATTCAGGAAGCGTGTCGCCGCATTGTAACTGAGTATGGCGGAGAAGTGCCCCAAACCATGGACGAACTGCTCACGCTGAAAGGGGTGGCGCGCAAAACGGCCAACGTGGTGCTCGGCACCTGGTTTGGCATTGCCGATGGCGTGGTGGTGGACACGCACGTCAAACGACTTTCCAATAAGCTGGCGCTGACCAAAGAGAGCGATCCGATCAAAATCGAGAAGGATCTCATGAAGCTGACGCCGCAATCCGAATGGGTCGATTTGTCTCACTTGCTGATTTTCCACGGTCGGCGGGTGTGTAATGCGCGCAAACCCAACTGCGCCGAATGTACCATCAATCACCTGTGCCCATCTAGCCAAGTGTAGCTGCCCTCAACCCTCCTGTGCCCATACCATCATCAGTAGATTGCAGCGCGCAAGGATAGGGCTGGTTTCCATCGGGACCACCGCCCATCTTATTAAACGCCGTTGCATGTACTGCGAATAGAAGCGGGTAGGTGATGCCACCGTGCCCGCGGTTTGGTTTGCACAGGAGACATACGTTGACGCAAATTCCACGCATGGTGGCCAGCGCGCTGGCCACCGTAATGCTGCTGATTGTTGGTTTGAGCCTATATGCCTGGCAACAGGCGGGCCAGTCGCCAAGCGAAACCGTGACGCCCACAGTCGTTCCGCCGACAGACGTGGTGCAGACGCCCACGGCAGCGGCGCGCGCCACCGTCGAAATTCCCACAACCGCCACTCAGTTTACCGGCAGTCGCGCGCCATACGCCCTGCTCCTCCCGCCTGGGTGGGTCATCATCACCCCTGCCGAATATGGGCAGCGCTTGACGGCCAGCCAGACGACTAGCGAGCCACAAACATTGCTGCCGGCGCTGGACCTTATGGCCTATGACGCGCAAACGCCAGCGGCAAACGCCACGCTGACCATTGCTATTGCCGCACGCAATGGTCTTGGGCTTGAGGGCTATTTGGCGGCGCTGGCCGCCGAATTGAGCGCAGTTGGGAATGTCGAGACACGCATAGAGCGCACGCTGCGCGCCGATGGGCTGCCCGCCGGCCTGCTCAGCTACACCACATCCGGCGCACTGCTGGGAAGTTCGGCAAAGAGCATTTTCACGCAGCAGGTGGTTTTCATCGGCAGCGATGGCGCCAACTTCATTATTGTCACTTTTGCGGCTGCCGCCGATCACGCTGCGCAAACCCAATGGCGCGAAATCGTCAGCTCGATAACCTTTTCCTAAAGGGTGCAGTTAGAATTTCCAGGCTGCCACATCACCACGACTCTACAAATTCCTCTTCTTCGCCCACCACTTTAAATTGGCGCGGCCCGGGCATTTCGGGAGCAGGACCGGGCAGCATGGGCTGCGCATATTGCGCCTGCCCCCCATATGGCGCATACTGTCCATAGGGCTGCTGCCACTGCTGGCCATAGTGTGGCTGGGTCGGGGCATGCCCCGCCACAACAATCACCGGCGACTGATACGGATGTGGATTTTCGGCAAGCTGATGGGGCTTCTTCTGTTCGGTTGAACCGGCGCGCGGCTCGTGATCGCGCCGCTGCGAGGCCAATAAGATCAGCGCCGTGGGAATCCCCGCCATAACGCCAAAGAGAATGCCCACCGCCATGCCCAACGCATCCGCACTCAGCTGGCCACCAATCCGCCAGCCCGCCACGCCCACAAAAATTAATATAGCCGCACCCCAAAAAGATTTCACAATTTTCTCCTCCGTAAAATGAAAAGGACCACAGATTGTTGCCTGCATTACGCCGCACTGCCGCCTAAAATGCGCTGCCATAAATTGTCCATCAAGCCCGGCCTGGCAATCTGTGGCTGCGCTTTGGGCACTACGGCCAGTGCCGTGGTGGTGGTAGCTTCCGCAGAGTGGAGCCGCTCACGCGGGGCATACATCTTAGAGAGCACCGTTTTCAGATCGCTGGGGCCCATCCAAGCGGACTGAAAGCGCACCAACTCCCCTTTGGTGACCAGCAGAAAATCACCTTTGCCTTCCAGCTTTTCGGCGCCGCTGTCGGCGGCGCCGGTGGCATAACGCGCTTCATCTTTGCTGGACACCGACCCCACCAGCCGCACGGGAAAGTTGGCGGCGGTGGCGCTGCCGATGAGGCTGGCGGTGGGTTTTTGCGTACACGCCACCAGGTGAATGCCTGCTTCGCGGCCGCGTTGGGCCAGCCGCGCAATGGCGGCCTCCACCACCTTGCCGCCAGTTTGGATCAGATCGGCCAGTTCATCAATGGCCACGACCAAGATGGGCCGGCTCACGTTTTGACGGTCGCGGCGCTCCATCTCCTGCACCAGCCAGCGCAGGCGGGCCACGGCTTCCTCGTTGCTCTGCTCCATGCTGCCCAGTACGTGGGGCAGCCGCGTCAACGCGCCAAAGCCACGTCCTTTGGGGTCGATCAGCACCAGCTGCAGCTCGGCCTGTCGGTTATGCATGGCCAGCGACGTGAGCAGCGTGCGGGCCAGCGCGGTTTTGCCCGAGCCAGTGGTGCCCGCGATCAGCACATGCGTTACATCTGGCGCGGTCAAACGCAGCAGCAAAGGCGCGCCGCCGTGATCCACGCCCAGCACGGCGGTGTGTGGCGGCACCTGGCGCAAACTTGCGCACAGTGGCAGCAAACGCACCGGCTCCGGCTCTTCGCGCGGCACTTCCACATTGATGGTGCTGCCATCGCGATAGACGCGCGCCTCGCGTGCGCCCAGCGCCAGCGCAATCTCTTCGGCCAGCGAGGCTACTTTGTTTACCTTGGTGCCAATCTGAGCCGCCATCTCAAACTTGACCAGCCGCGGGGTCACCGTACCGCCGCGCACGCGGCCCTGCACCTTGTGGCGCGCCAGCACTTCTTCAATGCGATCGGCCTGCATTTCCAGCGTGCGCCGCCGTTTTCGGGGTCGATTTTTGGATTTGGGAGAAGACATAGATCACCGCCTGATTTGAGCAAAAACCAGCGAAAATACAATTTGGCCCGTTCATCCGTTGGGGCATGAACGAAAGCTACCGTTATTCTTTTGGCTCAGATCAGGCTACAATCTATTCGGCTCGCAGTCATCTAGAGGGTTTGGCGCGAGCCTGATCAGGTTGAACATGACTTACGCAGCGCCACAGGCCTGCGCAAGCGCTATGAAATTGAGGTACAATTTTGCAGATGGTTTTTAACCGCGTCTGTTGTGATGGGTAATGACATATATGGAACGCACTAGAACTTTTGTTCTATTTGCAATCGAAAGCATAACAGAACAAAGGTTCTAGTGTCAAATTCCAATTTACTAAAAAACGCGTTTGGGGATATAAAAATCGCAAATGCGCAGATGACAGATTCTTGAATTGTGCCGCGCCCGTGGATTGCCAGGAGAGGAAGATTGAAACTTGTCAGGTTCCGAAGAGCTGACAAGTTTGGCTGTTAATCGATTTCTAGACACTCAATGTGATTAAGTTAGCGAAAAGTGCGTTGCTCGGTGTCCGGCATTCTTGCCCTACCATTCGGGTGGCTCACCGTGCATCGCACTTGAAGCGAACTACACTCAATATCACGACTTACGCAGCGCCTGTGGGTCGTCAGGAGAAGCACATATGGCCGACTAACCAAATTTCACTCGAGGCTTGCGTAAGTCCTATTAATAGCTGTGTATAGACACGTACTCAGTTGCCTGATGGCGCTGTGCGCAGCATTTGTGCAATCTGCAATTTGCTATGACTCTTCAAGTTGGAAGCGGTTGAGGATCAAAATAATGGCGGCGCCAAGGATGGCGAGCGCCAAAGCCAGAAGCACGGATTCGTTGGGGGCAATGTTGATCTGGTAGAGCGGCTCTTCAATGCCGTGACTATTGATGCGGGTGGTGATGGTCTCTTTCCACGGCCAGATTTTGGCCAGCGAGCCAATCATGAAACCCATGAGCGAGGCAATGGTGGCGTTGTAATAATGGTCGAAAAGCCAGCTCAACACGCGCGAAAAGAGGGTGATGCCCACGGCAATACCAATGACGAAGATGGCCAATGTGACAATTTCGCGGTTATTGACGGCGCTGAGCACCTGGGCATATTTACCAATGATCAGCAAGATAAATGAGCCAGAGATGCCGGGCAAGATCATGGCGCAGATGGCCAGCGCACCAGCCAGGAAGAACGCAACGGGCGTGGCCGGCGTCTCGGCGGGCGATAGGCTGACGATCCAGTAGGCGAGAGCGGCCGCCACAACGAGGCCGACGATGGCGCCGATGGTCCATTTGGCAACGCGTTGGTACACAATCCAAATAGATGCACAGACCAGCCCAAAAAAGAAGGCCATAGTCAATACGAACTCGTTGTCCAGCAGATGCTCCATCAGGCGCGACAGACCGAGGACCGCCCCCACAATGCCAATACCGAGCGGGACGAGAAAGGCCCAGGGAACGATGCGGATGGCTTCAGGGATTTTGCCGCGCAGCAGCAGAGCGGGAACCTGCGAAGTAACGAGCTTGATGCTGTGGATGAGCTGGTTGTAGATACCTGCGATGAAGGCAATGGTACCGCCGGAAACACCTGGAACAAGATCAGCCGATCCCATAAGCAGACCGGTAATAAATAAACGCAAATACATTTTCATAAGAGAATGATTTTAGGGGAGCAGACGAATTTTCGCAAATCATGACTACTTTCATTTTGGATTGGACGATTGCCGGAACATTGCTATACTATACTCAGTATACCGCAACGGTGTTGGCGCAATAGGCGCCGGCCTCGTTTGTTGAATCCGATTCTGTCTCTGGCGATTGCGATCTATTGATACTCATGCAACAATTATCTATCGGCAAAATTGTCAAATCAAATACGCACATTGATTACATCTGCCAGATCAATGGGTTGGGGGAAGCGCTAGAGGCGCCGGCGCCGGCGGATTATGCCTTTGGCTCATTTGTGGCCATTAAACCCGAACACATTGGCCAGCCAGTGGGCTCGCTAGTTGGTGTGGTCTACAACACCATGTTGCTCAATCCCGACTTTGGCAGCCTGGGGCCGCGCTTAAGTACGCGCCAGGAATTAGAGATCTTCTCGCCAGATTATCTGGCCGAGACGGCCACGCTGGTGGGCATTTTGACCTTGGGCTGGTTGGATGCGAGCAACGGCTATCATCAGGGCGTACCGGCGCTGGCCGCCACCGTCAACAGTCCGGTGCGGCGACTCCTCAATGACGAAGTGCGCCTGTTTCATGCTGATGGTCAAGGGCAACCGCTGATGCGCTACGCCTCTATGTTGCTGAGCCAGCACGACCCGCTGATTTCATCGCTGCTCATGTCCATTTTGGACAATCTGCACGGGCTTTTTCCCCAGAGCCAAAAGCGGCTGATGGTTATGCGCAACAACATTGCCTGGAAGAGTATTGTGCAGCCCGCAGGCTAATGAGGGCAGTCCGATGATAGCTCCGTGCTGCACACAACCGTCACTGGTTGACTGACAAATCTTATTTTGCCGCAAACAACGCAAAGAAACGCGAAGTACCTACCCGAGTGCCCTTTGCGCATCTTCGCGCCCCTCGCGGTGGAAAGATTAAATCCGTCGGTCAATCAGCAACCGCCATCAAACAAATAGAAATTGAGAACCTTATGACTGCGGCTTCTGTCGGCCAAACGCTCCCTGCTTCTGTCACCGACCGGGCTTGGTATCAACGCAAGGACCTTTTGTTTCAAGTGTGGCAGCTGGCGCTGCCGGTCATCTTCACAAATCTGCTGCAAAGCTTGGTAGATGTGATCGATGTGTTTATGGTGGGCCGTCTGGGGCCAATTGCCATTGCCGCGGCCGGCATGAGCACGGCCATTCGCTTTCTGGTGTTGGTCATGCTGCTTTCGGTGGCCGCGGGCGCCATGACGCTGATTGCCCAAGCCAAGGGCGCGCGCGATCCCCAACAAATGAGCTTTGTAACGCGCCAATCGATCTCATCTGGCTTCCTGATCTCGCTGGTGCTAACGGCGGGCGGCTATCTTCTGGCGCGCCCGCTGCTTATGTTGGCCAATAGTGGCGGCGATCCGCAGGCGGTGGAGTTGGGGACGGCCTACTTGCAAATACTTTTCTTGGGTACGCCGTTTATGGTGCTCAACATGGTTTTCAACCGGCTCATGCAGGGGGCGGGAGACACGCTGACGCCGCTCTGGATGACCGGTTCGATTAACCTGCTCAATGTGCTCTTTAACTACGTTTTTATGTTTGGCGCCGGTCCCATTCCGGCCTTTGGCATTGCCGGTGCGGCTATGGGCACCGTCACCGCCCGCGCCATTGGCGTCGTGGTTGCCTTTCTCATTGTCTATTCCGGCAAAAATGTGGTCAAGCTGCTGCCGGGCAGCTATTGGCCAGACTGGCAGATGTTCAAAGATATTTTCACCATTGGCGTGCCATCGGGCATCCAGGGGGTCTTTCGCAACGGTTCGCGGCTGCTGGTGCTGGGCATTTTGACATCCACCGAAGTGGGTACATATGGCGCCGCGGCCATGGCCATTGGCTTTCAGGTGGAGGCGTTAGTATTTATGCCGGGGCTGGCGCTCAACGTGGCCGCGACTACATTGGTGGGGCAGGCGCTGGGCCAGTGGCAGCCGCAAGAGGCGCGCGTGCGTGGCAACATGGCCATTGGCTTGGGCCTGCTGATTATGGTTGTGTTGGCCGCGCCGGTCATTGCATTGGCGCCCTGGATTATCGAGCTTTTTGACCCCAGCGCGCACCCGGTTGTAATGAAAACCGGCGTTACCTATTTGCACATCAATACTGTCTTTTTGCCGCTGAGCGCTGTAGCCATGGTGGCCAACGGCGCCATGCGCGGCGCCGGCGATTCGTTCCCCGGCATGGTCAGCACCGCATTTACCCGCGGCGTAATTTCGGTTTCCCTGGCTTGGCTGCTGGCCTTTCCGCTGGGCATGGGCTCGCTGGGCGTCTGGATAGCGCTGGTCATTGGGTCCGTGCTGGACGCCATGTATATGGGCTGGCGCTGGCGCGGCTCTGCCTGGCTGACCGTAGCGCTGCATAAAACCACCCTCTATCGCACCCACCTGCGCCATCTTTCCACCCAGCTGCAGCAACAATATTTGCGCGAAGTGCGCACCCCGCTTATGGCCGTTCCCTCCACGCGCGAAATGGTCGATGCGGAAGGCGTGGTTTACACGCTGCCGGAGCACCAAGTATCGGTGCGTTTTGACGACCAAAGCTACCATCTGGTTGAGCGCAAAATATGATGCAGATGACTAGGTTTTGTTATGGCCCACGCATGTCCAGTGGAAACGCTAACTCCGCCACATTTTCAAAACCGCCATCCTTTTTTTGATACAAGATCACGCTCACGCCGTCAACGCCAGCTGGTGCTGGTTCGGCCAGCGCCAGTCGATACGCATCGGCCACAAGCTGTTGCTGGAGAAAAGGGGCGGACAACTTTATCAGTCCATGCACCGGCCGCGGCCGGTCCTGCTGCACAATCTGATCTGATTCTTCCGGATTTGATTCGCCCTGATTTGGCTTTCCCTGAGGAACGCGAATCAGATTGCCCTTCAGCGTGGGCCGCACGCTGATCGATACCCCCTCTGGCCAAACGCCATCCACCAGTTGCCAATAGAGAATCAGATCCATGGCCGGAGATGCCGACTGGGGCGCAATGGGATTGACAGGCGTTGGCGCAAAGCTGTAGCCAGCTAGTACGACGCTCGGCAGCGCAACCTCATCCAGCTCAACGGCAGGCGGTTCTAGTGTACTTGGTTGTGCTGCATTATTGACGCGCACCCAATCGGCGCTTTGATCCTGCAACTGAACAGCAAGCGGGGCGGGCAACTCATCTAGCAAGGTTGGCGCAGCATCAACGGTGGCCAAGAGCGGCCCATTCTCTTGCAAAATCGCGGCGGCCTGACGGCTGCTCACCACGCGCAGATCGGGGCGGATGCCCCAAATGTCGATCAGATATTGGAGGGCCAGCGCATCTTGCACCGGGGCAAAGAGCGCGGCGGCTGCCGGTAGCGGCTGTGCAATCAACATACCGGCGTGGGGCAACGCTGTGTCGTCGGAACGGTTGCGGCTGTCTGCGGCGGGCCACGAGGCTTGGGCTCGCCACCCAATGGCCACACAGAGCAAAAGCGCCGCGGCAACCTGCACATATCGATTTGCCGCGGCGGAAAGTCGTCGGTCCAGCAGCCGGCTCCACCCGGCCAGCCCCAGCAGAATCAGCGGATAGGCCGGCAGAATCACTTGATACCAGTTGCCAAAGCGATAGGCCCAGCAGAAAGCCGCGTACAAGAAGAGCGCACCATAGAGCAACACGGCCATGCGTCGGCCTAAAAACAGAATGCCGATTACCCCCAATACAAAAAGCGGAATGCTCAACTCCTGCCACATCATCTGCGGAAAGCCGCCGCCCCAAAATGGACGCCCGGCCTCCAGCCCCCAGCTCAGTTCCTCGCGCCCTTGGGCCGTGCTCAGGAAAGCCCAAAACCATTGGCTCGCCGTATGCCAATCGCCGCGGCCCCACCATTCTGGGTGCGCTGCGCCACGCGCATACACATACAGATAGCTAGCCAGCGGCAGCAGCGCCACCACAACCGCACCCACAACCGTACGGACACTGCGCAAGAGCTGCGGCGACTGCCACAGCACGACCAGCACCAGCGGCGGCACGATCAGCGCAACAGTGAGCATGTGGGCCAGCGCCATGCCGCACAGCAGCACCATTGCATAGAACGCGCCATTGGCCTTGGCATCGCCTTCGCGCCAGCGCAAATAAAAATAGACAATGGCCAAGGTCTGCGCCACGGCGCTGGAATATTGTTCAGTGGTGGTGGCGTAATACCAAAAGAAGTAGGTGATGGCATAAAATGCGCTGATCAGCCAAGCCAGCCACCATCGTCCCTGGCTGAGCCGATACAATATCAGATAAAAAAGCCACAGCGCCACAAAGGCCCACAACGTGCTGTAGCTGCTCAAAAGGGGAATGGGATTGGGGGACGAATCGCCCGCCAACCGCAGCAGCCCGCGCAGCCCGTGAAACCACAACCAGCCGCCCATGGTGTAGAGCGGATAGCCCGGCGCGTTGCTGGGCCGCGCCTGCACCTGTGCATATTGATGCGTAATCAGATCGCCGCCCTCTAATTCACGCGGCAGGAAGCCATTGTCCAGCGTGAGCAAATAGAGCAGGAGCGCCAGCACCAGTAAGATTAGCAGCGGCCAACGGCGTAGCTTTTCCCCTTTGGGTGCGCCCAATATTGCCGTGTCGTCGTTCATGGTTCAATCATACCACTGTCGCGGCAAAAATCGAGAAGCGCAACCACATGGCTCTCTAAAAAACCCCTTAACTTATAGGCTCATCGATTACCCAATGGGCGCAATATATCACCCAATGGGCGCAATATAATAGCGCCGGGAAACACCCTCAATATCGTGATGGTAATAAAAACAGTCGGGATCGGCCTGCTCGATTGCTTCCAGCATCTGGGGCAGTTCTTCGTGGGTAATAATTGTGCGGACCATCCAGAACGATTCACCGCTGCGGCCGCCCACGCCAGGCTGCACTGTATAGGTGCGATGACCAAAGGTACCTGTAATGGCTTGGCCCACGGGCTCATATTTGTACGTGATAATTGCCACCATGGTTACCCTGAACTTGCGATAGAGGTTGTTGAGCGTCTCAGCAGAGGCAAAGATATAGATGGCGGTGTACATCAGCGTATTAATGGCGACTTCGAAATTGCCGGTCTTCAGAAAATCCATAATGAGGCCAAATGTGGTAGAACCAATGGCCGCAAACACAGAGATTAAACCAACCGGTTTCAGATATTTCATGGCAAAGTAAGCGCCCAGAATATCCTCATCGCCAGTCGAACCGCGATTTTGAAAGGCAATGGCCTTGGCCACGCCGGCCAAGATGCCGCCAAAGATGACCAAGATAATGCGCTCATTTTGCGGTTCTGGATGTGCAAATTGCAATTCGGGCAAAAAGGCCAAACAAGAGACAACCGTGGCCACGACCAGCAGAGAGCGCGTGGCAAAGATACGGCTGACAAAAGCAAAGGCAAAAATCAGCAATATGGCTTGAAATATAAGATATAAGGTGATGAATAACCAATAATTATCGAGGTAATAGGAGAGGGCAGCGGCAATGCCTTCGGTTCCGGTCAAAATCACCTTGGAAGGCAGCACAAAATATTTCAGCGCAATGGCATAGAGAGCGCCGGCGCCCAAAAGCAGCGTGTGATCCGTCAGCCAGCGACGCATTGAGTTGCGGTTCATTCGTGATCCTCATCCATATGTTGACGCAATGAACCCGTTGTCATGGTGACGTGAGTCGATTCGTCTGCGCGTGTTCCCACAAACGCCGTTTAACTTCGGCGCCATAAGCAATGTCACGCCTATCTGCACCTGCCATAGGTTGCCCAGGAAGCGGTGCATATGGCCCCAGCCGGAGGTCGGTAAACGGGTGGCGTGTCATCAGTCAGCTTGGCCGCACTGATTTCCGCACACGCATCAAAAAGCTTGCGGTTGGCCCATTCGTTGTGGGCGGCGAGTATACGCAAGGCTTTCATTGAACCCTTCATTTTTAGCAGAAACAGCGAATGTCACATTCAGTGACCCAGCGCTTAAACATCGAAATTATACTACAGAATTCACGGCCCTTTCAAGCACTAATTCGGCCCCGGGGCGTTTCATTTGGGGGCAATATCGCACGCCGCGCCGTCTCTCCCTGCTCTGCACTCTGCGAGTGCGCCGCGTCCCTCTCCACGTGTGGAGAGGGACAAATATTGCGCTGCAGCGCAATATCTGGGAGAGGCCCCCATCCTGGGACGCACCAGTTTGCCCCACAAACTATAACGCACCCTTCTGTCCCCATTTTGGCACACCAAGAAAAGAGGCCGCTTCGTGTTTACACGAAGCGGCCTCTTTTCTTGGTGGTACGCCCGGGAGGATTCGAACCTCCGACCTCTTGGACCGCAACCAAGCGCTCTAATCCACTGAGCTACGGGCGCTTAATATTTTTAATACGCCACAATGGCGTTGACGTTACCAGCGCTCAATATCTAACTGAATCCAGCAATATGATCGCTACCTGCAAACTAGCCGCAAGTTTTAACACGTCACAATGGCATTGACGTTACCGCCAATAGCCATCTTAAACGAAAAAGGCGGGGAGGGAGGGATTTGAACCCTCGAGGGACTTTTGGCCCCTACCCACTTAGCAGGCGGGCGCACTCGACCGGGCTATGCGACCTCCCCAAGAGTGATACAAACTATTTGATTGGCCGCAAAGACAAGCTTTGCAGCAGCCAGGCGGAGGGAGAGGGATTCGAACCCCCGGTGACATTGCTGCCACAGTGGTTTTCAAGACCACCGCCTTCGTCCGCTCGGCCATCCCTCCAGCTTTCGGGAACGTGATGGCGAACAGAGAGCCACCCGCACGCTTTGGCAAGTGATAAGTATACATGCGGAGAGCCGATGATGTCAAGTGGGAGATTGGTTTAAATAGCAATGTTTTTACAGGTTAACGCTGTGTTGTATTTTGGATAATTTATAGCAAGGTCGATTTGGCCTGCTTGACAATCGTCTGTTCTGTACCTTCTGTAAACCACTCGACAACTGTCTCCAGTTGTTGATGAGCTGCCGACTTTCCTTCTCTTGGCTGGATAAAATGAGCCAAACTCAACGCCGCGCGCAGCTCCCACCATTTGGCATTTTGTTCTTGAGCAATGGCCAAAGCGTTTTCAAAATGGGTGCGCGCCGACTCGGCCTTCTCCTGGGTTGGCGCCTCGGCTGCCAGCAGCTCACCTTGAATGCGTTGAATCTCGGCGGCGCAGAGCCTTTCCTGTGTTTTGGCCAGTAATGCCAGCGATCGCTGCATGACCACTTGGGCTTGGTCTGGCTGGCCAAAGCGGCTCAGACATTGCGCCAACATGGCCGTAGAATAGGCCGAGCCCAATTCAGCGCCAGTCTGCCGGAAACCTTCTGCGCATTGCATCATGAGGCCCAAGCCGCGCTGGGGGTCGCCCTGTTGGGCCAACGCCCACCCTTGCAAAAAACCCGACATAGATATCCACAGACTAAAGCCGTGCGCTTGAGCCAGCGCATGCGCCTGGGCTGCCTTCTCGGCGCAGGCGGCGGGCTCATCGGCAAATTGGTGCAGCACGCCTGCATACGTCAGCGCCACCACCAAACTATAGGGATGCTCAATCTGGCGCGCAATGGCAATCGCCTCCTGGCTGCGAGCGCGGGCCTGGTCCAGCTGGCCTTGGCACCAAAGCGCCAGTGCCAAGTAGGTGAGCGCCACCACCTGTGGATCTTGGGCATAGTGCAGCGCATGGTCGCCGTGTTGGGCGCGGTCAAAAAGGGCCAGGGTCTGCTCCAAATAGCGTTGCGCTTCTCCCAATGAACCATAGTGAAACAGATACGTGCCCAGGGCATATGTGGCTTCTAAAATCAATCCCGCATCCTCGGCCTGGTGCGCAAGCAAAAGCAGCTCTTGGGTAATAGCCTGGCCCTTCTCTAGCTCTGGTTTGACTAGATAATAGCGCTCTAATCCCCACAATGTTTGGAACTTGGTGGCCGGATCGTCACTGTGGCGGCAAAGCGTCCAGGCCCGGCTAAAGGCCGTTTCCACCACGGGATCGGCATAGCCGCGGGTCGAAAGCAACAGCGCGCCCAGCGCCAGCTGTATCTTCAGTTCCTGGGCATCGCGGGCTGCGGAGGCGGGCAGTTTTGCCAGCAGCGCCAAAGTGCGCCGCAAATGGAAAATCGCTTCGTGCTGGGCGGAACGGCGATGGTCAAAGCGAGCCGCACGCTGATAAAAGCCGATGGCCGCGGTGGACTGACCGGCTTGTTCGTAGTGCAGCGCAATTTGGGCTGCTGCTTCATCCAAATTAGCGGCAAAAAGCTCTTCCAGCGCGCCGGCCAAACGGCGGTGCAACATGCGGCGCATCATGGGGCTCAAGGTAGCGCGGGCGACCTCGCGCAATTTGTCGTGTGAAAAATCGTACGCACCGCCGCCGGTTTCGCCAGCGGTCGCTTCACGCACAATACGTTGTTGCCACAATTCATCCAGGGCCAGCAGCAAATCATCTTCATCCATTTCGGCGACATGGGTCAATACGTCCAGCGTAAACGCCCGCCCAATGAGCGCGGCAATGGCCACGAGATCGCGGGCGGCGGGCGATAGCCGCATCAAGCGCGTCTCCATAATGGCGCGGATCTTGGGCGGTAGCGTAGCGGAAAGAGAGTCGGAATGATGGTTGCTCTTGACCTGGGTCTGTCCTGCATCCAGCGTTGAACGTACGGTTTCCAAGATAAAGAGCGGGTTGCCTTCAGTTTCGGCAAAAATCTGGCGGTCAAAGTGTGCATCTCGCCCGTTTTCGGCCATGTGGCCGGCCAGCTGACCCACCAGTTGCGCGGTTTCGGTGGACGTCAGCGGCGCCAATTCAATCTGCTTGAGCTTGCCCATGCGGGCCAACTGACGCTGAAGCTCGCTCATGGGGTGGTCCGCCTGTGTTTCTTCCGGACGCACCGTGGCCAGCAAAAGCAGCGGCGCTTGGGGATTGGTGTGAAAAAGATATTGGACCCATTCCAGCGTATCGGCGTCACACCAATGCGCGTCGTCCAATACAAGCAGCAATGGGTGTGGCGCCGGCAGGGCCAGGCGGGCCAGCGCTTCAAAAAGCTGCTGCCGATGCCAAGCTTCGGTCTGCGGCGTCACCGGCAATGGCGGTGGTAAATTGGGGTGCTCTTGCAGCAACTCGGGCAGCAGGCGGGCGGCTTCGGCAAAACCGTGGGGCTCAATAGATGGGCGCGCCTGTGTCAATGCGGGCGCGCGTAGCCACGCCACAATGGGGGCAAAGGCCAGGCGACCGCCGGCGGCGTAGCAGTGGGCCGTGGCCGTATGCATGCCCTGGCGGCTGGCCCATTCGGTTAACTCGGTGGCCAGCCGGGTTTTGCCCAGCCCGGCTTCGGCGCTGATGGTCAGGAGTGTGGGATGGCCGCCGGCGGTCTGTTGCCAAATGGTTTGCATCTGCTGCCAGACTGCGTCGCGTCCAACCAGCGATGTTTCAAAGGGCAAAAGAGAAGTGACTGATGCGGTCGGAGCAGCGGAAGGACTAGGCGGCGCGGCTTCCAGCTTGAGCAGCTGCTCGTAGACGCTTTGGGTGGTGGGCCCTGGTTCTATACCCAGTTCGCGCACAAGGGTTGTCATGCAGCTGTGGTAAACGCGCAGGGCCGCGGCTCGGTCACCGTTGAGGGCGTGCAGCCGCATGAGCTGCGTGTATGAGGATTCGAGCAGCGGGTCAAACTTGAGCAGACGCTGGCACATATCGATGGCGGTGCGATAGTCGCGCTGCTGTTCCAATACATTCACCAGCATTTCCAGCCCGCCCACATATTTTTGCCGCCAATCTTCACGTTCCTGCAGAATCCATTCTTCGTAGAAATCGGGCAGCAGGTCCCCTTTATATAGCGCCAGGGCTTGTTCCAATAATGGGCGCTGAAGCGCGGGCGGTTGGGTGGTGTCGACCTGTTTGATCAGATCTTCAAAGTGGGCCACGTCCGCCTGATACGGGGCATCAGCGCGCCAGGCAATGGTTTGGGACTCAATTTGTAAATAAAGCTCAATGTTGGGGAGGCTGTTGCGCAATTGGTGCAGGGCGTTGCGCAGATTGGTGCGCGCCTGCGAATCGCTTGAATCGGGCCAAAAGAGAAAGGCTAGATGCTGCCTGCTATGAGTCACGCTGCGGTGTAGAATGAGGTAGGCCAACAAAGATTGTAATCGAGGCGAATTGAACTCGGCGAGCGGCTGCTCGTCATGCTGAATACGAAATTCTCCTAATAGCTGAATGCGCAGTGTTGCAGCCAAAATAGTTCGTCCGCCTTTGGCCATTCCAGGAAGAAAGATGTCTATATGATGTTCCCCCTGCACCCTGTCTGGGGTATTGCGCGGAGCGGCAACGCACTGGGGTCATCAGATGGCCGATTTCTGGAAAGCGCCGTATTGTGAAGGATTGGTCAATCTCAGTACAGCGCAATGGCAGAAAATAAGCTGAATTTCCCATCAGGGCCGGCGCCTGAATTGTCAATACCATGGCCGCGTACTGAATATCAGCACACCGCAACGGTGTTGACGCAATAGGCGTGTCTGGTTTGTTGAATCCGGCTCTGCCCCGTGCAATTGCGATCTGCTGAAGATGGCTCGATGAAGCGGACACTATTTTACACTGCGTTGGGGAGGAAAACAATAACCAGTACACCGCAACGGTGTTGGCGAAATAAGCATCGGTCCGGTTTATTGAATCCGGCGCGCTCTGGCAATTGCGATCTACTGATAACTGTATTTGGTGGCGTTAAGCGGAGTGTCTATAGACTAAACTGAAGTTGACAAGATAGATTGGTGCCGGAGTGAGAAGCCGCCTCACCCCGGCACTTTGTTAACGCGTAGCCGCGTTTCGGCCCGAATGAAGAGATAGTAAATGGCCAATGAGGCGCTATAGATCAGCACACAAATATACGCTGTTAAACTGAACTGGCGCAGCATAGGTAAATCTTCTGTAAATAAGCGGTTAATAAATGGTTGGATGAGCACCAAATCGTAAGCCAGGAAGCTAAGGAGTGGCGCCACGGCCAGACCCCAGCGCCCCCGATAGAGCGCGTAGCCAAAATAGAAGGCGTCGCCAATAAACATCCAACCAAAAATGACCGATGTGGCAGGTGGCAAGTCCCAGGAGAAAACATTAGGCCAGCCCAGCAGCAACGCTACGCCCACACCCAATAGCGCTGCAATGAAAACCATAAATGAATAGTGTACAAGTGAGGGAATGGGACGCTGATCTCGAACGGGAATACGTTGCGCCCATACAAATAACAACAGATTAAAAAGTGCAAACAGCAAACAAAATGTGCCGAGAGTAGTCCCATATTGCATATCTGCCCCTATCCAAGCAAAGATGCTAATCGCCAGGCCGATCATCATAACGGTCAGATTGAGTCCTCCCGCTGCCAACGCCGCCAATTCACCAGAGTAGCCAATCCAGAGCATGGCAATGGCGGCCTGCATGGATGCCATAAAGACAAAAGAAAGTTTCTTAATATCCCACGACCAGAAATTGACCGCCATGGGCATTTTTCTAAAAAATATAAAGGTCAAAGCCAAAGTCAACAGACCTACGATGATGAGTAACCTGCGTATACCATTGTGCATACTATCTTGCTCCTTATTGGGTAAGATTTACGCAAGCCAGGTGTAAAATCCGCTCTGGAAGAGGGGGCTTCCTCCCAAATCCGCTCATCCGCGCTGCGTAAATTGTGTTGGGTTGCGCTGTCAGTTACAACCGGGGGAATCGTACGGAGTTACATCTATACTCATAACTGATCGGGTTGTTTTGTGTCAAATATCGGTGTACCGCAGAGCTGTTGGCGATTTGGACGTCGGCCTCGTTTTGCGGTTCCGACCTTCCTTTTCTACTCAGCTCTGAGTGAGAACCAGCGTTTTTACACCTGTGGAGCCCATTGAAAACTCCGCTTCTCCACTCAAGCGCACTATAGTCGCTGCAATCCACTGAATAGCAGTAGATCGCAATGGCAAGCAATAGGGGCGGATTCATCAATCAAGACAACGCCTGGATCGCCAACGCCGTTGCGGTGTACAGAATATAGCATATCAGCAGAGCCGTTTATGAAACGTTTGCCAATCGTTTGTAAGCGGAATTCTGCACGTATCACCCAGCCGTGGCAACAGTCCAAGACAGCGAACACGCCACTCAAAGGGCGCTTCAATGCCGCCTCCAGCATGGGAATATCCCGCACATGGGGTATACACTGAATTTGCAAACAGCTTCTAATGTTGTTGATGTGGGAGAAGGAGACAGAGCTGAGGGGATGGAGGTGACTTCTGCCTCCATCCCCTGGCAGCTCAAATAGAACGAGGCAATGTGAACTGTGGTGGCCAATATTTACAAACTTATGTTACGCAAGCCTAGCGGAAAGTCGGCTCGCCGCCGTTCCTGTTTCTCTCTAGCAGGCTGGCTGTCGCTGTGTAACGTGAGTTACAAATATAAATCAGATGGCAGACAGGATATTCTGCGCCTTATTGAGCGTTCAGAAATAAGTTGGCTACCACAAGTTATTTTTGAACCATGACTTATGACTTAATGTCCCGATGCTGTGCTCAATTTGCCGCGCGCTGGGCCACCCATGTGGCTAGCCAAAATGGCAAAGACCGATAGCAGCGTGTATCCAATCAGCCCTGCATAGGCCCAGGCGGTGGTGGCATCCAGCATCAGCAGGGGCTGTCCACGTAGCGCCTGCCAGGTGAGCAAACCCACCAGCCCCAAATAGCTTATGCCGGCGGTCCAAAGGAGGGCGTAGCGCTGTCCTTCGGTCCATAGTTTTTGCGTCCGGCGGCGCGTGAGCAGCCACCCCAACAGCAGCAGTACTTGTAGCCCATGGAGACCAAAGAAGTGGGCCACGCGCAAGTCTCCACCAGTGGTGCTCCAGCCCAGCAATGGCAACCCCGGCCCGCCGTCGGCCACGCCCACGCTGTGGGCGCCAATGGCGTTGACGCTTTCACCGGCAGCGAGCGCTGCGGCCTGGGCGGGGGTAGGTCCGGCGGTCATCAAAAAGCCGGTAAACATGCCGGCCAGCGAGATGAGCAGACCCAATCGTAATCCCCAGGCAAAGATCCGATCTGACTGGCGTTGAAAGAGCAGAAATATGGCTGTTAGCAAATTCATGAGCGCCAGCATCATGATAAAGGCGCCCATGATGGAAAAGACGACGCCGTCAAAAGCCGTGCTCACGTTAAAATGGCTGGGAACCCCGCGTAACACCTGCATAATGATCAGCGAGATTTCTACCAATAGCGCCAGGCCGGTAATATTGGCCGCCAACTGCACCCAGCGTTGCCGGCCCTCTATATAGGTCAAGAGCCAGCCGAAGGTTACGCCATAAGCCACAATTGAAACAGCAAACTTCAGCGGCTTGATCCAGCCATTAACGCCAGTGATTGTTTTGGGATCAACAAACATGGCAATTAGCACGATCGGTATCAGCAACAGGTTCACCACGACAGTTGTAGTCAATAGACGGTTGAAGGTCATTGCTTTGCGTAGAAACCCAGAAAGATTGAAGAATGCATTTTGATGTTCCATAATCAGTTTTCTCCAAAGAAATAAATTTTGTCGGTTGCGTAACTGCTGTACTGCGGTTGTGATTCAGTACAAAATTTGATATTAGGATTTACGCACGTCTGGGGCAAAGGTTGCCATACCAGAGCTACGTCACTTTTTAGCGCTCTGCTGACGCTGCATAAGTTGTGGCATTGTGTGGCAAATTTGCTGCGGTGGTTGGCTCTTTTTTCCAAAAAGTGCTTGCCCAGTAAGTGATAAACCCCAAAGGGCCAAACATTAGAATCAGAAAAAGGATTGGTGAAGCTATCCAAGCGCTCATGTTGCGTTGGCGACTGTCCAGATAGACCCAACGTCCCACAAAGAGATCAAAGGTCAAGAAATGAACCCAGCCGATGGTGGCTCCTTGCGGCGCCCCAAGCAAGGCGGAAATCCCCTGTAGCGTTGGATTCATCAAATCCATGAAGGCTGCAGGCGCTATGGGAATGACTAGGAGGGCGTAAAGCGCTGCGGCTGGGACCACGATCCAAAATGACTGAATAATACGTTGTGTCCAGCGCCAATGGGGCAGCAGAATCATGGCAACCCAAAAGGGCATTACAAGCAAGCTGCTGAGCTGAAAGATGGTATTCATCGGTGTTGTGTCCTTGTTCTAACGACGTGTAATTACCGAACAACGTTCAGATCTACGTAAAAAAATTACTGTGCCGCCAGGCCTTCGAATAAAATATGCAAACTTAAGCGGTTGATCTGATCAAAGTCATGCGAAATATGGCGTAAATTGGTCACTTGCAGCATGGCCATACCGTGTACGTGCACCCAGAGCGTATAGGCTATTTCAAAGGCGCCATAATTGGCGCCTGTTTTAGTGATGCCTTCGGCTATGGAGCGCTCTACGCCGCGCAGTAAAATTGAAAACGAGGCATCTGCTTTGAGTTGGTCTGTTTCGTCGGCCTCATCTGATAGTTCGCCGTGTACATCTGCCAATGGCGCCGTAGTAAACATAAGTAGAAAAAAGTCGGGGTTCTGCACGGCAAAGTTGATATAGGCCATGCCCAACTCTGTTAAATACTCAGCGGCGGGCAAAGTCTTGTCCACGCGATCTAGATAGCCGGTAAAGCGCTCAAAACCCTGTTCTACTACGGCCTGAATAATTTCTTCTTTGCTGCCAAAATATTCATAGAGGGCTGCCGGACTATACTCTATAACTCTAGCCAAACCGCGCATGGAAAGCCCCGAGATCCCTTTGGTGCTGATGATCTTGCGGGCGGCGTCTAGTATGGCTTGATGCGTGCGCTGTTGGCGCTTTTCTCTTGGGCTTAAATTTATCATGGTTAATTTTCTGAACAATGTTCAGTATTGTAACAATGTTTTTATGATTTGTCAATAGCCAATTTTTATTTTGCAATAAGGCTACCCGTTTGGGCGGCCAATGCTTTTTCTGTCTTTAAAATTCGGATCTGTGGGATGTCGGTTATGATGTGTACAGAGTCATCCGGTAACCAATGACTTATTAGATGGCCCTTGTAAAGCGTACAATAATTGGTTATCAAATATTGCTCATCTCTATGAGTCTAGCATATGGCAATAGCCTGCCATATACCAGAAACCATTACGATATGATTTATGATTGGCTGGCAGAGTGCATTTGCGGAGACAAATCACAGAATTCATGCCTTGTTTCGATAAAATAGGAAAAATCAGGATCAATTCTGTCCGCATGGCGTGATAATATCACTTCATCTTTCAAGATACAACTTAAAATCACCATTTTCTATCTCTACCGCTTTAGGAGAAAACGTCGCAATGGATACAGATTATTCGAAACTAAAACGACCACAGCACGAGATGCCAGATTTTGTAGCAGAAGCTTTGGTCGCGCGGGGGCTCATGGACGCTTACAAACGGCGACCAGCATATCAACAGAATGATTATATTGGCTGGATCATGAAGGCCAAGCAAAAGAAGACAAAGGAGAAGCGACTCCATCAAATGCTGGATGAACTTGAAACGGGCGGCGTTTATATGAAGATGAAGCATGATGCTTCAGCCAAAGAGGCAAAAGGAGCAGCGGAATAATCATGACAAACCAATCACTTCTGATTATTGAACTTTGGAGCTATGGCGACCAAGAGGAGACTGTGGCAATTTATACCAAATTGGGATTTGTATTGGCGCCCAATCGCCATCTGATTGAGTATGAGCTAGCGCTATCTGGCTGAGTATCTAGCGGAAAATCCCCGGTGCCAGGTCAATCTGTGACCGATCTGCCAGAGGTAGCGGCAGGATCCCAAACCGAATATAGGGCCTGGTGCTAAGTTCGGCCTGGCGGTATGTGGCGCATGGTGCGGTGGCTGAAACCATCGCACCATGCGTTTAAGTCATGACTTACGCAGCGCCTATGTAGTACCAAGAGCGCATGATACAGCTGACTCGGCAATTTTCCTCGGGCTTGCGCAAGTCCTATAAACTTGCGTAAGTTCTAATTAGTAAAGCCACGATATGATGGGGCTGCTTACTTCGGCAATGACTTTAGGTTCCTGCCCCAATTTCATTGTCCACAAATAGAGTGTCGGCGAATCAGATTCCAGGTTACCGGTAGTAAACGCAATGTATGAGCCATCGGGCGACCAGTCATACGTCAGGCAGCCAGACTCGGTGATTTGCTCCAGATTCTGCCCATCAATGTCCACTATCCAGAGATTGGTTTCACCAGTGCTCTGAGCATTTGGTGATAGAAAAGCCACTTTATTATTGTTGGATGAGACAACTGGCTGTGAAGCTGATTTGGTGGTGATTTGATTGGTCTTTTCACTCGTGAGATCCAGGTAAAATAATCCTTGTGCTGCTGACAGCAACACGCCTGAATCGTCGGGTAGCCAGATGCCGCCATTAGGCTCAATGCCAATAAATGCGGAACTGTCGGCCAATGGCGTCATTGCACCGGTTGTAGTGTCAATCACACTTAGCTCAGTTACTTTGTTTTTGTGTAGAATAACCAGAACCGAATCACCGTTCGCACTCCACGAAAAATGAGTAACATTACCATCCTTGGCGGCAGTTAGCGCGACCTCTTTTTGAGAATCAAGCTCTACCAAAGCGAGAGAGCCAGTCTGATTGATGGGATCTGCTGAAGGGTGTGTAATATATGCAATGCGGCGGCCGTTTGGAGACCAAATGGGTGACGATTTTTTTTCACTACTCTGGGTGAGCTGAGTGGGAGACATCACTATGGGCTCCCCCACCGCTGGTTGGTTCTGTTGCGATGGGTAGAGATTATGAATGTCTGCCACAAATAGCTGTGTGTTTCCGCTAGCATCATCGTTGATGTAGGCTAGCTGTCGGCGCTGCGGTGACCAAGAGGGTTCTGCGCCAATCTGATCAAGCTTAAATTGCTTACCGCTGCTAATTTGCGTGACAAAAATGGCCTGCTTGTCGTCCTCGCGCGCGGTAAATGCAATATATGGTTCGGCTTGGGTGCTAGACACCATTTCAGCCGCTAACGATGCATTGGGTTCACCAATTGAACTGGCATTAGAAAAAAAAGAAGTTGTTAGAAATCCGGCTACGCTGGATAAAGCTAATAGCAGTCCCAAGAACATGACCATGCGCACAGGGACGGAAAACCGTGATTTCTTGGCCGTAATCTGCGCCGCTATGTTTACGCGGGTGGTCGTGTTATCAAGCGTTACATCAATCCACCCATCGTAGGCTTTGCCAACTTCCAATGTACTGGTATCTACGGTCACATCGACTTCGACGGGTAAAAGCTTATCCTGATATAGCTGCTTTTGTTCAGAAATCGCAAACCATTCGGATGGTTCGCTGAGGATAAAGTGCAGCTGCTGCGCAATACCCCCCATATTGCCGACTTGAATGGTTATTGTTTCTCTGTCTCCCCGCTTCAGTGTGCCAAAGTCCAAAAAGCTGTGGGACACAATTGGCCTGGGGGGATGCATAGATGGTTCATCAGCCATCTGATCTAAGTCAGGCGCATATGTGCTGTTGGGTTGTTCTATCCGGGAAGATAGAATTCGATATGCTTCAATGATATCTTTCAGTTTGTTTTCAGCAAACGACTTATCAGTTGGATCTTTAAAGCGGTCTGGATGATAGACGCGCACCAACTGTTTATATTGCCACTTGATTTGGGCAAGCGTTGCATTTTCAGGCAAATCTAATATACGATAGTAATTCTTCATATCTTGCAGCACTCAGACAATTCGTGCGCTTGTGATGGGCTCCGCAGTGGAGCATTTATGACTTACGCAGCGCCTGGAAACACCATGAGTAAAAATGGTATTACAATCGAAATTCATTTAGCGTGATGGCGGGAATGTGGAACTGGCACATCGGAAACCCAAATTGGAATCGTAGCTTTCTTGTAAGAAGTTCTTGCGTACGGTTCCTCTCAGATAGACGGCTGTATCGTTCCAGCTGCCACCGCGCAACACTTTGGTAACCCCTGAATTGGGGCCGGTTGGATTTTGGCTGGGTGCACTTAGATAATAATCCCATTGATACCAATCGGCAACCCATTCGCGTACATTTCCAGCCATGTCACTAACTCCATAACCGCTGGTATCCAAGGGGAACGACCCGACTGGCGCCACGTCCTTGTAAACATAATTATAGTTGGCCTGATTCGTTGGTTCTTCATTGCCCCAGGGATACAATGTATCGTCGGGGCCGCGCGCAGCTTTTTCCCATTCTGCCTCGGTCGGAAGCCGTTTACCAACGAATGAACAATATGCCGCTGCATCTTCCCAACTGACCCAAATTACGGGATAGTTGCCATATTCGGCGCCTGTGTAGTAATGCCCAAAATTGACTGACCTAGGTAATCTGGGCAAAGTACAACGACCAGCTTGTACACATTGATTATATTGACGGTTGGTGACTTCGTATTGATCGACATAGAACTCGTCAACAAAAATGATCTTCTCAAACTTTTCATCGGGAAAACCATCCGAATTCCCGCGAACGTATTCGCCCGAAGGTATATGTACCATGGGGGCCAGCTCGATATCCAGGTAGTTATCACCCGGCCATGCTTCGATGGCAAATTGCGTATTAGGCCCAAACCACTTCTGGTAAAGTCGATCATATGTACCGTCAAGCGCCATTTCTTGTAAGGTGAAATTGACTAAGTCTTGAAATCGGTCATCATAATTGGGAATGCCCAAGCCATATGGTTCACTTGTGAAACGACCACCAACTACTTCCAGATCCGGGTTATCCTGAGCAAAGTGGGTGACGGCTGCAATGCCGGTCGTTACTGCGTCCACCTGACCCGCCTTCAACGCTTCTAGCGCTTGCGGGTATTCTTGAAACGGCAGAATATCAAAAGAGATGCCTAGTTGGTTGGCTGCGCTTTGCATATTTTCGATTGCGCCCGAGCCTTGAACCGCTGCAATAACCTTGCCGTCCAGATCGCGCAAATTTTGAATGCCCGATCCTTTGTGTACCAAGAGGCTCTGTCCGTCTTCAAAGTAAGTTTGACTGAAATCAATCAATTCGTCGCGGTCACGGCGATGCGTCATGGCCGCCGCCACAATATCAATTTGTCCAGCTACCAATACGTCAATGCGATTGGCGGCTGTGACCGGCACAAATTCAATCGAATTTGCATCACCCAGCCAGCGCTTGGCAAATTCATGCATGATATCAACATCAAAGCCGCTGATCTGATTATCGGCATCTAAGAACCCAAACGGCTTTAGATCAAAAGGTGTTCCAGCAATCAGCTTGCCCCTGGCCTGAATCTCTTCGACTTTGGAGCGCACGGGTTTATCTAACGTGGTAGGCGAATCCGCAAGCGTATAGGGCCAAATTCCTGGCAGCACGTTAATTGCATAAGGTGCTACATCGCTGCCAAACCACTTTTGGAAAAGCGCATCATAAATCCCTTTTTGCTTGATGCCCTGCAACGTAAAATTCACCAGATTATTAAAATAGGAATCGCCAGATGCCAATCCAAGACCATAAGGCTCTGGCTCCAAAATCTGATCCAGTATCTTAAATTCGGAATCGGTACGCAATTGTGAAAGCACGGTAAAGTTAGCTGCAATGGCAGATACTTGCCCAGATGCCAAGGCTTGTAGCGCATTCTCATACGATGGAAACGCCATAATCGTAGTTTGAATGCCGTTGGCGTCGGCGTATGCTTGAAATTCATCAATAGCGGCAGAATCTTGGAGCGCCGCTACATTTTGATTGTTGAGTCCATGCAGATCGTTAATGCCCGCGTCGCTACGCACCATAAAGGCCTGGCCATCTACAAAGTAAGTCTGGCTAAAGTCGATATCGGCCTCGCGGTCCTTTGTGTGCTGGAGCGCGGCAGCCACAATATCAACTTCCTGTAATGCGACCTTTTGTACCTGATCCAGTGCATTTAGTTCAACAAACTCTACTGTCACGCCCCATTGCGCTGCCAGGGCCTGGATTAGATCAACATCGAAGCCCGTTACTTGTCCATTCGAATCCAAATAGCCAAACGGCGGTAAGTCGGTGCGGACGCCGGCAATCACCACGTTGCCGCGCTCGTGAATACGTTCAATGGTGGATTCGGTGGCGGCTTTTACGTTGAGCGCCACTGTTGAATCGCGGTACGGAATCAACAGGTAATCTGCGTCGCCGGGTAATACTTCCAGCGCATAAGCTGGTTGGTTCGAGCCAAACCAGGTGGCAAAGAGATTGTCATAAGTGCCGTCAATCTTCATCTCTTGCAGCGTGACATTGATTAGCTCCCGAAAAGAGGTATCCTCTTGGGGCAAGCCAATGCCCAATGGCGCCGAGACGACTGGCGGCCCCAGATAAGATTGGCTAAAATCAACGTGCGAAGACCAATCGCGGCGCTTTACAATGCCACCCGCCATGAGGTCGGCCGCGCCATCAGTCACTTGTTGCATGCTGACATCTTTATCTTCTTCCGCCACGAATTCAACGGCGTCTGCATTGCCAAGCCAACGACGGGCAAACTCATGTATTATATCAACATCAAAGCCGCTCCAGCTGCCGGCTGCATCCTGGCTACCCATTTGGGGAATATCGGGGGACATAACCGCGACCAGATGGCCGCGCTGCACAATGTCCTGAATTCTTGATTTGGCTTCTGTCTGCAATGGAGTGGGCAAATCTTGCAGCGTGTAGGGCCATTGGCCGGGCGAGAGCTCAACGGCGTAAGGCTGATCGGTGGGGAACCATTTTTCATAAATGGCATCGTATGTTCCGTCTTCTTTAATGTCTTGCAGCGTAAAATTCACCATGTCTCGTAAATAGGAATCACCCTGCGGCACGCCAATCCCATAGGGCTCCTGCGTCAGGCGTTCACTAATAATGTGCAGACCAGAGTTGTTGGCCGAATATCGAGTCAGCGCCACTACATCAGCAATAATGGCGTCAACTTGGCCGATTTGGAGGGCATCAATTGCCTGTGGATATTCAGGAAATGTGGAGATGGTGACGTTGATGTTCTGGGCAGATATTAACGCATCAAGTTGGTCAGAGGCAGCAGAGTCTTGAATGGTGGCGACAGTGTGCCCTTCCATGTCTGCCAGTGTACTAATACCGGAGTTTGCACGTACTAGCAGGCTTAAGCCGTTGAGGAAATATGTTTGGCTAAAATCGATCAGAGCATCACGCTCGCGTTTATAAGGCATGGATGCAAATAGTAGATCAACTTCGCCGGAAGCCAAGAGGGGGATGCGATTTGATGAAGAAACTCGTCGAAATTCAATCGCTTCGGGAGCACCTAACCAGCGCTTTGCAAATTCTCGCGCCAAGTCAATATCAAAGCCAGTTGGCTCGCCATCATCGACAATTTGTCCAAAGGGGGGAAAGTCGTCTCGTATTCCGACGCGTAAACGGCCACGATTGACAATGCGCGTCGCAATGGGTCCTTCTTCAATAATTTCTTCCTGCTCGATAAGATTATTGGATGAAAGTACAAAATGATCGATTGCCCATGTGGTCATCCCAATCGAGATAAGAACCAACATGACAAGTCCAAAAACCTTAGGCTGCGAAAGATAAGCCATGCATCTTCTCCGTGTATTTCTCCGTTAAGCCATTCCAGAAAATAATTATCCATCCCAATGGGCTCTTCGCTCTGGCATGGCTCCCGCTTGTTGCGGCAGCTTTCTTCCATTTAAATGGGTATTTTAATTTTTGGAAAAGCCTTAATAGGGCCATGCAACAAAGGCGGTATGCGAAGGCGCCTCAATATTGTGCATGGGCTTCAGCGATTTCAGTATAAAATAGGCCCTATTTTATACTGAAATCGTCTAAGAGATTTTCTTCTCGCCATAAAACTAACGAGAGTCAGAATAATGAACATCAAAATCGAATAACAATAAAACTGTATCATGACCGTTGTGCAATGCTTAGAGCCATCATAGACCATAAGGACTTACGCAAATATAGCGTGGAGCTGCTTGGTTCGAGATGCCTCTCTCCGCTTCGTGATTCGCGGGCGCTGCGGAAGTCATATGCCAGTTGGCCTTAAAACAACTCTTGCTGCTGATGTATATCTTATAAAAAATATATCAACTACATCCTGAGAAGGATAGCAAATTACGAAATTGAGTGGTGTTACAGTTTTCTTACAATAAACCCCATAACAATGAAAGTAATCATCCTCTTAAATTTGTAAATTACCCCAGTTTTCTGCACCAAGTTTACACAATCTTAATGATGCACAATAGTATAGTGCGGTTTGAGAGATTATGCTACCGACAGAAAGCCGATATGCATGTGCAAATCCCATATTTTGACTTAGGCAATATCAATTTCGCATAATTTCAACGGGCGTCTTGTGCACGCATGCAGAATAATATAGATAAACGCGTTTCTTTGTAAGGAAAATGAAATATATGCAGCGATCACAGATTGATATACTAACCGGTGATGTTTTGTGAATGGTTGGTAGTTTTACAGTAGATGGCAACGAGCAGAGAGAAGGCAGGGTTCCGTAACGTGACCGTGGCCTATCGCGTCCATATCGTTATGGAATATTGGTACTATAATAACAGCAAATTGATTCTTCATATTTGCTAACGTGAATTTATAATCAGTAGATCGCGGCGGCGAGGAGTTGAGCTGAAGCCATAGAACGAGACATCTGGTTGACCAGCGCCGTTGTGGAATATTGTCTTGCAGCATTTATTCAAGCCTGATTTTAACGGGCTAAATTGACATGACTTGCACAGCGCTGGTGCATAGCCAAGTGTAAATTGCTTTGCATTTGGTGTGATTTTCTGCAAAATTTGTGTAAGCCCTGATTGGTAAAGGAATGAGTATGCCTCTTGGCCAAAATAAAAACCCGATCGCAACGGTGATACTTGTCCTGTTTTTGATGGTATTTGTCATAATTACCTCCTATTTTCTGGCGCTTTATTTGCGTAACAGCCGCGCTGCTTCTGCGCAAGAGAAACTGGAAGAGATTCGCAATTCTTTGACGGTTTTAGATATCGAAATGTATGACAATTATTATGGTGAAAATGACACAAACGTTGTGGATCCTCCTGCATGGACTGTAGGTGCTGATACGCCTGTTTTGATCAATATGCGCAATCATGGCCAGCTGAATCATAATTGGGCAATTGTTAAACAGGGGGAAACCGTTCCTGTGCCATTTGCTGAAGGTCAGGATAGCTCTATCTTATATTATCAAGCTGGTATGGTCTATGGTGACAATGAAACAACTTTTACTTTTACCGCGCCAGAGCCAGGTGTTTATCAAGTTATTTGCACAGTAGAGGGACACTATCCTTCCATGCAGGGCAAATTAGTGGTCCAATAGCTGGGGCTATGCTTGATGAGTCCATTAGTCCAAGTTTATGAGGACAAGGTTCGTAAGGATAAGGCGAATTAATGAAGCGTTCTATAATTGCATTCATTGTTTTGGTGGAACTTATTGTTGGAGGCGCCCTTTTTTATAATATCCGCTATCTATATACAGAACGTACTCCTGCACCAGCTTCTAGCCAGCCAGTAGCCACGGCTGTTGAACCGGCGCCAACGCCAGCCGAAATTTCCAATGGCGTTGCTTTAAATTCCGGGGCGCCATTGCTAAATCTGCCGGAGGTTATCTTTAACCTCTTTACCCCCCTGCCCGTTGAGGCTTCCCCAGGGACGTATGTTGTATCAGATGAGATGGTTACTCTGGGCAAAATGCTCTTTTATGACCCTCGGCTCTCGGTAAACCAGCAAATGAGTTGCAACACATGCCATCCGTTGGACCGCTATGGCACCGATAACTTGCAGGTGCCCTTTAGCCACGATGGCACGCCGGGCCAACGCAACGCCCAGACTGTCTATAATGCGGCGCTGCACATTTCCCAATTTTGGGATGGGCGTAGTCCGAATGTGGAAGAACAATCCAAAGTGCCGATTATGGCAGCTGGCGAAATGGGCATGATGGAACCTGGTTATGTTGAGTCAATTTTGCGCTCAATTCCTGGATATGCCCCATTCTTTGCCGCGGCCTTCCCCAGCAGCCCAGAACCCATTACAATGGATAATGCGGCAATGGCCATTGGCGCTTTTGAACGCAGATTGATGACTCCGTCCCGTTTTGATCTCTTTCTTGCTGGTGATCGTTCGCAGTTAACGCCTGAAGAGCAACAGGGGCTGGCCACTTTTGTCAATGTGGGTTGCTCCAATTGCCATGTTGGGGTTACCGTGGGCGGTTTGTTATACAAAAAGCTCGGCGAAATTGTCCCCTATGATACCAGCGATCTGGGGCGCTTTAACGTAACGGGATTGGATGAAGATAAGTATGTTTTTAAAGTCCCCAGCTTGCGCAATGTTGCCAGGACATTCCCCTATCTACACGATGGTAGTATTCAATCGTTAGAAGAAATGGTGACCCTCATGGGCAAACACCAGCTGGGTAAGGATTTGAGCCGCGAGCAAGTTGTTAGTATTGTAACTTTCTTGCACACACTTACAGGTGAAATTCCACTAGACTACATTGAACCACCACAATTACCAGAGAATGGACCAAGCACGCCCGGCCCCTTGGTAAAGAATTAATGGTTCAATACAACATTACCCCGCACCATTTTTGCCGCCCACTGACCTAGATGCCAAAAGCCCACATACAAATGAGGACTCTTTGATGTTTTATGGAGGCAAAATTGTATTAAGTCACGGCTTACGCAGCGCCTGTGGATTGCTAATAGTGAAGCCGCCGGCATTCGACACAATTTTAGTCGAGGCTTGCGTAAGTCCTAAAGTAATAGCTCACGTTACGCAGCGACAGCCAGTTTGCTAGAGAGAAACAGGAACGTCGGCCCGCCGACGTTCCTCCAGGCTTGCGTAACATAAGATAATAAAATGAATGCCTACCAACCCCATCTCCTGCATCACGCTATCAGTAGATCGCAACCACAAGAGACAGCGTCGGATTCAACAAACTAAACCGACGCCTGGAACGCCAACACCGTTGCGGTGTACAGATTATCAGTAGATCGCAATGTCCAGCCTTAGGGTCGGATTCAACAAACTAAACCGACGCCTGGATCGCCAACACCGTTGCGGTGTACTGATCATCAGTAGATCGCAATGACCAGCCTTAGGGTCGGATTCAACAAACTAAACCGACGCCTGGAACGCCAACACCGTTGCGGTGTACTGATTAAAGACACGGATAGGCCATTAAGATCAAGACCATGATTTTAACGCTGCATACTGCTTGTTTCTAGGAAGCCCATGAATATCTTCAAAAATAATACGGTCTATCTTGTACTAGCGCTTTTAGCCATTGTCCTTATTGGAATTACTGTAGGCCTGCAAATTGTGATCTTGTCTAGCCCGGCAAAGTCCCCGCCGGCAACTCTGGATGACCAGACCGCAGCGGCCACCGGGGGGCAGAATGGCGCCGCTGTTGTGATACCCGCGGCCACCAACACGCCGGTCATGATTGTTGTGCAGCCCACGGCGATCCCTATTGTACCGACTGCGGAAAATCAAAATACAGAAGCAGTGGTGGCCGAAACGGCGACCGCTGTAGTCTCGACAGAAGCGGTTCTAGAGTTGCAGCCTGCTGAAGCCATATCCAATCCCGCCCGCATGATGGTCGATGCCGAAAATGTTACCATGAGCCAGGATGATGATGTACGGATGACCGTGGTCACGAACGATCCATTTGCCATTGGCTTTTTTGACCACCCCTACTATGCACAACATAATGAGGACGCCCGTGTCGTTGCGCTTCAGCTCGATGGGGGCCGTGTGGTCGAGCCCAATCTCGAATCCGCTATGTCAGGGACGTATCCCTTGGCGCGTCCGTTATACATCTATTCTAGTGCGGCCGATATTCAGCAAAAGCCGCAGGTAGAAGCATTTCTAGGCTGCTATTTAAACCGCATTAATACTGAAATTCTGCAGACGGGCTATTTTCCAGCCGACCAATTCTTGTTTACGGCGGGTATGTATAGCTTTGAGCAGAATTGTGCGCTATGTAGAAAAGATGGCGTGCTCCCCGCCTGTTCGCTCGACGGCATATCGGCTGCGCCCATTGACATTGTGGGCAGTTCCACTGTTTATCCCATCACCCAGCACATGGCCGATCTCTTTACGGCCAGCGGTTTTGGTGGCGAAGTTCGCGTGGAACCCGCCGAAACGGGGGCGGGTTTTAGCCGCTTTTGTCAAGAAGGTCTCGCGGATATTGTCGATGCTGACCGTTCCATTCAAGCGCATGAAGCGGACGCCTGCCGGGCCATTAATCGCGAGCCCCTGGCGTTCCCCATTGGGACGGATGCTTTAACGTTGGTGGTTAGTAAAGACAATACGTTTATCGATCACCTGACGCTGGCCGAATTGCAGGCAGTTTTTGTAACCGCTAAAACTTGGGCCGATGTACGTTCCAACTGGCCCAATGAACCAATTAAGCGTATTATTCCTGGTGAGCAAAGTGGCTCGCTTGATTTTTTTGCCAGTCGTCTCTATACAGAGGACGGACGGCAAGCGTTTGCCGCCGCTGCCAGTGCGATTGCGTTGACGCCCGTCGTAGATACGCCTGAGTCTACGACGGCGGAGTCAGCAGTGGCGGAGAATGCCGTGGCGGAACAGGCGCCTTCGGCCACGCCGACTTTTGTCGCGCCGACGTCCACGCCGCCATTGGCTGAACCCACCGCTACGCTGGAAGTATCCCAGCCGGCATCCACACCCACCGATCCATTACTGCCCGGCTTTGACTATTCTGCCGAAAAACAAGATGCACCTCCGTTCGATTATGTTTTGGCCTGGGCGCCAGAACGACCAGAATGTCTGTTGGCCACCCAAATTGTGCAGAAGGTAATTCATCAAAATTATGGGCTGCGATTTGTTGCCGAACGGTACAACGATTTGCCCGCAATGTACGCTGATTTTAAGAGCGTAGATGGCGCTGCATTGCAGCGTATTTCGCTCTGCTATAGCGACCCGACGGATCGAAAATATCTGTCTGAGCTTTCAAGCTGGATGTCCTTTATTGGCAGCGGCTACAGACGAGAAGGTTCCCAGCGTTGGCTTTTGGTGGCGCACTCCCACGTCATCAATGAACTGCCCAGCGTTGAGCCTTGCCTTTTCCAATTCTTTAAACAGCTAGATTTTGGAGAAGGGCCTATCGATCCGCCCAATGTAGATAGCTGGTTGGCGGCGCATCCTGATCGCGTGGCCGAATGGCTACGGTGCGAATAGCCGTGAGTTGTCGCATAAATGCATTTTGTTTCTGCGCAGATGGCAAAAGCAGGAGATCGGGCTGGATTCAGCAATGAAGACAACTGCCTAAATCGCCAACACCATTGTGGTGTAATATTTTCTAGAGATGGCAAAAGCAGGAGATCGGGCTGGATTCAGCAATGAAGACAACTGCCTAAATCGCCAACACCATTGTGGTGTAATATTAATGTAGTGATAGGAGACCCCTGGAAATGTTCCAAATTCAAATGCCTATGATTAGCGCTTGCCTAATATTTTCGCTGTTGTGGGCAACCATAATACCCATTCATGCCCAAGATGCCACCACTGCTGCGCCGGCCGCGCCGATCGTGGTGGCATCTAAAGATTACACAGAGCAGCTGATCTTGGGGAACATTGTAAAGCTGTTGCTGGAGAATGCGGGCTTTGAGGTGGAAGACCAGATTGGGCTGGGGGGGTCGCGGGTGGTGCGCGAAGCCATGCTGCAGGGGGAAGTGGATGTGTATGTGGAGCTGACCGGCTCGGCGCTGGCGGTTCACAACGGGCTGCCCTCATCCGCGCTGCCCACCGATGCGGACAAAGCGTATGAGCTGGCCAAGAGCCTGGACGAACGCAACGGGATTATATGGCTGCAGCGGGGGCTCTTCAACGACACGTATGCCTTGATGGTGCGGGATGAGCTGGTGGAGCAGGGGATTGTCAGCATCAGCGACTTGGCGGAGTATATGAACGCCAACGAGGCGCCGCTCTCGATCTGTGTGGAGAGCGACTTCTACGGACGGCCGTATGATGGGCTGCTGGCCATGCAGGAGCAATATGGCTTTGCGTTCAAGGATGAGAATGTGCTGCTGATGGACCTGGATGGAGTCTATGACGGGCTGCGCAATGGCGATTGCGACGTGGCCGAGGGCTACAGCACCGATGGGCGTCAGAATGCCTGGGGGTTCACCAACCTGGTGGATGACCGCTCCTTCTTCCCGTTCTACAATCCGGCGCCGGTGGTGCGTCAAGAAGTGCTCAACACTAGCCCCGAAATTGCCGACGTTCTGGGGGCATTTGGCGCGTATCTGGACGACGCCACTATGAGCCAGCTCAACGCGCGCGTGGACCTGGGGGCAGATGGTGCGGTGGCGAGCGGCGATGAGGAAGCCCCCGCCGATGTGGCGCTCTCTTTCTTGCAGCAGGCTGGGCTCATCAAGCTGCCGCCGATCGTGGTGGCATCTAAAGATTACACGGAGCAGCTGATCTTGGGGAACATTGTAAAGCTGTTGCTGGAGAATGCGGGCTTTGAGGTGGAAGATAAGATTGGGCTGGGGGGGTCGCGGGTGGTGCGCGAAGCGATGCTGCAGGGGGAAGTGGATGTGTATGTGGAGCTGACCGGCTCGGCGCTGGCGGTTCACAACGGGCTGCCCTCATCCGCGCTGCCCACCGATGCGGATAAAGCGTATGAGCTGGCCAAGAGCCTGGACGAACGCAACGGGATTATATGGCTGCAGCGGGGGCTCTTCAACGACACGTATGCCTTGATGGTGCGGGATGAGCTGGTGGAGCAGGGGATTGTCAGCATCAGCGACTTGGCGGAGTATATGAACGCCAACGAGGCGCCGCTCTCGATCTGTGTGGAGAGCGACTTCTACGGACGGCCGTATGATGGGCTGCTGGCCATGCAGGAGCAATATGGCTTTGCGTTCAAGGATGAGAATGTGCTGCTGATGGACCTGGATGGAGTCTATGACGGGCTGCGCAATGGCGATTGCGACGTGGCCGAGGGCTACAGCACCGATGGGCGTCAGAATGCCTGGGGGTTCACCAACCTGGTGGATGACCGCTCCTTCTTCCCGTTCTACAATCCGGCGCCGGTGGTGCGTCAAGAAGTGCTCAACACTAGCCCCGAAATTGCCGACGTTCTGGGGGCATTTGGCGCGTATCTGGACGACGCCACTATGAGCCAGCTCAACGCGCGCGTGGACCTGGGGGCAGATGGTGCGGTGGCGAGCGGCGATGAGGAAGCCCCCGCCGATGTGGCGCTCTCTTTCTTGCAGCAGGCTGGGCTCATCAAGCTGCCGCCGATCGTGGTGGCATCTAAAGATTACACGGAGCAGCTGATCTTGGGGAACATTGTAAAGCTGTTGCTGGAGAATGCGGGCTTTGAGGTGGAAGACCAGATTGGGCTGGGGGGGTCGCGGGTGGTGCGCGAAGCCATGCTGCAGGGGGAAGTGGATGTGTATGTGGAGCTGACCGGCTCGGCGCTGGCGGTTCACAACGGTCTGCCTGTGGCTTCGCTGCCCACCGATGCAGACAAGGCGTATGAACTGGCCAAGAGCCTGGACGAACGCAACGGGATTATATGGCTGCAGCGGGGGCTCTTCAACGACACGTATGCCCTGATGGTGCGGGATGAGCTGGTGGAGCAGGGGATTGTCAGCATCAGCGACCTGGCAGAGTATATGAACGCCAACGAGGCGCCGCTCTCGATCTGCGTGGAGAGCGACTTCTACGGACGGCCGTATGATGGGCTGCTGGCCATGCAGGAGCAATATGGCTTTGCGTTCAAGGATGAGAATGTGCTGCTGATGGACCTGGATGGAGTCTATGACGGGCTGCGCAATGGCGATTGCGACGTGGCCGAGGGCTACAGCACCGATGGGCGTCAGAATGCCTGGGGGTTCACCAACCTGGTGGATGACCGCTCCTTCTTCCCGTTCTACAATCCGGCGCCGGTGGTGCGTCAGGAAGTGCTCAACAGCAGCCCTGAAATTGCCAACATCTTGGGCCCTTTTGGTCTGTATCTGGACGACGCCACTATGAGCCAGCTCAACGCGCGCGTGGACCTGGGGGCAGATGGCGCGGTGGCGAGCGGCGATGAGGAAGCCCCCGCCGATGTGGCGCTCTCTTTCTTACAAGAAGCAAATCTGTTGCTGCCATCGGATCAACCCCAAAATGTGGGGCTTGCCACTGAAATCACGTCAGCAGACCGACAATATGATGGCGCCGAATTGCTGCGCGAGGCGCTTTCGCTTGTGGTTGAGCTGGGCCGTTCTGGTCAACTGGATGCTCCGCAAATCATTGTCGGTTCTAAAGATTCTTCCGAGCAGATTTTATTGGGCCAGCTTCTGGTGCTGCTGCTCAAGGACATTGGATATAATGTTGTCGATAAAACTGGTCTGGGTGATTCAGTGACCACGCGCCAGGCGCTTCGCAATGGCGATATCGATCTATATATTGAGTTCACCGGTACAGCGCTATCTGTCTATCACAACTTGCCCAATTCGGCGTTGCCCAGCAGCCCGGCGCAGGCGTTTAGCTTGGCGCGCCGGTTGGACCAGGCGCGCAGCTTGATTTGGCTTCAACCCGGCAAATTTAACGAGACGCAGACGTTGGTGGTGGCGCCTGGCAGCGTGGATGCCGAGCTGGCTTCTATTACCGATCTGGCGCTCTATATGAATGAAAACGGTTCACAGCTGACGCTTTGTGTCGACAGTGATTTTTTTGAAGATGCCCAAAATGGCCTGCCCGCATTAGAAGAGGTGTATGGTTTTAGCTTTAACCCAGACAATATTTTGGTCATGGCGGCAGATGAGACATATGATGCCCTTCACGATGCAAGCTGCGACGTCGCGCAAGGCTTAAATACGGATGGGCGTATTGCGGCCTGGGAATTGACGGCGCTGGCTGACCCGGAAGGCTTTTTTCCTGCCTTTAGTCCGGCGCCAGTTATTCGGCAAGAAATTTTGGAGTCGAACCCCGGTCTGGAAGCCTATCTGGGCCAACTGGGTGAATACTTGGATGATGTCGCAATTCGGCAGCTCAATGCAGAAATTGGGTATGGACCAGATGGCGTAGTGGCCAGCGGTGATGAAATTCTGATGGAGGATGCTGCCCGCCGCTTTCTCTGTTCCAATGGGCTGATCCTCACCTGTCCTGAATCCGATACGTCAAAATCGTCCGACACATCCGGTGCATTGGATAATGCCAATGTACCGGATGCATCCAATGCCGAAGATGATGTGGCGGATACTGCTGCCGCAGAACCAGCGGTGGAAAATGGCGTGGATAATGCCAACGCGGAACTGGTCGTCGAGCCCCCGGCGACCGGTCCCCTGGCCGCGGCGAGTGGCGTCACCATTACGGTGCCGACTACATATGGCGTCAATGCCCGCGCCGCCGCCAGCATCGATGCTCCCGTTCTTGGTGTGTTGGCGCGTGGCGCCACGGCCACCGCCGTCGAGCGCAACAGTGATGGCCTGTGGGTCAAAATTTTTCTCGAAGAAGGCGTATCGGCTTGGGTTTTTACAGGCGCGGTCTTTTATTCGCCTGAAGAGTTAGAACAATTGCCCATTTCGGCTACGCCGGAAGCTGCTCCTTAATGAATGACTGCTCTCTCTTGGTTTGTCGGTTTATCCGCCCATATCTACGCTTCAGAACTTAATCCTCCTCGCTCTACTATCTTCTTGCTCTATTCCTGAGCCCCCATAATCCCTACATCGAACACAATACCCCTATCCATGCCTATTTAGGCCGCCTCTAAAGTTTGCATTCAGCATTCTAACCCCTTCTTTTGACAACCTGTACTTGTAAATCCATCTTAGAACATGACTAAAGTACTATTCCATTTTGGTCAAAAAATACATAAAATATATTAGCTGTAAAATTAATTTTTTGTAAGGTGGTTATTGTGGAATATCAAGTAGTGAAGAGTAGGGGTAACTATTTTAGGCATATAGATTTTTTACGACATATGCAGCGCCATTGGCTCAACCGGAGAGAAAAGCGGGCGGACCTGACAATTTTAGCATTAGGCTGGCGCAAGTCTTATATTTGTTGCATTTATACTGCTATTATTTCTGCTGTCCTATTTTTGTCATTGCTCACAACGGTTCAAGCTGGCGGCGTCCTGGCCAGCGGGTCAATACTGGAACATACGGCGTCAGGCCGTAACGCACTCTGGCTCCAGTCTAGCGCACCGATGACAGATGCCGTTGTTGAGACGAATCAGCCGCCCACCACCACGGCCGTCGGTGACCTGATCTGGTTCGACGCCGATAACGATGGCTCATTCGACGCCGATGAGCAAGGCCTCAATAATGTCATCCTTGCCCTCTATCCGGCTGGTGCATCCATAGATGCTACGCCATTTATGACCACCACCAGCAGCGTGCTTGATGGCCGTGATGGCCGCTACCTATTTAGCGACGTCCCCCCTGGTGAATACTTTATCCACATTCCGGCTACCCAATTTCAGCTTGATGGCCCTCTCAACGAACTGGTTTCGACTGGTCCCACCGCCGTGGATCCCAATGATGATGCAGATGAGGATGCGCCCGGAAGTGACAACGGACTCAACAATGCGCAGCCAGCGCAGAATGGCATCTCTTCTGGCTCCTTTCAGCTCACGCTGGGCAATGAGCCAACCGGTGAAAATGCTAGCGATGCCCCCGCTGCCTGGGACAACGACGATAATCTGACCATTGATTTTGGCTTTTATCGGCCACTGCAAATTGGCAACATGGTCTGGCGCGACAGCAATGCCAATGGCATTTATGAACCACAGGCTAGCGAAAGCGGCGTTCCCAATATTGGCGTTGAACTCTACGCTCCTGGGCAATCAGCCCCGCTGGTGACCACCCAAACAGACGCTGATGGTCACTATCAGTTCAACGGGCTGGAGCCGGGACAGTACTACGTGCGCTTTATTACCACGACACTGCCCGCCGCCCATCGCATTACCCCACGTGGCCAAGGCGACGACGCCGCCACCGATTCCGACGCAGACCCGACGACGGGCTGGGTGCGCAATGAGGACTTTCTGCTTTCTGGTCAAGAACATGTCGATCTAGACATGGGCATCTTCCCGCTGGTCAGCGTGGGGGGCCGCGTTTGGTACGATCTCAACGTCAACGGACTGCGCGATGCGAATTCTGAAGAGAACGCCGGTATTGCTGACATTGCGGTACACCTTTTTTACGCCGCCACCAATCAGCCCGTGCCCAATCCCCTGAACCCGACGGCATCCTTTGTCGCCCATACCGATACCGCCGGTCGTTACCTTTTTGACAACCTCATCCCTGGCGACTATTACGTTCTCTTTGATCCCGCCACCTTTCCCGCCGACCATCTTATTTCGCCGCCCCATGCCGGCGGCACCCTGCTGGATGCACTCAACGACAGCGACGCCGACCCCAATAGCGGACGCACGACCACCACCGGTTTTCTAGATGGCTCGGAAACGTCCCTTACGCTTGATATGGGTCTTTATAGTCCGGTGGCTGTGGGGGGGCGCGTCTGGCTGGATGCCAATCGTAACGGGCTGCAAGAGCCCCTGGGTACGGACGGCATTCGCGATACCGATGATGATGAGCCCAGCGTCGGCGCCGTGACCGTGCGCATTTACAAAGAGGGCGCGCCCTTTGTGGCTGTGGCCGAAACCCAGACCGACGCCGACGGCAGCTATATCTTTGCCCGGCTACCTGCCAACAGCTACGTAGTCGAATTTGACCGCGCCACGTTGCCTTTGGGCCACCAGTTTACGCAGCGCGATGCTGGCGCCGATGATATTGATAGCGATGCCGATGCCGCTAGCGGGCTGACTGCATCCACGGGGCCTTTGTCACCTGGTCAGCGCCTGCTGCACATTGATGCCGGCATCTGGGAGCCGGTCAGCGTAGCGGGCCAGGTCTGGTACGATCTGAACAACGACGGCATTCAGAGCGCACGTGAACTTTTGGGGGCGGCCAACATAGCCGTTGCGCTTTATGCGGCAGACGCGGCCAATGCGCCCCTGTACCGCGCCACCACCAACGCGCGCGGTCAATATGCCTTTAACGATCTGCCGCCGGGTGATTACGTTGTCTATTTCGACCCGGCCACGCTGCCCGCTGGCTATCAGTTCACCGCCCGCGATACGGGCGGCATCTCCGGCTATTATGATTCGGACGTGGACCCGACCACCGGTCGTAGCGGCAACACCGGCTTTCTCTTTAGCGGCCAGAATCGACGCAGTATTGATGCTGGCATTTGGCTGCCCACGGCGGTGAGCGGACGCGTCTGGCTCGACCAGAATGGGAACGGCTTGCAGGAGGCCGACGAAGGGGGCGTGGCCAATGTGGCGGTCACCGTTTTGGCAGAGGGCAGCACCGAACCAATCGGCGCGCAGCGTACTGATGCCGCCGGCGCCTATGGCTTTGCCAACCTGCCGCCCGCCAGCTATTATCTTTACTTTGACCCGGCCACGCTGCCCGCTGGCTACGAAATCACCACGCCCAATGTCACCAACGGCGCACCCGCCAATACCAACCCCGACGCCATTGATTCGGACGTAAACCCCAGCAGTGGCTATTCGGCCAGCACCGGCCAACTGCGCAGCGGCTATCAATATGCTCAGCTCGATCTGGGTGTGCGCACGCGTGCCGGTGTGCGCATTGGTGATGTGGTGTGGCGCGATTCCAATGCCAATGGCCGGCGCGAAAGCAATGAGCCGGGCATGGCCAACGTGCGCGTTGAACTTTTCCGCGCCGGCGCGCCCACCGTGCTCATTGCCGCCACGCAGACCGATGAAGGCGGCAACTATCTTTTTGAACAGCTGGCAGCCGATAATTACGTTGTGCGTTTTGACCCCGCCAGCTTTCCCAATGGATATCGCCTAAGCAACCCGCAGCCCGGCGGCTCGCAAGCTGACCCGCAGACTGGCCGCACGCCCGCCACCGGTGGGCTGGCTGCTCATACGCAAAAGCTGGATCTGGATGCCGCCCTCTACAAGCCGGCCGAGCTGGGCGGTGCAGCCTGGATCGATGCCAATGGCAACGGCTTGCACGAAGCGGGCGAACTGGCGCTGCGCGATGTCACCGTGGAGCTGTTTTATAGCGATGGCCGTCCCACTGGTCAGTCCGTCGCTACCGATGCAGATGGCAGCTATCTCTTTGACGATCTGTTGCCGGGCGCCTATTTTGTGCGCTTTGCCCTGCCGGACGGTTACCGCTTTAGCCCTACCGATGCAGAAATTATTACGCGTTTGGAAGATGAAAGCGCGCTGTTGGCTGATGACGTGGATTCAGATGCCGATGCGGCCGGCCAGACGGCAGCCGTGACCGTTGTTTCTGGCCAGCGCTATGGCAGCTTGGATGTGGGCGCGTATATTCCATTGCAAATTGGTGCGCAGATCTGGTTCGATGCCAATAACAACGGGCGCATCGATGCGCGCGAAAATGGGCTGGCGGGCGTGGTGGTACAGCTTACCGATCTGCAAAATCGGCTCATCGCCACCGCGACTTCCGCTGCCGATGGCGCGTATCTTTTTGAAAACCTGCCGGCGGGCAGCTACGCCGTTCTCTTGCCGCCGCTAAACTTTGCCAGCGGTGGCCCCCTCTTTGGCTATCTGAGCAGTACGGGCTACGCCGGTGATTTACAAGAGCGCACTGCGGATGCTGCCAAACCCATTGCCGATGTGGGTATCGACACCTTGCAGCCTGCTGACGCCGGTATCCGCAGCAGTACGCTCCGGTTGCAAGCCGCCGCCGACCAAGCGGTTCCGCCAACCGAAGACCGCCGCACATCCGCACCGTTCGGCTTTTATAAGCCGCTCAATATTGGCAATCGGCTCTGGCTCGACGGTAACAACAACGGCCACATGGATGCGGCCGAGCCGGGGCTGGACAATGTGCTGATTCACCTCTATCGCGACGATGATGGTGATGGGCAGCCCGACGGCGCGGCCCTTCGTCAGCAGATGTCTGCGCATGGCGGGTACTATCTGTTTGATAACCTGGGCGCCGGCCAATATGTGATCCAATTTCCGGCCAGCAATTTTCAGACCGATGGCGCACTGGCCGGTATGGCCAGCAGCGCGCCTGGATTGGACGATTGGGTCGAAACCGCGCCCCTCACCCAGACGGTTTGGGTGGATGCTGTTGACGGCCAAGATGATGGCCGCAATACGTACACCCCCTGGCTTGGCGGAGTGCGTAGCGGCACCATCAGGCTCACCGCTGAAGAACAGCCGCTGGGCGAAACCGACCAGTTTGCCGGCACGGGATCCATTGTGGCGGACGCCAACAGTAATCTCACGGTTGACTTTGGCTTCTACAAACCGTTGAGCTTGAGCAGCCGCATCTGGCTGGACTTGGATAACAACGGTCAGTTTGACAGCCAGGAAGAGGGCATCGAAAATGTGACGCTGCGGCTCTATGCCGACGCCGATCAAGATGGCGCACCGGAAGGCGACCCGCTGATGCAAACGGTGACCGGTCCCAATGGCGACTATCTCTTCTGGGGGCTATTGCCCGGTGGATACGTTGCCGAAGTGGCGGCGGAAAACTTTGCCGCAGATGGCGTGCTTCGCCATTTCCACCTGAGCGGCAGCGACGTGATTACTGCAGAGGGCGGTTTGATACACAGCCCGCCCGTCTGGCTGACTGACGATAGCCTATCTATGCAGGGCGCCAGCGCCAATCCCATGGGGCAGTCGGTGCAGGATGTCAATAGACTGAACATCATTGACTTGGGCTTTTATGAGCCGGTAGAGATAAGCGGGCGTATTTGGCTGGATGGCAATGCCAATGGCGTTCAGGATGTGGATGAAACGAGCGGCCCGGCCAATATTGAGGTGACGCTTTACAACGTGAATGTCCAAACGGGCAGCCGCGCCGCCATTAACTTTACCCGCACCGATGCGACCGGCCACTATCAATTTGCGCAGCTGCTGCCCGGTACGTACGCCGTGACGTTTGATGTGAACGCATTGGCCCAAGCCGGCTATGTGGCGGCCCAGCCCAATGCCGTGGGCATTGATGGTCTGCGCAATTCGGACGCCGATTCCATCACCGGTGAGACCGCGGCTACGCCATTTCTCTTTTCCGGCAGTACCGCCGTTGGCATGGATATGGGCGTTTATGTTCCGGCCAGCCTGGGCGATCTCGTCTGGCTGGATACCAATATCAACGGTATTTATGAGCCCGAGCGTGGTGAAAAAGGGGCGCCCAATGTGCGCGTGGTGCTCTTTGCCGCCGATAGCAATGCGCCGCTGGCCGACCCCAACAATCCCGCTGCGCCTTGGAGCAGCGTCACCGATATAAATGGACGCTATCAATTTAGCGGGCTGACGCCGGGCAGCTACTCTGTGCAATTTGATCTAAGCACGCTGCCCGCCAACCACCTGGTGACGCCGCGCGATCGCGGGCACGATGATGCTGTGGATAGCGATGCCGACCCAGTCACCGGCATGACGGCGCCCGTTGTGCTCAATTCCGCAGACGCGGTCAACACCAGTTTGGATATGGGTATCTATAGCCCCATTAGCGTAGGCGACCTGGTCTGGTTTGACGACAACGCCAACGGTGTTCAGGATCCGGGGGAAGAGGGTGTTCCCGGCGTGCGCGCCACGCTCTACACCACCAGCACAAATGCTCCCGTGCCCGATCCCAATAACCCGGGGCTGCCGCTGCGCGCCACCACCGATGCCGACGGTCACTATCTCTTTGCCGATCTGCCCGCAGACGGCTATTTTGTGCAGTTTGATCTGGCCACGCTGCCCGCGGGCTATCGCGTCTCGCCCCCGCACGCGGCCGGCAGCAACAGCGTCGATTCTGATGTTGACCCGATCAGCGGACAGACCACCCCCACTGGCTTGCTGGCTGCCGGGGATGCCCAGCTCAGCCTGGATATGGGCATCTGGATGCCCGCTTCAGTGGGGGACCGCGTCTGGTTTGACCTCAATGCCAATGGCTTGCAGGATGCCGGTGAACCAGGAGCGGCCAACGTGTTGGTTCAACTGCTAAATGCACAATTTGAACCCACGGGCCAAAGCGTGCGCACCGATCTAAACGGCCGCTATCTATTTGATAATCTGGCGCTGGACCGCTACGCCGTGCAGTTTGCGCTGGACAGCCTGCCCGCCGGCTATCTGCCCACGCTGATCAATCAGGGCAGCGACGCCGCGCGCGACAGCGACGCCGACCCGCAAAGCGGACGCACGGCGTTGACGCCCATGCTGACCAGCGGCCAACTGGCTTGGGGGCTGGATATGGGCGTGGTGGGCGTAGTCACCATTGGCGATCGCGTCTGGTTGGACGCCAATCGCAATGGCCTTCAGGATGCCGATGAGGGCGGTGTGGCGGGCATTGATGTCGCCCTCTTTACGGAAGACGGTGCGCCCGCCACGGATATTTTTGGCAACGCGGCGCCGGCTGCCACCACGGATGCGAACGGCGCCTATAGTTTTGCCAATCTAATGTCGGGCGCCTACTTTGTGCAGTTTGATCTGGCCGATTTGCCGCCCAACTATGTGGTGAGCGCGGCCAACATGGGCGCCAATGACGCACTCGATTCGGACGCCAGCCCCAGTACGGGCCGCAGCGACATTACCAACTTTTTGCCCGGTGGCTTTAGCGATCTAACGCTCGACATGGGCATCCACATGCCTGTGGGCGTGCGCGTGGGTGACTTTGTGTGGGAAGACCTGGATGCCGATGGTGTGCAGGATTGGGGCGAGCCGGGGGTGGCTGGTGTCGCTGCCGAACTGTACGTAATCGACGGGCAGGGGCAAGGCGTCTTCACCGGCCAGCGTACCAGCACGGATGCCGCGGGCGCTTATATGTTTCATGAACTGCCGCCCGGCCAATACTATGTTGTATTTGATCTGGATACACTGCCGACCGGCTATAAAGTGACTGCGCCCAATGTGGGAGAAACCAGCGCGGGGGGCGACGCGCCAAACGATAGCAACAACGACAGTGATGCCGACCCCGCCAGCGGTCAGACCCACACGACCGCCGCCATTGCGTCCAACGGACAGGACTTGGCGCTCGACATGGGCATTTTCAAAAGCGCCGAACTGGGGGGGCGTGTCTGGCTGGATAGTGACGCTGACGGTGCGCAGGATGTGGCCGAGTTTGGGCTGCGCGACCTGCAAGTGACGCTGCTGGATACCAATGGCGAACCGACCGCCATTACGCTCTTTACCGGGCTGGATGGGCGTTATCTCATTACTGACCTGGCGCCGGGAGACTATTACGTCCAGTTTGAGCTGCCCGCCGACTATACCTTTAGCACGCCCAACCAGGGCCGCAGCCGCGTTAACGATAGCGATGTAGACCCAGCCACGGCACGAACGCCACGCATCCATCTGCAGAGCGGCCAATCCGACCTGAGCTGGAGCGCCGGTCTGTATAAAGGCGCGGCGGTAGGGAATTACGTCTGGTACGACGGCGATGGCGATGGTCTGCAAGGCGAAGACGAGCTGAGCATCTTTGGCGTCACCGTACAGCTTTACAGCAGCGACGGAGCGCTCATGGGAACCGCGCTGTCGGACGGCAGCGGTCTTTATGGTTTCAGCGAGCTGGAGCCGGGCGAATATTATGTAATGGTGGCGCCCCCCAATGGCTTTGTGCTAACTCACGCCCTGCGCGGCAATGATGACGCGCTGGACAGCAACATTGACCCCAAAACCAAACGCTCCGCGCTCTTTTCTTTGCAGGCCGGCAAGGGCAACCCAACGATTGACGCCGGGCTAACGCTGGCCGCTAGCATTGGCAACTTTGTCTGGTACGACCGCAACGGAAATGGCTATAAGGATGTAAGCGAGGACGGCGTGGGCGGCATCGAAGTGATTCTATATGATGAAAATGGCGAGCTGCCGCGCATTATTGCCAGCGTATTGACCGACGGCAACGGCTTTTACGAGTTTACCGGGCTGCTGCCGGGGCGCTACTCGCTCCAGTTTGTGCGCCCCGGCGCCTTTAACTTTACCGCGCAGGATAGCAGCAACCAGGGCACGCTGACCAGCAAGGCGGACCCGCGCACCGGGCGCACCGCAGTCACCGTGCTGGAGCCGGCCGAAAACGACGCCATTTGGGGTGCGGGGCTGGTGGCGGCGCCAGGCGCGGTCTCGCTGGTCAGCTTTCGGGCTCTTCTGCACCAAGGCGTCGATGGCTCGGAAATCGGCGTGGATTGGGTCACCTCCGCCGAGCTGGATACCTTTGGTTTTCATATTTATCTGGGGGCTGATGACACCATTGGCAGCGCCCGCCAGATGACCTCGCAGATGATTCTGGGCGAGGGCAGCAACGGCGGCATTTATCACTTTAGCATGCCGTATGATCCGGCGACTGATCCGCCCATTGCGTCGCTGGCCGTGTGGCTGGTGGAGACCGAAATCGACGGCTCGCTCAACTATTATGGCCCCACGCGCGTGGTCGACCCGGCCAGCCTGACCAAGAACAATTATATGCCGCTGATCATGCGTCCATAGCGCCCGCTCGGTGGTGCTCTGTGCCTGGCGGTGCGTAATTGCAGATTTATAAATTAACACCGGCCCAGAAGTTCGACTTCTCCGCGAAGTCGAACTTCTGGGATACCAGTACTATTTTGTTAATACACAAAAACGCACCGCTGGCCAGACACCAAGTGGCCGCCAAATGGCAAGGGGATACGCATTCGGGGGCAATTGGGAGTACCCATCAAATATGAAAAATTTACGAACCGCTATTCTGCGCATTTTGCATGGCTTGCTGATCAGCGGTCTGCTCACCAGCGGGTGGCCGCTGGCTGCCGCAGCGCAACAGCCGGCCGAGACAGCGCACCTGCAAACCAGCTTTACCGCCGACGGCTTCACCCTTTCTTGGCAAGTGGCGGATGGCGTGGCGGCGGCCGCGCTGGCAGATACCGCCGCCGTGGACGCCGCGCTGCAAAGCCTCTCTGGTGAGCCCTATGGCGCATACGAATTGCCCATGCAACTGCAAACTGTGCTGCTGCCAGATGAGCCAGCGCTGGGCGTGCAGGCGGCGCAGGCGCAGGCAGTGACCGGGCTGCAAATGCAGACCCTGGTCAGCGCGGCGTACAGCGGCGTGTTGACGCGCTTTACGCCGCAAGCGCCCAAGGTCATTGACCCAGAAGGCGAATATGCCGCGCTGATGCCACCGGATAAAGGGCTGCCGACATCGCCCCTATTTATTTTGCGCCAAGGGCGCGTGCGCGGGCAGCGGGTGGCCGTGCTGGCCTTTAGCCCCCTCTTTCGCCAAAATGGCGTAACGGTGGCGGCCCAGCAGGTGGATGCATTTATCCCCGGCGCCCGCCCGCTGCCGCCAAATCAGTCGCTGATTGCGGCGCGCCAGGAGATGGCGCAAGGCGCCGCCACCGATGTGAGCGCCCAGCCTGTGTCGGGGCCGACCAATGCCCAGGCTCTGCAAGCCGCAGTCAAAATTGCCGTCAAGGAGCCGGGCATGCAGCAGATTTTGGGCAGCGCGCTGCTGCAGATCGGCATGCCGGCGCAGACCGATCTGACGCGGTTGCATCTCTGGCTGCGGGGCGTGGAGATTCCCCTGGAGGTGCGGGATATCGATGGGCTGCTGGATGCAGGGAGCGATCTGCGCTTCTTTGCCAACCATCCGTTGCACAGTATGCTGGCCGGAGACCTGTGGAACAGCCGCGATTTTTTCTGGATAACCTATGAAGATACGCCGGGATTGCGCATTAGCGAGCGGGCCGCCGCGCCGCAAGACGCGCCGCTGCGCGATAACGCCGTGGAAAAGGGGATCTGGGAACACAATTTGCTCCAGGAAACCAACATGGCGGGCATTGACGGCGACAACTGGTTTGCCGCCAAAATGAAGGTGGACCCTTCGCAGCAGGGCAACCCGGCCAGCTATCCAGTGCTCAATGTGGAGCTACAGCCGCTGTTGCCGCCGGCGCCGCTGGTAGAAGCCAATGCGGTGCTGACCATTACGGGCAGCGCCCGCTCTAGCACAACCCATCACCTCTATGTGGGGTGGGGCGCCAGCAGCCAGACCTTTGACTGGCACAACGACGATTTTTATACGGACTGGGCGCATCGGCTGGAGACGCCGGATCGACCGCTGCAGCTGGAAATGATTCTCTATCCGGGCGATCTGCCCAGCGAAATCCGTATCGACAAAATCTACTGGCAACTGCCGGTGACGCTCGATTTTAATGGGCACGGCGCGGCCTTTTCCGGCGTGGCGGGGGTGTGGCGCTATCAGATGACCAATTTGCCCACGACGCGCACGCTGTATGATGTAACCGACCCGCAAAACCCCCTGCGGCTGACGTTGACGAGCGGCAAAGATGTGCAGTTTCAAGATGGGCCGGCCGTGCACGATTATCTGCTGGTGGGGCCGGAGATGCTCAAAACGCCGGATGTGACAGCCCACACGCCGCTCACGCTGACCAGCATCCAAGGAGCCGATGCCATTTATATTGCCCTTGATTTTTTCCACGCCGGGTTGCAGCCGCTGGTGCAGCACCGCCAGGCGCAAGGGTATCAAGTGGCAGTGGCCGATTTGCAGGAAATTTACGATGCCTGGAGCTATGGCTATGTCTCTCCCGACGCCATCCGCGACTTTCTCGCCTGGGCGGTGGCTAAATGGCGTCCGTCGCCTATTGCGGCGGTGCTGGTGGGCGATGGCACTTTTGACCCGCGCAACTATACGGGCTTTCAAGTTGGCTCGCTTAATATTGACGCGGCGCCGGCCTATTTGGCCGATGTGGACCCGTGGCTCAACGTGACGGCCTGCGACAACTGCTATGGCCAGCTGGATGGCGTCAGCCCGCTGGATGATGCGGCCGATCCCGGCTTTTTAATGGACATTTGGCTAGGGCGATTGTCGGTGCAGGATGAGCAGCAGCTCTCCGAAGTGGTCAACAAGATTTTGCGCTACGAGACGGGCGAAGTGAAGATGCCCGACGACCGCTGGCGGCAGGCGGCGCTTTATATTGCCGATAACTATCATCTGCTGGACGGGACGCAAGATCCCGCCGGCGATTTTGCCTACATGTCTGACCTGATTATTGAGGGTGATAGGGGGCGCAATATTGCTGCGGCCCAGTCGCCCTACGTGGTGACGCAACGCCTCTATTATGATCCGCGCCAGCCGGGCGTGGCGGGCCAACCGTGGCGGGAAGCGGATGCCGTGCGCGCCCATCAGCGGGTAATTGACGCCATGGCGCTGGGGCCGGGGCTGATTTCCTACAATGGCCACAGCAACCACTATCAGTGGGCGTCCACCGACCGCACGCTGGATGAGCCCTATCTCTTTGGCATGAACGATGCCTATCGGCTGCACAACTTGGATGCGCTGTCCATTGTGTTGGAGATGACCTGCCTGACCGGTCAGTTTGCCAAAGTGTCCGAAACGGGCACCACTATGGACGAGCGTTTGCAGCGCTACCATGACGGGGCGGCGGTGGCCGTGTGGGGCGCAGCCGGGCTGGGCGTGGCCTATGGTCACGACGCCCTGCTGCAGGGCTTTCATGAACGGCTGTGGAGCGCCCCGCCCATGACCGCCCGCCTGGGCGAGCTGGTGGAAGCGGGCTACATGGAGCTATTTGGCCGCGGCGACTGCTGCCAAGAAGCGCGCAAAGATTACCTGCTCTTTGGCGACCCGCTGACGCCGGCGCGCGTCATCGCCATCCCGCAGACCTTTGTGCCCATTGCGGCGCTGGAGGGAGCGCCGTAACCCGTTGACAATTTCCCCAAAAAATCATACACTGTGGCCATGGACATCTCCCAATGGCAACAGCAAATCAAAGCGCAACTGACTACGTGGTTGGGTGGGGCGCAAGAGGCCCTGCCCAACACCGCGTATGGCCTGATTTCGGCGGTGGCGCTGGCCCCGCTGGTTAGCACAGTGGCCGCTGGCCACCCTATGGATGCTATTATGACATTGGGTGTGGTGCTCAGCGGCGTGGGTGGCAACCTGCTGGCCAGCCAACTGCAAAAATGGGTGGATCTGCGCAACGCGGCGGCCTCCGCAAGCGACTTTGCCCAAACGTTGGCCGATGCGCTGGCCGAGCGCGCCGAGAACGACCCCCAATGGCGCGATGCGCTGGACGAAATCCATCAGAAGCTAGACTCGCTGGCGCTGGTGCCGGAGAGCGCCACGGCGGACGCCCAGACCTGGTTTGTGCGGACGCTGCGTGGCGAGACGCGCCAGCTTGGCAACCAGGATCGCTATGAGGACGCGTTGGTGCGTATTGAAAATAGCGGCGCGGGCGCGGTGGCCACACATGGCGGCGTGGCGGCAAGCGAACGAAGCGTCGTCGCAGGCTCTGTGCACAATTCCTCTATTTTTACAGGCGACAATCCTCAAATCACCATCAATCAGGCGCCAGCCGCCAATGACCAACAACCAGCTGCTAACCGCCAAAAACTCCTGGCTGCCTATCTTCGCGCTTTGCGCACCGAATGTGATGCGCTGCCGCTGGCGGCCATGGGCGGTGATGCAACCGGTGGGAGCGAAGCCTGTTTGGAGGATGTCTACATTGAGCTGGACACGACGGCACAGATCGAGCTGCCCGCGGCGGAGAAGGAAGCAGCCAAAGAGCAAGGGCAACGTGTAGATGATGACGCCAAGCGGCCACTCAAGGCGCGCGAGGCGGCGGAACGCCATCCGCACCTGCTGCTGCTGGGCGACCCAGGCAGCGGCAAGAGCACCTTTGTGCGCCAGTTGACCGTGAGACATGCCGATGCGCTGCTCCAGGGCCAGGCGCGGCCGCTGCCCATCTTTGTGGTGCTGCACGAGCTGATTGAGGCGCTGGACGCGCTGGCGCGCAGCTCTGACTTTCAGCAGGCCCGCCAGCGCGACCGGCGCAAACAGCTGCTGGCGCTATTCCAAACCGAATGGACGCGGCGGCTGGACGAATGGGGCGCGGCGGAATTTGCCGATGAACTGGTTGGCCGCGCCAAAACCGGCAAAGAAGGTAAGGTGCTGCTGGTGCTGGATGGTCTGGACGAAATTCCGGAACGGTTGCGGCCGTTGCTCATAGAGGCCATTCAGGCGTTGGGGAATGCATACGCGGGCATTGCGCAGGTGATCGTCACCTGCCGCAGCCGCTCCTATTGGGAGGGTATGTTGCCAGGCTACACGGCGACGACTCTGGCCGCCTTTACCAACGAGCAGATCGCTAACTTTGTGACGGCCTGGTATCGCACCCAGCAGCGGCTGGGCCGCATGGACCAGCGGCGCGCCGACCAGAACATTGTCAACCTGCAAAGCGCGGCGCACACCAATCTGCGCGAGCTGGCCAGCAACCCCATGCTGCTCACTACCATGACTATCATCCACCAGCGCGAAACCCGGCTGCCCGATCAGCGCGTGGAGCTATACAACCTGGCCGTGGACGTGCTGATGAAGCGCTGGCAGCAGGGCAAGGATCAGATCAACAATCTGCCGCCCCAGCTGGACGCTTTGCTGGCCGACAGCCGCCGACTGCGGCTGATCCTGGAGCAATTGGCCTATGCCGCCCACCGCACGCAGGCCGCGGCCGGGCGCCAGACGGCGCGGGACAATGAAGAGACAGAAAAAGGGCGGCAGCAGCCCCTGCGCCGCGGCGATCTGCTGGTGCTGCTGGAGGGCCAACTGGAGAACGACACCCAACTGGCCAACGAATTTCTGGATTACATTGACCACCGCGCCGGTCTGCTGGTGGGGCGCGGCGGTGTGGCGGAACAGGGCCATGCGGCCGGCGCAACAAATCTCAAGCCGCAGACCTATAGCTTCCCCCATCGTACCTTTCAAGAGTATCTGGCCGGCTGCCACATGAACCTGGGGCGCGATTATATCCGCACCTATCTGCGCCACGTCAACGAAGGCGACTATTGGCGGGTGGCGGCCTTGTTGGGCGCCGAGGAGCTCTTTTACAACAACCGCAACCCCAATGCCGTGCTGGACCTGGCCTATGCGCTTTGCCCAGTCTCTGAACCGCAGACCAAAGAGGATTGGCGCGGCATGGTCTGGTCGGCGCAGACGGCGACGCTGCTGGGGCGCAAAACCATTGCGGCCGACGACAAACCCGATGGCGGTCAAGCGTATCTGGCTCGGCTGCTCAAGCGGCTGGTGCAGCTCCCCCACACCAGCTACTTGACCATGACCGAGCGCGCCGAAGCTGGCCAAGCCTTAGGCCAACTGGGCGACCCGCGCCCGGGCGTGGGGGTGCAAGATGACCTGCCCGCTATTGACTGGATTTCCATTGACGCCGGTCCGTTTATGATGGGAACCGATCCGCAAAAAGATAGTGAGGGATGGGAAGATGAACAACCTCAATTTACCTGCGCCTTGATCACAGAGCCGTATCGCATCAGCCGCTATCCAGTTACGGTGGCGCAATACGATGCGTTTGTAAAGGCCGGCGGCTACCAGGAGCGCACCTTTTGGACCGAGGCGGGCTGGACGTGGCGTCAGGCGCAGGAGGTCGAAGGCCCGCAAATCTACAGTCCAGTCTACCAAACGCCCAATCACCCGCAGGTGGGCGTCAGTTGGTATGAGGCCATTGCCTTTTGTCGCTGGCTCAGTCAAAAGTTGCAGACAGAAATCACGCTGCCCAGCGAGGCGCAGTGGGAGCGCGCCGCCCGCCACAGCGATGGCCGCATCTATCCGTGGGGCGATCGGTTTGACCCGCAAAAGTGCAATATGGACGACACGGGCATTGGCCGCACCAGCGCCGTGGGCTTCTTCCCATCTGGCAACGCCGAATGTGGCGCTTCCGATATGGCGGGCAATGTGTTAGAATGGTGCCGAACAAAGTGGCTGGACAATTATGAGGGGTACGCGGCGAAGGTGGACAACGATTTAGCGGGCGAGGACCCTCGCCTGTGGCGTGGCGGCTCGTTCCTCTTTGCTCATCACTACGTGCGCTGCGCCTACCGCTTCAACCCCCACCCGCACAACCGCTACCTCAATCTCGGTTTTCGGGTCGTGGCCCCCAGCCTCTAAGTCTCTGGCGCGCTGGAGGCTCTGGCCTCTGCAAAACTCTGACGCTCTGCCCTCTGGCGAGGGGGTGTGGGGGAGCGCAGCGTCCCCCACAATTTCGTGGGCCAGGTGTTAACAATGTCACATTGGCGGCGTGTAGGGGCTTGAGTTGGGGCGCAGATATTACCACGAGAAGACGTGACCCCATTCGCCCCAACTCGCGCCCGCCTGGACGGAACGACGGGCACGAATGAGAGCAGCGAATGACGGCTCATCGCGGGATGATTGTGGTTCCGCTGCTCCCATTCATGCCCCTACGCTTCTTGCTTAATGTGACATTATCAAATTAATTCAGTAACTAGCCAGGTCCTCGAGGGCTGAGCTTGTCGAAGCCCGTCTACGCCTTCGACAAGCTCAGGCTACGACTGGATAGTTACTTAATTCATATAGAAAAGGCCAGTGCCTACCCCTGTTCGGCTTAACGACGGGGCTGGCACTGGCCATTTTTGTGTAATCAGATTTGGGGTAACGACCAATCTGGGAACGTTGCGTTAGGTCGCGGCGAGTGCAACGCACGCTGCGCTGACTTTAGCGCATTCGTTAAATCCCCGCCAGCTTCTTGCCATCCTCTAAAATAGCCTGGATGGCGGCCTGGTCGGTGGTTTCGGTGTAGACGCGGATCAGCGGTTCGGTGCCGGAGAAGCGCACCAGCAGCCAGCCGCCGTCATCCATGACAAACTTGTAGCCGTCGGTGGTCACTTTTTCGGTGACGGCGTGGCCGCCAATGGTCAGGCCGTCAGCCGATACGGCGTCCAGCTTTTCTTTGGCGGCTTGCTTCATGGCGTTGTCGGTCAGCCGCGTGTCAATGCGGTCGTAATAGTGGACGCCGCCCACTTTGGCAAAGAGCAGCTCCAGCAGCTGGGTGGGCGTCTTGCCGGTGCGCACCATCAGATCGAGCATAAAGAGGTTGGCAATAATGCCGTCGCGCTCGGGCACGTGGCCGCCAAAGGCGTAGCCGCCGCTCTCCTCGCCGCCGATCATGGCGTTGTGCTCCATCATGGCCGGCGCCACATATTTAAAGCCCACGCCGGTGTTAACCACCGGCACGCCGTAGAGTTTGCCCAGCTTGTCCAGCATGGTGGTGGTGCTCAGCGTTTTGACAATGGTGCCGCGCTGGCCCATGACCTCTAACAAGTAGTAGGCCAACATGCCGTAGACGCGCAGCTGGTCAATAAATTCGCCATGCTCATCGCCAAAGCCGCAGCGGTCGGCGTCGCCATCCATAATGCAGACGCAGTCGGCGCCCACCTGTTGGCCCACGGCCAGCCCGGCATCCACGTTGGGCGGAATGGGCTCGGGCCGCTGCATTTCGGGGAAGATGGGGTTGCGCTCGGCGTGGACTTCGATGATTTCGGTCTTGCCGCCGCTCAGGATCTCGCTGAGCCAGCCGGCGCCGTTGCCCCACATGTTGTCCACCACAATTTTGAGTCCAGCATCCTTAATGGGCTGCACGTCGATCAGCTCGGCCACGCGCGCCAGATAGGCCGGCTTGGGGTCGAAATATTCGACCTTGCCCGCAGCCAGCGCCTGTTTCAGGGGCATCTGCTTGATGGCCGCGGCATCGGTGGCCGCCGGAATGCCCGCCTCGATCTTTTTCAAGCCGTCGGGCGCAATGGCGCCGCCAAATTCATCGCGCACTTTGAAGCCGCAGTCCTCGGGCGGATTATGGCTGGCCGTAATGTTGATGGCGCCCAGCGCACCCTTATCGCCCACGCTAAAGCTGATCACTGGGGTGGGCGTGGCCGTGGGCGTCAAGTAGACGTGAAAGCCGTTGGCCGCCAGCACTTCTGCCGCGGCGGCTGCAAAATGTTCAGCCTGAAAGCGGCGGTCGTGACCGATTACCACGCTGCCCGTTTTGCCATCGTTGATCAGATAGTTGGCAAAGCCCTGGGCGCAGCGGCGCAAATTGGCGAAGGTGTAGTCATCGCCAATGCGCCCGCGCCAACCATCTGTACCAAATTTAATATCACTCATAATCACTTCCTTGTGTTTATTCGTTTGCTTGTGTAGGACAAGTTTCCAATCCTCGCGGTTGGCGTAGATGAAAAGGATTACGCCTGCTCTTGGCCGATAGGCCGATTTTCATCTATGACAGAGCCAGGTAGTACCTGTCCAGATATAAGTACATTATACTTACGGTTTCGCCATTTTTATATTTCTGTAACCTTGCAATTTGCGAAACGCGCGCATGATGAAAGAGTGCAGTATATATAATTTGTTGTCGTAATGGTATTTCGAAAAACAATCAGGTGCAGCCGACTTCAGCTGCACCTGATTGCTTCCACCATTATTACGATTCAGTCTCTTTGGGGTGTATGATTCTAATACGAGGCGAAATTGGGGTCTCAACTATGATTCGAATGATTAGGTGATGAACTATGATTGCGCATTGTGGGAGAAGAGCCTGACAACGGTCAATATTCTCTTTGCGAATCATAGCCCTCACATAATCACAAAAATCAAAGTGCAGACATCATTTTTTCATCTTTACCCCGCCAAAAACGCATCAATCACGTCGCGGCTGATGCGCACCTGGCTGCCGATGGTGCGGGCCTTTAGCTCGCCGCTGTCGATGAGCGCCTGCACGTCGGTGGCGGAGACTTTGAGATAGGCCGCGGCCTCTTCCAGCGTCATGACGGAGGGCGCTGCGGCTGGTGCACTTACTGAACCCGTTGTCTGGGCGGGCTGGCTGCTGCTCTGCATGGCCTGCGAGATCATACCCGCCATGCCGGCGCCGATGCCGGCGCCCATGCCCAAGCCGGCGCCCATGCCCAGCCCGTCACCGGAACCGCCGGACTGCTGGGCGGCGTCGCCCACGGCGCGGGCGGCCTTGAACTTCATATAGGCGTCCATGTTGCCAATGGCGCCCATGCTGGCCCGCTCGTCGATGGCTTTGGCCGTCTCTTCGGTGGGGCTAATGGAGACGATCAAAAATTGCTTGAGTGCAATGCCCATGGCCAGAAAATCATCCTGCACCTTGGCGCGCATGCCGGCGCCAATTTCGTCATAGAGCGCCGGCAGGTCAAAGATGCTGGTCATGTTTTCGCCCAGCACGTCGGTCATGCGGCTGATGATTACGCTGCGCAGATACTCCTCAATTTGGGCGGTGCGATAGAGCCCCTGGGTGCCTACAATCTGATCTACAAAGCGCTTGGGGTCGGCCACCTGCATGGTGTACTGGCCAAAGGCGCGCAGCCGCACTAATCCCAGATCGGTGTCGCGCAGGCTAATGGGCTGGGGGGTGCCCCATTTCATGTCGGTAAATTCACGGATGTTGACAAAGTAAACTTCGGCGGTAAAAATGTTGTCGCCGCCGGCAATCAGCCGCAGCAGGCCAGAGAGAATGGGCAGGTTGTTGGTCGTGATTGTGTGGCGACCCGCATCAAATTCATCCAGCGACTTGCCGTCGCGATAAAAAACGGCGCGTTGGCTTTCACGCACAATCACCTGGCTGCCCAATCGAAAATCACCCGAACCATATTCAGGCTTGCGTACCACCATCTCATCTGCACCCTGGTCGGGCGCTTCCACCACATCTATTATACGCGGCATTATCTTCTCCTTTAGATTTAGTAACTATCAAGTCCCGCGAGGGCTGAGCTTGTCGAAGCTTGCCTACGCCTTATCGCTTTGCAGCTCGTGAAACGGTTGCAGAGCAACACCACTTTGTGAGCTGACAAGCTCAGGCTACCGCTGGATAGTTGCAAAATTTAGAACGTACTCTAGTTGTCTGGCCGCTTAATTTTTAGAAATCCCGTATGAATTTTGCTCGAGTTGTGATTTCTAAAAATTAAATGTTCGCGGCACTAGGTTCGTCAAAAAAAATTACGATTCATCCTTGGGTTCGCTGCCCAATATGTCTGCGGCCAGGTCGGGCATGGCCGGGGCATCTTTGAGCAATTCGGGGTCCACAATGGCCTCATCGCGCTTATTGAAGAGTGTGCTCAGATCGGCCACGGCGCTGCTGGCGTGCTCAATGACTGCCCCCACCTCTTTATTCTCGCTCACGGCATGGGCCAGGTTATCAAAGGTCTCTTTTAAACCGGCCACTCGCTCAGCCAGCGCCACATCAAAGCGGTGCAGCGCGTCGAGCTGCGCCTCGTTGATGCGCACGCTGTCGAACAACCCGGTGTAACCCTGGCGGGCGCTGCGCACGCGGTCGATGAGCGTTTGCAGCTTTTGCACCACGCCATCCACATCGTCAGTCCACTTAATACCACCGCTGCTCATGAGCTTCTTCTGCAAATCATAAAGCCGCGTTTTCTGTTCCTCAAGCTGGCCGGCAATGAGCTGGCGCAGCCGGTGGTCGGCGTCGCGGCGCAGATTTTTGTCCACATAATCCCGAATGCCCGGCAGTCCTTTAATCAGCTCTTCCAGCGCACCCATCTGCGCCTTGGCTCGCTCCACAAATTGATTTGACATGGGTTTTCTCCTGTAAATGAAAAATGTATTGCACATTGCGATCTGGTTGGGGGAGAACTATGTTCTTCGCTTGATATTTGCATGGTGCGTAGTGCGTGTACCGGTTCAGCATCTTTTCGAGCCACAAGTGTCAAGCCTCGTAGAGCGTTTTCCAAACTGCCGATGGCGCATCGATGAATAAAGCCTATCGCCATGAAACATCACTCTCAACGAGTTCACGCACCACGCACTACGCATATTCTTATACCGTTGCCGCGGCCGCCCGTTTGGTCAAAAAGACCTCGCTGCCGCAATAGGGGCACACAATCAGCCCTTTTCCGGCAAATTCAAGCTTGCCGCCGCAATTGGGGCAGGTGCTCTGTTCGGTCAGTGCTTGGCTCTCTACGCTGTAGAGAATCCCTTTGTCCCAGTTAATGGCGCCGCTAAAAAGCTGTTTGCCCACCAGATCGCGGATCATCTCTTCAATATCTTCACGGGGCTCGCTTAGTTCGGCCACCAGTTCGGGAATGGTCACTTTGCCCTGGGTCAGCACCATGTTGAGCAGCTTCTTTTCCTGCTTCACAACGGCAAATTGACGCTCTTCCTCACCGCCCCGGCGCAACAGATAGAAGCCAATGCCAAAAATGGGCGCCAGCACCATCAATGCCAACAGCGTACCCAGCGCAAAGCCACCGTCCGTCAACGTTCCTTCGGTGCTGCCCCACACAACAAAGCCAACCAGCAGCACCGCGCTCACGACCATCAAGCCAATGCCAATAATTCTGCCGCCACCAATCATGTATGCTCTCTTTCTTTTTGAGGGAGTAGGGAGTAGGAAGTCAATGTCATTAAGTTAGCGAAAAGTGCGTCGCACGGTGTCAACCATTTTGGTCCTAGCATTCGAATGGCACACCGTGCGTCGCATTTGAAGTGGCCTTAACTAAATGACATTGAGTAGGAAGTAGGAAGTAAGGAGTAGGTAGGGGCCTGTCACGACAGAACCTTGCCTAATCCCTACTTCTTACTCCCTACCCCTTCTTCATCAGCTAAAGCCACCGCCGCCGCCGCCACCACCGCCGCCGCCAAAGCTGCCGCCGCCAGAGAAGCCACCGCCGCCGCTCCAACCGCCGCTGTTGCTGCCGCCGCTCCAGCCACTGCCGGACGAACTTTGCGCCGGTCGGCTGACCATTGTGCTGCTGGCGCTGTTCAGCATGGTGCTGAGCCCGAGGCTCATGCCGGCCAGCGATGTACCCAGACCGCGGCTCATGTCGCTGAGGCCACCGCCAGGGCTGTCTCCTTTAAAAATGGGGCCGCCGCCGCTTGCTTCGCGCCCTGAACCGGTGCGCGGTCCTATCCATGGGCGGTCATAGTAACCGCGGCGATAGGGTCCATACACTTCGGGCGAGGGAAAATACCAGCCCGGCGCCGGTGCATTTACCGCTTCAAAGGCTCGCATATATTGTCGATCGATACCAAATGCAATGGCATAGGGCAACCACCGATCCCAAATCTCCTTTTGCGATTCTACATCCGAATAGTGATCGATGTTGTTCAAATAGGTGCGAAACGCCCGCCATTTGGCCGCGGTCTCGGCGCCTTCATCGGTTTTGCGCGGCATGTGGCGCGCCATGATCAGCAAACCCAGCGAGGTGGCCACCAGCCCGATGCCGGGCAGCACCGCGGCTCCGGTGAGCTCGCCAAAAATAAGCAGCAACATAAAGCCAAAGAAGGCTGAGAGGATCAGAGCCAGCACGCCCAGTATGGTATATTGGGTGCGTACCCGATCGGGCTTGCGCACAAAAAGGTTGGCATCCATCAGCGCATCATACATGCTCTCTTTGATATCCGGCAGCTTTTGGTAAAACCGGTTTTTGAGATCGGAAAGATGCACTTCATCTTTGTTGCCAAAGACGGACGTTAACAACTTCTTTTCGTAGCTATTTAACTGTACGTCGTCCCGCTCGCGTCTGTAGATAAAATCGGTAGAACGACTTAGCCAGTTTTCGGTCTTTTCTTCGGTAATGCTAATGGCTTTGCGCCGCGCCAGATCGACCAGCGTAGCAATAATATCTTCCATGTCGACCGTTTCATCCAGCAGCGCGCCCACGACGCCGGGCGGCAGTTCATCGGGCGGCTCGGGCAGATAATCGGCCACCATTTCCACTGGTTTGTCACGTCCAAAATTATACCAGAGTGCGTAAAGGGACGCTGGTCCGCCCAGCAGAAAGAGCAACCCCACCGCGCCCAAACCCAACAGCGCAATGGGTTGCCAGCGGGCTTGATAGGCCAACTCGGCCTCCTGTTGCGCTGCGGCAGCGTCCGCCCGCTGCTGCCAATATTGGACCTCGCCCGCGGCGATGCCGGCCGTAAATTGCACGCGCACCTCAAAATCCTCGCCGCTATCCAGTTGCTGTTGCAAGTCGAACACAACGGCGGAATTCCCGTTGACTGGTTCGGCGACTGCCTGATCGCGGGCATTTACGCTGTTAATGTACGCGGACCACTGTTGAACTTCGGCGCCGGCCGGGGCTTCCACGCGCACGCGCGCCGCCAAGACAGGAAAGGGACGGTCGCTATAGATAGCTTTCCACCAGACCTGATCGCCTGCCTCATAATAACGCAGGCCATCGTGAACGCGATAGGACAACGTGTAGGTTTCCGTGCTATTGGCGGTGGGGGGGAAATACCAATTGATCACATAGCGACTGCCCTGGTCATCAATTGAGAAGGTATAGGGATCGCCGCTGCTATTCTGTTCATACACATTGCCGCTGCTGTCCACCAAACCCCACTCATCTAGATAGCTAAAGTTGCTTTTGGGGATGTCGCGGTAGCCCTTGGAAAAGGAGCCGTTGATAAAGCGAATCGTCTGGTGTTCGGCCACATCAAAGGTGCCATCCGTATTGACGCTAATATCAACATCAAAGCGATCCCATACCAGCGTTTTATCCTGAGCATAGGCCGCCAAAGAGTGCGAAAATAAGAGTACAGCGGATAGAATTGAAACAAAGAACAGTGCGCGCCAGCGCATAGAAGTCTGCATATTTCCTCCAGCAAACTTAACAACTTCATAATCAGTAAACCGCAACGGTGTTGGCGATACAGGCTGCGGTCTCGATTCCGGAATCCAGCCTTATCTCATGCCGTTGCGATGGGCTATACATATACAATACGATATCTGCTACTTATTGTTGCACATATTTGATGGCTTTGCCTGACATTTGGCAACCAATCGGCTAACGATTTTCTCGGGCAAACCCACGTTGCCGCAGTCGGTATTTCGCCCAGTGGCTTGTTTGCTTACTCAAGGATTGGCCATGCCTGGGTGCAAACTAGCATATACGACCGCGCTATTTGAGCTGCGGCAAAACCCTTTCACCCAGGAGCCGCAAGCCGTCAGCAGTGGTGCGCCCGTGTGGTGTGCCAAACTCCAGGCGCGTGGCGCCCGCGGCCATTAACGCCTGGGCCTGCGCGGCCACTTCATCCGGTGTGCCGGCAAAGGCAAAGCGGGTGAGCAGTTCGTCAGAGATCAAGCTGGCCGCCGCATCATAATCAAAGCGTGCCGCGGCCTGTTTCAGCTGCGCCAGCAAGGTTGGGTCGATCGCAACGGTTGGATCCAGTTCGGCCACCACCGGCAGATAGAGCGCCACCTCACGCCGCACATACTCGCGGGCGGCTGGGCCATCGTCATCCACCACGCAGACTGCGCCCACAACAATGCCAATGTCATGGGGCTGGCGCCCTGCTTTGACGGCGGCGGCATCCACCAATTGGCGCATATGGGGAATCACCGCTGGGTTGGCCGAACCGCCAATTTTGATCTCGTCAATGTAAGGGGCGCAGGCCTGGATCGTCTGCGCACCCCAGCTGCCCAGCAGCATAGAAACCTGGGGATGCGCAATGGGCCAGCGCAACGCATCCCCGCCGGCCGTCTGAAAGATGGCGCCGTTATAGGGTTCATCCGATTGTTGCAAGAGATGCTGTACGCATTCAAAGGCCTCGCGTAGCGCCGTCACCGTGCGCTGGGGATAGAGGCCCAAGAAGTCCAGCCAGCCGCCGCGCGCCAGCCCCAGGTACATGCGGCCCCCGGCGGCGTCATTGATGAGCGCAGTGTGGCCGGCAATGTTGACTGGATGGCACGTAAACGGATTGACCGCCGCTACGCCCACCCGAACCGAGTGCGTGGCCCGCGCCATCTCCCACAGCGGCAGCCAGGCTGGCTGGTAGAGCAGATCGTTGTAAACGGTCACCGCGTCAAAGCCATAGCTTTCTACCTGCGCCGCCAGCGGACCATATGCGGTGAGCGGTTTATCGGTTTGGAAGGCGATTGAGATTTGGGCCATAGTTCCTCGTTAGAGAATGAAAGGGTGAAGAGGTGAAAGGGTGAAAAGGGCATATTCACCAATTCCCGCCTTTCACCTCTTTACCTTAAGTTTTCCACTTGCAAATAGAGCGTCTGCGCTTTCCACTCGATTGTTTTGTTCAAAAGCTGGCGCTTAAACAGGGTGGCCACTTGGTCAATTTCGGCGGGTGACAGGTAGGCCGAGAGATGCTGGGCATAGCTTGGTTTTGCCGCTCCTTTGGGTGCAAACCAGCGCGCCAGCAGCGCTTCGGTGATCTGCACTTGCTGAGCGTCATTTTCAATTTGATGCGTGACGGTCATTCCCTCTTTTTCCAGTGCGGCGATTAGCGTCGGCGCATCCCAGTTGACTAACGGATCGTCGTCGTCAGCATAAATCGCTTCTTCGGCCTGCTGAAGACGGCTGCACAAATCGGCGTCAAGTTCGGCCAGCTCCACCAGATTGTAGAGGCGCTGATTCTGCTTGGCAATACGCTCGGCCAAACTCAGGCGACCGGCGGGCAGCAGATGCGCGCGCAACATGCCTATAAATGCTGCTTTGGCCGGCTGTTCCAAGAGCGCGTTGTGGCCCACCAGCGCATCAAACTGTTGCGGCAATTGGGGCAAATTGTCAGCTGAGCGCGTGTATAGCTCCGGCAGCTGAGCGGCTGTGCCTTCCACCACAAAAGGGCGCTCCAGCTCGTTGAGTTGGGCGGCCATCTGGCGCAGCGCCTCGGCATCGCGGCTGGAATGGGCCAGGGCATAGACGCCGCCTTCTGGCGTGCGTCGCACTGCTTCCCAGGTGAGCAAACCGCTGCCGGCTTTGAGGTCCAGCACCAGGCTGTGACGGCTCAGACGCGCGTTGTCCAGCACGCGATCGCGCAGTTGACCCAGATGCGCCCCGGCATTGGAAACCGTGCGCTGTAGCCAGCGTTCGCGGGCCGGGTCGTCGGGTGAAAAGGTGAAAACTTCAATGCCCACTCCTGCTGCATCATGGCCGGGAGAATCGACTTCCTGGGCCAGCATGGCGGCCAGCTGCGCTTCCCGTTTGCGCGCCACTTCGTGGCGAATGCGGGCTTCGTAGCCCTGGTCCGATGGCTGATAAAAGAGCTTGCCCTGCAGCGATGTGGGCAGATATTGCTGCGCTACCCAATGGTCGCGATAGGCATGGGGGTAGAGGTAACCCTCGCCGTGGCCAAAGCCCTCTTTGTCCCGATTGGCGTCGCGTAGATGATTGGGTACGCCGCTGTCTGCCTCTTCTTTCACGTGGGTAAGGGCATCAAAAAAGGCAAACGCGCTATTGGATTTGGGGGCCGTGGCCAGGTAAATCGCGGCTTCGGCCAAATGAAAGCGCCCTTCCGGCAGTCCGACGTACTCAAATGCCTGTGCGCAAGCCATTGCAACAGAAATGGCGTTGGGGTCGGCCATGCCAATGTCCTCGCCGGCAAAGATGATCATGCGCCGGAAGATAAAGCGTGGACTCTCACCAGCATAGACCATTTTGGCCATCCAGTAAAGCGCGGCATCTGGGTCGCTGCCGCGCAGACTCTTGATAAAGGCGCTGATGGTGTCAAAGTGATAGTCACCTTCTTTGTCATACAGCACGGCGCGCTGCTGGATCGATTCTTCGGCAATTTCCAGCGTAATGTGGATGGGAGATTGGCTGACCGGCTGACTGGCTGATTGGCTAGCTGGCGGTCCGGTGGTTTCAACGGCCAGCTCCAGAGCGTTGAGCGCGGCGCGGGCGTCGCCATTGGCCACATTGACCAGATGGTCCAGGGCGTCATCGTCGATTTCAATGTGGAGCTTACCATAGCCGCGCTCCGAGTTGTGCAGCGCTTGCAGGATGATTTTGCGGATGTGGTCCGGCTGCAGCGGCAAAAGCTGAAAGATGCGGCTGCGCGAAACCAGCGCTTTGTTCACCTCGAAATAGGGATTCTCGGTGGTGGCGCCAATAAAAATCACGGTGCCATTTTCCACCCAGGGCAGCAGCGCGTCTTGCTGCGCTTTGTTGAAGCGGTGCACTTCGTCAATAAAGAGCGTGGTGCGCTGGGCGTAGAGATTGGCGCGTTCCTGGGCGTCGGCCACGGCTTCGCGAATGTCCTTGACGCCGGAAAGCACGGCATTGAGCGTAATAAAGTGCGAGTTGGTGCTGTTGGAGATGACTTTGGCCAGCGTGGTTTTGCCGGTGCCGGGCGGACCATACAGAATAATGCTGCCCAGTTGGTCGGCCTGGATGGCGCGGCGCAGCAGCCGCCCTGGCCCCACAATATGCTCCTGTCCAATGTACTCATCTAGCGTGCGCGGCCGCATGCGCGCCGCCAGCGGCGACTCTTTCTCTTGTCTATCCTTTTGGGCTTGCTCAAAGAGATTCATGGGCGAGTAGAGAGTCAATGTCATTCAGTTAGAAGTGAGCGAAACGTGCGTCGCACGGGATCCGCCATTTTGGTCCTCGCATGCGCGTGGCATACCGTGCGTCGCACTGGAAGCGGCCTTACCTAAATGACATTGAGTAGGCAGTAGGGAATAGGGATGGGGTCATGCGCGGATCCCTTGCCTGCTCCCTGACGCCCTATTCCCAATTAATTTCCGCCACAATGGGACGATGGTCGGATGCCTCGGCATTGGGCGGCTCCATCCAGATTTGGCAGGATTTGACGGCTTGGGCCAAAGGCTGGCTGGCCCAGATATAGTCGATGCGAATGGGCTGTTCGGCGGGAATAAATGAATGGGCGCCAGGCGAGCCAAAGAGCCGGAAGCAATCAACATAGCCGGTCTTTTCCATCTGGGGGATAATTTGGGGACCTTGTTTGTTGGTGGTCAAGGCGGGGCCGGCAGCATGCCGCGTCAGTCCTGCATATTCTGCCGAGCGGTCGGCAAAGTCCCACGGGCTAACGGCGTTAAAGTCTCCCATCACCACGTGCGGACGATTGCGGTCGCGTCCGGTCCAACTGCGCAGCACGCGCAGCTGGATTTGCCGCACCTCTTCGCCGGTGTGATCCAGGTGCGTGACGTAGACGGTGAACGTGTGCTGATTGGGCAGCAGGATGCGCGCTTCTAGTAAGCCGCGCTGCTCTTTTTCTGCCAGCAGATTTTGCTGATCTTCTTCTTTGGGCGTGAGGTGATGAGCCGCGCTGGCAATAATGGGCCAGCGCGAGAGCAGGGCGTTGCCATATGCATCGGCGGGCAGATCATCTTGCGCGGGCCAACGCAAACAGGGGCCAAAGACAAAGTGCATATTGAGCCGCTGGGCCAGCGCCTCCAGGGCCGGTAAATTGGCCCCTGCAACCATGCGTGGGTAGAAGACTTCATTGAGGCCAATAATGTCGGCATCAATGTTTTGCAGAACGTTTATGAGCATTTCCAGGTTGGGGCGACCGTCGGTGGTGCGCCAGCCGTGGATGTTATATGTGGCGATTTTCATGTGGATATTGTACATGCAGGCAGAGCTTAGGGGCAAGGTGGCAAGGAGAGGAGTAGAGGCGAAAAGAAGGGGCAGCCCCTGACTGACACAGCAAAGCGGTCTCAACCGTTTGAAAGGTAGGCGCAGCTGCGGCTTTTCATTGTGAGCTGCCGGATTCATCCGCTGCGATTACGCAGTTCGCGCTGGCCCTAATCTTATTTACGAGTGGGCTTTGACCGGGGGGAGCTGGGGTGTTATACTGAGGTCTGTTTGTCTAAAAACTTGGTGTAATGAGGCAGCAAAAAGAATTTACGGGCAGACGCGAAGGCAGAGTTTACGGGAGAATAAATGCGTTGAAAAAGCACTATTATGGCGGCCAGGCAGTGTTAGAGGGTGTAATGATGCGTGGACGCAAGACAATGGCGGTGGCGGTGCGTAATCCGCACAATGAGATTGTGCTGCATGAGGAGCCCTTGACCGCTGGTATCTATACCCAAAATTGGGGGCAATGGCCTTTTGTGCGTGGGTTAGGCATGCTGTGGGACGCGCTGGGGTTGGGCATGCGGGCGCTGATGTGGAGCGCCGAAGTGGCCACGCAAGAGGATGAAAATGCGCAGCCAGCTGAGTTTTCCGGTCCGGTCGCGTGGACGACGGTGGCGACCAGTATGGGATTCGCCGTGGTGCTTTTCTTTCTCATCCCCACGTTGGCCAGCCGCTGGATTGCCGCCTATTTTCAAGATCAGCCGGTGATCGACGCCATTGCCGAGGGGCTGCTGCGCTTTGGCATCTTTCTGCTCTACTTATGGGGCATCAGCTTTATCCCCGACATCCGGCGCGTCTTTGGTTATCACGGGGCTGAGCACAAAACCATCAATGCTTATGAAGCGGGCGATGCGTTGACGGTGGCCAATGTGCAAAAGCACAGCGTACAGCACACGCGTTGCGGCACCAGCTTTCTGCTCTATGTGCTGGTGTTGAGCATCATCCTCTTTGCGCCCCTGACCTTTGCCGCTGTGGAACCGCTTTGGTTGGCGTTGATTTTGCGTCTGATTTCGCGGCTGCTGTTGGTGCCCGTTGTGGCCGGCATTGCCTATGAAATTATCCGCTTCAGCGCCGCGCACGATAAGAATCCGCTGATGCGCTTGCTGATTGCCCCCGGTTTGCTGCTGCAAAAGATGACCACGCGCCAGCCCGATGATGGCATGGTGGAGTGTGCAATTCGCGCATTGGAGCCAGTTTTGGCGGCGGATGGGGTTGTACGTTTGGCTGAGCCGCAAGTGCAACCAACCGCGGGCGCCGAATCTCTGGCCTAAAGTTGCGATGTGGCGCCTAGCCTATGGTTCATCGTCATCGCTGGATTCAACAATCAATTCTTCCTCTTCAAAGGTAACAACATCGCCGGGGCGCAGTTTGCGTCCGCGGCGCGTTTCCACTTGGCCATTTACCATGATAAAACCGGCGCGAATTAACTGTTTGGCTTCGCCGCCGGAATGGACAATCTGCGCCAGTTTGAGAAACTGATCTAACTTTATGGTCTCTTCCACGATGATTCCCCTACGATTGGTGTAAATAAGGTCGAATCTGACAAAACTGTAACATTTTCATCATGCCAGATAGTTGACTAGATGCGCAACCCTTGTTATAATGGGCTAATTAGTGCTTGGTATGTTGTAATCGGTCAAAATAATGCATGAATTCCGACCGCCAAGCTTCAGTGACCAATAGTGCTGATGCTGTTCACTTACAGGTCCGGTAGAGCCGCCACAATCCCTTATGAAAGCGGACTACTGAATCAATAGCCCTGGACCCTCGACCGATATTCGCTATCCCCAGATTGACCTTCGTATACAGCGATAATCTCTCAATCAGTATTACGAAATAGTGCGACAAAGTTGGAATAGTAGCGAAGATTTTGTGTTCCGTTGCAGCAGCGCAGCAGGTAATTTCCTCTGCTTGCCAACGTATCAGGGTGCAGGCTGGTTCCAAGTATACATGGAGTTGGAGTAAACGCAAACCTTATTCACATAATCGCCTCGAATTTTCCGCAATTAATCAGCTGCTTCTGGCCCACACTGGATAATCTTGACTCTGAACAGGCAATTGCAGTTACCCAGCCATTAACATAGAACCTATCTGTAAATTCGGTTGTGAATGCTGTGCTGCCTCTGACAAAGCGATTTGGCACAGAGAATTTACGGACAGTGACACGGTCGAGTACACATAGTAACCCTGAGAACACAAGTTTCTCTGCTCTGTTCTCATGCAGCACCAGTTTGATTGCCCAATCATACAGCACCCATATAGGACGCCATTATCGTCAGCCTCTGTAGCCATAGTTAAACCTCATTGTTCCTTCAATATTGTAAATTGTTCTAAGTATTTGGCTACCGGAATTACGTGTGGTTGGACATGTCTGCCCACGGTTCCATGCGGTGGTTGGCGTCAACCCTTATTTAAAAATAAAAATTAAAATGTATTTATATGAAAGTCGTTTGTAAAAAATCCTAAAGGATCGAGAGTCATGGCTACTTCAAAAAATGGACGAATTGATAAGACGAACTCAATGAATATTGCGCAATTGGACGCATTGAGTCTTACTGAATTGCGCGATATTGCCCGTTCGATGGACATTACGGGCTACACGCGCTTAAAGAAATATGATCTCGTCATGCGCCTTTTGCGCGGCAATGCCGAAAAGCAAGGATACATCTTTGGCGGCGGCATATTAGAGATTGTGCAGGATGGCATTGGCTTTTTGCGCAGCGATCATCTGTTGCCGGGACCTGAGGATGTGTATGTCAGCCAGAGCCAAATTCGGCGCTTTGGTCTGCGCACAGGTGATCATGTTATTGGGCAAGTGCGTCCACCCAAAGACACGGAAAAGTACCACGGCTTGCTCAAGGTTGAAGCGGTTAATGGGTTGGACCCCGAAGAGGCCAAACGTCGCCCCCACTTTGATAAACTGACTCCGATTTTCCCCAACCAGCAAATTATGTTGGAGACGCGTCCCAACCTGTTGTCGACCCGCCTCATCGATATTCTTTCGCCCATTGGGCGTGGACAGAGAGGGTTAATTGTGAGCCCTCCCAAAGCCGGTAAGACCACGGTTCTCAAGCGCATTGCCAATGGCATTACCGATAATTATGACGACATTCATATGATGGTGGTGTTGATCGGTGAGCGCCCCGAAGAAGTAACCGACATGGACCGCTCGGTGGATGCCGAAGTGGTAAGCAGCACCTTTGATGAGCCGGTGCAGAACCATGTGCGTGTGGCGGAAATGGCCCTAGAGCGCGCCAAGCGCCTTGTGGAGGGCGATAAGGATGTGGTCATTCTGCTGGATAGTATTACTCGCCTGACGCGCGCCTACAACCTGACCGTGCCGCCATCTGGCCGTACGCTTTCCGGTGGTATTGATCCCGCCGCACTCTATCCGCCCAAGCGTTTCTTTGGCGCTGCCCGTAACTTGGAAGAGGGCGGCAGTTTAACCATTGTTGCCACTACGCTGGTGGATACCGGCAGCCGCATGGATGATGTCATCTATGAAGAGTTCAAAGGCACCGGCAATATGGAAATTCAATTGAGCCGCCGGCTGGCCGAACGTCGCATCTTCCCAGCCATTGATATTGAACGCAGCAGCACCAGAGCCGAAGAGAAGATGATGGACTCGGAAACTCTGGCCAAGGTATATACGCTGCGCCGCATGATCGACGCCATGGGCGGTGGCCACGATGCCTTGCTGCCCATTATTGAGCGCTTGAGCCGCACGCGCACCAATCGTGAATTTTTGGATACGCTTACGCGATAAGAGCATCGTCAGCAGAAGGCCCAAACAGCGCAAAGTACGCCAACTGTTGATGATGTGTAGATCGCAAGAGCAAGCAATAGAGTCGGATTCATCAATCGAGACCGACGCCCGAACCGCCAACGCCGTTGCGGTGTACTGATTATGTAGCCATTGAAATGAAAACCGGCATTTCTCCGTGGGGTGTACGCCAAAGGGAGATGCCGGTTTTTCTTTGGCATGAAGATATAGCATTTTTCTGCACAGAAGTGCCCTCTTAGTCTAACGGCTATCCTACGGAAAGCCTACGTCATGTAGGCAGAAAGGTTTTTTGAGGTTATTTTACTGGTTATCAACAGGATATCCCCCCAATTCAACTTTGCGTAAATTGGTGAACATGCTATAATCCGCGCCAGATTAGGCAATTAATTTACGTCATATTGCGTAGTCAATCAGACAAAACGTCTTGGGAAAGTGGGTTTCTGGCCGGAACAGGTTATACTGCGGTTGAGATGAGTATGGCTTTGCTAAACACGAACACATAATCAATCACCCAGTGTCGTGGTTTGGCAGGTTGTTTCTCATCCGAGTCAGAACACAAAGGTCAGAATACAAAGGTCAGAATACAAATCAGAACGCGAAGTTGTGACACTGTCTGGTCATGAGACATGTCTAATAAGTTGAGAGTAGAGTAAGAGCTTAGTATAGTAGAAGTATAGTAGCGCATTCGCAGTTTGTATTATAATGTGCTTTATTGTTTAATAAATGAATATCAGTAGGTTGCAACGGCAAGCAAAAGAGCCGGATTCACCAACGGAGGCTGAAGCCTGGCTCGTCAATATCGTTGCGATGTACTGAATATGTGTTAGGTATATATGGCGTATCGCTGTTGCTTACAACGAGCCTGAGGGTTCAAACAGAGAATTGCATAATCTATCCCATTCATCCAATCACGCAGCATAGTACCCACCCTGCAGCACTGTATTATGTAAAGCACTGTTGCTCATTATGCACGATTGCAGCTCAAGAACCATCCCAACACCCAAAAGTGCTTTGAGCCCCCGGAAAGCTTAACACAACGGAGAGAACATTGTATGTCAGTAGACAGTAATTCGGTGTTCGGTCACGAAGAGCCGCCCTTGCGTAGGTTCCTTTTTTCTTCCAATGATGCAAAAACAGAGCGTGACACCGAAAACTCACTGAAGCAAACGGCAAGTTTACAAAATAGTTCGACATCCGCTAGTACTTCTAAAATAAATAGCAGCAGTGTAGGATCGACCGACGCATCATTAGCGAAAAATCAACTGTCTGGCCATAATCTTGCACTTGCTCAAATCAAGCCATCTTCCGGTTTCCCCCTTCAATCATCAACCGCAGTTGCGCACTCTTCGTTGTCACAACCGACTATGTGGCAGCCCTCCCCAGAAGATTTAACTGTAGAGAGATCGCCACTTGAACTGTTGCTCCAGTCTGCGCAAGCGAACGTACAGCGTACACTGGCCGATCAGGTGACGCCGGTGCGTCTTGCGGGACACTTGTCTGTGTTGGTGGTGGCCGCCTTTATTCTGTTTATCAGCAGGATTGAAATTCCCAATTGGGATATTTCCATTCGTTCACTGCCCACGGCGTCGCTGGAAGATGCGTCACTTTCCAGTGGTGGCGCCGTCACGCGCATTTCGCAAATGTTGGCCGGCCAAGATCCCAATTTAACCTTTGCCAGCACATCACTACAGCGCGCGGTTGTGCCTTTTACGATTATTCCCGAACAGCCGCAGCCTGGCATCCAAGCCTATTCGGTGCAGCCGGGCGATACGGTGATGGCGATTGCGCAAAAATTTGGCCTCAAACCTGAATCGATTCAATGGGCCAACCCGGATCTGGAGCTAAACCCCGATCTGTTGCGCATTGGCGATCAGCTTGAAATTTTGCCTGTGGACGGCGCATTGCACCGCGTGAAGCCAGGGGATACGCTCTCTACCATAGCGCAAGAATATAAAGTTTCTGTTGATGATATTGTGGGCTTTGGCGCCAACGAAATTACGGATGCCAACGCACCGCTCGTCTCCGGCGCTCAGTTGATCATTCCCAATGGCGTCAAGCCGCAGGTGGCCGTGCAAGTCTTTGCCTACAACGGTGCGCCGACAACGGCTGTCAAGGGCTCTGGTTCGTTTGTCTGGCCCACCAGCGGTTCCGTTACCCAGCGCTTTTGGAGCGGGCATCCCGGCATTGATATTGGCTCTTGGACGGGCGCTCCCGTCAAGGCGGTGGATGGCGGTCACGTTGTCGTGGCCCAAACTGGCTGGAACAGTGGCTACGGCAACCATGTGATTATTGACCACGGCAACGGCTTTGCCAGCCTCTATGCCCACCTGAGCAGCTTTTACGTGCGCGTGGGCGAAAACGTGACGCAAGGTCAGCAAATTGGCGCCGTAGGCAATACCGGTAACAGCACCGGGCCGCATCTGCACCTTGAGATTCGCTATCAGGGTTCACCTCGCAACCCCTTTAGCTATTTGAATTAGATTTCTTTCGACCAATCAAAAAAGCTCGGACACGTTTGTCCGAGCTTTTTTTAATTGGGGCAATTTACGCTTTGGCTTCCCCAACTTCCACGCCAGACAAATGCTCCAGCGCCTTCATCAGCCCATGATTTCCTTCAGCGCCCAGCCCCATGGATTGCAGCGTGCGGTAGAACTGGAAAATTAGCGCCGTGCCCGGCAGCGGTACGCCCAGTTGATCGGCGGCTTCCAGCACTAGGCGCACATCCTTTTGCTGTAAGTCAATCATAAAACCCGGTCGCCAGTCACGGTCAATAATTTGGGGCGCGCGGTTGGTAAACATCCAGCTGCCGGCTGCCCCATTCTTGACGGCGTCATACGCTTTGGTCAAGTCAATGCCACCGGCTTGGGCCAGCAGCAGCGCCTCGCACATGGCCAGACAGTTGCCCACCACCAAGACCTGATTCACCAGCTTGACCATTTGGCCGGCGCCGCTTTCACCCACGTGGGTAATGGTTTTTCCCATGGCTTCAAACGCCGGTGTGGCGCGGGCAAACTGGTCGGCATCGCCGCCCACCATAATGCTCAGCGTGCCGTTGGCGGCCCCTTCCGAGCCGCCGCTAATTGGCGCATCCAACATGTGTACGCCTTTTTCGGCTAGCTTCTGCCCAATCTCAATGGTCGTCTGTGGGCTGATCGTCGAGCAATCGACCACCAGCGCGCCGCTCTTTACCGTTTCGATGACCCCATTTTCACCCAGAATGACCGCTTCCACATCGGGCGTGTCGCTGACGCAGGTAATAATAATATCGCTATTGGCTGCCACCTCGGCTGGACTGCTGCAGGCAATGGCGCCTTCGGCCACCAGGGGATCCATCCGGCTGGCTGTGCGATTCCAGACGCGCACGGTAAAGCCTTTTTTTAGCAGGTTGCGCGTCATGCCTTGGCCCATAATGCCCAGACCAATGAATCCGATTTGTTCGCTCATGAGAGGTTCTCCTTTGTCAATAGGACTTACGCCAGCCGCAACCCAAATCGCCTGCTCAGCCGTATGGGCCTCTCCGGCGATTCACTGGCGCCGCGTAAGTCGTGATCAATATATTTTGAGAAAATTTGGTAACATTAACTGATTCTGCCTACCCCCAAATACCCCTTCACCGTCTCTTCATCGGCCAGAATTTCGGCAGCCGTGCCTTGAAAGGCCACTTGGCCTTCGCGCAGCACATAGGCGTAATCGCACCAGCGCAAGACGCTGCGGGCGTTCTGCTCCACCACGGCCAGCGTAATACCCGTTTGGCAAAGCTGACGTAGCGTGCGAAAGACTTCAGTGACAAAGAGGGGAGAGAGGCCCGCACTGGGCTCGTCCAGCAGCATGAGGCGCGGACGAGAAAGCCAGCCAATGGCAATCGCCAGCATCTGCCGCTCGCCGCCGCTCAGCTTGCCAGCGCGCTGCTGGGCGCGCTGACCCAAAATGGGAAAGAGCGCCGTGGCTTCCGCAATCGCGGTTTCGGCCTGCGTACGGTTGAGATGACGCAGCGCCAGCAGCAGATTTTCGCGCACGGTCATGGCGGCAAAGACATTTTGGCGCTGTGGAATATAGGCAATGCCTTGGCGGCTGATCTGCTCGGTGGCCAGCCCAATGAGCGCTTGCCCTTCCAGCATAATGTCGCCGCCGAAGCGATCGGTAAGGCCAAAGATGGTCTTTAGCAGCGTGCTTTTGCCGCTGCCATTGGGCCCTAGAATGGCGGTGAACTGACCTGCCGGAATCGTCACATCGATCTCGTGTAGCACAGTCAGCTTGCCATAGCCCGCGCTCAGGTGGGAAACTGTTAGCATGGTGTGGCGTTCTGTTTGGTGGAGATGGGCGTTGGAAATGGGTACGTTGCGCTTGGCATTCGTCCGAATTCCAATGCGCTAATCCTATTCTGCTGAGTCTCTATCCGTCAAATTTCTGTGCCAACCCCATTTGTCAGAGACAGCACAGGATTTCAACCGCATTGACGATAGTTCTTAGTCTACGAATCGCGCGCGCAATTCGGCATCATCCAGCACGCGCCGAGGCTGAATGAGTCGGCGCTTGCGTAGTTGGCGCGGCAGACCGGCCAACCCTGCCAGCTGTCCCCACAACCTGGCGCGGGCGGCTTCCCCGCGGATGTTGCGCAGGGCCTCCAGCGCAATCTGCAATTGAGCTGTGACAATGGTGGGCAGGTTGCGCAACAGCAAGCCACGCGGCATGTTCTTGGCAATGGTCCAAATGGTGTTGCGCCCCACGTAAAAGCTGGAAAGCGTATCCCCCCCGCTGGCGCTCAGATGATGATAGAGGCGGGCCGTGGGCGCAAAGCATGCCTCCCATCCCAGTAACTGAGCGCGAAAGGCCAGATCCACATCTTCTAGATACATCCAGAAGTCTTCATCAAAACCGCCCAGGCAGTCCCACAGATCTTTACGAATGGCCACGCCGCAGCCGCTGCCGCTAAAAATTGTCGGCGCATGATCATATTGGCCGTGATCGGTTTCCCACACCCCGCGGTTGCGCGGCAGGCCGTTGAGTCCCATCATATCACCCGCCGTGTGCAGGCGCGTGCGCTCATCAAACAGCAAAACTTTGCTGGAGATGATGCCGGCCTGGGGGTTGGTGCAGATCGCGCGCGCAAGTTCAGCAAGCCAAGTAGACTCCGGTTCGGTGTCGTTGTTCAGCAGGACCAGGACGCGCCCGCGCGCCACATCGGCCGCCATGTTGCATGAGGAAACAAAGCCCACATTGCGCCGATTGACCAAAATGCGCACAGTCAGCGGACTGGCCGCGTTTTGTTCCTGCGCATTCTGCACAAATTGTTCCACAAAGGCCACCGAATCATCAGTGCTGGCATCATCGGCCAAGAGTACTTCAAAATCGGGAAAGGTTTGTGCTTGCAGCGCGCTGAACAGCGCCGGCAGAAAGCGTCGGCCATTGTAATTGGGGATAATGACCGACAGAAAAGGTGCGTGCGCGTCCTGTAGCGGTGGATATGTCTGTGTGGCCCGCGGCACAAAATCATCACTGGCCGGTTTAAAATTGTCGATATTTAGCGCAATTGAGTGGCGCATCACGACGCGGTTGTCTTGGCGCAGATCGCCATATGTTTCATCGGCCACGACAGGATTGCTGCGCGTGTTTTTGGCGCCGGCTGCTACTTTGGCCTGCCCCTGTTCGCGCTGGGCGGTGCGCTTTTTGGCCGATTTGCGCTTGGGAGAGTTGGATGATTGGTCGCTCATAAATCTGTTTCCTCAGCGTGCACTGCGGCTAATTGTGTTTGGATAGTTCCACGATGCCCACATTCCTGCTGCGCCCATTCCCCAATTGTTTCCGACCAGGGGCGCAGGGTAATGCCCAGGGCTGCGGCCCGCTCGTTGACCAGCACGGCATGGGGCGGCGGCAAGGTGGCGCGTGGCCATTCGGTAGCCGCGATTGGCGTTACGGGAACGTCTTGGCGCCCGCAGGCGTGCAGCACGGCGCGGGCAAATTCATAGCGGCTGGTGTAGCCGGCGTTGGTCAAATGATAGATGCCGTAGCGCCCGGTCTGCACCAATTGCCAAATGGCGTGGGCCGCATCCGGCGCGTAAGTCGGATTGCCAAATTCATCGCAGACCACGCGCAAGGCGCCATGCTTTTGGGCCGCAGCCATAATCTTGGATGGGAAATTGGCGCCGTGTGGGCCAAATTGCCAGCTCACGCGCACAATGTACAGGTGCTCCAACAGTTGGCGGACGTTGTGTTCTCCCGCCAATTTGCTGCGGGCGTATGCGCTACTGGGGTTTGGTTCATCGTACTCTCGATAAAATGTTCCCAGGGCGCCGGCAAAGACTTCGTTTGTGCTGACTTGAACAAGCGTGGCTCCACACTGTGCGCAGCCCTGCGCCAAATAGCGCGGACCGAGTGCATTGGCCGCATTGGCGGCTTCGGGATGGGCTTCGGCACTGTCCACATTGGTCCAAGCCGCGGCGTTGATAACCAGATCGGGACGCAAAGTGGCAAGCTGGTCAGCAATCTGTGGATCTGACAGATCGTGTTCGGGCCGATTCCATACGGTTACGCGTGAATCAGGTTGCTTTTGTTGCGCCAGTTCAGCCTGCATGGCGCGCCCCAACTGACCGCGTCCACCAACAATCAAAACGTGCATCAAGCTTCTCCAATCTGTTCTGTGAGGACTTTATGCTGATTGTTGCTGTTCGGCCTGCCAGGCGTTTACGATCATCTGGAAAATATCGGTTTCAGTCACAATGCCAACAACCTGTTTTTTATTGGCCAGCGATTCGACCACGGGCACGCCGCCTACTTTATGCTGAATGAAAATAGAAGCCAACTCCCCCACGGTGCAGTCTGGGCCCACCGCAACAACCTCATCGGACATAATATCCGCCACGGCTAGCCACTCGGCCTCTACATCCGGCTCGTAACTATTGATGACGTGCTCTGCGGTTTCCGCTTCCAATACATCCGTATCGGTGACAATGCCGAGTAATACGTTGTCATCGTTCACCACGGGCAGCCGCCGAATCGAAAATTCTTCCATAAGCTCGGCAGCGTCTACCGCCAGTTGCTCAGGGCCAATGGTGACAGCCGGCGCCGACATGATCTCACGTACCAGAATGCGATGCACGATTCCTCCTACCGAAAGGTTTCTCATAAACATGACTTACACAGCTGCCATCATGCAAGTTCCAAAAAATATTGTTGGACTCAATCCTATAGGCAAGCAGGTTAGTTGTCAATTATGGTGTACATGATTTTACTTTGCCCAGGCAAACTTTCTGCGCTGCATGTTGACAGATGCAGCCGATCTGCTAAAGCGAAAGGGGAGTGCTTTCTGCGGTCATAAAATAAGCTGGCGTCCATTGTGAACGCCAGCTTATTTTCATGACGCCGTGAGAAAAGCTGTGGGAAATATTGTCGGGTATACGCGCCCTAAACCTGTCGAAGGGCGCGTACAGGATAATCACGCACCGTGAAAAAGCAGGGATAAAACCTGCGGCTGACCTGGGACAGCGGTTGAGGCCGCTTGACATCTGGGCGTTTTACCAGTCGTCCAGGGATTCATCATGTTCACCCACAATGCGGAAGGTGCGCTGCGGTGGCGAGGGCGCAGGCGAATCGTACCCCTGGTGCAGGTGCGGCGGATAGCCAGCTTGTTGCGGGTGGATAGGACCAGCGGGCAGCTGTGTGGGCGAGCCCGTGACCACAATCACTGGCGGCTGGGCATAGGGCAATTGGCCGTGCTGATTGCGCGCTCTTTCTCTGCCATCGGCCGCGCGCGGTTGATCGCGACGCCGTTCAGAGGCCAGCACAAGCAGCGCGGTGGGGATGCCAGCCATAATGCCAAAGAGCATGCCAATCGCCATGCCCATGGCATCGCTGCTTAAACTGCCGCCAATGCGCCAACCAATAGCTGCCACAAAGATCAAAAGCATCAAGCTAAATATCTGCTTCATGGTGGTGGTCCTCCTTACTGTACTGGACTTACATAGCCTCTTGCGGTAGCGAATTTACAAAATAGTCGGGTAAAGGGAGGCTGAACCAATCGAAGCCCGGTCTGCTTTTATGCTGCGCCTGCTTTTATGCCGCGCTTGATGCCCGCCCCCTCGGCTTGGCTTCTCGATCCCGAACCATTGCGCGTGGCCTGCACAATCTGCTCTAATTCCTTGGCGCCTAGCCAGGCCGCCTGAAAGCGGATCGACTCTCCCTGTTTGATCAGCAGGAAATCGCCGCGGCCCATGAGCTTTTCAGCGCCACTGTCAGAGATGCCGGCGGCATAGCGCGCCTCATCTCGACTGGCTACCGCGCCCACAAGACGCACGGGGAAGTTCGCTTTGATGGCGCTGCCAATGAGGCTGGCCGACGGTTTCTGCGTACACGCGACCAAGTGAATACCCGCTTGCCGTCCGCGTTGGGCCAGCCGCGTAAGCAGCGCTTCAACCTTTTGGGCGCCCGTTTGCATTAAGTCCGCCAGCTCATCGATGGCGACGATCAGCGTGGGCTGATTGATCCCCGTTTGATCACGCCGCTCCATTTCGGCTACTAAATTGTGCAAATGGTGAATAGCGCCTTCCGTGCTGTCGATCACGCCGTGTGCGGCGTGGGGCAGCTGTGCCAGCGGGGCAAACCCCCGCCGCTTGGGATCAATTAGAATGAGATGCAAAGCAGAGACCGGGTTGTAATAGGCCAGCGAAGCTAACAGCGCCCGCGCCAGCGCGGTTTTTCCGCTGCCCGTGGCCCCAGCCAGCAATACATGCACAACGTCTGGCGCATTGAGCTTTAAGAGCAGCGGCGAGCCGCTGGCATCCGCGCCCAGCAGGGTGGTACATGGTGGCACATTGGGGACGTCTCGGCACCAGGGCCACAACCGCAACAGGCGCGTGCGCTCCAACGGGATTTCGACACAAAAGCGCCCGCCTTGCCGGTAAATGCGTACGGTCTGCACGTTGAGCGCCAGCGCCATCTCTTCCGCCAGTGATTGGATCTGGCGCACCTTGTGACTGACATCCACCGTCAAGTCAAATTGAATCATGCGGTGCGTCACCACGCCACCTTGGATGCGTCCGCTTACTTTGTGCTGCCTGAGCAGCGCTTCTAGCTTGTCGGCCTGCTGTTCTAATTGGGTTCGGGAGATTGCCATTTGTGTACCTTTGGGACGACATTTATGTGTCTTTGGGACCACATCGCTTGCAAAAACATGACGTACGCCGCGTCCGTGGATCGCCAGCATACAAACCTAAAAAAATAGCCGGGTCATTTAATGCATTGCCCAAGGGCTTTATTTGTCTGACCGCACTCAACATGCAGTGCAAGGTCGCGACAAAGTGCATCAAATGAACCAGGCTAAAAAAGGCTCGTTATTCGTCTATACGGCAAGTATACGAGCCTGGTATCTGATTAGGAAGAACGCTGCATCAGTATAGAACATATGTTCTGTATCTACAAATCAATCAATGTACAATTGGGGATCTAGTGTCTCGGCAAGCATGAATTGATGGAAATCCGTTATGAATGCTTGCCGAGGCATTGGTGTTCTGACTGCTTATTAATTCTATCAAAACACGATTGATAGAACACTAGAATCTTGTCACATGTGATTTGATGGAAATGCACCGAATTTTTAGAAATCCCGCATGACTTTTGCTCGGGTTGGGATTTCTAAGAAGCTGTCTGAAAAGGTGATTAAGGCGTGTCACATTCCGGGAAAGGGCCACGAAATTCTGGTCAAATCATCCGCAATCGGCCCTTTCCCGGAATGTTTTGTACCCAATCGAGACTTTTCAGACAGCTTCTAACAATTAAATGTGCGCGGCACTTAGGTGTGGCTTTGGACGAGAACCGAGGAAAAATTGTGGTTTTCATCTCAAACGCAGCATAAAAAAACCGCCCTTCTCAAAAAGGGCGGTTTTGCAGCAAAAAGAGGGGGCAAGGCGCTAGGCCAATGAACCGTTCTTGGTCCAGTGGTATGTGGCTTTATGGTTAAGGGGCAGTTTTTCAATTGTCTTTGGATTGCCCGCGTCCACCGGCTGCAGTTCGGCGCGCTCAATAATGATCTGAGCCAGTTTGGGATCCAAATTGCGATCTTCGCGTTCTTTAATAATTTCACCGCTCAACTCGTGATAAATATTCATGGCGGCGTTATCCAAATGCGTATCGCGATTGCGCACCAGCACATCGAGCCGGTAAATCTCTTTCCACGTCCAGAATTTATCGGGCGTCCAGAGCCGTATGGGATTGCGAATGGCAAGCCCTTCATCGGTCACTTCATATTCCTGATAGATATCCAAAAGATTGCTAAAGAGAAATAGCGCGCCCCAAATTACAAACGTCCACGCTATGGCGCCGCCGAAAAAGGTGTGCGTCATGCCCATAGCAAATGCCGTCAAGCCCGATAGAAATAACGTGAGCGGAATTACCAGATTGCGCTGTGAACCGCGAAAGATCTGCTGTTTGCTATTTGCGTCTTGTACATTCCCAGCCGCTGGGCCGACGGCACTCTGTGCTACTTCTGTCATAAAATCTCTCCTTCATGCTGCGCTATGAGATTGCCTTGCGTAAAACCAGTCACCATAAGTGCTATTTATATAAGTTCTATCTATAAAAGTATAGCCTCAATCGGTTGCCTTCCCAAATTTGAGTTGTGCGAATTTGCACAAACAACCGTCACGCCCATAAATTGGGCGGGCAGCCGAAATTTAGCGAGCTGTGGGTCTGTATACGCTTGTACATTACGAGAGCAGGAGCCGATAGCCGCGCCCGCGCACGGTCGTCAAAAAGATGGGGTTGCTGGGGTCGGGCTCGATTTTCTGGCGCAGGCGGCTAACGAGCTTTTCAATGCGGGCATCGTCCACTTCGTTGATGTAGCTGTCGCCCCATACATTGGTCACAATTTCATACTTGTCGATAATCTTTTCGGCATTGTGAAAGAGCAGCAGCATGAGCTTGTATTCTAGATTGGTCAGCGTCTCAATGGCTTGACCATCAATGAGCACTTCTCCGCTGTCCACGTTGACCCACAGAGAGGTGGATTCGGGCTGCTGCTGCGAATTCTGGCGCTGTATATATTCTTTCAGCAAGCGGCAGAAAAATTGGGGCTTACCTTCTACGCGGAAAAGAATATGCTGCCGATAGAGGCCCGCCAACACATCGGCCGCAATTTCATCTTCGCCGTCCACAAAGTCTTGCAGCGCTTGCTGTTCGTCTGTGCTGCAACCTTCCCAAATCTTGGCGCATTCATAGTTGATGCTGCTGTTGTGGCGAAATTTCTTGGCCGTTTGTCGGTGAATTTCCCAATGAGTTTCCGGTTCATTAATATCGGGCGCATAGTTTTCTAATTCGGCGTCCAGCATTCGGCAAACGCTTTCCAGCAAACAGGGATGTCCCCCCGCCCATTTATAGATAAAATCGAAATCACTGGCAATAAAGCGCGCTTCGTATGCACCCATATAGCTGCGCACCACCCGATCCACATCGGAACGGGTGAGGGGGGCCAGATGCCACGTGCGGTGATTGAAAAGTTCACGAAATTCGCTGCGATATTCGCCATTATTCACGTGGCTGCCCATGGGCTTGACCAGCGCCACCACGTAGGCTAAATCATTGCTGTGGCGGTCCTTAAGCGCCCGTAGATTGAGCATCACGCGCGGGTCCATTAGGGTAAAAGGCTCGTCAAATTCATCGAGCAGCAGCACCAGCCGGCGCTGGGTTGACTGTAAGACGGCATTGAGCCCCTGGCTAAAGCTAAGCGGCACCTGAAAATCGCTGCTGGCGGCATTCACGAGCGCATTGTAGGCCGTGGTCAGCTCGGGCAGTTCGGCCAGCTCTGGGCTGCGTTCGCGCAAGCAGCGCAGAACGATTTCATAAAAGCCCTGATCGCTCATGTCTAACATGAGATTGCAGTCAATGTAAACGGGCAATATCTTATCGCCGGCTTCTCCCAACTCTTGCACCCACACATCGCTCTGCCCCAGCAGACGCATAAAGGCGGATTTGCCAATATTGCTAAAGCCAACCACTTCTACGCACTGCATGGCGTTGAGGTAGTGCATGAGGTTGTGAATATCTGGGCGGCGCATATAGCTGCCATCGGTTAAACGTAACGAGCGGGGCATTCGTATCTCCTGCCAATATTCAGTACACGGCAACGGTGTTGGCGATGTAAGCGTCGGTCTCGGTTGGTGAATCCGGTCCTACTGCTTGCTGTTGCGGTCTACTGTACTATAATTTTGAACTTACGCAAGCCTGGCCCAAAAACCGCCAAGTCCGCCACGTTGTTCTCTCCTTGCGCTTCCCGGTCGCTGCGTAAGTCGGGCGATTTATATCTTCCCAGCCAGCGGCGCCGTTACATGTACATGGGTGCCATGCGCTACATCGCTTTCTACGCGTAGCTCACCACCCAGCAGGCGGGCGCGTTCACTCATGCCAATCAGCCCAAAGCGCTCCTGCTCAATTTCCGCCACATCAAAGCCGCTGCCATCATCGTGTAATTCCAGCGTAATGCTATCGGGCTGATAGGAGAGCACCATTTGAATCTGGCCGGCGCAGGCATGCTGGCAGGCATTGTTCAACGCTTCTTGGGCAATGCGATATAGACCTACTTCCAGGCGCACCGGCAGTGGTTGACGGTCGCCGTGGCTGGAAAAATCGATTGGGGCGCCGGTGCGCTCGGCGGTCGACTGCACAAGCAGCGCCAGCGCCTGCGGCAGCGTGCGGCCTTCCAGCGGTGCGGCGCGCAGGTCCAGCACTGAGCGACGCGCTTCGTCGAGATTTTGCTGCGCCAATACGAGCGACTGCTTAACGTATTGACGCACTGAGAGGGCATTCTCTTTCAGCTTGGCGGTCGGCGCCTCAATGGACGAGTTATATTCAAGCAGTGCATCCACGGCATCCAGCTTAAGCGCAATAGCCGAAAGCCCCTGCGCCAACGTATCGTGAATCTCACGCGCTAGCCGGTTGCGCTCTTCCAACGCGCCGATCTGCGTGCTGCGCGCAAAGAGTCGCGCTCGCTCCACGGCAATGCTCAGCAGATCGCCCACGGTGTACAGCAGCCGCAGGTCATCGTCAGACAGTTTGCGCCAATCGGCGCTGGCCACATTGAGCACACCGAGCTTGTGGACTTGGCCATACAGCGGAATGCTGGCGTGAAAGAGCAAACCGTCGCTGCCGCTGACCAGCTTTTTGAGTCGCGTACAGGTGATAATGTTTACATTGGCCGCACCGGCCAGGTCTCCAGCCTGATATGTATCCAAACAGTAGCAGTCGCCTGCCATGAGCGCTGGATGATCGGCCAGCCCCGGCGGCAAATTGAGCGAAGCGGCTAAATAGGTTTCATCCGTCTCTTCGTGGACCAAAAAAATCCAGCCGGTGCGCAGGCCAAAGAGTTCCGCCACCTGCGCCAGCACCACGTTGAGCGCTCGATCTAGGTCGATTTCGCGATGGAGTGCTTGGGCAATGCTGTTTAAGATGGATAGCTCGCGGTTGCGCCGCTGTAACTCATCTTCATCCTTACTGTTCATACATCCTTGCGGTTCATAAGCGTCTAGCGCTTATTGTCCAATACAGATTATCGGAATTAAAATTGCGTACGCGGATGAACACAGGTTAACGCTGATTCTCTCGGCACATTCTGTGTTCATCTGCATGAATCAGCGTCCAATTTATAAATTGACCTTATTCCCGATAATGTCCATTCTCTTGCTCGTGGTCACCCCCTAGTATAGCACGCGTGTGGAGTGTATGCTACAATTCTGGCATCATGGGCGCGTTTGGCTTTGGAGGCGAATATGGGGCCAGGCGCTGGTTTCAACCAGTGCCGTCGTTTACCGATTTAATTGGTTAACGTCCATCAGCGATTTTTCGATGTCAGGTGTCCATTGCTAATGGTTGCTAAAACGCACCCTATAACAGTGTTCTGTCTCAGTACACCGCAACGGTGTTGGCGATATCGGCATCGGTCTCGATTCAGGAATCCAGCTTTATCTCGCGCCGTTGCGCTCTACTGTGCATAAGCTCCCAAAGAATTTAGAAATCATCCCTATGAACGCCATTGCCTATAAACGAATTGTGATCAAGGTGGGTACCAGCGTGCTGACCGGCGGTGGACGCGATTTGTACCGACCACACATGCTGGAACTGGTGCGTCAGTGCGCCGAGCTGCACGGGCGCGGCGTCGAGGTCATTGTCTGCTCCTCGGCCGCCATTGCGGCGGGCCGCGCCCGGCTCGACTTTCCGGCACTGCCGGCCAACATTGCCAACAAGCAGCTGCTGGCCGCCGTGGGGCAGAGCCGGCTCATGCAAACGTGGGAACAGCTCTTTGATATTTATGGCATCCACGTGGGGCAGGTGTTGCTGACGCGTGAAGATGTGGTCAATCGTCGCCGCTATTTGAACGCCCGCGACGCCCTTTCCGCCTTAATTGAGCATCGAATTGTGCCGGTAGTCAACGAGAATGACGCGCTGGCTACGGCGGAAATTAAAGTGGGCGACAACGACAATTTGTCGGCGCTGCTGGCCACGCTGGTTAATGCAGATCTACTGCTGCTGCTGACCGACCAGCCGGGCCTCTTTACTGCCGATCCGCGCACGGACCCCAATGCCGAGTTGATTCCAGAAGTGCGCAAAATTGACGATACGCTGCGCGCCCTGGCTGGCGACAGCAAGAGCGGCCTGGGTGTGGGCGGCATGGTGACCAAGCTGCAAGCGGCGGATACGGCCCGCCGCGCCGGTACGGACGTGGTAATCGCGGCCGGGCGCGCCCACAATGTCATTCTGCGGGCGACGGCGGGCGAAGCCGTGGGCACCCGGTTCCCGGCATTGGCCACGCCGTTGGAGAACCGCAAGCGCTGGATTTGGGCCGGGCCCAAACCGCGGGGGGTATTGACGGTGGATGACGGCGCGGCGCGCGCCATTTTGCAAAGGGGGCGCAGTCTGTTGCCGGCGGGGGTGGTGCGTCTGAGTGGGAAATTTAATCGCGGCGACACGGTGACGGTGGCCAATTTGGCTGAGGAAGAATTGGCGCGTGGCCTGGTAGCCTATTCCGAACCGGCATTGCAAAAGATCATGGGCTGTCATTCAGAGCTGATCGAGCAGCGGCTGGGCTATACATATGGGCCAACGGTGGTGCATCGCAACGACATGGTGCTGTTGACCGATTAAGGAGCGCGTTGAAACGCCAGCCTGCTAATAGAGAAGGCAGATGTTTAATCCGGCAATTGCGCCAAAAATTCCATCATCACATCGCGCACTTTCCACGATTGGCGAAAGATGAGCGCATGCGTCTGTTCCGGCACTAGGTGCAAGATAGCGTTGGGAAGGGCCTGCGCCATTTGTTGTGGAATAAAAGCGGGAAAGAATTCATCTTGTGCGCCATGAATTATGCAGACCGGCAACTGCCACTGGGCCAGATCGTCTAAGCTGAGGTGGATAGCTGTGGCGGCATTCTGCGCGCGAAATGCCGGCAGCAGCGTCTGCGCGTAATAACCTGCGCCTTGATATGGGTCATGCAGGCGCGCCGTAGCTTCCATCCACTTGTGGCCAAATTGAAAGTGCTCTGGCGTTAACTCGGCCATGTTGCCGGTGGTTTGCGGGTTTATGCTATAGGTGGTGCTGACCAACGTCAGTGAGGCTGGCGCCGCCAGCTTGTGTTGCACAATGAGCTGCGCCATCATACCGCCGCTGCTGCATCCGGCCAGATGACCGGTGCTGGCGCCTTCCGCCTGCATGAGCGCCGCCAGCTGCGTGGCCAGCGCCAGATGATCAAAATTGGCTGGCGCGCCAATGGAGCGTCCATGCCCGGGGGTATCGGGCAGCAAAACGCGATACTTTTGGGTGAACACCGGCAGCATCGAACCCCACGCCGTGCGCCCCGTACTCATAAAGTTGTGGAGCAATGTCAGCGTGGGTGCGGGCTGCGCGGTCGGCGCCTGCGGCTCAAACACCTCGTAATAGATTTGGCCGGTCTGCGTTTTAAATTCCGCCATTTACGCATCACCTGACGATTGTCGTGAAGAAGTCGGTGTATTGGATGGCTTATTGCCTGATAGATCTTGCGGATCAGCATCGTGGCGGCGATATTCACCATCCAGACGCGCGCCGATGACCTGGAATAGCTCGGTAACGTCATCAATGGTAATAAGGCCGAGAAACTGGCCTTCATCTTTGACCGCGGCCACCCGCATGCCCGATTGCAACATGGTGTCCCACAAATCGGCCAAATTGGTGGTAGGCGTGCATTCCGGTATATGGCGGGCGGCAATCATGGCGTCGGGAATGCGTCCGTCGGGACCAACAGTTTTGAGCGCATCTACCAAACGGGCGCGCGTCAACACCCCCACATAGTTGTTGGACAGATCAAAAACGGGATAGTCGGTCTGATAGCTGGCCATGATCAGATCGACGGCGCGGCTTATTTTCTCGCTGGTGTAAAGCTTTTCGGCCTGAGGCGTCAGCGCATCGCGCGCCTGGACGTCGCGCAGGACATGGCGGCTGGCGACGGCGTGGCGTTCAGAGCCCCCGCCCACATAGACAAAGAAGGCAATCAGCATGAGAAAAACGCCGCCGCCAAAAATGCCCCACAAAAAGAGCAGCCCCGCCATAAGGCGTCCCACAAGTACGGCAATATTGGTTGCGCGTACATAGGGCATGGTCATGGCCAAGAGCGCGCGCAAGACGCGGCCGCCATCCATGGGAAAAGCAGGCAGCAGATTAAAAGCGCCTAGCGTCAGATTCGTCATAATGAGGAAGGTAACAATGCCGGAAACCGTCGGTTCTTGCATCTGCTGCATCAAAGTGCTGAAGCCAGGCCAAAAGGGCTCGCCGGTCATAAGCAAACGCAGCGGCAGCAATATGAGCACAATGGCAAAATTGACCAGCGGCCCGGCTATGGCAATATTAAATTCCTGCAGCGGATTTTCGGGAATGCGCTCCAGGCTGGCGACGCCGCCAATGGGCAACAGCGTAATGTGTTCCACTGCCACATGATAGGATTTGGCGACCAGCGCGTGCCCAAATTCGTGCAGAGTGACGCAGACAAACAGCAGTAAAATGGTCAAAACGCCAAAGAGCGCGCCGCCAATCTGGCCCAATTGTGAATTGCTGTAAAAGAAGGCGCCATAGGCCAAAATTAGTAAAAATGACCAATGCACGCGCACTTCGATACCAAATAGGCGAAAAAGCGTTAATGAAGAACCCATGTCGATCTCCTTTTGCGGACGTATGATGGCGCTTGTGATCTATTTGTGCATATTATGCCGGAATTGAGCTGTATTTGCGAGTGTGTTGGTTACAATCAGCAGATCGCAAAGCTAGAAACAGAGCCGGATACACCAAAAGCGACGAGCGCTTAAATCGCCAACACTGTTGCGGTGTACCAACGCGGTCCACTGACAATGTAAACTATTTTCCGCACAAGCGCACATCAGAATTGACAGCGCGCATTAATAGGGGCAAAATGACAAATTGTTTGTTTGTGAAGAATTGAACGAAGCCGCGCACCCATTTGTGGCGGCTGCTGTTTGCAAGGAGTGATACTATGAAATATTCTTGGCTAGTTATTGTATTAGCAACGTTATTAACATTGGCCGGTTGTGGTCGCTCTACCAGCGAAGAGGCCAGCGAAGGTGTGGCTATCCCCACGGCGGCCCCGCGCATGACGCCGGGATCGGCGCTGGATAGCACGGCCGCGGTGGCGGCACAGCCCACGGCCACTGCGGCCGAATCTTCAGCAGCCGCGGCAGCGCCGACCGCCACGGCGGAAACCGCCACAGAGCCTGAACCCACGGCCACCGTGGAGCCGACGGCAACCGCTGCTCCCACCACTGAGGCTGCCACAGCAGAACCCGAACCGACCGTCAGTGATGAGACGACGGCCATTACGGAAACTGCCGATTTGACCGAGACGGCTGAAGTATCCGCCACGGAACTGGTCAGCGAAACCGCGCCGGCTACGGAAGAGATCACCAGCACGGCTGCAACAACGGCCACCACGGAAGTGGCCGACTCAGCAGCGGTGACGGAAACGGCCGCAGTCGATGCATCGAGCGAGGTCAGCGCTACCGAAAGTGTTACCGAAACCGGGGGCGCGGAAGGTGCGGCGGCGACCGAAACGTTGGAAATTAAGATGAATGATCTCTATTTTGGCGATAGCATGGACAACATTGTAAATCCGCCCGTCTGGACGGTGACCAGCGGAGCCCAAGTGGCGCTTGATCTGGAAAACATGGGCTCTGTCGACCACAATTGGGCGCTCGTCAAGGCTGATGAGGAAGTACCCGTGCCGTTTGATGCCGCCAAAAATAGCGATGTGCTGCTCTTTGACCCCGGCGTTGTCAGCGGCGGTGAAAGCAAAATCGTTACCTATACCGCCCCGATTCCCGGCGTATACACCGTGATTTGCACGGTTCCTGGCCATTATCCAGTCATGCAAGGGCGGCTGGAAGTCAAGTAGTTTGGCCAGATTTTTGGCCAATTTGGGATGGGTGATATACTGTCCCGAAGGAAAACCGCGCTTTTATCCCTGGCTAAAGCGCTGGGGGTAAATCGCCGTTTTCGTCCAATCGCCGTAAAGTCCATTTTAAAGGAGCGCTTTTTCATGAAGGCCATGCTATATATGTCCGGCGCCAAAGACCCGGTGGGGGTTTTTGATGAAGTTACCATTGTGACCATGAACGACAATCACAAAACCGCGCCACAGCGCATCACCTATAAAACCCAACGTCTCAATGTGGGCAAAAAGATGTTGGAGCTCTTTCGCGATGAGAAAATGTCGCTTAAGTTAGAAGATGGCCGCACATGTGACGTGCTTGTGCAACATAGCAGCCTGGATACAGAGGGCAATGCAGTCGGCGTGTTGCGGGTCTTGGGTGATCTGAATTAGCAGCATACGACTTCGGCCGCGCCCGTGGAGCGCCAGGGGCGAAAAGTGTCACCGGCCAAGCCACGTGGACTCCGGCGTGCTCGCTTTGTAAGATGCTACGCGGTCAGAAAGCTTTGGGGACCTTGCACAATCGCCATTGCGCGAGCCTTAAGTCTGTTGAAAGTCGCCTCCGTTTTTAATGTTTCTGGGGTAATGATTGTTAAGCAGCAAGATTTGTTCATCAGCTATACTCAGCTCTGAATGAGAACCGGAGTTTGGGGACGGCTGTGGAGCCTATGGAAAACTCCGGTTCTCATCTCAACCGCAGTATCGCTTCTATGCCGACGCGCGAAAGACCAGCGTGTCGGCATTTTATTTGGGGCTCCATATGAGTTTGAGGGCTGCAACGCGCCTCTCGGCAGGCGTTGCGACGGAACTGTAGGGGGCTTTCGCTCTTATAATCAATAGATCGCAACAGCAAAAAATAGCGCCGGATTCAGCATTGAGACCGACGCTTACGTCGCCAACGCCGTGGCGGTGTACTGATAAAGGCGTGGGGAACCTTTCCGGGGGAAAATAGGTCTTTATAATTATAAGTGGTTTTACTTGAGTCTTGCGTAAGCTCTGTATGCACTGTGTGAATGATGAATATTCAGTGCTTGAGCATGTTGAACAAAGAAGGCTTCAGCGAGCGCCATGAGTCTGCAATTTGATGAACCTTTTACAGAATATATGGAAGAACCGCCAAGTGAGCCGACGCCCAAGGCGCGCTCGCTCTTCTGGCCCGGTTTCACCTTTGGCCTGGCGCTGACTGCACTTTTGAGCTGTGGCGGGTTGGCAATGGCCTTGGGCCTCAATGATATTAGCTTGGCCGATATTCAGGGCGGAGGGCCGGCCTGGACGCCGCCGGCAATTACAGCCACGGCGGAGACCGAGGTTGTACAGAGTGCCGCGGCAGCGTCCATTGCCGGCACATTTCAGCCGGGGCAGCTCGTGCGCAACATTACCAACAGTCGCGTCAATATCCGGCGTACGCCTGGCCATTTGGGCAAACCAGGTGATGATATTGTGGCTCAAGCCCAGCCCGGTGAGAGTCTGGAAATTCTCAGCGGCCCCACCGAGGCCGATAGCTTGCTCTGGTGGCAGATCCGCTATGGGAACGTCGATGGCTGGGTGGCCGAAGCCACATCCAGCGGCGTGACAATCTTGGGACCGTGACCAATGAACGAAGGCAGCAAATATTATCCGCTCTATATTTATTTGCGCCAACGTGGGCAGGATGAATTGACGCTCACGCTGGCCGAAATTGAGCGCTTGATCGGCGAGCGCTTGCCGGAGACGGCGCACAGCCAGCGCTCGTGGTGGAGCAACCGCAGCCGCGGCGCTGTCCAGGCTGCGGCATGGATGGGAGCGGGCTATCACGTAGAAGAGATGGATTTTGCCAACGGGCGCATTACCTTTCGCAAGCCGGGCAAAATTTACAGCGTACAGCGCGAGGGCGACGCCATTTTGTGGAATGCCGATATGATAAAAGCGCTGCGCTACCACATGGGGATGAATCAGGCTGAATTTGCCCGGGAACTGGGCGTGCGCCAGCCCACGATTAGCGAATGGGAGACCGGCGCCTATGTGCCCAAGCGCTCTTCATCCAAACTGTTGACCTTTGTGGCCGAGCGCGCCGGCTTTACCTATAACGACGAATAAGATTCGGCACGAAAAAATAGACGCGGATTTGACCTCATGCTGTCAGATCCGCGTTTTTTGTTCTGCTGGTATTGACAAATAATAAATCTTCGTATAAAATGTAAATACGTTGACGTATAAATTGTGTGAAATATCTTAATATAGAAAACCATCACATATACAAAGCCATCACATATACAAAGCCATCACATATACAAAGCCATCACGCCCCCACGCATTGCCAAGAGAGATGAGTCTAAAAAGAAAACCGGCCATTTTATGCACCCAAAGCGCAAAGAAGTATTAGCGCAACGGAGCATAGCGAAAGGAAGCATGATGAGTCAATATGAATTACCCGTTTTGGTCAAACGCTGGGCGCAAGAGGCAGTCACTGTAGAGCAGACGATTGGGCAGATTTTGCTCTATTTGGAAGATATTTTAGAGCGTCTGCAAAGGCTGGAGCAACAGGCGCGAAGTTCCCACTCTGCCGAGACAGACAATGGAGATGAATAGGTGAAGTGACGCGGTATTTGCGCAAAAGCGTAGCCGCCATACAGATTCGCGAGGGCTGAACTTGTCGAAGACCGGCGTTGCCTTCGACAAGTTCAGGCAACACCTAGATAGTTATAAAGCGTAAGCCGCAATGACGCGCGAAGACGCTGAAATCGTCAGTCCCGTTGTCTGTGCGGCCAAGCAAAAAGCCCTGCCTAAGCGGGGCTTTTTATTGCTGACACAGTTGGCTCAAATTTCATGCGTTCCAAGTAGGCCGTGTGGTCCGTTTGGGCGCGTTCGGCATAAGCCGCGTAGCGCTGCTGTTTCCCGCGCACGCGCTGGCGCAGATCGGGCAGCAGGCCCATATTGGCCTTCATGGGCTGGAAGTTTTGAGGCTCGGCGTGGGTAATGTAATGCAGCAGCGCGCCCATCATGCTGGTGGGCGGCAGTTCCAGCAGCGGCTGATTGGTGAGCAGCCGTCCCACGTTGATGCCGGCCACTAGCCCGCCCATGGTGCTGCCCACATAGCCTTCGGTGCCGGTGATCTGTCCGGCAAAGAAGAGATCGGGGCGGGTGCGGAATTGCAGCGTGGGATTGAGCAGCGTGGGGCTGTTAATAAAGGTGTTGCGGTGCATCTGGCCCAGCCGCACAAACTCCGCCTCCTGCAAACCCGGAATCAGGCGCAGCACATCGGCCTGCGCCCCCCAGCGCAAATTGGTTTGAAAACCGACCATGTTGTACAGCGTGGCCGCTATATTGTCCTGGCGCAACTGTACTACGGCATATGGGCGTCGTCCCGTACGCGGGTCGGTTAGGCCGATGGGGCGCATGGGGCCAAAGGCCAGAGATTGAATGCCGCGGCCGGCCAACACTTCCACCGGCATACAGCCTTCAAAGTAGCGCTCCAGCTCTTTATCCGGCGCTTTTAGCTCAATTTTGGGCGCGTCCAGCAGCGCATGGACAAAGGCTTCGTATTCCTCTTTATTGAGTGGACAGTTGATGTAATCCCCCTCATCACCGCCCAAATCGCTTTCGCGATCATAGCGGCTTTGCCGAAACGCAATAGACATATCGATGCTCTCGGCCGTCACTATGGGCGCCATGGCGTCGTAAAAATAGAGATACGATTGGCCCGTCAGCGCTTGGATCTGTGCCGTGAGATCCGGGCTGGTGAGCGGGCCGGTGGCGACAATGGTGGGGCCGGCGGGGATGGCCGTAATTTCTGCGCGCATCACCTCGATATTGGGGTGACCATAGATGGTTTCCGTGATGGCCTGGGCAAAGTCGTCGCGGCTCACGGCCAGCGCGCTGCCCGCAGGCAATGCATGTTCAAACGCGGTTTGGATCACCATGCTGCCCATGGCCAGCATCTCATTTTTCAAAATGCCCAGGGCGCGATCGGGCAGCGTGCTGCCCATGGAGTTGCTGCAAACGAGTTCGGCCAGCCGGTCAGTCAAATGGGCTTCGGTGCCGCGCGTGGGGCGCATCTCAAAGAGGCGCACAGGAATGCCGCGGCTGGCAATTTGCCAAGCGGCTTCTGTTCCAGCCAGGCCGCCGCCAATGATGGTTACTTGTGTAGTCATAGTTTATGATTGTGTGCGATTATCCATGCGCGCCATCATACTCCGGCGCTTTCACATATTCCGGTCTTTCCACCACGGCAGCGCGCGCAGGTGCGACGTTGTCTATGGTGCTTGTTGCGGTTGCGGGCTGGCGATCCATGCTGGCCAATACGGCTTGTTCCTGCTCACCATCGGCAATGCGACCATCCGCAATGGTAATGGTGCGCGAGACGCGGCTGGCCAATTCGCGGTCGTGGGTCACCATGAGAATGGTTTTGCCATTGTCCACCAAATTGCTAAAAAGCTGAAAGACCGAGTCGGCAGTTTTCGAATCCAAGTTGCCGGTAGGCTCATCGGCCACCAGCAGCGGCGGATCATTGGCCAGCGCGCGGGCAATGGCCGCGCGTTGTTGCTGACCGCCGGACACTTCCGAGGGCAGCTTGTCGGCTTGATCGGCCATTTCCACCTGTTCCAGCAGATGCATGGCGCGCTGGCGACGTTCATTGCTGCGATACATATTGCAAAAGTCCATGGGCAACATGACGTTTTCAATACAGGTCAACATGGGCAGCAGTTGGAAAAACTGGAAGATGACGCCGACATTGCGTCCGCGCCATTCGGCCATGGGGCCTTCCGCGAGTTTGTGGATGGGCGTGCCCGCCACATAAATCTCGCCCGAACTGGGGCGGTCGATGCCGGTGATCATGTTGATCAGCGTCGATTTGCCGCTACCGGACTTGCCAACCACGGCCACAAATTCACCGGTGTCAATATCCAGATCGATGCCGCGCAGCGCCAAGAATTCACCCGCCGGCGTTTCATATGCTTTGATAACTTCATCCAGATGGATCAAGCTGCGTACGGGCTGAGCGCCGTTGCTCTTCTTTGCGCCGTTTGCGGCTGGTTTGACTCCAGTGGAATGATTGTCCGAACCTCGGCCAAATAATTGCTTAAACATAAAAAATCATCCTTTTCACGACATACGCAGCGCCTGTGGCATGCCAAGAGCGAATTCGTTAACATTCCACAATTTTAGGCAAGGCTTGCGTAAGTCCTGCTTTTGAATGCGTAGACCGCCGCCGCGCCATCACAGATCCGTTTATTCATAACTGAGCACTTCACGCACCGTCAGGCGCGAGGCGCTGCGCGCCGGCAAGAAGCTGGCAATACCGGCCAGAATCACCACGATCACCAGCCAGAGCAGCGCGCCATTGGTAGAAAAGATGTAATTGGGGTTGGCATTGAGCAGACTGTTTCCCACCACGTTGGTTAAAATGCGGCTGGCCGGCAGCGCAATTAACCCGCCGATCAGCCAGCTGATCAAGCCGATCAGCACACCTTCCACCAGCACAATGCGCAGCACCGAGCGGTCCGACGCCCCAATGGCGCGCATGACGCCAATTTCACGGGTGCGCTCCAACACATTAATGCTCATGGTGCCCATGAGGCCCAAGCCGCCCACAATGCCCAACAGGGCGGCCATGGCCAGCAGAAAGAGAATAATCACATCAAAGACCGTGCTAATAATGTTGCGCGCCTGGGCCAGCGTCTGCATCTGCTGGACGCGGTAACCGCTGTCGCGATAGTGTTGTTCGATGGTTTGCCCCAACGCCATCTGGTTTTCGGCGCTGCGGTCGACGAGCTGGATGAGCGCAACCTGGGCGCGGTCGACATCGTTGGTCAGACGGCTAAAATAGGGATAGTTTATAAAGATAATCGGACCGGTAAGCGCACCGCGGGAGATGCCCACAATGACAAATTGCGTCTCTTTGTTATCGATGTCCAATGTGACCGTGCTACCCAATTTCACATCTTCTTCATTGCCCAAAAAATCTGTGTTGACCACAATGGCCGTGGTATCTTCGGGCTGCAACCAGCGCCCTTCAATAATTGTGGGCTTTAAAGTTTCGGCATTGGCTTCGGGCGCATAGATAATCATGCTGTCGCTTTCGGTCTCATCGGGCCGAATGCGGCGCGTCGAACCAAAGCCCCACGTCTCTACCGCGCGCACGCCGGGTAGAGCAATGACCTCTTCCTGAATGCGCTGAATGCGATAGGCGCGGTCAAAAACCACCTGCACATCATAATCGAACATGTTGAGCACATCGTCCAGCGTCTGCTGCAACGAGGCCCGAATGCTAAAGATCGACACAAAAATTGCGCTGGCCAGGGAAAGCGTGATCAGCGTCAACGTGAGCCGGGCTTTGCGCCGAAAGGTGTTGCGCAGCGAAATTTGCAGCGGTCGCCCCATGGGAAAGATGCGCCGCAATGCCACAAAGAAGCGATCGATGACGCTGGTGCCAAAGCGTCCTTTGCCCAAGCCATGTTCGTCAATTGCTTCACGCGTGGTTACGCGTACGCCCTGGATGGTCGGGATCAACGCGGCCAGCAAGGGCACCACCAGCGAAATGGCCACCTGAATGAGCACCACCTGTGGGTCTAGCCGAAAGCCGCCCAAGTCAAAATTAAGAAAGCCGGCAAAAAATGAAGCCAACCCCAGCGCGCCCACACCGGCCAGCGGAATGGAAATCAGCATGGAGAGCAGGCCAAAGAGCAGCACCATAACAAAATACATGCCGGTGATCTGTGGAATGCGGGCGCCAATCGCCTTCATAATGCCGATCTGTCGCACCTGTTGGGCCATAATGGCGGAGAGCGTGTTCACGATGAGAAACATGCTCAGACCCAGCGACAGCACGCCAATGGCGCCCAGCACCAGCGAAAACGCATCCAAAAAGTTCTGGGCCGGATGTTCACCGGGCGGCGGCACCAGCGCAAAGATCACGTTGACGCCGGCGCGCTCTAACTTGCGCTGCACCTCTTTGGCCACGGCGTTGATGTGTTCGGCGTCGTTGCGATTTTCGGCCACACGAAAGACAACCTGATTATAGTCGCGCGGCTCGCCCAGCCACTCCAGCGTATCAAAATTGATGTAACCGTAGCCGGAACCGTTGATAAAAGCCGGCAGCTGGCTCATGTCGTGGACGGTGCCATCCACCTCGATTTGGCGTTTTTTGCCATTGGGCGCCTCGATGGTGAGCACATCGCCAATGCCGATATCGCCCAATCCCAGCCCGGGTGACAATGAGGCGCGCTCGATCAACAAGCCGTGGTCGGGTGGCGGAAAAGTGCCGGTCTCGCCATAGACAATGTTAATGTCCATTTCCTTGTAATTCGGAATGGCGTTGAGCTGCATGTTATACCAGTTGCCATCTTTGCCCAAAAAGCGCACGTTGACAAAGCGTCGCCCCTCGGCAGATTCGACCTCTGGCATGGCCTCAATGGAGCGGATCATGTCGTCATCAAATGTCGAAATGCAGAAGATCAGCCCATCCGAGGGGTGGATGGCGGCATAGGCGGCGGGTAGGTAGCGGTCCACAATGACTTGCGCGCCCATCACCATGCCAATGGCCGCCACGCCAATAGCGATGGAGAGCAATACCAAAATGGTGCGTGTTTTGTTGGACCAGAGATCGCGAAATACCTTTTGCCAGCGCGGAGATAACATTTTGTGTCTCGAAAATTATTTTGTAAGAAGCTGTCTGAAAAGTCTCGATTGGGTACAAAACATTCCGGGAAAGGGCCGATTGCGGATGATTTGACCAGAATTTCGTGGCCCTTTCCCGGAATGTGACACGCCTTAATCACCTTTTCAGACAGCTTCTAAGACCATTTGCCAAGTTAAACGCTATCATTGGAATCAGACCAGGTCTCAATGATGGCTCTGTACGGCGCACTGATTATACAGTACGCAAAAATGTGAATTCAGTTACATTGATCCCCGAAAGTGGGACGAGCGCTACCCTTGCACTATAATCGTAACTGACACTTTTAACCAAAGCTCAACCCGAAAGAAAGGCGCCAACATGACAATTGAGATTCCAAACAGCGGTACATTGCGGCTGGCCGCCGTGGATCTGGATGAAACGATTGTGCGCAGCGACCACACCGTCTCATCGCGCACCATTGAACTATTTCACCAGTGGCGAGAGACCCGCGGCCCCGTGGTGATCGCCACCGGGCGTCCGCCGCGCTGGACGCGCCGCATTCCCGATGAACTGCACGCGTTTCCCTGGATCTGCTATAACGGCGCCGTGGCCTATGAAGATGGGCGAGAGATCTATCGGCACGATATTGCGCTGGAGACCGTGCGCGATCTGGTTGAGCTTTTCCAAGCAGAAGCCCCGGGGGGCCGGTTGGGATTGGAAATTGACGATATTCTCTATATCAATCAGGATCTGGGACGTCCCGATGCCGAAGTAGTGGACGATCTGCTCGGCGTGGCGGATCGCCCGGCCGCCAAAATTTTGGTGGCGCTGGAGGATTTTCAGCGCATTCGCCGCGAACATACCCAGCGGTTTCAAGATGTGCAGCCGCTGGTCTCGGAGAAAGTATCGCTGGTGCAAATCATGGCACAAGGAGCCAGCAAGGGCATGGCGCTATCCACGCTGGTGGCGCGCTGGCAATTGACCATGCAAAACGTGGTGGCCTTTGGTGACGACGTCAACGACGTGGAAATGGTGCGCGACAGCGGTTGGGGCGTGGCCATGTCCAACGCCGTCCCGGAAGTCAAGGCCGTAGCCAACTGTATTACGGGCAGCAACGATGAAGATGGCGTGGCCGCCGTCTTGGAAGAACTGCTCCGTAGCGTTTAAGTGTCTGTGCGCAAATTCTCGGCGCCGCCGCGCGTTGCTATTGAACGCTGAATCCACACCCGAATTTACGGAGAGGTCTAAGTACAAACCAGGTTTCGGCCAGAAACCTGGTTTGTAACCTTTGTCCAGCATGAGTTTAAAAGAACAGTTTTGCTACGCCCAATGCGCCCTGCTTCCACGGCACGCGGTGCGAAACGCCCGACTGCCCCTGGAATTCATGGAGATGGTCAATATACCATTGGTAGTTGCGAATCATGGCCTGTTTGTTCGAATATTTAGGCCGATAGCCAAGAATGCGTTCCGCTTTGTCAATAGAAACAAATGAATCTTCCGTCACTGTTTCATAGACCCATTTATAGAGCGGCGACAGGTTGAGCTTTTCCAAAAAGCGCAGCGTCCAGATCATGGGGGCGGCGGGCAGAGACACAATGTGCTTGCCGTGTCCGGCATAGTCTAGCACGGCTTGATAATCCTCTTTGAGCGTGGTGAACTCTTTGGCGCCAATGTTAAAGGTGTCGTTGACTTTGGCCGGGTCGCCCGTAGCGGCCAAATAAATGGCGTCGCACAGATCTTCCACATCCAATAGTTGGTACCGGTTGTTGCCGCTGCCCAGCACCGGGAAATTCTTGCCATCCTTGGCCCAATCGTAAAAGAGCGCAAAGACGCCCAGCCGCTCTGGCCCCACAAAGGATTTGGGGCGGATAATGGGAATGCACATGCCCTTGTCGCGATACTCCTGGCAGAGCTGTTCAGCCTGCACCTTACACTCTCCATATGGGCCCACGCCATCAAGCTTATCATCTTCAAAGAGCGGATGGTGATCCGGAATGCCATAGACCGCTGTGGACGAGACGTGGATCAGGCGCTCCACCTTTTCTTCGTACGCCGCTTGCAGGACGTTGCGAATGCCATCAATATCGGTCGAGTAAATGTCTTCGGCAGAATAGAGGGGCAGCGCCGCCGCCGTGTGAATCACAATATCCGCACCTTGGGTGGCTTTGCGCACCGCTGCCAGATCGCGGATATCCCCCTCCAAAACGGTCACTTGGTCACGCTCGGGATAGGTAAAATCGGCAATGTCCAGCGAAACGACTTTGTGTCCATGCGCCAGCAAATGGCGCACCAGGTTGATGCCAAGAAAGCCCGCCCCGCCCGTAACCATAAAGGTTTTGGTTTCCACTGGGCTGGCGCTTTCTGTTTGCGTTTTTTCTTTAATTTGTGTATCCATTTTGTCAAACTCCAAATTTTAGAACTTGTATTGCGTAAGTCGTGCTTTGTGATTTAACTGCTATTGCTCGCGCCACAGCGCAATCAACTTCTGCGTCGATTCAAAGGCCAGTTCCGGCGGAATCGTCTCGGCGGTAAACCAGCGCACGTCCTGCACATCATCATGGGCTTGCAACTGCTCTCGCGTGCCGCTGCGCGGCGTCGCGGCGTAGGCCAGCACAATGCCGCGATTGACCTGGCCGTCCGGCGCCGCCGCATCAGCCACAAGCATGGGCAGGACTTCGATCAGCTCATTGACCACAACCGGCAGCCCTATCTCTTCCATGAGTTCGCGCTGCAAGGCGGCTGTGGGCATTTCACCCGCGTCCATAAAGCCACCCGGCAGCGACCATTTCCCTATTTCGGGATTGACTGCACGCTTGGTCAGCAACACGTGTTCACCACAAGTTACCAACCCAATGACCGCCACCTTGGGATCGTGAAACTGAATAAAGCCACAGGCTGGACAAGTGGGCCGCGCGCGGTCGCTCATCATTTGCATCTCCAGAGCGGTGGCGCAGCGTGGACAATACGTATAGACGGGTCCGGCCATAAAATGTTACTCTTTTACATATCTGCAAAACATGGATAGACTTAGTTATGTCGGTTGTGTAATACACAAAGTTATGTTGGTTGTGTAGTACACACAGGTATGTCGGTTGTGTAGTACACAAAGCCATTATATGCTACCCCATAAATTGTTTATGCTCAGTGCACCGCAACGGCGTTGGCAATATAATCATCGATTTTGCATGGTGGTTTTGGCCACCTCGGTCGTTGTGATCTAGTCATTATACCGCGGGCTGGACATGGGGAAAACCTTTTCTTTTGGGCAATCGCGAACTTCGTGATAGCAACGCAGCCGCTACCACGGTGGACGACACATGCGCGCGACCTTTTTCCCTTGGAAGTGCTGAGGGATCTCTGGCCTTTTTGGGGCCTGCGCTTGAGTGCCCAAGTGCATGAAGCAGCCACAAAATAGACATTTTCATTCAGAGCCGAGTATGAACGGAGATTTGTCATTTGATTTAGCCGCCGACTATAATGAAATGAATAATACATTACCAGTACACCGCAACGGTGTTGGCGATATAGGCGTCGGTCTCGATTGGTGAATCCGGCCCATCTCTTGCCATTGTGGTCTACTGATTACCAACCGCATGGTTCTTACTAGGCCGCGAATATTTAGTTTTAGAAATCACAACTCGAGCAAAAGTCATACGCGATTTCTAAAAATTAAGCGGCCAGACAACTAGGGGCTTGCGTAAGTTCTATAATTTTAAGGAGGCCAGAGCTTGAATCTTCACGAATATCAGTCTAAACGCATTTTTGCCCAATATGGAATCCCAATTCCTAAGGGCGAAGTTGCAACGACCCCCGCAGAAGCACGCAGCGTGGCCGAAAAGCTGGGTGGTGCTGTGGTTGTCAAGAGCCAAGTGTTGGTGGGTGGCCGCGGCAAAGCCGGGGGCATTAAGTTAGCCAAAAATCCCGATGAAGCCCAAGCGCGCGCCGCAGATATTCTGGGCATGAATATCAAGGGACTTACTGTTGAGAAAGTCCTTGTCGACGAAGCGTCTAACATTGCTTCAGAAATTTATCTGGGCGCCGTTTTAGATCGCAGCCGCCGTCGCGTCGTGCTCATGGCCAGCGGCGAAGGCGGTGTGGAAATCGAAGAAGTGGCTCGCACCGCGCCCGACAAAATTATTACCGTGGCCGTCCACCCGTTTTTGGGGCTGCGCGATTATCAAGCGCGCATTTTGGCCGAGGGGATTGGCCTGCCCAAGGAGCACACGTCTGCTTTCATCAAGGTGGCCAAGGCGCTTTATCAAGCATTTGTAGAGCAGGATGCCGGTCTGGCCGAAATCAATCCGCTGGTCATTACGGGCGAAAATCAGCTGATTGCGCTGGATGGCAAAATGGTCATTGACGACAGCGCGTTGAGTCGCCACCCGGATCTGGCTGAGATGGCCGACAAATCTACCGAAGATGCCTCAGAGCAAGAGGCCAAGGCCGAGGGGCTCAGCTATATCAAGCTGGACGGAGAAATTGGCTGCATGGTCAACGGGGCTGGTTTGGCCATGGCCACCATGGACATTGTGAAATATTATGGCGGTTCTCCCGCCAATTTTCTCGATATTGGGGGCGGTGCTTCGGCCCAAAAGGTCACGGCGGCTTTGCGGATTATCCTTTCCGATCCGCATGTGAAGGCCGTGCTGATCAATATCTTTGGCGGCATTACCCGCTGCGACGAGGTGGCCAAGGGCTTTTTAGAAGCTATCAATACGCTCAAGGTTGATATGCCCTTTGTCATTCGCCTGGTCGGCACCAATGAAAAAGAGGGCCGCGCCATTTTGGAAGAAGCAGATTTGCAAAATATCTTAACCGCCACCAGCTTGGCCGATGCGGCCCAAAAGGCTGTGCAGGCCGCGGCTACACAATCTGGGAAAGGAGCAAGCGCGTGAGCATTTTAGTGGGCAAAGATACGCGTCTGGTGGTGCAGGGCATTACCGGGCGGCAGGGTGCGTTTCACGCCGAGCAGATGATCGAATATGGCACCCAAGTGGTGGCTGGCGTAACGCCGGGCAAGGGTGGCGAATGGGCCGTGGGCAATACGCCAGTTTTTGACACAGTCAATGAAGCTGTCGAAGCCACCGGCGCCAATACATCTATTATTTTTGTGCCGGCTTTTGCCGCGCCCGATGCGGTTATCGAGGCCGCCGATGCTGGGATTGACCTGATTATCTGCCTTACTGAGCATATTCCAGCACTGGATATGGTGAAGGTGCGCGCCTATCTGGATGTTGTGGGCGCGCGGCTGATTGGCCCCAACTGTCCGGGCGTCATTACGCCGGGCGAGGCCAAGGTGGGCATTATGGCTGGCCACATCCACACGCCGGGCCACGTAGGCATTGTGAGCCGATCCGGCACGTTGACATATGAGGTGGTCTACGCACTTACCGCCCGTGGCATTGGTCAAAGCACGGCGGTGGGCATTGGCGGCGACCCCATTATTGGCACCACGTTTATCGATGTGTTGCAGATGTTTGAAGATGATTCCGCTACGGAGCAGGTCGTCATGATCGGTGAGATCGGTGGTACCGACGAGCAGAAAGCGGCCGAATTCATTGCCAAAAATATGAGCAAGCCGGTGACGGCTTTTATTGCCGGCCAGACTGCCCCTCCAGGGCGACGAATGGGCCATGCCGGCGCTATTGTATCGGGTGGTGAAGGGACCGCAGAAGAGAAGATGCAGGTGCTGGCCGAGGCGGGCGCCCGGGTGGCCAAAGTGCCAGACGAGATTGCCGATATTGTGGCTGAGAATCAGTAAAGTTAATAATTTGTGAACATAACAAAAGGCGGCTTCCATTCGAAGCCGCCTTTTGTTATGTTCTGGAATTGTTATGAAAACCATTCGCCATTGAGCGCCTCCAGCACGGCTTCAGTACGGCTGGAGACATCCAACTTACTAAAAATATTGCTCAAGTGGGTCTGTACGGTGCGTTCGGAGATAGTGAGCCGGCTGGCAATTTCTTTATTGGAGAATCCCTTGATTAGAATTTGCATTACCTCTTGCTCCCGTCTGGTCAGCTTCTGTTTGCGGTCTACTGTGCCCAGCGAATGTGCATGGACGGCCGGGCGCGTTCGGTGGCGGATGGACATAGAAGGTGTCGTTACGTTTGGCATGTGATACTGTCTATGCAGTATGCGAATCAGATTCACCAGCTCGCCGACCACCGAAGATTTGACCACATAGCCCTTGGCTCCGGCTTGGATCATCTGGTGGATCGATATATCTTCCTCGACAGCAGTCAGCCCAATCACCAGCGTATCTGGCATGAGTTTGCGAATTAGGCGCGTCGTCTCAATGCCGGACATTTCCGGCATCTGAATGTCCATCAAAATAATGTCTGGTTGGATACCATTTTTAATCGCTGCCAGCAGTTCTCGGCCAGAACTTGCCTCACCAATCACTCTGATGTCTTCTTCCATCTCGAGTATGCTGCGAATGCCTTGGCGCACCAACGTATGATCATCAGCCAGCATAACTTCGATCTTGCACATACAAATTTCTCCAATAAAGGGGGAAATTGAAATAAGAAACTATCCGTCAATTTGATTAGACGTCCATTGCTTTGTCGAATTGGGGACGTGGACGCGGAAAATTTACGGACAGATTGTAAGCAATTTTTTTTGGTGACCACCCAGCTGCAGCCTGAGCTTGTCGAAGGCGCAGGCGGGCTTCGACAAGCTCAGCCCTCGAACACCTGGATGTTTACTTTTTTATGCGTAACTATATAGTCACCCGGGGAAACTTGGATAGTTACCTGCACTTTAAATAATGCTACATTTTTTGACGACTTTCAATAGTACTTTAGGGCTAATTCGGCAACAGAATTTCACCGAGAACGCCAATTCAATGCCATCATTGGTCTCTAAAGTGATATAATATCCCTATGTCTGCCATCTCTTCATGCGCCGCCTATATACCTCTGGACCGCCGTTTTGCCATGATGCAAGGCGCTACGTTGCCCGACCGCGCATATGGCGCGGCGCTCTTTGCCGATATTTCCGGCTTTACCCAATTGACGGAAACGCTGGCCGCTCGCTTTGGCGCCCGGCGCGGCGCCGATGAGCTGGCGCGTCACCTCAACAGAGTCTATACCGTTTTAATCGCTGAAGTGCATCGCCTGGGTGGCAGCGTGATCGGTTTTAGCGGCGACGCGATTATGTGTTGGTTTGCTGAAGGCATAGAAGAGGCGCGGGAGAGCGGAGAGGCGAGCACAGAGAAAAAGGAAGCATCAGAGAAGAGTGGAGACTCCGCGGCAAACGCCGTAAGGGTAGCGGTGGCGCTGCAGCAGGCCATGCAGCAATTTGTAGATTGGGAGATTGTAACGGGCGTACGAGCCACGTTAACCATTAAAACAGCGGTGGCTACGGGCACCGTGCGCCGCCTTTTGGTGGGTGATGCGGACATTCAAGTGATCGACATATTGGCCGGCGCGCTCATGGACCGTGTAGCCGCCGCCGAACAGCTGGCCCACCCCGGCGATCTGGTCCTGGACGAAACCACCGCCAACCGCATGGCCGGCGCCCTGCCGGCGCCCGAATGGCATACCGCTGAATCTACCCGTTTCGCCATTTATCATTCTCAAGCAACGCATCCCTCTACTTCTCCACTCCTCTACTTCTCTTCCCTCCTTCCCTCCTCGTTTACACCCCCTTTGCTCACGCTTGAACAACTCCGCCCTTGGCTGCTCCCCACCATCTACGAGCGGCTGATCAATCAACATGATCGTTATCTGGCTGAACTGCGTCCCGCGGTTGCCCTTTTTGTTAAATTTGGCGGCATTGATTATGACCAGGATCCCGGTGCAGGTGAAAAGCTAGACGCCTTTATCCGCTGGGTGCAGGGCGTGTTTGCCCGCTACGAAGGCGCGCTGATTCAGCTCACCACCGGCGACAAGGGCAGCTATCTCTATGCCGCCTTTGGCGCGCCCATTGCCCACGACGATGACCTGACGCGGGCGGTCGCTGGGGCGCTGGATCTGCGCGCCGCGCCCCAGCGCTTTGACTTTATCACTTATGTGCAAATGGGCATTGCCCAGGGACGTATGCGCGTGGGCGCATATGGCAGCGAAACTCGCCGCACCTATGGCGTGCTGGGCGACGCCACCAATCTGGCCGCCCGCCTGATGAGTAGCGCAACGCCTGGGCAGATTCTCACGGTCCAGGCGGTGGCCGACGACCTAGGGCAGCGCTATTTTCTAGAGGAATTGGGGCTGCGCACCTTTAAGGGCAAAACCGAGCCGCAGCCGGTCTTTAATATTGTGCAGGCGCAGATGACGCCCGCGCCAGGCTTTGAATCCGAGCTGGCTCCGCCACTGGTGGGCCGCGTCGATGAATTGGCTCAGGTCGAAGCGCTAATGGCGCAGGTGGTAGAGACGCAGCGCGGCCACATATTACGCATGCAGGGCGAGGCTGGTGTCGGCAAAAGTTTGTTGGCCGCTACTGCGGTGCAGCGGGCGCCGGAACAAGGTCTACAGCCCGTCATTGGCGCCTGCCAGAGCATTAATCGCGATACGGCTTGGTTTCCTATTCGCCAAATGGCGCGCACATTGCTGCGTCTGCCGGCCACCCAGCAGACGCTTACTACCGCCGAACAGCAAGCGCAAATTGAGCAGCTAAGCGAGCTGGTCGAATGGATGAACCCCGAATGGCTGTTGCGCCTGCCGCTGCTGGGGGACCTATTGGGCTTGCCCATTGCGGACAACGCCACCACGGCCGCCTTTGATGCCCAACTGCGCCGTGAAGCGCTCATTGCCCTGGCATTGGAAATTTTGCAGACGCGTGCGCGCGCTCAACCCCTGCTGCTGCTCATCGAAGATGCCCACTGGATGGACGAGGCGTCACAGGCCATTCTGCTGGCGCTGGGCCGCGTCATTGCCGATGTGCCCATTTTGCTCATGCTGGTACAGCGCCCGCCTACGCCAGACAACGAGCGTTTTCTTGGCGAGGTGGCCAGCCTGCCGCACCAAACGCTGCTGCCGCTGGCCGAGCTTTCAGCGGAAGGCGTGGCCGCGCTGGTGGCCAATCGGCTGGGGAGCGACCAGGTTCCCCCGCTGGCTTTGGCGCTGGTGCAGGCACTGGCCCAGGGAAACCCATTTTACATCGAAGAATTGCTGGACGCGCTGCAGGACGCCGAGCGGCTGCTCCCTTTTCGCGGCGGCTGGACGCTCTCCCACGACCTGATTAATCAGCTGGAAAAGGGAGGCTGTTTGACCCGCGTCAACGACGAGTGGACGCTGCGCCCCGACGCCAATCTGTCTGCCGTGGAGCTGGGCATTCCCGACTCGATCCACGGCATTGTGCTGGCCCGCTTGGATCGGCTACCCGAGCCGGTCAAGCTGACCATCAAAGCCGCCAGCGTTATTGGGCGCATCTTTGAGCTGGATCTGCTAGCTGCGGGCCATCCCAATAAACCCGAACCGCCGCAGCTGCTGTCCGAACTGGAGCTGCTGCTGGCGCGCGACTTTGCACGGGCGGAAACGCCGCAGGTCAGCTATATTTTTAAGCACAACGTTACGCAAGAGGTGGTCTACCGCACGCTGCTGGAAGAGCAGCGCCACGATCTGCACGCCGCCGTGGGCCATGCGCTGGAGACGCTGCAACCGGACCAGAGCGAGCGGCTGGCCCATCACTTTTACAATGGCGATCTGAACCAGCCCACCGTGCGCCAAAACGCCCTGCGCTATCTGGGCCTGGCCGGCGACCGCGCCAAACGCGAATACGCCAACGAAACCGCACTTACCTATTATGACCGCGCGCTGGGGCTGGACGTGCGCTGGCCGTGGCTCAAATCCAAAGTGGAAGTGCTGCACATCCTGGGCCGCCGCGACGAGGAACGCGATGCCATTGCCCAACTAGCCGCCGCGCTGGATGCCCCCGCCCGCGAAGCCGCTCTTCTCTGGAGCGACTACTACGAGTCGATCAGCGACTATCCGCAAGCGCAGCAGGCCGCCAACCGCGGTCTTGATCTGGCCCGCGCTGAAAACGACGCTGCCAGCCAGGCTCGTTTCCAGGCCAAGCTGGGCATGATTGCCTGGCGCCAGGGCGATTATGATGGCGCAGAGGGGGCGTATCGAAAAGTGCTTGATGTTATTAATAACTCAAGTGATTTGCAGGCTGAAAAAGCGGAAGCACATTACGGATTAGCTTTGGTATATCGACAACAAGGAAAATATGATGAATCAAAGGTTGAACTACAGCAAGATCTCAAGATTAACCAAAGTCTATCAAATCGTAAAAATCAAGCTCGGACTTTAAATGCTTTAGGCGTAGTAAATTACTATCATCGAATTTTCGGCGAAGCACTATCTCAGTTTAGAGAGGCCTTGGCCATCCGTCAAAGCATTGGTGATCGGTTTGGCGAAGCAGCTAGTACCCTCAGCATTGCTCAAGTTCTTGGAAGTCAAGGAGATCACGGGGGGGCAGAGCCTCTATTGAAACATGCCCTGAAGATACAGGAGCAGATCAATGATGCGTGGCATAAGCAACTTATCCTGAATGAACTTGGTATTCTTTACATGATGGTTGGTGATTGGAGTCAAGCTAGACTTAATTTGAAGGCAGGGTTAAAAATAACAGAGGAAATTGGCTCTGAATCTGGTAAGGCGTACATTTTGTGTAACTTGGGTCAAGTATTAAGAGATTCTGGGCAAATATTCGATGCAGAAAAGCATTTATTAATTTGCCTACAATTGGCGCAAACTCTTGGTAACGAGCACCTAGAAGCAATATGTTTAGGTGATATCGCCTTTTTGTACTTGCAACAAAAAAGAATACATCAAGCCATTGAATATGCAAGAGACTCTTTACAAAAGTTTCATTTGCTAAATTTAGACGAATCAACAACTTCAGTTCTACTAACAATAGCAATGGCAAACTCATTCATTCAAAACCAGCAAGAAGCTGAAACAAATCTGAATGACGCTCTTAAAATTCTGCGCGAATCTAGCACTGAAGAGTTAGACTTTCCGCATAGAGACTATTGGATGTGCTGTCAAGTGTTTCGTCATATGGACGATGAAGAAGCAGCAACCCGGTCCTTACATTCAGCGTACAACTTGCTCATGGAACGAGCAAATCGGATATCCGACCCTATCATGCGCCAATCTTTCTTAGAAAACGTGCCTCATAATCGAGAGATTCTGGAGGCAGTCCAACATATAGACAGTGCAAGTTAGTGGAATATAACACAACGTACGCAGCGCCAGCGGTTGACCAGACGCCTTTACTCTAGGCTTACGTAAGTCCGATACAAATGAGGTTGGGTTCTCATGGCGAACGGCCACTCCCATCGCCCCGTATGTCATGGTCTCTGGCGCACCACGTGTACGTCGCACACCGCTAATGAAGTTATTTCGCGTTGTGAAGGGCTTTCCTCGTTGACTAGCATGCGTCGCACTGGCTGTCAGGGGGGGCTAGTGCACAAGTTCCTCTGGCCAGTGCGACGCACGCTAGTCTTTACTTTTGCACCAGCGGCAGATAGGTAGAATACCCACCTATATCCAACAATACGGCATAAACACCTATCCCTTGACTGGCCGCGGCTGCTTCTTGAATGCCGTCGGCCGCATTTGTCGGCGTACTGATTGTGGTGTCAAATTCGATCCACCGGCTGCCATTCCAGAAATGGACCGCAGGGGCGGCCGCACTTACCGAAGCTGCTTGCACAATTGGCGCCTCCTCATACTGAATGCGCACAGTGCCGCCATTTACCAACGCCGCCGGATACGCGTCGAGCCGATAGGACTGGCCGATAATCAGCTTATTAGCAGGCAGCGGCGGCGTTCCCGGCATGCTTTGAAATGTAATGGATTCGCCAGCTTTTAAGTCTGTAACATCAGCACTCTCAAAGCTGGCCTTGCCATCCGATGAAACTACAAATACGCCCGAAAAGTGCTTTGCCGGCCCAAATGCACCCCCACCCCCCGCGCCGCGATCGGCCACCACCTCGCGCCGTGTATCTAACCCGTCCGGCGCTTCGTTGACCCATAGCTGCACGTAGACCGCAGGCACGGGCTCAACCAGATTGAAAACGTGGCTGTAGACACCGCTGCCGGTCAGCGCCACTTCGCCAGAGAGGGCGTCGCCGGTTTCGGGATAGAGGCGAGCCATAAGCTGCTGGCCGCTGGAAACAGTTTGCGTGACCCAGAGCGTGAGCTGCTGCGGGCCGGTTTGCAGCAGCGCCACTTCGGGCTGCCACGGGACCAGCTTGGTCATCTGCATTTCGTTGTCGTTGAGCACCACGGTTTCGCAGCCAAATTGGTGGCGCGGCGTTTCGGGTGCTTCTGAATTATCGTTGATGTCGTAGACGCACAGGCGGTCGCTGACCTGGACGCCGGTCAACTCAAGCTGGGTAGAGCCTTTGGCCGGCTTGCCCACTTCATAGATGCGGTCGCCGCGATAGACAAAGCCGCGCGCCTCGCCCGAACTGGTTTCGTTATCCACGTAGAGCAAGTTGAAAATATCGCTGCTGGGCGGCGGGTTGGGCGGCGTAACCGTGGGCGTGACAAAAGTGACGCTGGTCAGGTTGACCGGCGGCGCCACCGGACCGGTTACAAAGGCGCTGGGCGTAATCACCCACGGATACCAGGTGTGGATGGTGTCCCACTCGGTGCGGCCTTGCAGCTGGACGTAGGCTTCGGTCTGGCTGCACTTGGCGTCCCATTCACTCTGGAGCGCGATAAAACCGTAGTTCTGCGGATCGTAGGCGTTGCCCATAGCGGAGCCTGTGCAGAGAGCGGCAATCTCTTCATTGCTGGCGCCTTCGGCGTCGCGATAGGTGTCAAAGAGGAAGAATTGGTAATGTCCCAGTTCATGGGCCAATGCTACGCCCCAATCGGCCTGCATGGTGCCGGTGGGCACCGGACTGCCGTCTAGAATGACTTCCTGGTTGGGCGGCACGCCAAACTTGTTCCAGTTGGAGCCCATGTGGATGTGACCCGGCTCGTATGTAACGGAGATGACGGGCGAAATGTCCACGGTGGTGGTGGCCACCACGCCGCCAATATCGGCATTGGGATAGAGCGTGTTGTTCATGTAGAGCTTGACGTCGGATTCGCCCCAGCCCTCTTCCATTTGGTGCACCGTCACCTGACCCAGCGCAAATTGACCATCGGTAAAGTCATAGAGATGGTTAGACGCCGCCAGCACGTTATCGCGCAGCCAGGCTTCCTCATCGGCATCGGCTTGCAGATACCATTGGGCCGAAATATCTAAGTCATGCACCAGCAGTGGGTGGGCCGGACCGACAGGCACACGCATGATACCGGTGTCAATGTCAAAGCTGCCGGTGGTTACCAGCTGAGGCGCACCATTGGTTTCATAGAGATGAAAGCTATTGGGCTGGCCCGGTGCAAAGGCCAGCGAGTTAGAAACCGGCAGCCGCGCCCACAGCGTATCGCCTATGTGAATTTCGCCGTTATCTTGCACAAAGCCGCTGGCGTCGGTGCTGTAGCGGGTCACGTTGCCACTGCTAATGCGAAATACCTCGGCGCCAGCCGCGGCGGGACATTCATTGTTGGCCTGTTGGCAGACTTGAATACGCTGTGCCGTGGGGCAAGTAATGCCTTCCAGCGTAGCTTCCACCCACGTTTGCGGCTGGTCGAAAAATTGGTTGGAAGGCCAGCCAAAGTCGTCACCGGCGCCATTGACGTCCTGGTGATAAACGGCAACGCCCAGCTTTTCTAAACAGGCGCCGGTTAGGCTTACAAGCGGGATCTGATATTCGGCGCCATCGGTCCCCGTAGAGAGTCCGGTGGTTTGGGCGGCGGCGAGCCAGCCGGATGGCCCTGGCGCGGTGTATCCGTTGGCCACGCCCGTGCCGGCCAAGCTGCGCAATTCGTTGCTCTCCACGCCAATGCGCAACGCGTAGTCGTCTTTTTCCGCCACGGCTTCGCGGCCGTTGTCCACATCCAAATACACGCTAAAAAAGCGACCGGTATTCAGTCCCTTATCGCTATTTGCGCAGATGTAGATATATTTGCCATCGTGTTTAAAATAGACGTTACCGGTCTGTCCAAACTGATCAAAATAGAGATAACCGGGTACGTTGGCGTATTCGGCGCGCAAATCGCAGTCTCCATCTAGCGCAACCGGGGTAGTTTGGGCGGGAATGAGAATTTGTGTGGGTGGCGGCGTGTAATCAATGATCAGCTCGGGAGGCGTGTTGCCCTCCAGGCTGCTAAATGTGCGGCTTTGGGCGGCGTTGCCAAAGCCTTGCAGCAAAAAACCATAGTTGGGGTTGTGGGTTGGATCGCCCACCCACTTCTGTACCAGTGGCAGCACATTCCAACTCACCAGCACCGGGCTGCTGAGGGGGCTGCTGGCCGTGTCCGTACAGCAGATGGAGGTGGGACGGCTGTTCCACGTGGCGCTGGACGGCTGCCATGCGGCCATTATTTGCGCGACGGACATGTCCCAGGCGGCGTTGCCGGACATGTCCAGTTGCGCAATCCGCAGCACGGCGCGGTTAATGGTGGAGCCAACCGGAATTTGTGACAGATCAAAGCGCAGCAGGGCGTTTTCTTCAAACACAACCTGTTGATTGCCTAGATTGACCACCTGCCGACTCACCGTTAACGTTTGCTGTCCCTCAAAGTTGGCATCCGGCTGGCTGGCGCGAATAAACGTATCGCCCACCGCCGTGAGCTGAATTGTTTCGTCGGGCGCAGCTGGCGCCGCCTGTATGGGAAGGGGGATTCCCACCAGGATGGTCGCCAGTAGACCTGAAACAATGGCCAGAAGTAGACGAAACGAAATGGGGCTTCTCACATCACTTGCATGCTTCGATTTTGGGTGCATCTTAGCCATCTCCATTCTTGAACATTTCTCCTTTCCCACGATCATTTTATCTATAATAGATAACGTTGCAGTGGCGAAAATGATACGTGCAGTGTGATCAAGTTCACACGATTCCGGTGGGTACCGATGCAAACCAAGGCTATTTATGGCTGAATCGATGTTCTGTGCGCTGCCTGCTCAGGCGCGGCAAGGGGCTACGTCAGCCCTTTTATTGTGCGGCTCTATGATACAATAGACGAAACGATATCATGACGAATTCTCTATATGAACCCAAAGAACGCGCACCCATGCCAGATATTCAAGGCCTCTTAACGCAATCCGCCGCCCGCCATAAACATCTGTGCCCGCGCCAGGTGTTGGGGGTACGGTTTGGGTTGGCGGGCGGCGCCGCGTTGGGATTGGATGTTCCCCGCACAGATAAACGGCTGCTGGTTATTGTGGAAACAGATGGCTGCTTTGCCGATGGCGTGGAGGTTGCCACGGGAGCCAGCATGGGCCACCGCACGCTGCGTTTGGCAGATTATGGCAAAATTGCCGCGGTCTTTGTCGATGTGAAAACCGAACAGGCGGTTCGTGTAGCGCCGCGGTTGGATGTGCGCCAGCGCGCCCATCAGTATGCCCCGGACGAGCGACGCCACTATTTTGCGCAGCTTGAGGGATACCAACGGATGCCCGATTGCGAATTGCTCACGATCCAACCAGTAGCGCTCACCACGCCGGTGTCCACCATTGTGAGCCGTCCCATCATTCGCACCAATTGCGCCCAGTGTGGTGAGGAGATCATCAACGAGCGCGAGGTGCATCAGGACGGTCGCACGCTCTGCCGTCACTGTGCCGGCGATGCATATTACGTGTGTACAAGCTTTATATAATCAGTACACCGCAACGGCATTGGCGAGAACGGCGTCGGTCTGGTTTGTTAAAGCCGGCGCTATTCTGGCGATTGCGCTCTACTGCGAATAGCATTAAGAAGCTATCCGTAAATTCGCTTGTGAACCCGATGATGTATCTGGCAGATCGGTTCGGCACAGCGAATTTACGGACAGACACGAAGCAAAAAGTCCGCCACGATCGATCACGGCGGACTTTTATGTTGGGCAAGAGTATGTTTGCGAGGGGGTAGGTTAGCGAATATACAGCTCGTCAATATGACCAAAATATTCGGCCGATTGATTGTAGTAGGCCAGCTTTTCGCCCCGATAAATATCAACTTGAAACTCGGGATTTTCGACCACCAGCGGCGCTGGTTGTATATTGGCCGGCGGTTCGCTCAGCACGGTCACGCGCCACGGGCTGCGCATGCCCCAGCCATGAGCCGTTTCATAATCTACATCAATGGCCCACTCTTTTTCAATCAACATGGGCACGTGGCCTACATCGGCGGCATCAATCACCTGAAATGGCCCGTGCACCGTATCGTCGGGCAGCTGAATCCAGACGCGCCGGTTCAGGTCACCCACACGCATCATGGCCACATAGCCAATGCATTCACCACAAATATCCACTGTGCCAAAACGCAAACGATTTTCCAGTACGGTTTCCATAATACCTGGGTTGTAATACATGGCCCGACCTTTTAGCGGCAACGGCGTTTGCTGGTGATAGGCATATTGGGCGGCCACAGCCTGGCGGTCCAAAACTGGTGAGACGGGGGCTCCAACCGTTTCCACAGTTGTTGTAATACTTTCAATAGCGGTGGGGTTGGTATCTATTGGAATGGGCTCGTCTTGTGCAGCGACAACAGACACCTGAGTAAAAATAAAACCAACTACCAAGATTGCTCGTACAACAGCAGACATCGGTGGTCTCCTTTGCTCTGTAAGTACAGTCGCATTCATGGTCATCAATGTATGCCAGTCCGGTGCGCTGCCTAAAAACCGTTCTTTATTTATCCGCTAGCGCGGCTTAAAAATCTCGATTTTCATCACAAGCACAGCGTAACTTTGTCACAAAATGACATTGGCAAGTAGAAAGATGCGCACGATTTACCTGCACCATCACGTAAGTACGACTTACGTAGCGCCTGTGCATCGCCGGGAAAGAGAACCTATTTTCGAGGCAATTCTTGCTTTAGGCTTGCGTAAGTTTTAATACGATGAATCATGTGATGGCGCGTCAATAAGCTGTCCACATGGACATACCAACAGAACATTCCCAATGAAGTAGCATGTAAGGGGTGGCAACGATGCGCTCTGTGGGCTATTGCGGTTGCACTTTTGTACTCGGACCTGTCACACCAATTCTATTGCGTTACCTTGAATGAAAAGCCTTTCTAAAAAACATAGAACGTACGCAAGCCTGGCGTAAAATCTCAGAGCAGCCCTGCTGTTTTCTCCTGGCGATCTACTGGCGCTGCGTAAGTCGTGAAACATTCAATTTCCATTATGGATAACGATACAGATAAACTTGTTGAACAATACGAGTACACGAAATTGCAATATGAATGGAGTGGGTGAGTTAGGTCGACGGGATTATAGCAGGAAAGCAGATTTGATGCAAAGATTATCTGAAACACTTTAAGAGGACGTGAAAGATTGATTCAGATAAACTCAATTTTGCGATGATGCATTACTACGCTTTGGGCCAGACCAATGGCCAGCAGCATGGAGATTAAGCTGCTGCCGCCATAGCTGATAAAGGGGAGCGTCAGCCCCGTCACCGGCAGAATATTCAGATTCATGCCCACATTGACGGTAACTTGAAAGAAGAGAATGGCCGCTACACCGGTGGCGAGCAGGCGGCCGAAACCGTCCTGCGCCATATCGGCAATGCGCAGCACGCGCCAGATGACAAAGAAGAGCAGCGCCAAAATTAGGCTGGCGCCCACGAGCCCAAGTTCTTCGGCAATCACGCTAAAAATAAAGTCGGTGTGACGCACGCGCAGAAAAAGCAGCTGGTTTTGCGTACCCAATGACCAGCCGCGTCCCCACCAACTGCCAGAGCCTACCGCAATCAGCGCTTGATTTACGTTGAAGGCGGCAGCCTGGTTGGCATCGGGATTTAAGAAGACTTGAATCCGCTCCTGCATATAGCCTTGTAATCGAAGCGACAATGCGAAACCGCCCAAAAGTGCACCTACCGCAAGCAATCCCAACTGCCACAAATAGACGCCATTTACCAAAATCAATGTGCCGCCAATAAAGGCAAAGGTGATGGTCATACCCAAATCTGGTTGCAGAAAGATGAGGATGAGCGGACCCACCAGCAACACCACAGCGCTAAACAGAAAGAGGAAACTGGGCATGCGCTCGCGGAAACGGCTGAGATACCAGGCCATAAAGATAATCAGAAAAAATTTGCCCGATTCCGTGGGCTGTACAGAAAACGTTCCGATCTCCAGCCAGCGTTGGGAGCCCGTCTCCAGCGACGTGCCCAATTGATCAACCGCCAAAAGCGATCCAAAAAGGATAATAAACGTGGGGGGGGCAAAGACCTCCAGGTGGCGGTAATCCACGGCTGCCATAAATAACAACCCTACCAACCCGATAGCTAACCACTGAACTTGCCTTAGCCAGTAACCAGTCAATGCATCATTGTTACTGGTGGCGCTGTAGATCATGCCAATGCCAATAAACGAAAGCAACAGCACCGCAATCATCAAAGGCCAATCAAAGTGCCGCCAAAGTTGTCGGTCAAACATAAATAATTAGTTTATTTCCCACGCAACAAACGCCCCAAGCGCGTCCAAAAACCCGGCTGCTGAAAATCCATCAGCGGCACATTTTGCCCCAACACGCGCCGCGCAATATTCAAATAGGCCGTGCTGGCAAAGACGCGCTTATCATAAACCGCAGGGTATCCGCGATCGGTGGTCAACACAATGGAGCTGTCTTCGGGCACCACGCCCAATAGGTCAATGGCCAGAATATCCAGCACATCATCAATGTTGCGCATTTCGCCGTTCCGCACCAGCGGCGCGTTATAGCGGTTGAGGATGAGCCAAGGCTGGCGCTTCCAATCCCGTTCCAGCAAATAGATCACCTTATCGGCATCGCGCAAGGCGCTTACATCTGGCGTGGTCACCACCAGCACGCGGTCGGCCGGCGTAATGGCGTTTTGAAAACCGTGTTCAATACCGGCTGGAGAATCGATGAGCACATAGTCCGCCATGCCGCGCAGCTGCTCGCAAATCGTTGCCATCTGCTGGGGAGAAATATCGTCTTTGTTGCGCGTTTGCGCGGCCGGCAATAAAAAGAGCGCCGGCGCCCGTTGGTCTCGCACCAGCGCATTTTGCAATGTGCTGCGCTCCTCAACCACATCGACAATATCGTATATGATCTGGCTTTCCAGCCCCAGAATAATATCCAGATTGCGCAAGCCAATATCTGCATCCACCGCAATGACGCGCTGGCCCAACAGCGATAGCGCCACGGCCAAATTGGCCACCGTAGTTGATTTTCCCACGCCGCCCTTGCCGGATGTGATCGTAATAATGGTGCCGGGCATTAATGAACTCTTCCCATAAAGTTTGTTAGCGCCGATAAGCCATTACGCCGCCCGGCTTGGACTGATCCCACGCGTCCACCACGATCTGATTATCTGTGATGTACGCGATCTCAGGGCGTTTGAGCGTATCGCGCCCAGAAACCAACTTGCCCATCCATGAAGTCGTTTCCTCTTCGGGCAGCACGGCGATGAGCTCGGCAATGCGCAATTGGGTGGGTTCCATGGATAGGGCGCTGATAATGGAATGGGTGTCGCCCGCACAACCGGCGTGGGCAATGCCGCGCAATCGACCCCAGATTAAAATATCGCCGTCGCTGATCACTTGGGCGCCGGGATTTACATCGCCCAGCACGAGCACCGTCTCGGCGCGCTTTAAAATTTGCCCAGAGCGTAAGTTGCCCCTATACACAAAGTGCGTCAGCGAGTCGTGGTTCGTCAGCGCGGCTTGGGCTTGAATCCCCTCGGCGGCATCTAAATTCGCGGCCAGCCCTTGCGCCAGCGCAGCTTGACAGGTCTGTTCCGAGCTGGAGCGCACCAATCCCAATGTCATGCCGAAGCGCTCTAACAGTTGACGTACCCGCTGCAATTCGCTTTCCTGCAGCGGACGCATTCCCACATTGAGGGTCACCTTGCCGCCGCGAAAAAAGCCAGATGCTGCGCCCAAGCGCTGTGTCAACTGCTCCATTAATTCAGACCAGCTGCCGCGCCCAATTTCAATGACTATGCCATCCGCCCGCCCCTTGATGGAGATGGGCTCGCCATTCTCCTGCGCATTTGCCGTAGCGCCCCATTTGGCTTCTGAGCCGGCTGCTGTCTGGTCCATAGTTTGTGTGTCCTTGGCGTCCGCCGCGCCAGATGTCGAGGCAGCCTCAGCGTCCACTTGATCTGGCGCATGGATATGGGCCGCATCCCTTTTCTTGGGTTCGCCCCAAATATTCATGGCTGCACCTCGGTGTTGCCCATTTTCAAGTTCCTGTTCATGTGCGGAACTCTGGCTCTGCTCAGGCTCATTGTGCGCGGCATGTCCATTGACGTTCTGGTTGTGGTGGCCAGGCTGCTCTGGAGAGGCCATCTCGCTCTCCAAGCTTTGGGCGTCATTCGCCGCACCATTTAGGATGGTGGCTGCCCCATCTGCCTTGCTTTGATCCGCCGGCAGCGCCACGCTGTTTAGCAAATCGGCCAGTGTCGAACGTGTTCCTTTCTGGACAGGTGTTTCTTCAAAAGAACCACTCATGGGTTTTCTCTTTTCCTTAATGTCCATCTGCAAAATCTCTGTAGCGAATGCTTCCGCAGGAGAAGCCGCCCATGTACAATCGATTTTACGGATGGCTCTTAGGACTTGTATGCTGTCATTGCGCAACAGGTGGGGTCAACACCGCAACGGTGTTGGCCATCTAGGCGTCGGTCTCGATGATTGAATCCGACGCCATCTCTTGCCGTTGCGATCTGCTGCGTGTCATTGCCGAACTGAATGACTTACCCAAGCTGCGTAGCAAAGTCGCTTGGGCAAAGAGTTTTTTTTCACTTCAGATAAGGCGCAAACGCTACGTCAGCAACTCTGTTTCTGGTCAAGTCCAGTGCCTATGGGTGTGGGTTACTGCTGTCCCTCTGCGGGCTGATTGGGTTCGCTTTCGCCCAGATTGGGATCACTTTCGCCAAAATAGTATCGCAAAATATCGGTGACTACGGGTAGGGCCGTGGCCGAGCCTTCGCCACCGTGGTAAACAAAGGTAACGACAATAATTTCAGGGTTTTCATATGGCGCAAAAGCCACGTACCAAGCATGCGTGGGTAGATTATCATCTTTGTCTCGATAGCGACAATCCTGTTCAACTTGATCCCATTCACAAAATTCGGCCGTCCCCGTTTTGGCCGCCACCTCTACACTCTGTAAGCGCCCCTCTATGGCCGTACCAAAATCACTGTTGACGGCTGACCACATGCCCTGGCGCACCACATCCATATTGCCCGGGTCCACCGGCAATTGCCGAATTACATGCGGCTCAAAATCACGTACAAGTTTACCATCAGCATCGGTAATTTGGTAAACAATCTGCGGGTGATAGACCAAGCCGCCATTGGCCACGGCTGCCGTTGCCACCAGTACTTGCAATGGCGTCACCAATACGTCTCCCTGACCAATGGCCATATTATAGCTATCGCCGGTGGTCCAGCTTTCAAAACGGGTCTGCCGCTTCCAGCGATCATTGGGAATGACCGCGCCAACTTCGCCCGGAATGTCAATGCCGGTGGGGTCACCGTAACCAAAGAGGCCCATCCACTTAGCCAGCCCTGCATCACCCAAGCCTTTAAAATCGGTGGGCGGATAGCCACCCCCCACCATGTAAAAGTAAATATCGTTGGAGAGCGCCAACGCCTGCACAATGTTGATGGGGCCGTGGTTGATGCCCAGCTTGTGGTTCCAGCTCACAAATTTCTGAGCCAGCGATGGGTTATCGGGAGCAAAGCGATTGGGCAAAAAGAGCGGTCCATTATCTACAATGGTCTCATTGGGCCCAATGATGCCCTCTTGCAGCGCTGCCGTGGCCGAGACCATTTTAAAGACCGAGCCAGGAGGATAAAGCCCGCCGATGGCATAGTTGATCAGCGGCCGGCGTTCATCATTCTGCACATTTAGATATTTCTGATCCAGCCCTTCGGCAAAAATGTTGTTGTCAAATGAAGGCAGGCTAACCATGCCCAAAATGGCGCCATTCTGCGGATTCATGGCAATGGTAACGCCCCACGGCGCATCCACCTCTTGCATCTTGGCCTCCAGCGCTTGGTACATCACCTTTTGAAGCTGGCGGTCAATGGAAAGATGGAGATGCTGGCCCGGAATGGGCTGCACAATCTCGCCCACTGTGCGCACTTCTCGCCCCAAAATGTCCACATCCACCGTGCGATGGCCCGGCGTGCCGCGCAGCTCCTGCTGATAGGTGAACTCCAGGCCGCTTAGGCCCACTTTTTCGCTAGGATTTGAATAGCCTTCGCTGACGTATTCTTCGGCATACGAGGCCGGAATTGGACCCATAAAGCCCAAGATGTGGCTCACTTCGGCGCCATACACATAGTCGCGCACAGCTGCCTGCCGAATTTGCACGCCGGGCAGCCGGTAGCTCTCTTCCTCAACCTCAAAGGCGCGAATGCGGTCAACCAGATTCATAATTGTAATCGGTTCGGACGTGCTGCCGGCCCGCTTGATCTGCACCGCGCGATCCACCAGCGCCGCCAGCGCCGGAATGGGCAAGGGCACCGTGGTATCTGGAATGGGCACTAGAGAGATCTTCTCAATGGGCGGCCCGCCATCCCCTGGGTCCACTTGCTCTAAAGGGCCCGGCACCATAATGGTTTTGAGCGTAATGCCTTGGCTTTCTACGGCCTTGGCATAGTCACTGCGACCGAGCAGTCGAAACATGGTGTCGGCCACGCGCACGGCTGTGTCCGAATCGGTATCCGCATGTAGCGCCACCAAGATCTCTTCAATTTCGCGGATTTCTTCGTTGTCCGGCGTCTCAATATCGTCTTCGGTCAAATAGGCGGGCACCACGGCAATCTCAAAGCTGGGTTTGTTGCGCGCCAAAATTTCGCCGTTGCGGTCATAAATCACGCCGCGCGCGGCCGGAATTTCAATAATGCGCTCGCGGTTTTCTTCAGACTGGTCCTGAAAGTCGGCCCCCTGGATAATCTGGAGCTGATAGAGCCGACCAATGAGCAGCCCAAAAACCAGCAGCGAGAGCAGGCGAAATAGTTTAAGCGAGATGGATGAAGTGTCTCGCACAGAATTATCGTACATACGTTAAATCTTGTTGTTTCGTCACAATAAAGATAAAGGTACAGATACAGAATGAAAAGAACGATGTATAGTGGAAGAATGTGGCGGCGCACACGCCCTACAAATTTCGTTCGGCCGCATAATTATCGGGAATGCGGTTTAAAAACGGCATGGCGATCAACATAAGCGTGGTGTTGTAGAGCACCGACGGCGCCACAATATTATCAAACGTTTGCTGAAACGGCAGCGCGCCTTGACTTACATCCAGCATGGCCAAAATTTGTAATACGCCCAAATAGGTGAACGAAAAGCTGAGCGTTCCCAGCACAATGGCCAAAATGGGCACCAGCAGGTTAAAGCGTGAAAAAGTGCGATGACCAAAACTCGCCACCACCGCCGCCGTCATTAATGACAGGCTGGAGATGCCCATGGGGCCGCCGCTGAAAATATCCAGCCAAATGCCTCCCACAAAAGCCCAAATGACGCCCGAACTTCCGCCATAAATTAGCGTCCAAATGACCACAATCAGCAGCACTAGATCGGGCTTGACGCCGGCTACTACGAGCCGGTTGGCCGTCGTGGTTTGCAAAATGCTGGCCACGCCCAACAGGGGCGCCATCAGGTAAAATTGAATGCCAATGCCCATTAATTTTGCTCCGCTGGCGTGGCTGTGGGCGCAGCGTCTATGCCGTCTGAGGCTGCCCCATCTGATGCTGAAGTATCCACGCCGAACCCATTGGGGAGCAAAATCTCCGGTAGCCCTTCCCCTGGTTTGTAATTGGTAATGACCAGCACCAGATCCAGCTTGGCAAAATCCACCGCCGGAATCACAATGGCCTGCTGCGAAACTTCTTCATCACTCTGGATGATCTGCACCACCTGCCCAATGGGAATCCCTTTGGGAAAGCGGCCACCGCCAATTTCGGATGTCAGCCCTGAAGTCAGAATATCCTCACCCACCGAAATAACTACATCCTGTGGAATATAGTCCATGATGAGCGTGCTGCCCGGCACACCTTTGATCACCCCATTGACTCGGCTGTTGGAGAGAATCGCATTGACGCCGCTGTTGGGGTCGGTAATGAGCAGCACTTTGGACGTGGTGGGGTTCACTTCTGTAATGCGGCCCACCAGCCCCAGATTGGTCACAACCGGCATGCCTTCCTCAATGCCCTGCTCGGAACCCAGGTCCAGCAGAATAAAGTTCTGAAAATTAATGCTGTCTTGGCCCAGCACGCGCGCCACAATCTGCGCGCCGCGCATCTCTAAGCTAGGCTGCGTCACGGCAAAGTCGAGCAGCTCGCGCAGCGCCTGGTTTTCGCGCTCCACTTCGCTCAGGCGGAAGTTCTCAGAAACCAATGTTTGATTTAGCTCTTCCAGCTCGGCATTGCGCACGCGCAATCGCCCCAGTTCGGCAAAAAAGTTCACCCAATCCACCACGACATTGGTGGCTCCGGTGGCGCCTAACTGGGCCGGCGAAGTAAATTGGGTCAGCGCGCTTTGCAACGTTGCCAAGCGCCCAGTCACCTGTAGCGCCATCAAAATGACGGCAGCCAAAGCAAGGATGACCAGGCGAATGCCGATGTCACCAGCCGACCGAAAGCGTCGTTCACTATTACGCATGGGAAAATAGAAAAAGAACCCACAGCGGGCTCACAAAGGGGAATCGCAAGGTTAGGTGTACTTTGTTGGGGAGTAGGAATTAGGGAGTAGGCGCAAGGCGCGTGACGATCCCACTGCCTAATCCCTACTCCTTACTCCCTACTCCCCAAATACTAGCGAATCGTCGATTTGCGCTGCATGGTCGTCAAGGTTTCCCGGTAAAATTCTGGTTTTTCCAGAATCATTCCCGTACCCATAACTACAGCGGTTAGCGGATTGTCGGCCACGTAAACATGCATGCGCGTCTCATCCTGCAGGCGTTGGGCCAACCCTTGCAGCAGTGCGCCTCCCCCAGCCAATACAATACCATATTCCATCAAATCGGCCACCAATTCTGGCGGCGTCTCGTCCAACGTGCTTTTAACCGAATCGACCACTACCTGTACCGAGCCGGCCAGCGCTTCACGAATTTCCACTGAACTCACTTCCACCGCTTCCGGCAGCCCGGTCACCAAGTTGCGCCCGCGAATAATCATGGTGCGCTCACGCTCCATGGGATAGGCCGACCCAATTTCGATCTTGGTGCGTTCGGCCATACGCTCACCGATGAGCAAATTATACTTCTGGCGCACATAGCCCATAATATCTTCATTCATCTCGTCACCCGCGGTGCGGATGGAGCGCGATACCACAATGCCGCCCAGCGAAATCACCGCCACCTCGGTGGTGCCACCGCCGATGTCGATAATCATGGAGCCGACCGATTCGGTTACGGGCAGGCCGGCGCCAATGGCCGCCGCCATGGGTTCTTCCACCAGCCCGGCTTCGCGCGCGCCGGCGCTAATGGCCGCGTCGCGCACGGCCCGTTTTTCCACTTCAGTTACGCCGGAGGGAATGCCGATTACCACGCGGGGGCGCGCCGTGCCCAGCGCCCGGTTGCCGTGTACTTTGCCAATAAAGTGGTGGATCATCTGCTCGGTCACATCAAAATCGGAAATGACCCCATCTTGCAAGGGGCGAATGGCCACAATGTGCGCCGGCGTGCGTCCCACCATCTCCTTGGCTTCGCTGCCAATGGCCTTCACTGCATTGCGCCGCCGGGAGGAACGATCAATGGCGACGACCGACGGTTCGTCGATAACAATACCACGGTTTTTGACGTGGACCAGCGTGTTTGCTGTACCCAAATCAATACCAATATCGAGTGAAAAGAGGCCCAACAGCCAATCAACAGGATTAATCATGTGTCTGTTTTATAAACAATCCTCGCTGGAAAGTAAAACTTCAAACGGGTGCATTGGATATTATCTGCGCGATTTTTATATTCGGACTTACGTCCCCCCAGGAGAAAGTTAACTTCGTCAAAAAGTCTGTCCTCTGCTGGCAATTCCCAAGGGTATCTTGTGTAAATCACGCTCCTCGGCTCTAGGTTTCCTTGACATTTCATATCCACCGCTTGCAAGCGGTGTCTGCGAAAGAAAGCCGGCTCAAGCCCGTTGGCAATGAGTGCACTTCAGTACAATTTGACAGGATTATACCATAAGCGCCAATGTCACGAAAAAGCGCATTGTGCTGTCGAGTGCATCGCTTGCCACAGCGCTTGTGGCCCTCGTGACGTGCGTTGCATCTGTGAATCGCCCAGAGCGAAAAGCATGGCTGCCCAGGCGATTTTTACGCTGGGCTTGCGTAGGGCCCAATGGTATAATTTAGCCGTGAAATCGGAACTTCAATCGTTAGAATCTACCGCTTTGCTGGCGTCACTGCGCACCGCCGTGGTGACGCATGGGCTCTTGACGCAACCAGGCCCAAACACAGGTGTGCCGCTGCCCGTCGTCGTGGGGGTCAGTGGCGGCGCCGATAGCGTGTGCCTGCTGCATGCCCTGCACGCATTGGCGCCCGAGTTCTCGCTGGCGCTGCATGTGGCGCATCTGGATCACGCTTTGCGCCCCACATCGGCGACCGAAGCCGAACATGTAGCAAACCTGGCCCACATGTGGGGACTGCCGTTTTACATGCACAGGCTAGCAGCTGGCGCACTGCGCAATCAACCTGGCGGGCTGGAAAATGCCGCTCGTCAGGCGCGCTATTGCTTCCTGGCCGCGGTGGCCCATCAAGTCACGCCGCCTCTCTACACGCCCATAATTGCTGTGGCGCATCACGCTGACGATCAGGCCGAAACCGTTTTCATGAATTTGGTGCGCGGCAGTGGCCTGCCTGGGTTGAGCGGTATGAAGCCGCTCAGCTTGCTGGACCCGGCCTTTGCTCCGCCGGAACGACCATCAACGCAACCGCCCATCCGGCTAGTGCGTCCACTGCTGAATATATCCAAGAGCGCCATTTTGACCTATCTCAAGCAGCAGCAAGTTGCCTGGTTGGAAGATGAAAGCAATCAACAGCTCATCTACACACGTAATCTGCTGCGTAACCAGGTGCTGCCGCTGCTGCGCCAAATCAACCCCAATCTAACGGCAACCATTGGGCGCACAGCTCACATTCTAGCCGCCGAAGCGGAGCGCATTGAAGCGCTGGATCGGGCGCAATTTGAAAAGCTGCTGCTTGGGCAAACGGACGCACACATTGTGCTGGACGTGGCGCGGCTGCTCAAATTGCCAATGGCCGCCCAGCGCAATGTGGTGCGCATGGCGCTGCACGCGTTGGCCGCCGCGGCAATGCCGCCCGCGATTGCCGCGCAGCATATTGAGCAAATCCTAAGCTCGCTGCATGCCGATTTGCGCGCCAGCGGGCCGCACCCAATCACCCAAATGCTCTCCTGGACAGTTGCCGGGCCAAGCGCAGATAATCCCGCCCGCTTGAGTTTGCACCACGCCGACGCGCCGCCCTTTGCACCAGATGCGCCGCACCTGGACGGGCGCTGGCGAGCCGATGTGGCGCGCCAGCGCATTGAGGCCAATACGCTCATTCCGATTGGCGCTTGGCAACTGGCCGCCCGCGTTCTGCCCCGTGTGGCATTGCCGGCGACCTGGCGGCAAGTTTCGCCATGGACGGCTTATTTGGATGCCGAACAAATTGGGCGTGCGCTGCTGACTACGCCACAATTCGGCATGCGCTTTGCACCGCTGGGGTTAAACGGGCATCATAAAACCCTGGGCGACTTTTTCACGGCGCAGAAGGTGCATCCCACATTGCGCAGTGGATGGCCCATTGTTCTCGATGATGAAACTGGCGCCATTCTGTGGGTGTGCGGGCTGCAAATCGCGCACCCGCCGCGAATTACCCATCGCACCCAACAAGTGTTACAGTTAATTTGGTCGCGTTTAATTTGGTCAGATAACGACGGGACATAGCACCGGAGCATGACGTACGCCGCGCCAATGGACGGCCTGGAGAGAGGCGCGTCCCAGAATGGTGGGCCTCTCTTGGCTCTGCACTCTGCGAGTGCGCCGCGTCCCTCTCCACAGGTGGAAAGGGACAGATTTTGCGCTCAAGTGCAAAATCAGGGAGAGGCGCAGCATGCCATATTACCCAAATTGGGGACACACCCCCAGAGAGAAGGGCATGGCTGACCAGGCGACTTTTAGGCTGGGCTTGCGTACGTTTTAGGATCTTATGTTATGCAAGCCTAGAGGAAAGTCGGCTCGCCGACGTCCCTGTTTCTCTCTGGCAGGCTGGGTGCCGGTGCGTAACGTGAGTTAGGATGTTAAAGTATGCGCGCAAACGTGAAACCTTTGACCCATTGGGTCATCTACAAAAAATACACTGTGCGCTTCCAGACGCGCGGCCCGCAACGGGTGACGGGCGTGTTGAAAACGCCCGCCGGCGAAATCCAGTTCCAATACGAACCGCAGGCCATGCGCATTCAGCTGCCGGACAAACAGATTATGATCAATGAACATGGCTGGGAAATGGACACCATATGCAAAACGCCGTCATCCTGAAACCGGGCCGTGAAAAGCCCGTGCGCCAGCGCCACCCATGGGTCTTTAGCGGCGCCATTGCCCAACTGCCCAGCGCTGTGGCCGATGGGGAGATTGTGCCCGTATTGGATGCCAAAGGGCGTTGGCTGGCTCAAGGCTATCTGAATCGGCAAAGCCAGATTCAAGTGCGGCTGCTCAGTTGGAACCAGGCTGAACCGATTGATGCGGCATTCTGGCGCCGCCGCTTGGAAACGGCGCATCAATTGCGCCAGAATACAGCTGAACTGGCGCAGGCCGACTGTTATCGGCTCGTGCATGGCGAGAGCGACTACTTGCCTGGCCTAACGGTGGACCGGTACGGCGCCCATCTGGTACTGCAAGCGGGCACGCTGGGCATCGATCAGCGCAAGCAGCAACTGGCCGAGCAGCTCATGGAGATTACGGGCTGTGCCGGCGTGGTGGAACGCAGCGATGATCCCAATCGGCGCAAAGAGGGGCTGGCGTTGACCAGCGGGCTGCTGGCGGGTGCGGCGCCACCGGACAAATTGGTTGTTTCCGAGCCCAGTTTGAGCGGTCAGCCGCTGCACTTTCAAGTTGATTTGCTGGATGGTCAAAAGACCGGCTTCTATCTGGATCAGCGGGAAAACCGCCGCCGTACCGCGGCTCATTGCGCGGGCAAACGCGTGCTCAACGCGTTTAGCTATACGGGCGCTTTTGCCGTTCATGCATTGGCCGCTGGCGCCACCCATGTCGTCAATCTGGATTCAAGCGTGGAGGCGCTGGAACTGGGCGAGATCAATTTGCAGCTCAATCATTTTGACCCGGATGCCGACTGCACCAGCATTGCTGGCGATGTGTTTGAGGTGCTGCGCGACTGGCGTGATTTGGGGGCGCCGGATTTGGCGGCGCTAAAGCCAGCCGAGTCAGGGGCAGGCGGCCTGTTTGACGTAATCATATTAGACCCGCCCAAGTTTGCCCAATCCAAGAGCCACGTAGAGCGCGCCCTGCGCGGCTACAAAGATATTAATCTGCTGGCCATGCAGCTCTTGGCGCCCGGTGGCGCGTTAATTACCTTTAGCTGCAGTGGGCTGGTCGATGCGGCGCTCTTTCAAAAAGTGATTTTTGGGGCGGCCATAGACGCTGAGCGCGACGTGCAGATTGTCGATTTTCTGCATCAGGCCAGCGATCATCCGGTGGCAGCTACTTTTCCCGAGGGCGCCTATTTAAAAGGATTGATCTGCCGCGTTTTATGAGTACAACTTTTCAAGCATTTATAGAGCAGCTGCGGGCCGATTTGGCGGGCAAGCTGCCCGGTCAAGAAGCGCAATATCGCATGGCGCCACAGCCACGCGCTGGCGGCGAGCGCGGGGATCTGCCCACGACAAATGTGCGGCGCGGCGGCGTTCTGGTGCTCTTCTATCCGCACTGCCAAAAACTATATTTGCCGCTGATTTTACGCCCCACCTATGACGGTGTACACAGCGGGCAGGTGGGCTTCCCCGGTGGCGGTTATGAAGAAGACGATGAGGATCTGGCGGCCACCGCCCTGCGCGAAGCCTATGAAGAGGTGGGCGTGCGCCAGGCGCAAGTGACCGTGTTGGGCCAGCTCAGTCCGCTCTACGTCAACGCCAGCAACTACCTTGTGCAACCCACGGTGGGCTGGTGCGCCACGCGCCCCAATTTTCGCATTGATCCCTACGAAGTGGCCATGCTGTTGGAGACGCCTCTGGCCGCGCTGCAAGACGTTAGCAACCAGCACAGCGAGCCGTGGCAATTGCGCGGGCGCACAGTGCAGGTGCCCTTCTTTAAAATTCAGGGCCAAATCATCTGGGGCGCCACCGCCATGATGCTCAGCGAACTGCTGGCGCTGCCGGTTTTTCAGTAGGGCAAGTTTCCCAACTTGTCTCGCTGTTTTGGCAAGTTGGGAAACTTGCCCTACTAATCCGCCACTGCGCGCGCTTCTGTAGGCCGATTGAGCGTTTCCGGCACAAACAGGCCCAAGGTTAGGGCCGCCAGCACCCCCACACCGGCAATGACAAAGGTTGCGACGGGCAAGCTCAGCGCATCGGCAATGCTGCCCGTAATAATGGGTCCTCCCGTTTGCCCCACATCACCCACCAGCCGCCAAATGCCCAGAAATTCACCCATAGACTGACGCGGGGCCAGATCTGCGCCCAGCGTCATCATGGTGCCGGAACCCAGGCCGTTGCCAAAGCCCATGAGCGCCGCCGCGCCCAACAGCGTGCTAAACCCGGCCGTAAATGGAATCAGCGCCATGCCGATGCCCTGAATCAAAAAACAGGGCACATAGGCAAATTTGCGCCCAAAGCGGTCCATAATAAAGCCGGCCGGATAGAAAAGACTCATATCTACAAAGGATGAGATGGAGACGATCCAACCGATGGTTTGCACGTCTAGCCCCAGCATATCGGCGCCATAGAGTGGCACAATGATCTGCCGCCCCGAGCGCACCATCTGCGCAAAGAGCTGGCCAATGCCCGCCGGCGTGAGCACATGGGCCTCTGTGCGCGCCACGCGCCACAAGGCGCTTACGTGCGTCAGCCAGCTTGCGCGCTGCAACTCATGGCCGCCCGGCTCGCGTGGATGATCCACCGCAAAGAAGGTGGGAAAGAGGAACCCAATGCCGGCCACAATGGCGTAGAGCAGAAAAGGCGCGCCCAGGCCAAAAGTATCGCCAATGTAGCCGCCGACCACCGGCCCCAGAAATGACCCGATGCGGTTGATGCCGCCAAACATGGCAATGGAACGGCCGCGCTGTCCCGATGCCGAAGCGTTGGCCAGATACATGTGGCGCGAGATGTTCCAGAGCGCCGAGCCAACACCGGCCAGAAAGTTATAGATGACCAACTCGGGGAAGGAACGCGATTGGCTCAGCGCAAACATGCAGAGCGCCATGCTGACCAGCCCAATCTGCATGGTGCGCCGTTCGCCCAGGCGTCCCAGCAAGACCCCGGTGGGCAGATCGCCCACCAGCGTGCCAATGCCCAAGCTGCCCACGGCCAGCCCCACCAGCCCATACGAGACATTAAATGAACCGGCATAGAGCGGCATGACCGGGATCAGCATGCCGGTGCAAAAGGCCAGCAGCAGCGTGGGAACGTAAATTGGTAAAAGGAGAGGGTTGCGCAAGAGAAGATCTACTTTCTAGTTGAATGTATGGATGAAAGGTGTAATTAAAATTCAAGCCGCCCTGTCATGCCAATCCGCACCTGCTTTGCATTCGGTCCAATGCCCCAACCGCGCACGGGGCTGTAAAGGAAAATCCAGGGCGCGTCGTCGTGGATGAGATGATAGGCTGCCTGATAAATTGTGCGCTGCGCGATATCAGCGGGCGTGGCCGCGGCCTGGGCCAGCAGGCGGTTGACTTTGGCGTTGTGATATCCCTGCCACCACGGCCCGCCCACTTCTGAGTTGAGCTTTTCGCGCAGCACGCGATAGGTGCTCAGCGGGCTGGAGTCGAAGCAGCAGGCGTCGTGAATCTGCTTGGCCTTGACCATGTGGGCATAGGCCGGACGGTCTGCGTAGAGGCGAATCTCTGTTTTTAAGCCGACGGCCGCGTAATATTCAGCCATCATGTGCGCCAGCAATTGCGCTTCATCGGGCAGCGACGTGGGAACATCCAAAATAAGCGGCGTCTCTGCAGCACAACCCGCCTGCGCCAACAGATCGCGCGCTTGCTGCGGGTTATATGTATAAGGCGCGGTCTGGGGATTGTGGCCAAAGTGCAGCGGCGTCAGCGGCCCGTTGAGCGGCTGCGCTGCGCCATCTACCGCCCGTTGGATCATGGCCGGCATGTCCAGCGCATAGTTGAGCGCCTGACGCACGCGGCGGTCCGCACAGAGGCCAGCTTGGGCATTGCACATAAAGAGGACGCACAGATTGGACGGCTGTGTGTGGTAGCGCGCGTTGCTGGCAGACGCTGCAATCTGTCGCCCCCCGGCCGCCGCCACATCTGTGATCAGATCGGCGCGGCCAGCCAGCAGGTTGTCTATGCGCGTTGCTTCATCCGGTTGTGCGTGCCACACCAGGCGCGCCTGCTTGGGTGCAGCGCCCCAATAGCCGTCAAACGCCTCTAGCACAACTTGCTCGTCATTGCTTTCCACAAGCCGATAAGGGCCCGTACCGATTAGCTGGCTGGGCAAACCGGCCAGACCGCGCTGGGACAAAATGGGGATGTCCACCAGCAGGTCCAGCAGATCGGCCATGGGGCGAGCGGTCACAATGCGCAGCGTTTGTTCATTAAGCGCGCTGATTTCGGCATCGCCCAAATAACTAGCGTAAACGCCTTCGGTGCCCAATTCGCCGCCCACGGTTGGTCCGCAGGCCCGCTGCAACGAGGCCGCGGCCTCGTGTGCAGAGATGGGGGCGCCGCTTTGGCAGCGTATCTCTGTACGGAGCATAAAGGTCCAGGTGCGTGCATCGGCAGAGACGCGCCAATCTGTGGCCAGCGCCGGTTGAAAGCGGCCGCGCGCATCGCGGCGCACCAGTGCTTCAAAAATGGTGGACAGAATATTCAGCCGGTTTTGCGCATCGCTGCAAATGTGGGGATCGCCCAGACGAACATTGGATTGTTGGAGGTTCATAAATGCCAATCGTAACAGGCAAGGGGGAAGGTGGCAAAGTGACAAGGGGGCAGAGTGGCAGAGTGGCAAGGTGGCAGAGTGGTAGGGTAAGTTGGCGATTTTACTTCGGCAATTGTTCTGCCATTATAGTCATGGCATAATATTGGCTGGTCAGCATTTCAGCCGTCAGGGTTTGGCTGAGAGCTAACCGCCTGAAATGCTATCCAAAGGAGACGCTATGAAAACCACGTTAATTCGCGGCGGTACGGTGGTATTGGGCCAAAGCGTGGCGCCGCGCGATATTTTGATTCACGGCGAAACCATTGCGGCAGTGGGTGAGCTGGGCCAAGTGCGGGCGGATAAAACGGTGGACGCCGGCGGGTTGCTGGTGCTGCCCGGTGGGGTAGACACGCACGTGCACTTTAACGACGAATTTATGAACACGGTGAGCGTGCATGATTATTATACCGGTACGCGGGCGGCGGCCTTTGGCGGCGCCACCAGCGTGATCGACTTTTCCAATCAGGCGCCGGGCGCAACGCTCATGAGCACCATTGAAAACAAGCACGCGGAGGCGCAAGGGCGAGCGCTCATCGATTGGGGCGTGCATCCGACCATTACGCAGCACGGCAACGGCGGCGATCTAGAGCGGTCCATTGCCCAGATTCCCGCGGTGGTGGCCGCCGGTTCGCCTACCGTCAAAGTCTACATGACTTATCGCAACGAAGGGCTGCTCATGGAAGAGCCGGAGCTGCGGCGCATTCTGGCCGGGCTGCGCGACGCCGGCGGCATGATGATGGTGCACGCCGAGGACAATGACCTGGCCGAAGCATCGATTGCGCGCTATGTGGAGAGCGGGCGCACCGCCGCCATTCATCACGCCGAGAGCAAGCCGATCGAAGTGGAAAATCGCGCCATTGAGACGTGCCTCCGCGTGGCGCAGGAAGTAGGTGGCCGCCTCTTTATTGTGCACATGACCACGGCAGAAGGGCCGGAACTGGTGGGTCGCGCCCGCGCCGCCGGTGTAGATGTAATCGCCGAAACCTGCACCCACTATTTGGTCTTTACCGACGACATGCTGCGCCGGGCTGACGGCATCAAGTGGGTCTGCTCGCCGCCGCTGCGTGACGCGCGGGCGCAAGACGCGCTGTGGCGCTGTCTGGCCGACGGACGGCTGGCCATGGTCACTTCGGATGATGCGGCCTACGCGTGGGAAGCCAAGCTCTATGGCCAAGACCGTTTTGACTTGGTCCCCAACGGCATTCCGGGGATTGAGCCGCGCTTTCAGCTTCTCTATTCCGAGGGGGTGGCCACAGGGCGCATTAGCCTGCCCCGCTTTGTGGAGCTGGTCTCTACCACGCCGGCGCGGCTCTTTGGCATGACGCAAAAGGGCGCGCTCTATCCGGGGATGGATGCAGACATTGTGCTGCTGGACCCAACGGTCAAATGGACCATGAATGGGCAGACGCTGCACATGGCGACGGATTGGAGCGCTTATGAAGGGATTGAGATCACGGGCAAGATTCAGCGCGTCTATTCACGTGGAGAACGTATCATCGATGGGGATGCGTGCGTGGCGGAAAAGGGGCGCGGGCGCTATTTGCACCGTAGGCTTGAACTTTAGCTCAGCATGAAGCAGCAGCGATTATTTGAACGGGTTTACAATCTCGAGTTGCCCATTGACTTTTAAACCATGCTGCATGTCTTCCGAATAGAGTATCTCTACATTAGCCTGTAGCGCACTGGCAACGATCAGGCTATCCCAATAAGAGAATGAATATCGTTGCCGAAGGTTCGAGGCCGCCAAGAAAATCGCTTTGTCCGCTTCGATTACTGGGTATTTTGCAAAGAACGATTCTATTAACTGCTGAACCTGCTCTTCAGCGAAATGGGCTTTGCGGAGTAAATTGACCGAAACCTCATTGATTACCTGACTACTGATAATTGGTTCGATTTCTGGCAGCAACTCACGCGCCCTGGCCGATTTTTGGACGTCTGCCTCAATAAAAGCGTACAGCCAGATGTTGGTATCGACAAAACAGAGCTGCTTTGCATTATCGGGCATAGATCTCCTCGCGCGTCAGTGGGGAGAAATCTTTTACTTGTAGTGGCTGTGCAAGGAGTTGATCAATAAAACCCTTTGCTGTCTGTGCCGCATCTTCGGCTAACAGAATGACGCGAACACTTTGTCTAAGATGACGTTGGTATTCAACAGGGATCTCAATCATGCCGTTTTTGATGGTGGTCTGAAACTCAACTGCATACATTGTTTATTTCCTTTTCTCTGTCACGAACTGAGCCAACACTATGTACAGTACACCGCAACGGTGTTGGCGATACAGGCATCGGTCTCGATTAGTGAATCCGGCTCTATCTCCTGCCATTGCGATTTACTGATATATGATACCAGACCTATCGCGCTACAACATATTCTATTTGCAGAAACTTTCGATTATCTTCTTTTGACCTCTCTTGACCTCTCTTGACATTTCCTGCGACTGTAATCTGTGGTTTAAAAACTATCCCAAATCAATCTTCAACAGCCGCGCAGCGTTTCCCGCAAAGATCATCTGAATGTGCTCATCCGGCATGTTGAGGTCCAAACAGTCGCGCACCTGGTCTTGCAGATAGCGGAAGGCAAAGCCGCGCGGAAACCAGCTCGAGTCCGAGCCAAAAATAATGCGGCTGGGGCCAATGGTTTCATAATATTTGCGGAAGAGATATTTGACCGTCAGCTCGCCCGGCACCCAGCGGATCCATTGCAGGCTGCCGCTGGTGTCCACGCTGACGTTGGGGCAGGACCAGCAGAGCTGGAGCGTTTCACGCTCCCAAGCGCAGCCAAAGTGGGGCACCACAAAATCGACCTCGGGGAAATATTTGGCTACGTTGTGCAGCTTGAGCGGGTTGATGTTCTCGTGCCAGGCAATGCCGCCCGAGCTGCCCTGAATGCCAAAGTGGATCAGCACCGGGATGCCCAGTTCGGCACACTTTTCCCACACCGGAAAAGCATCCGGGTGCTCAATGGGCTCTTCGATCATGGGGGCCAGCAGCTTGTAGCCGCGCAGCCCCAGCTCTTTGACGCCGTGCTCCAACTTCTCCACCGCATTGGGCACAAAGGGGCTGTGGTGCACAAAGCCCACAAAGCGATCGGGGTGCCAGCTACAAATCTCGCTCAGATGCTCGTTGCCGCCACCAGTTACAAAGCCGATGGCGCGGATGCCGTACTTGTCCAGCTCGGCCACCCAGCGCCGCGCCTGTTCCTCATCGCCCGGATGCTCGTCCGGCTTTTCCGGCTGCGGAAAGCCCCACATGCGCCGCCAATGTTCGCCATAGGGCTTGCCCTTTTCGCGGATGAGCGCCAGCCGCTCGGGACTGATGCGGCTGGTGTAGTTTTTCATGGTGTCGCCCATTTCGCTAAACCAGGCCTGGTTGGTAGGGAAGTGGGCGTGGAAGTCGATGATTTCAAAGCCTTGATACATGGGGAGTTGTCCTGTTTCTGTGTTGCTTATTGCTGTATTGCTATCAATGGGTGGTTCAGGCCAAAGTAATACAGCAACAAGCAATATGAATGTGCAATCGTCTGTCCGTTAGGGGCCAAATTACTTACACCACGCGCTGGCGCAGCGCTGAGCTAATGTAGTCCATGAGGGATACAACAATGGCGATGGCGAAAATTTGGGCGCTGGCCGCTCGATAGTTGAGCAAGTTGATATTTTGCTGGAGCAGAAAGCCAATACCGCCGCCGCCGGCAAAGCCAATAATGGTCGACATGCGCACGTTGATGTCCCAGCGATACATGGTAAACGAAATATAGGGCGGGATAATTTGGGGAATGACGGCATAGACGATCATTTGCAAACGGTTGGCGCCTGTGGCCAGCACGGCCTCCAGCGGGCCGTCCATAATGCTTTCCACCTGCTCGGAATAGAGCTTGGCCAGCGAGGCCACCGTGTGCAGCCCCAGCGCCAACACGCCGGCAAAGGGGCCGATGCCCACCCACACCGCAAAGACAATCACCATGATGAGCGCTTCAATGGAGCGTAGCGCGTTGAGCACCGTGCGCGTTACCGAGTAGATGGTCAGCCCCACGGGCAGCGAATCGTCATAGCGGGTGCGCAGGCCGATGAACAGGCCGGCGGCCGCGCCCACCAAAGCCGGAATGATGCGCGTGTTCATGGGGGTGCGAATTTCATAAAGCCATTCGACGGCCAGCCCAATCAGCAAAAAGAGCACCGCCCCTGCCAGCGCCGCCAGCAGCAAGTTGAGCAGCCAGCCCAATTGATCGGTGGCGCGTTCCACCAACTTTTGGCCCAATTGGCCGGCCAAATTCATGAGCACGCCCGCCGTGATCAGCGCACAAATGGGCACAATGAGCAGCTGCAAAATTTCGCCCAGCTTGGTCAGAAAATTGCCCAAAAAGCCCATTCGGCCCAAGCGCGGCGTCAAGAGCTCGCCCACATTCACGGCCAGGTTGCTCAACAAGAGGAAGAGGAGAATGCCGCCGATGCTCGCCAGCAGCAGCGCCCCAACCTGCCAGAGGCGACCGCTGGCCGTTTTCGGATCAGTTTCAGCGGGCGTCGCCAACCAACGCATGGCGGCCATGAGCAGCAGCGCAATGACAATCAACCCGACCCCGTTTGCGGCCAGATTGCTGGCCAGCGGCAGCCCCAGCTTGATGAGCCAGCCGGCCACTTGACCACCAATGAGAATGCCCAAGGGCGCGGCCAAAATGGAAAGCGCAATGCTAGGGACGGGGCTCGTCACCGTGCGCATGAGATTTTGGGCGGCAAAGAAGCTGAGGGGGATGGCTAAAATGGTGCCGGCGGTGGTGGCCAGCAGCGCCATAAAGACGGTTTCCAGAATTTTGTCGATGGTGTCAATGCCATTTTGGCTCAGGCGCGGACCGCCAATGCTGCGCCGCGTCACCGCCCGCAAAAGCTGCGGTTCTGGGCTGGCGCGATCGCGCAGCTTGACGGTCAGCGCAAAGTGGCCGCTGCCGTCGCTGGCAATGCGCCCCAACTGTAGGGAAACGCCACTGGGCGGAATAAAGTTGAGCGGCCCTTCGGTATTGGGGGCAAAATTGAAGCCCTCCACCGAGACCTCGGTTTCCGGTTCCGCGCAAGGCGGCGTCACCACCATATATGGCCCGCTCTGATCCAGCGCGGATGCGGGCGCGCCGCCTGCCGGGCACGGCACATAAATGGGCGTTTCGACCTGAAACTCTTCCTTTTCATACTCGATAAAATCGGGCCGAGCCAGCGCCCGCAAAATGCGCCGCAACGATTCCTGGCGCGTGGGCGAGCCCAGCTCGTCCAGATCCACCTGTGTGACCTGGAAGCCGTAGGCGTAGATGATGATACCGATAATGATGGCGAACGTGTATAGGAGTGTACGCATGGCGGAATGTGAATCGAGAGTTTACTTTGTTAATGGGTTGCGACATTCTTTAGGGAAATTGATTGCGTAGTGCGTGGTGCGTGAACCGGTTTAGAGAATGACGGGGATGCTACACCCGCGTAGTTCTATGTAACCGTATAACTTCTGAAACCGGTATACGCACTACGCACCACGCACCAGCTTTACTTACCCCACCCTCTTGGCTTCTTGCCCATAAATATCTTTAAACATGGCATCATCAATCTCGGTGGGCAGTCCGTCAAACATGAGCTTGCCTTCGTTGAGGGCCACGACGCGATCGGCATATTGGTGGACGAGATCAAGAAAGTGAAGGCTGCACAGCACGGTGACGCCATCGTCGCGGTTGATCTGCTCCAGATGCTCCATAATGCTGTGGGCCAGCACCGGGTCCAGGCTGGCCACCGGTTCATCGGCCAGGATCAGCGTGGGATCCTGCATGAGGGCGCGGGCAATGCCCACGCGCTGCTGCTGGCCGCCGCTGAGGGCATCGGCGCGATTGTGGGCGCGGCCCTGCAAGCCGACGCGCGCCAACTGCTGGTGCGCCTTTTCCACATCCTCTTTGGGAAAGCGATTGACCAGGCTCCAGAACGGGCTGACGTAGCCCAGCCGTCCGGCCAACACATTGGTCAAAACTGTCGAGCGATGTACCAGGTTAAAGTGCTGGAAGACCATGCCAATGCGGCGCCGAATGCGGCGCAGTTCGGCGTCGTTGGCCGCGGTCACGTTGCGCCCTTCAAAGAGCACGCGTCCGCTGGTCGGCTCCACCAGCCGGTTAATGCAGCGCAGCAACGTCGACTTGCCCGAGCCGCTCAGCCCGATGACGGCCACAAATTGGCCTTTGGGCACATCAAAGCTCACATCGTCCAGCGCCCGCACACCGTTGGGATAAATTTTGGTCAGCTTTTCGATTTGGAGGAGGTTCGTCATTTTGAATGGGGATTGAGAAGTAGGGGAGTAAGGAGTAGAGGTTCTGTGGCAGACTTTCCTCTACTCCTTACTCCCCTACTGATTTACTGTCCCAAATCTTCCAGGCTCATGCCCGAGATTTCGATCATCTGGCGCACGACGTCATACTCGGCGTCAGAGGCTTTATCGATACCGGTCCAGCCGTAGAAGTCCTGGTTGCCAATGGATTCGTTCCAAGCATCGGTTTCGGCAAAAGCGACCAGCGCCTCTTCAATCTGCGCACGCAGATCGGCCGGGAATTCGGGTGAAAACGATAGCGTATCATTGGGGATGGCGTCGGAAATGGTGAGGATGCGCACCTTTTGGATTACGTCCGGCGCTTCCTCGCGCAGACCGGCGCGAGCGTCCAACACGCGCCAATCGCCACACATGAGGCGGGAACCATCCTCGTTGGGCGCGCAGCTGTCCACCAGGTCGGCGGGGATGTCTGGCTCGTCGCCGGGCTGCCACGGCTCTTCGCCTTCGGGCTTGAGCGGCGGGCTAAAGAAGGAGGAGGAAAAATCGGCTTCTCCGTTGTAGACGGCGCGCACGGCCCCAGTGTGGCCGCCGGCTTCCAGCGTTTCACCTGGCTCCACACCATTGTCGGCCAGCAGCGGTAAAATTGCTAAATAGCCAGAGGTGGAACCGGCATCGGGATAGGCCCACTTTTTGCCATTCAGGTCGGCCAGCGACGTTACATCGCTATCGCGCGGCACCAGCACCTGCGCCCAGTAGACCGACCAGCCAAAGCGAATGGCCTTAAACGAAACGTCCACACCACAAAGCTGATTGGCCAGCACGTACCCCAAACCGGGGATAAAGCCAATCGAGTCGGTGGGTGAGGCGCACATCTCTTCAATGGTGGCGGCATAGGAAGTGGGCACGCTCACTTCAAAATGCAGACCGGTGGCTTCGTTGAGCGCATTGGCCATAATCTCGCCGCCGCTCACGATCACCTGGGCATCGACCGAAGGCACAAAGAAGACCTTGATGGGATGTGCTTCCGTGCCGATGTCGCTCATGGCTTCGCCTGTGTCGGCAGACGTTTCAGCACTGGTGGCCTCTTCGGCGGGCGCCTCGGTAGGGGCAGAGGTTGCTGCGCCACCATCAGCAGCCGGCATGGGCGCACAGGCGCTCAATAGCAGGCTGAAGAGGGCAAGGACGAATAGGGTACTCGACAACTTATGCTTCATGGGTTTTCTCCTTGTGTAGTAAGAGGAAAGTCAGATAGCAAATGGATAAAGGCTAACCTGAAAATGTCGGTTGTGGATTTTTGGAACATCATTTCCCAGGTAAATTGTGCCTGCAGAGGCATTTACAATATACTAAATCAAGATGATGGGGTTGGCAAGTGGCGCATTTGACTTCAGGAAAGCCCAACGTTGGGCGCGGCTTGGCGCTGTCAGCTGCCGGGTTGATCCGTTGCTCTGCGTAGGTGCGACATCCCTGTGGCGCGAGCCCTGGACTAAACAATGCAGTTTTGGGGAAAATCTCATAATGACATTACACGCTCAATACAATCCGATTACCATTGAAGCCGCCTTGCGCGCCGTTAAGCCCACCCCGCCCTTCCCACCCATCGCAGAGCGTTCGGCTTGGCACACAGTGCGTCAGCATTTGGGTGCAGAGGCACTTGCCGAGACATTAGCGCGCGCCGAGCGTGATGCACAGACGCCGGCGCCGCCGCTGCCCGCCACGCTCTGGCTGGATTTTGCGCGTACGGGGCAGCGGACAAATTATGAAGAGCCGGCCAGCCGGCGTCGCCGCATGTTGTGGAACTTGACGCTGGCCGAATGTTTGGAAAACCAGGGGCGCTTTTTGGATCCACTGCTCAACGTGGCCTGGGCCGTGTGCGAAGAGAGCAGCTGGGCGTATCCTGCCCACGAAGCCGAGCTGACCGACGTCACTTACCCCTATCTGGACCTGGGCGTGGCGGGCACGGCCCTGACGCTGGCCGAAATGGACAGCCTGATGGGCGGCGTGCTGGACCCTGCGCTGGGTACGCGCATTCGGGCGGAGGCAAACCGGCGCTGCTTTACGCCCTATTTGACGCGCCACGACCATTGGTGGCTGTTTCAAGCGCACGAGCGCAATGCGGCCAACTGGACTGCCGTCTGCAACAGCGGCATTGTGGGGGCGGCGCTCTATCTGGAGCCAGACCCGGCGCGGCTGGCCGATATGATTGCGCGGGCCGTGCTGTCGTTAGAAGACTATTTGGCTACATTCGATCCCGACGGCGGTTCCAGCGAAGGGCCGGGCTATTGGGGCTATGGCTTTGGCCATTATGTGATGCTGGCGCACTTGCTGGCGCAGCGCAGCGGTGGTCAGATTGATCTGCTGGCGGGCGAACGGTTGCGCCAAATTGCCTCTTTTCCGCGGCGCGTGCTGTTGAGCCACGGTGTGTACGTTAACTTTGCCGACTGTGATCCCGATGTGGCGCTGGAACCGGCGCTGCTGCACTATCTGGCTGAACGATTGGCGTTGCCTGGGCTGCATGGGGTGGCCGCGGCGCAGGCCGCAGAATCCCCCCATCGCGCTTATTTTGATTGGGGCTTGCGTTCGCTTTTTTGGTTGCCGCCGCCGGATGCAACGGACACCTATGCGCCCGTCCCCCATGATTGGTTTAGCGGTTTGCAGTGGATGCTGGCCCGCGCCAATCCCAGCGACGCCGACGGGCTTGTGCTGGCAGCCAAGGGCGGTCACAACGACGAAATGCACAATCAGAACGACGTGGGCGCTTTTATTGTGCATTGGCGCGGTGAATCGCTGATTGCCGATGCCGGGCGTGGGCGCTACACCAAAGCATACTTTGGCGAGCAGCGCTATGAGTTTTTTGTCAACTCCTCATTTGGCCATTCGGTGCCGGTGGTTGATGCCCAGCTCCAGGCTGCCGGCGCCCAATATACAGCGCAACTGCTTGCGCATGCGGCAGACGTCGATTGCGATACGTTGCTGTTGGAACTGCGCGATGCATACCCAGCGGCGGCTGGTTTGCAATCGCTGCGCCGCCGCCTGACGCTGCATCGAAATGGCGCGGCAATCGAGCGCGCAGCCGCTCCGTATGGATGGGTAGAGGTGGAGGACGCGTTTGAATTTAGGGAAGGTCCCGCCTCTTTTGAAAGCGCCCTGATCACCTTTAACAAGGTGACAATGGGCGAAAATGCCGTGCTTATTAACGGCCTGCGCGGCGAACTGCGCGTGGGCTATGATCCAGATGTTGTGGCCGCGCGGCTGGAGCAGCATGAAGATATTGAATTTGATAATGGGCCGCGGACGGTGTACCGGATTGTTTTTTGTCCGCGTGAAAATGTGCAGCAAGGCACGGTGCGGTTGGAACTTGTGCCGGTTTAGAATCAGAAGTTTTGCCTCTACATCAGCCGCTGCCGGGGGCGGTGAAAATGGCTCTCAACATTTTGCAAGCCCCATTGCTTTAGCCGTATTGGGCCCACATTTCAAATTCGGGCCAGATTGTGATAGAGTTGCTATTATCTTTAACACTTGAATGATGGCGGTTGTGTAGCGCATAGAGTCATCATCAAACGAAAGAACGTACGCCAGCTTAGAAGGAGAAATCTGCAATGGCTCGTCGAGCCGCACGTACTGCCCGCCATGCTGCCCAAACCCTGCCCGAAGGTCCCGGCCCGGCGCCCTACCCCCACATGGTCTGGGTTCCCGGCGGCACGTTTTGGATGGGGTCCAACGACTTTTATCCCGAGGAAGGCCCGGCGCACCGAGTCACCGTGCAGGGCTTTTGGATGGACCGCTTCCATGTGACCAATCGCGACTTTGCCCGTTTTGTCAAAGAGACGGGATATGTGACCTATGCCGAACGCCCGCCTGACCCGGCCATGTATCCTGAAGCGCCACCCGATATGTTGGTGCCCGGTTCGCTGGTTTTCCAGAGGCCCAAAGGCCGCGTGCCGCTTTGGCATCCGGGTGATTGGCGACAGTGGTGGGCCTTTGTGCCGGGCGCGCAGTGGCGACATCCGCAGGGACCGGGCAGCCACATCCGTAAGCTAGATAAGTATCCAGTGGTGCATGTGGCCTTTGAGGATGTGCAAGCATATGCCCAGTGGGCGGGCAAAGAGCTGCCCACCGAAGCTGAATGGGAATTTGCGGCCCGCGGCGGGCTGGATGGCGCGGTCTATGTGTGGGGCGATGAATTTACGCCCAAAGGCCAGATGATGGCCAATACGTGGCAGGGCGAATTTCCGTGGCAAAATTTTAAAGAGGATGGCTACGAAGGCACATCGCCCGTTGGCTCATTTCCGCCCAATGGGTATGGCTTGTTCGACATGGCGGGCAACGTGTGGGAATGGACGCAGGATTGGTATAGCGCGCAACATGAAGCGCCCCCCAGCCCCTGCTGCGTACCGGAGAATCCGCGTGGCGGCAAGCTGGAATTGAGCTATGACCCGGCCCAGCCCCACATTACCATTCCGCGCAAAGTGACCAAAGGTGGCTCCCATCTGTGTGCGCCAAATTACTGCCTACGCTATCGCCCCGCAGCCCGCACCGGCGAGATGATTGACAGCTCTACGTGCCACTTGGGCTTTCGCTGCATTGTGCGCGTGTAATTCCGCAAGGGGCAAGGTGATGGGGTGACTGAGCCTGTCGAAGTCACCCCATCACCTTGTCATCTTCTTCCAGCGCATCGGCTTCTTCCAGCGCATCGGCCAGATCGCTAAGGCAGTTGAGATAGATCAGCGCGCTCTCCACATTGTCTCCCCGTTCGTACCGTTTGTATAGCGTCAATTCTTTGCCATCCAAGATAATGCGCATGGGTCCCACCGCCGGCAATGCGACAAGCTGTGCCTGATACGTGGGATTGGCAAAAAAATCTGCCATCGGTTCGGCCGGTTTGCCAAAACAGTTGTATGTGGCGTGAAAGCGGACGGAGAGGGAAGCCGGCGATGTGAGCTCTTTGGTGGGCCAGCGATAGAGGGCAAAGGCAAAGTTGGGTATTGTGTGCAGCCAAATGGAGAATTTTAGCTGCTCAATCACCTTGTATTGCCCGCGCTCAATGCGTTTATACACAATTACGGCGCGTCGCTCGCGATAGCATGTGTCCACAACGTCGGGCGCCTGCAAAAACTCGCCATTGGTATGGGTGGCCACCTGCTGAAAATAGCGCTCATGGGGGCGTTCGAACCAGTGCAGCCCATTAACCAGATTAATCAGAATTTGATGTGGAAAAAGTAGTTCCTTCATAACCGCTGATCATAGCGGATGCCGCTGGCGCTGGAAGGAAACTGCGCTGACATTTATCTGATATTTTTTCGACTCAATGGGAAATAGGCAACCCGGCCGCCTGCATGATTTTAAGCGCGTTGGTGGTGGGGCTGGGGCCGGCGTGCAGACGATAGTCGAAGATCATGCGCTCGCCATCCACGTCATCGCGGAAGTGTACGTTAGCAATTAGCGGGTTGTCAGCGGCCAGCTTCACCAGCTCTAGATCGTGGGTGGAGATAAAGCCAATGCCGTTTTGATTGGTGAGCGCGCGTGCATAGGCTTGGCTGCCCTGGAGACGCTCGCGGTTGTTGGTGCCGCGGAAAATTTCATCAATGGCAAAAAAGAGGGGCAGCGCATGCGGCGCTTGCAGTGCATCCAACAGCGCTTTGAGCCGCTGTACTTCGGCGTAAAAATAGGAAATGCCGTTGGTCACCGAATCGCTCACTTTGATGCAGGTGAAAATACGCAGCGGAATTGTATGCAGGGCCGTCGCATCGACCGGGCCGCCGGCAAAGGTCAGCGCCAAATTCACGCCCAGCGCCTTGAGGAACGTGCTCTTGCCCGCCATGTTAGAACCGGTAATGATCACGAGCTTGCCTAAGTGGTCAAAGGCGAAATCGTTGCGCACCTTGGGCACTGTGGCGTCCACATCCGGCAGCAATGGGTGGGCCATCTGCTGCACCTGGAGCAGCGGTATAGCGGCGGCAAGGGGCGTCTCTGCCAGCGTGGGGAAGGCGTAATGCGGGTTGAGATAGCCCAAGTTGGCCAGCCCGTTGAGCGCCTCCAACTCATGCCACACGGCCAGCCAGCGCGGCATGTGATGCCCCATGCCGGTTTTGCACTGGAGCAAGCGCCAGGCAAAATAAATATCCCACGGGACAAGGGCGTTGAGCGCCAGCCCAATAAACGGGTTGCCGCGCACGGCGGTGGCGCTGGTGATCCAAGCGAGCTGGCGCAGATAGCGGGACGGGCGCTGCGCAGCCTGGGTAATGGGCTCACAGAGCGCGGCCAGATGAGGTTTGCTGTGGAATGAAAATGTTTCGATTTGTTGGAATACATCGGTGAGCCGAGTCAGCATCTCCTGAAGCTGGGCGGCTTGGCGAAAAAGATCTTTTTCACCGCCGCTGCTGGCCGCTCTGGCGCCTGCATAAAGCGAAAGCAGCACGTAAACGCCAAATGTATAGAGCCAGAAAGCGGGTGCGCTCGTCCACCAAGAGAACAGAAAGAGCAGCGCGTTGACGCCGGCCAGCGTGCCCAGAAGGAGCAGCCATCGATACAGCGCTGCACCATCGGCGGCTTCTTGCGTAAACCAGGAGAGCAATTGGGTGGTCTGCCATTTGGGCGGCGTTTGCGGTGCGGATTCCAGCGGAGCACCGCCGCCGCTTTGGCGGGCGACAGCGGCGGCAGCCAGCCGGCCATGCAGCATCAGTTTGGTGCGCAAGCGCGCCAGCGGCAACCATTCCCGCACAAGCTGCTGGCGCTGTAAAATGGCAGCTCGATCGGGCTCGACGTTGTTGAGCCAGCCGCGCAGCTTGGCGCATCCTTCTGCCGTGGCCGCCACATCCATGAGCCGATGCAGCGAGCGTTCCCCCACCAGATCCAGATCTGCCTCAAATGGGTGGGTATAGTCGGGTGCGGCGTAAGTTGCCGGCGGGATGGCGGACCAGTCCAGCTGCATGCGGGCCATCTGCTCTTGTTGGATCTGCCGCCACAGCGTGTGGCGCACAATGCTCTGCTCATAGCGGCCATGCACAATAATGCAGCCAATAAAGAGCGCACCCAAGCTGAATAAACAGAGCCAAAACAGCCAGGCCCCCACGCTGAAAAGCGCCACACTGCTGAGTACGATGGCGGCCAAAAAGCTTACCCCGCGCGCCCAAGACCAGCGCACGCTCTGCTGTTGCAGGCGATTCAGGTTCGATTCAATATGCAAAATGTGGCGCTGTAACGCGCGCCGGCGCTGCTCTTTTCGGCTATGCACGTCAATCTTTTCTTATGCGGTTCGCGGTATTATACTGAGTTCGACATTGTACAAAAACGATTGTAGCTATAGAAGCCTTGAAGGCAGAGCCTGTCGAAGCCCAGGGTTGCCTTCGACAGGCTCTGGCAACACCGATATAGCTACGTTGATATTACCATGATTTTAGCATAACCGCGTGGGCGGCTCAATAAAGATGGCCTAATTACACACAATCAATCAGGACTAATACACCATGTCACAAGCGCAAATCACCATCCACGCCGATCGACGCACGCCGTTGCGCCGCATCTGGCGCTATGTGGGCTATGACGAGCCCAATTACACCTACATGCACGATGGCCGCGAGCTGTTGGCCAAGTTGGGGCGCATGTCCGACGCGCCCTATTACATCCGCTGCCACTTTATCCTGTGTACGGGCGACGGCGCGCCCAGCCTCAAGTGGGGCTCCACCAATGTCTATACCGAGGACGAGCATGGCGAGCCGGTTTACGACTGGACGCTCATCGATCGCATCCTCGACACCTATATGGAAGTGGGCTGCATTCCGTTTGTGGAGATCGGCTTTATGCCAGAAGCGTTGACCACGGCGCCGGTAGGTACGCCGTATAGCGACCCACGGCACGGCGGCTGGCGCTTTCCGCCCAAGGATTATGGCCGCTGGATGGAGCTGATGCACGCGCTGGGCAAGCACTGTGTGGCGCGCTACGGCCTGGGTGAAGTGAGTAAGTGGTATTGGGAGCTGTGGAACGAGCCAGACATCTTCTATTGGGCGGGCAGTACGGCTGAATATTGCCGCCTGTATGACTACACGGTGGCTGGGCTGACTGCGGCCATTCCGTTAGCCAAAGTGGGTGGACCAAGCACCACCAGCGGCATGAGCCGTCCCGAATCGTACGGCTTTCTGCGCGATTTCTTAGAACATTGTGCCCGCGGTACAAACGCCGTCACTGGCCAGCGCGGCACGCGGCTCGACTATATCAGCTTTCACGCCAAAGGAGGCGGCTATCGCGCCAACGCCGAAGCGGTCAAGCAGACGCCGACCATGCACACCGTGGTGGGCAACGTGGCGGTGAGCCTCAACGTGGCCGCCGACTTTCCCGAATTTGCCGGGCGCGAAGTGATGATCACCGAGTGCGATCCGGATGGTTGGGCCGCCGGCACCGTTCGCGATAATGCCAACCTCTTCTACCGCAATAGCGAATATTATGCCTCATACGTAGCCTGTACGGTTAACAAGCTTATTGATCTGCGGGCCACCAACAATCTGCGCATTGATGGCATGTTAACCTGGGCCTTTGAGTTTGAGGGGCGCGACTATTTTGAGGGCTTTCGCACGCTCAGCACCAATGGCATCGACAAAGCGGTGCTCAACGTCTTCCGCATGTTGGCCAAGCTGGGCGGCGCGCGTTTGCAGCTTGAGAGCGACGCCGCGCGCGACCCGCTGGCGCAAGGGGGCGGCGATAGCGAAGATGTGCCGCCCGATATTGCCGGTATTGCCGCCATCAATGAGAGCGAAGCCATCCAGGTTTTCCTGAGCAGTCACCACGACGATTGGGATGTAAAGGGAACCACCGAAGTCAGCGTGCGGCTGACGAGTTTACCAGTGGACCAAAGCTATGGCGTGGCCTACTCGCTGGTGGCTGAGGGCCACAGTAACGCCTATTCGGCCTGGCTGCAAATGGGGCAGCCGCAGAGCCCCACCGAAGTACAACTGCAAGAGCTCAAGCGGGCGGGCAAGTTGAAAACCGAGCGTCTATCCACCGTGCAGAGCGTCAACGGCGAATGTGAAGTAAAAGTGACGCTGCCGGTCCACAGCGTCTGTTTACTCCAATTTACGCCTGCATAGTAAATTCACCATGACCGGCATCGCAGAGATGCCGGTCATGCACAGAAATCTGCGTACGCGCCCTTTTTTACACAAACCAACCATCTGCCAGCCACGCGAGAAAACCATTTCGCAACCACCACCAGCGCAAGGCGCTTCACGCATCGCGCCGTACAGGCGCCACCGCCAGGGTTGCCTACGCTGCGTGCATTTCAGGCCGCGCTGGGTGAGGTGGCGCGGGCGTGGTTAGCGCAACGCACGGGATGGCGATGATTTACGTCTTCATTTGCTTTATTGCCGCGGATCCAGCGCCTGATCCAAATAGAGCCAAACCATGCGTGAATAGCGAAAGGTAATGGGGATGCAGATGATGATGGCGATCATCAGCGGAATGACCGCTTGCCCCAGGCGGTCGTTAAAGTAAAAATAGAGCACAAAAGGTGCAAAGACAAATGCGTTGAGCAAGTAGCCAATAAAGATGGCCATGAGGAAGTAACCATGTTCGCGTTCAAACTGGGTGCCGCAGACGGGGCAAGTTTTATTCATTTTGAGAAAGCTGCTAAAAACGGCCCCTTCTCGGCACTTGGGGCATAGCGAGCGCGCCATAGCGGCGGGAGCAGAGATCTGTTGCATGACGAAAGTTACACCTTACCTAACTGTTTCCGCCCGAATTTCACGGAGTATTGAGTTGATGTCATGTTTTTGACTATTACTTTGGGCCTTATTTTCATCCCATTCAAATGTAATGTTTTGAAGTTGGTAGGCAACGTCCATGCCGCAATTTTATACGGTGGGCTGTAGCCAGAGCAAGTTCGCTTACAGCTTATCTTATCTTTTTGTAATAGTTGATCAACCCATTCGTAGATGAATCGTGCGTTTCTACTTCGGCATTCCCCTTCAATTCGGGCAGGATGGCTTTGGCCAACTGCTTGCCCAGTTCGACCCCCATCTGGTCAAACGAGTTAATGTTCCAAATGGCGCCCTGGGTGAATATCTTGTGTTCATAGAGCGCGATTAAGCTGCCCAGCGTTTCCGGCGTCAGCTTTTGAAAGAGGAATGAGTTGGTCGGCTTGTTGCCCTCAAACGTTTTGGCCGCCGTCAGCAGCGCCAACTGATCGCCGCTTACGCCTTCGCTCATCAACTCGGCGCGCGCTTCCTCGGGCGTTCTTCCCTTCATCAGCGCCTCGGTTTGCGCAAAGAAGTTGGAGAGCAGAATCGGGTGATGCTGGCCCAGAGGGTTGAGGCTCTGCGCCGGGGCCAGAAAATCACACGGGATGAGCTTGGTTCCCTGGTGGATGAGCTGATAGAAGGCGTGCTGGCCATTGGTGCCAGGCTGGCCCCAGATTATGGGGCCGGTGCTATAATCGACGCCGGCGCCGCTTTTGTCCACATGCTTGCCGTTGCTCTCCATATCGCCCTGCTGGAAGTAATCGGCAAAGTAAACTAGATATTGGTCATAGGGCAGAATGGCATGACTTTGTGCATCCCAAAAGTTGTTGTACCAGATGCCCAGCAGCCCCATAATCACCGGAATATTTTCGGCCAGCGGCGCGCTGCGGAAATATTCATCCACTTTATGCGCCCCGCCCAGCAGCGCCTCAAAGTTGTCCATGCCAATGTAAAGCGCAATCGACAGACCAATGGCCGACCAGAGCGAATAGCGGCCCCCCACCCAGTCCCAAAACTCAAACATGTTTGCCGTATCGATGCCAAAGTCGGCCACGCCTTGGGCATTGGTCGAGAGCGCCGCAAAGTGTTTGGCCACGGCTTTTTCATCACTGGCGGCCTGCAAAAACCAGGCCCGCGCCGTGTGCGCATTGGTCATGGTCTCCTGCGTGGTAAACGTTTTGGACGCCACCAAAAAGAGCGTCGTTTCGGGGCGGACCAGTTTGAGCGTTTCGGCAATATCTGTGCCATCCACGTTAGAGACAAAGTGAACGTGTAGCCCCGGCTGGGCATAGTGCGCCAGCGCCTGGGTTACCATTTTGGGGCCCAAGTCCGAACCGCCAATGCCGATGTTGACAATATCAGTTATGGGCTGGCCGCTGTAGCCAGTCCACGCACCGGAGCGGACGGCTTCGCTAAAGCGCCGCATTCGGGCCAGCACCGCATTGACCTCTGGCATGACGTCCTGGCCATCGACCAGAATGGGGCGGTTGCTGCGATTGCGCAGCGCGATATGCAGCACGGCGCGATCCTCGGTGGTGTTGATTTTGGCGCCGCT